>CALOFL010000006.1:0-123970 GCA_942492615.1 Candidatus Krumholzibacteriia bacterium
GCAGCGCCACCAGGGTCGCCGCTTGCCGGCACAGTTTCAGGGACGATTGTCGCGGTGACCGGTGCATGCCTAACGACCTTTCGGTATTGCGAGCCGGACGGCCATCTTCAGGATCCGGAGCCGGAATCGGCAGCCAGATCCCGGATGATCCGCGCTTCGCCGGCGCCCTTCCAGCGCCGGTGGACCCAGAACCACTGTTCGGGCTGGTCGAGGATGAAGTCCTCCACCGCCTGTGAGATCCGCAGGGTAAACTCGGCGACATCCTGCTCGGTCCCGGTCAGTCCGCCGGGTTCGAGGGCCGGCGCCAGCTGCAGGACATGGCTGCCGTCAGGTCGCCGCAGGATGCACGCCGGTACCACCGGGCATCCGGTCCGGATGGAAACCCGGGCGGCTCCGGTCCAGGTCGAGGCCGGCCGCCCCAGAAAGGGCAGGCGCATCCCGGTCTTGCCGGCATCCTGGTCCATCAGCAGGCTGACCACACCGTTGTTCCGCAGATGTTCGATCATGCCGCGTCCGGACCGGTCGACCACGACTGTCCGGATGCCGAACCTGGCCCGCTGCTCCTGGAGGAAGCGGTCCACCTGAAGATTGCGCAGGGGTTTGACCACATCAAGCAGGGGATAACGCCGGGCGAGCACCCTGCCCCCCAGTTCGAAATTGCCCAGGTGGGCGGTCGCGACAATGACGCCGACTCCGCGGCCCCGCGCGCGATCCAGGATTTCCCAATCCGGCTTGACCGCCACCGAGGCGTGCAACTTATCCGGATCCGCCAGCAAAGCCTCGGCGAGGGTCAGGCCCAGATGATCGTACACGCGCCCGGCAAGCTCGGCAATCGCCGCGGCGCTTCTGGCGGGATAGACCGTTTGCATCTGCCGCACCACCGTCCGGCGACGCAGCCCCCAGCGCATCCCCACGGTACGGGCGAACCACCGCAGCATGGCGCACGACCACCGGTAGGGTCCCAGCCGCAGGATCCCCAGCCCGAATCTGAAGAGAACGTACTCGACCGAGTTCTTGAGCTTCATCACCTGAGCATAAGGGTACGACCTCATCAAATCCACCATGGCGATCCCGTCAGCGCACACTGGCCAGCGGCGCTCGATCCGTATAGGATGGAGGCACGACGCCAGCATTCACCAGCCGGGCCGCGTCCGGTCCGGCACCTCAGGTTGCAGGGAATACCATGCCGACTCCCACCCACCGGCCTTTCGACGGCCTGCCCCGACTGACCGCAGAACAGATGGCCGCGCGCGCCGCCGACTTCATGACCCGGATGGCCGGCCGCCGCACCATCCGCGATTTCTCCGACCGTCCCGTCGACCGTCAGATCATCAGCGACTGCCTCCGGACCGCCGGCCAGGCCCCCAGCGGAGCGAACATGCAGCCCTGGCATTTCGAGGTCGTCGGCGATCCGGACATCAAACGGGAAATCCGCCTGGCGGCCGAGGAGGAGGAACGGCTTTTCTACGAACAGCGCGCCACCCAGGAGTGGCTGGAAGCGCTGGCGCCGCTGGGCACCGACGACCAGAAGCCCTTTCTGGAGGTCGCCCCCTGGCTGATCGTGATCTTCGAACAGCGCCACGGTCTGGACGCCGCGGGCGACAAGATACGCTACTACTACACCAAGGAATCGGTGGGCCTGGCGGCCGGCTTCCTCATCGCCGCCCTGCACAACGCGGGTTTGGCCTCCCTGACCCACACGCCCAGCCCGATGGGTTTCCTGAACCGGATCCTTGACCGCCCGGCGCACGAAAAACCATTCCTCCTGCTGGTGACCGGCCATCCCGCCGCAGGGGCCACCGTGCCTGACATCGCCCGCAAGGATCCGGAGGAGTTCATCCACTTCCGGTAGGCCCCCGTGCCGCCGCAGGCGTCCATCCAGGGGAACCTTGATCCCGGGAGGCATTTGGGGTATGCTTACCCTGCTTACGGTACCTATCACCCCTGATTTTTGACTGTAAGATCCCGTCGGGCGGCCGGACGGCCGCCCTGCGGGATACTAAGGGGGATGACATGAAGCTTCACGTTACGGCCCGGATTTGCCTGGGCCTTTTTCTGTTTTCGGCGCTGGCGCCGCTGGCGCTGTATGCCGGTGTCGGACCGGATTACACCTCCGAGGTCCTTTTTGCCTACCCGGGACCCGAATTGCTGACCCTGATGGTCCAGCCCGACGGCGAGGGTCCGGCTTTCGTCCTGGCACAGACGCCCTGGGGCGGCCAGGCCGACGCCACGGTGACGCTCATCCTGCGCGACAACAACTACGATCTGATCGTCGGGTACCCCGCGGAGGATCTGTGGCTCGAGAGTACGGACGGCGGCCTGATCGCCTGTTCACGCGGAACCATCGCCGACGCCAACACCGATTCCCAAGGCACGACGCGGTGGAGTGAGCCGCTGCGCGCCGGCGGCCACAGCGCGACCGAAACGGTGGTCATGGCCAACGGCGCCCCGGTCTGGGCGCCGAACCCAAGGGTGCCCCTGGTGTTCAACAGCCCGGACATCAACGGCGACCTGAGGGTGGATCTGTCGGACCTGCAGCTGTTCACGGTGGAGTACTACGTGACACAGGGATTCCCGGCGGACCTGCAACGGGACGGACAGGTGAACCTCTCCGACCTGGCGCTGTTCGCCATCGCCTACGGGGCCGAATGTCCCTGAAACACCGGCGGCCGCATGAGACGCACTGGGTAGCGCAAAGGAGACCACATGCGAATGCTGACCCTCGCATCGATCCTGCTGCTGGCAGGTGCCGGCGCCGTCCTGGCACAGACCGACGGGATCCCCGACCTCAGCCCCAGCTACGCTTATCTGGCCTACACGGGGCCGGACAGTCCGACGGTCCTCGTGATCCCCGACGGCACCGGAGCGCGCCTGGACCAGGCGGCCCTGGCCGACGGCACCGTTGTCGACGCCACCATCACCCTGGTGCTGCTGGACACGCAGGAGTTTCCCATCGCCAATTTTCCCTGGGAGGATATCTGGCTGCAGGCGGCCGACGGCGGCATGGTCTTCTGTCCCGGAGGTACGACGCCCGACGCCAACACCGACATTCTGGGTGAAACGCGCTGGACACTCCCCCTGCGCGCCGGCGGCTGGAGCCTGGCGCTCACGCAGGTGTTGGTCAACGGCGAGGCGCTGACTTCGGCGCCGGGACTGGCGCTGAACGTCAACAGCCCCGACCTGAACGGGGACCTGGCGGTCGATCTGGGCGACATCGCCATCTTCGCCGGCGACTATTTCGGTGCCTATGCGTTCCGCGCGGACCTGCACCGCGACGGCATCCTGAATCTGTCCGACGTCGGCGCACTGGCGGTGGGTTTCGGGAGCCGGTGCCCCTGAGATCAGCCGTCGGCCTGCCGGGCGATGATGTCACCGGCTGCCTGCAGCGCTACCGCGAGCGACGCGTCGTCCGGCATGCCCGCCTGGGCCATGTTCGGACGCCCACCGCCGCGCCCGCCGGCGGCGGCGGCGATTTCCTTGACCAGATTCCCGGCGTGCAGCCGCTTGCTTTCCACCAGATCCGTGGTCAGGGTCACCAGCAGCGTCGGCTTGCCGCCCAGCGCGGCCGCCAGCACCACCACACCACCGGTGCCCAGGGTGTCGCGTACGTGGTCACCCAGCTGCATGAAGGCCGATTTGTCCTCGGCGTCCACGCGGGCGCTGACGACTTTCAACCCCGCCACGTCGACCGGCGCGTTCAGGTCTCCGGCGAGGGCCGCCCGGGCCGTATCCTGCTGCGCCTTGGCCAGTTCCCGGCGCAGATCGTCCCGTTCGCGCAGCAGGCCCGCCGCCTGGTCGGCAAGCGGGCTGCCGCCCTGCTTGAGGACCGAGCCGATCGCCCGCAGCTGCCCGGATTCGCTTCTGGCCATTTCCAGGGCCCGCGAGCCGGTGACCGCCTCGATGCGGCGCACCCCCGCAGCCACGCTGCTCTCACTGACGATCCGGAACAGCCCCACGTCGCCGGTGCGGAAACAGTGCGTGCCGCCGCACAGTTCGACCGAATACACCGGACCGGCATCTTCCGGGTGGTCCGTCCCGTGCTGGAATTCGCCGTGGATCTCGATGACCCGCACCCGGTCGCCGTATTTCTCGCCGAAGAGCGCCATGGCCCCCCACTCCTTGGCCTCGTCGAGGGGAACGTCCTCGCGACGCAGCACCGCACGGTTGGCCAGGATCGCTTCGCCGACCAGACTCTCGATGCGGTCCAGCTCGTCGCGCGTCACCGGCTGATCATGCCGAAAATCGAACCGCAGGCGGTCCGGATCGACGACGCTGCCGGCCTGCTCGACATGACTGCCGAGAACCTGCCGCAGCGCCGCGTGGAGCAGATGCGTGGCCGTGTGGTTGCGCATGACCGCCAGCCGGAATTCCTGATCGACGGTGACCTTGACGGCAGCGTCGGCGCGGAAGCGCGCCAGCAGGTCGGCCGCAGCGCCGGTCACGACGCTCGCGGGCCCCTCCTCCGCCGTGACGGTCCCCACCACCGCGAGGGCGGCCGCTCCGTCAGGCGCGGTCACGGTCCCGGTGTCCCCCACCTGGCCGCCGGCTTCGGCGTAGAACGGCGTTTCGGCGAACAGCAGGTGGGTCAGCGGATCGCCGGTCGACGATTTCCCCGCAGCGCGTACGGCCACGACCTGGGACTCCAGTTCGAGGAGGTCATAACCCCGGAAAGCGGACTTGAAGCCCGCGAGTTTCCGCTGCGGATCGACCGGCTCCCAGGGGGCGATGCCCTCCATGAACCGGTTCTCCCGGCGGCTCTGGACCCGCTGCTGTTCCATGCAGACATTGAACCCGGCCAGGTCGACCGTGAAGCCGTCCTCCTCGGCCACCAGGGCGGTCAGATCGACGGGGAAACCGAAGGTGTCGTGCAGCTTGAAGGCCTCGGCGCCCGTCAGTTCGGTGCGACCTGCCTTCTTCATGTCCGCCTTGATCTCGCCGTAGATCTGCAGGCCGGCGGCCAGGGTGCGCAGGAATCGCTCCTCCTCCTTGCGGATGACCGCGAGGACACGCTCACGGCGTTCGGCGAGTTCCGGGAAGGCGTCGCTCATCTCGGCGATGACCAGTTCGGCCACCTTGTAGAGGAAGGGTTCGTCGAGCCCCAGCAGATGCCCGTGGCGGGCGGCCCGGCGCAGGATGCGGCGCACCACGTAGCCCCGACCCTCGTTGGCGGGCATGGCGCCGTCGGTGATGGTGAAGGCCACGGCCCGCGCATGGTCGGCGATGACCTGCATGCTGATCCGGTCCTCCCCCTCGGGCCGGCGCCCGCACAGCTCGGCCATCCTGTCGATCAGGGGCACGAAGAGATCCGTTTCGTAGTTGCTCTGCTTGCCCTGCAGAACCGCCACCAGGCGTTCGAATCCCAGACCGGTGTCCACACTCTTCATCGGCAGCGGGTTCAGGGACCCGTCCTCCTGGCGGTCGAACTCCATGAAGACGTGGTTCCACAGCTCCAGCCAGCGATCGCAGTCGCAGACGCCGACAGCGCAGCCGTCGGGATGGGCGCACGCCACGGCCGCGCCCTGGTCGTAGTGGATCTCCGTGCAGGGGCCGCAGGGGCCGGTGTCGGCCATCGACCAGAAATTCTCCTCGTCCCCGTTTTCGATGTCGCCCAGCCGCACGATCCGGTCCGCGGGCAGGCCGATGTCGTTTTCCCAGATGCCGAAGGACTCGTCGTCATCCTTGTAGACCGACACCCATAGGCGCGCGACGTCCAGCCCCATCTCCTTGGTCAGGAACTCCCAGCCCCAACGGATGGACTCCTGCTTGTAGTAGTCGCCGAAGGACCAGTTGCCGAGCATCTCGAAGAAGGTGTGGTGGCGGGCGTCCTTGCCGACCTCCTCCAGATCGTTATGTTTTCCCGAGACCCGCATGCACTTCTGCACCGACGTCGCGCGCTGGTAATCGCGGTGCTCCAGCCCCAGGAAGACCCCCTTGAACTGGTTCATGCCCGCGTTGGTGAACAGCAGGGTAGGGTCGTCCCTGGGCACGAGGGTGGAAGAGGGTACGACCTCATGCTGCCGCTGGGCGAAGAAATCGAGAAAACGGGCGCGGATGTCTCTGGCTTTCAACTTCGACTCCTGTGCATTGGCCCCGGACGACGCAATTTTTGGTTCAATTGGCTCGAATCAGGCCGATTCATAAACATGGTAGCGGGTTACCGCTATCGAGGCAGGCTGATCACCGGGGAATTGTAAGCGGCCGGATCGGCCGGGTCAACCCGTGCGGATCACGGGGTTTCGCCGGTGAAGCCCGACAACCGAGGAACGAGAGCACGCATGCGGAGTTTCCTGCATTTCTTCATTTCCATCCTGTTGTGGTGCCTGTTCGGGTATTACTGGCATCTGGTCGTGCAGCGGCAGATCAGCCGCCACAGCCTGGAATCCCTGGTCATGCTGTCGGCCTTCACGCTCCTGGTCCTGGCGATCACCCTGTGGTGGATCGCCCACAACAAGCGGATCGCCTCCCGGGGCAAGCGGTCGAACCTCATGCCCGCCCCGCCGGAGCCCTTCGAGATGGACAACCTGCAGCGACCCATTTTGGCGCCGCCCATCGCCACCTTGCAGGCGGCCCGGCTGGTGGTCATCGCGGTCGACGCGCAGGGCAACAAGGTCTACTCGGTGGCCGAAGGGAGCAGCGACTGATGGATCTCTATCAGCTCCTGGTCGACATCGAGGCGTCACGGTTCTACCTGGCGATGCTGATCTACTTCGCCTGGTACCCCCTGGCGACCAGCGCCATGTGGATCTTCACCGCCGTGCTCTTCTTCCGGCAGAAGGAGACTGGCAAGACGGATTTCTACGACTACGACGCCGCTACCGACGCGCAACCCATGGTCTCGTTCGTGATTCCGGCCTTCAACGAGGAAAAAAACATCGCCGCCACGCTCGAGGGCGTCCTGGCGGTCGATTACCCGAACTTCGAGGTCGTGGTGATCGACGACTGCTCCACCGATGACACCCTAACGGCCGTCGCCCGTTTTCTTGACGATCCGCGGTTCCGGCTGATCCGCAAGAAGATCAATGAGGGCAAGGCCATGGCACTGAACGACGCCATCCCGCTGACCCGCGGCGAACTGCTGCTGGTCATGGACGCCGACGCGATCCCCATCCCCGACGTGCTCAAGTACTTCGTGCCCCACTTCCGGTCGCCGCGCTGCGCCGCGGTCACCGGCAACCCGCGTGTCGTCAACCGCGGCAGTTTCCTGTCCAAGCTGCAGTCCATCGAGTTCGCCTCGATCATCTCCCTGATGCGCCGGGCCCAGCGGGTCTGGGGCCGCATCATGACCATGAGCGGCGTGGTCGGTATCTTCCGACGTTCGGCCCTCTTCGACGTCGGCCTCTACAGCCCCGAGATGGCCACCGAGGACATCGACCTGACCTGGCGGCTGCAGATGCGCCACTGGGACGTCCGCTACGAGTCGCGGGCGGTCATGTGGATGCGCGTACCGCAGTCGCTGCGCGGCCTGTGGCTGCAGCGTCGCCGCTGGGCCCTGGGCCTGAGCCAGGTCATGACGCGGCACTGGAAGGAACTGATCAAGTGGAAACACCGGCGTTTCTGGCCGGTCCTCTTCGAAGCCAATCTGTCGGTCCTGTGGGCCTACACCTACGTCGTATTGACGATCATCTGGCTGGTCAGCTACGCGGTCGGCTACCCGCCGCGCGGCGCTTCGCCGATCCCCAACTTCTGGGGAATGGTGATCGCCACGGTCTGCCTGCTGCAGCTCCTGACCGGCGTGATCCTGGACCGGGCGTACGACAAGGTCCTGCTGAAGTATTACGTCGTGGCCGTTTTCTACCCGCTGGTGTACTGGATCCTCATGGCCGTCATCACCGTGACCACCGCTCCGGTGGGACTGTCCGTCAACAACCAGAAGCGCAAGTACACGCTCTGGAAACCTATCCGGGAGTAGTGGCATGACCTGGACCAGTAACATGGCGGCCTGGGTGTTCGCCCTCCTGCTCGCGGTGCCGGCGGCCCTGCCTCCGGCCACCGCGGCATTGCCCGCCGTCCCGGATCCGACCGATCGCACCGACAAGGTCATCGACGCGGAAGCCGCACAGGCCAAGGTCGCCGCCGCCAGGGAAGCCGCGGCCAAGGACCGCCACCACGAAGCGGTCGCCGATTACCTGGACGCCCTGGCCCAGGACGCGACCCTGGTGCCGACGGTCGCCCAGGAGATCGCCTACCAGAAGCTGTGGCGCGAGGATGCCGAAAACTCCATTTTCTATTTCCGCCGCTACCTCGCCCGGCATCCGGAACAGGAGAACCGCAGCGTGCGCAAGGGCCTGGCCCTGGCCTACAGCTGGAGCGGCCGGCAGCAGCAGGCCATCTCCCTGTATCGTGAACTTATCGCTGAGGATCCCGACGACCATGGCGCCCGGATCGGACTGGGCCGCAGCCTGATCTGGAACAACCGCCTGCACGAGGGTTTCGCGGTCCTGCGCGACGTGGAAGACTCTGCCGCCGCCGACACGGCGCCGGGCCGCGAAAGCCGCAACTTCCTGCTGACGGTTCTTGACGGCTACACACCCCATCTGGAGCTGCGGGTCGATCAGAGCTGGGATTCGGACGACCTGGACATCACGAAGGTCACCGCCACGGGCACCGTGACGGTCCTGGGCAACAAGCTGTTCCAGGTCCTGCCGTCGTGGGCCCTGTACCGGCAGCCGGGGCAGGCCGACATCACCAACCTCCGGCCGGCGGTCGGGCTCGTGGCCCCGCTGGCCCGCAACTGGACGCTGCACGCCTACGGCTGGGCCGACCGCTTCCGCAGTGACGCCCCGCTTTTCGGCGGCAGCGATAAACTGTCCTGGGACCGGGCGGGCGGGGACTTCTGGTTCACCTGGATCGCCAAGCCCCGGTTGCGCCTCGATTTCGGCGGGACATCGATGCCCGTCGAGACCTTCATTGCCCTGAACCGGCGCATCGGTTACAAGCAGGCCAACGTTTCGGCCGATTGGCGCTTTGCCCGCAGCCTCTCCCTGGGTCTGTCCGGCAGCTTTGCCGACTACTCCGACGGCAACGAAAAGCGGCAGGGTCTGGCGCGCCTGACCTGGCGCCGGGAGGGTCGCTGGGAAATCCTCCTGGGCCCCGTCTTCAACTACATGGACTTCGCCTTGTCCTACCCCGGGGGCTACTGGTCCCCCGACTGGGTGCGCAACGGGAGTCTGGCCGCGACGGTCAAGACCCGCACCGCGCGGATGACCTTCGCGCTGAACGCAAGCTACGGCTACGAGAAAGAAGCCGCGGCCGACGGGATCGCCGTGGGCGGCGCCTCCGGCCGTGTCGGCTGGCGGTTCACCGACGGTTGGCTGGCCGCCCTCGAAGGTGGCTACTCGAAGAGCTCGTTCGCGACCGCCAGCGGTTACAGCCGGACGTTCGCCAGCCTGTCCATCCGGGCCGTGTTCTAGATGGACCGCATCATGTCCCGCACCTGCTGCCACCCGGCGATCACCCTGGCTCTGCTGCTGTTGGCCCTGGCCGTGTTGAACGCCGGTTGCGGTCATGACGAAGATCCCGCGGCAGGTCTGGGCACCTACTCCCATCTGGATCCGCCCGAACTGGGGACCCTGGGATTCGCCGACCCCGCCGACGGCGTGCCGGTCCTGTGCTACCACTACTTCCGCTCGGGCTTCGATCCCGGCTACCTCACGAAGGTTCTCGGCTCGGTCATCCTGGGCATGCCCGCTCTGGGACCGCGTGAGTTCTGGACCACTCCGGTCGGCGAATTCGCGAAACACCTGCGCTATTTCCAGGAAACCGGCACTGCCGTCCTGACGCTCGATGAGGTCGCCGACATCCTGGCGCGGGGCGAACCGTTGCCCGAACGCGCCGTCGTTTTGACGGTGGACGACGCCGACGAGAGTTTCTACGCACATGCTTTCCCCCTGTTGAGGGAATACGGCATGAAGGCCCACCTGTTCGTGCCCACGGCCCACGTGGGCACCGACTGGAGCGGCCTGAAGGTCTGCACCTGGGAACAGTTGAAGGAAATGTCCGACTCGGGTCTGGTCCTGATCGAATCCCACACCCGCGACCTGCACTACAAGGTCAGGTCCGCCGACGGCATGACCCCGGCCTTCCTCGACCCCGCACAGATCTCTGCGGAACGACGCACCCGTGGGCTGCAGGTCCTGTCGGAACGGCTCCGCGGAACGACCGGATATTCCTTGTCAGGGGAGCTGGAAGTAGATCTGGCCGGTCCCTACGCCCCGGTCGCGGCCGATCTGGTGACGGCCCGGCTGGACATCCTGCGCGGCGTCGGGCGCCGCCCGACCTGGCTGTCCTGGCCCTACGGATTCGCCTCGCCCGCGTTGGACAGCCTCTCCGCCCGGGCCGGCTACCGCGGTACGGTCAGCCTGGCGCCAATGGCTTTCGGCGCCGAGGATACGACCCTGCAGGCGGGGCGCTTTGCCCTGACGGCCAAGAGCACCCTGAAGGACATCCGCGCCATCGTCCCGACCGACTAGGAACCGCCCTCGACCCTGCCGACCCATAGCCGACGCCGGCGGGGACCGTCGAAATCACAGAACCAGATCTTCTGCCACGTCCCCAGCTGCAGACGTCCTTCACGCACCAGGACCATCACGGAACTACCGAACATGCTGGCCTTGATGTGGGCCGCCGCGTTGCCTTCGGCGTGGCGGTAGCCGTCCCGCCAGGGGACCAGCCGGTCCAGAGCCGCCGACATGTCGGACACGACGTCCGGATCAGCGCCCTCGTTGATGGTCACCGCGGCGGTCGTATGGGGATTGAAGACCAGAACCGCTCCGTCCACCAGACCGAGGGATGTGACCGCTGCGGCCACCGGCGCGGTGGCGTCGACGAAGTCGGTGCGGGCTGCGCTCTGCAGTGACAACTCGATCATGTCCGGCCCTCCGCTGATCTAGAAGTCGAAGTACATCGTGAACTCGTAGGGGTGCGGTCGGCTGTTGATGGCGCTGATCTCACCGCGTTTGATCTCCAGCCAGCGATGAATCAACGGTTCCGGAAAGACCTCCGACCGCAGCAGGAACTGGTGGTTGTTCTCCATGGCGTCGAGGGCGTCGTCGAGGGAACGCGGCAGGAAGTCCTCCTGGCGTCCGGTGTCCGAGGGCGCGTCCTCCGGGGCGAACCCGGCGGCAATGGGGTCGATCCTGTTGATGATACCGTCGAGCCCCGCCATCAGGATGGCCGCACCGCACAGGTAGGGATTGGCCGTCAGGTCGGGCGGCCGGTATTCGATGCGCCGCTGCTCGGGGTCGGTGACGTAGCTGGGAATGCGGATCGCCGCACCGCGGTTGCTGCGACCGAAGGTGCGCACCGTGGGCGCCTCGAAGCCGGGCACCAGGCGCTTGAAGCTGTTGGTGCTGGGATTGGTGAAGGCGCACAGGGCGTCGGCGTGCGTCAGGATGCCGCCGATGTAGTGCAGCGCGGTCTCCGACAGCCCGGCGTAGCCTGCGTCGTCGTTGAAGACGTTCCGGCCGCCGAGCGTGAGGAACTGGTGCAGGTGCCAGCCGCTGCCGGCGTTGTCGAACAGGGGCTTGGGCATGAAGGTCACCTTCAGGCCGTGGCGTTCGGCGAGATTGGCCAGGATGTACTTCGTCAGCACGGCGTGATCGCCGGTCGTCGGCAGATCGGCGAACCAGCCCTCGATCTCCTGCTGGCCCTGGGCCCCGACCTCGTGGTGGTGGTAGCGGACCGGGATCCCGAAGTCCGCCATCAGGGCGCAGACCTCGTCGCGGAAGTCGTCGTAACGGTCGTGCGGGTTGCAGGCGTGGTAGGCATTCTGGAAGAAGGTCTCCGCGCTGCGGACCCCGAAGGTGCTTTCGTTGGCGGCGGTGGAGAAACGGGCGTCCTCGAAGATGTGGAACTCGTACTCCGGCGCCCAGCGGCTCGAATCGGCCACGCCGCTGGCGGCAAGGGCCTGTTCGGCACGGCGCGCGATGCCGCGGCTGTCCTGGGCAAAGGGTGTGCGCGCCTTGTCGGTCAGATGCGCCTGGGCGAACATGGTCATCGTCGTCAGTTTGCGGAACGGATCGATGGCAGCGGTTGCCAGGTCCGGCACCAGGACCATGTCGCTGTTTTCCACCTTGAGGAAACCGTAGCTGGAACCGTCGAAGCCGATGCCGCCCTGACACTCGGCTTCCGTGAAGCGCTCGATGGGGAAGGTGATGTGGTGCAGCCGCCCGGCCAAGTCGAGCATCTTCAGGTCGATGAACCTGACACCCTTCTGCTCGGCTTCGCGGCGTACCGAGGCGAACTTCGATTCGGACATGATCAACCCCCAACACGAAAGCAGCCGGGAAACAGCCGGCGCGGGCCGGAACGGGACCGGGATCCGCCCGGCAGGGGTCCAATATAGGGTGCGGTTGCGGCGGGTCAAAATGTGATCGACACGGCTCGCAGAAAACGTGACCGGGGGTTCGAGTACAGGCGCCAGGCCGGAAAAAACTCAGACCAGGTCAGCCAGGGCCTCATCCAACTCCGCGAATTTGAACCGGTACCCCGCCGCTTTCAGGGCATTGGGCACTGCGCGCTGGCTCGCCAGCACGATGGCGGCTTTTTCTCCCAGCATCATCCGCAGTACGAAGGCGGGCAGAGGCATGACCGCCGCTTTCCCGAGGGCCCGCCCCAGAGCACGGGCGAACTCTTTCTGCTGGGGCGGGTCGGCCGCCACCGCATTGACCGGCCCGCGAACCTGGTCGTGATCGAGGATGAACAGGATGATCCGCGCCACGTCCTCGAGGTGAACCCACGGCAGGTACTGCCGGCCGTTGCCCATCGGTCCACCGAGCCCGAACCTGAAGGGGGGCAGCATCTTGGCCAAGGCGCCGCCCTCGGCGGCCAGGACGATACCCAGGCGCAGAAGGACCACCCGGACGCCCTCACGCTCCGCCTTCAGGGCGGTGTGTTCCCACTCCACCGCCAGTCGGGCGAGAAAATCCTGGCCCGGTTCGCTGGTCTCCGCCAAGGCCTCGTCACCGCGGTCACCGTAATAACCCACAGCCGAAGCGTTGACCAGGACGACGGGCCGCTCGCACGCCTCGAGGGCCTGCACCACGTTCCCGGTTACCGACAACCGGGAGCGGCGCAGCTTGCGCTTCTTGCCGGCCGTCCACAGGCCGTCGGCCACCGGATCGCCGGCCAGATTGATGACACCATCGCAGTCGGCCAATCGATCCTGCCAGTCACCCGGCAGGTTCGGGTCCCCGCCGATGACGTCGACGGCCGCCGGCAGCCGTGCGCGGCCCCGGGCCGGATCCCGGCTCAAACAGACAACCTGGTCGCCCCGCTGCGTCAACAGGCTGGCGACCCTGCTGCCGATCAGCCCCGTACCACCGGTGAGAAACACCTTCACGTTCTTGCCCTCCCACTGCGCGACGAGGATTCGACGGGACCTCCGCTGTCGAGGTCGGTACGGACCACTCTAGCCGAAGGCTGCAACCGTGTCCACAACCCCGGGTTGCCTAAGTGGATAAATAACCTATTTTTGGGCTGAACCAGCCAACACAACACCTGCGCGGAGCCGTGACATGGAATACCAGAATTTTGACTGTGAAATCGCCGAGGGTTGCGCCACCGTCCGTTTGATCGGACCAGGCGCACCGGACATGGGACACCTCTGCGACGAATGCGTCGATCTCCTGCTCCGGCTCCAGGAAGACAATGCGGTGCGGGTGATCCTGTTCACCGACGGAGATCATGCCTTCGAGTTCCATCACAATCTCGACGAACTATCCCAGGCGCACGCCCAGGACAAGGGGTTCGAGATGCTGGCCGCCGACGAGGAGATCTCCCGGAACATCGTCACGCTCATCAACGAAACCGCCAAACCGGTGGTCGCCGCGACCAGGGGGGACATCCGCAACCTCGGACTCGGATTCTACATGGCCGCCGACATCCGCCTGGCTTCGGACAAGGCCAGCTTCACCAGCTTCGACATGACCGGCGGATTGATACCGGGCTGGGGACTGACCCACACGCTGCCCCGGCTCATCGGTCCGGGACGCGCCCTGGAGTTCCTCTGGGGGCGCCGGACACTCGCTGCCGATGAAGCCCTGCGCATCGGCCTGGTCGACCGCGTGATCCGCGACGAGGACTGGGAGGAGGAACTCGACCGGTTCACCGACCGCTTGCGGCTCATTCCGCAGCCCGCCGTCCACCTGCTCAAGCTCGCGGTCCAGCAGGCCGCCGACCTGGACTTCACGACCATGCTGTCGGTCGAGTGGGAATCCCAGCAGCAATGCTGGGCGTCGCGTGAAACCGCGGAGGGGTTGCGGGCGTGGCAGGAGAACCGGCGACCGGTGCTCGAGGCGAATCTGGCCGAGGACGACGACTGACATCATCGCAACCTGACCACAAAAAAAACGGCCACCGGTAAGCGGCGGCCGTTTTTTTGGGGCGAGTAGAATCCGCCTCAAGCGGATCCGATACCGGCTTACCGGTACAGGCTCTTCACGGAACCCCAGGCGGCGTCTTCAACGGCAACCGCTTCGCAGGGGCTGTTGAGGATCAGCACGGGATCGGAGCTCGTGCCCAGCGAAGGATGGGCTTCGATCAGTTCACCGTTGGACAGGATCGCGGGAACCTGACCGGACAGCGAGCTGAAGAAGACACCATCGATGAACAGGGCAGTCGGGTTGGCGTCGGCAATGATGACCGTCATGTCGGCGACGACACACTTGCCGTCGACAACGGGCAGACCCGGGTCGGCGATACCGACAATGTGCTCACCAGGCTTGGTGGCCGCGTCGATGTGGTTGCCGCGGGCGGCGAAACCGACCATGAAGCCGCTGCCTTCGAGGGTGATCTTGCACTCGAAACCGGTCACGAATCCGGGGTCAACCTTGGTGAGGACCAGATAGGCGGGGTAGTTTCCAGGTGCCAGGGTCTCGGCGCAGAAGGCATCCGCACTCTCATCGAGATAGATACCAATGTTGTTGAAATAGTTGGGGTCTTGGGCGAAAGACGACCCGCACAGGGCGAAGACCGCCAGTGTCAAGACGAGAACCATCTTCTTCATGTTGTCGCTCCTCTGGTGGGTGGAGTGGGTGTGATTTGTGGGGCTGTCCCCGGCGAACGAACTCAACCTTGTGGCATGGATTATAGCATAAGGGGATATTTTTTACACAAAAAAATGTATTGTAGGGCTACTTTTTTACACCCAATCCTCATTTTTAAATTGTGCACTGGTATTTAAGAGGTATGCTGTCTTTCGCGCAGGATGATCACCAACTTTGCTTTTTCGACTCTTAGATCAGCAAAAAATGCCAATATCGGTATGCCTCCGGTCCGCAGCGCCGCCGCACCCCGCGCCAGGCACCGGCCAGGTTCGGCCGGCTGTCAGGGGCCCGGTGCGCCGCCCTCCTTTCCCGGCGGGGCACGCGCCGGCCGCTCCGCCAAAAAACCCGTCCAATCGGTTCCTCCCGACACCAGCGCGAGTTTCGTGGTGCCGGAGCGATGCCGCCGGCGACCCGCTGGCACATGCCGCGTAAAACTTTGCCTTAATGACAGTTAATTTTGCCGAGAGCCAATCGGCTGCAAAAAATCAGAGAAAACGGCGACAACTCCCATCGATTTAATATGTTATTAATTTATGCAAATCTGTTAATTTATTATTGGACTTCGCCGATACCTGGCGTATCGTTTTCGAGGTCAATAAACGTTTACTTCTCTCTTCGGGAGAACAGGCCGTGTCCAATTACCATCTCTGCTCCACGGGTGAACCGCAGCGACGGCTGAGAAACGTCCCGAACGGGCGGTCGGCGCGATGAGCCCAGCGGCGACCCGCTTCAACCGGCGCGAGCAGATCCTCGAGGCGGCCACGACCCTCTTCTGCCGTTTCGGCTACGACGGGACCGCCATCCGGGCCATCGCCAAGGACTGCGGGATCACCGAAGCGGCCATCTACCGCCACTTCAAGGGCAAGGCCCACCTGTACGAAGAAGTCATCCGGGCCAAGGCCGCCGAACACGACATTCCCCGGCGAGTGGCCGCCCTGACCAATGAAGGCCCCATCGAGTCCGTCCTGAGCGAGATGGCCACGGCCGTCCTCGACCTCGCGTCCCACGATCCCCAGCTCATGGCCATGATGTTCCACAACAGTCTCGAAAGCGGTGAGATGGCGACGCTGCTGTTCCGCGAGATCCGCATGCCCTTCATCGAGAACCTCGCGGCCGAACTGGACCGCCGCGTGAGCCTGGGGCAGATTCGGCCCATCGAACCTTTCATCACCGCCCGCTGCTTCATCGGTATGGTCATGGACTGCGCCTTGAACATCGGCGTCTGGGAAAAAATCACCGAAACACAATTTCAGGCCGGGGACGTGGTGTGCAACAACGTGCCCATCTTTGCCCGCGGCCTTGAACCGGTCGGCGTCGATTACGGCGCCGGCCAAACCGGGAGTATGTCATGAACCGACTGGTGTTGCTGGTCCTCGTCCCACTGGTGGCCGTTCTGGCCCTGGCCGGGTGCACCGAAAAGTCCGAAGATATCGTGCTGCCGCCCGCTGGTGGCGATGGCGGCACGGAGCAGGACAAGACGACCTGTCTGGGTTGCCACAGCAGCGAAGAGATGCTGAAGGCCGCCCTGGGCAGCACCTCGGGATCGAAGGTCCTCATCGGCGACAAGGGCGACGGCTGAGGCGGCGAGGTACCCGCGCTGGAAGCGTGGGAACTCGTGATCATCACCGGCGATAACGGCGACGATTTTCTCAACAGCGTGCACGGCGAATACAAGTGTCAGGGCTGCCATCTCGGCGCAGCCGACGGTGAATTCAAGACCATGGCGGAAGCCCACGTGGGCATGAACCGCGACCCCTCGGCCCAGGGCGTCTGCAACGCGTGTCATGACGACATCGCCCAGGCCACGAAGAACAGTCTGCACACCAACCTCTGGGGCGAACTGCAGGCCATCGAGACTCGTTGCGGCTTCTCGATCGATGGCACCGCCTTCATGGGCAAGTTCGACAAGAAGTGCGCCAGCTGTCACACGACGTGCGGGCAGTGCCACATCAGCCGGCCCAACAGCGTGGGCGGCGGGTTCATCAACGTGGCGGGCAAGCCCTATTCGCACAAGTTCCGCAAGACCCCCCACATGACCGAGCAGTGCGTCGCCTGCCACGGCAGCCGGGTCGGCACGGACTTCCAGGGTCAGATCTCCGGCAATTACGCCGACCTGCATTTCGACAAGGGCATGGAGTGCATGGCCTGTCACAGCGGGGAAGAGATCCATGGCGACAACCAGCACGACGGTGACCATTACAACCATCGCTACGAAGTGAAAACGATGCCCCGGTGCGAGGATTGCCATACGATCGCCGCCGGCGGCGACAACATCTACCACAACCGGCACGCGAACGGAGCCGGGTCGAACCTCCAGTGCCAGGTCTGCCACTCGCAGCCCTACAAGAACTGCACGAACTGCCACGACCTGGACACCGAGATCCAGAGCGCGAAGTTCATCATCGACCCCAGCCGGGTCCAGTTCAAGATCGCCAGGAACCCCAACCCGGACCGTGCGGAATACGACTACGTGGTGGTACGCCACACGCCCATCGACCCGGACACCTACGCCGACTGGGGCCTGAGCCTTCCGGACTACAACAGCCGACCGACCTGGCAGTATGCCTCGCCGCACAACGTGCGGCGTTGGACCGCCCAGACCACACCTCCGGACGGATCCAGCTCCTGCACGGCGTCTTGCCACGGCACGCCGGAAACCCAGGACGGAATCTTCCTCAGGGAAATCGACCTGTACGAAGCGGATGGAGTGACACGATTACCCGACTACGACGCCAACATCGGCATCGTGCTCGACTAGACCGAGTGTAGCCATGCGGGAGTCGAGCGTGCCTCCCGCATAACTAGGGGCCCCGCCCCGCCAACGGGACCGCCTGGTCCAACAAGGAGTCAAGACCATGTTGAAACGACACACCTGGATGCTGATGATGCTGCTGATCGCCCTGGTGGCCTTCACGGGCTGCTCGGATGACGACGACCCGGTCACGCCGACGCCGACCAACAACTTCAGCGCCGTGGCCAACGCCGTCGGCACGATCCTCAACGACAACACCGTGACGCCCGGCGTCATCTCCGCCACGGACCTGTTCAATGCCCAGCAGAACAAAGTCCCGATGTACACGGTCCTCGACGTGCGCGGTGAGACCGACTACGGCAACGGCCACATCCCCGGCGCCATCAACACGTCCCTCGGCAGCCTGATCGCCGACCTCGGCAGCGGCAAGATCCCCACGGACAAGCCGTTTGCCGTGGCCTGCTATACCGGACAGGCCGCCGGTCACGCCAAGATCGCCTTGGAAATGCTGGGCTACGAGGCCAAGTCGCTGCTGTGGGGCATGAGCTCCTGGAGCCCCAACGTCACGGGCACCAAGTGGAGCGAGGTCGAGAAGTGCAAGAGCCTCCTGGCCAACCCCGAAACGACCAACAACAACGGCGACCTCGTCGCCCAGGACTACCCGAACTACACCGAGACCCTCGAGACTCGCGTGGCCGGCATGCTTGCCAACGGCTTCCAGGGCATCGGCTACGACACCATCAAGGAAGATCTGGGCAGCTACTTCATCATGAACTACTGGGGCGAGGCCGATTACCTCGGCACCGGAACCTACGGCACCACCGGCCACATCCCCGGCGCCTACCAGTTCACCCCCTATTCCAGCCTGCACATGGACGGCATGCTGAACAACCTGCCCACGGACAAGACCATCGTGGTCTACTGCTGGACCGGCCAGCACTCCAGCCAGGTCACCGCGGCCCTGAATACCATGGGCTACACCGCCAAGTCCCTGACCTACGGGGCCAACCAGCTCATGTGGAGCAACCTGACAGGCCACAAGTGGAGTGACACCAACGTGAAGGACTACGCACTCGAGTAGACCGGCAGCACGTGGCTTCCGCCCCGGCGGAACCGAAAAGAGGAGGGCCTGCGGGCCCTCCTTTTTCTGTACCGACGGCGGCTTCAACCGGCTGCGGCCACCGCCCGGTCCAGCCGGTCACACGCTTCCGCCAGAACGGCTCGCGGGCAGCCGAAGTTGAGCCGGACGTAGCCCGGTCCGGCGAAGGCCCTGCCGTCGGAAAAGCCCAGGCCATGACGCTCGAAGTAGGCCACCGGCTCCGGCAGATCCAGGCTGCGCACGTCGAGCCAGGCCAGGTAGGTCGCCTCGACCGGCGCCATCGTCACACCGGCGAGCGCCGCGATGCGGCCGGCCAGGTAGTCCCGGTTGGCCCGCAGGTAGGCGTTCTGGGCGGCCAGCCAGGCACCCCCGTCTTTCCAGGCAGCTTCGGCGGCCGCCAGGCCCATGACATTGACGCCCGGGACGATCCCCGCCTTGGCCCGCTTGAAGCGCCGGCGCAGCCCCTCGTCCGGAATCACCGCCAGGGAACAGCCCAGGCCCGCCACGTTGAAGACCTTGCTCGGCGCCAGCAGGGTGACCGTCCGGGCTGCGACTTCCGGGCCGAGGGTCGCCAGCGGCACGTGGCTGACACCCTCGGCGAGGATGAGCTGGGAATGGATCTCGTCACTGCAGATCACCGTGCGGTGGCGGAGGCAGGTCTCGGCCACCAGTTCCAGTTCCTCGCGCCGCCAGGAACGGCCCACCGGGTTGTGGGGATGGCACCACAGCAGCAGGCGGCCGTTGGCCTTGAGCCCGGCTTCGAGGCGGCGGCCGTCCACCGCCCAGCCCGTCTCGTTGTCGCCGCTGAGCGGAACGGTGACGAGTTCCCGCTCCATCAGGCCGGGCGCCTGCAGGAACGGCGGGTAGACGGGGGTGAACGAAACCACCCCGTCGCCCGGTTGGCCGACGGCCCGGCAGGTCACGTTGATGCCGCAGACGAGCCCCGGCAGCCACACCAGCCAGTCCGGTTCGATCTCCCAGCGCCACTGGTCCGCGCAGGTCGCCAGGACGGTTTCGACCATCGATGCGGTCGGACGTCCGTAGCCGAACACCCCGTGCTGCGCCCGCGCGGTCAGCGCCGCGATCACCTCCGGCGGGGAAAGGAAGTCCGTATCGGCGACCCACAGGGGCAGAATGTCACGCCCGGCGTAACGGCCCCACTTCTCGCTATCGGTGCCGCGACGATCGACGGGGGTGTCGAAATCGTAGCTCACGCCCGCCCCAGTTCCCGCAGGTAGTCCTGCACCCGCGCGGCGGCCTCGGCGGGGGTCGCGGCCAGCACCCACTGCGCGCCGACGGCGGCGGCATCGAGGAACGCCGCCCCGGGCTCGAAATCCAGCAGAACCACCGGGCGTCCGAACCGCAGGGCCAGCGCGATCTCGCTGAGGGTGCCTCCGGTACCCCGGCAGGCGACGACCACGTCACTGGCCAGCACGTTGATGATGTTCCGGGCCGCTCCCATCCCGGTGGGGATCACGAGATCCAGGCCCTCGGCGCTGTTGTCGCGGTCCTCGTCGTAAAGCACGCCCACGGTCAAACCGCCGGCCTCGTGCGCTCCGGTCACCGAAGCCTGCATGACACCCGAAGGCCGGCCGCCGGAGATCAGGACCCACCCGTTCCCGGCAATCAGCCGTCCCAACTCGCGGGCGTTGGCTGCGGTGCGTTCATCAGCCACGGTACCGCCCATGACCCCCACGGCGGTTCTCCGCATCTCAGTAGCCCCCTTCACGGATCTGGTCGGGATCGGGCAGGATCTGCTCCAGCTTGGAGGTGTCAACCTGCGGCTGGAATTCCTCCGCCGCGGTGAAATCGAAATCCACCCGGGACGCCCCCAGGCCCTGGGCGAGCATCGTCAAGGTCCGGGCCGCCGAACGCTGCGCTTCGCCGGTCGCCTTGCGCACGAGTTCACCCGCATAGCCGATGGCCTGCACCCGGGTCTCGCTGATGAGCTTGTTCTTGGCTTCCACGCTGAACCCGCCGGTGAAGACGCGGTCCACCACCTCGGGCATCAGCCAGGGCAGCAACTTCGTCTTGTCCTCGCTGTGGATGCGCATGTCGCGGATCAGGACCTCGTGGTGGCACGGGGGCATGAAGACGGTGAACTCGCCTTCGCCGTCCCGGCGCACCTTGAAGCCGGGATCGTCCAGGTCGTAGCGGAAATCGACGTCGAATTCGATGACCAGCGTCATGCGCTGTTCCGACACGAGCCAGTTGAGGTACTTGCGGCCGAACTCACCGAACCAGTGCTCGCTGGCGGTGATCACCTCCTTGGTCATGATCCTGAAGACGCTCAGTTCGCCGACGGCCTTCATGCTGGTCAGAAAGCTCTCGTGGGTGATCCGCGCCGGTGCTTTCGCCCGCCCGGAGCCGCGGCGGGCGATCTTCCACACGGCCACGCCCAGGACGACGGCCAGAATGCCGCTGGTGAATCCGATCATGAGGTTGTCCACGTTCATCTCCCGTTTGTCTTGATTTCGATGACCTGTTGCAGAATCGCGTACCGGACCGCCCGGATCAAGGGCGATCGGACCGGGCAGCTATTTTCGCTGCGCCCCGCGCCGTATGATGGGACCGTACTTGCCGTGCACCTGATCCATGATCGCATCGAGCTTACGGTCCTTCTCGCGCCCGGTATCGCTGAACAGTTCGCGCTGCCCCGCACCCGGACGGACAAGATTGGAGGCGGTCACCCCGATCAGACGCAGCGGACGGCCGCGGCGGCCGAGCTTGCGTTCCAGCAGGAAGCGCGCGGCCAGCCTGATTTCCCGGGTGGAATCCGTCGGCGCCGCCAGGGTCTCCGACCGGGTGGGTGTCTGGAAATCGGCATAGCGGGCCTTCAGGGTGACCGTTCGCGCCAGGAAGCCATGGCTGCGCAGGCGACGGGCCACCTTGTCGGCCAGGTGGTCCAGGATGTCCCGCAGCTGGCCCGCCTCGCTGATGTCCTCCCGGAACGTGGTTTCATTGCCGATGGACTTCGCCTCGTGGGCCGGCACCACCGGCCGGTCGTCGATGCCCCGGGCCAGCTGCAGCAGGTGCACCGCCTGGTCGCCGAACTCGCGCACGAGGTCCTGCTCGGACGCCGCCAGCAGGTCCTTCACCTTCCGGATGCCGCGGGCATTCAGCTTTTTTTCGGCGACCTTGCCGACGCCCCACAGGCGGCCGACCGAAAGCCCGGCCAGGAGACTGACGGCCGCATCCGGCGCGATGACCACGAAGCCGTCCGGTTTTTCGAGATCGCTCGCCAGCTTGGCCAGGAACTTGTTGGCGGCCACGCCAACCGATGCGACCAGCCCGAGCTCGGCTGCGATCCGCTCCTTGATGAGCCGCCCCACCTGTTCGGCCGACCCGAAAAGTCGACGGCAGCCCGACACGTCGAGAAAGGCCTCGTCGATGGAAACGGGCTCGACCAGGGGCGTGAAATCGGTGAAGATGTCCTGGACCTGACGGGAAATCTCGACGTAGCGGTCCATGCGACCGCGGATGAAGACCGCCTCTGGGCAGAGTCGGATGGCCCGGGCCGCGCTCATGGCGCTGTGGACACCGAAACGGCGCGCCTCGTAGCTGGCGGCAGCGACCACGCCGCGGCCGGCGGGGGTACCGCCGACGATGACGGGTTTGCCCCGGAGCGACGGATCGTCCAGCACCTCGACCGAAGCGTAGAACGCGTCCATGTCGACGTGCAGGATGGCCCGGTCCCGGAAAACGGTGGCAATGTCTGCTGTGCTGCTCATGGATTCCCGCATGCTGATGGTCCTGCGACCGCTGGGACCGCCGCCGCCCGTATCGAACTGGAAAATAGCATGAATGTCACCCTGACGGCCATCACCATGTACCCGGTCAAGTCCATTCGCGGGATCTCGCTCGAGGCAGCGGACGTGGAACCTGAAGGCCTGGCGGGTGATCGCCGCTGGGTCATCGTCGACGACACCGGGACGTTCATCAGCCAGAGGACCCACCCCCGGTTGGCGACGGTCCACGGCAGGGTCGCGGACGCCGGACTCGTCCTGGCGGCTCCCGGCCGGCCGCCGTTGCCGATCGAACCCGGAGACGGAGACGGTACGCGCCTGCAAGTGACCGTCTGGAAGGACGTGGTCGACGCCCGTGGCGGGTACGACCGGGCTGACGACTGGCTGTCCACCTTCCTGGACCGGCCATGCCGCCTGGCCTTCATGGACGACCGCTGCCGACGCCCCCTGCGCCAGGCTGCGGGCTCCGGCGAGCACGTCGTCAGCTTCGCCGACGGCTACCCTTGCCTGCTGATCGGCGACGCTTCGCTCACCGATCTCAATGGTCGCCTGGAACGTCCATTGCCGATGAACCGCTTCCGGCCGAACTTGGTGGTCACCGGCGGCGGCGCCTTCGCCGAAGACCGCTGGCGGCGCCTGGCCATCGGCGGCGCGGAATTCGCGGTGGCCGGTCCCTGCGCCCGGTGCAACGTCACCACCGTCGACCAGGCGACCGGAACGGCCGGCGGACCCGAACCCCTCAAGACCCTGGCAACCTACCGTCAGGGCCCGCGGGGCGTGGAATTCGGCGTCAATCTGAGAGTGGAGCGTCCGGGACGGATCGGCACCGGCGACCGGGTGACCGTTCTCGACTGAAGTCTGCGCAGATTTTTTCCCCTTCAGCGGCGGTGCCGACCGTCCAAAATACGGGCAAATATGCCCAAAGACCCCCGAGTTGGCCTGATTTATGAGTATCAATATCGCAATCGGCTTCTATCCTGCTTATTTGCAACAGGTTGAATCAATTTAACTATTGACAATGCGATCCAAGGGTCTCTAGAGTACTCAAATCCGTCCCGCTTTCCACCCCCTAGTCATGATCCGAGGAGGACCCGACGATGAAGAAGCTCCTGCTGTTCAGTCTGGTGTGTCTGCTGACCGCCAGCATGGTCATCGCCCCCAGCAACGCTATTGCCGAGAAGTACAAAGCGAAAGTCGGCGGCGGCCCCACGGGCGGAACGTTCAACACGTTCGCCAACGCCATGTCCGTCTACGTCCCCAAGCATCTTGAAGGCGTCAAGATCTCCGCCGTCGGTTCCGGCGGCTCGGTGGAGAACGTCAAGCGGGTCTCCAGTGGTGAGAGCAACTTCGGCCTGTGCTACGCCGTTGACAGCGCCCTGGGGCGCGGCGGTATGCTGCCCAAGGACGAGGTCAAGTACGATGGCGCCCGCGCCATGGGTTTCCTTTACGGCGCCCCGGCCCAGCTGGTCGTCCGTGCCGACAGTGACGTCAAGACCGCCAAGGACCTGACGGGCAAGAAGGTCGCCGTGGGCAACGCCGGCTCCGGCGCCGCCGCCAGCGCGGAACGTTTCTTCCGTCACCTGGGCGTGTGGGACAACTTCTCGCCCCAGTTCCTGGGCTACTCGGCCGCCGCGAGTGCCTTCAAGGACGGCAAGATCGACGCGTTCTGGGTCCTGGTCGGCTTCCCCAACCGCGCGATCATCGAAGCGAGCGTCCAGGTGGATATCCGTTTGATCGACGTGGGGGCCGAAGCGGTCGAGTCCGGTTTCTACGACGCCTATGCCTACATCCCGGTGGAAATTCCCGCCGGCACCTACGGCGAGGGCATGCCGGCCTGCTCCAGTTTCCAGGACGCCACCTTCCTGTGCGCGAACGCCGAGGTTCCCGCCGACGTCGTCTACAACATCATGACGACCCTGTGGAGCCCCGAGGGCATGGAAGCCATGGTTTCGGCCAAGAAGACCTTCAAGACCATGACCCTGGAGAACGGTTTCGACGGCGCGTCCATACCCCTGCACCCGGGTGCGGTGAAGTTCTGGGAGGAACACGGCAAGACGGTTCCCGAGAACCTGAAGTGATGACCGCTGCCCCGTGGACATCCTGACAACAAGGGAGAGGGAGGGGCCGGGCCCCTCCCTTTTTACCGCTGAGAAGCCGGCCGCCCGGCCATCCAACCGAAAGAGCCCGACATGAAGGAACCCGACGACAAGTTAGCGGGACCGGAAATCCCCGCAGAGGTGGATCAGGAGATCCTCGAGGAGCTCATGGAAAAGGACTCGAAGTCCGGTCGCACCTTGACGAAGTTCTGGTACTGGACCACCTCCCTGCTGGGCATCTTCATGGTCCTGTTCTACATGTACAACGCCGGCATCTCACCGGTCGGCACGCAGTATCACCGCGGCATCTACGTCCTGATCACTTTCGTCCTGGTCTTTCTCAACTACCCCATGACGGCGAAATCCCGGAATGACCGGCCTTCGATCTCGGACCTGGTTCTGGCGATGATCGCCGTCGGGGTGGTCGGCTACTGGATCCTCGAATTCGAGAATCTCAACTACCGGATGGGTTCGGAGACCGACCTCGACACGATTGTCGCGGTCGTCGGCATCGCCATCTCGCTGGAAGCCGCCCGCCGGGTCCTGGGTATGTCCATGACCCTGGCCGGACTCGGTTTCCTGGCCTACCTGCTGTGGGGCAACCTGATCGAAGACGTGCCGGTCCTCGAGGCCTTCGCCCACGACGGCTTCCGGACCACCCGCGCCCTCAACTTCCTCTATTACAATCAGGACGGCGTGTTCGGCATCATGGCCGACGTCCTGGTCACCTACGTGATCCTGTTCATCTTCTTCGGCTCCTTTCTCAAGGCCTCCGGCGCCAGCAAATTCTTCATCGACCTGCCGCTGGCCGTCGCCGGCAAGAGTGTCGGCGGCCCTGCCAAGGTGGCTGTGATCGCCTCGGGCTTTTTCGGCTCGGTTTCCGGTTCGGCGATCGCCAACACCGTCTCGACCGGCGCGTTCACGATCCCCATGATGAAGAAGGCCGGCTTCCGGCCCCACGTCGCCGGCGCGATCGAGCCCGCGGCTTCCATCGGCGGGATGTTCATGCCGCCGATCATGGGCGCGGGCGGCTTCCTGATGGCCGAGATGACGGAAATCCCCTACGTCGACATCATGAAGATGGCCATCTTCCCGGCCCTCATGTATTTCATGTCCGTCTTCGTGATGATCCACTACGAGGCCAAGCGTTACGGACTCTACGGGATCGACGATCCCGATGCGCCCGGCGCCTGGGAGATCCTGAAGAAGGAGTGGTTCCTCGTGACCCCCCTGGCGATCATCGTGGTGATGATGCTCATGGGCAAGTCGGCCGGCTTCTCGGCCGTGGTCGCCACCGTCAGCTGCATCGCCGTCAGCTGGTTCACCCCCGACCACAAGATGGGTTGGCGCCAGATCCGCGACGCCATGATCGAAGGCGCCCGCAACACCCTGATCATCGGGGCCACCGTCGGCGTCATCGGCATCATCGTGGGCACGATCAGTCTCTCGGGCATCGGCCTGCGTTTCAGTGAGATCATCATCAGCCTGTCGGGCGGTCACTTGCCCGTGGCCATCCTCCTGATCGGTATCGCCTCCCTGGTGCTGGGCATGGGTGTCCCGGTGACCGCGGCCTACCTGATCACCGCCGTGCTGACCGTCGGTTCGGTGTCGCACATGATCGCCATGCAGCAGTTCGGCATGCCCCTTAGCGACATGGAGATCAGTCGGGAGATGATCGTCCACGTGCCGTGGGTGATGATCGCGTCGCACATGATCGTCTACTGGTTCAGCCAGGACTCGAACATCACGCCGCCGGTGTGCGTGGCCGCCTATGCGGGCGCGGCGATCGCCGGCGCCGACCCCTGGAAAACCGGCTGGACGAGCTTCAAGTTCGCGAAGTTCCTCTACATCGGTCCCTTCCTCTTCGCCTACAGCCGGGGTTTCCTGCTCGACGGAGAGCCGATGGCAATCGTCATGACCTTCCTCACCATCTTCCTGGGAACCATCGCCTTCGGCAGCCTGACCATGGGTTACCTGTCGTGTGGCATGAATATCTTCGAATGGGTCATCATGGCGGTGGCCACGGCCATCCTCTTCTTCCCGGGTCTGGTCCACAGCGTCCTGCACATCCAGGCGCCTGATCTGGTGGTCGACGTCGTCGGCATCGGCCTGTGGATCGTGGTCTTCCTCCTGCAGAAGGCCCGTATCCGCAAGGACCCGACGCTGACGCTGCCGACCCACGAAAGGAAGAAGCTGCAGCAGGCCTGATCCGGCGCCCTGACGACTGCGGGGCCGCTGCCAACGGCGGCCCCGTTTCTTCTGTATTTTACCTGTTGCAACAACTTTCGTTTTAACCTATATAAAACCGACCACTGGTTAACCCAACCGGGAGGAAACATGAGCCGCTCGAGAATCCGGAACGCCGAACTGGTTGGTTTGAAGATCGTCAAGGTCAGCGAGTCGCTGCAGCGGGCATCGGCAGCCATCTTCAAGGATAACGACCTGTCGGCCCCCCAGTACAACGTCCTGCGCATTCTCCGCGGTGCGGCCGCTGCGCCCTTGAGCTGTCAGGAGATAGCGACACGCATGATCAAGCGGGTGCCCGATATCACCCGGCTCCTGGACCGCCTGGTCGCCAGGAAACTGGTGGACAGGAGCCGTTGCGAAGATGACCGACGGGTCGTCCGCACGGTCATCACGCCCGCGGGCCTCGATCTTCTGGCGGCAATCGATGGGCCGCTGCGCCGGCAGGTTCACGACAATTTCCGCCGCTTGCCGCAAGATGAACTCGAACAACTCGACCGGCTGCTCGACCTGCTGGACGCGGGCATCGCAGAGAGCCGCCAAGACCGGAGGACAACATGCTGACACACCGGCGATCGGACGAGCGGGGCCACGCCGACCACGGGTGGCTCGACGCACGCCACAGTTTTTCCTTCGCGGGCTATCACGACCCCGCACACATGGGGTTTCGCGTGCTGCGCGTGATCAACGAGGACGTCATCGCCCCCGGACAGGGCTTCGGCACCCATCCGCACCGCGACATGGAGATCCTGACCTACGTGATCGAAGGAGCGCTCGAACACAAGGACAACCTGGGCAACGGATCGGTCATCCGGCCGGGGGATGTGCAGTGGATGAGCGCCGGGACAGGCGTCATGCACAGCGAGTTCAACCCTGCCGCTGACGAACCGACCCACCTGCTGCAAATCTGGATCCTGCCGGACCGGCCGGACCGGGAGCCGGACTACGGCGAGAAGCACTTTCCGGCCGATGTGAGAACCGATCGGCTGTGCCTTGTGGCTTCCGGTGACGGTGCCGACGGCGCCATCGGCTGGGGGCAGGACGTACGGCTTTACGCCTCCCTCCTGTCCGCCGGCAGGGCCGTGACCCTGGACCTGGCCCCCGGGCGTCACGCCTGGGTCCAGTTGATCAGGGGCGAACTGGAGATCAACGGGGAAACTCTCGCCGCCGGCGACGCGGTCGCCGCCTCCGACGAGCGGCAATTGGCCATCCGGGCAGCCCAGGACAGTGAATTCCTGGTCTTCGACCTACCCTGAGACAACGAGGAGACACCATGGACAAGTTAGCCAGCACAGACCACCCGATCCACCAGGCGCTGGCCGCGCGCTGGAGCCCCTACGGCTTCGCCGACCGGCCGGTAGCGGTCGCCGACCTGTGCAGCCTGCTCGAGGCAGCCCGCTGGGCAGCGTCGGGATTCAACGAACAGCCCTGGCGCTTCATCGTTGCTACCCGGGAAGACACCGTGGAGTTCGAGCGCGTACTTTCATGCCTGGTCGAGGCGAACCGGGCCTGGGCCGGCGCCGCTGCGGTCCTGACCCTGAACGTCGTGGCCGAGAACTACGTCCGCAACGGCAAACCCAACGGAAGCGCCCTTCACGACCTCGGCCAAGCGGCGGCCAACCTGTCGATCGAGGCCGCGGTCCGCGGAATCTCGGTCCACCAGATGGGCGGCATCCTGCCGGATCGTGCCCGCGAACTGTACGCCATTCCTGCGGGCTGCCGGGCCGTGACGGGCATGGCCATCGGGTATGCCGCCGACCCGGCGGAGCTGCCCGCCGAACTTGCCCAGCGCGACACCGCCGCGCGGACCCGGCATCCGCTCGCCGAATTCGTCTTCAGCGGCGCCTGG
This sequence comes from Candidatus Krumholzibacteriia bacterium, assembly GCA_942492615.1. Taxonomy (GTDB): domain Bacteria; phylum Krumholzibacteriota; class Krumholzibacteriia; order LZORAL124-64-63; family LZORAL124-64-63; genus CALOFL01. The sequence continues at coordinate 28,831 of CALOFL010000006.1, forward strand.
GGCACCGCCGCCGCCCTGACCGACTGATTCTGCGGCCCCCGTTCCCGGATTGGCATCCCGGGGTCGGGGGTTTATCATGTGCGTTGAGCATCACGCCGCCGTTTCGTCGGCCCTACTTCACCGAACGGCAACGAGTCATGTGCGGTCGCATCGTCCTGTCGTCTGCCCCCCATGTCCTGGCGGAGAAATTCTTCCTCGACATGGTGCCCGACCTGCTGCCCCGTTACAACATCCCCCCCACGACCAACATCGCCGGCATCGTACCGAACCCCAGCTCCGCCGGACGTCTGGTCCGCATGTTCCGCTGGGGTCTGGTGCCGCCGTGGAGTACGGGTCCGGAAGTCGGGCCAAAGATGATCAACGCCCGCAGCGAAACCGTCCGCGACAAACCGTCGTTCCACGCTGCCTTCGCCAGCCGGCGCTGCCTGGTTCCGGTCGATGGCTTCTACGAATGGCAGAAGCGGGGCAAGGTGCGCCAACCGTTCCTGTTTCGGCGCCGGGACGGGGACCTGATGGCCCTGGCCGGACTCTGGGAAAAGTGGGAATATCCCGGCGGGCGCCTGCTCGAAAGCTGTACCATCCTGACGACTGCCGCCAACAGCGTGATGCGGCCCGTCCACCACCGTATGCCGGTCATCCTGCCCGCAGGCGACTGGAAGCTGTGGCTGGATCTCGAGAATGACCAGACCGAGCAGTTGACCTCCCTGCTGCAGCCCTGCCCACCGGAAATCCTGACCGCCCATCCGGTGAGCACACGGGTCAACAAACCCGATTTCGACCGTCCGGAATGCCTCGAACCCATCTGGGACGATCCGGGCGGACAGATGAATCTCTTCGGCTAGCTGAAAGCTATTCTGTTTAACGACAGGGAATTGACTCATGATTATTGAAAAGCCACATCAAGCGGTTCCCCGGCCGGGTCCGCGCCTTTTCCTCGACTCCGCCGATCCCGCCGCGTGGGAGCGTCTGCTGCCGACGGGCATCTTCCACGGCGTGACCACCAACCCCTTGCTGCTCGAGCGCAGCGGCCAGGACTGCACGGTCGCCAATCTCGGCCGGCTCGTCCGCATGGCCGCTGAGCTGGGCGTCTGTGAGATCCAGGTCCAGACCTGGGGTCCGGACGCTGCGACCATGGTCGAGACCGGTGAGATCCTCGCCGGGCTCGGCCGGCACGGCACGGCGGTCGTGATCAAGATCCCCGCCACGACGGACGGATTTCGTGCGGCGCGACTGCTGCGCGACCGGCATCATCCGGTCACCCTCACGGCCGTGTACGAGCCCGGCCAGGTGCTGGCCGCCGCGGGGCTGGGCGCCGCCTACGCCGCTCCCTATCTGGGCCGTCTCGACGACGCCGGGCATGACGGCGCGGCGGTCATCGGCGCCATGCAGAACATCCTGCGCGGTACCGGAGCAGACACGCGGCTCCTGGTCGCGAGCCTGCGCACGGCAAACGCCGTCGTTGACCTGGCCGTCATGGGCCTGGATACTTTCACCTTCGGACCGAACGTCGCCGACCAGCTGCTGGCTGCCGACTTGACCACGGCCGCCGCTGCGGATTTTCAGCGTGCGGCCACCGCCATGGGAGACAAACGGACATGAAGCACCTCATCGCCCTGGGGCTGGTCGCCGGCCTCCTGGTGTCCGCGGCGCCCGCCGCGGCCCAGTCCTACTACCAGAAGGAAGCCAGCCTCTACCTCGAACTGTTCGGCAACGGCGGCGAACTCTCCTTCAACTTCGAGAGATTCGTCGGTGAGCACGTTGCGCTGCGAACAGGAATCGGCGTGACGGGCGCGGCCTACCGCAAGGGTTACGTCGTTCCCTTCGGCGCCAGCTTCTTCCTCGGCGCCGGCAGGCACAAGATCGAAATCGGCGGCGGCGGCGCCTGGATCGACTTCGACAACAACGGGACCGACAGGGTGATCTTCGACCTGAAGGAGGATCAGGTCGTCGCCAACGGCGTGTTCGGGTACCGGTTCATCGGTGACTACGGTCTCACCTACCGCCTGGCCTTCACCCCCGCCTACACCAAGGACGGGTTCGAAGGCATGGCCGGGGCGGCTTTCGGTTATTCCTTCTGACCGACCCGCTCACACCTGCAGGAGGTACTGCTCGAGCAGTCCCGCCAGCAATTCGGGAACGAGGCGCATCCGTTCGGGGCTTTCCACGTAGGCGATTCTCATCTGCGTGCGCCCCGGATTCGGCGCTCCGTCTTCCACCGAGTAGAATCCCGCCATCGGTGCCGTCAGCAGCGTCAACGGCACGCCGTCGATCTCCACCTTGCCCTGGCGGGCGCAGTAAAGGACAAATTCGAGGGCGTCGAAACCCTCCGGAACGATGTTCCGCACATCCACCACCGAATAGATGCTGGCGTCGGGACGCGACACGATCACTCCTGGCAGCAGGTCCCGCACCCGGCCGGTGAATTCGTGCAGCATCGCCCGGTAGTATTCGCGCTGGCCGGCGTACCACCGCTGCAGGTCGGCGTGCGACTGGTCGGCCATGGCGGCGAAGATGTACTGCCCGATGACGTTCGAACACAGTCCGGCCGTGTTTTCAGCCACCGCCCGGGCGTGGAAATCGGCATTGTCGGTGACCAGGGCCCCGATCCGCAGGCCGCAGGCGTTCCAGACCTTGGACGAGGTTTCGATGCTGATGCGCCGGCCTTCGATGCCCGGGCACATCCGCATCGGTCAGGCCCCACACGCTGACCGTGGGTGCCTCGCGGTAATAGAGCTCGCGGTAGGCCTCGTCGCTGATCAGCCACAGATCGTGTTTGACGCACAGGCGGGCCAGTTCCACCAGCGTGGTCCGCTCGTAGAGCTGTCCGGTGGGATTGTCGTAGGGTATGACCACCATGGCGCCAGGCCGATGGCGGATGATGGTCTCTTCGATGTCGGCGCTTGCCGGCAGGGAGAAACGGCCGTCGTCGCCGAGCGTGCGGGTTATCGAAACCGTCGCGCGGCCCAGCCGTTCGGCGAACGCCTTGTAGTTGGTGTAGGCCGCATCGATCAGCAGCAGGGGTTTGGCGGCGGATCCAGCCGGTCCGCAGCACCCGACGGTCACCAGCTCCATGGCCTGGCTGCCGCCGTCGGTGACCTGACTGTGCAGGTTGCCGGTGGCGAATCCGCTCGAGGCGATGATGTTCAGGAAAGCTTCGTTCGTCGCGGTGAAACCCGCCGTCGCGCTGTACTTGACGACGCCCGCACTGAAGGGACTGCCGGCCGCCCCCAGGTTGCGCAGCCGTTCCTGCATGGCCGGATGCATGGGCAGCGAGACGTTGCCGATGGCGACGTTCAGATCGCTGGTCCCGTCGTTTCTCTTGGCGAATTCGATCTGGGCCAGGCGGATCACCGACGGTCGGCGAGTGGCGAAATGGGCCGAAAGGCTGGGTACGGACATGGCGCTTCTCCTGCTGCCTGCTATTCCCCGACGGCCTGCAGGAAGATCCTGCGCTGGCGGGACGTGTTGTCGTGGTCGATGACCACGATCTGCTGCCAGGTGCCCAGCACGAGCTGCGCCCGGTGGACCGGTACCGTAATGTTGGGCCCCAGGAACGACGCCCGCAAATGGGAAAATCCGTTGTCGTCGCCCCACGTCGCTCCGTGGCGGGTCGGCATATCCCGCGGCCAGAGCTTCTCCAGGGCTTCGGTCATGTCCGCGACCAGGGCCGGTTCGAACTCGATCGTGGTGACCGAAGCGGTCGACCCCACGACAAAGACGTTGACCAGCCCCTCGGCAAGCTCCGTTTCGCTCACGAACTCCCGGACCTGCGTCGTGATATCGATGACTTCGCTGTAGCCGGTCGTAGGCACGGTGATTTCCCTGCCGATGATCATGGCCGCCTCCGTGTCTGACGCGATGAATTCCGCGCGGCCCCGCGGCGGTCACCGCGGGTCCGTCACCTTCGATGTTACCGCTTACTGCAGCAGAGGGATCTCACTGGCGACCTGCAGATCGATGGCCAGGTTGATCGCGTTCTCGACCTGGACAAAACGCATGGCGACGGTCGGGTCGATGTCCTTGCCGATCTTCTTGGCGGTCTTCTTGAGCAGGGAGAGGCGGTCCTCCTGGACCTTGAACCAGGCAGAGGTCATCTCGCCGGCCTTCTCGGCGTCGATGTCCGCGAAGTTCTCGGCGTAGTCCTTGATCATCGCGATACGCCGGTCGCCGATCGCACTCAACTTGGTCTGGAACTCCCGGTAGATCGGCCAGAACACGGTCCCCTCTTCCTCCGTGAGCTGCATGGCCTCGGTCATGACAGCCACCTTCTCGGTCTGAAGGTCCTTGCGCATGAGTTCCAGGTAGGGCTCGCCCTGGGCCGCAGCGGGGGCTGCGAACAGAACAGACCAACCCGGGTTGGGGAGGGATGACTGGAGGGGAGGCCGGGCGGGGCGGGGGCAGTTCAACCGCCGATTGGATGGGACTGGGGGAGACGCGGAGGGGAAGCGCGTGGGCGGGGGCGTTGCCGCCGGAAATTGCGGGTCGTGACTACTTGATCAGCAGCGGCGCGATCACCACGCTGATGACCGACATCAGCTTGATGAGGATGTTCAGGCTGGGACCCGAGGTGTCCTTGAAGGGATCGCCCACGGTGTCGCCGACCACGGCGGCCTTGTGGGCATCGCTGCCCTTGCCGCCGAAGTTGCCGCCCTCGATGTGCTTCTTGGCGTTGTCCCAGGCGCCGCCGGCGTTGGACTGGAACAGGGCCATCAGCACGCCGGTGGCCGTGACGCCGGCCAGCAGGCCGCCCAGCATCTCGGTGCCGCCGAGGAAGCCGACGACCACCGGGGTCAGCACGGCGATCAGGCCGGGCACGATCATCTCCTTGATGGCCGCGGCGGTGGAGATGTCCACGCAGCGCCGGAAATCGGCCTCGGCGGTGCCTTCCATCAGGCCGGGGATCTCCCGGAACTGGCGGCGCACCTCTTCGATCATGGCGAAGGCGGCCCGCCCCACGGCGTCCATGGCGAAGCTCGAGAACAGGAACGGCAGCATCGAACCCAGCAGCAGGCCGACCAGCACGGTCGGCACCAGAAGGTCGATCTTCTCCAGGCCGACGATCTGCTGGTAGGCGCTGAACAGGGCCAGGGCGGTCAGGGCCGCCGAGCCGATGGCGAAGCCCTTGCCGATGGCGGCGGTGGTGTTGCCCACGGCGTCGAGCTTGTCGGTGCGCGCGCGCACCTCCTCGCCCAGGCCGGCCATCTCGCTGATGCCGCCGGCGTTGTCGGCGATGGGGCCGTAGGCGTCGACGGCCAGCTGGATGCCGGTGGTGGACAGCATGCCCAGGGCGGCGATGGCGATGCCGTAGAGGCCGGCGAACTTGTGCGCGACCATGATCACCGCGCCCAGCACGATGATCGGCAGGGCCGTCGACAGCATGCCCAGCCCCAGGCCGGCGATGATGTTGGTGGCCGCGCCGGTCTCGCTCTGCTTGGCGATGCCCTGGGCCGGCGCCCTTGTCCTCGGCGGTGTAGTACTCGGTGATCATGCCGATGGCGATGCCGCCGGCCAGGCCGGCGACCGTGGCGATGAAGACTCCGAGCCAGGTGTCGGCCGGCAGCATGGCGCGGGCGATGAACCCGGTGACGACGGCCATGATGATGCCGGCGCCGAAGGTGCCGATGTTCAGGGCGGTCTGCGGGTTGCCGCCTTCCTTGGTGCGCACGAAGAAGGTCCCGATGATCGAGACGACGATGCCCGCAGCGGCCAGCACCAGGGGCAGCAGGACGGCGTTCATGTTGCCGGGCAGGAAGGCCACCGCCAGGATCATCGAACCGACGATCGAGCCCACGTAGGACTCGAAGAGGTCGGCGCCCATGCCGGCCACGTCGCCCACGTTGTCGCCCACGTTGTCGGCGATGACGGCGGGGTTGCGCGGGTCGTCCTCGGGGATGCCGGCCTCGACCTTGCCCACCAGGTCGGCGCCCACGTCGGCGGCCTTGGTGTAGATGCCGCCGCCCACGCGGGCGAACAGCGCGATGCTGCTGGCGCCCAGGGAGAAGCCGGAGATGACCTGCAGGATACGCGTCGTGCCCCAGGCTTCCTGGTACATGTTGCTGTAGAGGATGTAGAGCAGGCTCAGCCCGAGAACACCCAGTCCGACCACGCTCATGCCCATGACGGCGCCGCCGCTGAATGCCACGGCCAGGGCCCGGTTCAGGCTGTCCCGCGCCGCGCTGGTGGTGCGCACGTTGGCCAGGGTGGCGATGCGCATGCCGAAGTAGCCGGCCAGGCCCGAGCAGAAGGCGCCCACGAGGAAACTGACGCCCACCAGCCAGTGCGACTCGGCCAGGTTGGCGTTGCCGAAGCCCAGCAGCAGCGGCCACGACGACCACGAAGATGGCCAGGACCCGGTATTCGCGGGTCAGGAAGGCCATGGCGCCCTCCTGGATGCTCGCGGCGATCTCGCGCATGGTGTCGTTGCCGTCGTCTTGACGACGCACCCAGTTGGCCTTGACGGCGGCGAACACCAGGGCCAGGACGCCGGCGAGGGGGATGAGGTATAGCATCGAACGGTGCTCCTTAGGGGCCTGGAGGGGCAGGACAGGGAATGTCGGACGGGGGTCGAGGGCACCGGTCGCACGGGGCAGTGGGCCAGCGGACCCCGGATCGGCCGCGGACTCGCGACGATCACGGTCAAGAACGATCAAGGATTAGCAGAAAACACGACTTCTGCCAGTCCCGGGATGAAAAAAGCTCTTCGCCGGGGCCGTCAGCGGCCCGGATCGGCGAGGACTTCGAGCTCGTAGATCACGTCGTGATCGGGCGGCACGAGGGTCCGCGGACCCCGGTGCCAGCCCCGGGTGCCGAAGGCCAGGTCGGCCGGCACGTGGACCCGGCGCAGCTCGCCGCGCCGCATGCCGCGCAGGCCGAGCTCGATGCCGGGCTGGATCTTGAATTCGCCGGCCAGGGTGGTGTAGGGCGAGCTGAGGCCGCGGCTGTTCTGGAATTCGTCGCCCTTGCTGCCGTCCTCGTTGCTCAGCCAGCCGGTGAGGTGGAAGCTCACCCGTTGCCCCGGCACCACCGGCGCCCCGTCCCCCTCGCGCAGGGTCTCCGAGGTCACGCCGAGCCGCCGGCGCAGGCTCACCTCGTAGATGAGCGTGGCGCCGGGCCTGACGTTGTCCGTCCCCTGGTCGCCGTAGCCCAGGGCGGGCGGCACCACCACCCGCCTGACGCCCCCGGGGCGCATGCCGAGCAGGCCCCGATCGAGCCCTTCGTTGACCATGCCCGCGCCCAGCAACAGCCGGGCCGGGGACTCGGCGTCGTCGCTGCTGATGAACTGATCCGCCTGGCTGCCGTCCGGACCGGCGTGCCAGCCCTGGTAGCCGATCTCCACGTAGTCGCCGTCGCCCACCGGGTCGCCCTCGCCCACGGTCAGGTCCTCCACCGTGACGCGGGCGACGTCCAGCAGCTCGACGTCCAGCCAGAGCGCCTCGTCGGAGAGGAGCCGGGGCGGGCGGAAGCGGCGCGAGATCTTGTCGGGGCCGACGATCAGGCGACGCCGGCCGCCCTCCCGCATGCCCACCAGGCCCTCGAGCAGACCAGGCATGAGCGCCCCGTCGACGAGGTGCAGGTCCACGGGTTCCTCGCCGTAGATCTCGATGGCCTTGCCCTGGGCCGCGTCGGTATAGATCCAGCCGGCCACCCTGGCGGTGACATGGTCGCCCGCTTCGGCGGCGACGCCGTCGCCGACGACCGTGTCCTCCATGTGGATCTGGTGCTTGGTCAGGCTGTCAGCCACCTCGTCGCCACAGCCGACGACGGCCAGGCTGACGAGGATCACGGTCGCGGTGAGCAAGGTCTGGGTGCGCATGATGGCCATCACCTCTCGAGCCGGTTGAAGTTGGTCAGGAACGGAAGATCTGGTCACGGTTCGTCACCACATAATCCCAGGTGAAGGCCAGCGCAACCCCGCCGACCAGGCCCAGGAAGACCAGGATGGCCATGGCCCGCAGCGTGCGCGGCCGGACCGGGCGATCGGACACCTCGGTCTCGCCGACCCGTTGCAGGGGCGCGATGATGTCGAGCTTGACCTGCCGCTCGGCGATCTCGTTGCGGATGCCCTGCCGGTCCTGGGGCAGGTCGTATTCCCGCTCCAGGATGATGTCGCCGATCTTGCGGCCGGCCTCGCGGAGCTTGGCCCGGATGGTGGTCTCCCGCTCGATCTCCAGGCGGGCCGAGTCCAGCCGCACCATCTCCGACTTGTAGACCAGGGAATCCTGGCTCGCACGGTTCTCGGCCAGCGCCCGCTGCACGTCCAGCTTGGCCCGGCTGAGGGACTCGAGCACGTCGCCGCCATCGAGGACGGCGTTGCGGCGGATCCGGGCCGGGAGGTCCTCCGGGTCGAGGGCCGCCGTGCCCTCGGCCGCCACCCGGCGCAGGGTGTGCTCGAGCTGCGTCAGGTCCTGGATGAGGCCGGGCTCTTCGTCGCGCAGGTCGACCAGGCGTCGCTCGAAGAAGCCCAGCATGGCCTGCTGCCGATCGAGGTCCAGGGCGAACCCCTGGTCCTGCGCCACGACGAGCAGGGACTCCGCCCGCGCTTGATCCAGCTTGAGGTCCAGGCTCGCGGCCCGTTTATCGACGGCCGTGAGCCTCGATCGCAGGTTGTCGACCTGGAGGCGCAACCCGTCTCGGGTGAGCTTGACCTGGCTGGACACCGAATCGGACTCGGCATAGTCGGCGAAGACCACCAGCGACGTGTCGAGGATCGCCGCCGCGAGCTCCGGGCTGGTCGCCGTGGTCCACAGGGTGATCACCTCCCCGCCCTGGAGGTTCTGCAGCCCCTGGGCCACGTACTCGGCCTTGATCACCGGCCGCGAGCCCCGCGGCAGGCCCAGGCGCTCGATCACGCCGCGGCGGTACATCATCATGTCGTACCAGCGGCTGATGTCCTTCAGTTGCCACTGGCGGTGCGGGCCGCCGGCGGGGTCGAAGGCCGTGATCCCCGGCCGGATGGTGACCGTGGCCGACCAGCGCTTGGTGCCGAGGAAACCGTACAGCAGGCCCGCGACGAGGCCCAGCGCCGGCAGGCCCAGCACGATGAACCGGCGGCGCCAGAGGATGTTGAGGATGGTCGCCAGCGAGATGTCGGGTCCGTCGGTCGTCTGGTGGTTCAAGCCCAGCCTCCTCGGACGCAGGGGGTCGACGCCGGCCGCCGCCCCCTGGTCCGTCTACTTGAGTCGGCTCAGCGCCTCCTGCGAGGCGGCGAGGACCCTTTCGTGCAACGATTTGCCGTGGGAGTCCATGGTGACCACGGCCGGGAAACGGTCCACCCGCAGTTCCCAGATGGCCTCCGGCGACCCGAACTTCTCCATGAAGTGGACGCCCTCGACGGCGGTGATCCGCTCGGCCAGCACCTGGGCCGCCCCGCCCACGGCGTGCAGGTAGACGGCGCCCACCTTGCGGCAGTACTCCAGGGTCTTCGGGCCCATGCCGCCCTTGCCGATGACGCCGCGGATCTTGTACTGCTCCATGAGGGGCCCCTGGTAGGGCTCCTCGCGGATGCTGGTGGTGGGGCCCGCCGCCTTGACGACCCAGCGGCCCTTCTCCTTCACCACCACCGGGCCGCAATGGTAGATGATGGAATCGGTCAAATCCACCGGCGGTTTGCCGCCGTCGTGCAGGTACTTGTGCACGGCGTCCCGGCCGGTGTAGACCAGGCCGCTGATCTCCACCAGCTGGCCCACGTGCAGGGCGCGGATCTTCTCCTCGGTGAACGGAGCTGCGAGCAGCATCGGGGGCCTCCTAGTCGTAGAGCCACTGGCTGATCTTGCCCGACTCGGACAGCTTGAAGCCGTCGCGGCGGAAGGCCCAGCACATGTAGGAGACCGACACGAAGAACGAGGCCGGCACCCGGTTGCGGTGGGTGATCTTGCAGCCCAGCAAGGTCGTCTGGCCGCCGAAGCCCATGGGGCCGATGCCGAGGGAGTTGGCCTCGCGGAGGATCTGCTTCTCCAGCTTCGCCAGGCGGGCGTCGGGGTTCACGTCGTCCACGAGGCGGAAGAACTCCTCCTTGCTGGCCAGGTAGCCGCTGCCCCGGTCGCCGCCGACGCACACGCCGAGGATGCCGGGTCCGCAGCCCTTGCCCTGGGCCTTCATCACGGCATCCAGGATGCAGGTGCGCACCCCGGCCAGGTCGCGGCCGGCCCCCAGGCCGGTGTCGGGCAGGCTGTACTGGGCGCCGACGTTCTCGCAGCCGCCGCCCTTGAGCATCATGCGCACGCGCAGGGACCGGCCCTTGGCCGGGTGGAAGTGGTAGGAGGGGCAGCCGGGACCGAGATTGTTGCCGGAGTTCCTGCCGGTGATGGCATCGACCGAATTCTGCCGCAGGTAGCCCACCTTGGTGGCCTGGACCACGGCCTTGTCGTAGGCCTTGCGGAAGGTCGGCTCATCGCACCACGCGGGCAGGTCGGCGTAGCAGATGATGGTGCCGGTGTCCTGGCACATGGGCTGGGACTTGTCCTGGGCCATGCTCGATGTTGTCGCGGAGCACGGTGCGCAGGGCGTCCTTGGCCGATGGAGCCCTTCGCCTCCCGGCGCCAGCCCTTCTCGATGGCGCGCACCACGTCGTTGGGCAGTTCGGCCGAGGGTGCGGCGGATCAGTTCCAGCAGCTGGGCCTCGAGGGTCTTCGCGTCCATGGTCTCTCCTTGCCGGTGTCGGATGGCCGCCGGGCAGGCGGCCGCAGGTACCGTCGCGGGCATGGTAGACCGCGGCGCCCGGTCGGTCAACGCGCAGTCCTCGCCGTCCGGCTTGCCAGCCCGCCGCGTCGCTGCTAGGCTGCCGTCCTGCCGCCGGGCGTCCGGCGTCCACAACCCCCGGAGGAACCCCCGTGAAGTACTTGCTGCTGGGAGCCGGCCTGCAGGGCACGGCCATCGCCTGGGACCTGCTGCGGCAGGTCGACGACACCACCGGCCTGGCGGTGGTCGACCGGGATCAGGCTGCCCTCGATCGCCTGGGCGACCGTTTCGGCGCCGAGCCCCGCTTGACGCTGCACCGGGCCGACGTGAGCGCATCGGAGGCGCTGGCGCCGCTGTTCGCGGCCGCCGACTGCGCCATCAGCGCCGTCAACTACTGGTTCAACGACGACCTGACCGCCCTGGCCATCGCCGGCGGCGCCCACTTCCTGGACCTCGGCGGCAACAACGACGTGGTGGCGCGGCAGCTGGCCCGGGACGACGCCGCCCGCGCGGCCGGCGTCTGCGTGGTGCCCGACACGGGCCTGGCCCCCGGCCTGGCCGGCATCCTGGGCTGGTACCTGGCCGACCAGTTGACGCCCTGCGACTCGGTCCGCCTGCGCGTCGGCGGGCTGCCCACCCGGCCGCAGCCGCCCCTCAACTACCAGCTGGTGTTCTCGGTGCAGGGCCTGATCAACGAGTACATCGAGGACTGCGTGGTGATCCGCGGCGGTCAGATCGGCCGGGTGCCCGGGCTCTCGGAGCTGGAGACCATCACCTTCCCGGAGCCCTTCGGCGAGCTGGAGGCCTTCCAGACCAGCGGCGGCACCTCCACCCTGCCCCAGTCGCTCCTCGGCAAGGTCAAGAACCTCGACTACAAGACCATCCGTTACCGGGGCCACTGCGAGCAGATCCGCCTCCTGCAGGACCTGGGCCTGACCGACAGCACGCCCGTGCAGCTGGACGGCGCCTGGATCGCGCCGCGGGCCCTGCTGGCCCAGCGCCTGGAAGCCATGCTCCCGGTCGAGGGCGACGACGTCGTGCTGCTCCTGGCCGAGGCCGAAGGACAGCATGAGGGGGAGCCGCGACGGGAGAGTATTCGTATCATCGACCACAACGATCCGCAGACCGGACTGTCGGCCATGATGCGCATGACGGGATTCCCGGCGGCGATCATCGCCCGCCTGCTGGCCTCCGGCGAGGTGACCGCCACGGGCGCCCACCCGCAGGAGACCGTGATCCCGGCGGTGCGCATGCTGGACGAGCTGTCCGCCCGCGGGGTCGTGGTCGAACGCTGGACCAGCGACCCGACCCGACCCGACCCTGGCCCCCATGGAGGTTCCGAGTGAAGACGATCCTGCTCTTGATGATGGCCCTGGCGGCCGGCGGCCGTGACCCTGGCCGCCGACCTGCCACGCGAATACCAGCCCGACCCGCGCGAGGTTCACTTCGGCCCGCTCCGCATGCTCACCGACGGCGGCGAGAATGCCGAGGCTTACTGGAGCCTGGACAGCCAGCGCCTCGTCCTGCAGAGCAACCGTCCGCCGTATGGCTGCGACCAGATCTACACCCTCGACCCGGCCTCGGCCGAGATGACCCTGGTCTCCACCGGCCAGGGCCGCACCACCTGCGCCTACTTCGCCGGCGAGGACGACCGCTACATCGTCTACGCCAGCACCCACCTCGCCGACGAGGATTGCCCCCCCACGCCGGACATGAGCCGCGGCTACGTCTGGCCCCTGTACGAGGGCTACGACGTGTTCCGACTCGACACCGCCACCGGCGACCTGGTGCCGCTGACCACCGAACCCGGCTACGACGCCGAGGCCACCGTCTCGCCCGACGGCAAGTCCATCGTGTTCACCTCGGTGCGCAGCGGCGACCTCGAGATCTTCACCATGGACCTCGACGGCGGCAACGTCCGCCAGCTCACCGACACGCCGGGCTACGACGGCGGCCCCTTCTTCAGCCCCGACGGCACCAAGATCATCTACCGCGCCAGTCGGCCCACGGGCGAGCGCCTGGCCGACTACCAGGGCTTGCTGGCCCAGGGCCTGGTGCGGCCCGGTCGCCTGGAGATCTACGTCATGAACGTCGACGGCACCGACCAGCGGCGGATCACCGACCTCGGCTGCGGGTCGTTCGCGCCCTTCTTCCACCCGTCGGGCGAGAAGATCCTCTTCAGCTCCAACCATCCCGACCCGCGGGGCCGCGAGTTCAACATCTGGATGGTCAACCTGGACGGCAGCGGCCTCGAGCAGGTGACCTTCGCCGAGGGCTTCGACGGCTTTCCCATGTTCAGCCCCGACGGCAAGCAGCTGGTCTTCGGCTCCAACCGGCACAACAGCCAGCCGGGCGAGACCAACATCTTCGTGACCGTGTGGCGGGACTGATCCGGGCCACCTGCGGTGTCGACGAACGCGGCGCCCCCACCTCAGGGGGCGCCGCGTCGTGTCGAGATCTCCCGGGCAGGCAGGCTCAGGCGTCGGGCAGCAGTCCCTGCAGCCGGTCCTTGTGCACCAGGATGGCCAGCATCTTCAGGCGGACGTAGTTCAGGTCCCACATGTAGTAGCCGGGGTACTGGCCCAGCCGCGAACTGCGGTTGGAGTCCTTGACCAGCACCCACTCGCGGCCCTTGTGCTTCTTCAGCGCGACGGCGTGCACGCCGTGGTCGTCGCCGGTCTGGCGGGTGACGATGCGCAGCTCGCGGGCCGCCTGGTCGATGTGCTTGGCCGGGATGTCCCACTCGGGCACCACGGCGGCGTCGTGCAGGCCGTCCATGCCCACCTCGGAGTTGTCGCCGCCCAGGGCCGCGGTGTAGCCGTCCTCGAGCGCCGAGCGCAGCACCCTGGTCCAGGTGTCCAGGGGCAGGTTGAGGTAGTCGGCCTTGCGGCGCCAGTTGTCGCGGACGTCGAGGAGCACCAGCTGCCCGAATGGCTCGTCCAGGCGGGAGACGATGCTCACGTAGTCGTCCACGTCCACCGCGCAGACCTCGTCGAAGAAGGTGCGGGGGGTGTAGGCGCGGCCCTGGTAAGTGAACTCGGTGGGCGGCGGGCCGAGGTGCTTGTCCAGGATGCTGCGGACGTAGGCCAGGTTCTGCTCCTCGTCCCAGGTCCCCGATTCCTTGACCCAGGCGAGGTAGCCGGTGAGCTCGTCGGCCAGGGGCGTGTGGTCGTGGCGGCCGTCCTCCCAGAGGACGCCGCGGTAGGCCTCGGCCGGCACCACGCCGTACAGGCGGCAGACCTCGAGCGTGCCGTGGTCCTGGCTGCCCTCGGCCACCACGCTGTGGCCGAACTCGCGCAGGAAACGGCGGGCCTTCTCCACGTACTCCCAGTAGACGATCCACATCTCCGAGCTTGATGTCGGCGCCGGCGATCCGCTGGGCTTCGCTTTCCAGAAAGGACGTGGAACAGAAGGCCCAGCATGTCCCCGTGTAGTACTGGGGCGTCGGCGGCCGGTGCCACAGCCGGGTGAACTCCTCCGGCGAGTCCGGCGCCTCGATCTGCGACCAGTCCACCCGCAGCGACTGCTTGGCGTCCTTCATGGCCTTTTCCTGCTCCTGGTAGAGAGCGTCGATCTCGGCCCGGATGGCCGCCCGGTCCGCCAGCAGGGAATCGCGTTCGGCGGACATCTGCTCCAGGACGGGGTACTTGTTCTTCTGCCGGTAGACGGGGTCATCGCCGGCGGCAAACGCCGCGGCGGTCACTTGGCCAAGGAGCAGGACGGCAACCGGAAAGGTGAAGCGCATGGAAATCCTCCGCGGAAATTGGCTCAGGAACCGGTCATCAGGGCGATGCCGCCCAGGCCGATCAGGGCGAACAGGAAAATGACGATGATCTGGACGACGAAGCCGACGGCGGCGACGGCCAGGGCGCGCCCGGTGCTCGTGTAGTCGAGCACCTGGCGGATGGCCACCACGAAAGCCGCGAGCATCCACAGCATCGCCACCAGGTTGATCAGCCCGCCCAGCAGGGGAATCCCGCCGAAAATGCGCAGGACGCCCGGTGCGGCCGCGAAGCCGGTGACCCGCATGACCTGGCTGAGATCGGCCTTGGTCGCCGGTTCGGCCAGCAGGGTGGTGCCGACGAAATGGGACAGGACCGCCCACACGAACCACATGACCAGGGCGGAAACCGCGCCGCCGATCAGTCCCACCGGCCCCAGAAAAAGAGTGCTGCCGAGACCCGCGGCCGCACTCGATACCAGAACCACGCCCAGGGCCTGCTTCATGGCTCCGGCGTCGTTCTCCACCTCTGCGTAGAGTCCCGGTTCCAGTTTTGCCGCCCGGACCATGCGGTCGATGAACGCTGCCATCGGGGATTCCTTTCGTTCGGATCTGCGGCTGAACTCACGGCCGCCCAGTATACCCGACAACCGGCGTGCGGGATACCGGCGGGTGCCGAAATGCCGATCATGGGGTAGAATGACGAAAAAGCGCCGCCCCAGCAACGGAGACTTCCGACCATGCCCGCCAGAACGGCCAATCCTCTCCTGCCCTTTGTCGACCGCCAGGGGGCCCTCATCCTCGACGGCGGCCTGGCCACCACGCTCGCGGACCGGGGCCACGACCTCGACGACCCCCTCTGGTCGGCGCGCGTCCTGATCGACCGGCCCGCCGCCATCGGCAGCGTCCACGCGGATTTCCTGGCCGCCGGCGCCGATGTGATCACGACCGCCACCTACCAGGCCAGCGCCGCGGGCTTTGCCGCCCGGGGGCTGGACGCCGCAGCGGCCGCTAGCCTGATGAACCAGGCGGTTGACCTGGCCGTCGACGCCCGGGACCGGTTCTGGTCGGACACCGGCCAGACGTCCGGCCGGCTCCGGCCCCTGGTCGCCGCCAGCGTGGGGCCCTACGGTGCCTACCTGGCCGACGGCTCCGAGTATTCCGGTCGCTACGAAATCGACGCCAGGCAGTTGCGCACCTTCCACCGGGACCGGTGGCAGCTGCTGGCCGCAAGCCGGGCCGACCTGCTTGCCTGCGAGACCCTGCCCAGCCTGGTCGAGACCGAGGTCCTGCTCGAACTGCTGGACGAAACCCCGCAGCGCTGGGCCTGGTTCAGCTTCAGCTGCCGTGACGGCGCCACCTTGTGGGACGGTACGCCATTGGCCACAGCGGTGGCGCGCTGCTCCGGTCGGCCCGGGGTGGCCGCCGTCGGGATCAATTGCACCGACCCGCGCCACGTCGGCTCCCTGATCGCCTTCGCCCGCCGGGCCACCGACCTGACGGTGATCGTCTACCCGAACTCCGGCGAGCGCTACGAACCGTCCACCAAGACCTGGCAACCCGGACCCCCCGGAGCCGACATCACCGCAGCGGCCCGCCGGTGGCGGCGCCTCGGCGCCGCCGGGATCGGAGGCTGCTGCCGGATCGGACCCGGAGATATCGCCCGCATCCGGGCGGCGTTGCTCGATTGACAGGTTGTGCGTAGCTTGGACGCAAGAGCGGCGCCTGGAAACGCATCCACCGACCATCAGCCGGCGCCGATCCGTTCGGGATTCCCCAGAAAAACTTACCTGTGGAGGATAACGATGATGAACACCCTGCGTTTTACCATGACCCTGGCTGTCCTGCTGCTGACCGCCTCCTTGTTGCCGGCCGCTGCCGTCGCCGGCGACGGCCCCTGGTTCGACCTCGAGAAATGCGACATGTGCAAGCACATGAGCGGCGAAAAAGGCCTGATGGAACACATGGAATGGGAAAACCATCTGACCAAGGACGGCATGATGTCCGTCACGGTGGTCGCCCACGGCTACGAAGAGGCCTTCGGCCGCGCCATGGCGAACATGGAAGCCGCCGGCGGCAAGATGATGGCCGGCGAAAAGATGTACCTGTGCGGCTTCTGCCAGTCCTACGGGAGCCTGATGATGGCCGGCGCCAACTTCGAGAATTTCGAGTCCGCAGCGGGCCACATCAACCTGGTCTCTTCGCGCGACCCGGCCGTGATCGCGAAGATCCACACCCACGGTCAGCGCACCATCGACGAGTACAACAAGATGGTCGCGGTCCAGGGCGAGGGTCACGAGAAGGGCCACGGGAAGGGCCACGACAAACACGACCATTGATCCGTGACCGTCAGAGCGACCCATGCCGCGATGATCCAGAACAACCTGGATCCGGCCGTGGCCCAGCATCCCTACGAGCTGATCACCTACGGCGGCAACGGCACCGTCTTCCAGAACTGGGCCCAGTACCTGCTGACCATGAAGTACCTGAGCCAGATGACCGAGGAGCAGACCCTGGTCATGTATTCGGGGCACCCGTTGGGCCTGTTCCCCAGCCACCAGGACGCCCCGCGCGTGGTGGTGACCAACGGCATGGTCATCCCCAACTACAGCAGCGGCGACGACTACACCCGGATGGCCGCCCTGGGCGTGACCAGCTACGGCCAGATGACCGCCGGCAGCTACATGTACATCGGGCCCCAGGGCATCGTGCACGGCACGACGATCACCATCCTGGGCGCCGGCCGGCTCTACCTGTCGGATCGCGCCGGCGCGGCGAGGCGAATCCCCTGGCCGGCAAGCTCTACGTCTCCAGCGGCCTGGGCGGCATGAGCGGCGCCCAGGGCAAGGCCGCGGTGATCGCCGGCTGCGTGGGCGTGCTGGCCGAGATCAATCCCGCCGCCGTGGCCAAGCGCCACGAGCAGGGCTGGGTCGACGAGGTGTTCACCGACCTGCCGGCGCTGCTGGACCGCATCCGCGCCGCCAAGAAGGGCGCGAGGCGGTGGCCCTGGCCTACCAGGGCAACGTGGTCGACCTGTGGGAAGCCCTGGCCGACAGCGACATCTCCGTCGAACTGGGCAGCGACCAGACCAGCCTGCACATCCCCTACACCGGCGGCTACTACCCGCAGGGCATGAGCTACGACGAGAGCAACGCGATGATGGCCGCCGATCCGGATGACTTTCAAGGCCAAGGTGCAGGCTTCCCTGCTGCGCCACATCGCCGCGGTCAACCGGTGTGTCCAGCAGGGCATGCACTTCTGGGACTACGGCAACGCCTTCCTCCTGGAATGCAGTCGCGCCGGCGCGGACATCGCCAAGCCCGACGGGCGTTTCGTGTATCCCAGCTACGTCGAGAACATCATGGGCCCGCTGTGCTTCGACTACGGGTTCGGCCCCTTCCGCTGGGTCTGCACCAGCGGCAAGGCCCACGACCTCGAGGTGAGCGACCGCATCGCCGGCGACGTCATCGAGAAGCTGGCCGCCGGCGCCCCGCCCGAGATCCGGCAGCAGTACCTGGACAACCTGCGCTGGATCCGGCAGGCCGGCGAGAACCGCATGGTGGTCGGCAGCCAGGCGCGCATCCTGTACAGCGACGCCGAGGGCCGGCGCGCCATCGCCGCGGCCTTCAACGAGGCCATCAAGGAGGGCCGCATCTCGGCGCCCATCGTGCTGGGCCGCGACCACCACGACGTCTCGGGCACCGACAGCCCCTTCCGCGAGACCGCCAACATCCGCGACGGCTCGATGTTCTGCGCCGACATGGCCGTGCAGAACGTCATCGGCGACGGCTTCCGCGGCGCCACCTGGGTCAGCCTGCACAACGGCGGCGGCGTGGGCTGGGGCGAGGTGATCAACGGCGGCTTCGGCATGGTGCTGGACGGCACCGACGACGCCGATCGCCGCCTGACCAGCATGCTGCACTGGGACGTGAACAACGGCATCGCCCGCCGCGCCTGGGCCCGCAATCCCGGCGCCGAATTCGCCATCGCCCGGGCCATGGAGAGTGAGCCGCGCCTGCGGGTCACCCTGCCCGCGCACGCCGACGACGACCTGGTCGAACGACGCCATCAAGCTCCTTCGCCTTTTGACCACGAGCACCGGGAGAGAACATGGAACCGCGCCCAGAAAAACCTGCCCCGCCCCCACGTCGCCGCCCTCGACGAGATCCTGGGCGCCGATTTCCCCGTCCTGAACGACGGCCTCGTGCGCGTCGTCGACTACATGGGCGACGACGCCGCCATCGTGCAGGCCGCCCGCGTCTCCTACGGCGCCGGCACCAAGAAGGTGAGCGACGACCGCGGCCTGATCCGCTACCTGCTGCGCCACCGCCACACCACGCCCTTCGAGATGTGCTCGGTGAAGCTGCACGTGCGCGTGCCCATGGACGCCTGGCGGCAGTGGATCCGCCACCGCACGGCCTCGGTGAACGAGACGAGCACCCGCTATTCCATCGCCATCGACGGCACCCAGAAGCACCGCCCCCGACCAGTGGCGCATCCAGGCCCAGCAACAACAAGCAGGGCAGCAGCGGCTGGCTCGATGCCGCCGCCGGCGCCGAGCTTTCACGCCAGGAAACCGCCTTCCACGAGGCCGCCCGCGCCCTCTACGACGAGCGCCTCGAAGCAGGGCGTCGCCCGCGAGCAGGCCCGCAAGGACCTGCCGCTGTGCACCTACACCGAGGCCTACTGGAAGATGGACCTGCACAACCTGCTGCACTTCCTGGCCCTGCGCATGGACAGCCACGCCCAGAAGGAGATCCGCGACTACGCCACCGTCATCGGCCGCGAAATCGTCGCGCGCTGGGTGCCGCTGACCTGGGAGGCCTTCGAGGACTACCGTCTGGACGCCCGCTTTTATTCGCGCATCGAACACGACATTCTGGCGGCCGTCGGCGGCGGCGACCGCGAGCGGGCGGTGGCCATCGCCCGTGAGGCCGGCTGGTTGAAGGAAGCGAAGAAGGGCGGGTGGGTGCGCCACCGCGAACGCCTGGAGTTCGAAGCCAAACTGGCCAGCCTGAACCTGACGGCGCCCTGGTAGCTGACCGTTCCAGGGACCAGGAGCCACTCATCCCCCGCCCGGGGCGGGGCCAACCGGGAGAAGGACATGCCGCAGAAGATCGACTGGTACTACCACCGCGGCGGCTGAACGAGCTGCGGCAAGTCGCAGGGGTTCCTTGCGGATCATGAGGTGCAGATCGCGGTGGAAACCAAGGCCAGCGCCAAGCTGGGCGCGGCCAAGGCGCGCGAACTGGTCAAGAGCGCTGCGCAGGTGATCGTGATGAAAGGGCGGAAGGTCGACGTCTTCGACCTCGAGCGGGACAAACCCGCGGAGAAGGAGCTGCTGGCGGTGATGCTGGGCAGCACCGGCAACCTGCGCGCGCCGACGATCGTTTGCGGCAAGACGGTGCTGGTGGGATTCAACCAGGAAGTCTACGACGAGGTCCTGGGCTGACCCGCCCGGTCAGGGTTTGAGCTTGAGGACCACCGGCAGATGGTCGCTGATGCTGGACCCGTAGGTGGCCCAGCCGCTGGGCAGATAGGTGTGCAGCGGCGCCACCTGGACCATCGCCTCGCCGCCCTGCGCCGCGGCGAACAGCGGCGCATTGATCAGGATGTGATCGAGGTGGCTGGGCCAGGTCGGGAACGAGAAGCCCGACGAGGGCCCCTCGGCGATCGCCATGTCCACGAAGCGGTACGTGTCAGGCGCGTCGAGGAAATTCTGGAAGACGTTCCTGGCGGGCGCATCGGTCAGTTCATCATTGAGATCCCCCACCAGAAAGACCCTCTTGTCGGCGTAGTTCGCCCGGATGTAGCTGTCGAGCAGGAGACTTGCGTCGCGCCGGCGGGTTTCTTCGTCCCAGGAATCGGTCTCGTCGATGGTCCCGTTCCCGCAGCACTTGTAATGGTTGTTGATCACGACGAACGGCTTGCCCTGGAAGCGGCCTTCCAGAACGAAGGGGCGGCGCGGAAACTCACGGGAGTATCCCCCGAGGATCTCGGTGACCGTATCGACTTCAAGCGGGCCGTCGATCCGGTAGAGGAACGCCAGGTTGACGCTGTAACTGGCGCTGGTCGCGCGGTCGCCGTCCCAGCCGGCGAGCCCCTCGCGCACCTGGCGGAAGTAGGTGAAGTTCTCGATCTCCTGCAGCGCGACGATGTCCACATCCAGGCCCTGCACGGCGTCGATCACGTAATCGGCGGTGACGGCCCCCTTCTTGGCGAAATTCTGCAGGTTCCAGGTCATGACCTCGAGGGTCGTATCGGTACCCACCTTCGCCGCGGAGAAGGGGTTGGTGCCGCTGACGGGCGGCGCGACGGACTTGTCCGTCTGGCCGCAGCCGACCAGTCCCAGCAGGGCGATTGCGGCAATAGCCAGCGTCAGAAAGCGGATGTTTCGTCCCGGATTCATGTAAGCGCACCATTCCCGTGTTCGGTGGACACACCCCACCCTGGCCTCCCCCCTAAAAGATGTTCCCAAATGCTCTTTCTGGCCAGAAATATCGCTCCGGCGCGGCGGGCCCGCCGGGCTGCGGCCGTCAATCCAGGGACCGCTCGAAAAGCGGGCCTTCGGTCCGCCGCACCCGGTTGACACCCCAGGCGCTTGAATCCAGGTCAGATTCCCGGTGGGTCGCCCCGGCGGCCGGGCTCAACAGACGGCGGATTCCCTGCCGGCGCCACACCGGCGCCATCTTCTCCAGGAAGAACCGCGCGCAGCGCAGGTCCCGGTACTGGGGCAGGACGTAATCCAGCAGGATGCGTACCTCGGCGTCCTCGCGCCGCGAAATCACCAGCCCGGCCGGATTGACGTTGCGCAGGATGAACGTCACCTCGAGATCTTCGCGTTCCTCGAGCGCGAAGTCCGGGAAAAACCGGGCGATATCCCGCGCGTGGAATTCCAGAAAGGTCTGCAGGTAGCGGTTGTCCAGCCGGCGGATCGTCATCAGGGAAAAATAGTCCCGGCCGCGGCTCATCTTCCACAGGTAATAGAGGTTCACCAGGACGATGAAACCGGCCCCGCCAGCGGCGGGGCGGCGCCAACCACCCGGCGGACGGCCAAACGAGGCCAGGGCCCCGGGGAGGACGGTCCAGCGACCAGGCGTGCCCCAGCGAATCATCCGACCCGGGAGGAAAAAGGGGGGGGGGGGGGAGGGGGGGGGGAGGCGGAGAGAGATGGAGAGAACCGGCGATGGGGAGGGCGGGGGGGGGGAAGGGCAGGCCAGGTCATGGCCACCAGAGTCGATGGTGATGCCCAGGGCACATGGTCGGCGTGATGTCGGCCGGGTCGACGGCGATCTTCTTGAGGTAGGTGGTCCGGGCCACGCGCAGGGCGAACAGGATGATGGTCCAGCACGTAGGCGCCGTAGAGCACCCACAGGTCCCAGGGGCCGGCAGCAGGGGAAGAGGTTCGAGGCGAAGGCGTAGACCAGGCAGACTGTCAGCAGCAGGATCTCGTCGGCGGCCAGGACCGTGCGCTCGCCCAGCCAGTCGATCACGTCGCCCAGCAGCGGGCGCAACAGCACCCCCAGGCCCGAGGCGAGGAACATGAGCAGGGCGATGGTCGACACCGGGACCTGGTGCAGCGAGACGAGCACCCAGGTGCCGAAGACCAGGAAGATCTGCTTGCGGATCCCGAACAGGGCGCTGATGGCGTAGAAGATGTGGTACTCGCGGCGGTAGACCAGCCGCCGCGGCCGGCGGTCCTCCTTGCCGATGGTCCAGCTGCAGGTAGAAGACCAGCCCGCGACCACCGCGCAGGCCCGGCCACCAGGTAGAACAGGTCGTAGCGGTCGCCGACCAACTTGGCCAGCAGCCAGACGCTGCCCACGCCGAGGATGGACGCCCAGGTTGCGGGCGCCGCCCAGCTGCCCCAGGCGCCGGCCCTCGCCGCCCTTGCTTGGCCAGCTTCAGGCCCAGGGCCCTTCCACCGCGAAGATGATGTGGTCGCCCAGGACCAGATCACGATCCAGACCACCAGCAGCCAGCCATGCCCGGCGACAGGTAGCCCAGGCCCAGGGCGCCCAGCGGCGGTGACCACCATGGCCAGGGCCGCGATGCGGCTTTCCCGCATGTGGGTCAAGAGAAAGCCGACCACGATGAAGATGAGGAACCCCGGCAGTTCGCGGGGAAACTCCAGCCAGCCGCGGTTGCTGGCGTCGAAGCCGTGGACCTCGGACAGGTAGTTGTTCAAGGTGGACAGAAATATCCCGCTGGTGGCGCCGAAGACCAGGGTCGACAGCAGCACGCGACGGAAGTCCGCGCTCACATTATTGTACAGGTTCAAACGCGGGGTCCTTTGGCAGGTGTGTCGGGATCCTGACTGCCGGCGGCCGCCTGGTCGGGCCGGCGGCGGTAGAGCCAGGTCAGGTGTGCGAGACGATCCCCGCCGCTACAGGTAAACGCCGTGGCGGGCATCCGCCAGTTCCAGTTGCCCTTGCCTTCGCCCGGCAGGTTCATGCGGCCTTCGCGGCCCAGGCCCAGCACGTCCTGCATGGTGGCGATGAAGGTGTGGGCCACCGACATCATGCCCAGGCGGATCAGGGTCCAGTGGGGTTCGTCCACCGCGTGGCCGACGTAGTCGGCGACGAGGTCCTGCGTGGCCGCGTCGGCCAGGTGTCGCCACCAGCCCAGGGTCGGGTCGTTGTCGTGGGTGCCGGAGTAGACCACGCAGTTGTGCGGGAAATTGTGCGGCAGGAAGGGATTCTCCGGGCCGCTCCAGGCGAACTGCAGCACCTTCATGCCCGGGCATGCCGAAGGCGTCGCGCAGTTCCTCCACCTCCGGCGTGATCACGCCCAGGTCCTCGGCGACGATGGGCAGCACGCCGAGCTGGCGCCGCAGGCTCTCGAAGAACCCGAGGCCCGGGCCGGGGACCCACCGGCCATCGACGGCGGTCTCCGCGTCGGCAGGCACCTCCCAGTAGGCCTCGAAGCCGCGGAAGTGGTCGATGCGCACCAGGTCGGTCTGACGCAGGCAGGCGCGGACGCGGCGCACCCACCAGGCGTAGTCGGCGGCCTGCCATCTTGTCCCAGTCGTAGAGCGGATTGCCCCAGAGCTGGCCGGTGGCGCTGAAGTAGTCGGGCGGCACGCCGGCCTGGCAGGCCAGACGGCCCTTGGCGTCCAGCAGGAAGATCTCGCGGTTGGCCCACACGTCGCTGCTGTCGTGGGCCACGAAGATGGGTGCGTCGCCGATCAGGCGCACGCCCTTGCCGCCCGCAAAGTTCTTCAAACGTTCCCACTGCGTGAAGAACAGCCACTGGCGGAAACGGTGGGCGGCCGATGCGGTCCGGCCAGGCGTTCGGCGCGCGGCCGCCAGGGCGTCGGGTTCGCGACGTGCGCAGCCCCGGCTCCCACTCGGTCCAGGGCCGGCCCCCGCGTGGTCCTCCTTGAGCGCCATGAACAGGGCGAAGTCGTCCAGCCAGCCGCCTCCTGCGTCGCGGAAGGCGGCGAAGTCGGCGCTGGTGGGCCTCGCCGGCCGCTCGCTGAAAACCGCTCCCAGGCCCGGTCGAGCATGGCCAGTCTTCCAGGCGATGACCGCGCCGAAATCGACCCGGTCGTCGCGGAAGGTCCGGCCGTCGGCCAGGTCCGCCGCGTCCAGCCAGCCGTCGCGCACCAGTCGGTCGAGGCTGATCAGCAGGGGGTTGCCCGCAAACGCCGACAGCGTCTGGTAGGGGGAGTCGCCGAAGCTGGTGGGCCCCAACGGCAGGATCTGCCACAGGCTCTGACCGGTCTTTTCCAACCAGTCGACGAAACCGAAGGCCGCGTCGCCCAGGTCGCCGATGCCGTCGGGGCCGGGCAGGCTGGTCGGGTGCAGCAGGATGCCGCTGGATCGGGGAAAAAGCGGACGTCCTTCAGGCATGCGAATCTCCCGTTCGGGCCAGCAGCGCCGCCAGGTGCGGCAAGGCTCCCGGCAGCCAGCGGATCTCATCCTGGTTGCCGTCGGCGAGCATCGCCTCGGCGGCCGCCATGACGGCCAGGCGTCGGCCGGTCCAGGCTCGTTGCCGCCGGGCCGCGGGAATGTGCGTGGTCGAGGAACTCGGTTGCCCCATGACGTGGCCCAGGAAACCATAGGCGCCCAGCGCCTGCATCAGCCGCTGCAGCCCGCCGTCAGGGTCATCGCCTCGACCTGCCGCGGCCGAGCCCCCGTTTCGCGCGGCCGGCCGCCGACGGGAAACGAGGCCAGCAATTCGTCGCGCAGGGTCCGGCGCTCGTCCGCCGGCAGGTCGACGTAGGGATCGTAGAGCAGCGACACCACGTCGTAGGCCACCGGCCCCAGCCGCATGCCCTGGAACGTCCACCAGCCGCACCGACCCGTCCTTCAGCATGGATGTTCTGCGACTGGAAGTCCCGGTGGAGCAGCACCAGCGGCTGGCTGCGCCAGGGCGGCCGGGCCAGGGCGGTCGAACTCCTCGTCGAGGCCGGCGAGGCCCGCGGCATCCAGGCCCAGGTGCCCGTCCAGAAGCGCTCGGCGGAAATAGTCGGTCTCCCAGCGCAGGACCGCCACGTCCAGGCAGCGGTCCCAGGCCTCGGGCACGGTCGCTTGGCGGCCTCGGCGCCGAAGGCCTGCAGGTCGGAGCAGGCGGTCGAGGCCACCCGGTCGTAGACCGCCGACGGTCGCCTCCCCGGGCCGTGCGCCTGGACCAGGAACGGTACAGGGTGTCGTCACCGCCCAGATCCTCCAACAGCAGGGCCCGTGCCTCGCGGTCGCGGCGCCAGCACCGCGGCGCCCCCAGGCCGTGGTCGTACAGGAAGCGGGCGATGGCCAGGTGCGGTCGAAGTCCGGATCGTCCGCGGGCGCGGCCAGCATGGCCACGGCCGACCAGTCGCCCTGCCGCCAGGCGCCAGAACCGGCGGTCCGTGGCCGTGGCCGGTCCGAGGGCGACGGGCTCGCTGAACCCGGCCAGCACGGCGGCGGCCGGGGCCCGGCGGCTCGGCGCCACGGCCCAGCCGGCGCCGACCATCGCCGGTGCGCGCGGCTTCGCCGGCCGGGCCCCGGGCAACACCACGCACTCGTCGAGCACGGCCGTGTCCGGCACCACGGCGCCCTCGGCCACGCTCACGAACCCCGGGCCCAGCAAGCGACGCTGGACGGCCAGGTACCGCGGCAGGGTGCCGAGGTCGTCCCGAGGCCGGCCGGGCCGGAGACGAGCGCCCGGACCAGAGGATCGATGAGCGGACGAAAAACCCGGCCCGATGTCCGCCAGCATCGCTGGGACCCGCGGGCACGGCCGAGGAGCCCTGTCACAGGCGATGCCCGGTGAAGGTCAGGACCGGTCGTCCCGGTCGTCGCGGCGGGGCCGCGCGTGGCCGATCCGGCGAGGATCGCGCACGCGCCGTCGGCCCCCAGCGTCACGGTGTTGACCTCGGGCCAGTCGACCAGCAGCAGGGTGGCCAGCGCGCCGGACGGCGGTGGTCGGCCAGCAGGCCGGGCCAGGTCGGCGTCGCACAGGACGTCGCCGTTGTAGACCAGGAAATCATCGGCCGGCGAGGAGAACGCGCGCGCGCCGTCGAGGGCGCCGCCGGTGCCCAGGATCTCGGTTTCGTGGAAGCTCAGGTGGAAACGGTCGGCGTCGGGCCGGGCCCGCAGGTGGTCGGCGATGCGGTCGGCCAGGTGGTGCGTGTTGACCGCGATCGCCCTCGCGCCCGCCGCGGTCGAGGGCGCGGCGATGCGTGGTCCGAGCAGCGTGCGGCCGGCCACCGGCAGCAGGGGTTTGGGCAGGTGGTCGGTCACCGGCGCCAGGCGGGTGCCGTAGGCCCGCGGCCAGGACCATGCCGCGCAAGTTCCGGTCCCCGGGCTCAGTCATAGTGGCGGCACCCGGCGGTGACTTCGGCGAAGACCGTGAGCTGTTCCTCCCAGGATGCCTTCATCTGCCACGGCGACAGACCCGCCTCGAGCTCCGCCCGCCAGGATCCCGCCGGCCAGGATGTCGATGGGCAGCTTCTCGGTCTCGTACTCGTAGGGCGGCTGCTTCCAGGCGAAGTCGTCGGGCCACAGGCTGCGGATGGCGGCGATGGCCGCCGTGTAGGTCGTGACCGCTTCGAAGACCTCCGGATCGGTCACGTGGACCTGGACACCGCCGCACACCTGGCCGGCGAACTTGTGGAAGGTGGGTTCGAAGTGCAGCGGACGGAAGCGGCAGCCGGGCAGACTCGCCAGGTCAGGAGGCCGGCCAGCAGGTCGGGATCGACGTAGGGGCGCGCCGAAGATCTCGAAGGGCCGGGTGGTGCCGCGCCCCTCGGACAGGTTGGTCCCCTCCAGCAGGCAGCCGCCGGGGTAGACCGCGCCGTGTCCAGGGTCGGCATGTTGGGCGAGGGCATCACCCAGGGAAGGTCGGTCGCGTCCCAATACATGGACGCGCGACCAACCCTGCATGGGCACGATTTCAAGCATGAGATTGATGCCGCAATGAGCGACGAAGAAGACGGCCAGCTCGCCGACGGTCAGACCGTGGCGCATGGGGATGGGCGCCAGCCCCACGAAGGACCGGTATTCCGGATCGAGCACCGTTGCCTTCGGACGGCGCCGCCGAGGGGGTTGGGCCGGTCCAGCACCATCACCTGCTTGCCCTGCTCGGCGCAGGCCTCCAGGCACAGCAGCATGGTCCAGATGAACGTGTAGTAGCGGGCGCCGACGTCCTGCAGATCGATCACCAGCACGTCGACCCCGGCCAGCATGGCCGGCAGTCGGCTGGCGATGCTCGCCGTAGAGCGAATGCACCGGCAGCCCGGTGGCCCGGTCGGTGAAGCCCTCCCACTCGATCATGTTGTCCTGGGTCTGGCCCAGGATGCCGTGCTGCGGGCCGAAGAGAGCGGTCAGGTTGACCGCCGCGGACGCCGCCATCAGGTCGGCCGCCTGCCGCAGCTGGCGGTCGACTGACGCCGGGTGGACCAGCAGCCCCACCCGCCGGTCGCCCAGGGCGGTGAATGCGTCGGCAGCCATCCGGTCCAATCCTGTCGCCACCTGGATCACGATCAGTCTCCTGCCATGGTTTCGACCGCCAGGCGGCCATGCGGTCCCACGGAATACTTGGTCTTTTCCGCTCGGCCACCGCCTCGCGCGAACGCGGCGCCAGCGATCCTCGGCGAAAAAGCGTTCCACCGCCGCGGCCAGCGCCGCCGGATCCTGCGGGGGCACGATGAAACCGGTCCGGCCGTCCAGCACGACCTCGGGCAGCCCACCGACGTCCGTCGTGACCACCGGCAGATCGTAGTTGTAGGCGATCTGGACGATGCCGCTCTGGGTCGCCGACACGTAGGGCAGCACCGCCAGATCGGCGGCCAGGAAGTAGTCTTCGACCGTGGCATCGGGAACGAAGCCGTCGACGAGCTGGATGATTTCCGGCGCCCCGGACGCCGCGATGCGATCGAGGTAAGGTTGCTTTCGCCGTAGATGTCCCCCACGATCAGGATGCGCAGCCCGTCACCGAAGCGCGCCTTGAGCGGGCCCGCCGCGTCGATCAGGTGGACCACACCCTTGTAGGGTTTGATGAAGCCGAAGAACAGGACCAGCCGGGCGTCGGGCGGCAGGCCCAGGGCTCGGCGGGCCTCGGCCTGCGTCTTGCGCGGCCGGCCCGGCTCGCCGAAATCGTAGACCGGATGCGGCGTGGTCACCACCGCCGCCGGATCGGTGTCCGGCAGCACGGTGAACAGATCCTGCCGGACCTGGTCGCTCTGCGCGATGAAGCGGTGCCCCTGGCGCAGGGCCAGCCGGGTCAGGAACATCCCCAGGGGGTATTTCTCGTGGGGGATGACGTTGTCCAGCAGGTAGATCACGCGAATGTCCGTCCGGCGGCGCAGCAGCCAGGTCACGCCGAAGAATCCGGGGGCGAAAAAGGGGATCCAGTACTTGATGACCACCGCCGCGGGCGCGGCGCGCTCGAGGTCGCGGTAGGTGCGCCACCAGCTCCAGGGCGACCAGGGCACGAACCGCGGGGTGTTCCTCGTGATCCAGCCAGGCGGCGGTCTCCCCGTCCTGCTCGGTGCCCGGGAACAGGAAGCGGGGATACTGCTTGCGGAACGAGGCCCAGAAGACCTCGTGTCCCGCGCGCCATGAGGACCCGGGCCAGCATGCCGTAGTAGGTGACGATGCCGCCGCGGAAGGGCGGCGCCGGCCCCAGAAAGGCCAGCTTCACGAGCCGTCCGCCAGCTCGTCCACCGCCGTGAGCACCGTGGCGGGCCTGAGCGTTTCGAGGCAGAATTTTTCGTTGGTGCACCGCGGCTGAAAGAAGCAGGTGCAGGTCTGTTCGGGCTCAAGAATGCGGCCGCGGCCGTAGAGTTCGAATTCGTGCGGATTGAAGATGTTGTTGAACAGGACCAGCTTCTTCTTCAGGCCCAGGGCGATGTGCATGGCCATGGTCACCGCCGAGACCACCAGGTCGCAGCGGTCCATCAGGCCGATGAAGGTCTTCAGGTCGAAGTGCCCCGGATAGCAGGCCCCGCTCGCGGCGGCCAACCGCTCGTTCTTCGCGTGCTCTTCGGGTCCACCCAGCAGGACCACGGCGTACCCTTCGGCCTGAAGGACGGCCGCCAGTTCCACCCACGGTCCTCCGGCCACAGGCGGCTGGTCCAGCGGCCGCCGCAGCCGGTGTTCAGACCGATGACCGCCTTGCCGGACGGCAGATCGAAATCCGGCGCCGCCTCAGGCCGGTCCAGCAGGTAGGGTTCGCCCGCGAACTCGTACCCGCAGATGGCGAAGATCTCCTGGGGATAGCTCAGGGTGCAGGCCTGGTTCACGTCGTCGAAAAGGCCGGTCAGGAACTTCTCCCGGGCGGCGGCGGCCATCGCCGGGGTCACCCCCTCGGTCACCGGGGTACAGATGCCGTCGTCGTCGAGGGTGAAACCCCAGCCGGCGGTCGGCGTCCACCTCGCGGGCCAGGGCGCAGGCCTGCCGGTCCTTGTCCAGGTTGATGACCAGATCGAACTTCACCTGCTGCAGCCAGACCAGCGTCTCGGTGTCCAGCCGCACCGGATCATCCACCACCGCCGGCAGCAGATCGGGAAAATCGGTGACCCAGGTCAGGACGTGGTCCGGGTAGTCCCGGCGAAGCGGCGCCAGCAGGGGCGTGGTGCGGATGACGTCGCCGGCGGCCCCCAGCTTGATGAGCAGGATCCGGCCCTGCCGCTCACGGAAGTCCTCGCAGCCGTCGCAATGGACGCCCTTGGTCTTGTGGGGCGCACAGGGCACGTGGCCGCGAAAATGCAGGCAGTCAGCACGGAAGATCAATGGGTTGCCATCCTTTGCCGGAATCGGTTCAGCGTTCATCCACCAGCCGGTCTTCGATCAGCTGCAGCGCCTCGCGCGCCTGCAGTTCCAGGCCCGACGGCAGGCCGTTCTCCAGGGCCATCGTGTACGATCCCCGGGCCTGCAGCAGATTCTCCATCTTGAAGAACAGCTGGCCCATGTGGAAATAGATGACGGCCTCGTCGGCCCGGTTGCGATTCAGCTGGAGAGCCTGGGTAAAGGCGTCGACCGCTTCGAAGTTCCGGTCCAGCTGGTCCAGGGCTTCACCCCGCAGCTGCTGCAGCTGGCTCTTCGAGGCCGGATCCAGTTCCAGGTCCCCCGCCAGCAGGTCGTCGCAAACCGTCAGGGCCCGCTCCGGATTCCCGTCCGCCAGATGTTCCTTGGCCGCGGCCACCCCCCGACTGATGGGTTCGGGCAGCGGCGCGCGCAACCTGGCCAGTTCGGCGCGCAGGTCCTCGGCGATGCCGCGCATGTCGTCCGGAAGGTCATCCGCGAGCGCTTGTTCGACCATGACCGTGGCCTTGCCGTAGTACTGCCGGTTGCGCAGGAACCCGGCGAGCAGAACCTTCGCCACGCCGTCGTTCTCATCCGCCCGGATGGCCTTTTCACATTCGGCTTCGGCCTCGAGCCGGCGGCCCGACGCGTAGGCGTCCAGGGCCCGGTTGACGTGGTAGCTGTAGGCGGCGTGTATCTGATCCCGGGGCGGGCCCAGCAGATCGATCACGAAGGCACCCTTCTGGTTCCGGTTGGTCACCACCACGATGACCTCCTCACCGACACCCCACGGCACGATGACCTCGTGGCGCGACTCCTTGGTCTTGTAGTAGAGCAGCGATTCCCCTTTGACCCGCAGCACGGTCAGGTCGCAGTTCACATCCCGGGCGCCTTCGACCAACAGCTTCCAGCTGCGGACCGGGATCTGGTCGAACACGACGTGGAACTGAAACGATTCCCGGGGCTCGAGCGTGTAACTGTCGGACGACCACGACTCCCAGACGCCATCCTGCGCCGCGACGGGCAACGACAGGACCGTCATCGCCGCCAGCACGAGCAGGGCGGCCCGGTAATTGCTGGCAGGACCGTGGGGATGCGTTTTCATGGGGTTCCTTTCCATGCGACCAACGCACGGTTGATCTCCAAGCCAGGTTCACTATAATCGGAAACCTGGGTCCGGCCCCAGGTCCGGGCTCTTGCCCGCTCCCTGCGCTCGGACCACGTCCTACGCAGAATCTACCGGAAGTCCCGAGGTAACTCAAGCCGCCACCTGGCGGGCGCGAAACCCGAGATCACCGTTATCGGCAATCAGGGAGGAATGATGAGAACAGGAATCTTGCGGAAACGTCCGGTCGGAGCCCGCATCGCGACCGCGATGACGGCCATCCTGCTGGTGATGGCGGCGGCTGCGGACGGCATGGCCCAGACCGCCTCCGCCCAGCCCCAGGACATCGAGTTCAAGGTCGTCAACGCCACCACCGGCGAGCCGGCGACCGTCGAGCGCATCACGATCGAGTACGTGACCGCCCGGCCCAACGGTGTGGCCGACTTCGCGCCCGACGGGGCCGAATTCACCGCGTCCGACGTCCCGCTCAAGGACGGCGGCAAGTACTACGTGACCGTCTGGCGGCAGGGTGTCCCCTACTGGTGGGAGAAGCGCGGGCACCAGCTCGTGGCCGAGCCGAACGTCCTCTACGTGTTCGACGTGGTGTCGGACCTGCCGGACGTTGTCCTGAGCGGGCTGAACCTGGTGGTCCGCCACACCGAATCCCTGCTGCAGCTGGAATATCTGCTCCAGGTCAACAACACGGCCCGGCCGCAGGTCGTCGTCAAGAACAGCCCGGCCACCTTCGCGATCGAGCTGCCGCCGGAAGCGATGGAGATCGAGGCCTCCTACGCCCGCGGTCCCGAGCCCACGGTCGTACCGGTCAGCCGCGTTGGTGGCGGCCGCGTGGGTCTGGACCTGCCCTTGACGCCCGGGATCAACCAGATCCGTCTGACCGCGCGGTTGCCATGGACCGAGGGCATGGAGTTCAAGGTGGGATCCGACCTGGCGGTGAGCGAATGGAGTGTGCTGGCGTCGCCGGCATCCCTGCAGGTCACGGCCATGGAGCTCGAGGAGAACGACGAGAAGGCAGTGACCGGCTACCGCCGCTTTGTCGGTCCGGCGCTCGCCGGCGGCGAGTCCCTCACCTTGCGCCTGAAGTCGGCAGCGGCGGCGGCCGGCGAACCGGAGGACCTGTTCGCCGACGAAGGGACTGACAGCGGGGCCGAAACAACGGAAACCGCCGCGGAAGAATCCGGCAGCCTGCGCCTGCCCTTGCTATTTCTCGCACTTGTGCTGATCGTGGTTATCTTCGCCGCCGTGAAGAGACGGTAGGCTCGCGAACGTCCACCCAGCCGCCGGGGCGACCGTCGCCCCGGTCTTCAAGGAGTTTCCATGTCCGGAACCATCGACCTGACCCTCGGCCACAGTCCCGATCCCGACGACGCCTTCATGTTCTACGCCCTGGCCAAGGACAAGATGGACACCGGTCCCTACCGGTTCACGCACGTGATGCAGGACATCCAGACGCTCAATGAGCGTGCGACGCGGGGCGAACTCGACATCACGGCCATCAGCATCCACGCCTACGCCTACGTCCTGGACAAGTACGCCCTGCTGCCGGCCGGCGCGAGCATGGGTTTCGGCTACGGTCCCATGGTCGTCGCCAAGCGGAAGATTGCGCCCGCGGACCTGACCGGCACCACCATCGCCATACCGGGCAAGATGACCTCGGCCTATCTCGAACTCCAGCTGGCCATCGGCCGGTTCGAAGCGGTGCATGTGCCCTTCGACGAGATCATCCCCCGCGTCGCCGACGGCGAGTTCCCCGCGGGGCTGATCATCCACGAAGGCCAGCTGACCTACCGGGACGCCGGTCTCAAGGAGTGTCTGAACCTGGGCAAGTGGTGGTGGGAGACGAC
Organism: Candidatus Krumholzibacteriia bacterium; assembly: GCA_942492615.1. GTDB lineage: Bacteria > Krumholzibacteriota > Krumholzibacteriia > LZORAL124-64-63 > LZORAL124-64-63 > CALOFL01. The sequence continues at coordinate 61,426 of CALOFL010000006.1, forward strand.
CGGCCACAACGACTGGCCCCTGCCGCTGGGCGGCAACGCGATCCACAAGAAACACGGCGACAAGATGAAGGACATCAGCGACATCCTGACCGGCAGCATCCGCTACAGCCTCGAGAACCGGCAGGCGGCCCTGGACTACGCCCTGGGCTGGGCGCGCGACATGGGCATGGATCTGGCCGACGAATTCGTGGGCATGTACGTGAACGACTGGACCCTCGACTACGGCGACCGCGGGCGGGCGGCTATCCGCGAGCTCCTCGGCCGGGGCCACCGGGCCGGACTCATCCCCGAGGTCCTGGAGCTGGAATTCGTCGCAGGCTGACTCCGGCGCCGAACCGCTGCGGGCGGGGATTCCGTTCCCCGCCCGCGTTGCGTCCATCATCCTCTTGCCCGAAAACTCCTCTGGCATTAACCTGTTCCTGACAACCCCATAGGCAACTGCGTCTTCATCGGAGGAGGGACCCATGACGACCAGAACCCGTTTCCTGTGCCTGCTGATCAGCCTTGGCTTGTGCTTCAGTCTGGCCTGCAGCGACGACGACAACCCCACCAACACCAACATCCCGGAACCGGAAGATCCCATGCTCGCCTCCATCAGAGGTGAAAGCATCATCCTGGCTCAGGGTCTCGTCGACCTGTTCCCGGCTCTGGCCACCGGCGGTTTGGGCGGGAAGGATGCGTCCGAGCCCGTATTCGACCAATCCTGCACCTGCTGGCGCTGGTACGATTCGGATGGCGGCGGGAGCGAACTGCCGCCCTACTGGTCACGCTACTGGGACTTCACCGTCACGTTCTACCAGGGAGAAACCCCGCAGATGTTGTTCGAAGGCGCCGACCGCATCACCGTGGCCGTCCTGTACAACTTCTACGAGAACGATTACGACGATGAATACTACTCCGACCGGTCGCTGAACATGGACCTGCTGTTCGAGGCCACCGGCTTCGCCACCGGCGTGGTGGCCATCAGCGGTTCCGGCGTCGGCAACGCCTCCGGCGGTACCTCCGTGGGCGAAGAGTACGTCGGCTACAATGAGGAGATGGTCGTCAGCTGCAACATGACGCAGCCGTTCACGGGCTGCCCCACCGGGCAACTCGAGTTCGACATGGATCCGGTCTTCTTCGACATCGCTTTCGACGCGAGTGCGGTTGCCCGGTGGTACTACCAGGTCGGGCCCGGCGAACCGGATACGGGCACCTTTCCCATCACCTGCGGCAGCCGCTGATCGACGGTGGCAGCAGCCTGGCTAGTCGAGGAGTTCGAGCAGGTAGGGCAAAAAGAGGATAACGGCCAGGATGACCAGCAGGGGAACGACCATGCTGCGCAGGGGTCGGCGCTTGTGGCTGTGACTGACCAGGCGTTTGGGCCGGGTCTCGGGGTCCGGGTTGGCGGTCACGGAATTCCTCCGGGGCGAGGGGACGGCTGACGACCGGAGCATGCCACCAACGGGGGATTCTGCCAACACCGGGTTTAGCCCTGGCTCAGCGTGAGCAGCCAGTAGTCCTGCGCCACGCCCGCAGTCCAGTGGATGATTGCCACATACCAGATCGAGCGGGTGTGCCTGGCGACGCCGCCGAACGCCAGTCCGGCCGGGATGGCCGCCATCGTTTCGGGATAGGCCCGCCCGAAATGGGCCAGCACCGACAGGGCGGTCTGGATCACGTTCGCCTGCGCGAATCCCCAGCGCCGCTGGAGCCCGAACAGCAGGACCCCTCGGAAGAGCAGCTCCCAGGCCCCGTAGTAGAGGGACAGCCACAGGGCGTTGCCCGCCAGCGGTCCGGATTCGCGGACGAGACTCCGCTCGAGCGGATAGACCGCCGCCATCCGGGGATCGGCGGCCGACAACCAGGCCAGCAGGATCGCCACCGGCACACCGAGCGCCAACCACACCAGCCCCCGACGCGGGCGGCCCAATCCCAGGCCTAGCTCTACCGGCCGGAACTTCAGACTGAACACCGCGAACACCACCGGGACCAGGCCCAGGATGACCGCAGCTCCCAGGACATGCGCAGGCAAGGCAAGCTGCCCGCCGGTCATCGCGAACCAGCCGTCACCGTGCCCGACACCGATCCGGTCGGCCCGCAGCCAGTAGTAGAACTGGGTCAGGCAGACCGTCGCCAGCAGGATCAGCCAACCGGAGCGGTCGTCAGTTGGGGCGCGCCGCGAGGTGTTCGTAAAAACGGTGTCCATTCCGCTCACCCCCTTCGCTGCCCATCATCCAGTGCAGTGTCTCGGTCAGACCCTGACGCAGGGATCGGGGCGCGTACCCCAGCTCCCGGCGGCTGGGGTCGAGGTCCAGCGGCCGATCTTCCAGGAAGTACCGCACCCAGGCCGGCGTCAGGCGCGGCCGCAGTCCGACCCGGCCGGCGACCAGGCCAAGGTGCACCCAGGGCATCACCAGCGGGACCGGCACGGTCAGCATGCGGCGCTGGACCCCGGCGATCTCCCCCACGGTTTCCAGGAGGCCGCGCAGCGTGATGTCCTGACCACCGAGCGGATAGGCGGCGCCGGAACGCCCGCGGACCAGGGCCAGCTCGATGCCGCGCGCCACATCGTCGACATGGACGTAGTTGCCGCGGGCGCCACCGTCGCGCAGGACGAATCGGAAACGGCCGGTCAGGTACAGCGCCATCATCCGGGTCGCCCCGTTGGCGTCATTGCACGGTCCCGGACCGTAGACGCGCGCCGGTCTGACGATGACGGCGTTCCCGCCGGCGGCGGCGTATTGCCGGACAAGCGCTTCGCTGATCCTCTTGCTGACGGCATAGGGTGTGGGTGAACCGGGCGCTGTCCCGTGACCGCGGGTCCCGGTGCCGGGAACCGCCGCAATCGTCGAGATGTGGACAAAGCGGCTGACACCCGCGTCTTTCGCGGCCTCCAGCAGGGAGCCGGTGGCCCCCGCGTTCAGGCGCAGATAGGCAAGCGGATCCGGATCCCAAGCCGTGGCGAGGGCGCCCAGATGGCAGACGGCATCGCAGCCGCGGACGGCCCGGCGCAGCGATGTGTCGTCCGTCAGATCCCCGCGGACCGCCGCGATCTGACCCCGCAGGTTCGCGGGAATCCGCTGCTCATCGCGGACCAGGGCGACGACCTGATGCCCGGCGGCCAGCAGCCGCCGGCAGAGATGACAGCCCACGAAACCGGTGGCGCCGGTAACCAGGATGCGGCTCATGACAGACCTCCTCGAGAATCGACCGTGCCGACGCCGGGACAGGGGATCCTGCCCAGCCGCACCAGCGAGGCTCCGCCGGCTGCGGCTTTCGCCCCCGGCCGCGAACCGAAACGGACCAGGCCCACGGCCGCCAGGGCCAAGGCCGTGCCGGCGGCCGCATCGATCGTGTAGTGGTTGTTGGTGTAGATCGTGGAAAGAACGATCAGCGCCGCCCACGCGGCGGCCACGCGTCCGCGCCGGGAGCCGAAGAACCAGGTCACCAGGAGGGCCGTGGCCACCGAACCCGCACAGTGGGAGCTCGGGAACGCCGTTCCCAGCGAGTCACCCGCGGCGAAGAAGGCCTCGATGACCGGGCCGAAGATTCCGCCGACCGTCCGGGCCGGCTGTCCGAGCGCATGGGACAGGTCGCGCGGCCCCAGGACTGGAAACATCAGATAGACGGCAAAGCACGCCAGATAGGTGGCCATCAGGGCGGTGATGTACCTCTGGAATTCCCGAAAGCGACGGGTGGCCGCCAGCAGCAGCGGCGGGCCGAGGATCAACAGGTAGTACGACAAGTAGGACAGGCCCATGATGTCCCTCAACCAGGGCCAGTGGCCGGCCAGGTGTTCGTTCCAGTGGGTGCCGAACAGAACCCGGTCCGCCTTCATCACCAGCGCGTCGAAAACGGCGGGCCCGGTGGCGGTGAACAGCCAGCCGATTTCGGCCCAGGCCGCGGCCCACAGCACGAACGGGTAGACGGAACGCACGACCATGACCGCTCGGCGCGGCCGGTGGCCGCATCCCGGCAGCAGGACCAGGACCGCCGCGGCCGCCAGATGACCGGCCAGCGCCAGCGGAAACGCCGGCAGATCCGCTGCCCGGACCCACCAGATGATGCCGGCGATCAGGCTGTACCCGGCAAACAGAAAATCGACCGCCGGTTTGTTTCGTTTCAAATCCATTGGACTCTCCTCAGCCAGGAAGCCGTGGCACCGACCCCCGTTTCCAGCGGGATCCCGGGCTGGAATCCCAGTTCCCTGATCGCCGCCCCCGGATCGCACACCCAGCTGGCCTGGGACAGCTCCCGGACCCGGTCGCGGTTCAGGACCGCCGCCCGCCGACCGAGCCAGGCGGCGCCTTCCATGACCGCGGCCACCGGACGCACGCCCGCCACGGGCAGGGCCAGCCGCAGGGGCCGGCGACCGACCGCGCGGGCCACGGCGGTCACGAATCCCGCCCAGGTGGTGGGTTCAGGGTGGGCCAGACAGTAGGTGCGGCCGATCGCTGCGGGTCTGGCGGCGGCGGCCAGCAGACCGGTGACCGCATCGTCCGCGTGCAGCAGGCTGACCTGGCGCTCCCAGGGACCGATGGTCAGGGCAAAACCGTGGGCCACCATCCGGAAGAGCTTGAGCACGACCCGGTCACGCGGTCCATAGAGCGCCGGAAACCGGCAGATGACCGCCGGTACGCGGTCGCTGTAGGCATGGACCATGGCTTCGGCGTGGAGTTTGGACCGCCCGTAATGGGACAGGGGCCGCGGCACCGAATCGCTGTCCAGCAGTTCTCCCGGTCGCGGCGGCCCCACTGCGGCCAGCGAGGACATGAAGACGAAGCGCGGCGGCGAGCAGCGACAGCCGGCGGCCGCTTCGAGCAGGTTGGCCGTCCCGGTGGCGTTGACACGGTAGCAGTCATCGGGGTGACGGGCCTCGGTCAGGGCCGCCAGGTGGTACACCACATCCGCCCTGCAGATGACCCGCTTGAGTTCGCCGGGGTCGTCCAGGCCGCAGGTGTGGAAGTCGAGACGACGGCCCTCCAGCCAGCCTCGCCCGGCACCCGGCCGTTCGATGCAGACGACTTCGTGCCCCTGTGCGAGCAGGCGTTCAACCAGATGGCTGCCGATGAAACCCGCTCCGCCGGTGACTACCGTGCGCATGCCAGATCCTCCTCGTTGCCGGACGCTCCTTCAGGAGCTGTATCCGGAGTGGTCGCCGCCCGGCCGATGCTCTCGGCCAGCGCCGTGATCTGCGTGACCACGGCCTGCGGCTGTTCCTCGAAAATGAAGTGCCCCGCGCCGCTGACGGGGATCTCCCGGAAATCCGGCAGCTCCTGCCGCAGCGGGGCGAGGTCGCTCTCGTCCAGACGACCGTCATGGGGTGCGGTGCCGATCATCAGCCGGACCGGACAGCCGATGCGTCCCAGGTTGGCGTGCAGTGCTTCGGGTTCCTTGGCCGCGGCCATGGCCTTGACCGCGGTGATGAAGGCGGACATGTCCCGGTCGATGTTGCGGAGATAGCGGCCCAGAGTCCGTCGGTCGATCCAGGCGGGGTCGCCCGAAGCCTTGGCCAGGCTGGCGGCGTACTTGTCGCGCAGGATCCGGCCGCCCCCGAGCTTGGCGACCAGGCCGCCGAGCTTCAGGGCCCCGGTCACGCCGGGTGTGGCGGCCGACTCGGCCCCGGCCCCCTCGATCGAAACGATGCCGGCGACCAGATCGGCGCGCCGGTAGGCCAGGCGCAGCGCCATCGAGGCGGCCAGACCGTGCCCGACGACCAGGCAGTCCTTCAACTGGAGGGAATCCAAGACCGCCGCGATGCGGTCGGCCTGGGCGGTGAGGCTGTAGTCCGCTTGCCGGGGACGGCTGCTGCCGCCGTAGCCGAGGGGTTCGATGATGACGGTCCGCAGACCGGCTGCCTGCAGGGGCACGAGGATCTGGCGGTAGCCGTAGGCGCAGCCGGACAGACCCGGCAGCAGCACCACCGCCGGGCCATCGCCTGCGGTCACGACGTTGAGGATTTCTCCGGTCCGGACTTCCTGCGGGCAGGCCGTCCCCAGACTCATCATCAGAAACAGGATCAGTGCCGACATCGCCTTTCCTCCCGATTGCGGCCCCGGTGGGCCCTCCCTGGGCTGGTACCCGGGATCCGCAATAGCCGGACCTGAAGGGAGGCCCGGCCCGCGATATCGACAACTGTTTGGGGCAGTACGGGTTAAAAAAAGCGGCCGCAGGATGCGGCCGCTTCGGCAGTCACGATGAGGATGTCAGGCGTATGCAAATGATCACAGCGCCGTCAGCCGGGCAGGACACCCTGGCCAAAGAGCCGCGCTCAGCCGAACACCGCCAACAGCGGCGCCAGCATGGCCTGGATGTGCTCCCCGGTTTCGTAGTCCAGGGTCGAGCCGTGGATGCTGTGGGGAATGGAGAAGATCACGAAGATCACCAGCATCGCCAGCACGGCCCACCACTTGCCAGCGGGCGTCCCGGGGCCGGCATTGCGGGTCCGGATGACGGCGATCAGCCACAGCAGGGCGCCCACGGCCAGCTTGTTGTCGGTCCAGTCCTCCCCCAGCGGCCACCCGGTCCAGAAGGCGTTGAAGGCATATTTCTGCACGATGGGCCCCAGGATGAGACCGCCGACGACCAGACATCCGAACGCGATCCGGGACAACAGACGCAGCGACGGCCCGTTGGTCAGGGCTTCGAAACCGGCGCCGGTCGAGAACAGGAACGCCAGGACGATGGCCGACACGTGGAAGATGAGAATCAGGTCGGGCACGTCGCCCTTGAACCGTGCCACGGCCGCTTCGTTGGCCGGAGCGTTCACCTTCTGCCCGTTCTTGGCGAACTCGACGTCGTACTCGACCTTGCCGGCCATACCCTGGCGGGGTATGGCCGCCCGCAGGACCTCGCCATCGCGTTGCATGGGGATCCGGGCCCAGGGATCCTGGGTCGGGTAGCGCCGCCAGACGACCGTCGCGGTCACCGCGGTGTCGGGCACGTGGACGGTGACCGGCATGTCCGCGTTGATGCTGTTGGTTCGCAACAACTCGCCCTTGATCACCGTGCCGGCGATCTCGGTCGTGAACCGCTTCTCGTAGGTCGGACCGGAAACCTTCTGCCAGACCAGGAAGGCCGCCGTCAGGACGAAGGCCATCAACCACATGGGAATCGCGCGTTTCAAGGCTCACCTCTTCCAGGGAAAGGGCCCGCGCCGGTCGGCGCGGGCCACGCATTCGGAACGTCGGGATCAGGCCCCGTATTTCTTGATGGCCGCGTCCAGGCGGGGCAGCATCGCGAAAATAAAGCCCGCCACCGCGAGGATGGCCACCGCCAGGACCACGAACATCGTTGTCCCTGGCTCGAGCCCGCTGATGAAGCCGGACATCTTGTTGCCGATGGCCGTGCTCAGGAACCAGCCGCCCATCATCAGGCCGACCAGCCGCTTGGGCGACAGCTTGGTCACCAGGGACAGACCCATGGGCGACAGGCAGAGCTCGCCGAAGGTGATGATCAGGTAGTAGGCGATCATCCAGAACATCGCGGTCTTGGCCGCCCCGTCCTGGCCGAGCTTGGCGCCGAAGGCCATGACCAGGAGCGACACGGTGGTGATCACCATCCCGTAGAAGATCTTGCGCGCGGTGGTCACCGGCTTGCCGATCTTTACCCGCCGGGCGAAGAACCAGACGACCACCGGAGTGATGATGACCACGAAGAACGGGTTCCAGAAACCGGTCAGCAGCTCGGCGTTGACCAGCCGGACGAACCGGCCGGGCTCCAGCCGCGCCGCACCCTCGGCCGCGCCGGCATAGACGGCGTCGAAGGTGCCCTGAGACACCAGCACCACCGGTACCTCCTGGCCGGCGACGGCCCGGGTCATCGCCACCTCGCCCTTGGCCTTGGTCGTTCGGGTTCGATCTTCGGACCGTGGTCGTGGCGACCCCGTGGGCGTCCTGGTCCTCGCTGATGACCACGTTGTCGTCGGGGTAGACCTTGCAGGCGAAGGCTGCCGTCCAGGTCCTCCTGGCCGGTGTAGTCGTGCACCGTGACGCCCGGAAACGGTCGGCACGGATCTGGCCGACCGGCGGCCTCGCTGAGGATCCGGGCGCCGAACATGGACTCGGTCTCGTCCGGGACAACAAACAGGGTCCGCTCGTCAGGCCGCGGCAGATCCGGACCCGCATTGGTGAAGTAGGAAGGCATCGCCTTCTGGGCGTAGAACTCGGCCCAGCTGGGAATCCACTCGGCCTGGCGGTCGGTGTTGTTCTCGGCGAAGACGGTCATGAGTCCGCCGCTCAGGTGCAGCACCATGAAGAAGGCGCCGCCGGCCACGTACACGGGGATCAACGCGGCCAGGCCGGGCTTCTCTTCGGGCGTGGCCTTGCGCACCAGGCTGATGAAGTAGCCGGCCACGGGGATCATGCCGACCAGGAAGCCGAAGGTCACCGGCCCGATGGTGCTGGTGACGAAGGGGATCTTCTGGCCCACGAAGTAGCCGATGACACCCGAACGCCGCCGGCCGGCACCAGGATCGTCAGGAAGACCTGCTTCAGGCCGAAGTCGCCTTCCTGGTTGTCCGGCTGGCGGTCGGCGTCGGCCAGGGTCTTCCAGTTGAGCACCAGGATGGCCACGCCGATCAGCATGCCCACGCCGGCGGCGGTGAAGGCCATGTTGAAGCTCCACAGGTTGCGGAGCGGGGCAGCCAGCAGGGCCGAGATGGTCGCGCCGATGTTGATGCCCATGTAGAAGATGTTGAAGCCCGCGTCGCGCCGCGGATCGTCCGGCGCGTAGAGGTTGCCCACCATGGCCGAGATGTTCGGCTTGAAGAAGCCGTTGCCGAAGCAGAGGAGCGCCAGGCCGGCATAGAACGTCGGCATGCTGCGGATGCCCAGGGCGAAGTAGCCCGCGGCCAGCAGCAGCCCGCCGATCAGGACCGAGCGGCGGAAGCCGAGCAAGCGGTCGGCGATCATGCCGCCGAGGAAGGGCGTGAAGTAGACGAAGGCCATGTAGGTGCCGTAGATCTCACCGGCGATCGCCGTGGTGAACCCCAACCCGCCGCGCTCGGTGTCGATGATGTAGAGGAAGAGGATGCCCAGCATGAGGTAGAAGCCGAGCCTCTCCCACATTTCGGTGAAGAAGAGGGCTTTCAGCCCCCTGGGATGACCTTTGGGCGGCTGGATCGCCGCACTGTCCTGGGACATGTTCCGCCTCCGGGATCGGGATGACACGGGATTCGGGTACAGATGAAACAGGCGGTCGCCCCGCTGGGGAAACCGCCTGCTGATCGCGGTCCGGCTGACCATACCTCAAGAGGAATTGCCGGGCCAACTTTTTTTCGCCGCCGTCCTATTCCACCCCGTGCATCATCTTGTTCAGGGGCTTGGACAGCAGGCACCAGCACGATGCCGATGCCCACGGTGACCCAGCCCATGTTGCCGAAAACGCCCACGTACTGGTCCAGGCTCTCGACGGGCGTCAATTCGACCAGGTTGACGCCGTCACCTTCGGCGCCCGTCAGCTTGGCCAGCACGGCCGCCACGTACATCGAGAAGGCGAAGGACAGGAACCAGGCGCCCATGGCCGCGCCGGTCATGTGCTTGGGCGCCAGCTTGGTCACCATCGAGAGCCCGATGGGCGACAGGAACAGCTCGCCGGTGGTGTGCAGCAGGTACATCATGCCGAGGACGAACAGCGGCACCAGCGCGTCCGGACCCGCCAGGGCGGCGCCGGCCAGCAGCACGAGATAACCCAGGCCGAGCTGGACGATGCCCAGCCCGAACTTCATCGCGATGCTGGGATTCTTGCCCCGGCGCGACAGGTTGACCCACAGGATGGAGAACACGCTGCCGAACAGGATGATGAACGCGGGATTGAAGAACTGGGTCTGGGCTGGCCGGCATGGTGTAGATGCCGAAGACGTCGCGGTCGACGTTGCGGTCGGCGAACAGGGTCAGCGAACTGCCCGCCTGCTCGAAGCAGGCCCAGAAGACGACGTTGAAGGTCATCAGGATCATCAGGACCAGGATCCGGTCGCGCTGCACGTGGTCACCCTTGAAGCCCTCGCGCAGCAGGGTGAAACACACGTAGGTCAGCAGGCCCATCAGGATCCAGAACAGGATGTCCTGGCCCGAGGATCTGGGACGTCCTGGCCGTAGTCGATCAGGGCGTAGAGCAGCGGGAATGGCCGCCAGGGAGCCGCCGTAGACCACCTTGCCCCACTTGGTAGCGCCGCCGGGTCCGCCGGTTCGCCGTGCCCGTCGAGCTTGTCCTGCCCCAGGATGAAGATGGCGATGCCGACCAGCATCCCCACGCCGGCCAACCCGAAGCCCCACTTGAAGCCGTAGGTCTCACCGATGGGCGCGACGGCCACGGTGGCCAGCAGGGCGCCGATGTTGATGCCCATGTAGAAGATGGTGAAGCCCGAATCGCGCATCGGGTCGCCGTCCTTGTAGAGGCGCCCGACGATGGTCGAGATGTTGGCCTTGAAGAAGCCGTTGCCGACGATGATGGCGCTCATGCCCAGGAACAGCCAGAATTCAGTCCCGCCGAGGATCAGGAACTCCCCGAGAGCCATCACGAGGCCGCCGAAGATGACGGCCCGCCGGTATCCCAGCACCGCGTCGGCGAGCTTGCCGCCGGCCACCGGGGCGGCGTAGACCAGCGCGGTGTAGGCGCCGTAGATGCCGATGGCCTGGGTGTCCCCCTGCATGAGGGCCTTCGTCAGGTACAGGATGAGCAGGCCGCGCATGCCGTAATAGCACAGGCGCTCGAACAGCTCGGCGCCGAACAGGACATACAGACCCTGGGGATGTCCCTTGGTCATCTCGCCTCCAATGGGAAAATTACGTGAAATGTGGTCGATTCGAGCGAACCGGGCGGGAAACGTCGGATTTCTCCGCTCGGGGCATCTTAGGGATGATCCCCGGACAAGTCAAGCCAAGCGACGACCGGTCAGGCGGGGCAGTTGTCCGGCTGGATGGCCGTCGCCACGGTTTCATCGAGGCTGCCGGCGAGATCCCGGCACAGCTGGGTGACGGTTGCGGGATCCAGACCCAACTGCGTGACCATGGGTGCGATCGTCGGATGGGCGGCCGGATCCAGCTCCTGCTCCATGACCAGGGCCAGCAGGTTCCCCACCGCGACCGCCCGGACCACCGCGAGGTGAGCCGTCGCCGCCTGCGGCTCGTGGTGGTACTTGATCCCCGCGGTCAGGACCGGCGGAAAACCCCAGTTCTCGGCGAGCATGGCGCCGGCCTCGCAGTGGTCGAATCCCAGAACGGACCTCTCGGCGTCCGAGACGTCGAAGGCCGGCTCCACCGGGTCCAGCGTCCGGCCGGTATTCTGCAGATGGGGATCGATCACCAGCATACCGACGTCATGGACCAGCCCGGAGGTGAACGCTTCGCAGCGGATCTCTTTGGTGCCGAGCCGGTCGGCCGCGAACGAGGCCGCCGAGGCCGACAGGATGGAGTGATTCCAGAACCGGCTGCGGGATATCCCGTAGCCGTCGAGATCGCGGCGCAGGACCGGAGCCATCCCGGTGGCGAAGGCCATGGTGACCACCGCCCGGTTACCGAGCATGACCAGGGCGTCCTGGACGTTGGTGATCTCGCGGCGCGATCCGTAGAAGGCCGAGTTGCTCATCTTCAGCACGTTGGCGGTCATGGCGGGATCCCGCTCGAGGATCTTGACCACACCGTCGGCGCCGGCGGCGGTGTCCTTGAACAGGTAGAGAAGCTCGATCACGGTTCCCGGCAGCGTGGCCAGATCCCCCGTGGTGGCAACCAGATGATAAAGTTCCGTATTCACGAGGCATCATCCCCCATCGCTCGATATTTGGTGCCAGGCCTGCCGGTCCGGTTGCCGGCAGCCGGGTCGAATGCCGGAAATTGCAACCGGTTACTGTCCGATCAGGGCAATAAGCGTCCCCAAGCGGCGCAAACCGGTCTGGCGGCATCCGCCTGCCAGGATCATCAAAAATCGCGCCGAAAAGGCGGTTTCAAGCGGAAAATGCTTCTCAATACCGGTAATAACGCGCGAGATGACCGAACTCCGCGGCGAGATCGGTCCAGCGCGCCGCAGCCAGGTCGTCCAGAGGCGTCGCACCCTGGTTGACGATGGCCAGACGGCCGCCACTGCGCAGCGTCGCCAGCGGCACCGAGGCCGCCGGCTGCACGAGGAGCGAGGAGCCCAGCACCAGGATCAGGTCCACCGCGGCCGCCAGCGCGTAGGCTTTTTCCAGAGCGCCTGCCGGGAGCATCTCGCCGAAGAAGGTGATGGCGGGCTTGACGACGGCGTCGCAGCGGTCGCAACACGGCAGCCGGCCGGCCAGGACCGCCGGCGCCACCTGGTCGAAATCCGTCGTCCAGCCGCATGATTCGCAGCCATGGCGGGCCGGTGAACCGTGCAGCTCGATGAGGTTGCGGGAGCCCGCCCGGCCGTGGAGCATGTCGATGTTCTGGGTGATCACGCCGGCCACCTTGCCGGCCGCCTCGAGCCGGGCACAGACCGTGTGGACGACCGATGGTTCGCGCTGGTCCAGGGTGTAGATGAAGTCCCGGGAACTCTCGTAGTAGAACGCAGGATCCCGTCGGAACTCGTCGAGACTGAAGATCCGATCGGCATCCAGCTGCCGGTAGATGCCGTCGGGGCCCCGGAAATCCGGCACCCCGCTGAGGGTCGAGATGCCCGCTCCGGTGAAAACCGCCACCGAGCCGGCCGCGTCGATCATTTGTGCCAGTTCTGACATGATTTACCGTCCGTTTCAGGGTTTCGGGGTCGGAATATACCCCCGATCGGGTGAAATGGCACGCCATCTGCAAGATAATCGGCATGATCAGAGGCAGCAGCTTCGGAACGGTGGTGACGGCTCTCAGCGGAGTCGCCGGCATCGTCTGCCTCATGACGGGCCTGCAGCTGTGGTTCCTGGGCGACGAATTCGGTCGGATCCTGCAGCAGGACCCCGCAGCGGCGAGCGGTCTGCTGGCCCAGTGGCAGGTCCAGGCACGCATGGCGTCGGCCATGTCCATCGGCTCCGGTGCACTGGTCTTCCTGCTGGTCATCCGGCACATCGCCACCGGCAAGCAGCTCGCGTCGCGCACGCAGGCGGCCGGTCGGCCGGACACCGGTGACGCCGACGAGATCGAGTCCATTTCCGTCCGGATCTTCGAGGTCGATGCCCACAACCGGACCAGCGAAATCGGTGCCGAACCCCACCCGCTCCCGCCGCCGAAGAGGCCTTTGCGCCTGAAGACGGTCAAGACCGACCTGCCGTCGCCTGTCGATCAGACCGAGTCCATCATCCGCAACATCCACGAGGTCGCCGAAACCGGTGCGGATTCTCCCGCACCCGGCGCAGCGCCTCCGGACCGCCTTGCTTTCCTCCGCAGACTGTTTTTCCGCCGCTGACAACCGCCGCACCAGGCCGCGCCGGCAGGGATTGCCGGGGATCGCCGATCGTGCTAATATGCATTTCTGTAAGAAACGTTTGCGATCCAGCCAATCCTCAGCCACGACAGGACCGTCATGTTCGAAATCGGCCGCAGCGACGACAAGACGATCTACCTCCGCGGACGCTTCGACGCCAGTCGCACCCAGAAAGCGAGCGAGGTCTTTGATTCCGTGCAGGAGTCCGTGGTGCTGGATTTCGAGGGTTTACGATACATCTCCAGCGTGGGTCTCGGCATCCTGATCTCCACGCAGCGCCGGCTCGATGCCGCGGGCGGCAAGGTGCGCATCGTCAATGCCAGCGATCATATCAAGGATCTGTTCAAGATAACCCGGTTCGACTTACTAATTGACATTGAATAGCTATTTCAAGTAGGATCCGGGCAGGGGGATTGGATTGGGCTCCGTAACGGCAGCTTGCGGGTGCATGGCAGTCGTGGACTGTCCGGGCAACCCGGCACCATCATCGACGCTTCTGGCATCTTCGCCGCCGGGTGAACCCTCCGTCATGTGAGGGGTCCGCGCGACCGGCCCGCATCAACCGCGAATCAGCCCCGATCTGTGTCGGAATGGGCACACCTTCCCCCGGCAGTGTCATACCTGGACGTCGTGGGCGACCGCCCGGCAACCGCCGCGCGTCGCAACCGGTCACAAAATCACCAACTTTTCGGCCCGGCGGGTGTATTTATGTCGAACGCGGATGCAGAACTTGTCATCCAATTCAAACAGGGCGATCGAAAGGCCTTCGCCATGCTGGTGGACCGGTACCAGAAACCCATCTACAACACCGCCTACCGGATGATCCACAACGCCGATGATGCGGCGGACATCACCCAGGCGGCGTTCGTCAAGGCCTACGAGAAGATCGACACCTACAACCCGTCCTACAAGTTCTTCAACTGGCTCTACAAGATCGCCGTCAACGAATCGATCAACACGATCAACCGCCGCAAGCGGCGCCGGAACTTCGAATACGACCCCCCGGCAGCGGTGCCTGCGCCCGACGAGGACTTTGCCCTCGGGGAAATGAGCAATCTGCTGCAGCGGGCCCTGGACCACATGAAATACGACCACCGGGTGGTGATCGTTCTGAAACATCTGCTGCTGCTGCCCTACAGCGAGATCGCGAACATCCTGGATTTGCCCGAAAAGACGGTCAAGTCACGGCTGTTCACCGCACGCCGCGTCCTGAGGGAACAGCTTCTCCAACAGGGGTATCAAGGATGATCGAACAGGATTACATCGACCTGATGAACCAGGAGCTGGACGGCGAGAACTCGGCCGGCGGGGCGCGAAAACTGGCGGACTATCTGGCCACGAATCCCGCAGCCCGTGAGTATTTCGGCGAGCTGCAGGACGCTGTGCAGATTTTCCAGAAGATTCCGCTCATCGATCCGCCGCCCGGCCTCCTCGATGCGGTGATGGCGTCGGTCGGACCGGACGCCAGCCCCTCGCCCCGGCAACAGCCGGCCGGTCGCGCACCGGCGGCGTGGCGGGAGTGGTTCCAGCCCATGCGTGCGCTGACGTTCGCCACCGGCGCCCTGTTCGGCCTGATCCTGTTTGCCGGCATCGCGCGCTTCGACTCCCAGCCTGCGGACAGCGGTTCCGCCTGGATCCAGGGAACCGCCAGCGGGTTCCTCGAGCCGAACCGTCAGTGGGCGGGCGCCCTGGGCATCGACCTGCCTGGCGTCAGCGGCCAGGTGCAAAGCCTCGACCGCGAGAATGGCACCCTCATCCACCTCACACTCACGTCCGACGCACCGGTCCAGGTGCGCTTCAGCTTCGACGACCCGGTCGTCTTCGAGGGCTACCGGGCCGCCCCCGGCACGGTCCACGCCGTGGCCGCCGCAGCCGGCAGTACCGTCATCGAACACCAGGGCGAGGGAGACTATCATCTGCTGTTCGCCCATCCGGCGGGCCTCGAGACCGCCGTCGAAGTCGATCTTCAGACCCAAGGAGGTTCCCGGACCCACCTGACCGTACCGGCCGCCAAGTAGGAAGGAAATTCCCACCCGGCCACCAACTTTCCGCCCGGGTGCTTGTATATAAGGTTGTGACCCAGTTGATAGACCATTGAAATCGGAGGGATTGTTCATGAAAAAGAATCACACGTTCCTGTGGGGAACCGGAATCATCGCCGCCGCCGTGATTGTCTACTTCGGCTTCTTCAGCGACAGCCCGCCGGACGGCGACGTGGCCGCCACGATCGGCGCGGTCCAGAAGCACCAGACCGAACAGATCAAATCCGAAGACGTGGTCCTGGCCGGCGAGACGACCGCCCCGGGCATCACCGACCCCGAAGTGATCGACGCCATGGCTTCGCTGCTCGAGCGCGCCTCGGTCGAGGACCAGGCGGCCGCCTTCAACCGCGCCTCGCGGGCCGAGCAGATCGGCTTCTTGGGACGCAGTTCCAAGACCGAAGTGGCCGCCATCTGGGGCCGCGCCGACGCGCAGCAGAAGGTCGACATGTTCGGACGCACCGACAAGGAGCTGCAGAACGCGATGCTCGGCCGGATGAGCTTCACGCGTGACGCCTGGGGCCGCATGTCGGTCACCGACAAGGCCGACGCCCTGGGCAGGGTCAGCCTGAACAGCCAGGCCACCATGATGCAGCGGGCCGCCCCGGAGATGCAGGCCGCCGTACTCGGCCGGATCGATGTGAGCCAGAAGGCCACCCTGCTGGGCCGCGCCGAACGCCACGAACTGGCCGGGCTCTTCGGCCGCACCCCGCGCATCCAGCAACAGGCCCTGCTCGAGAGAGCTTCGGTGGGCGACCAGAACCTGCTGGGCCGGATGTCCGTCGCCAGCAAGGCCGGCCTCTTCCAGCGCGCCTCGGTCGCCGAGCAGAGCAACATGCTCCAGCGCCTGACCCGCGACGATGCGGCCACGCTGTTCGGCAAGGCTTCGGTCGACCAGAAGATCGGCTGGCTCGAACGGGCACCCGCCCGTGACCAGGCCGTCCTGCTGGGTCGGGTCGATGTCCAGGACCAGGCATTCCTCTTCGGCCGCGCCCCGGAACGTGACCAGGTCGCCACTTTCGGCCGGGTCGACAAGAAGGTGCAGGACGCCATGCTCGGCCGGGTGAACGTCAAGGCCGCCGATTTCGGCCGCATGAACGTCTCGGAGCAGGCGACGGTTCTCGGTCGGATGGCCGTAAAGGATCAGGCGGCCCTGTTCCAGCGTGCCGCCGTCGAGGTGCAGGCCTCCATGCTGCAGAGGACCGAGCGGGCCTTCAAGGTCGACGTCCTCGAACGCATGTCGGTGGATGACAAGGCCGCCGCCTTCGGGCGCATCGCACCCGCCGAGCAGCTGAACCTGCTGGGCCGGGCGCCGCAGATCCAGGCCGAACTGCTGGGCAGGAGCTCGTTCGCCGAGCAGGCCGATCTGATGGGACGTCAGTTCACCACGGCGACATCTCAATAAATCGGGTGCTCTTGCTGGCCGGTCTAGCGCCGGTTTCCGGATGAGGGCGAGTCGGGGATCCGGAAGTGTCAGAAAGAGTCCCCTGGGGTACCGCGGTCATGCCGCGGTACCCTACGACTATCCAGGAGGATCCGCAGCCCGGCGGGCTCCGTGAAACGGCACCCATGAGCAGATACGACGCGCGGGGACACCACCGACTGTTGCGGGGAGCGCTTCTGGCGGTCCTGTTGCTGTTTCTACCGGGAACCGCGGCGGCCGGCAGCCTCAAGCTGAAGCAGGTCCGCACCGAGTTCATGCGGCTGATCTATCTCAGCGACGAACATTATTTCCTCATCCCCCACCTGACCCGCTGTTTCGAAAACAGTCTGCGCTTCCACCGGGAGTTGTTCGACTACACCCCGGACGAGTACGTGACGCTCATCTTCCAGGACATGGACGACCACGGCTACGCCGGCACCACCACCATGCCCTACAACTACCTGACCCTGGGCATCGAACCGTTCGAACACGTCTACGAGACCAGCCCGACCAACGAGCGCATCAACTGGGTCATGAGCCACGAGCTGCTGCACGTGGTGGCCGCCGACCAGGCCAGCGGGACCGACCGGTTCTTCCGGAGCATCTTCTTCGGCAAGGTCGCGCCCACCGACGGCGATCCGGTGTCGATCTTCTACAGCTACCTGACCAACCCGCGGCGTTACGCCCCCCGCTGGTACCACGAGGGCCTGGCCGTCTTCATGGAAACCTGGATGGCCGGCGGCATCGGTCGCGCCCAGAACGGCTACGATGAGATGGTCTTCCGGTCCATGGTCCGCGACAGCAGCTATTTCTACGATATCGTCGGTATCGAGTCGGAAGGGACGGCGGCGGATTTCCAGATGGGCCAGCTGTCCTACCTGTACGGCACCCGGTTCGTCAGCTACATGGCCTACCGCGACGGGCCCGCAACGGTCATCGACTGGGCCAAGCGGCAGCCGGGGACCAAGCGCTCGTTCGCCCGGCAGTTCAAGCACGTCTACGATCAGGGTATCGATGAGGCGTGGCGCGAGTGGATTTCCTGGGAACAGGGCTGGCAGCACGCCAACCTCGATTCCATCCGGCAGTATCCCCTCACCCCGATGACGCGTATTCCCGTCCGCCCCCTCGGCTCGGTCTCCCGCTCCTACTACGATCCGGAATCGCGCCGGCTGTTTGCCGCCGTGCGTTACCCCGGCGAGTTCGCCCATATCGCCGAGATCGACATCGACAGCGGGCAGATGCGCACGATCTGCGACATCGACACACCGGCCCTGTACTTCGTGACGTCCCTGGCCTTCGATGCGGCGTCCGGAACGCTGTTCTACACCACGAACAACGCCCGCGGCTGGCGCAACCTCAACGCGGTGGACCTCGCCACGGGCGAAACCCGGCGCCTGATCAAGTGGGCCCGGACCGGCGATCTGGCCTTCAACCGGGCCGACGGTTCCCTGTGGGGGATCATGCACCACAACGGGTTGTCCCACATCGTCCGGATTCCGGCGCCCTACGACGCCGTGTACGACATCCTGCCCCTGAGCTACCGGCAGGACTTCTACGACATCGACGTCTCCCCGGACGGCCGTCACCTGACCGGCACCCTGGTCGACGTCGGCGGCAGGTCGCAACTGGTCCGCGTGGATCTCGAGCAGCTGCTGGGCGGCGACACCCAGCTGGAGGAACTGTGGGAGTTCGAACAGAACGCGCCCCTGAACTTCACGTACTCTCCCGACGGCCGGCACCTGTACGGCACGTCCTACTACACGGGCACCTCGAACGTCTTTCGTTACGACTTCGACACCAAGACGATGAACGCCGTCAGCAACACCGAAACCGGCTTCTTCCGGCCCATTGCGACCGGCACCGACTCTCTCATCGTCTACGAATACACCGGCGACGGTCTGCGTCCGGTCATGATCGCCGACGCCACCCTCGAGGACATCGCGCCGGTCCGTTACCTGGGCAATGCCATCGCGGTGGCCTACCCGGAGGTCGACGACTGGAAGCTCGGCTCACCCCTGAGCGTGAACGCCGACTCGGTCATCGTCTACCGCGGGGACTACAACGCCTTCCGCAGCATGCGGATGAACTCCGTGTACCCCATCGTCGAAGGATACAAGGCCTACACCGCGCCCGGTGTGCGCTTCGACTGGAGCGATCCCGTCGGCCTGCACGCCCTGAACTTCGCGCTCTCCTATGCCGGGCAGCGCAACGTGCCGGACGACGAACGCTTCCACCTGCGTTTCGACTACAAGCACCACCCCTGGAACCTGTGGGGCGCCTGGAACCGGGCGGATTTCTACGATCTGTTCGGCCCGACGAAGGTCAGCCGCAAGGGCTACCAGCTGGGCCTCGGCTACAAAGGCTATCTCGTGGACGAAGCGCCCCGCACGCTCCGCTACGGCCTGAACCTGGCCCGCTACTGGGGCCTGGAGGTCCTGCCCGAATTCCAGAACGTCCCGACTTCGTACGACAACTTCCTGACGTTCGGGGCGAACATCAGCTACTCGACGGCCCAGGGCACCATCGGCGGAGTCGAAGCGGAAAAGGGTTTCATGGCCGGATTGAGTTTCGCCGGCACCGTCGTGCGTGACGACTTCTTCTCACGGACCTGGGCGAACCTGACCTACGGTTTCCGCACGCCGATCGACCACTCATCGTTGTGGCTGCGGGCGGCGGGCGGGTCGGGTCTGGGGCCCATCGACGAGCCGTTCACGAACTTCTTCTTCGGCGCCTTCGGCAACAACTACGTGGACCACGGCTCCATCAACCGCTATCGTGGGGTCGTCAGCTTTCCCGGTGTCGAGATCAACGATATCGGCGGCCGGACCTTCGCCAAGGGCGGCGCCGAGTGGACCCTGCCGCCCCTGCGCTTCCGGAAGTTCGGCTTCACGAATTTCTACGCCACCTGGCTGCGGTTGGCCTTCTTCGGCAACGGGATCGTGACCAATCCGGACCGGGCCGCATGGCGGCGGGAGGTATGGGACGTGGGCGTGCAGATGAACCTGAAACTCGTGCTGTTCTTCTCGCTGGAGTCGACGCTTTCGGCGGGTTACGCCCGGGCCTTCGAGCACGCCTTCGACCCGCGCGACGAGGTCATGGTCTCGCTCAAGATCCTGCGGTGATTGCCCTGCTCGCCAAAGGCCTGCTCGGCATGACCCCGGTGGTCCTCTACCTCGTGGCCCTGGTGATCCTGGACAGCTACAAGCTGGTCAAGCTGCGCGCGGTCATCCTGGCGGTCGCCGCCGGCTGGGCGGCACTGGTCGCCTGCCACTTCATCAACGGCTTTCTGCTGACGGTCACCGGACTGGACCTGCCCACGTTCTCCCGCTACATCGCCCCGGTCGCCGAGGAGACGACCAAGGCCGCCTACCTGGTATTCCTGATCCGCACCAGGCGGGTCGGGTTCATGGTCGACGCGGTGATTTTCGGCTTCGCCATCGGCGCGGGGTTCGGCATCCTCGAAAACATCTTCTACCTGCGCCTGATCCCCGACGCGGCGATCACGACCTGGGTCCTGCGCGGCTGCGGTACGGCCCTGATGCACGGCAGCACGATGGCCATCTTCGGTGTCCTGGCCCAGCGGCAGTTCGAAGCGAAGAAGTCGGGGCACCTGCTGCACCTGCTGCCGCCCCTGCTCGTGGCCATCGTCCTGCATTCGTTCTTCAACCACTTCTTTCTGTCCCCGGTGCTGATGTCGGTCCTGCTGGTCCTGGGCGTGCCCCTGATCACGGTCCTGGTGTACCACCGGAGCGAACGATCGCTGGAAAACTGGCTGGGCATGGGGTTCGACGCCGATGCGGAAATGCTGGAGATCATCAACCAGGGCAAGGTCACCGATTCCCGGATCGGCGACTATCTCACCTCGCTGGGCGATCACTTTCCGCCGGAGGTCCTGCTGGACATGCTGTGCCTGCTGCGGGTCCAGGTGGAGCTCGCGATCGAGGCCAAGGGCATCCTCATGCTGCGCAAGGAGGGTTACGACATCCAGCCGGGCGAGGAGCTGCAAGACAAGATCACCGAACTGGACTTCCTGGAAAAGAACATCGGTCCGACGGCGCGGCTGGCCCTCAAGCCCCTGCGCCAGACCCACCGGCGGGACGCCTGGGAAGCCCGCCTCTTGAACCAGTAGGAAACTTCACGCCAGGATCCGGGCCTTGAAACCCAGACCTTCGATGGTGGCGATGATCGCCTGGGGATCGAGACCGCGACCGCGGACCACGGCCCGGCCTTCGGTCAGCTGCACCTGGACGCTGGACACGCCGGGCAGCTCCCCCACCGAACGATCCACGCTGCTGGAGCAGTGGCTGCAGTGCATCCCCTCGACCGCCAGTTCGATGGTCCCTTCCTGCGGCGTATCGGCGCCGGCATTCTCGTCGCAACCGCAGGCGGCGGCGCGGCGGCGGCCAAGCCACCAGCTGCGGGTCATCACCACGATCAGCAGCCCCGCGCCGAGGTGTTCCCACACCGTGGCGCCCGCGTGCTGGTGGCCGCTGGCGCCGAACAGGGGGATCAACTCGGCCGCACGGGGCATCAGCCAGTCCAGCAGCAAGCCGCTGCCAAAAGCGCTGACGGCCACCGTCACCAGGTAGAGAACGGTCGTGCGGCGGCCCAGCACGCGGCTGACCGTCGTCACCGTGGCGGCGTTGGTGGCCGGCCCGGCGATCAGGAATGCCAGCGCCGCTCCCGGCGTGGCGCCCAGGAAGATGAAACTGGCCGCCAACGGGACGCTCGCGGTCGCACAGACGTAGATGGGAATGCCGACGGCCATCATCAAGGCGATCGACAGGGGGCCCGACCCGAGGTAACGGGACAGGAAGTCCGCCGGAATCAGGGCGCCGAGCAGCCCGGCGATGACGATGCCGATCAGCAGGGCCCGCCCGATGTCCCCCGGCAACGTGACCGAGCCGTAGTCGAAGGCGGCCCTGAGTTTCGGCCCCAACCCGGCGGGACGCCGGTCGGCCGCCGGCGCCGTGCCGGCTCCGCTGTCACGACCCGGCGCCACCGACGGCGGATCCGGCGCGAAACCCTGAACGAGACCGCCGCCGAGAATCCCTGTCAGCAGAGCCACCAGCGGGCGGAAGACGGCAAACAGCGGCCCGAGCATGGTCCAGGTCACCAGGATGGAATCCACCCCGGTCTGGGGCGTCGACAGCAGGAAAGCCGTGGTGGCGGCGCGGCTGGCGCCGTGCTGGCGCAGGGACGCGGCCACGGGAATGACCCCGCAGGAACACAGGGGCAGCGGGACACCGAACAGCGAGGCCTTGACCACCGGCCCCAGTCCGCGGCCGCCCAGATGGCGTTCGAGCCACGACGGTGCGATGAAGACCGACAACAGACCGGCGACGGCGAAACCGAGCAGAAGCCAGCCGGCCATGGCGGCGGTGAGCAGCCATATTTCGACAATGATGTGAAGAATCATTTCAGTCATGGGCACAAACTAGTCCGGTCAGCAGCCACCGGCTAGCGGCTTTCCGGTTTGACGGCACAGGTGGCGAACATCGCGGGCAAATAGCGGTTCAGGGCACAGTTGTCCTCGGGACCGAAACTGTCCTCGTAGAAACCGCTGATCCTGAACCCGGCCGCGACCTGGCCCCCCAGCTGATCCTCCAGGGTGTGGCTGAACTCCACGGGATCGCCGGTGGCGAGGTGAGCCTCGAGGGCGGCGGCATCCAGGCTCCCTGTGTCCGCGTAGGGTAAAGCGTGGCGAACGACCAGCTCGCCGGCGGTCATTTTTTCGTAGTCGAAGATGTAGTAGACCGGGTTCATCATGCCCGCGAGCAGCACGCCTCCGGGCCGCAGGACGCGGTAGGCCTCGCGCCAGACCGGATGGACATCGGCCACGAAGCAGTTGGACACCGGGTGCACGATGACGTCGAAGGATGCCGCCGCAAAGTCGCCGAGATCGGCCATGTCGCCGGCGACGATCGTCAGGTCAAGGCCTTCGCGTTCGGCCACCAGCTTGTCCTGGGCGAGCTGGGCCGGTGAATTGTCCAGCAACGTCACCCGCATGCCCGCAGCCGCCAGCACCGGCGCCTGCTGGCCGCCGCCGGCCGCCAGACAAAGGACGTCGACATCCGTGCTGGGCGGAAACCACTGGCGGGGCACCGGCACCGTCGGCGTCAGAATGATCGACCACTCCCCCGCGCGCGCGGCGGCGATGACCGCGGCGTCGACCGGCACCGTCCACCGGCTGCCGTCGGCGACCTGCTTGTCCCAGGCTTTCCTGTTGTAGTGCCGGATGTCCAAGCTGCCGCGCTTCCGTTACCAGTAGTAGTAGATGCCGAACTGGGGAGCGACCTTGATGTCGTTGTTCTTGCCGTCGTGGACAAAATCCCCTTCGATCTGCCAGGACCAGCGGCGGCCCTGCAGTACCTCGATGCCGATGCCGGCGCCGACGTTCCAGTTCTTTTCCGTGGTCCAGACCTCTCCCTGGATGCGCTCGTCGTCGTAGAAGTAGCCGGTGCCGGCAGCGACGTAGATGCGCATGCGGTCATCCTGCCGCAGGAGATAGTTGAGCTGGAAACCGACGTTGTGCTGCTTGCGGTCGCTGGTGTGCCAGATGCCGCCGGCGACCTGCAGGTAGAGCCACCATCGCAGGGGCATGCGAAAGGCGAGACCGTGGCCGCCGAGCTTGCCGTAATGGAGGCCGACGGCGCCCTGCAGGGGATCGGCGGTATTGTTCCAGTCGCGCTGGGTGCCGGTTTGAGCCTGGACTCCCGGAGCCGTCGCCAGCAGGACAAACACCGCCAGGACGGCGGTCAGGCAGGTGAGTCGGCAGGTTTGATTGCTCTTCATCGCTCCGTCTTTCGTTGGGGACGCCCCGTTGCGCCTCGCCGGTCCGATTCCTTCCGGACCAGCCAATGATGACCGATCCTCGGCCAAATTTCCACGTTAGATTGCAGACGGTCCGTGTCCGCCGGCGCCGCCGTGGAAATTTCGTTTTCCAATCCGTCCCTGCCCTCTAGAATAACCGCCGTCACCCTGTTGCCCCGAAAGGACCCCTTTTGAATACACCTGTGATCGCGCCCGACCAGACCTGGGCCATCTGGACCGTGCTTCTGGCCGCGGCCGCCTTCGGCTTTCGCATGGAAAATTCCCGGGTCGGCCGCAAGGTGTCCGGCGCCATCCTCACGATGGGCTTCACCTTCGTCCTGTCGAACCTCGGGGTCATTCCCGCCGACGGCGTCGCCGCCTACGACGTGGTGTGGTCCTACCTGGTACCGCTGGCCATTCCGCTGCTGCTGTTCCGGGCCGACCTGCGCCGGATCCTGCGGGAAGCCGGCCCGACGCTGGCCGCCTTCCTGGTCGGCGCCGTCGGCACGGTCATCGGTACGGTCGTCGCTTTTAATCTGATCCCGCTGGGCGAAGAAGGCTGGAAGCTGGCGTCCATCTTCGCGGCGACCTACATCGGCGGTTCGATGAACTACGCCGCGGCGGCCGAAGCGGTCCAGCTGCGGTCGGGCGATCTGCTGAGCGCCGGGGTGGCTGCCGACAACCTCGTCATGGCCCTCTATTTCCTGGTCCTGTTTGCCCTGCCGTCTGTCGGCTGGTTGCGCACCCGTTACGTCAAGCGGCACCACGCGGTCGCCGCCGGCTCCGTGGAACTGGAGACCAGCCGCGTCAGCGCCGCCGCGCTGCCCGAGGTGCAGGGCGCCTCGCTCGCCCTCGCGGTGGCACTGGGTCTGTGCGCTGTCGGCTTCGGTCTCGCATCGCTGACCGGCTGGCGCGGCAGCGGCATCCTGATCGTGACCGCCCTGACGGTGACGCTGGCCACGGCCATGCCCGGCCGCTTCCAGCGGCTGACCGGCGCCGAGGTGCTGGGCACGTTTCTCATGCAGATCTTCTTCGCCGTCATCGGCGCGAGCGCCAATGTCCTGGTCGTGCTCAAGTTCGGGCCCGTACTCTTTGCCTTCGCCGCCTTGATCCTGACCATCCATCTGCTGTTTCTCCTGCTGTGCGGCTGGCTGCTGAAACTGGACCTGGCCGAGATGATCATCGCCTCGAACGCCAACATGGGCGGGCCCACGACGGCAGCAGCGATGGCGGTCGCGCGCCGCTGGGAAACCCTGGTCCTGCCAGCAATCCTCTGTGGCACATTGGGTTACGCCATTGCTACTTTCATCGGGGTGGCGCTGGGGCACGCGCTGCGGGGGTGAAATTTTTTATATACAAAAACTTGACTTATTATTTTTGTATATTTAATGTACAGTTTTATAGGGATGGATGAGCCCGATCAGGCGGGCTGTGGGTCCGGCGGGGCGGCCCACAGGGGGCTTCAAGGGAGGCGACCCGGCCGCCCACGGCCGCGCGCCCAGGGGGGGGTATGGCGAGGGATGGCCCAACCGCCCAGCGACCCGGGTGCGGGGGCGGGGCCGACCACGAACCGCGGTGCCCATGGCCCAGACGGTGCTCGGCCAAGAGGGGGCGGCGGCCGCCGACGATGACGTGCTGCGCGACCTCCAACTGGAGCTCGCGGCCGGCCGCGCGGTCGCGCTGGTCGGACGCAGCGGCAGCGGCAAGTCGACCCTGCTCCATCTGGCCGCCGGCATCATGGTGCCGACGCGCGGCTCGATCCTGCTTGCCGGGCGGGATCTGGCCGCGCTCGGTGAACAGCAGCGCACGCTTCTGCGCCGGGACTCCGTGGGGCAGGTCTTCCAGTTCTTCCACCTGCTGCCTCACCTGACGGTGGCCGAGAACGTCGCCCTGCCCGGTTGGATCGCCGGTCAATCCGGCGGTGCCACCAGGGCGCGGGTGGCCGCGCTGCTCGAACGGGTGGGTCTGTCCGATCGCGCGAACGACCCGGTCGGACAGCTCAGCGGCGGGGAGATGCAGCGGGTGGCGATCTGCCGCGCCCTGCTGCGCAAACCGGTGCTGGTGCTGGCCGATGAACCCACCGGCAGCCTCGATGACGCCACCGGCCAGCAGGTCATGTCCCTCCTGCTGGACCTGGTACGCTCCGAAGGCGGCGCCCTGCTGTTTGCCACCCACAGCCGGGAACTGGCCAAGGAGGCCGACGCGGTGTGGCAGCTCGTGGACGGTCGCTTGACTCCGCTCGCGTCGGGGAAGCCGGCGTGATCCCCTACCTGGCACGCTCCCTTCGCCGTCAGTTGCGCGAATCGCGCACCCTCTTTCTGTTGACGCTGTTCGGCGTGTCGCTGGGTGTGGCCTCGGTGGTGTCGATCCAGATCCTCAATCAGGGTGCCCTGCTGGCTTTCGACGGCAGCATGGCCGCGGTCAGCGGTCAGGCCGACCTCTCGGTGACCGGCACCACCCCCACCCTCGACGAAAAGCTCTACCTGCGTGTCCTGGAGGATTCCGCAGTCGCCGGCGCCTGGCCGCTGTGCCGGGTCGATGTCGCCGTGACCGGCGCCGAAGGGCTGTTCCTGGACGTGGTCGGGTTCGATATCTTCGCGCCGGTCCGCTACCCCTTGACGAGCATGAACCAGGACCAGGACCAGGACCGGGATCCCACCGGTCTGATCGCCGCGGCCCTGGCCACGCCCGGCTGGATCGCGGTGACCCCCCGCCTGGCGGATGAGCAGGGGTGGGCCGTGGGCGACACCCTGCCCGTCAGCAGCGGCAGCCGCCAGGTGGTGCTGACCATCGGGGCGCTGGTCGATTTCCAGGAATACGAACCCATGGCTCCGGCCAACCTGGCGGTCATGGACATCGCCCAGGCCCAGGGCCTGCTGGCCCGGCCGGGCCTCATCCACCAGATCGACATCCAGCTGACCGAGGCTGCCGATATCGACGCGGCCGCCGCCCGACTGCAAGCTTCCCTGGGGCCCGGCGTCCGGGTCCAGACTCCGGAACAGCGCCGCCAGGACACCCGCAGCCTGCTGGCCGCCTTCCGCCTGAACCTGACCGCCTTGAGCCTGATCAGCGTCTTTGTCGGACTTTTCCTGGTGATGACCAGCATCCAGGCGGCCCTGGTGCGCCGCCGCGGCGAGTTCGGGCTCCTCCGGTCGCTGGGCGCGACCGGCGGCCAGGTGTTTGCCCTGGTCGTGGCCGAAGCCGGGCTGCTGGGCCTGCTGGGGGTCGTCGTGGGGATACCTCTGGGTTATTTGATCGCCATGAACAATCTCGCCACCGTCAGCGCCACCCTGACGAGCATCTACGTCATCGAAGGTCTCGACCGGATGGTCCTGCCGCCGGTTGTGGTCCTGCTGGGGCTGGCTGTCGGTGTGCTGGGAGCCGGCGGCGCCGCCATCCTGCCGGCGATCGACATGACGCGCCGGGACACGCTGCAGCTGATGTCTCCGCTGGGCCTGCACCACCGCGCGGTGCAGAGCGCCGGCCGCCTCGCCCTGGCCGCCCTGGTCACCGCCCTGGCCGCGACCGGTTGGTTCCTGCTCCAGGGGCACGCCTACCGGTTCGCCGGTTTCGCCTACGGCTTCGTGATGATGGTCGCGTTGCCCCTGGTCGTGCCGCTGGTGGTCCGCACGGTCTGCGGTCCGGTCAAGCCCCGCGGCATCGGTCTGGGCTTGAGCCTGCGCAATCTGGTCGTGCGGCTGCAGACCACCAGTTTCGCGGTCGCGGCGCTGGCGATCACCGTCAGCATGCTGATCGGCATCACCCTGCTGGTCGGCAGCTTCCGCGCGACCCTGGTGACCTGGCTGGACACGACCGTCCGCGCCGACATCTACATCTCCACCGAGTCCTGGGTACGCGCCGGCGACGAAGCCTTCATCGACGCCGACCTCCTGCAGGAGCTCGCCGACTATCCCGGCGTGGCCGGGGTCGAGACGCAGCGGCGGCTGCAGGTCCGCACCACCGACGGCAAGCACCAGATCTGGCTCAACGGCGTCGCTGTCGCCGGTCTCCCGGAAGCCGATCTGGCCGACCGTCTGCCGCTGATGTCGGGCGATCCGGATCAGGTAGCCGCAAGCCTCGCCCACGATGGTGCCGTCCTCATCGGCGAACCGCTGGCCCGCAAGGCCAATCTGGCGGCCGGCGACACGCTGCGCCTGGCCGGGCCGGCCGGAGCCGTGTCCCTGCCCATCGCCGGCGTTTCCTACGACTACAGCAGTGAGGGGGGCACGGCCTTCGTCATGCTGGCGACCTTCACCCGCCACTTCGGGCCCGGCCAGCCCAACAACGCCGCCCTGTTTCTGGCCCCCGACAGCGACGATGAGGCCATGGCCGCCGCGCTCCAGAGCCGCTACGCCGACCGGCCCCTGATCATCCGCAGCAACCGGGCGCTGCGGGTCGAGGTGATGGACATCTTCGACCAGACCTTCGCCGTCACCCGGACCCTTCAGGCCATGGCCCTGTTGATCGCCGTCTGCGGCGTGTCGCTGACGCTGCTCATCCAGGCCCGCGAGCGCGCCGGCGAACTGGCGTTGCTGCGCGCTCTGGGGGCCACCCGCCGCCAGATCTTCGTCCTGTTCATGGGCGAGGGCGCCGGCATGGGCCTGTTCGGACTCGGCATGGGCCTGTTTGGCGGCGTCGGCCTGGCGGCGCTGCTGATCCTGGTCATCAACCGGGTGTGGTTCGGCTGGACCATCCAGCCGACCTGGCCGGCCGGGGCCATCGCCCAGCAGATCCTGATCATTCTGGCCGCGGCGATCGCTGCAGCCGTCTACCCGGCCCTGCGGGCCGGACTTTCATCCCCGGGGCAGCTGTCCCGGGACGACCTGTAAGGAGCCGCCGTGCCGTCACGTTTCACTTTCCCGGTCGCCGTGTCCGCCGCAGCGGCGGTCGTGCTGCTGGGCGCGCTTTTGGCCGGAGCGGTGCTGTCGGCGCCGGCGGCCAGCGACCGCGACCACGACGAACCGTGGCAAGCCGCCCAGCGCGGCTACACCTGGGAATTTCCCCGGGATCTGGGTATCCACCCGGACTACAAGACCGAATGGTGGTACGTGACCGGTCACCTGTTCCCCGTCGGCACCGAGCCGGCCGAGGCCATGGCGTTCCAGCTGACTTTCTTCCGCGTGGGGCTGGTCCCGCCCGGAGTGACCGCGACGGATTCGGACTGGGCGGCCGGCGACCTGGTCATGGCCCATGCCGCGCTGGCCAGGCCGGCGGCAAAGACCCATGACTTTACCGAGGTGATGTGGCGCGCAGCCCCCCTGCTGGGCGGCTTCGGCGGCGCGGCCGACACGACCCTGGCCTGGTGCCAGGCGCCGACCGGGACGGCCGGCCGCTGGGAGATCACCCGCCGCGGCGACGCTTTTGTCCTGCGGGCCCGTGACGACCGCAAGGGGTTCGCCTACGACCTGGTCTGCACGCCCTCGCGCCCGCTGGTGCTGCACGGCGATGGCGGCTTCAGTCCGAAGTCCGCCGCCGGCGACGAAGGCAGCCTGTACTTCAGCTACACCCGGATGGAGGTGTCCGGCACCGTGACCGCCGGCGGACGAACCATCGACGTTGCGGGCACCAGCTGGCTGGACCGGGAGATCTTCACCAGCACGCTGGCGGAAAATCAGACCGGCTGGGACTGGCTGAGCCTGCAGCTGGACGACGGCCGGGATCTGATGCTCTACCGTCTGCGCGACGCGCAGGGACGCGAGGACTTCGCCCTCGGCACCCTGGTGGCCGTTGATGGCAAGGTCAGCAAATTGCCGGGCGAGCAGTGGGAGCTGTCGCCGCTGGAAAGCTGGCAAAGCCCCGCCACCGGCGCGGAATACCCCGTGGTCTGGCGCCTGCAGATTCCCGCCGAAGGCATCGACCTCGAGCTGCGCGCGGTCATGCCCGAACAGGAGAACGTTTCCCCGCTGACGGGCATCCACTACTGGGAAGGGGCCGTGATCGCGGCACCCCGGGGCGCCAAGCCCGGAACCGGAAACCTGGGGCGGGGATTCATCGAATTGACGGGTTACGGCAAGGACAGCCGCCCGCCCGTCTGATCGGCCACGGGCCGCCGGTTGGCGTCCGGCGGATTCGCCGCTAGAATGTGCCCAACAATGAACCGCTACACCCGGGAGGGTTTCATGAAAACCGTGATCATCATCTTCGCAGCCGCGCTGGCGGTCGCCGTCGGCGCAAGTGTCTTGTTCCTGAGCGGGGCCCTGGCCACCGGCAGCCAGGCGCCGTCCAAGGCCTCGGCAGGCTCCCTGTACACGTTAAAAACTACCACCCTTGAAGGCGAACCGGCCGACCTGTCCGCCTACGCGGGCAAGGTCGCCCTGGTGGTCAATGTCGCCAGCAAGTGCGGGCTGACGCCGCAGTACGAAGGTCTGCAGACCCTCTATCAGGAAAGGGCGGCCGACGGCCTGGTGGTGCTGGGATTCCCCAGCAACGATTTCATGGGGCAGGAACCCGGCACGCCTGAGGAGATCCGCACCTTCTGCGACACGAAGTACAACGTCACCTTCCCCCTGTTCGCCAAGGTGAAGGTCAAAGGGGACGACAAGGCCGACATCTACGCTTTCCTGACCGACGGCGGTCTGGAAGAGCCGTCCTGGAACTTCACCAAGTACCTCGTCGGCCGCGACGGCAAGGTCATCGCGCGCTTCGGCCCGAAGACCAAACCCGACGACAAGGAACTGGTCGCCGCCATCGTTCAGGCGCTGAAATAGACACTGCGGCAGGTTGAAGCAGAACCCGGGAGCCCTCAGGCTCCCGGGTTTTCTTGCGGGAATGTCCGCCGGCTAATCGCCGTCCAGGCAGCGCTCGAAGCCGCGGTACATGGCCTTGTCCCACTCACCGATCTTGAGCTGCAGATACTGCATCTGCGGCCCGCTCTCGTGGGTCATCTTCTTGTCGAACGATCCGACCCGGCCCCCGGTGAACCCCAGCCAGCCATGCTGAACTCCCCAGACCTTGGCCGTGATGGCTTCACCGACCGGCTGGCCCGTGGCAATGTCCACCGGAATCCCGAACAGATCCCCGGTATAGCCCTGCTCGTAGTTGAAGGTCCCGAATTCATCGACCGACACGGACGTCTGGAATACGACCGGGCCGGCGATGTAGAGCCAGTCTCCCGGGCCCTCGCTGCAGTAGGGCCGCGGCACATACTGGTCGAAGGTGATGGTGGTGCTGTTGGTGTAGGTGCCGGGCGTGACCGGAGTCGCGCCGGCGAGATAGACCATCATCGCGGTGCCGTCCCCGTTGCCGATCGGCACCGGATCGGTCACGGGCTTCGCCGGTCCCTCGATCAGCGCGATCAGCTCGTCCGGCAGCCCGTTGTAGACCGCCGGGATGATCTCGCGGAACCCGGGACTGGGCGTGATCTGACCGGTGGGACGCAGGTGCTCGGCCGGGTTCAGCAGGCCGCTGCGCATCAGGTCACCGACCACGATATCCTTGGCCACCTCCCAGCTGAGGACCTGGTGGTCGGTCGTGCCGGGGATCAGGACCTCGAAGTGCGCCGCGCCGAGCGTGTAGCGTTCGTTGTCCGGCCCGAAGGCGCGCGTGCGGAACAGCCGCAGGACCGGAGCGGCTCGTCCCCAGGTCAGCTGGATCCCGAGCCAGCCGCCGTCGGCGGCAGGTCGATGGACGGCGCCGCCCAGGCATCGGTCCAGACCTGATTGAAGGGATAGGCGTCAGGGGCGCCCAGAGCCGACCGGTCACCGTCGAGGGCCAGCAGCGCCGCGCGGATCTGCAGCGGATCAGCGTTGCCGGCGAAGACCAGGTTGACCGGATCCATGGGCACGCCGTCGAGCTTCGCCCCGGTGAAGGGCCAGAAGGTCATGTCCTGACCGAAGCAGTCGACCGAGACCAGATCGGCCGGTGCCGTGCGACCGTCCTGCTGGTCGATGGTGGTACCTTTTTCCGCCGCCAGGGCGAACGCCCCGTCGATATCGGTGGCCGAAGATTCGGCCGCGGTCGGAGCCACCGCCGTGTCCTGGGAACAGGAGGCCAGCAGCAGACAACCTCCGAGGACCAGCGCCGCCAGCAAGGCACGGCAAATATTGGTTTGTTTCATCGCGTTTCCCTCCCGGGATCGAGTGGAGGAGACCCTCCCGGGGAAGGGTCGCCTGGTATCGGATTCGGCATACGGTGGGCGAGGGATCAATTCAGGGTTGGCGGCGGACGCGACAGGCGACCTTTCCGGGCGAGAGATTGACCGTAGCACAGTATCGACATGATATTTTTCATTTTCTTGATGACCTCCCTTCAGACGTGTCACCGCCCCCGTCCGTCCTCCCTCTTGCTGGAGTAGATACCAAGAGGCGGACCAGGCGCGGACCGAGCGCTGCTTACCGGTAGGATCTTGGGGCCAAGGGGTTTGGCGGGCTGCGGCGGAACTCCGGCGGAACTCGCGGGCGCCAGCGTGTCGACGACAGGACACTACGCTGTCGGGAATCAGGCGCGCCGAGCGGAAAACAAAAACCCCGCCGGGATTCCTTTCCCGGCGGGGTTCCATGGCATTCCGTTGCCTCAATCTCGCTCCGTCGAAACGGATGATCGGGCGCCTAAAAGCCTCTTGCGATCAGGAGCAACCGGTGGTTGCGCCACAGTTGTGGCACTTGTAGCAGGCACCGTTGCGCACCGTCACCGAGCCGCACTCGGGACAGGGCGGGCTGTCGGCCTGCTGCTGGTAGACGTTGTGCTCCTCTTCCATCGTGATCCGGCTGGGTCCACCGGCGCTGGCGGCCATCGCCTTCAGACCGGCCGCCGCCGCTATTTCAGCCTCTTTCAGGCCGGCGTCGATGCGGGTTTCGGCCGCGCCGTCGGGAACGGTCCCATCGGCATCGCCGGCATGTTCGCCGAACTTCAGGTCCATCCAGCGGAAGATGTAGTCCATCACCGACTTGGCGATGGGGATCTCGCTGTTGCTCGTGAAGCCGCTGGGCTCGAACCGGGCGTGGCTGAACTTGTTGATCAGCACCTTCAGCGGCACGCCGTACTGCAGCATGATCGACACGCTGGTGGCGAAGCTGTCCATCAACCCGCTGACCACGGAGCCTTCCTTGGCCATGGAGATGAACATCTCGCCCGGCTTGCCGTTGGGGTACAGCCCGATCGTGAGGTATCCCTCGTGTCCGGCGATGGAGAACTTGTGGGTGACGGCCTGCCGCTCGTCCGGCAGGCGCACCCGCTTGGGCTTGGGCGGGGCCAGGAGCACTTCTTCATCCGCGCCGTCGTCCTTCTTCTTGCCCATGTTCAGCGGTTGCAGCCGCTTCGAGTTGTCGCGGTAGATGGCCACGGCCTTCAGGCCCATCTTCCAGGCTTCGAGGTACGTGGTCATGATCTCTTCGACGGTGGCCTCGGTGGGCAGATTCACCGTCTTGCTGATGGCGCCGGACAGGAACGGCTGCACCGCCGACATCATGCGCAGGTGACCCATGTAATGGATCGAGCGCTCGCCGTTGGCCGGCCGGAAGGCGCAGTCGAACACCGGCAGGTGTTCCTCCTTCAGGCCCGGTGCACCTTCGATGGTCTCGTTGTCGCTGATGTAATCGATGATCGCCGTGACTTCCTCGTCGTTGTAGCCCAGCTTTTCCAGGGCGTCGGGCACCGAGTTGTTGACGATCTTCATCAGGCCGCCGTCGACCAGCTTCTTGTACTTCACCAGGGCGATGTCCGGCTCGACGCCGGTGGTGTCGCAGTCCATCATGAACCCGATGGTGCCGGTGGGCGCCAGCACGGTGACCTGGCTGTTGCGGTAGCCGTAGTCGTGGCCCAGGGCGTAGGCCTCGCGCCAGACCGTCTCCGCTTCGGTGAGCAGGTCTTCGGGCACCCGGTTGGCGGTGATCCCGTTGACGGCCGCCCGGTGCTTGCGGATCACCTCGAGCATGGGCTCGCGGTTCTCCGCGTAACCGGCGAACGGCCCGATCTGGCTGGCGATCTCCGCCGAGGTCAGGTAGGCCTGGCCGCACATCAGCGACGTGATGGCCGCGGCGTAGTCGCGGCCGGTGTTGCTGTCGTAGGGCAGGCCGCGGTCCATGAGCAGGGCGCCGAGGTTGGCGTAGCCCAGGCCCAGCGGACGGAACAGGTGGCTGTTCTCCTCGATCTCCGGCCGCGGGTAGCTGCTGTTGCCGACGATGATCTCCATGGCCGAGGATCATGATGCGGCAGGCGTAGCGGAACGATTCGATATCGAACTCGCCGTCCTCGCGGCGGAACTTCATCAGGTTCAGCGAGGCCAGGTTGCAGGCCGAGTTGTCCAGGAACATGTACTCGCTGCAGGGATTCGAGGCGTGGATCCGGTCGGTGTTCTTGCAGGTGTGCCAGTCGTTGATCGTGGTGTCGAACTGCATGCCGGGATCGCCGCAGACGTGGGTGCCCTCGGCGATCTTGCGCATGAGATCGCGGGCCTTGTAGGTGTCCATCGGCCGGCCGTCGACCACCGCGTGGGTGGTCCAGTCGCCGTCCTCCTCGACCGCGCGCATGAACTCGTTGCTGACCCGGACCGAGTTGTTGCTGTTCTGGAAGAAGACCGAGTTGTAGGCCTCGCCGTTGAAGGAGCCGTCGTAGCCCTGGTCGATCAGGGCCCAGGCCTTACGCTCCTCGTTGACCTTGCAGTCGATGAACTCCTCGATGTCCGGATGGTCGGCGTCCAGGATGACCATCTTGGCGGCGCGGCGGGTCTTGCCGCCGGACTTGATCACGCCGGCGAAGGCGTCGAAACCGCGCATGAAGGACACCGGACCGCTGGCCTGGCCGCCGGCCGACAGCTTCTCGCGGCTCGAGCGCAGGGTGGACAGGTTGCTGCCGGTGCCGCTGCCGTACTTGAACAGCAGGCCTTCGGTCTTGGCCAGATCGAGGATGCTGGCCATCGAATCCTCGACCGCGTTGATGAAGCAGGCCGAGCACTGGGGACGTCTTCTCCACGCCCACGTTGAACCACACCGGGCGAGTTGAAGGCCGCCAGCTGGTTGACCAGCAGGTGCTTCAGCTCGTCGCGGAAGACCTCGGCGTCCTCGTCACGCCGGCGAAGTAGCCGTCCTTGATGCCCCAGTCGGTGATGGTGTCGGCGACGCGGTCGATGAGCTGGCGCACGGACGTCTCGCGCTGGGGCGTGTCCATGCCGCCGCGGAAGTACTTCGAGACGACCACGTTGGTGGCCATCTGGGTCCAGTTCGCGGGAATCTCGCAGTCGTCCTGGCGGAAGAGGGTCTCGCCCTTGTCGTTGACGATGCTGGCCGAACGCCGTTCCCAGGAGATGGCGTCGTAGGGATGGACGCCGGCGGTGGTGTAGCGGCGCTCGATCGCCAGGCCCTCGCCCTTGCTCTTGGCAATTTCCTGCTGGATGGTCTCGACCAGCGCGGCGTCGCCGCCCTCATCGGCGAGGCCCTTGATGTCGACCTGCTCGGCATCCAGCTTAGCGGCAGCCCGCAACGTCTTCGGGTCGGTCTTCTGATTTTCCGTGTTGGTTTCGGTGTCTTGCCCGCAAAGCGCGCTGTCGCCGGAAGCCTGCAATTTGACAGACTTTTCCTGGTTGATCCGATCCGCCATGATCCCCTCTCCTTTGTTCAGATCCATCTGAACTCCTGAAAATACAGGACTTTGATTGATTAGAATTGGTGGCTTGACGAGGGCTGTCTGAACTCTAACCGACCCGTCGATCACTACTCCTGCATGAGGAATAATGAGGTCAAGCTTGATGATCTATGTGGACATAAACCCAATATGTAGGGCAATCCAGCCAGGTTGACCACATCCCCTTGTGGGGCGTTGGAGGACAATAATATTTTCCCGGCGAACGGTTCAAAGCAAATATTTCGTAAAGGTCCGACGGGATCGCTCGCGAAAATCGAATCGATCCGAAAC
This sequence comes from Candidatus Krumholzibacteriia bacterium, assembly GCA_942492615.1. GTDB lineage: Bacteria > Krumholzibacteriota > Krumholzibacteriia > LZORAL124-64-63 > LZORAL124-64-63 > CALOFL01. The sequence goes on from CALOFL010000006.1 coordinate 96,898, forward strand.
CCGCAAAAAAACAACGCTGTGGCCGCTCAATTGCCTCTCAAGAATTTTTGCGGCAGAAAGTCGGAAATCCGCCGCCCAACCCTGCCGGAGGAATTACGGCGCATTTCCCGGCGGCCTGGTGGGCGATTATTCTCATGAAATTATTGGAGATATCGCGACCGGACGGTTGGCGAAAACGACCGGTGGGAATCGAGCGGAACGGCGCCGTAGAATAGGTGAAATTTCATGATGATCCGGGGCAAATCCGACCCGCGACCACGTCCGCGACGATGGCCTGGATCAGGTCCCGCCCCCGCGTGAACGCGGCGGTCACTTCCTCCGGTGATCCCTTGGCTCCCATGGGATCGTCCACCGGGCGGTGGACATGGCGGGCCGGGTCCGGCAATTGCGGCAGAAACCGCCCGGCTTCTTCACTGAGCGTCACGACCAGGTCGAAAGTGTCCAGCTTGAAGCGGTCGATCGTCTTGGGCTCCTGGCCGGCCATGTCCAGACCGACGGCGGCCATGGCCTCGCGGGTGTTGGTGGTGATCCGGTAGGTCAGCAACCCGGCGCTGCTGACGCTCCAGTCGGCCGGAAACAGGTGCCGGGCCCAGGCTTCAGCCATCTGGCTGCGGCAGGAATTGGCCGTGCAGATGAACAGGACCTTCACTGCGGGGCCGCCGTCTCGTCGGAGTCCGCCGCGACCAGCGTGGCCAGGACCTCGCCCTGGGTCACCAGTTGGCCGGCGGCGACGTGGATCCGCTCCACGACCCCCTGACGGCTCGTGACGACCTCGGTTTCCATCTTCATCGACTCCATGATCACCAGGGCCTGGCCGACGGCCACGTGGTCCCCCGCGGCCACCAGGACCTTGACCACCTTGCCCGGCATGGCGGCCGTCAGGTCGGGTTCCGCCGACCCCTCCGGCTGGTCGTCGTCGAAGTCGGGGTCGACCAGACGCAGGGTGTGCACCCGTCCGTCGCAGAAGACCAGCCGCTCGTCGCCGCGGGCGGCCACCCACAGGCGCCGGCGTGCCCTGGTGGGTCTCGACCAGCCAGGAACCGTCCGGGGCACCGGCGGCCTGGAACCCGACCTGCCGGCCGTCGATCTCCAGGGACCAGTCCCCGCCGACGGCGGTCACTTCGACCGGCACCCGGTCGTTGGTGGTGATGAATTCCAGTCGCAAAACCGCCGCCTTTCCGGCATCGAGCCGGTGTCAGTCCAATCCGCGCAGCCTGAAACCGCCCAGGTTCTGCCAGGGTGTCGCCGTGCTTTCTGCCGGCGGGTGGCCGTCCGGGGACGGTGCCCCCGGCGTGGAGCGCCGGCGATGTTCCGCCACCGCGGCGACCGCCAGGGCCAGATCCCCGTCCGCGGAACGCGTCGCTGGTCCAGTCCGGCAGGTGCTCGGTCAGGAAGCCGGTGTGCAGATCGCCGGCGGCAACGAAGCTCGTCCTGCAGGATGTCGATCAGGTATTCCACGTTGGTGGTCACTCCCAGGACCGCGTACTCGCTCAGGGCGGCGACGGCCCGGTCGATGGCCGCGTTCCGGTCTCGGACCGTGCACGCTCAGCTTGGCGATCAAAGGATCGTAATACATGGTGATCGCGTCACCCTGCCGCACACCGCTGTCGATCCGCACGCCCGGCCCGGAGGGCTCGTGCAGCAGGACCAGCTGTCCCAGGGACGGCAGGAAGTTCTGCTCGGGATCCTCGGCGTAGATGCGGCACTCGATCGCGTGGCCCCGGCAGGCCAGATCCGCCTGCGTCCACGGCAAGGTCCTGCCCTCGGCCACCTGGATCTGGGCGCGCACGAGGTCGGTACCGGTCACCAGTTCGGTGACCGGATGTTCCACCTGCAGCCGGGTGTTCATCTCCAGGAAATAGAAGTCGCCCGCGGCGTCGAGCAGGAATTCCACGGTGCCGGCGCCGCGGTAGCCCACGGCCCGGGCGGCGGCCACCGCCGCGGCGCCCATCTCCTGGCGCAGGGCGGGCGTCAACGCCGGCGACGGGGACTCCTCGATGATCTTCTGGTGCCGGCGCTGGATCGAGCATTCCCGCTCGAACAGGTGGACGTGGTTGCCGTGGGCGTCGCTGAAGATCTGGAATTCCACGTGGCGGGGACGCTCGATGAACTTCTCCAGATAGACGGTCCCGTTGCCGAAGGCGCCGGCGGCCTCGCGGGACGCGGCCTGGCAGGCCTTGACGGCGTCCCCGGCGGACGCCACCAGCCGCATCCCCTTGCCGCCACCGCCGAAAGCCGCCTTGATCATCAGCGGAAAACCCACCGTCTCGCAGATTGCCAGTACCTCAGCCGCCGGATAGATACCCTGCGCGTCCGGCTCCGGCAACAGGGCACCCGGAACCACGGGCACTCCGGCGGCCTCCATGAGCGCGCGTGCCGCGGTTTTTTCCCCCATGCTGGTGATGACATCCGCCTCCGGGCCGATAAACACCAGTCCGGCCGCGGCGCACGCCCGGGCGAACGCCGCGTTCTCGGCCAGGAAAACCGTAGCCGGGATGGATGGCGTCGGCATCGGTCGCCAGGGCCACCTCGATGATCCGGTCGAGATTCAGGTACGATTCCGCCGGTTCGGCCGGACCCACCAGCACCGCCATGTCGGCCAGCTCGGCGTGCAGGGCGCCGCGATCGGCTTCCGAGCAGATCGCCACGGTACCCAGCCCCATCTCCCGGCAGGCGCGGATCACCCGCACGGCGATCTCGCCGCGATTGGCGACCAGGACCCGATTGATGGGGGTTGCGGGGGGACGGCCCCCGGCGCTTTCAGGCCGACTCGGGGTCATGGGATCCTTTCGCGACCGCCGGCAGGGTCCAGGGCTGGTCCGGCGACCCAGGGCGCCGGTTTCTTGGCCAGGAATGCCTTCAGCGCCGCCTGGCCCTCGGGCTGGGCCCGGGCCTCGGCGATCATCCGGGCGGCAGTTCGCCGCTGCGGGCGAAGCCCAGCGACTGGACGCCTTCCAGCAGGCTCTTGACCCGACCGAGGGCGGCCGGACCGCCCTTGAGCAGGTCCCGGACCACCAATTCCACGGCGGCGTCGAGGTCACCGGCGGCCGCCAGCCGGTCGACCAGGCCCAGACGGAGGGCCTTCTTCCACCGGGCCGAGGGACTCGCCGGTCAGGAAACAGGTGCGGGCGGCCGGCCGGCCGATCCGGTCGATGACCAGGGCGAGATCACGCCCGGCACGATCCCCAGCCGGACCTCGGTGAAGGCGAAGCGGGCGCGGTCGCCGGCCACGACGATGTCGCAGGCGGCCACCAACCCCACACCCCCGCCGAAAGCCGGCCCCTGCACCCGCGCCACCACCGGGGCCGGGCAGTTGCGCACGGCGCGGAACATCGCCCCCATGTCGAGAGCCGCGGCCAGGTTCTCCTGGTAATCGGCTTCACCGAGCGCCTGCATCTCCCCGAGATGGGCACCGGCGCAGAACACGTCCCCGGCCGCCTGCAGTACGACGACCTGGGGCCGCCACCGCCCCTGCGTTCCGATATCCAGGGTGCCGTCGGGACCGGACACCTGGTCCGGATCCACCGGCAGCGGGTCGCGGTAGGACAGGGTCTCGAACAGGTCCCGCAGCTTGCCGATCGTCGCCTTGTCGAATGCGTTGCGGATGCGGGGATTGTCGAGCGTCACGACCAGCACCCGACCCGCGATATCTTCTCGAATCGGCATGATCATCTCCTACATGCGATAGATTCCGAATTTCACCGGCGGTATCGGGGCGTTCAGCGACATCGCCAGGCCCAGCCCGAGAATGTCGCGCGTCTGGACCGGATCGACCACCCCGTCGTCCCACAACCGCGCGCTGCTGTAGTAGGCGTGGCCCTCGATTTCGTACTTGGCGAGGATCGGGTCGACGATGGCCTTTTCCTCCGCGGCGGTGAGTCCGGCGCCGGCCCGGGCCACCTGGTCCTTCTTGACCGTCAGCAGCACGCCGGCCGCCTGCTCGCCGCCCATCACCGAGATCTTGGCCTGGGGCCACATGAACATCAGCCGCGGCTGGAAGGCCCGGCCGCACATGCCGTAATTGCCGGCGCCGTAGCTGCCGCCGACGACCACGGTGAACTTGGGCACGGTGCTGTTGCTCACGGCGTTGACCAGCTTGGCGCCGTCCTTGGCGATCCCGCCGTGCTCGTACTCCTTGCCGATCATGAACCCCGTGATGTTCTGCAGGAAGACCAGGGGGATCTTGCGCGCGTTGCACAGCTCGATGAAATGGGTGCCCTTGAGGGCCTCGGCGCTGAACAGGATGCCGTTGTTGGCGATGACGCCGACGGTGTAGCCGTGAATCCGCGCGAAGCCGCAGACCAGGGTCGTGCCGTAGCGCGGCTTGAACTCGTGCATGCGGCTGCCGTCGACCACCCGGGCGATCACCTCGCGGATGTCGAAGGGCACCTTCGGGTCGTGGCTGACCACGCCGTAGAGTTCCTCCGGATCGTAGTGCGGCGGTTCAGCGGTGGCGCAGGGGGTCCGGGCGGTGTGCACCGGCCCCAGGTTCTCCACCATGTCGCGCACCAGGCGCAGGGCGTGGGCGTCGTCGTTGGCCAGGTGGTCGGCCACGCCGCTGATCCTGGTGTGGACGTCCCCGCCGCCCAGCTCCTCGGCGGTGACCTCCTCGCCGGTGGCCGCCTTCACCAGCGGCGGCCCGCCCAGGAAGATCGTGCCCTGTTCCTTGACGATGACCACCTCGTCGCTCATGGCCGGCACGTAGGCGCCGCCGGCGGTGCACGAGCCCAGCACGGCGCTGATCTGCGGGATGTCCAGGGCGCTCATCGTGGCCTGGTTGTAGAAGATCCGTCCGAAGTGCTCGCGGTCGGGGAAAACCTCCGCCTGCAGGGGCAGGAAAGCGCCGCCCGAATCGACCAGATAGATGCAGGGCAGCCGGTTCTCGCGAGCGATCTCCTGGGCGCGCAGGTGTTTCTTGACCGTCAAGGGGTAGTACGTGCCGCCTTTGACGGTGGCGTCGTTGGCCACGATCATCACCTGCCGACCGTGGACCTGCCCGATGCCCGTGACCATGCCCGCCGCCGGAACCTCGTCCGGATAGACCCCGTGGGCGGCCAGGGTCGACAATTCGAGGAACGGGGCACCGGGATCGACCAGAGCCTCGATCCGGTCGCGCACCATCATCTTGCCCTGGGACCGGTGGCGCTCACGGGCCTTCTCGCTGCCGCCCTGCCGGATATTCCCCAGCAGCTCGGCCAGCCGGGCTGCCTGGTCCCGGTTGCGCCGGTCGTTCTCCTTGAAGGACGCATCCTGCGGATTGACGCGGCTGGTGATCCTTTTCATCCGGGCTCCTTGGGGTCGGTCACAAGCGCCTCCCGGGGAGCCAGAAGCTCCCCGGGCCGGGTAAACGTCGAAGGGACCGGATTATATCCCCTGCCGGGCGCAGGGTCTACCGCCATCAGGAAGCGCCGGGATCAGCCGCCGGCCTTCTTCTCGGCCGCATCCTTCAGCTTGTCGTTGGCCATGATGGCAATTTCGACCCGCCGGTTGGCCTGGCGACCCTCGTAGGTGTCGTTGTCGGCGACGGGCTGGGCCTCGCCGTACCCCATGATCGTGAAGCGGGGCGAACCCACACCGACGCCCTCCAGCTCGTTGGCCACCGACTGGGCCCGGTTGCGGGACAGGGTCAGGTTGTAATCCTCGCTGCCGGTCCCATCGGTATGACCCTCGATCAGGATGTTGGTGTCATCGTACTTGTTGAGGATCTCGGCGAGGTTCACCAGGTTGGTGCTGCCGGCCGACTGGAGCTTCGAGCTGTCGACATCGAACAGCAGACCGGACTCGAAGGTGATCTTGATGCCCTCGCCGATCCGGGTGACCGTGGCGCCCTCGAGATCGCGCTCGATCTCCTCCGCCTGATCGTCCATGTAGTTGCCGATGATGGCCCCGGCCGCCCCGCCGATGATCGCGCCGATGATCGCACCCTCGGCGGTGTTGCCGCTGGCGCTGCCGATGGCCCCGCCGGCGGCGGCGCCCGTTCCGGCGCCGATGACGGCACCCTTCTGCTTGTTGCTCCAGCTGGCGCAGCCCAGGGCGCTGCCCAGCAGCAGGACGGCGACGAGCAGATAGACGGTGATTTTCATGGTTGTCCCTTCCGTTGATTGTTGACATTGGTTCTCGAAATCTCTGGCCGAATTTTACTGGTCGCGAGCGCTCCGTGCCAGTATTCATTGGTTATGCTCATTTCCGGCGGCAGCATCACCACTCCCGGCGGTCTGGTCCGGGCCGACGTTCTGGTCCGGGACGGCCGCATCGCGGCGGTGGGCGCGGATCTCGATGCGCAGGGCCACGATATCGTCGACGCGCAGGACCTGTGGCTTCTGCCCGGGGCGGTCGACGCCCACACCCATTTCGGCATGCCCCTGGGCCCCGGACTGACCAGCCTCGGCTGGCGCGAAAGCGCCGGGGCCGCCCTGCTGGGCGGCACGACCACCGTGATCGATTTCGCCAACCCCGCCGCCGGCGACACCCTCGGCCAGGCCTTCGCCAACTGGCGGGCCATGGCCGACGGCACCATCCTCTGCGATTACGGCCTGCACGTAACGGTCACCGACACCTCGGTGGAACGACTCGCCGAGATCCCCGGTCTGGTCGCCCGCGGCGTGGCCACCTTCAAGGGTTTTCTGGCCTACAAGAACCGCCTGATGCTGACGGTCGCCCAGATGCGCGATCTGATGGTCGCCGTGCGCAAATCCGGTGCCATGCTGCTGGTCCACGCCGAAGACGGCGAGATGAACGCCGCGGCCGAAGCCCTGCTGCTGGAAACAGGGCGTTCCGGACCCGAATGGCACCCGGTGGCCCACCCCCGGGAATCCGAGGAAAAGGCCGTCCGCGCGGTGCTGGACCTCGCCCGCGAGACGGGCTGCCCCTTGACGATCGTGCATATGAGCATGGCCGAATGCGTGGACATGCTGACGGCGGCCCGCCGGCAGCGGCCGGCTACCGGTGCCGCATCCGTCCTGATCGGGGAAGCCTGCCTCCACCATCTCTTCCGCGACGAGGGCCTGTATGCGGGCGGTTATGAAGCCGCGCTGGCAGCCATCTGTTCGCCACCCCTGCGCCGGCCGGCCGACGGTCAGGCCCTGCTGGCGGCGCTCGGCGACGGCCGCCTGGACCTGCTGTCCACCGACCATTGCGAATTCTGCCTGGCGACAAAAGCCGAGGCCGCCCACGCCGGTTTCGCCAAGGTGCCCAACGGGTGCGGCAGCGTCGCCGAACGGCTCGTGGTCAGCCACACGCTCGCGGTCGTTCCCGGACTGCTGACGCCCCACCGCTGGGTCGAGGTCTGCTGCCGCCGGCCGGCTGAACTGATGGGGCTGGGCGACCGCAAGGGCCGCCTCGCGGTCGGCTGCGACGCCGACCTGGTCCTGTTCGACCCGCGGCCGCAGTACCGCTGGGAACCGCGTGGCGGCAGCGACCGCGCCGGCTCCCTGTGGGCCGGGATGCCGGTCCAGGGCCGGGTCCGGGACGTCTGGCTGCGCGGACACCGGGTGGTGGCCGACGGCCGGCTGGCGCCCGACCAGCCTGGCGGAATTTTTCTACCCCGCCATATTGGCTAGCTCAACTTCGACGAAGGAAAGTCCATGGCCCCGACATCCGACGCCCAGCTGGCGGCCCGTTACGAGCGCATCGGCGACCAACTGGTCGATCTGTTCGTCAAGAACGATGAACCGATCGCGCGCATGGCCACCATCAGCGCCCTGCTGCACCACAAGATGCCCCACTTCTTCTGGACCGGATTCTACCGGTTGTCCGGCGAGAGACTGATCGTCGGCCCCTACCAGGGACCATTGGCCTGCGCCGTCCTGGACGGGCCCGAAGGCGTCTGCTGGGCGTGCGTGAATCGCGGGGAATCGATCATCGTACCGGACGTGCACGCCTTCGCGGGCCATGTCGCCTGCGACGCGCGTTCCCGGAGCGAAATCGTGGTGCCGGTGCGGGGCGCCGACGGCGGTATCGCCGCGGTGCTGGACGTGGATTCGGACCAGCCCGACGCGTTCGGCCAGGTGGATCGGCACGGGTTGGAAAAGATCGTGGCGCTGGTCCTGAACGGTTGAGGCGGCACCGGCCTCCGGTCAGCGGTAGTAGGCTTTGAAGGTGCCCCAGGGTGTGGTCTGGGCCTCGGCGGCCATCGCTCCCAGGAAGAAGTAGGTCCAGTCCAGCTGACCCACCAGCCGGAAGTAGGTCACGTTTTCGTCGTTGAGAGTCGTCTCGACGGGTTCCACGTAGAATCTGATCTGTCCCCTGACTTCCAGGGCCGGGTAGTCGGGACCGCGTTCCACGAGCAGGTCGATGTCGTAGAGCGCGCTCAGCGTGTTGGGGATCGGATCCGATGCCAGCGACATCCCCCAGCCGACCAGCTTTTCCAGATTCCGGAAATTCAGCCCCGACACCGCCGGCACCAGTCCGCCGTTGGGGTCGGTGAGATCCTCGCCGGCGAACATCCGCCGGTGGATCCGCGTTTCTTCGGCGTAGTCGAGGGTCTCCCCCACATCGGGATAGGCGCGCCGGGTCACCGCCAGCAGATGGGTCTCGAAACTCGGTCCCAGCAGGCCGAGATAGGCAGCCCGGTCCATGTCCTCGTAGCTGGACCGGAAATTGGTCATGACGTCGTCGGGAGTCAGTGAAATGACCGGCAGCGGGAGGATCGGGGCAACGACCGGACGGTGTTCTTCGCCGCAGCCGGACAGGATGACGAAAGCGGACAGACATGCTGCCGCGATCAGGAGTCTTGAAGAACCGGTGGGCAAGGATCCGTCCTTCCACATGGTGCCAGCGCCGCCAGGGCCGCCTCCCTATTCCGCGGGAGGGTAATACAGAGCCAGGAGGCTCCCCCAGTTCACGTCCTCGGAACCGGCCTTGTAACCCGTCAGATCAGCCATCCCCGTCAAGATATAGTAGGTTTTCGGCTGCCCGGCAATATCGGCTGTGACCGCCTTGGCGTAAAGTATCACCGTGCCCTGCACTAGGGACAAGGGGTAGCTCTGGCCGCGCTCGACCAGGAACCGCACCGCGAACGGCGCCCGCTGGTTGCCGGCGAACTCTTCACCGGCCGGAACTTCCTCCCAGTTTTCGACCGCTTGCAAGACGCTGAAGCTGACGCCGGTCGTCGCGGCCATGAAACCACCGTTCCTGAGCGTCAGGTCCCGGCCCGAGAACAGGCGGCCCAGGACACCCTCCATCTCCGCGCGGTCCAGCGTGGTCCCGCAGTAGGGAAACTCCGCCACGGTCGCTGGCTGCAGCTTCATGGTGAAGGCGGGATCCAGGAGGGCCAGGACGCCTTCGTGGTCCAGCTTTTCATAGGCGGCGCCGAATTCGGTCATGAGGCCTCCGGCCGTCTCGGGATACGGACCCAGCGCCCCGTCGTTCGGGGGTGCGACCGGATCGTCGTCGCTGCAGCCGCCCGCGACCGTCAGCACGAGCACGGCCAGCAGCATCAGGCAGCGGTGTGGTGAGTAGATCTGCATGGCATTTTCCCCTTGTTGTCGAACCTAGGACTGGACGCTTTCTCCCGGCAGCGGAAACCAGCGCAAGCCTTCCAGATCGCCTGCGAGAGCGGTCATGCCCTGGTCGGGTCCGAGCCAGTCGCCGGCGGCGCGCTCGGCCTCCGGGCCGCTCATCCGGGCGAGCATCTTCTCGGCTTCCTCCAGGTATTCCAGGAACGCGCTCTCGGGTTCGGTCATGTGCTGGACCCGGTACTGCATCGTGCCGCTGCAATAGCTGATGTTGTGCAGGCGCAGCCGTTTGCCCCGGCGGCCGTCGCGATGCCGCCAGATCCCGGTGTCGGGATCGAAGTCGTAATGGGGCAACAGGCGCCAGCCTTCGCGGGCGATCAGGTCGACCGCCCGGATGATGAAATCGAATGCCTCGGCGCTGATGAAGTAGTTGAAATTGACGCGCACCCAGCCGGGCTTGATGCCTTCGGAGCCGCTCGCGATGGCCTCGTGGAACCTCATGCTCCGGGCCAGGTCGATCCCCAGCAGCCGGTGGCCGTAGGGTCCGGCGCACGAGCAGCCGCCGCGCGCCTGGATGCCGAACAGATCGTTCAGCAGGGCGACCACGAAATTGTGGTGCAGGATCCGGTCGCCGCACTTGATCACGAACGACACGATGGACAGCCGCTTGGCTTTCAGGTTGCCGAGGATCCGGATGTTCGGATTCTGCGCCCAGGCGGCGATGGCCCGCTGCAGGAACTGGTGTTCCAGGTGCTCGATGTTGTCCTCGCCGACGGCGCTCTTGAGATGGAAGACCAGACCGGCGCGGATCGCCTCGATGATGGCCGGCGTCCCTCCCTCCTCGCGGTGGATCAGGTCGGCCAGGTAGGTGTGCTCGGCCGGGCTCACGTAGGAAACGGTGCCGCCGCCGGGCACCGTGGGCACCTTGTTGGTGATCAGCCGCCGCTTGACCACCAGCAGGCCGGGTGTGCCGGGGCCACCGACGAACTTGTGCGGCGACATGAACAGGGCGTCCTTGTAGGACGGCCCGCCGCGGGGCGCACCCTCGGCGGGATTCATCTCGATCTTGACGTAGGGCGCCGCAGCCGCGAAATCCCAGAAGGCGAGCGCTCCGTGGGTGTGCAGCAGGCTGGAGATGCCGGCGGTGTCGGACACGATCCCGGTCACGTTGCTGGCCGCCGAGAAGCTGCCGATCTTCAGCGGGCGCGCGGCGTGGTTCACCAGCTCGCGCTCCAGGTGTTCCTGGTCGATGCGGCCGTCGGCGTCCTCGGGGATGACCACGACATCGGCGATCGATTCGCGCCAGGGCAGCTCGTTGGAGTGGTGTTCGTAGGGCCCGATGAAGACCACCGGCCGCTGCTGCGCGGGGATGTGCCGCGCCAGATCGAACTTCTCGTCCAGGTCGCGGGGCAGCCGCAGGTTGAGGATCTCGATCAGCTTGTTGATCGCCCCGGTGGCCCCGGCGCCGCAAAAGATCACGACGTCCTCGTCGGTTCCCCCGACGGCCTCGAGGATGATCCGGCGGGCATCCTCGCGGAAACAGGTGGTCTGCAGGCCCGTGCTCGAGGTCTCGGTATGGGTATTGGCGTACAGCGGCAGCACTTCTTCCCGGATGAATTCCTCGATGAATTCCAGGGAACGCCCGCTGGCGGTGTAGTCGGCGTAGGTCATGCGGCGCGGACCGTAGGGACCGTCGAGGGCGCGCTCGTCGCCGATGATCGAGTCGCGGATATTCTCGATCAGGTGCTGGACGTTTTCTTCCAAGGTCGACCTCGCCGAAGGTGATGCCGGCGGAAACCTCGTGTTCCCCCGGGTGCGGTCAATACTAACGCCTGGCGCGGCCGCGGGAAACCCCAATCGGCCGGCGGCTCACAGCCGGAAACTGAAGGCCAGCGATCCGAAGTGGTCCGGCCGCCGCTGCCCCTTGAACTCGGGCGTGCGCTGCACGTAGGTAGCACTGAGGCGCACCCCGTGGGCCGCGACGGCCACGCCGCCCACGAAATCGGCGACCCAGAGGTTCTTGTCGACCCGGTGGCTGTCCTGGAAGGTGTTGCCGTCCAGGAAGATGTTCTGGAGCATCATGCGCCCGTCCATGCCGGCGAACAGGTACCACCCGAAGCGGCCGCCGGGCACGAAATAGCCGGAGCCCGGCGGGGCCGGCTGGATGCGGGGCGGGCCGAAATCACGGGCAAGCCCCTGCCCGAGGCGCAGGGTACCCCCGAGACCCGCGTAGGTGAAGACGTTGCCCAGAGCCAGGCTGCCGTGGGGCGACGCGTCGAACTCCAGCCCCAGCCAGCGCGGGCCCGACAGGTTCCGCCACTTCTGTTCGAACACCAGCATCACCGCCGGTTCGTTCCGCAGCTGGTTGTGCCAACCCTGCGGGTCGGGCGATCCGATGACCTCGTGGAACCACTTCTGCATCTTTTCACCGCCGGCCGCCGGCCCGACCACGCCCACCGACAGCTCAAGGACGCGCAGGCGGTCCTGCTGGTAACCGACCATGCCCAGGTCCGCGTGCAGCCAGGCGGCATAGGGCCGGTCGTCGGCCACCAGCTCGCTGGAGGCGATGTCCTCGGGTGTGTAGAGGTTGTGCCCCAGGGCCATGCTGGCGTGAAGCTGTACGTCCGGATCGCTGAAGATGTGGCGGCGGGCCCAGCTGTCGAGCCAGCCCCAGACCCGGTTCGCCGCGGTCTGGTAGGAGATCTGCATGCCGTTGGTGTAGTGTCGGTCGGAGGCGTCCTTGCCCAGGACATCGTTTTCGAACTGGAAGATGAACGAACCCTTGGCCGAAGGCGCCGCAGCGGGTGCGGACCGGACCGGCCCGGCGACCGCGGCGGTTGCCAGCAGGATCACCAGGACCCGCCGGATCAACGGACCCTCTTGCGGGCGGCGGTCGCCTTCTCGAAGGAACCCAGGTGCAGGAAGACACCCTGGCCGCTTTCGCCCCAGCCGAAGTCGATGCGGGCCATGCCGACGATGGGGATCAGCAGGCGGGCACCGACTCCGTAGCCGGTGATGAAGTTGTCGGCGGCAAATTCGGGACCATCATCCCAGCCGAGACCGTAGTCGACGAATGCGGCCAGCTGCAGCCCCCCGCGGTACCTGAAGTTGAAAGGCAGGTCCCAGGGCCGCGGCTTGAGCAGGGTGAAGCGGTACTCGGCGGTGTTGATCATCTGGTTCTTGCCCGTCTGCGCGGCGAAGGTCCAGCCGCGAACGGTGTTGGTGCCCCCGATGCCGAACCGTTCCCACGGGGCGATGTCGCTGCCGACGGTGCCCGACCGCAGGGTGGTCAGGGAAAACAAGGCTAGCGTGTGGTCCTCAGCCAGCGCGACGTAGCGTCTGAGGTCCAGATCACCCTGGGTGTAGCCGCTGGAGTTCGGGAAGAGCTTGATCGCCTGGGTCAGCATGATCTCGCTCCACCAGCCGGTGGTCGTCCCGACGAAGGCGTCGAGGCTGTCGTAGCCGAGAAAAAGACCCAGGCGCGAATTCTTGTCATGGTTGTTCGGATTGAGCGTGACGCCGTCCCGGTCGCTGCGCATGGAGACGAATTCGACCCGCCCGCCGACGCGGCCGTGTTGCCCCAGGCGGGGACCGAACCGGAGATACAACTCATCGGCATTCTCCAGAAAGCCGGCGATCTGGTTCTCCTTGTCCCGGTGGTAATACTCCAGGTCGTAGCCGAAGTGATTGCCGCCCAGGTTCCGGTTCTTCAGCAGGACCTCGAGCTCGGTGGCCCCGCCGAACATCACCCGCGCGGACAGGTAGACCCCTCGCCCGCCGAGGTTGGGGATCTTCACCCCGCCTCCCGCCGAAACACCGGTCTCGTCCGAGAACTTGATGCCGACGGTGGGCAGGAACTTGAAGAGCTCCTCGAAACGGTAGGTCAGCACGACCTGGTCACCGGCCGTCGCGGCGGTGACGGACAGGTCGGCGAAGATGTCCAGCTGCTCCAGGTCCCGGACCTCTTGTTCGAGATTCTCCAGCAGACAGGGTTCGCCGACACGGGTCAGCAGTTCCCGCGTGACGACGTTTTCCCGGGTTCGGTTGAGCCCTTCCAGGCGGATTTCCGCCACGGGCAGTCCCCAGGGCAACGGATCGCCGGGCGCATGATCGTCGGGCAGAAAGTCCCGGCCCGGCGCCTGCGCCTGAGCGGCGCCGGCGATCCCCAGGATCAGCAGCAGCCAGAGGATCCCTTTCGTGGCAGTGCGGACAGGAATCATCGTCAAAACACCCGGCGGGCCACGAAGGTCCAGTCGCCCGCAGCGACGGTCACCCCGGCGACGGTCCGGGTGAACAACGGCCGGCCGCCGGGTCCGAGAACCTCGACCTCCAGGTCGTACGTACCGGGCGGCAGGGAGATCCGGGCCAGGTTGACGTGCTCGGGCAGGGTCAGCCAGCTGCGGGTGTCGGCGCTCTCGGTCACGGCCCCGAAGATGTTGGCCACGATGCCGGCCCAGTCGCCACCGGCCTTTTCGGCGCCGCGGCTGGCCAGGTACTTGGTCAGTCCCCGCAGGATCGTCTTGAAGAAGATCGTCGCTTTCTCGGCGTCGAAGGTCACCCGCGCCTGCCGCGCGAGATTTTCCGCGCGTGTGGTGACGAAGGGCACCAGGCTGTCGGCCACCGACACCCTGACGCCGGTGAAGGGACCGGGCTGCAGGTCGTCCAGCTGGGGCGCGGCTACCGACACCCAGTACTCCACCTTGCGCCCCTTGACCAGCGCCTGCGTGTTGCCCATGCCGTAGTAGATCTCCCACGACCAGTAGTCGGGGTCGTCATAGGTTTCGTTGGCGAAGATCGGAATGTCGAACCGGACCTGGGATTTCATGGGCACGAATCCGGTCTCCAGCAGGAAGACCACCTCGCCGTTGCCGCGGCGCCAGCCGGCGGTCTGTTCGTAGTCCTCGCGGGTGAGCGGCAGTCCCGAGGCCGGATCATCGCCGTACTGGAAGACATCGGGGCAGGTCTGGTACAGGTAGTCGAGTTCGTCCCGGAAACCCAGGCGTCCGGCCAACCGGACCAGGTCGGGCCCCAGACTGGGCGGGATGTCCACCTGCAGCAGGTCATGGTTCTGCTGGTAGGCGACCGCCGCGTTGCGGTACGAGATGAAGGCGTCGTTGATCTCGCCGTCCCAGTCGTACAGCATGCCGCTGAAGTAGAGCAGGAACGGGTTGTTGCGGATCTGGTCGAGGGCCGACCGGTCCTCGTCGCGCAACCCGTCCAGCGTCGCGTCGACAAATTTCGCCATCTGCACGCTGGCCCGTCGGGCCTCGACCTGGGCCGCGTTCCGGTCGCCCAGGAAGATGTAGTTCAGCCCCTTGTAGTAGGGCACCATCGCCAGTTCGAAGGGCCGCGGCCGGTAACTGATGGCGTTGTCGTTCGAGATCAGCGACAGCGCGCCCTCGGAAATGGACTTCGTGTAGAGCTCGTCGGCCAGGCGTTCGGCCTCGGCAAACTCCACGTTGCTTTCGGCGTAGCGGTCGGAGTAGTGGAAGATCAGGCCGCGCTCGAGATGGTAGAGGGTTCGGTCCTTCTTGCCGCTCTCGTCCTCGACGGTCTGGAGGGCGGCATCGAAATCGCCCGCAGCGACTTCGGGCCGCAGATTCTGCAGCTTGGCGCTGTAGGTGGCGCAGCCGCCGAGCAACCCGGTCGCCAGCAGGAACAGCAGCAGGGCAGCCGCTGTCACCACGGCTGTCCTGCTGCGGGGTCCGGCAATGCCGACGGGGCGTGTCAAGAAGTCCTAGCCCTTGTACTTGCTCTTGCCCACGAACTTCTTGATCTTCTCGAATCCGGCCCAGACCTTCGTGTTGTCCTCGAGATCCACCAGGTAGGCATCGACCTGGTAGTACTTCACCGCGTCGCCGCCCTCCTGGTCGAGAATCATGTTGATCTCACCGATCAACATGTAATCGGCGCCTTTTTCCCGGCCCCACTGCTTCATGGTCTCGGGCGACGAGAACTCCTGCTGGTCGGCCCGTTCGCCGCGGATCTCATCGCGCTCCTCGGCCGAGGCGACCACGCGCACCCGGTTGCCGTTGATGAAGCCCCGTTCCAGATCGGCGATGAAGGTCTTGACCGCAATGTGCTCGGGGGTCTTGTTCCGGACCGAACCGACGATCAGGTAGGGTTTCTTGCCGTTCTCGGCCATGAAGTCCTCGACCCAGGAGTTCATGGTGATCTGGGCGGTCAACGCCGCGGACACCTTGCGGCTGTCCACGTCGTTCCACTCGCCGGACAGATCGATGTTCTCTTCCACATCGACCCGGGTAACCTGCTTGCCGCCGCAGCCGGCTGCCGTCAGCAGCGCCGCGGTGAACACCGTCAGCAGGATCATGCGCGCGAATAACTTCATCATGGGGTCTCCTCCTTTAATCCCCGCCAAACACGTTCACTGGTGGCGGGCAGCCGGTACATCCGGATCCCCACCGCGTCGCAGATGGCGTTGGCTATGGCCGGAGCAGGCCCGTCAATGGGCACTTCGCCGGCGGCTTTGGCCCCGAAGGGACCGCTTGGTTCGTCCGTCTCGACCAGAATCGTCGTCATCTCGGGCATGTCAAGCGCCGAGGGAATCTTGTAGTCCAGGAAATTCGGGTTCAACACCTTGCCCGCCCGGTCCACCAGGACCTCTTCCATGAGCGCGTAGCCGAGGGCCTGGGCGACCGCTCCCTCGATCTGGCCCTCGACCAGCCGGGGATGGACCGGCGTGCCGCAGTCGACCGCCGATACGAATCGTCGCACGTAGACCTGCCCGGTCTCGGGATCCACCTCGACATCGGCGAACTGGGCCGCGAACGGCGGCGGCGACTCGTCGGACATGTGGCTTGCAGTAGCCATCGGCTGGATCTTGGCGTCATAAAGGGCGAACAGCGCCAGCTCCGCGGTGGTCATGCATTTTCCGTCGGGTCCGGTCACCTGCCCGGCCGACAGCGTGATGTCCGCGGGGTCGCATTCCCACCGGGGCGCCAGGACGGCCGTCAGCTGATCGCGCAGCTGCCGGGCCGCCTTGACCACCGCGCCGCCCGAGACATAGGTCGTGCTCGAGGCGTAGGCCCCCACGTCGAACGGCGTCAGATCGGTGTCCGAGCTCAGGATCAGGACCTTGTCGTAGGGGATGCCGAGCTCCTCGGCGCACAGCTGGGCCAGCACCGTATCGGAGCCCTGCCCGATGTCCGTGGCGCCGACAAACAGGTTCACGCTGCCGTCGTCGTTGAGCTTGACGGTCGCCGCGCCCCAGTCGACGCCCGCGATACCCGATCCCTGCATGGCCAACGCCAGACCCAGGCCGCGCTTGAGGTGGGGCGCCGTCGGCGGCGGCACGGTCCCCCAGCCGATGGCCTCGCAACCCAGTTCGATGGCCTTCTCGAGACCCGTGGAGCGGATGATCCGCACCAGCCCCGCCTTGCCCTCGCCCAGCTGGGCGGACAGCGGATCGGTGTCGCCCAGGCGGATATGATTCCGGCGCCTCAGTTCCAGCCGGTCCATGCCCAGTTCGCGCGCCACTTCGTCGATGTGGCTTTCCAGGGCGAAGCAGCCCTGCGGCGCGCCGTAGCCGCGGAAGGCGCCGCTGTTGGGATTGTTCGAATAGACGCAGGTCACCTTGAAGTGGATGTTCTGCGCCGGATACATCGGCAGCACCTTCTGGCCGGTGTTCCCCTGCACGGTCAGCGCGTGGCTGCCGTAGGCGCCGGTGTCGGCCATGACGTCCATGCGGTTGGCGACGATCGTCCCGTCCTTCATCACCCCGGTGGTCATGGTGATGCGCTGGGGGTGGCGGTACCGCGCGGCGATCAGTTCCTCCTCGCGCGTGAACTCCAGGCGCACGGGCCGCCCGGTCCGCAGGGCCATGACTGCCACCAGGTCCTCCATGACCATTTCCTGCTTGTCCCCGAAGCCGCCGCCCACCCGCGGTTTGATCACGCGGATGTCGGCTTCGGTCAGCTCCAGGATCCGGGCCAGGATGCGGCGCAGGTGGAACGGGACCTGCGTGCTGGTGCGCACGATCAGGCGACGGTCCTCGTCGATCCAGGCGATGGCGACGTGGGGTTCGATGTGGCTGGCCTGGACCCGCGGCAGGTGGTAGGTGCGCTCGACGACCAGGTCGCAGGTCTGCAGGGCCGCGTCGACGTCGCCGACCTGTTTGTCGATCCGGGCGGCCACGTTGGTGCGGCCGGCCTCGCTGATCCCGCGGGGATCGGCCGTCTCGTGGATGAGGTTGGTCGTGTCGGCCAGCGACGCGTCCATGTCCGTCAGCGCCGGCAGGACCTCATAGTCGACCGCGATGTGCTTCAGCGCGGCCTCGGCCTGTACATACAGAGCCGGTGCAGACAATCAACAAAGCATGTGCCAATCAAAACTCTCTTAAAAAAGCACCAGTCATCTATTTTGTTGTTGCTTAAATTTATTGTTTTTCGTAAGAGAGTTCAGTGACCATGAAGAGTGATAGGAATGAAGATTTCACTGATTTTCTGTTCAGCCCTCTCGGGCAACCTGCCAGAGCAAACCTCCCCGGCGGTCGAACCGAGAGACAAAACAACTACGAGTACTCGATCTCGTGAACAGATCATTGCGGATTTCAATGAGGAAGTAGATCGTTGTGAAAATAAAAAGCAAGAAGAGTCATGGGGTGTTGCGACGACATTGGACTTTAACCGAAAGCTGGCTTCTCGTCCCGTTGGCTGGAGCAATCTACGTCCTATTCGAATTGCCGATCTAAAGCATGGTCAGACTCATCGTGGCTGCGCTCTTTTTGTCAATATAGCTTCGCGTACGCTCGTATTGAAAGTGGCATCCGTACTCATCGAAGATGACAATGGTGATCTTACCAATCTTGCAATTTATGACACGCCGGATACTTCCGAGTTCAGAGAAGGACGTATGATAGCCATTGCGGAGCCATGTTTTCCAAGAAGAGAGCAGACGGTACAATTGGAGTCCGTGTGGATGACTACAATGATCTTGTTTTTGATGTTGCTAAAGCTGACATTCAGCCAAAAGAAGAAGCAGCGGAGACGCTGGAACGAATGAGCGCGGAAGAGCGGATGCGAGAGTTGTTGATAACAGAGCCTTCAATCGGAAGCAAGCGTGTCCGCAAGAAGTTAATCGAAGAAGGATACAGCATTTCATCTCGACAAGTGCGAGCCCTCAAAGCAAATTTCAAGCAAGGGGGTAGCCAAGGAGTCTTTTTCAAAACATGTCCAAGTACAACAGCTCCCGGACTCACCCCTATCTTATCCGAGCGACGCCCAGCTAAGCACCGAACTTATAGATCACTCAAAGTCGTCGAAGAAAAAGAAGCCGGAAACAGAGCATACGTTGCTCAACGCTTTGACGAAGCCGAACGGCACTATTCAAATGCTCTCAAATACCGCGAAGAACTAGGAAACGAAGACGAAGCTAACAAAAGCGTTCATCTATGGCAGCTTTATGGCAATCGGTGCAGCGCTCGACTCCAGATGGGAAAGCTTGACGGAAGCTATGAGGGACAACCTCGAATCCAATATGTGTGCACCCGAGGATGAAGTCAAACCAGTTCTTCGCTGTGCCGAAGCCTTGGTAGCACTGGGCCTACGAAAAGAAGCAGAGGAACTGCTTGAAAATTCAGAAACAGGTTTCCCGAAAAGTGTCGAAACGATTGCCATGAAAAAGAAAACTCTTACAGAAGTGAAAGTAATCAAGGTGAGAGAGAATAAACAATTCCAGTCTCTTGCTGCTGCCATTCATGCTGCGCCACCCGGCGCAGAGATTCTACTTGAGCGTGGTATCTACCGTGAAAGGCTTCAGCTCAACAAGCCCATCACGATTCGTGGTATCCATAAGCTACCTGATTTCGCAGCCATACGCTCCTTAGAAGGCGAATCAACAGAATAGAATGGCCAGAAATTCATGTTGAAGGCATGAATTCTGTCATTTGCTGTGCCTCATCCTGGAAACCAGTTCACATCATTGGTTGTCGTATTGTCTGTAAAGGCGATCCCATGATGTCTTGTCATGCGTTGTACGCTGTTAGAGGAGTTGTCGTTTTGCGCAACTGTTCCATCACCAGCTCCAGCGGTCCAGTAGTTGTCGCCCAAAATCCAGGAACAAGGGTCATAGCTCAGGCTTGCGCAGTCCACAACGGCGCGCAAGGTGGCATTTTGTCTACTCATGGAGCATTCATCTCGATTCAACAAACACACTGTTGCCACCACAAAGCAATGGGCCTCGAGTTGCGAAATGGTGGGTCCGCCTTCATTGAAATGAGCCACTTTTATTCGAATGGTCTCCAGGGTATAATGGCGTGGAAACTTGCTGGCCCGCTTTCCGTGAAAGACTCTTTTATTCATTCGAACGCTGTTGACAGTGGAGTTCTTGTAGGCGAATCCGAAGCCTCACTGGAGTCGTGCAAGGTCTTTGGCAATGGCGTGGCAGGCATTGCGGCCCAACAAAAGGGCAAGCTTTTTCTTTCCAAGTGCGAAATACACGATAATTTTGAAGGGGTCCTCATTCAGGGTACCAGTAGCGGCAATGTGGAGCACTGCCACATCCACTCCAATAGAGCCAATGGAATTTTCGTGGGTTTTGACCACCAAGGCGAAGTTGCTCTTACTGAGAACAAAGTCATCGCAAATGCCTCCTGCGGCATTCTAGTCGGGTGCAGTAGCAACGTGGTCCTCCGAGATAAGATCGAACACGGAAACCGTGGATTGCCACCACCGATGCCGAAGATAACCCCGCAACATCCACCGATTTCCTCAAACTATCTGAAAAAATTGAAGAAGAAACAAAGCATCAATCGCTGAGGGATTTGCGATCAGCAAACAACCCGAAGGCTTCTTGTAAGCAGTATATTATGCTCATAGGCTAGGGCATTCGTCGAAGGGCAGGAGCAATTCGTCGAATCAGTAGAGCGGCTGGACCAGAGAGTGCTCCTTTTGCAACAAGATTCCCGATTCTAAAGACGTCTTCAAGAAATGCTCACGCTGTGGAGTTGCTCAATATTGTAGCAAAGAATGCCAGATAGCACACTGGAGAAGTGGGCACAAAGCTATCTGCCAGCCGAAATCCGTAAAGTACCCAGCCTTCATCGATAACGGCCGTTCTGTCGACACATTTTAGTGATTGATTGATAAATCTATCTTTCAGTATTAAAAATATATTGCATCTAGTTTATCTTCTCTTCCTCGGTTCTGATTTTATGTTCTTGACCCACAAGCCGGGCATTCACTCCAAGCAGTAAGATTCTAGCACTTTGAGTGGCTTGGCTGGTGGAGTCAACATTCGTACGTACAGCAGAAAGAGAAGGCGACGTATTTGTCATGTTGTCATGCTTGATACTCGTATCCAATGTAAATAATATTTATGATGAGATGGCGAAATCTCGAAGGTATCCATCCAGTCGGCGAATAATTGTCTGCCACAACGCTGAATCGTTCTGGAAAGGCGATCGTCGCGAACCTCTTGTGGCTTGTGGTATACTGTACGTATGTAGTGAACGGGGGGCTGCACAGCAATACAAGCTCGTACAGTACGCAGTTTTATCCCACAGTGGCTAAAAAATTGGTAGTTCTTCTCAATTTTCAATTTTGTTTTTGCGTCGTCAAGTAGTTCGACGGAAAGCGGACGCGCAGTACTCGTACTTGTATACGTACTAACTCGTGCGACAGTGGGTGACGGGTCTCTGGCCTTTGGCGCAACACGCGTTGCCATTGGTCGTTGGTGCGTCGTGGAAAGAGCTTGGTGGCGGTGATATTGGTACCGGATGACCAGCTGGAGTGTCCACGGCGACCATGCAACCACCCAAGACGTTGGCGTTTGCAGCCCCGAAAAGCGATGGAACGTCTCGGCTCCGACGAATGCAAGGGAAGAGGCCACGAGGGCCGACCGCACCAGGAGCCAGATATTAATAGGCGCACTGCGTGTACCAGCGCAAGCTTCGTTGGGGCGAGCCGCCGCCCCGGAGCACCCGCACTGCCGCAGGCGAGGAATCATCTTGAGCAGCGCCACCTCGAAGCTCAAGCAGAGGAGATCGTTCTTGCTTCAAGTTGAAGCTGAACTGCCCCTTGATGATGGAACAACGAGAACGACGTGCTCCAGGTTGCAACACCGCAACGGACGCAGCGCCCACCTCGGAGCCAACCGCCGCAAGCCAAACGACGATCAGTACGTGGACAAGTCTCATCTTCGGTACTTGTAAAGCTTTAGTCTCGCTCATGGCTGTTCCTTCCGAGGTCAAGAAGTGATGAGATGTGCTTTGCTTGCTTAGCTAGCCTGGCCTGCACGGTACAGTACGTAGTATGCTGCTCGTGTCGATTGTTCTCTCCCTGGAAACTTTGGGAACTTTTGGACACGTAGGACATGTGGTTGAGGCGAAAGATCGAAAAAGACATAATGACATCATAGTCTCCGAACCTCGGTCAACTGGCGTTGTTCTCTCTCTCTCTCTCTCTCTCTCTCTCTCTCTCTCTCTCTCTCTGTTCAGTCTTTTTTGTGGCGGTTTTCTCTCCAACGACGATACAGTACGTACGTACATACGTAGGCAGTGGAAACTTACTTATCACCTACTGTAGCACTGTACACTGTACAGTACGTACTGTAGTACGAAGTACAGTACGTACAGTACAGCCCGTAGTCTCACCAAAAAAGGAATACTGTACGATTGCCTCTGTGACAAGTGTACCAGGCTGTACAAGACCTTCTACGAGAAGCACCTTTCATAAGCCTGATATTAATAAACCGGCCACGTAACTTGAAAGAGAATACTAAACTGTACACTTTACCCTATTGAAACTTTGTCCAGTTCCCATTATTGACTGAGCCTTAAGGAATTGACGTTTACACGGCGCGTCACGTGTGACGTCACATAGGCTGGTGTGAAGCCGTTTTTGTCACATCATAGTCACATGTGTACTATATTTTTCATATGAAGTGTAAATAGGCGATTTGTAGCGTTTAAAGAGTACAAGTCACTATTGATCTTCTCCAAAAAGAAGCACCCGTGGAAAGACCAGGCGGGGCACAGAAGAAAAAAGGACATCGCACCTGAGGCGGAAAAGAGCACTCGTGGCATGGCCAAGCGAGGCGAAAAGAGAAAGAAAACAAAGCTCTCGTGGCTGGGCCAGGCGCGGCGAAACAAAAAAGGAGCATTCGTGGCATGGCCAGGCGAAGAAGCAAAAAGATAAATGAAAGGTGCTCGTGGCATGGCCATGCGAGGCAAAAGAAAGAATAACAGAAGGGGAAGCACTCGAGGCATGGCCAGGCGAGGCGAAAAAAGAAAAAATAAAGCATTCGTGGCATGGCCAGGCGAAGCAAAAAGATAAATGAAAAGGCTCTCGTGGCATGGCCATGCGAGGCAAAAGAAATAATACTCAACGTCCAGTGTATGGCGGAGGAAAAGCACTCGTGGTTTGACCAGGCGAGGCAAATAAAGGCTCAACATCCATTCTTTGATGGTGGAGAAAAGGAAATACCACTCGTGGTTTGACCAAGCGCAAAATAAAGCGCTCATCCATTCTTTGATGGTGGCAAAAAGAAAATTGCACTCGTGGCGTGGCCAGGCGAGGCGAATAAATTGCTCAACGTCCATTCTTTGATGGCGGAGAAATAAGACTGAAACGCTCATGAGGCGAAGCAAAAAGATAAAATAAGTGAGAGGAGCCTTTTGGCAGTCCAATGTATGAAATGTTCATGTTAGGGCGACATGGCGTCCCAAGCTGTATTGTTGTTATTCGCGTTGTGATCGCGAGTGAATGGGTTAGATGGCGACATGGCGTCCCAAGAAAGTGAAGAAGGTTATCGGGGCGACATGGCGTCCCCAAGGTGATTATTATTGTGTTGCTGATTAGAATCTTGCGGTTGCGAGGGTAATCTTCGCGCGCTCCTCCGTGGAGGGCTCCAAAGGAGAAAAGGGAAACAGCACCCAGAAAAGCCATGATGGCGCACTTGAGTACTTGAACTTGCTTGTATGCTTGATAGCTTGCTTTGTATGCTTGATAGCTTGCTTGATAGCTTGTAGCTTGCTTGTCTTCTTGATGTATCTGTACTTGTCTTGATGTATCTGTCTGAATTCAGAGTGGAACAACTTGACGAGTATTTTGATAGTCGTGTTTGTAAATCTAATTGCGTATTTTTAGTACCACAGTCTACGTATTGACAAATAGAATTAGTTGCACTGCTTTCAAATTATCCATTCCTAGGGACCTTTGGGGAGGAGCAGCTGTTCAAGGTCAGGGTAAAGCTTGAACAGCCAATACTGATTGTGGTCAGGGTAAAGCACAACCAGATAAATAATTGTAGATAATATTGATGATTAGACTTGAATTACCCAGATAACAATTATTTAATTATTGTTCAGATATTATTCTCAAGTGAGCAGAGCTCTCTCAGCCAACAAACAAACAATTGGCAGGAGAGCAACTAGTACTTCTAAGCGGGTCATTAATGTGCTGGCTCGTGAAAACCAACCCCCCCCGTGTATCGTAGACTGCACAGCGACTTAGGTTGCAGACGGGACAGCAAACGAGGGTCAATGACAGCCCATGGCACGGCGCACATGACGGTGATGAAGGGGCCAAGAGAGTCCTTTGGTCCCAGAGTCAGCAGAATTGATTTTGGTGTCAATGTAGCGCAGTTCAATGGCCTTGTCAGCACGCCACTGTTGAATGGCAAAGTGTTGAATGTCCACGTGACGGAGGTTTGAAGTTGGACGCTCATTCTGTACTATGTTGATGACAGCTTGGTTGTCTTCATATAGCAATGTGGGTGCTTCTTGAGTGAAACCGAGTTCATGTAAAATTGACCTGAAATACAAGGCTAATTTGGCAGCATGGACAGCACCATAGGGCGCTACTTCTGTTGAGGAGACGTCAACAATGGGCTGCAGCTTGGACTTGTAGGCAATGGCACCACCAGCAAGCATGAAGACAAGGCCAGTGACAGATTTGCGGGTGATGAGGTCATTGGCATAGGCAGCATCCACAAGTGCAGCAAGCTGAAATGGACCGTGCTCTGGAAAGGTTGGCAGAGAATCATTTCTGGGAGGACCAACATGAGGGACATAAGGAAGACAGTAAACAGGTGAAGTCCTCCAGTAAGTGATGCCCCAGTCTTTGGTGCGCCGAAGGTAGCGTGCAATGTTCTTCAGCGCCTTGTAGTGCTCAGCATGCGGATGACCAGAGAAGCAAGCAAGGAATCAGACAGCATAAGCAATGTCCAATCTGCAAGTAACATAAGCATACATGCATTCTCCAAGAAGCTGACGGTAGGAGAATTGCATTTGAGCTTCCAGGGACTTGTGTTCAGGAGTGTCTTCAGCAGGACCCTTCAAGTGAGAAATGTGCTTCACAATGTCCTCGGTGATGGGAGATGCATCAGTCTGGTCTTCGCCTGCACTGGGTGTTTCCCATCCGTGGGTCTTGAGGAGACGGCCAATGAAGGTTTCACAGGTCACCTTGATGTAGTCTTGAGTCTGGAACAAGTCAACACCATTGTAAGCAAGATGGAGTCCTTTTTCCTTGATCAAATTGCCAGTGCCCTTGGATTCAGTGGTGACATGTTCATTGAGCTTGACAATGAAGCGGGAGGCAACAGCAGAGTCAGAGCATGCAACACAGTAGTCATCAACCATGCAACACAATAGAATGTCATGACCTTCAAAGGTGCCACGGTAGAGATTGCGCTCATGTGTGGTGTTCTTGAAGCCAAAGGAACCTTTCAGAATTTTGTTGATCATACGCTCCCAGCTGGCACCAGCGTTGCTCAGTCCCTGTAGATTCTTGAGGATGGGAATGACGCACTTGTCTGGATCAATGTCTTCGCCAAAGCGGTCCTTGTACCAGACACGGTAGGGTTCATCAATGCGGAGATAGCAAAGGGATTGGCGGCGGTGGCGCCTGCTGGAAGGCATTGGAAGTGTCAGCCACAGTCAACACATATCCTTGGGCAGCAGCCAGAGCAAGAAACATCCGCATGCAGGGCATCTCAATACAGGACGAGTATGTGTCAGCAAAGTGTTGCAGCCATGGTGCACCACGCTTGGATCCATCAACACAAGCTCGTGCCTTGCGGGTCCCATCAATTTTCACAAGATTGGACCAAACAATGCGCATGAGACTTGGTGGAAAACCTTCTTTGCGCTGCATCTCAGTCTTGAGAATGGGCTTGCCAAGGTACTTGTTGTCAAAGTGACTGTTGAGTTGCTTTGCATGAGCCTTCTTCCATTCATCCCAGGTCTTCAGTCCTTTCAATCTGCGGTAGTGGAAGTTTGGCAGCTCCCGCTCTTCATCAGTCATGCCCTCAGTCTGAAGTCTGCAAACTTGATCAGTCACATCTTGGAGCTCTTCAGGTAGCAGCTGACGGATGTAGTCGGTGACATCTTGAAGCTGGTTGGCTGTGGTTGGCTCCGGAGCTTGACTGGGCATGGACTAGGCCAGCAAGTTGAGCATCATCCAAGTTGTTGCGGCATTCAAGGACGGCCGCATTGTATTCTGCAGATGTCATGCCACTGGGATCAACAGCCATGAGAGAAGCAACCTGTCAAATGTCCTGTCCACACAGTTGCACTGGTGTCCGCTTGGCCCTCAGGTCTGAGCGGCATTCTGGAACAAGCACCTGAAGAATCTTTGGCTGGTGGGTCAGCAGAGTTGATGAGACGGTCAATGAGAGGTGTGGGCATCAGCACTGTTGAAGACGCGCTCTTCATTGATGGACACAATGTAGCTACCCAAGAAGTGCTTGTTGAACCCGTAGTGTGTGGCCATGGGGAGCACGGGTTAACGCTTCATGGACAAAGCCACAGCCTAACACAATGCAGTCACTGAACAGCATGCCAAGTGGAGAGGCCGAGTCAGGGGCCAGTTCCACTTCAAAGCTCTTGGTCTCAACAAAGGGTGACAGGGACACATCAATGTCTGGGATGGGGAAACTTGGGCATCAAATACGTCCTTGAGCTTGGCTCAGCCTCCGAACTGGTAAGCATCTCTGCATTGGGGGTCTTGGAGTCCATGCCAATTGTGGTCTCGTCAAAGGCAACATGCTGAGCTGTCTTCACTCTGTTGGTCTTCAGATCATAGTACAGAATATTCTTCTGAGTTTGGGGATAGCCAAGGAAGATGCCATCAGGGTTTCTCTCTCAAGCTTTCCAGTTTGGTCCTTGCTGGTCACCATGGTGGAGCTCAGGGAAACCATGAATTTGTATAGAAGAAACAGTACTATGCGCAGAACAGTGTGACAGAAGCGCAGCAATTGATATTTCTGATTGAATGATAAGGCTTATGTAAAATGATATATATAATTTTATCAATCTCCTAAGTGACAATGTCGTTTCTGTCATGTTGTTTTGTCAAATGTCGAAAATTGTCGATTTGTGTCGATTTCAAAACATCAATTTTCCAACAATGTCGATTGTACACTAATGTCTATAGTAAATGTCTTTTTTTTGTCGATTTGATGTCGAAAATTTGTTGTTTTATATTTAGACATTCAACAATGTCGAAACGTCATGACATTTTATTGAAATGTCAATTCGACAAAAGACATTCTTTGGACATGACACTCCTTAGCTTTTTCTCTTTGTTGTACATAGAAACCTATAGTAAAAAATCTATTGAAAAAAGAATTTGTCACTATGGGTCAATCTGTATCTTTGG
>CALOFL010000007.1:0-47831 GCA_942492615.1 Candidatus Krumholzibacteriia bacterium
CGGCCGGTCTTGTCGATCACGATGTTGGCGGGCTTGAGATCCCGGTGCACCACGCCCTGGGCATGGGCGGCGTGCATCGCTTCGGCCACCGCGACGCCGACGTTGATGACCTCGTCCAGGGGCAAGGGTCCGCGGCTCAGGGTCTGCTGCAGGTTTTCGCCCCGGACAAGCTCCATCGTCAGGAAAGGGATACCGTCGGCTTCCTCCACGGCATACAGGGTCACGATGTGCGGGTGGTTGAGGGCGGCCACCATGCGGGCTTCACGCTGGAACCGCTGCAGGCGGACCGGATCGGCGGCCAGGTCGGGGGCCAGGATCTTGAGGGCCACTTCGCGTCCCAGCTTCTGGTCACGCGCCTGATAGACCTCGCCCATGCCGCCCTTGCCGAGTAGCCCGGTGATTTCGTAGTGGGCCAGACGCCTGCCGATCACGGCGACCTTCCTGGTTTGCTGTCAGTGGGGTAACCCGTTTCCCGAGAACACCATGCTACGGCAAATCGCGACCGTTGGCTACCGGGTCCGCAGGCGCTCAGCGGTCGGCCGGCGCTTTTTCGTAGAAGACCAGGTGCTGCCAGGGCAACTCGTCGTAGGAGCGCCGCAACCTGAAACCGTTGGCCTGCATTTCCTTTTCGATCTGCTGCTTGGACATCTTGTGGTCCGGCTTCATCGGCACGGTCGGGTCTTCGGCGCGGTACTCCGCCAGAACGATCACGCCGTCGGGCGCCAGGCTGCGGCGCATGTTGCGGAGCATGCTCTCGGGATCGGTGAACTCGTGGTAGGCGTCGACCAGGAGGACGAGGTCGATCTTGCCCGCGGGCAGCTGGGGCGAAGTCGACGATCCCAGGATCAAGGCACAGTTCGTGATGCCGGCGCGCTTGGCCCGCACCGCGAGCAGGTCCAGCATCCGCTGCTGGATGTCGACGCAGTAGACCTTGCCGGCGGGCCCGACCCGGCGGGCCATCATCAGCGCGTGGTAGCCGTTGCCGCAGCCGACGTCGGCGACCACCATGCCCTCTTCAAGTTCGAGGGCTGCGATCATCTGCTGCGTGCTTTCTTCCTGCTCCCGCTCCTGGCGAATGAGCCAGTCGGCGCCGTCGGCCGTCATCGTGTAGGCGATCTGCCGCCCCAGGTAGACCTTGGGTTTGACCGCGTTGACCCGCTCCTCGGCCGCGTCGGCCCCGGCCACCAGCGCCAGCGCCAGCAGGGCGGTGAACGCCGTGGCGAAGCGGACCCCGTGGGCTGCTTCACGTCGCCGGCTGCGTTGTTCGGCTGGTGTCATGTCATCCTTCCTCGGCCAGTTTGGCCACCGCGCGCCGCAGCTTCCGGTGCCGGTCGAACCGCAGGGTGAAATCCGATTCCCGCAGGCCGCCTTTGGCGCGGACCACCGCGACCAGGGCTTTCCTGTCGGCATCGTTCCAGCGGGACACGCCCGGCAGGATCAGGACCAGCGGACTCCAGCGCCGCCAGGCCAGTTGCTCGCCCGCAGGCCAGCGCCCCCGGCCGCGCACGCCGAGCAGCTGCGCCGCCTCCCGGGCGCACACCTCCTCGGCCAGCTTGCGCTGCGAGCCGAAGCGGGCGGCCAGATAGTCGGTGACCCGCAGGCCGACGTTGCCCAGCACGAGCGAGCCGATCACGTTGTCGCGCGGACGCCCGACGTCGAAATAGACGTTTTCGGCCGCGAGCACCTCGAGGGTGGATATGCTCGAACGGTGTTTCCGGTTCCGGTCCATCCGTTGCTGCTCGCGGCGCATCAGCTTGAGCACGCCTTCGTCACGCGCGCGGAAGCCGAGCTTCTGGTAGAACCACCAGGCCCCCGAAGCGAGGCCCTCCTGGTTGCCGTCGCCGCCGAGCTGGTAGGGATAGATGGTGAAGGTGTCGGCCGCGAAGATGTGCCGCAGCGCCGCCAGCAGACGCCCGTACATGGCGCCCGCTTCCCCGCCGCGGTAGGTCTCGAAGACGTTATAGGCCACCTCCACCGAGCCGAACAGGGCGCTGTTGAGCACATAGCCCACCGGCACGCCGTTCTTGAAGATCAGAAAGCCGTAGATGGCCTCGAACATCAGGCGGCGCTCGGGGATCATCCCGATCGCGGCGAACTGCAGGCCGCCGCCGCAGTCGATCAGGCGCACGTCGCGCGGGTCGCCGAAGGCGAAGACGTCGAGATCGCGGCTGCGGGTGACCATCGCTTCGCGGGCCAGGTCGATGATCTCCTTGCCCTTGCGCAAGCTGACCGGATGCACGGCGTCCGGCGGCCGCCTCAGCTCGGCCCGCAGATCCGGCCGGTTCAGGTTCAGCGGGCCGGTCTGGTAATAGACCTTCGCGCCGGAGACCTTCGCGCGCGTGCGGCTCGGGCCGCCGGTGCCCGCCTCGATGATCATCGGTATCGCCAGGTGCTCGAAGAAGTATTCGCGGGTGAAGGTGTCCACCGCGAGGTCCCGGATGCGGTTGACCACGAAGGCCGCGTCGGTTTCGTCCGGTCCCTTCAGACGGTCGATCCAGTCGCGCACCGGGAAAGCGAACTCGTCCAGCCCGGGCGTCTCGTTGTAGAGCGCCAGCAGATTCAGGATCTTTTCGAGAACTTCGGGATGTTTGAATTCCGCCCAGTCGATCCGCAACCGCTCGGGCCAGCGCCGCGCCAGCCACTGGGCCATCTGCATGTAGAATTCGTAGCGGATCTCGGCGCCTTCGATTCCCGAATCCACCAGACCGCGGCGATGTCGCTGCAGGTCCCGGCGCGAGCCGAACGCGCCCAGCATGGCCTCGACCCGGCGGAGCAGGGCGGCGCTGTCGGGGTAGGCGCGCCAGAAGCAGAGAAGTTCGTGCAGGCGGGACACGGCGGCCGCGTCGGGCAGTGAAACGTCGGCGAGCCGACGCAGCAGGTCACGTTTGTCCCTGGCGGCCTGCTTGCCGAACGAGTTCTTGAGGGCTTCGAGATCAGTGAGCAGGGTGATGGCTGCCGTCGGCATCAGCGCCTCCGAGGGTTGCGGTCGGTTGTCGGCTCGAAGGTTGGCCAACGGTTCGATGATGGGCCCGGTCCACCGGGCGCCCGCATTTTCCCCCAAGGGCTCGGCGATGTCAAATCGCTCCCGGCCGTTCGGCTGCCGACCGCTGATCAGAAAACGATTGTCAGGCGCGCCATGAACAGCCCGCCGTCTTTGAAGCTGCTCAGGCCTGCGAACGGCTGGACCGCCCCCAGATCCAGGCCCAGTCCGAGCGACCAGACGATCGTCTCGACGCCGCCGGAGTCGGCGATGGCCGGCGCGGTCTCCGGATCGCCGAATGCCGAGGTGTCGCGGCCGGACCAGGAATACCGGCTCAGGACCAGACCCAGGGAAGTTTGCGGCCGGAAATACCAGAGCCTGGTATCCAGCAGGATGTTCAGGTAGCCGTGGGTCCAGGTCATGTCGTCCAGCAGGATCTGCGGGTTGCCGGGTTGGATCGGCCAGGGATCGTCGAACTCGAAGATGGTGACGTTGCCCGCCTCGCTCGCGGCGAGGAACTGCCGTCCGAGCGCGGCCTGCAGGTGCAGCCAGCCGGAGGTTTCCGGCGGTGAAAAGCGGAAGTTGAGGAGCCAGGTCCGGGTGTGGATCTGGGCTTCGGCGTAGCCGTAGGACAGACCCACGCCGATGTTGCGGCCGATCCCTGCCTGAAACGATAGTCCCGGCGCGCCGTAGATGGAGTCGTTTCCCCAGCCGCTGACGTAGACGTGGCCCGAAACCCCCACCTGGCCCCTCTCCAGCAGGGTGTGGTTGCCCAGCAGCAGCGCGGCGGCGGCACCGGCCTGGTGATGGTTGATTTCGGCGAGGTTCGTGTTCGTGGGTGAGCGCTGCGCGAGGGCTGGACCGGACGCCGCCAGAATCAGCAGGGTGGCGGCAAGAAATCTACAGCTGAGAGGCATCATTGCTCCGTGCATGGTTGTATCCGGCCACGTCTGAAGATACACCGGCTCGGGTCTGGAACCAAGGACTGGCAGGAAGGGTTCTTTCGCACGTTCTTGTGACACGAACAACGTCGATGCGGATACCACCAACCCGGGACAATCTCCAGATGAAAAGAATCGGCTCTGCCCTGCTGCTCTGCTGCACCCTGCTGGTGCCCGTGCTGGCGGACACCTTCGCCTTGACCGCCGAACCTTCGCCGCGGCCGGACGCCGCGCCCTTCCTCACCGCGCGGACCCTCCTCGAAAAGACCATCTTCAAGGTGGATGTGCTGACCCTCGAACTCTGGCTGGGGCCCGAAACGGTCGCGCGTCTGGCGCCGCTGCTGCCGTTGTCGAACAGCAACGAGGCGCGTGAAGCGGCCGCCCGGATCGCCGGGGACAGCCGCGACGCCTGGGCCGAGCTGATCTTCCAGCGCAGCATCGGTCTGAACCAGTTCCTCGGCGGCATCGACGAGAACATGCGCCGTGCCCGCGATGCGGGCCTGATCACCTCCGAGGGTTACGACCTGGTCGCGACCGGGCTGCCGCGCGCCTTCGCGCCGCTCGACCAGGACGGCATCGCCGCCGGCGACCGCATCCTCTACCGGGTCCGCGGCGACACGTTGCGCACGGTCTACCAGCGTGAAACCGGCGAACTGGTGGTCGACCAGACCGACATCGGACCGGAACGCCGCCTCTCCCTGCTGGGCAGTTTTTTCGTGGCGGGTTCGGACTTCCGCCCGGGTCTGCTGGAGTCCCTGCCACGCGTTTCTGCCGACTGAACCGATCCCCACCGGATTTTTTTTCAACGGAGACCCCAGGCCACCAGTCTGTCCAGGTGTCCGGAGCGGGCGCCCAGCCAGCGCACGAGGGGGCGACGCAGCCGGGGACGCCGCGCGATGGCAAGCACGGTGTCGGTGACCAGTGCGTAGTGGCGGAACAGGCGGCGGTGGGCGCGGGCGTACGGCGCCAGGGCCGCGGCGGTTGCACCTTCTGCGAGGGCGCGCGGCAGGATATCCGCCAGGGCGGCGGCGCTGGCGAAGGCCAGCGACAAGCCCTCGCCGGTGATGGCGTCGCGATAACCGGCGGCATCACCCAGCAGCACGAGGCGGTCGGCAACCGTTGCGCTGGTCCCCTGGGCCAGAGGACCGGCCCCCTGGGGGCGGTTGACGGGTTCGCCTGCGTCGCAGCGGGCTTTCACGACCGGGAATCCCTCCAGCAAACCCGCGAAGGCCGATGCCGGTGTCGCGGGGGGCGACCAGATTTCCGGATCCCACAGGAACGCAACCCCCAGCAGGTCGGGCGCCACCGGCGTCAGGAAAGCCTCCCGGCCCGCGGCGAGGTGCACTTCGACAAAATCCCCCGCCGGCACCCCGCGGTAGTGACGGCGCAAGCCGAAACGCCGCCGCCGGCCGGAAGGCCGCTCCAGCCCGGCGCGCCGTCGTACCGGCGAGTGCAGGCCGTCAGCCGCCACCAGCAGTGCGGCTTCGAGGGGTCCGCAGGTGGTGGTCAACGCCACGCTGCCGGGCCCGCTGCGGTGGCTCGCCAGACCGCAGTTCCAGACGATCTCCGCGCCCGCGGCGACCGCCGCGTCGGCAAGCGCCTGCGTCAACGTGGTGCGCCGGATACCCAGCCCCCCGGGTGACGGCAGATGGCCCGTCGCGCTGCTGCCGTCTTCCTGAACATAGCGCACGCCTTGCAGCGGATGACTGTCATGCGGCTGCAGGCGTTCACGGACTCCCAGCGCCGTCAGCTGGGCCACGCCGGACGGCATCAGCCCTTCGCCGCAGGCCTTGTCGGGCGGGGCCGCCGCCCGTTCGAGGACGGTGACCGCCAGGTTGCGCCGCGCGAGATGGATGGCGGCCGCCAATCCGGCCGGCCCGGCGCCGACGATCACCACCGGCGCCGTCATGGCCGCAGCCGTGTGCGGAGGAAAGCGAAGGCCGAACGTATGAACTGCCCGGCCAGCGCCGCACCGTGGACCTTGGCCGGCTGGGAGAGCGTCCCGGCGTGATACTGGTCGAGGGAGGCTGCGCGGCGCAGCTTGCCGCTGGAGGTGCGCGGCAGGGTGCCGGGCTCGACAATGACGACCCGGCCGGGCTGGATGCCGGTACGCTCGCGGACCCGAACTTTCACCGCGGATGATGAGATCGGCCGCGGAGATTTCCCTGGCGTGGGGGGACCGTTCGATGAGCAGCAGCAGTTCCTCGCCGTCGGCGCCGGTGGGGATGAAGCCGCCGGCAACCACGCGCCCTGGACGTACGCCCGCAAGATCCTGCAGGCAGTCCTCGAATTCCGCGGCGCGGTGGTTGGCGCCACGCACGACCACGACATCCTTGGTGCGACCGATCACGAAGAGGTTGCCGTCGCGCCTGAAGCCCACATCGCCGGTGTCGAGCCAGCCGTCGCGAAGGACCGCCGCGGTGGCCTCGGGCTGATCCAGGTATTCCCGCATGAGTGTCGGCCCCTGCACCCAGATATGGCCACAGTGGCCGTCGTGCAGGGGATCGCCGTCGGCGTTCCGGATTTCCAGCCGGATGTCCGGCAGCGGCGCGCCCACCGCGGTCACGGGGCGTTCGCCCGGCCCGATGGCTTCGCCGACGGCAAGTCGGCCGGGATCCACCGCGGCAAACAACGGTTCTGCGTCCGGCGCGGTGCAGGTGACGGCCAGGGAGGCCTCCGCCAGGCCGTAGGCCGGGGCCAGCGCCCGGGCAGAGAAACCCCAGGGGGCGAAGCGTTCGGCGAACCGTTCCAGCACCGCCGGCACGATGGGTTCGGCGCCGCAGATGGCCAGGCGCCAGGTCGACAGATCGCAACCGGCCATCTCCTCGTCGCGGATGCGGCGGGCGCACAGGGCAAATGCGAACGGCGGAGCGGGCGAGATGGTGGCCCGCTGCCGGGCGATGGTCTGCAGCCACAGGGCGGGGCTGGCGAGGAACCGCTCCGGCGGAATCAGGGTCAACGGTCCCGGATAGGCGACCGCCCCCAGGAGGGAGCCGATCAGGCCCATGTCGTGGTAGAGCGGCAGCCAGGAAACGCCCCGCTGGGTGTCGCCGTCCTTGCCCCGCAGCAGCGGCCGCATGGCTTCGCACTGGGCCATGATCGCCGTATGGGTCAAGGCGACCGGACGCGGCGCCCGGGTTGTCCCGGACGAGAACTGAATCAGCGCCAGGTCGTCGGGAGCCGCAGGCGTGGGCGCACTGGCCGGATCACAGTCGAAGTCGGCCACGGTCCGGCAGCCCAGCGGGGGCCGCGCGCGCGCGACCGTCTCGCCCAGCAGGCTGCGGATACGGCGGGTCGATATGATCAACCGGGCGCCGGCGGCCGTGAGCATGGCGGCCGTGGCGACGTGGTACTCGTTCAGGCGGCCCAGCCGGACCGGGGGATAGAGCGGCACCGGCACCGCGCCGGCGAGCACGCAGCCGAAAAACGCTAGCGGGAAGTCGGGTCCGGTGGGCAGGATCAGGGCCACGCGATCACCGCGGGCGACGCCCGCTAGGTGCAGTCCGGCGGCGCAACGGTATGCGCGTTCCTCGATGGCGGCCCACGACAGACTGGATTCGTCCTGAAGGCTGCGGACGAAGGTCAGCCCATCGCCGCTGTGGGCGGCCGTGGCCAGGGCCGTGCCCAGCGTGGCGGGCGCGCGTGCCGGCTGCCGGGATGCCTTCACCGGCCGGCCTCCGCGCGCCGCCGGTTCACGAGTTCGATCACGTCGCCGAAAGTCTTGAGGCCGGGGGCGTCCTGTTCGGACAGCTTGACGCGGAAGCGGTTCTCGAGACCGACGGCCAGGGTGATCAGGCCGAGGGAATCCATCACCTCGCAGTGGGCGAGACGATCGCCGGGTGTCACGGTTCCGGTTCCTTCGAGGGTGACGGTGACGATCTTGCGGATCTCGTCCAGCACTTCCTGTTCGCGTTCGTTCATGACCGTCCTTTTTCCGACGAGGCCTCGCCGCGGGCGAAGGCGGCAGCGTAACCGGGACCCATGGCCCGTTCCTCCAGGGGGATACGTACCCACAGCAAACCGAGATTGACCACCGTGGCGGCGATGGCCGTCACCCAGGCGCCGTGGACCAGGGGCACGGCCGCCACTTCCAGCACCACCGCCAGGTAGTTGGGATGTTTCAGCAGGCGGTAGGGTCCACCGGTCACCGGTTTGGCATCCGGCTGGACCACGACCCGCACGCTCCAGGCCGCACCCAGTGACCTGACGGCCCACCAGCGCAGGCCCTGGGCCAGGAAGACGGTCACCAGGCTGACGTATCCCAGAATACCGGGAAAAGGCCGGTCCAGCACGAGGACCTCGACCACGGCCGCCGCGGGAAAGAGGGTGTGGAAGAGCGCCATCGCGGGAAAATGGCCGCGTCCGTATTCGCGGGCGCCGTTGGCCAGCAGGCGCCGGATGTTGCGCTGCGACACCACCAGTTCGACCAGACGCTCGGCATACAGGCCCAGGATCAGGATCAGGTAGAGTAGAACCGAGGTTGTCACCGGGACCTGCTTTCCTGGTTGGAGGTCACCATTCCAGCAGCAGCAGTTCGCTGGCGAAACCCGGACCCATGGCCGCCAGCAGTCCCCGCTGCCCTCTCTCCAGCGCGGCGTCGGCCAGCAGGTCGGCCAGCACGAAGAGCACGCTTGCCGAGGACAGGTTGCCGACCTCGGCGAGCGAACGCCAGGATCGAGCCAGGGCAGCGGTCGGCAGGTCGAGGGCCGCCTTGAACGCCTCGAGAACCCGCGGCCCGCCCGTGTGGATGATCCAGTGGTCGATGTCGCTCCGCGTGAGCCCGGCTTCGGCCAGGAAACGGTCGGTGTCAGCGCCGACATGGGCGCGGACCACATCCGGCACGCGCGCCGAGAGCACGATCTTGAAACCGGTGTCGACGACGTCCCAGCCCATCACCCGCTCCGTATCGGGATAAAAAACCGCCCCGGTGGCCGTGATGCGCGGCAAGCGGGCGGCGGTCGCCTCGCCGCTGCGGTCGGCGCCGGCCAGGACCACCGCGGCCGCCCCGTCGCCGAAGAGACCCGACGCGATGATGTTGGGGATGGACAGGTCGTCGCGCTGGAAGGTGAGCGAACAGATCTCGGCCGCGACGAGGACGGCGATACGGTCGGGATAGGCGCGCAGGTAGTCGGCCGCCCGCGCCAGTCCGGCGGCCCCGCCGGCGCAGCCGAGCCCGAACAGGGGTGAGCGGCGGATATCGGACCGCAGGCCCAGGCGGTTGACGAGCCGCGCATCCAGGCTGGGCGTGGTGATGCCCGTGGTCGTGACGGTGAAGAGGTGGTCGACGTCCTGCGGGTCGAGCGCCGCCGCCGCGAGCGCGCTGCGTACGGCCCGATCGCCCACGTCGAGGGCCGCGGTCAGCCAGGCGGTGTTGCGCTGCTCGAAGGAGAC
This sequence comes from Candidatus Krumholzibacteriia bacterium, assembly GCA_942492615.1. Lineage (GTDB taxonomy): Bacteria > Krumholzibacteriota > Krumholzibacteriia > LZORAL124-64-63 > LZORAL124-64-63 > CALOFL01. The sequence continues at coordinate 9,313 of CALOFL010000007.1, forward strand.
CAGGCCGGGGTACGCTTCCAGCGGCAGGGCCAGATGCCGGCCGCCGACCTGGACGGCGCGGTGCAGATCCTCGAGGCGCTCGATGTTGTAGTGCTCCTGGGCCCAGGCTGTCCGCAGGGCGGCGATGATCGCCTCCTGGTCGGCGAAGTGGGGCGGCAGCGCGGTGCCGACGGCGAGAATCGCCGGATCGTTTCTGGACGGTGAGATCGGGCTTCCTCCAGCGGGGCAACGGGTTGGCGGACGGGACAGTGCCAAGGTGCGACCCTCGGAAGAACAGTCTAACAGGTGCGTTCTTCGATTGCCAGACGGTCGGGGCACAGCGCAAAACAGGATGTCATTTTGTTGCTATCAGTAATCATAATCTAAAACATTAATATTGAATAAGTTGCAAAAATATGATAATGCTTTTTCACTCGCCCTTCCCAGTTGAAGTGCTGTGATCCGGAATCCCCTCGGGGTGCACCGGATCCGGAGGCCCTGGCAAAGGCGGTTGATTCATGAACCCCCATCCATTCCCATTATCCGCAGGGCGTGCGGCCTGGCTGCTGCGCGGATCCCTGGCCATCATCATCACCATTTTTCTGATCCTGTTCACCGGCGCGTGCAGCCGTGACACCCTGCCGACCGATATCGAACCGGACGGCGCGGGGCAGGCGGCTGCCAAGAGCCTCGACACGTTCTCGAACGCGAGCTCGCCGGACCAGACGGTGGCGCTGGAAATGATTTCCCGCACCCGCTACCTCAAGGCGGAATACTACGCGCCGGACGAGACATATTCGCGGCCGCAGGAGGGGATGTTCGTCCTGGAACGGCTATCCGCCGAGGCGCCCCTGTTGACCGCCGGCATGATCGTGATGGGGCCCTGCGTCGGTCCGCCGCGCGAGATCGACTCGGTCTCCCACATCGGCGATAAATTCATCATCGAGACCCACCCGGCCGACTGGGGTCTGGTCAGTGATATCGGTCCGTTGCGGGTGCGCATCCCGATGGGACGGGCGGCGGGCAGCAACGGTGCGGTGAGCTGGGGTGCCATGGAGCTGGTCGACGCTCCGGAGGGTGTCTACCTCAAGGATCTCCCGTCCGACATGTATGCTCGGAATCCGCCCGACCACGATGACATCTTCGGTTGGCTCGGACTGGGTTTCATCAACCATCTGTTCTGCCTGGAGGGGGATACCAGTGAATTCTGCGTCGGCCTGAAACCGGAGATCATCGAAGGGTCCTGTGACATCAGCAACGGCTACGCGGATCTCGTAATCGACTGGAAATCCTGGGACGAATTCTGCGAATACGTCGGACCCTGGCCCTGGAACTGGGATTGCGACTTCAATCCGTTGAAAGAGATCAAGGTCACCGTCGGCTTCGAATCAACCACCGAACTGCGCATCGGGTTGAAGGGCTCCGCCTGGGTCGGTGTCACGGCTCCTTTGGTAACAGCCGGCAAGAGCATCCGCATCGGCCGCGGCGACTACGCACTCGAGGGCGAGCTGGGACTGACCCTCAATCTGATCGCCAATGCGGGGATCGAGAACGTCGAGGTCGAGACCGGGTTCACCCTGGAAACGGGTATGGACGTGGACGTGGGCTGGTCGGAAGCCCGGAGTTTCTACGATGATTCGCGAGACGCCCACTTCGATTTCGAGCCGTTCTTCGAGCCGAAGAGCGCCGGCAACGGTTTCGTGAGCTTCGGTCTCGAGCCGGAGTTCGGCATCAGACTTGATATTTTCGACGACGACGTGTTGTCTCTCGAGGCTTCGGTCGGCGTGGCCAGCTACCTGAAGTACCAGTTGGATCTGGATGATCCGCCGTCGGGCTGTCCCAACTGGCACATCGCCAATACCGGCAACCTGGATTTGAACTTCGAGTTGAAGTTGGAGGTCGCAGATCTGGCGGTGGATCCGTCACCTGGATGGGTCATCCCGCTGATCGAGCCCATCGATATCTTCCAGATGTGGGGCACGGGGGACCTGCTTGTGAACACGCAGACCAATGGCGTGGATCTGGATCCGGACGGGTATCGCGTTCTGGTGCGGCGCAGCGATTTAGAGGAAGACCCGCTGTGGGAACCTGCCCACGAACTGATCATGGCTGCCCAGGACGGGCAGTCGCTGTCGGGCGGCAATTGCCGTTACCGCAACCCTGCCTTCTACGACCCCAACGGCATCCTGGATTGCGACCTCGTCGCCACGCAGCACGACCTGGTGATCGACGGGATCATGTGGAACTGCGCGGTCGAGGGTTATGCGGCGCGGATGCGCTGTCTGGAAGCCGGCGAGCAGGTCGCTGAGACCTTCAGTGTGGAATGCGTGTCGGCCTACGCCTTCCTGCGGGACGAGGTGAACGCCGCCCTGCTCGACGGGACTGTCCGGAATCAGGGTATCGCCCGGTCGATCCTGGCCAAGCTGTTCAACGCGGAGAAGAAACGCGACCACGGCGACTACCAGGCCGCCATGAACATCCTGTCGGCCCTGGACAACTACCTGGCGATCAGCGCGGGGCAGCAGGTCGATGCGGCCTTCGCCCAGCATCTGTCCGGACGCGTGCACGACATCATGGAGCTGTTCGTGTGGCCGGCGGTCACGCCGGCGCCGCAGTTCGCCGACCGTTAGAGGACTCGCCCACGTGGCGCGGGGCCGCCGATCCCGGTGGTCCCGTGTCGCGGAACATCCGGATACCTCCGGGAATTGCAAAACCCTTCCCCGCCGCGATTCGTGATCGTCTCCCATCGGGAATCCCGGGGCCCGGCGGGCCGTCATCAGCCCTCATGACCCCTTACCAACCATGGGGCCATGTGCAACGGCGGTCGCGCGCGCAGGACCCGGCTTTGTAGTGCAACTAATAGCAGGACAATGATTTATATGCCAGAAGGCCCGGTGGCACGATCCTTCCTTTGACCGGTCCAATCAGGATGACCGGATGCCGGCCTGCTCAGGGCCGCTTTTTCAAGGGAGATACCATGCGAATCATCGCTGTTGCCATGACCAAAGGCGGGGTGGGCAAGACGACCACCGCCGTGAACCTGTCGCACGGACTGGCCAAGCGGGGACACCGGGTCCTCCTGGTGGACGCCGACACCCAGGGCCAGTGTTCCAAGGCACTCGGCGTGGAAACGGACGTCACCTTGACGGAGGTGCTGACGGAGGGGGCGGGGATCCTGGAAGCGGTGACGCGCGCCCGCGAAAATCTGGATCTCGTGGGTTCCAACCATCACCTGGCGAAAGGCTCGCTGGCGATTGCCCGGCGCGAGAAGGGCGGCCACCTGGCCCTGGCCGAGGCGCTGGCGCCTGCCGCGGGTCGTTACGACGTGGCGGTGATCGACGCCGCACCGGGCTTCGACGCACTGGCGGTCAACGTTCTGGGCTGCGCCAACGATATCGTGGCCCCGGTCGCCCTGTCGCCGGCGGCCCTGGCCGGCGTGCTCGATTTTGTCCGCCACGTGGCCGCGGTGCAGAAGCACAACACCGATCTCAATTTGCGTTACGTGCTGCCGACGTTCCTGGATCTGCGCGTGCGCCAGTCCACCGAGATGCTCGAACAGCTGCGCGGGCACTTCGAAGCCAGGGTCTGCAACGCCATCCGCGTGAACGTCGATCTGGCGGAGGCCTTCGGTTACCAGAGCACGATCTGGGAACATTCCCCCTATTCCCGCGGCGCCGGTGATTATGCGCGGTTCATCGATCGGGTGGAAGCGGACGGCGAGAAGCCGCAGAAGGCCAAGATGAAGATGGGTGCGGAGACGATGCTCAACGCACCAGCGTGATGCGTCCGACCGAGCGGGTGCCCTGCCATTCGGCGACCACCAGGTAGACCCCCGAAGCGGACGAACGCCCCGCTTCGTCGCGTCCGTCCCAGTAGGCGCGGTGCGCCCCGGCGGGCCGCAAGCGGTGGACCAGGTCCGGAAGGACCAGTCCGCGGACATGGATCAGGCGATGGCCCCCGGGTGGCGCGCGGCAGATCGTAGGAGATGACGGTGCCGGGGTTGGCGGGGTTGGGCGCCACGCCGAGGCGGACGGGGTGCGCGGCGCGACGTCGCCATCCTCGGGCGCCCACACCGCACCGCCGCCGAGGTCCACCTCGCGGTCGGGCCAGTCGTTCACCACCACCGACGAGAAGGCCTGGATCTCGCTGAGGCCCACGCCGCGGCCCGCCAGGGGCAGCACCGTGAGCTGGATCTCGCGCGCGGGCACCGGCTCGTCGAGCACCAGCCAGTAGCCGTACGCCAGGCGACCCTGGGCGGGCAGGTCGGCGTAGGTGCCGGAGCGCCAGTAGCCCCAGTCGAGGTGGTCGCCGGGCGGGCTGAAGACGTCGTCGTGCTGGATGACGCCCAGGCGGCCGGGCCGAGCCGTCGGCCGCCATGGCGACGGCGGCGATGGTGCCGGCGTGGCCGAACTCGGCGTCGGGCTGGTGGGAGGTGACGCGGAGGGCCTGGACAGGATGTTCGCTGCCGAGGTCGATGGTGAGGACGAGCGGGTCGTCGCCTTCCCAGTAGGCCACCTGGCCCTGGACGTAGGTGGAGGTGCGGTAGGTGGTGGGCGGGATCACCACGCCGTCGGTGAGCTCGCTGCCGCCGGTGTCGGGATTCTCCGGCGCGGCGGGGCGCGACACCGTGTAGGGGCGGCCGAAGGCCAGGTCGTGCTCCCATTCGGCGGCGATGCGCACCTTGTCCAGGCCCGCGCCGGGGCCCACGTCGATGCCGTCGTCGTAGCCCTCGCTGGCGGTGTCGTCGGCCAGGCGCACGCGCAGCCAGCGCATGGTGGGGTCGCGGTAGCCGGCCACGTTGATCGACCAGAGGTCGTTGGCCGTGGCGACGATGCGGGTGTGCTGGCGGGTCACGTCGCCCTCGGGGCGGTGCTCGGTCCAGCACCAGGTCACCTCCACCGGCTCGAACGACGGGGTCGTGGGGCGCGTGGTGCACCATGAGCAGGGCGTCCTGGATGCCGGTGCTCTGGGTCGAGGCGTTCACCGAGCTGGCCGCATCGTACTGCAGCCAGATGGAGCGGGCGCCCGGCGGGGGCGCCCGTGAGCTCGGCGAAGAGGCGGGCGTCCCAGGTGGGCGCGGTGTCGGCGTCGAAGACCGCGGCGGTGGTGAAGTTCTGCCGTCCCAGGAGTAGCGCAGGCGCACCTGGTCGCCGGCGCCGCTGTAGCGGGTCAGAAAACTGCCGCCGAAGGTGGCGCCGAGCAGATCGCTGGGCGTGTCGAAGCGCCAGGTCACCCGGCCCGGTACGCCGCCGGTGGTGGGCACGAGGATGGCTGACGAATAGCCCGTGGCCTCGGTCCCCGAGGTGAGGCCGGAATGGGTCGCGGCCGAGACGCTCCAGTGGTGCTGGGCGCCGGCGTGCAGGGTGGGCCGCAGGGTCAGGGTTTCCTGGGCGGGCCGGCGGCGAAGCGTACCCGGTTGGGGCCGCGCTGGAGGCGCGGCAGGGTCATGCGGTTGAGCTGGGTGGTGGCCTCGACGCGCAGGTCGTCCAGGCCGCAGTCCTGGCGGGTGGCGTCCGGAACCAGACGGGCCCGCACCAGCACCTCGTGGGCGCCGCCGACCAGGCTCGACGGCGAGGTCGTGCCAGGCGGCGAAGGAGCCGGCCGGCCGGCGCGGCGACCGGGGTCCAGGTGCAGCCGGCGTCGCGGGACATGCTCGAGCGTCGACCTGGTCGCCGGCGCCGCGCTGGCCGGCCAGGTAGACCCGGGCCGAGGTGATCACGTTGGCGGCGTCGACCTTGACGATGAGGTCGGCCTGGCGACGCCCGGCGGCCGGGCGCAGCGTCGGCCCCGCGCCGCCATCCTGATCCCGGTGCACCAGGCCGGCGAGCTGGTGCCAGCCGCCCTGGACATTGGCGGCCGTGAAATCCGGAGCGATGTCCCAGCGGCCGTTGCTGCGGATGGTCGCCGGATAGTAGGAGTCGTTGGGGTCGTTGCCCTGGGAGGTGACGCGGGCGTACTCGGGGCCCGAGCCGGCGGGGTGCCAGGAGCGGGTGTAGGTGTGGCCGGGGTGCAGGTGCAGGCGGTTGCGCCAGCCGCGGCGGATGTGGGTGAAGGCCTCCTGCACGGTGATGCCCGAGACGTACGAGTCGGCGCCGTTGCGCAGGGTGCGCACGAACGGCACCGGATTGTCCGTGGCCTTGCGGTAGCCGCTGGGGTAGCCCAGGTTGGCCGCCTGGTCGGGGTCGGGCGGGTTGGTCATGCACTCGTCGGCGGCGTGGTAGAGGTAGAGGTGGCCGGGTTCGGCGGTATCGTCTCCCCAGAAGTCGGACAGGGCGCAGCTGCCGGCGGCGGCGATGTCATAGCAGGAAGCGATGGTGCCGTCGTGGTTGCGGACGTAGACGACCATGGACGCGTCGAACATGTGCCAGGTGGCGCCGGCGTCCCAGGACACCTCGGCCACGGTGTGGTCGGCGAGCTCGACGTAGCGGTGGCGCCAGTCGCCGCCCATGGCGTCGACGAAGGCCGTGAGGTAGGCGGCGATGTAGCCGCAGTAGGTGTTGGGGTAGCTGGTGTAGAACTGCATGGGGTCCCAGATCGGCGCCCCGTCCTCGCAGGTGGCGCTGGTCTGCAGGTGGCTGCGCACCATCCAGCGCCACAGGGCGATGGCCTGGTCTTCGGGGTCGTCCAGGCGCTGGTGGCCGTGGCGACGAAGTCCTCGATGGACACGTAGTCCGGCGTGCTGTCGGTATAGAGATGGATGTCGTGCACCGACGCCCGGGCGCAGACCGGTCCCATCAGCAGGCCGACCAGAATTATTTGAAAGACTTTTTGCAATTTGATTACCCCTGCCGCCAACCTAGGTCGTTGACGGCGGCCGTGTCAACCGGTCACCATTCCTCCGGGTGCGGACACAGACGAGGAGCCGGGCTCAGGCCCGGCTCCCGTCGCGTGGGTGCGGCCGTGTGGGGGGCGGGGGGGGGCGCCGCGGGGCCGGTGGTCGGCGCGGCGGCGCGACCTCGAACTTGAAATGGTCGAGAGGGCCTGCCCGAGAGCAGGATGCCGAAGGTGATGGACTTGCTGGCCTCCGGAACGTCCAGCACGATTTCGTAGTTCTTCCAGTCCAGGGTGCCTTTGATCGGCCGGGACTGCATGTTGTCGAAACTCAATGTGCGGTTTTCTTTGCCTTCGCCGTCGACCCGCATCCACAGCCCCGCCCAGTCCTTGATCTTGTCGGCCTTGACGAAAGCGGACATGCGGACCCGCTTGCCGAGGTATTCCGTGGCGTCGAAGCTCTGCAGGATGGTCCCGAAATTTTCGGGAGTCGCGGTCCGCGCCTTGATGGTGGCCGCGGCCTTGCCGGTCTTGACGACGTCACGGTCCACGCCGACCTCGTAGTCCTTGGTGTTGCCGCCCATCCAGCCGTCCGGCAGCGGGTCGACCGCCAGGGCCATGGTCCCGATCGTCAGGAACGCCGCCGCCAAAAAGATGGAAACCCTGTGCCCGTTCATGCCCTACCCCTCTCGTCCAGGTGGTCGGTCCGCCAATCGCTGGTTCGGTGGAGCCAGCGCTCGTTTTGTTGATAACAACCTATCAGCAAGAGGCGTTGTGATCAACGGGATCCCGCCGGGAGGACCCGGTTGCTCCCCCGTGTCGTGGGCCGGTCTGTTGACACTGGCTGTCCAACGGTGTTAGAGTGTCAGCTTCGGGTATGTCTTTGATAATAGGCCACGTACCCGGCACGCGTTTCCCCGAGGAACATACGAATCAACTTGTATTACCAGCTGGGCTTTATCCGTCGCGAAACAGGATAAAAAAAGTCCATCACGCAAAGGACCGCGGCATGATCGGCAAGACGCTTCTGCACTACGAGATCAAGGACCAGATCGGCAAGGGCGGCATGGGCGAGGTGTTCCGCGCCCGGGACACCAAGCTGGGGCGCGATGTGGCTCTCAAGATCCTGCCGGCCGAGTTGAGCGGCGACCCCGAACGGGAAATGCGTTTCCAGCGGGAGGCCCGCGCGCTGGCGAGCCTCCAGCATCCCAATGTGGCGTCCGTGTACGGCTTCGAAGAGGCGGAGGGAACCCGCTTCCTGGTCATGGAGCTGGTGACCGGTTCGGAACTCTCGGATGATATGGAGAAGGGTCCCATCGGGGTCGAAGAGGCCCGCAACATCGCCCGCCAGATGGCCGCCGGCCTCGAGGCCGCCCACGAAAACGGCATTGTCCACCGCGACCTCAAGCCGGCCAACGTCATGAAGACCGCCGACGGCGAGATCAAGATCCTGGACTTCGGGCTGGCCCAGGCCTGGTTCGGGGACGAGGTCGCCAACAGCGAATCGACCGCCCTGCCGACGATCACTGCGGCCATGACCCAGGTGGGCACCATCCTGGGCACGGCGGCCTACATGAGCCCCGAACAGGCCCGCGGCACCAGCGTGGACCGGCGCGCCGACATCTGGGCCTTCGGCGTGATCCTGTTCGAGATGCTGACGGGCAAGCGGCTGTTCCAGGGGGAGACCATCAGCGACACCCTGGCGGCGGTCCTGCGCGCCGAACCCGACTGGGACGCCCTGCCCGTGGCCGAGGCGCCCGAACTCTGCCACCTGATCGAGCGCTGCCTCGAGCGCGACCCCAAGCAGCGCCTCAGGGACATCGGCGAGGCCCGCATCTTCCTCCAGGATGGGAGCGCGAGCGGGACGAACCTGAGCTTTTCACGCCTCGGCATCCACGCCCAGGCCACGGCGCACGCGCCGGCCAAGACGCCGGTGCTCCTGCTGGCGGGTCTGGTCCTGGCGGGATTGTTGGTTGGTTCGGTCGTGGGCTGGAAGCTCCTGGCCCGGCCGGAACCCGCGCCGGTCCTGCACGCCATGATCCCGCCGCCGTCGACCACCGACTACGACCTGAGGGGCGTGGCGCCCGGACCGGCGGTGCTTTCGCCGGACGGTACAATGGTCGCGTTCACGGCCGTCGATGAGCAGGGTGTGACCCAGCTCTACCTGCGGCACCTGGACAAGGGCGAGTCGGTGAGCCTGTCCGGCACCGAGAGAGCGGCCTACCCCTTCTGGTCGCCCGACAGCCGGTACATCGCCTTCTTCGCCATGGACGAGGACAAGCTGCGCAAGGTGGCCGTGTCCGGCGGACCGCCGGTGACCCTGTGCCCGGCCCCCAACGGCAAGGGCGGCTCCTGGAACAGTCAGGGCGACATCATCTTCGCCCCGGATTTCGACACCGTGATCCACCGCGTGCCGGAGATCGGCGGCGACGCCGTGCCGATCACGACCATGGCTCCGGAGTTCAATTCCCACCGTCATCCGCGGTTCCTGCCCGGGGGCCGGGAATTCATTTTCGTGGGCCGGCCCGCCGGCAGCGGCGACAACACCGTGTTTCTCGCATCCCTGGACACGACCGTCGCGCCGCGGGTCATCACCGAGACGCAGGCCCACGCCGAATACGCCAAGGGCAACCTGCTGACCGTGCGCGAGAATGTGCTCATGGCCACACCGTTTTCGCCTGACCAGGAACGGGTGACCGATGGCGGCACCCCCCTGGTGGAAAACATCCTGGTGCTGCCCGGCGCCGCCGTCGGCATTTTCAGCACATCGACGGCCGGGAGGATGGTCTACCAGACCGGCGCGTCGGCCGAAGCGGGCCAGGTGGTCTACTGGACCGACATCGAAAACGGCGGCATGCAGGCCCTGGGCGAACCGGGCCAGCTGTTCCACCCGGCGATCTCGCCCGACGGGACACGGGCGGTCGTCGAGGTGCGGGAAGCCTCCAACGAGGGCACCGACCTGTGGCTCATCGACCTGGACACTGGGCTGCGGACGCGCTTCACCTTCGCGCCGGGCGACGAGACCCGCGCGGCGTGGTCTCCCAGCGGCGACTACGTCTACTATGCCTCCTCCGAGGAGGGCATGTTCCGCATCATCCAGCAACCGGTGGAGGGCCAGGGCGGCGCGGCCATCGTCCTCGAGGATTCGCTACAGGCCTCGCCCTCCAGCGTCGGCGCCGGCGACCGCTACCTGCTCGTCAACTACGAGCGGGAAGACAACAACGTCGAAGTGCGGCGATTGCCGCTGGTCGCCGGCGACGAGGCGATGGTCACCCTGGCGGCGGTGGCCGACAAGAACGTGGCCGGGGGCAAGTATTCGCCCGACGGACGCTGGATCGCGTACCACACCCAGACCGCGGCCGGCTGGGACGTCTTCGTCATCCCCGCGGCGGGCGGGGCGCGCAAGTGGCAGGTCACGACCGACGGCTCGGTCTATCCGAAGTGGAACCGCGACGGCACCGAGCTGTGGGTCAGCCGCTTCAGCGGGGAGTTGCGGGCCTATGCGGTGGACGGGTCGGGCGAGACCTTCCGCGTGGGCAACTTCCGCCAGCCGGTGACGGTCTCCTCGCCGGATGCGTCGGGCTGCTACTACGACCTGCATCCGGACGGCGAGCGGCTCATCCAGACGGGCTCGGACCCGGCGTTCCGCGCCGAGGTGTCCTATCTCCACCTGGTGACCGACTGGCAGCGGGGTCTGGTCCAGTAGAATCCCGGTCCCGTCCACTGGCGCGTGCCGTGATCGCCTCTATTTTGTCCGTGCATTCGGACGACGCCTGCCCACGTTCTGTTCAAGGAGATTGCCATGATTCGAGCCTTCGCCGCACAGGAACCCGGAGCCAAGCTGGAAATGTTCGAGTTCGATCCCGGTCCGCTGGGTGTCGATCAGGTGGAAATCGCGGTTCAGAACTGCGGCATCTGCCACTCGGACCTGTCGATGCTGGACAACGAATGGGGTTTCACGGCCTACCCCTTCGTGCCCGGCCATGAGATCGTCGGCAAGGTGGCCGCGGTGGGCGACCAGGTGACCCGCGTGAAGGTGGGTGACACCGTTGGCCTGGGCTGGTATGCGGGCAGCTGCCTGAACTGCGAGCAGTGCATGAGCGGCAACCACAACCTGTGCGCCGCCAACGAGGCGACCATCGTCGGCCGTCACGGCGGATTCGCGGACAAGGTCCGCTGTCGCGAGGCGTGGGCCATTCCCTTGCCCGCGGACCTGGACGGCGCCAAGGCCGGCCCGCTGTTCTGCGGCGGCATCACCGTCTTCAATCCGGTCATGGAGTTCGGGGTCCGGCCGACGGACAAGGTGGGTGTGATCGGCATCGGGGGCCTGGGCCATTTCGCCCTGCAGTTCCTCGCGAAGTGGGGCTGCGAGGTCACCGCCTTCACCAGCACCGACGCCAAGGCCGACGAGGCCCGTGCCATGGGGGCGCACAATATCGTCAACTCCCGCGACGCCGCCCAGCTCGACGCCATCGCCGGCACCCTCGACTTCATCCTGTCGACGGTCAATGTGGACCTGGAGTGGGACAAGTACCTGGCCGCCCTCGGGCCCAAGGGCCGGTTCCACACCGTCGGTGCGGTCGGGACGCCCATTCCGGTGCCCGCTTTCGCGCTGATCATGGGGCAGAAGAGCTTGTCGGGGTCACCCCTCGGCTCGCCGGCCACCACGGGCAAGATGCTGGAATTCTGCGCCCGTCACGGCATCGAAGCGGTCACCGAGCACTTTCCCATGTCGCGGGTCAACGAGGCGCTGGACCACCTGCGGGCCGGCAAGGCCCGTTACCGCATCGTGCTGGACAACGACCTGGGTTGATGGACCTGGAAAACAAGCTTGGGCCCCCGTCGGCTTGCCGGCGGGGGCCGCATGTACCAACTGTTCCTACCGCCACTGCTCCCGCTGCCTTTCGTCGTCGTCGGCCGGATCCCACCGTTCCTCAATTGCCGCATTGACCGTGACCTCGGGCAGGTTCGGGACGTCTTCCGCGGAATCATTGACCTGGAAGTCGAAAGTGGTACTCGAACCTGAGGCCGCTCCGGCCAACAGTCCGATCACACCGCCGACGATCACGCCCGCGCCCGCACCCAGGCCGGCTTTGGCCTCTTTGGAAAAGGACAGGAATCCCTCCGGATCGTCGCCGTCCGCCAGACCGGCCAGGCCGCCGAGGGCGGCCCCCGTCAAGGCGCCGATGCCGAGACCCTGGCCGGCGCCCTTGCCGTGACTGTTCAGAGCGATGGTCTTGATCTGCCAGGTGGGCACGCTGACCTCGGTCCAGTCATCGGGGTCCTTCCAGTGGACCGTATCCTGATTCCCATGGACCATGGTGGCCATCATGGAGGTGCCGTCGACCAGGGTCACGCGCGCTTCGCCGTCGGCCGTCTCTTTCTTGATCCGGTCGAGCGCGGCGTACGGGTCCTGTTCACTGACGGGCATGGTGGACGAACACCCGGCCAGCATGATTCCCGTCAGGATCAAGGGGAACGCCCACCCCCGGCGGCGATTGCGTGTGTGAATGCTTCTCTTCATGACCGACTCCTTCCTGTTGGTTCCACCCTCAAGGGGCAAGAACCGGCCCGGCCGCTGCTCAGGGGACGGAAATTTCAAGACCAAGCCATGAAAGCGGTTGGCAGACCGCCGGCCGCCGGTTGCCGTCGGTGGGTCGTGCTCCTGTGCGCGGGGAGGCAACTTCCTGTCACCAAACCGGCAACACCGGAACGGCTCCGATTCCTCCTGCGGCGGCCTTTGGCTCGGCAACCACCCACCTTGGCTGAACTTGCCGGCGGTCGTCCCGGCTCGTCCGGGCGGTCCCCCGTTTGCAGTTGTCTGAGGGCAGGACATGAAAGGGGGCGGGAATGAAAACCAAGACACGGCACTCATGGCTCCTGGCCTGCCACGGCGATGTCCTCCTGGCGTCGGGATTCCGGTTCTGACGTCCGGGGATCACCCGGGAAAGGAGACATCATGCGCACGCTGCCAACAGCATGGAGAACATTCGGGCTGGTCATCCTGCTGCAGTACACCTGGTACTGAGCGATTCGCCGGAAACCGGAGCCATTGACCGGGGAGGAAAAACTGATTACAAAGGGGTTTCACCGACCGCCCCACGTTCCCTGTCGAAGGAGCCTCGATGCCCCAGCCTGCCGCCCTGCCGGACCAGGATCAGGTCCGCGCCCGGTTTCCCGCCCTGGCCGACGACACCATCTTCCTGGAGAACGCGGGGGGCTCGCAGGTGCCCGACTTCGTGGCCGACCGCATGCACCGCTACCTGACGCGGTCGTACGTGCAGCTGGGTGCGGGCTACCCTCTTTCGCAGCAATGTACCGCGACGGTCGAGGAGGCCCACGCCTTCGCGCGCATCCTGGTGAACGCCGGTGACGGCTTCGCGATCCTCGGACCGTCATCGACGGCGCTGCTGAACATCCTGGCCGACAGCTATGCACGGACCCTGGAAGCGGGCAGCAGGATCATCCTGGCCGAGACCGGACATGAGGCGAACCTGGGCTGCTGGAAACGGCTGGAGCATCTGGGAATGGAGATCGTCTGGTGGCGCATGGATCCGGAAACCACCGTGTGTTCTCTCGACGACCTGGAGCAGCTGCTGGACGACCGGACCGCCCTGGTGGCCCTGCCGCACGTATCCAATCTCCTGGGGGGTATCGTCGACCTGAAGGCGGTGACCGCGCTGGCCCACGCCGCCGGCGCCCGGGTCGTGGCCGACGGGGTGGCCTACGCGCCGCACCGGGCGGTCGACGTGCAGGCCTGGGACGTCGACTGGTACGTCTACTCCACCTACAAGGTCTACGGGCCCCACATGGCGGTCATGTACGGCAAGCGCGAAGCGATCGCCGCACTCACCGGCCCCAACCACTTCTTCATTCCCGCCGACGATCTGCCCTACAAGTTCGAGCCCGGGGGCGCGAACCACGAGGGCTGCGCCGGGCTGCTGGGCCTGGGCGACTACCTCAAGTTCCTGACCGGAACCGCCGCCGACGCGGTCTGCGACCGCCCGGTGGTGGAGGCGGCCTTCGCCCGGATGGCCGCCTGGGAGGATCCGCTCATCACGCGGCTGCTGGACTACCTGAACGGCCGCCCGGACGTCCGGGTGATCGGCCCCGCCGACGGCGGACCTGACCGTGTGGGCACCGTCAGCTTCCTGCACGAGAGCAAATCGGCGCGGGAGATCACCGCGGCCGTGGACCGGACCGAGGTGGCCATCCGCCACGGCCACATGTACGCGTGGCATCTTTGCGAAGCGCTGGGCCTGGATCTGACCGACGGGGTGGTGCGGGTCAGTTTCGTCCATTACAACACGACGGCGGAGATCGACCGCCTGATCGAGGTGCTCGACCAGGCGCTGTGAACGACGGGTGCCGGCGACCCTACAGGCCCAACTGGTAACCGAGGGTCCACTCGAGGTTGTCCGCGCTGCCGATCTCGTGGAAGCGCACGTTGAGGCCCGCGAACCAGTCCTGGTAGAAGAACTGCCGCGCGCCCAGGCGCTGGTAGAAGTCCGGCAGCCGGTTGGGCAGATCCTTGCGCAGGATCTTGTAACCGAAGTGGACGATCAACCGGGTCCGGTTCGCGACGATCTCGTAGCCGCCGAACAGCGCGAGTTCGAAGTTGTCGCCGGTGCTGCCGGTGGCGTTTTCGCCCCGGTTGAAGGCGTCGAGCGTGATGAGATCGCCCACCGATTCGTCGTACCCCAGGTCCAGGCCGAAGGCGAAACGGGACTTGTAGGAGAACTGCTTGCCCAGCCCCAGGGTCAGGTTGCCGATGAAGTAGCTGCGGTTAAGGTACTCTTCGGCCAGGGCCGGATCCGTGAATTCCAGGTCGAGATTCCGTTTGCCCGCCGAACCGGTCACCGTCAGGTCCCAGCCCCGCGGATAATCCTGACCGTGGCGGCGGACCGGCACGGGCGCCGGCACGTCCGTGTCGTACTTCACGAAGAGGATCGGGCCGATCTGGTTGATCCCGTGGTTCGGCCGCTGGGTGCCCCCGTTGGAGAAGTGGGTGCCGGTGATGCCGCCGATCAGCGACCAGCGGTCGGCCATGCGGTACTCCGCGTTCCCGCCGACCTCGATGTGCACCGAACGCCCCAGGCCCATGGCGATGTTCTTGGGGTTGTTCACCGGGTCGTAGGCCTTCCAGTCGTTGGTGAAACCGAAAGCCAGTTCGAAATTGAACGTCCAGCGTGACGTGCGGGCCAGGGGCCAGACGTAGAACCCGTAGAGCGAGGTGGGCGTGCCCAGTTCCTCGTCGTTGTTCAGGTCGGCCGCATAGAGGCCGACACCGTAGGACGGAAAATTGTAGGAGTGGTGCCAGTCCTTCGAACCGTCGGTCTGCCACCCGAACTCGAGCCGCAGCGACTGGAAACGGTCGATGGGTTCGCCGGAATTGTTGTCACCGTTGAGGAAGTCGTTGGTCCCCAGGACGGTGCCGAACTGGTACGCGCCGCGCAGGTAGTTGGACGACCCGGGGTAGGTGTCCGCGTTTTTGTCCTGGGCAATGGCGGGCAGGGCCGCCAGGAGGGTCAATACAAGCGCGGTTGCGGCCAGCAGTCGCAGAAAGCCATTGTGGAATACGGAAAAATTCATGATGACCTGCCCGTTTCATGTCCTGATCGGCGTGCGATCGTTCACTCTGGACCGCCGCGAGTCGACAGCGTGAACGGAGTATAGGCCAGGTTTCGGGGGGTGAGAAGGGCTTTCCACCCGGCGTTGGCGCCGGTCTTCGCACCCGGACTTGTGATTGAATCTTCGCGACCCCTTTGGTAGCTTCGGTGCGGTCCACTGGAAGCTGGGGGTTGGATAACATCACGGAGGATACCATGAAAACACGCGCCACCGTTCTGATCGTCGCGGCCATGCTGCTCGTTTCCTGGGGGACGGCCCTGGGTCAGATGCCCATGCAGTTCGGCCTGCGGGCCGGCGTGAGCGTTGCCAAGCTGAAACTCGATCCCAAATTTGTCGATCTCGATTCCCGGACGGGGTTCGCCGGGGGCGGCTTTGTCCTGTTCGACATGCCCGGCATCTGGGGGATCCAGGTCGAGGCGCTCTACGTCCAGAAAGGTGGGTCGACCGAGGTGCAGGTCGTGGACCTGGGCGGGACAACGATAGGCACGGCCACGGGCAGTTTCGAGGTCGACTACTTCGAGATCCCGGTTCTGGCCAAGATCGGCCTGGGACAGGGCCCGGTGCACATTCTGGCCGGACCGGCGATCGCCTTCAAGACGACCAGCAAGCTAAAGGCGAAGGACCTGCCGGCCAACGCGGAAGATTTCTCCGAAGAGCTGGACTTCATTTCGAGCACCGATTTCGGTCTGGTCCTGGGGCTGGGCGCATCCCTGCCCACGGGCTTCGGCGCCGTCGTCTTCGACGGGCGCTACACCTTGGGCCTGAAGAACATCAACGACGAAGACGGTGCGTCGTTCAAGAACGGTGCTTTTCTCGTGTCGGCGGGCGTCACCTTCTGACCGGTCACGGCGACGGGACCGGTCCGTTGCCGGCACCGAGTTCCAGATCGAATTCCGGCGGACCGACGGTCACGATTCCCAGGTGACCGTCGACCGTGACGAAATCCCCGTTGCTGAGGTGCATGGTGGCGTCCGGAACCCCGTTGACGCAGGGCACCGCCAGTTCGCGGGCGATGATCGCGCCGTGGATCAGCATCCCGCCGCGACGCTCGACGATCGCGCTGGCCAATGGAACCAGATGGGTCATCGTGGGCTGGATGGCGTCGCAAACCATCACCTCGCCGCGCTGGAATAGCGCGAAGTCCGCGGCGTCGCGGACGATGCGCACGCTGCCGGCGGCCCAGCCCGGCGCGGCAGGCTGACCGATGAGCTGGCGCGGTGACTCGTGGCTGTCGGTCGGCACCGGGGCGCGAGGCCTGGCCGCCGCCGCCGGCAACGTCACCTTGCCGCCGTCCGGTTCGCGCAAGGCCCGCACGATCGCCGCAGCGGTCGCCGGACTGACGGCGACATCCGCGTCCAGCCGCCCGGCCTGTTCGAGCCGTTCGCTCCCCAGCACGAGGGCGTTCAGAAGCTGGCGCTTCAGGCGACCCATCAGGATGTTGTCGTCGTCCCGCAGCACCCAGCTCAACCGGCCGATCCGCAGGACATCGCGGGCAGCGGCCTCCCGTTCGCTACCGACGGCTTCCCACAGTTTCTCTTCCAGAACAGCAGCGGCAGCGGCGGCGGCAACCGGTTTCGTCTCGCTGCCGCGGGCCATCTCGAGCACGACCTGCAGGGCCAGGTCGGGCCGGTCGTCCAGCGATTGGTCATCGAAGGTGATGTCCAGGTAGTGATCGAGAAAATGCTCGAATTCCCGCAGAAAGCCGGAGATCTTCGGCGACCACGGCAGGAGCCCGGTCTGTTCCCGCCAGTCTTCGCGGCTGCCGATCTTGCCTGTAGCCGCCAGCTGCGCCAGCGTCGCGGCCAGATCCGGATCCTGCCGGACCAGGGCCGCCAGACCCGCCAGCGCGGTGTTGCGTTGCGAGGCGATCATCGGCTGGTTCCGGAGCAGACCCACGAACTCGTAGGGATCCTCGGGGCGAACGGCGTCGTTGTAGTACATTCCCAGGTGGCGCACCCCGTGGGCGAAGGGAATGAACTCGTCCTTGTAGACAACCGTCCAGTGGTCATGCGCCGCCTTGCGCGCGGCGATCGCGTCGGCCAGAGCGCCGTCGGGCAGGGACGAGATGTCCTCGGCGGCGAATCCGGCGGCGGTGGCCTCGAGCGCGGGGATGAGTTCTTCGCTGACCCGCGCGCAGAGGTCACGCAGGCGTTCCTTGCCGGGCCGCAGCGAGAGGTACCACGCGCGGTCGTCGTCCTTGTCGCCGCGCGGACCGGTGACCGGCCGGGCCTGCAGCAGGGTCAGGTTGTCCGCATGGCCGGTCCACTCGACATCGGGCGGACAGCCCAGCAGGGACTCGACGCTGCGCAGGGTCGTGTGCAGCAGATCCAGGTCGGTACGTTCCAGAATGGGTTTTGTCTCGCCGCCGCCGCGGGAGCCGGGGGTCCACTCGACCAGCTCGCCGGTCGACCGTTTCATGATCCAGCGGTCGGGATCCACCGCGCCGCTGACCAGGTCCTCGCAGAAACCCGGAACCGCTTCGACCATCTGGCGGTCCAGTTCCGGGTGGCGCGGATCGATACCGAAACCGACACCGGACATCTCGGCGGCGACGAATTCCTGAACCACGACGGCCATGCAACTGCGGTCGACATCCATGCCGAGTTCCCGGCGGTACAGCAGGGCGGCGTCCGACCACAACGAGGCCCAGACGATGCGCACGGCGTCCAGCAGCTCCTTTTCGCCGCGGACACCGACGAGCGACTCGTGGAGTCCGGCGTGGGACTGATCGGCGGAATCCTCCCCGGGGGCCGAGGACCGGACGGCGACCGCCGGCGCGCCCAGTTCGCGATAGGCCCCGGCCACCGCCTGTGCGATGTCGTCGGGGATCGGAGCGGCCAGGAAGGCCGAACGGATGCGCAGGGCGGCATCCCAGATCTCCTCCCAGCGCATGGCGGCAAACGACTTCCGGCCCAGTTCCATTTGCAGCGTCGTGGACAGATCGGCGGCGGCCACAAAACGTTCGTAGGCGCGAACGGTCAGGCAAAAGCCACCGGGAACCCGGTAGCCGGCGTCGATCAGACGGCCGAGCGTGCGCCCCTTGCCGCCGATCAGGCTGCTGGCCGTCGCTCCCGCTGCGGCAAGCGGTACGATCAGGGACTGCCCGGTACCCACTGTTTGACCTCCTGGAAACGCGAGACGTGGAAGAAGCGGGTGATCGTCATCCGGAACAGGGCGCAGGAATCGGCGGCGACAAAAGCCTTGAGGTGGGGGTGGCGCGCCACGAGCAGTTGGGCATAGCGGTCCAGATCCGGGCCGGCGGTGATCTCGACGGACCGACCGGTCGCGGTTACCGCCTCGACCTCCATCATCCGGCCGGGATGTTCGGGCCGGTTGTCGACCAGGAGCGCGACCTTCTGGTTCTCGGTCAGCAGCTTGTATTTCCGGGTGGATACGGGTGTGGCGAAAACCGCCGTGCACAGGTCGTCAGCGAAGGCGAACGCCACGAGCGAGCCGTAGGGCTGTTCCCGGCCGGCCGTGCACAGCACGGCGTAGGGCTGGGAGGCCACCAGCCGCCGGATACGGTCGTCCAGGGAGCCTTCGCTGAGGTCTCCCGGATCGAAGGTTCTTCCCAGGACGGGTTCGTCGTCGATGGGCATGCTGAATCCTCGCGCAGGTTGAAGGGCGCCGGTCTGCCTCTCCGCCGTCGTTACCGGGTCCAATCTAGCACAAGAACGCTTCAGGGGCGATCCGCCGGACCGCCGCGGGGGGTTGCGGTTTCGGCGGTTCGTCCCGTTACTGATGCCATCAACACAGTCGAAATCCTCAGGAGGATGACCATGAAACGCATCGCCCAGGGTTTGGCCCTGTTCTTGGCAGCCGGCCTGATGGTCGGAGCCGCACTGGCAGGAGATTCGCCCGTGAAATACAACAAACTGAATTACGAGGAAAAGCGTGTGATCGAGCAGAAGGGCACCGAAAGGCCCTTCTCCGGAGAATACGAGGAGAACACCCGGAAGGGCACCTACCTGTGCAAGCGTTGCAACGCGCCGCTCTACAAGTCCGATGACAAGTTCGACGCGCGCTGCGGGTGGCCCAGCTTCGACGATGACATCAGTGATGCCGTCAAGCGCACGACCGACGCCGACGGACGCCGCACCGAGATCACCTGCGCCAATTGCGGTGGACATCTCGGGCACGTGTTCCTGGGCGAAGGTTTCACCCCCAAGAACACGCGGCACTGCGTGAACTCCATCTCGATGTCGTTCGTCCCTGCGGGCGAAGATCTGCCGGCGGTGATCAAGAAGGACTAGCCGCGTTCCGGCGGCACCGAGAGCCGAACCTGAAGACGGGGCGGGTTGCTTGAACCCGCCCCGTCGTTCGTTTGCGCTCAGCCGCGCCGCCGGTCAGATGGCGTCGATGATCGCGTTGAGGGTGCCACTGGGGCGCATCGCGCGCTCGGTCGCCGCCGCGTCGGGATGGAAATAACCGCCGATGTCCATGGGCGATCCCTGGGCCGCCAGCAGTTCTTCGTTGATCTTCGCCTCGTTGGCCTCGAGATCCGCGGCCACCTTGGCGAAGCGTTCCTTCAGGCCGGCGTCGGTGTCCTGGGCGGCCAGCGCCCGGGCCCAGTACAGCGCCAGGTAGAAGGTGCTGCCCCGGTTGTCGATCTCGTTGACCTTGCGCGAGGGGTTGCGGGCATTTTCCAGATAGGTGCCGATGGCCTCGTCCAGGGTCGCGGCCAGCAGGGCGGCCGTCGGGTTCCCGGTGTTGGCGGCGATCAGTTCGAGCGACGGCACCAGGGCGCAGTACTCGCCGAGGGAGTCCCACCGCAGGTGGCCCTCCTTCAGGAACTGCTGCACGTGCTTGGGCGCCGACCCGCCCGCGCCGGTCTCGAAGAGCCCGCCGCCCTTGAGCAGGGGCACGATCGACAGCATGCGCGCGCTGGTGCCCAGTTCGAGGATCGGGAACAGGTCGGTCAGGTAGTCACGCAGCACGTTGCCGGTCACGGCGATGGTGTTCTCGCCGCGGCGGACCCGCTCGAGTGAGAACTTCATGGCGTCGACCGGCTTCATGATCTGGATCTCAAGGCCGCTCGTGTCGTGCTCCGGCAGGTAGGCCTTCACCTTCCTGATGATCTCGGCGTCGTGGCTCCGGTTCTCGTCGAGCCAGAAGACCGCAGGTTCCCCCGAGGCCCGCGCCCGCGTGACGCCCAGCTTGACCCAGTCCCAGATCGGTTCGTCCTTGGCCTGGCACATGCGGAAGATGTCGCCCGTTTCGACCGTCTGTTCGAGCAGTACGCTGCCGGCGGCGTCGACCACCCGGATCACGCCATCGCCGGGCGCGGTGAAGGTCTTGTCGTGCGAGCCGTATTCCTCGGCCTTGCGAGCCATCAGGCCCACGTTGGAGACGCTGCCCATCGTCGACGGGTCGAACTGCCCGTGCTGCTGGCAGTCGGCGATGATGGCCTGGTACATGGTGGCGTAGCACCGGTCGGGCACCATGGCGATCGTGTCCTGCAGCTCGTCGTCGAGGTTCCACATCCGGCCGCCGTCGCGCACCACGTTGGGCATCGAAGCGTCGACGATCACGTCGTTGGGTACGTGCAGATTGGTGATGCCCTTGCGGGAGTCGACCATGGCCAGCCCGGGCCGGGTCGCGTACACCGCGGCGATGTCGGCCTCGATCTCGGCCTTCTTGGCCGCCGGCAGCTTGTCCAGCTTCTCGATCACCCCGGCCAGGCCGTTGTTCACGTTGGCGCCGATCTCCTCGAGCACCGCGGCGTGCTTGTCCAGCGCGGCGGCGAAGTAGACCGAGACGCAGTGCCCGAACATGATGGGATCGGAAATCTTCATCATGGTCGCCTTCAGGTGCAGCGACAGCAGGACACCCTTCTCCTTGGCCTCGTCGATGGTAGCGGCGAAGAATTGCCGCAGGGCGGCCACGTTCATCACCGAGGTGTCGATGACCTCGCCGGGCTCGAGCGCCAGCTTGTCCTTCAGGACGGTCGTCTTCCCGTCGCCGCCCTTGAACTCGATCCGCACCAGGCCGGTCTCCTCGAGGGTCGTGGACTTTTCGCTGCCGTAGAAATCCTGCCCGCTCATGTGGGCGACCCGGGTCTGCGAGCCGGTGGCGGGCCAGTCCTTCATCATGCGGTGGGGATGCTTCTGGGCGTTGCGCTTGACCGCGGCGGCGGCGCGGCGGTCGGAGTTCCCCTCGCGCAGCACCGGGTTGACCGCCGAGCCGAGCACCTTGGCGAACCGCGCCTGCAAGGCCTTTTCCTCGTCGTTGCCGGGTTCTTCGGGATAGTCGGGAATCGCGTAACCCTGTTTCTGCAGTTCCTTGATGGCCGCCTGCAGCTGGGGGATCGAGGCGCTGATGTTGGGCAGCTTGACGATGTTCGCCTCGGGCGTCTTGGCAAGCTCGCCCAGCTGGGTCAGGTAGTCGGGGATCTTCTGGGCGTCGGTCAGGTTGTCCGGGAAGTTGGCGATGATCCGGCCGGCCAGCGAGATGTCGCGCGTCTCGACCGCGACGCCGGTGCCGCGGGTGAAGCCCTGCACGACCGGCAGGAGGGAGTAGGTGGCCAGCGCGGGGGCTTCGTCGATTTTGGTCCAGATGATCTTGGAGGAGGGCATGGTCTTTCCTCGAGGTTGATGAAAACAGGCGGGCGGATCCGGCCGCCGGGGCCGGAGGTGCCCCAATAGATAAGGAACTTTGCAACAACGATTATATCGTCAGGGCGCGGAGTCAAGCCCGACTCCGGGGCGCCGGCTACCGGGCGCCGGCACCCAGCAGCAGGGCCTTGAGCGCCTCGTAGTTCACCGGATCGGCAAGCGAGTTGTTCGTCAGGTTGTAGACCGCCACCGGAACGTTGTCGGTATCCAGGATGATGACGTCGCGGTAGGTGACTTTCCAGGGAAACCAGACCAGTTCCGCGGGCACCTCCTGCAGCCAGGGCAGGTCCTTGCCCACGCAGGCGGCGGCGTTGGCGCTCTCGTGACCGATCTGGTTGACGCCCAGGATTTGGATCGCGGGGGTCGCCCCCATGGTGGCGATCTCTTTCTGCAGTGTATCTAGATAGCCGAACTGGCTAACACAGTAACCTCAGGTGGCGTGCCCGAAGTACCAGGCCGAGACCTTCTGCAGGTAGTCGCGGGGCGAGACCTCCTGGTCGAACGAGGCGGAGGTCGGATTCACGTCGGGCAGGGAGAATGCGGGCGCGCGGTCCAGAACCGGGGCCGCCGCTACCGGATCGTCGTCCTTGCAGCCGGGGGCCAGGGCCAGGACGGCCAGCAGCAGGATCAGGGATTTGAGCGACCGGTCGGGCATGGTGCGTCTCCTGGGTCAGCGGGAGCCTGGTCGGGGCGCGGTCTCGAGCGCGACATGGTAACACGAATCACCAACCGGCGCCGCCCGGTGGCCTAGGGTTCCAGCGTCAGCAGCCAGATATCCGCCTGCTTGCCGGCGGTCCGGCCGCGCGCCTGCTTGGGGCTCATGTAGGCCGCGGCGCACGGATCTCGTCGTGGGCCAGGGTGTCGCCGGGTTGCATCGGACTCCGGATCGTGATTTGAGATCTGGTGATTTGGGAGCCAACAGGATAGAATCGAACCGATTTGCTGTCCACACCTCAGCCAAGGAGACGGTCGCATGGCCAACCGCCGCGAATTCCTGCAGGTCGCCGCCGGCACCGCCGGCCTGCTCGGTCTGCACGCCGCCGGCATCGTCGGCGCCGCCCGGGCGGCCGAGCCCGTTGCCAAGGCCGGCCGGTCCCTCAAGATCCTGGTGCTGGGCGGGACGGGCTTCATCGGACCGCATGAGATCGAGCATGCGCTGGCCCGCGGCCACCAGATCACCGTGTTCAACCGCGGCCGCAAGGCGGGCCTGTACGGCAACCGGGTCGAGGAGATCGTCGGCAACCGCGATACGAAGATCGACGCCGGCCTCAAGCCGCTCGAAGGCGATCGCACCTGGGACGTGGTGATCGACAACTCGGGTTACGTGCCCCGCCACGTCCGCGATGCGGTCGAACTGCTGGGCGATCGCTGCGGACGTTACCTCTACGTGTCGACCGTCGCGGTCTACGATTTCGCCGCGGCCGATCATTTCGACGAGGACGGGCCGCTGGCCAAGCTCGCCGATCCCACCGTCGAGGAGGTCACCTGGGAAACCTACGGTCCCTTGAAGGCCGCGTGCGACCGGATCGTGCGCGACTCGCTGGGCGCCAAGGCCACGGTCGTCCGTCCCACGTACATCATCGGACCGGGCGACACGACCGACCGGTTCACCTACTGGACCGACCGCATCCACCGCGGCGGCGACATCGTCGGTCCGGCCAATGCGGATGTCGCGGTCCAGTTCGTCGACGTGCGCGACCTGTGCCCGTGGATGATCCGCCTGGCGGAAAAGGACCAGGCCGGCACGTTCAACGCCGCCGGCTCCCCGTGGACCCGGGAAGGCCTGCTGTGGGGGATCCGGGCCACGACCAGCACGGCGTGCCGCTTCCACTGGCCGGCGGCCGATCTGACCGCAGAGCTGGAGATGCCGGCCCCCATGCTCGACTGGGGCGTCGCATCCAACACCTTCGGCAACCAGGCCTCCCTCGACGCTGGGCAAAACTACCGGACCCTGGCCGACTCGACGGCCGCCACCCTGGAGTGGTGGCGGTCGCAGCCCAGCGCGCGGCGTGTGGCCGCGCGGGGCTGGCCCACCGCCGATCAGGAGAAGGCGGCCCTCGCACGCCTGCGGAAATAACCGTGGAGATCGAACGGAAATACCTGGTCGTGGACGATACCTGGAAGGTGCCGGGGCAGGGCGTGCCGTACCGCCAGGGGTATCTCTGCACCCGGAAAGAAGGGGTGGTGCGGGTCCGCACCATGGGCGACCGGGCGGTATTGACGATCAAGGGTGAGACCGTCGGCATCAGCCGCGAGGAGTTCGAGTACGCGATCCCGGTGGACGACGCCCGCCGGCTGCTGGATCTGTGCGAGCTGCCGCCCATCGAGAAGACGCGCTACCGCGTCGAGCACCGCGGTCTCGTCTGGGAGGTGGACGAATTCCACGGGGCGAACGCCGGTCTGGTAGTCGCCGAATGCGAACTTGCCAGTGAAGACCAGCCGATCGACAAACCCGCGTGGGTCGGCGCCGAGGTGACGGCCGACCGGCGGTATGCGAACTCGAACCTGGCCGCCCGGCCGTTTTCCACCTGGTGATCGTAACGCATCCTTGATCATATCCTCTTGATTGCCGGCAGTATTGCGGTCATCCTCTGTATGCACAGTCTCCAGTTCGATCCCATCAGGAAAGCTGAGCCGCCATGCCCCTGTTCAAGTCAAGCCGCAGCGTCGAGACCAAGATCGACGGATTCTTCGACACTGTCGCCGAAGGCGGCCTGGTCTACCGCGCCGGGGTGCACGCCTACATGGCCGGCGACCTCACCGACTTCGAGAACGCGATCCGGAGCATCGACAAGCTCGAGAACGAGGCCGACAAGCTGAGCCGCGAGGTCGAGGCCCACCTCTACAGCCACTCCCTGATCCCCGAACACCGCGGCGACGTGCTCGGCCTGCTGGAGAATACCGACAACATCATCGACACGGCCAAGTCGTGCCTGTACCAGTTCTCGGTCGAGCGTCCGGCGGTGCCGCCGCAGTTCCACGACGGCTACCGCAAGCTGGCCGACGCGGGCTGCGAAGCGGTCGAAGCGGTCATCGTCTCGGCGCGCGCCTTCTTCAACGACGTCAACGCGGTGAAGGACAATCTCTTCAAGGTGCACCATTTCGAGAAGGAGGCGGACGAGATCAGCGATCGCCTCAAGCGCAGCATCTTCGCCACCGACCTGGAGCTGGCCCACAAGATCCATCTGCGGTACTTCGCGAAGAACGTCGAGATGGTGTCGGACCGGGCCGAAGAGGTGGCCGACCGGCTGGCCATCTACGCCATCAAACGGACGATCTGAGGCGACCACCGTGGAGATCCTCTTTTTCCTGTCGAGCGGGCTGTTCCTGGGCTGGTCCCTGGGCGCCAACGACGCGGCGAACGTCTTCGGCACGGCCGTCGGCACGCGCATGGTCCGCTTCCGCTCCGCGGCGATCGTCTGTTCGGTGTTCATCATCCTGGGCGCCACCATCAGCGGGGCCGGCGCCGCGCACACCCTGGGCCGGCTGGGTGCGGTCAACACGCTGGCCGGTTCGTTCACCGTGGCCCTGGCCGCAGCTCTGGCCACCTTCTGGATGACGCGTCTGAAGATTCCGGTGTCGACCTCGCAGTCCATCGTCGGGGCGATCATCGGCTGGAACCTCTACTCGTCCTCGGTGACGGACGGCTCTTCGCTGACCCGGATCGTCATCACCTGGATCGCCTGTCCGCTGCTGACGGCGATCATCGCCGTGGGGCTGTTCATCCTGGTGCGGTGGTTCATCCGGGTGACCAAGCCGCACCTGCTGCGGCTGGACTTCCTGACCCGGTTGGGTCTGCTGCTGGCCGGGGCGTTCGGCTCCTACAGCCTCGGCGCCAACAACATCGCCAACGTCATGGGCGTCTTCGTACCCGACAACCCCTTCGGCGACCTGTCGGTTTTCGGGCTGTTCACCCTGTCGGGCACGCAGCAGCTGTTCTTTCTCGGTGCCGTGGCCATCGCCGTGGGCGTGTTCACCTACTCGGAGCGGGTCATGGGCACCGTCGGCGGCGGCCTGGTCAAGCTGTCGCCCATCCCGGCCCTGGTGGTGGTCCTGTCCCAGTCGATCACGCTGTTCCTGTTCGCTTCCGAAAGGCTCGAGCACCTGCTCGCGAGCGCCGGTCTGCCGACGTTCCCCCTGGTGCCGGTCAGCAGCAGCCAGGCGGTCATCGGCGCCATCGTGGGCATCAGCCTGTTCAAGGGCGGCGGCATCCGCTACCGGGTGCTGGGCAACATCTCCCTGGGCTGGCTGGCGACCCCGATCCTGGCCGGTGTGATCGCCTTCTTCCTGCTGTTCTTCATGGACAACGTGTTCGACCAGCAGGTCAGCCGGACGGTCCGGTACCGGTTCGATGCGCGGGCCGCCGCGGAGATGACGGAGCAGGGCATCGACGATCCGGGCCTCGCACCCTTCCTGGACCGGGAATTCACCAACGCCGTGAGCCTCAAGAACGACCTGGAGAAAGGGACCGGCCTGGATGACGCGCAGGTGGCCCGGACGATGGCGCTGGTCGAGATCGGCTTGTGGCGGATCGATCCGCAGGTGATCGCCCGGGAGGTGGATGGCCGCTGGCTGACATCCGATCAGGCGGCGGCCGTGCAGTCGCTGGCCGGACGGGAATTCGAACACGCCTGGCAATTCCGTCGCGCGCTGGCGGACCAGTCCGCGGAGTGGCGGCTGCGCCCGGCGGCGACGGTCAACAAGATCTGGAACAAGGAACTGGAGAAGAAGTTG
The DNA here is from genome assembly GCA_942492615.1 of Candidatus Krumholzibacteriia bacterium. Taxonomy (GTDB): domain Bacteria; phylum Krumholzibacteriota; class Krumholzibacteriia; order LZORAL124-64-63; family LZORAL124-64-63; genus CALOFL01. The sequence continues at coordinate 36,042 of CALOFL010000007.1, forward strand.
GAGTTCCTGGAGCGGATCTTCCAGGTGGACGGGGAATGAGTCCGCCCGAGCACCCAACCGAGGAGGCGCCATGTCCCCCCGCAATCCCTACCACCGCAAGGCCGGCCGTCCCAAACCGGACCGCTTGCCCACCCGCGAGGAAATAGCGCGCGGCGTCCGCGACATCAAAGGCCAGGCCAAGTCGGGCACCAACTACCGTGAGCTCTCCCTGGAATTGCACGGCATGATCTGCGCCAAGTGCGCCCGCGAGTTCACCGCCGCCAACCGCCGCGAACTGACCGTCCACCACAAGGACGGCAACGACAAGAACAATCCGCTGGACGGCTCGAACTGGGAGAACCTCTGCAACCACTGCCACGAGGCGGAGCACAGCCGGGGCCGGCTGGGGGATTACCTGCGGGGGGACGACTAGGCTTCCGGGGACGGCCACAGGCGCCGGGCTTCGGTGACGATGAAGGCCGTCTGTTCCGGTGCCAGGGGACAGAACGGCGAGTTGGCCGCGGTCGTCTCGCGGTTTTCCACCACCAGCACCGATGCGTCTTCGCTGAGGGTGTGGTTGTGCCAGGAGCCGCGCTTGACGTTGTAGACCTTCAGCGGCTCCATGTCCACCGCGTGCAGCGTGCCCGCCTCGTCCTGGCCGTCGCCGATGAACAGGATGCACCGCCCCTGGAGCAGCACGAAGACCTCGTCGGTCTCGTCGTGGCGCTGCATGTTGGTCAGATTTTCGGGCAGCAGATGGTCGATGAAGTTGAGCACGGCCACACGCCAGGCGCCGAAGTTCACCACCGGGCGGAAGGCCGCAGCGTCGTGGGTGTGGATCTCCAGGAGTGCCGGATCGATCTTCATGGGCGGCATGCTAGCACACCGCCCGCATGGAAGTGAATCGGTACCTTCATGGTGATGTGATCTGTTCATTAGCCGCGGCGCCGCTGCCGGTTTCCGCGCAGCTGTACACGGAGGCCTTCTATCCTCTGAGCCGACCGCTTGCGGTAAACGGCCGTCGAGCTTAACGATGGTGGCATATTCGTATGCCTGGCCGCCACTGACTTCCGGGAGAATCCGCGATGAAATCCAGACGCCTACCCTTGTGTCGCCTGCACTTGTGCCCCCTGCTGGTCGTGATGCTGAGCCTGTCCGTGGCTGCCTGCGGCACGCCGGCACAGGCCGCCGACAACGAAAAAGCGCCACGGCTGATCCTGCAGGTCACCGTCGACGGCCTGCGCGGCGACCTGCCCCATCGCTTCAGCGGCGTGCTGGGCGAAGGCGGTTTCCGCTACCTCATGGACCAGGGCGTCTGGTACGCGAACGCCCATTACGAGCATGCCAACACCGAGACCATCGTCGGCCACACCTCGCTGGCCACCGGGACGGTGCCGGCGGCCCACGGCATGGTGGGCAACGTCTGGTTCGACCGCGAGCAGGGCCGCCTGGTCTACAACATCGAGGATCCGGCGCAGCGCCTGCTCGTGACCGGGGCCGACGTCGACGCCAACAGCGAGATCGATCCGACCCAGCGGGCGGCCAAGGTCGAGGGGCGCTCACCGGAGAATATCCTGACATCGACCTTCAGCGACGAACTGGCCGTCCACTTCGGCGGCCGGTCCAAGGTGTTTGCGGTCTCGGTGAAGGACCGTGGCGCGGTGCCGCTGGCCGGGCACGCGGGCAAGGCGTTCTGGTTCTCCAAGTCCGCCGGCGCGTTCGTCACCAGCAGCTACTACTACGACCAGAACCCGGCCTGGGTCGACCGGTGGAACGAGGGCGGCGCGGTCGCGGCCTACGGCGGCACCGAGTGGAATCTGCTGCTGCCACTGGACACCTACCTGTTCGGCACAGCGGACGACAACGCCTGGGAAACCGATTTTCCCGGCTTCGGCCGCACCTTTCCCCACGCCTACGGCCCGGCCGACGACAAGTACTTCACCACCCGCCTGACGCTCAGCCCGGCCGGGGACGCCTTGACCCTCGACTTCGCCAAGACCCTGCTGGTCGCGGAAAAGCTGGGGCAGGACGAGGTGCCCGACTTCCTGGCCGTCAGTTTTTCCAGCAACGACTACGTGGGACACCTGTTCGGGCCGTCGAGCCTGGAGGCCGAGGACAATCTGGCGCACCTGGACCGGACGCTGGCCGAGCTGTTCCGCTTCGTCGATCAGGAAGTGGGACTGAAGAACACCCTGATCGTGCTGTCGGCCGACCACGGCCAGCCCGAGGTGCCGGGCTACCTGCACGAGCAGGGCATCGCGCAGTCGCACTACTTCGACACCGACTCTCTGGACAAGACCCCGGCCATCGCTGCCCTGAAGGAGCGCTTCGGTCTGGGGGCCGAGCTGATCAAGGACTTTTTCCAGCCCTATCTGTACCTGGACCGCGCGCTCATCAAGGCCCACGGCCTGGACCAGGCCGTGGTGGAGGACGCCATGGCCGCCGAGCTGATGAAGTTCGATGGGGTGGCCTATGCCGTTTCGGCGCGGGCCCTGGACACGTCGAACGTGCCCAACACCCTGATGACGCGAGCGATCCTCAAGAACCACCACGCCAAACGGTCGGGCGACATCTACGTGGTGTTCGAACCGTACGTCTTCATCAACGACTTCGACGGCTTGATCGTGGCTTCGACCCACGGCTCGCCCTGGCGCTACGACACCTTCGTACCGGTGGTCTTTGCCGGCAGCGGGATCAAGGCCGCGACGGTGACGCGCCCGGTGACGCCGTACGACGTCGCGGCCACACTGGCGGCCCGGCTGCACGTGAAGCCGCCGTCGGGATCGGTGGGGGTGCCGCTGGTGGAGGTGCTGGGGAGGTAGGAGTGGTGCCGGTCGACACTCAGTGCCAACCGGAGATTTGTGGGGCTGCGTGAACCGTAAGTGATTTATTGGTAATCTGGCTCTCCTTCACCCCAAAATCCGCCTGGCCCCATCCCCCTCTTCGAGCATGATCACCGTCTCCCCATAACCCGCACCGACCGTATCGATAGCGATCACGCAACCGCCGGTAGGCTCGCTGTCGACGCCTGGCTTGTCCAGCACGAGCAACCACCACCCTATTTGGCCCCCGAGACATTCAGGGTGGCGGTCGCGTTGAAGTCGTAGCTCCTCGTGCCCGACGAGGGGTACTCGGAGTTGTCCGAGATCACCGGGTATCCGCCCGCGTGCACCTCGAAGTTGTACTCCCCGGGCGGCAAGACCCCCTGGGCCCCCGTCAGGCGACCGGCGGCGTCGTAGAGAAACTCCACCGGGCCTCGGTCCTTGTTCGATGGATCACAGGGCGCGCCGTTTTCGAAACATACTTCGATCTCTTCGTCGTCGAACGAATCCCCCCAGAGCTCCAACCAGGTTTGAACAACTCCGCCGCCTGGAGTGCTGTGACTGATCGTGAACGAAGCCGGATCGGTTCCCCAGACCGTGAATTCGATTTCGAGATGGTTTCCGCTGCCGGCACTCAGACGATAGTGGCCGGCATAGGGGTTGCTCAGGGACACGGTACCTTCGGCTTCGACTGCATAGGACGCACCGGAAAACTCTTCTCCCGCCAGCATGATATTCGAAGTGCCGCGGACGAAACAGCTACCGCTGCCGTTCATGCCCTGTTCGGTGCCGCTGCCGTTGGCCAAGCGCGCGACCTCGTGGTTTCCGAAATGGGTGACAGCATGGTTTTCGTTCTTGTCGAAAACCCAGCTCACCTGTTCAGCATCGAGATCCCGGTAGTAGAAGGCGGTCCGAGCAACCACCCAGGAAGAACGCTCCGTGATGGCCACGGAGTTGGGTCGGGTGGCTTCGACGGTGGCACGGGCGAATGCCTTGTCGCCAGCCTCGGAGGTGGCCGTGACTTCCACGAATACGGAGTTGCAGTCCTCCTCCAGGGTAATGTCCGTCTGAAAGGTGCCGCCCGCACCAAGGATGGCCTCGTCAACATCGATATAGCCGCAGCCGACGTCGATACCGAGCTCGACACCGTCCACGTTTCCGGTCGAGGTCACGGTGACATTCAAGGCCGTTGGCACGCCGGGCTCGATGATCGTGGGAAACGATAGATCGATCGACAGCTCGTCTTCTCGCGTGGCCGTCAGTTCCACGGACTGCTGCATGTCGAAGTCTCCCTTTGCCGTCACGGTGACCGTCACCGAACTGCTCCCGGCATCGAGCATCACGAAGGTATCAAGGCGGCCGTCCGCATCGGTGAACCCATTGACCGGATCGACGGTTCCGCCGTCGGCTTCAAACTGGATCTGAATCCCTTCGGCCCAGGTGACGTTGCCCAGCGCATCGCGGTAGCCGGCGCGAACGCCCAGGCCGTTGGTGCCTTCGGCCGTGATGGAGGTGGACATGGACGCGTCGAGCACGAGCTGGTTGCCCACGAAGACCGAAACTGTCGGCGTGCTGACGATGTCGTCGCCGAAGGCCCCCGCGCCATAGATGTATCCGGGAGGCATGGGCAGCGAGGTCACCGCCGGGCCCGAGGCGGGGCGAGCGAAGATCCGGCCCTCGCCGCTGCCGTCCATCTCCGCACGCCAGGCCAGGATGTTGTCCACCGGGTTGATGATGTCGGGGGTCAGCGTGCTGAGCTCCGCGAAGCGATCGCTCACAACCTGCGTGCGCCAACTCATGGGCGGAATCGAACCGACGTCGATGTCCATGTTCAGCTCGGGGTGGGCGTTGCTGTAGGCGCCCATCAGGGTGCGGACGATGCCCAGGTACCAGTCGGCGGTGTTGGTCAGGAAGTCACGGAATGTCTGGGGCGCGCTGCCGTCGCCGAACTGGCCCAAGCCCATCAACAGGAGATCGATGAAATCCTGGACGCCAATGGCGACGGGTTGATTGCTGGCGTCGAGCCAGAGTTCAGCCTGCGGCACGTCGCCGGGCTCGATTAGAGGGTCGGCCAGGGTGATCTCGAAGGAAGTGATGTGGGAGGGAAAGTAGCCCAGTGCCACCTTGTTGATGGCGAAATCGGCCAGGGAAAGCACCGCGCTGATGAGACCGGCGGCGGGAATCGACGCACCGCCGATACCGATCACGCCGCCAACCAGGCCCACGGTATTGCTCCAGGTCTGGTTCGTTTCGGCGATGACCTGGGCGCCGAAGTCGCGCAGCACCACGTAGAATTGCATGCGCAGGGCCAGTTGATAGTCCAGCAGGTTGGTGGTCTTGGTCGTATCCAAGGCCAGCTTTTCCGCTTCGTCGGCCAGACTCGCGCTGTAGGTGGCCAGTTGGTGGGTTTGGTCCTGTAGCCCGCTCGCGGCAAAGACACTTTCGATGGTGGCCAGGGCCGCAGGGTCTGTACTGCCGAGGTCGCTCAGCAACGTCGGTAGGGAATAGGGATGGTCGACGGTGAAGATCTCCTTCAGGGCGCCCAACCATGAGCTGAGATAGCCCGCTTCGGGGCTGGGTTCGGCGTCCAGAGCCGCGATGAAGCGTTCCAGATTGATCACAACCGCACCGAGATCGTCGCTCACACTGGTGGCCGCGCCGGGTGCGGCGGGCAGCGCCGTGATCGTCAGCTTTTCGCGGGCTGCGCCGACCAGACGGTCCTCGGTCTTCAATTCGATATCAACGGTTCCGGCCAACGGCGCGGCACTTGCTGCCGCGGTGCCCAGAACCACGGGGATCGCGGCGATGATCGCGGCGTCCTGCAAGCGCAACAAGGCGGGTTGACCGCCGATCGTCAGGCTCAGGTCCGCGGGATCAAGGTCCGTCAGGTCGGCGCCGGTGATCCGGACGACCGTGCCGGGGGCGCCGGTTGCCGGTGAAACCGACAGGTCCTGCGGCGCCGGCGGAGTCGGCGGCGGCGCCGTGGGTTCGGAACAACCCATGGCGAGGGCTAAAAACGTCAGCAAGGTGACGAGAATAATGCGGCGTGACATGAGCGACTCCTCGGTGGTTAGCCCGCATGGGGCTGATGGGTACAGTTTCTTGGTCTCGCACCGGAAGCGGTTTCGGGGTGGAAATCCCGCCGCTCTTTTGTTGCGGCCCGCAGCCCGGGTCTACTTGAGCAGCATGAGACGCTGCGACAGCTTCTCTTGCCCGTTCACCACCTGCACCAGATAGACACCTGAAACCACCGACCGTCCGGCAGCGTCGGTGCCGTTCCAGACCAGGTCCGTGCGGCCGGACGACGCCGGACCGGAGTGGAGCCGGCGGACCCGACGGCCCGCAATGTCGTACACGTCCACCGTGACCTGATCCGCAGCGCGGGGCAGCTCGAAACTGACCGTAGTCGACGGGTTGAAGGGGTTCGGGTAGTTGGGCAGCAGGCGAAAAGCCGCGACGGCGTCGGGCGTCCATGACACCCCCAGGGGGGCGACAATCGCCAGGCACTGGCCGGGGTAGACGTCCAGGGAACTGACCACGCCGCAGATGGTGTCGTTGGCGGGGTCGTGACCGCCGGTGACGTCCAGGAAGGGGTCGCCGGGGTCGTCGATGCCCTGCAGCACCATCATGCCGACTTCCGAGCCACCAGGAATGCCCGCCGGGTCGTAGTCGAAGCAGAATGTCACGTTCTGGTCGAACGCGGCGGTGGTCGACACCTCGTAGTAGCCCAGGACCTGATATCCGGGGGGTGCGCCCGGACAGTCGTCGGCGTAGATGACGCTGGTATTGCCGGCGATTGTCACGAGGTCGAAGGTGGCGGTGATGGGCAGCGTTTCTTCATTCTCGACGGGCAACGATACGGCCACGTTTGAACCCTGGGGCGTGTTGATGGACTGGAGGCAGTCGCTGATGGCCGAACTGCCGTGGCCCAGCCAGCGGGAGGCGATGGCCGTGACCGTGTCATTCGGGTAGACCGACACGTCAACGAGACGGTAGAAAACGCCACGTCCGAGCGCGTCGGTCGTGGCAAATGCGGAACCAAGGTATTCCCTGGCCTCCGGGTCGCCCGGGTCGCCACAGTCGCGGTTGGCGAACAGATCCACGAGGTATTCGGTATTGGGATCTCCGTCCAGATAACCGACGGTGGTCAGGGTCAGGCCGTCGAGGGACGCCTGGGTGAGCACCGGGACCGGCACGGGAGTCCCCGTCCACAGGCTGAAGTCGATCTCGGGGCCATCATTGTTGTGGATGCTGTTGCTCTGGATGAGGAAGAGGTCATTCATGAATTCCCCGACCTCGATCCCGGCGCCGCCGTTGTGCGCGATCACGTTGCCGCCGTAAAGCTCACCCACCGTAACGTCCAAAGACGTTGCGTAGGTCATGTGGACGCCTTGTCCGCCGTTGCCCAGGTGGGTTGCGTAGCCTGCGGCGTTGGTCCCGATGGAATTGGAGAAGATTCCGACGGTTCCGTCGCCGGACACAATGATGCCCGGTCCGCCGTTGCCGGCAATGACGTTACCCGTGCCCGGGTCGGGCCGGCCGATCAAGGTCGTACCCCGGCTGCCCTGGTAATCGATGCCGGCGTATTCGTTGGGCACCGCCAGCGCCTGGCTCCCGCTCAAGCCGATGATATTGCCGCGGATGGTGTGGCCGCCACCGTTGCCGATCTTGATCCCCGAACTGTAGGTGTCCCGTGTATTGCCGGAAATCACGTTGTCCCGGATCAGGGCATCGTCGCAGTTGACCAGTTCGACGCCGTGCTTGGCCCCGCGGGCGGTCTGACCATCCGGCTGCAACCCGATCAGGTTGCCGCGGACGGTCAGCGACTGCTGCTTCCGGGCTTTGATCGCGCTGTCCCAGGAGTTGCCGATGACGTTGTGGTCGGCGGGATCGGGGCCGCCGATGGTGTTGTCCGTGAAGGCCGGGTTACCGGTCCCGGCGTCGCTCAGCTCGATCTGCGGGCCAGAGATGGGCGGCTGATAGGCGCCGTCCGGGTCGGAACCCAGCCAGCATCCCCGCACCGTGTTGTTGTTGCCCGCGATGCGGATGTTGCCGCTATTGAAACCCTCGAAGGCGAGTCCTTCGATCACGCAGCCGTCGGCCTGGATGTCCAGGGCCGGGACCGACTCGGAATAGTTGTTGACCAGGCGAGTCATGATCACGGCGTCGTTGGCGCCGGTCAGCGTATTGGGCTGGCTGCCCGGGGCGGTGGCGCCAAGAATGTGGACCGTCTCGGTGATGGAGGGCAGGACGGTATTGAGATACACGGTGCTGCCGGTCATGAGGTCGAACTCGATGACATCGGGGCCGGGGTTGGCGTTGGCCTGGTTGATCGCCCAGTACAAGGAGCCGGGCAGGGTGGTGATGTGCGCGTTGACCGTGTAGGCCGTGTTCTGGGAGACCACCACATTGTCGATCAGCGGAGCATGGCGATGGCAGGGGTACTCGGCGAGTTCCTCGACCTGGAACACTGTCTGGACCGCAGCCGTGCCGGCGGGAAGGAAGAACCGGTGGCTCAACGGGATCCAGGCGGCCGGAGTGCCGTAGTGGAAGTCGGTGACCTGCGAGCTGATGAACTGGCCGCTGGCGTCCCGGCAGAGGAGTTTCACCCGATGATAGGGGGTGAGGCCGCCGGCCCCGAAAGGACTGTCCAAATAGACGTCGTAGTCGACGCGGACACTTTTGACGCCGGCCGCAACATCCACGGGGGTCCAGGGAGACCGGATCTCGTTGCTGATGGACAGGCCCGTGACAGGGTCTCTCGTGGGGACGGCGGTCGAGGGTTCAATGCAGTTGTAGATGTCCGGCGAGCCGGCGAAGAACCCCCAGAAATGAGAGGAGTTGTACGTCGCCGGATCATCCTGGCGGACCAGGTTTCCCTCGAACAGGGAAGCGTAGGTTCCGAAGCCCGCTTCGCTCTCGGCGTGCCAATCGCCGCTGAGTGTGGCCGTGGCGCCGATCGGCTCTGCTTCGAAGTCTTCGAAGGAGAGAACGTTGGTCGACCCGTTCTGTACGAGCAGATCGTCCAGGAGAAAGGCCCCCGGGGCCGCCATGGAGCCGTCGGCGTTGGATACGGTGCCGTCGGAAGTAAAAACAAAGCGGTATTCGATCGTTGTGCCGACGGGCAAGGACGCGCCGATATTCAAGTCCTCGGTTCCCGAGCCGTTCGTATAGTTCCGGCTCAAGATCCAGGATCCGCCGTTGGTGCGGTATTCCAGCCTGATGGATTCGCCGTTGCTGGAGGTGACATTCAGCTGCCATTGGAATTCGCAACTCATGACCGTCATGGCGGATGTCGTGGTCGTGAAGGCCCGCGAGACCCAGGACTGGTCCCAGTCGTTCCCGTAGCCGCTTGAGATCCAGTCGTGGGTGGCCGGATTGTCGGTGTCGGCCACGGCGCCGCACCACAGGGACTTGGTTCCGCTCAGTGGCGGGAGATGGTCGTCGACATGGGTGAAAGGCCGGTAGTCCGCGGACGTGTCGACGGCGATCCAGCCCTGCGGGTCGGGCGACCCGGCTGCGTCGAACGTGTAGCTCTGCAGCACAACGTCGGCCTTGTCGACAGGTAGACCCTGCAACGGCCGCGGCGGGGAAACCGCCAGCCGGGGCTGGACGGACTGCGGAGACTGCAGATCGGCTCCACTGGCGATGGTTCCATGCAGGAGCACGGCGGCGAGTAATGTGATGACCTTCTTCACGGGCTGACCTCCGGACTGGGTATCTCGTTCTTGCTCAGAGACGCGTTGTCCAGGGTGGAATCCCGCCACCGTTTTTGGCGCGCAGCCCGGAAACAGGTAAAATCCGATGGAAACCATAGTCTTTCGCTGAACATGGCGGTCTTGCGTGCTAGGATGGCCCCATGGACGACCATGACGACATCACCATGCTCCTTAAATCCTCCGGCAGCGATCCGCTGGCAGCCGAAGCCCTTTATGAAGCCATCTACGACCAGCTGCGGGGCGTGGCCGGGAATCAGATGCGCGCCGAACGGCCGGACCACACCCTGCAGGCCACCGCTCTTGCCAACGAGGCCTACCTCAAGCTCATCGACCAGGATCGCGTGAAGTGGCAGAACCGGGTCCAGTTCTTCGCCGTGGCCTCCCGCGCCATCCGCAGGATCCTGGTCGACCACGCACGCCGCCGCGGCCGCCACAAGCGCGGTGCCGGCGCTCCCCATCTATCCCTGACCGAGGCCCGTTTCGTGCCGGACGTGGGAACCCGACCTGGACCTTGTCGCATTGGACGAGGCTTTGACGCGTCTGAGGGCAGAGGACGAGATCAAGTGCAGCGTGGTGGAGATGAAATTCTTCGGTGGCCTGAAGAGCGATGAAATCGCCGAGGTGCTGCAGATCTCCCGTCGTAGCGTGGAACGCCATTGGGAGTTCGCCCGCGCGTGGCTCTATCGGCAAATCAGCGAAGCGGAATGATGAAGAACCTGGAGCGCATCTTTCATGAGGCCTTGATCCTGCACGGCGTAGCGCGCGAGGAATACCTGGCTCACGCCTGCGGCGAAGCCGGCGTCTCCCGCGACGAGGTCGAAACCCTGCTGAAGGCCCATGAAGGGGCGGGAACCTTCCTCACCCAACCGTCGCCCGCCGCGGACGATGCCTGGCTGGGGCGCCGCATCGGTGTCTATGAACTGGTCCGTGGCCTGGGGCACGGCGGCTCGGGCCGGGTCTTCCTCGGGCGACGAACGGCCGGCGACTTCGAGCAGCACGTGGCCGTCAAGATCCTGCGCCGCGCGTTGAACGCCGACGAACAGGCCCGGCGGTTCCGCGTGGAGTGCGAGGCGTTGTCCCGCCTCGAGCACCCCAACATTGCTCGCCTGCTCGACGCTGGAACCACTGATGACGCCCGGGCCTACCTGGTCATGGAACTGGTCGAAGGTGAGACACTGCTCGAGCACTGCAACCGCGAGCGCATGCGGGTCGGCTCCCGGCTGCGTCTGTTCCGCTCGGTCTGCCATGCCGTGCAGTACGCCCATACCAACCTGGTCGTTCATCGGGACCTGAAGCCGGGCAACATCCTGGTCAACGGCGACGGCCAGGTGAAGCTGCTGGACTTCGGCATCGCCAAGCTCCTGGACCCGGGCGACGCCGCCGAGACGTCGACCCTGGAACGCCGCCTGACCCCGCGCTACGCCAGCCCGGAACAACTGACCGGCCGCGTGGTGACCACGAGCAGCGACGTCTTCTCGCTGGGTGTCCTGTTGTACCAGTTGGTGACCGGCCAGCTGCCCTACGCCCCCGACGAATCCACCACCGAAGCCTGGTCCCGCGCGTTGACTGCCGGGAACGCGGCTCGTCCCAGCGAGGCGTTGGGCGACGAGGACAGTGCCCTGCGCCAAGAAACCACCAAGGGACTGCGGCGCAGGATCCGCGGCGACCTGGATCGGATCCTGCTCAAGGCGGTCCACACCGACCCCGACCAGCGCTACGATTCCCCGCTGCGGCTGGCCGAGGACCTGGAGCGGTTCCTTGCCGGCAAGCCGGTGATGGCACGCCCCGACACCGTGGGCTATCGACTGTCCAAGTTCCTGCGCCGCAACAAGGCCGCGACAGCCCTGGCGGGACTCGCCCTCGTGTCGCTGGTGGCCGCAACGGTCGTCAGCTCGACCATGGTGCTCAAGCTGCGCCAGGAACAGCAGCGGACGGACGTGCAGCGGCGGACGGCCGAGGCGACGGTTGGCTTCCTGCGTAATCTGCTGGGGTCCGCCGATCCTGTGCAGACCCAAAGTCGCGATGACCTGACTGTGCGTCAGCTGATGGCCACGGCGCGTACGCGGGTCGCCGACGAGTTGGCTGACCAGCCGCTGGTCGCGGCGACCCTGCAACAGACCATCGCCGAAGCCTTCAAGAATCTGGACCGCTACGGCACGGCCGATTCCGTGCAGACACAGGCGATCGCGATTCTTGCCGCGGAACTGGGACCCGATGCGATCGAGACCGTCATGGCCACCTACGAGCTGGCCAAGATCAAGCTGCTCCAG
>CALOFL010000008.1:0-49894 GCA_942492615.1 Candidatus Krumholzibacteriia bacterium
AATGCATGGACGATCGCTGGAACGAGCTGGATCATGCCCGCGGTTGGGACCAATAACGTTAATAAGGATCGGAACGATGCTCGCTCATGCTGTCTATTTCACGCTGCACGATGCCTCGGACGCAGCCAAAGAACACCTGGTCGCCGCTTGCCACAAATATCTGAGCGGCCATGAGGGGACGGCGTTCTATGCAGCCGGATCCCTCGCGTCCGATTTGGATCGACCCGTGAACGATCACGACTTCGATGTCTCGCTGTACGTCGTCTTTACGGATCGTGCAGCCCACGATGCCTACCAGCAGCATCCCCGGCACCAGCAGTTCATCGACGAGAACAAGAGCAACTGGCGCCAGGTGCGGGTCTTTGACTCGAACGTCGCGGCGAGCTAAACGCTCCATGGATCGCGGGCGGGCCGACTGCGGAGCCGGTTGGCTTCGTCGTCGTTGATGAAGGTCTCCGTCGCCGGATCGATCTGCAGCTTGCGGCCGAGGATCCAGGACAGCGCGGCGGCGTGGCAAGCAACGTGCGAGTGTCGCATCACCGAGGAATTGCAGACGGTGGGCGCGCGGCTCTTGACACGATCGAAGAAATTCCTTGCGTGGGCGGACACGTCCAGCCCGCGAACACGTTGCTGCTGGGCGGGCAGCTGGTTGGCCAGGGATTCGGGTCGGACCACGATCTCCCCGCTGTCCCCGGTTTCCACCGAGCCCTGGTCGCCCACGAACCGCACGGGGCAGGTGCCCAGCCGGGTAATGAAATTCGGCTCGCGGTTCCCAAACGGCTCCTTCAGGAAGTCGAGCACGACCTTCACGCCGTTCGCGTAACCGCAGGTGATCTTGGTTTCGGACGGCTCGTAGACAATCGGCATCGAGTCGTCGGCTCGGTTGGCCCATTGGCAGAGGTCCAGCGTATGGGCGGCCCAGTCCAGCAATCGGGCGCCGGAATCGAAATCCCAGTACCCTCGCCAGTCGCCCGCGACATAACCGGCGTTGTACTGCCGCCACGGTGCCGGTCCGAGCCAGAGGTTCCAATCGACGATCTCCGGATCCGGAGTCGGCTGGCCGGGCAGCCATTCGGTCCGGATGCTGGGGATATAGACCGAGGCGACCAGCGTGTGGATCTCCCCCAGCTTGCCGCTGTGGGCCAGTTGTACGGCCTGGATGAAGTTGGGAACGCTTCGCCGTTGGGTGCCTGCTTGAAAAATGCGACCCGTGCGCTGGATCGTCTCGTCCAACTGTTGGCAGAGCGCGATGGTCAAGCCACACGGTTTCTCGCTGTAAACGTCCTTGCCGGCCTCGGCGGCCATCATCGAGGCGGGCGCGTGCCAGCGGTCTCCGGTGGCGATCAGGACCGCGTCGATGTCCTTTCGATCCAGGACCTCACGAAAGTCGCGGACGGTCGTGCAGTTCCCGTTGCCATAGTGCTGATCGACCAACGCTTTACCCGCTTCCCGGCGACTCGCTTGGACGTCGGCAATCGTCACGCATTGCACATCGGGCATCTCGAGCATCGGCTTGATGTCGTAGGTGCAACGCGGGCCCATCCCGATGATCCCCAGCGTGATCCTCTCGCTGGGCGCGACCGAACCGTCGGCTCCGAGCGCGTGTGCGGGCAGAAACCCGGGAACTGCCAACGCGGTGCTCGCCGCCAAGCTGCTCTGGAGGAATCGCCGCCGTGTCGCTTGCCACTGATTCGCCATCTTTCGTCCCCCTTATCCGATCGCCAACGCCAAAGTGAATCCCGCGAGTCGTCTTGAGCGGTTATAGCCCTCGGCGATGCCGACAGCAATCGGATGCTCGCAACCGCTCGGACCTGATGGCTTGGAACTGGCGGCTTGGATGGGGCGGGTTCAATCCATCGCATCCGGCGATTGAGCCTGTTGGATCCGCGTCGCTGCGTCGCTCAGCAGCGACTGCATGGCGGTTCGGGCCGCGGCGGGTTTCCGCGCACAGATCGCGGTGATCACCTTCTGGTGCAGCGGCACGGACGCACGGTTATCGGCCGGCTGGCGATTGGTGACCCGCAGGCTGGATTCCAGCGAAGCGCTGATCACGTTGGCAATCGGGGCAAAGAACAGATTTCCCGCGGCATGCAGGATCTCTGTGTGAAACCGAAGATCCGCTGCCAGGAACCCCTCCACGCAGTCCGCGGTCCGTTCCATCTCCGCGCATGCCTCCGAGATCCGCCGCAGCTGGTCTTCGGTGGCCCGCTCTGCCGCCATCGCGGCGGCTGCCGGTTCGATCGCTTGCCGCAACTCGGTCAGCTGCAGCAGGTACCGGCAGCTGCTGTCCGTCCGGGCCTGCCACTCCAGCACCTCGGGGTCCAGGTAGTTCCAGGATTTGGCCGGCCGCACGATCGTGCCGCGCTTGGCCCGCGATTCCACCAACCCCTTGGCCGCCAGGGACTTGATCGCTTCGCGGACGACCGTGCGGCTGACGCCCATCTCCTGGCAAAGCGTGGATTCCTGGGGCAGGGTCTCCCCGGGCAGGACATCGCCTGCGAGGATTCGGCACCCCAGATCGTCGGCGATCTGGCCGCAGAGGTTTCGTCGTGATCGAACGGTTTTCATCTCAGGAGCCTGCTGCCTCATATTTATCATATTGTAAGACAATCTTGGCGGTGTGGCAAGGTCCTGGGGTTCGCCGGTGCTCGCGTCTGGAACGACCCCCAACCGTACGGGGAATTCTCCGGCGCGGAGCAGGTTTTAGAAGAAGCAGGTCTCAGAAGAAACCGATCCCTGCTTGCACGAGCAGTCTGCCGGCAAACCCGCGGCGATGATCTTCAGCAATCTCCAGCAGCTGTCTCGCGCGGGAGCAAAGATCCTGATTCGTTGTCCTGGGGTCCCGGGTGATCACACGGCGTGGACGTTGTTAGCTGAGTTCGACTAGCGTTGCACTCCCGGTTGGCCTCGCGGTCCGACCGGGCCGAGATCGATCGGCTGGAATCCCAATGCCAAGGCGGGCGACTCGGGTTGGAGCGAGAAGTCCCCCTGTTCCGGATCGACGAACAAAGGATCAGCATACCGCGAATGCCGGTCTTTCCCGCGAGCCTGCCATTCCTCCCAACTGCCGCCGTCCCACTGTACCTGGTCGCGCGACCGATCAGGGTTGAAATACAGGTTCCAATCGAACTCCGATGTGCTGGACACTTGCCGCGTGCCGCCATCGTTTTTCGGATGAAAGTGGAATCGGTAGGGAGTGTCCTTCCAATTCTTGGTGAACAGCTCTCCCTCGCGCCAATAGACCAGGTTGTTTTCAAAGTACACGCTCTCGTGCGGTTCGCTGCGTCCCCGGGAAAGTTGTTCGAGCGCACCCAAAGCGAAAATGTTGTTCCGGACTGTGAGTTCTTTGGCGTAGTGAATGTTGAACGGGGCGAACTTTGTGTGGTGGACCACGTTGTTCTCGACCAGCAGGTGGGTTGAGCCTTCGTCGTGATAGATCCCCCAACCGCCGTAATGATTGGCGGTGACGTGATGGATGTGATTGTTGCGGATCACCGTGCCCGGCGAGACACCCAGCGTGTAGATGCCCCCCATGTCCGACAGCACGCCGCCGATATCGTGGATGTGATTGAACTCGATCCGATTATGCTGGCTGATACTGCGCCCGTAGCCCCAGACCCAACCGACGGAGACCCCGGTGTAACCGCCGTGCTCGATCTCGTTGTGTGCGACCACATTGCCTTCGGTATGCATCAGCAAGATACCCACGGCGGAGGGATAATCGATTCCGTAGTGATGCAGCCAGTTGTCGCGAATCGTGTTGTGGTGCGACCGCTGCCAAGGAGGATCCTGCTGCGTTCCCCCGTCGATGCGAAAGCCGCCGGCGGCAAGCTTGCCGATCTCGTTCCCGACAAACTCGTTGCCGGCGCATCCCGCCAGGATGTCGAATGCGAACGTGCCGAGATCCGATAGTCGGCAATTCGCAAAGCGGCATCCGCGTGTCGCCTGCATCGTGATCGCCGCGGCGACGCTGGCCGAACCCTGTCGATCGTTGGAGTTGCCGGGCGGCAAGTCGAAGTGAGTGTGCGTGAACGCGAGGTCCTCGAAGGCGAGGTGCTCGACGAACTTCCCGGCTGCGGCGTCGCCCTCGAACCGGATCAGCGCCGGAGCAACGGGGGCGATGACTTGGACGGCCGCCAGGTTCTCGCCGGGTCGCGGATAGTAGTAGACTTTGCGGGTCGCTTGATTCAGGTACCATTCGCCAGGCGAATCCAAGCCCTCGAAGACGTTCTCGACAATGTAGCGGGCACCGTCTTCGGTAAAGTCGTCGGTGAAGACTTTACCCGCCTTGTGTTGGAACGTAACTAGATTCGTCTTGGTGTCCACCGATTGAATCGGCAGATGCGAGTCCGTCCAGAAATGATACACGACCACTTCCACATCCTGCAGATTCGTCCAATCGGGCCGAATCTCGCCTGGCTTGAATTCAAAGCTCTTACAGTCGGTGTGGTAGTGCACGGTTTTCGGGGTGCCCTCGGGGCAAGCCGCTACGCGGAAGTATCCCTGGTTGGGAATTCGGGCGCGCACGGCTTTCTCTCCCCCGACGTACAACTGGCGAAAACGCCAGGGTCTTCCGTTTACATCGGGAACGTCTGCGACCCACAGTCGATCACCGTGTTGCCGCCATCCATCGATCGGACATCCGCCGTCGATCACGGCCAATTCGCCCTCGGCCGATGAAACCGTAATGGGAAATTCAGCGGTTCCGGAATCCTCCGGGCCAAACTCGATCGGCGTCGAGACGCGATACGTCCCGCCCCGCAGGTGAACCCGGATCGGCTCGGCCAGCGGCCCACGCGACTTCTGCCGACGAATCGCATCCCGTGCGCCCCGGATCGTCGCCAGCGGCTGCGCCCGCGTGCCGGGGTGGGCATCGTTGCCCGTGGGCGCAACGTACAGCTCAGTTGCCGCAGCGATGGGAAGGCCGAGGAGGAGGAGGAGGGACAGGCCTGCAGGCAAAATCAGACGGCGGGTACTCATGATGCATTCCGGTGTGGCGTGGTCAGGAACATCGCAGAACGCGCGAACGTCCCGGGTGTTGTTCAGGGCGGATACTCTCGGCAGTTCGCAGTGCATTGCACCTACCGTCGCCGCGGATGTCAATCCGACTGGAGCTGGTGCGGTGAATCGGGTGCAGAATCTGTTCACGCGTGGCGCGTCGGGAGCATGTAGGCTGGAGCACGAGCCCGAGGTCCTCGAACCTCCAAACTCTCGCTTCAGGTCCATGGTTGGGCCGCAACTCGACCCCCGGTTATCCCAGCGAGGCGACCGAGGCCATGGGGATCTCCGCGACCGCGGGCTCACGAACGGGCCTTCCCAACGGTTCGCGATAGGCGCGCCGCAAACGAAACTCTGACGGACTCACGCCGGCCCAGCGTTGGAAGGCGCGGCTGAAGTTCGCGTGCGTGGAGAAGCCCAGGTCGGAGGCGATTTCGATCAGCCGCTGGTCGGTGCTGGCCAGCGCGGCAGCGGCCAGTTGCATCCGGGCTTCCTCGACGACCTGCGAGTAGGTGGTGGCTTCTTCCGCCAGACGGTACTGCAGGCTGCGGACGCTCATCCTCGCGATTTCCGCGGCCTGGGTGATCGTCAGCCATCCGTCCTTGCGATACGCCTCGACGATTTGCCGCAAGGACCCTGCAAAGTCCGTGGCGGGCGGCAAACACCTTGCTACGCTGGATGCCGGGGCTGTGCTCGCTATCGGGAGCGTGCTCGCTACCGGGACGGAGCTTGATCCGGGGGCCCGTTGGGTTTCCGAGGCCCAGGAGATCGAGCGGACCGCAGTTCCTCCGATGGACGACGAGAGTATCGAGCGAGGGATGGAAACCCCCGGACCGTCGCAGCGAAATTCGATCGCCTGGCAGCCCATTGCTTCGAGCGTTCGCCGTCGCCCGCGGGTCTCCGCCGAACGCACCGCGACCCGTGCAGGAACCCAGGTCGGCAGCGTTGATCGGACGACCTCGGTGAACAGGGCCAGGCTCAGCAGATCCGCTTGCCATTCCGCATGCGCCGGCAGCGAGTAGCGGAGAGCCGTCAGGAAGACCGCGGATTCCTGTGATCGGAGAACCAGCCTGAGATTGGAGGTCTCGCGACCGAGTTGATCGCGGAGGCTTGTCAACCGCCTGAGCAGCGAGGGGGCCCGCAGCACTTCGTCGCCGATCACCTGGAAGACGCGGCTGAATCCGGTTCGCCGCATCGCGATCGCGCCCAGATCCGGAATCGATTCGGCGCGTGCCACCAGACTGTAGAAGTCCCACAAGCGGTGGGCGGGAACCAGCAGATGCGGATCCTCCAGGCGGTTAACCGGCAACCCCGCGCGGCGCGCGTAGGCCGACACCGGTCCCCCGAGACGGCGTACCAGATCGACCACCGGCAGCAGGTGGCTGCAGCGGGTCAGGGGAATTGCATTCGTCCGGTTGAGCACCGCGCCGCTCCCTGAAAACGACAACACCAAACATCAAGACGGTTTCGCACAGCCGACACCGCATCCCAGAAAAGCACCCCACCGCCAATTTGCCAATCGAAATCGGCGGCACGGTCTGGACCGAAAAAGTGGCCCCGGATGGAATCGCGGTCGGAGGGATGCTTCCCCGGCGGTCGTTGCAGTTGGCGGATGTGTTAGTAAGCTGAGTATTCGTGGCGAGTTACGTCCAGAACCCGGCGGCCCGTTCGCCAGCTTTGCAGCGAGGATTTGCAGCGATGAATTCACCCGAATCAGCTTCGTCCACGGACGCCACGCAAGGGCCCGAACCGACTTCGGGGGCTTCGGACGGGGCCGCGGCGGCAGGAGCGACCAGAACGAAGCGACGCCGAGGGAAATGGGCCGTGTTTATCCTGCTTTGCCACGTTGTGGGCTTCTTTTCGTCGATCCATGCGGTGATGAGTACGCGAACGTCTCAGGGAGCCATCGCGTGGTCCATCTCACTGAACACCTTTCCCTATGTCGCGGTTCCCGCGTACTGGGTCCTGGGCCGCAGTCGTTTTGACGGTTACGTCTCGCTGCGGCGGGAGATCGATCGGGACACGCAGAACGTCCCGGAGGACACAGCCGCCGCGATCCAGCCGTTTCTGCCGGCCGACAGCGTATTTTCCGAGGTGCGGCGCGCAGCGGAATCGCTCGCCGAGCTGCCTTTCCTGAGCGGAAATCGCGTCGAGTTGCTGATCGACGGGGATGCCACATTCGAGAGCATCCTCTCAGGAATCGATGCGGCGGAGCACTACATCCTGTTTCAGTTCTACATCGTCCGTGACGACGGGTTGGGGCAGAGGATCAAGACGCACCTGGTCGACAAGGCCAAGCAGGGCGTGCGCGTGTATTTCCTGTACGACGAGATCGGCAGCCACGATCTGCCGCGGGCCTACATCGACGAACTGAAGGACGCCGGGATCGAAGTCTATGATTTTCACACCCGCAAAGGCCCGCGGAATCGCTTTCAGATCAATTTCCGAAACCATCGCAAGGTAGTGATTGTCGATGGTCGCAGCGCGTGGATCGGAGGGCACAACGTCGGCGATGAGTACCTGGGCAAGAGTCCGAAGTTCGGGCGGTGGCGGGACACTCATGTGCGGATCGACGGACCTGCCGTCCTGGGAGCTCAGCTGTCTTTTCTGGAGGACTGGCACTGGGCGACGGACGAGATTCTCCAGCTGAACTGGATCCCGGAGGCGGCCGACGACGCGGACGTACCGGTGCTGGTGATTCCCACCGGTCCGGCCGATGACTTGGAAACCGCGAATCTGATGTTCGTCGGCGCGATCAACGCAGCTCAGGAACGAATCTGGATTGCGAGTCCCTACTTTGTTCCCGACGAGGCCGTTGTCAAAGCCTTGCAGCTGGCCGGCCTGCGGGGTGTCGACGTTCGGATCCTGATTCCGGACAAGCCGGATCATTTGCTTGTCTACCTGGCCGCGTTCTCGTTCTTTGACGAAGCGGGAAAGACGGGGGTGCAGTTCTACCGTTACAGCGACGGGTTTCTGCACGAGAAAGCGATGCTGATCGACGACCAGACGGCGACGATCGGTACCGCGAATTTCGACAACCGCTCGTTTCGACTGAACTTTGAGATCACGGCGCTGGTGTACGACGAGGCGTTCGCCAGCCAGGTCGAACAGATGTTCGAGAACGATTTCGCAGCCTCGCGAAGCGTGGGCGCGGGCGAGTACGACAACCAGCCGTTCTGGTTTCGATTCGGCGTGCGGTTGGCCCGGTTGACAGCCCCGATATTGTAGGTTCTTCCGCCGCCCGTGTTCTCTGGAAACGGACTTCGATACAATATCGGCGATGTGGTGTTCGCACGCCCTCAAAGCCTTCGACGAACCGGAGCCCGGGGTGGCGATTCCCCCGGCCGCTAAACAGGCACTGCAGAACGAGTCGGGCAAGGGAGCATCGGGAACCTAACGACACCTCGTAGCTGGATTCGCCAGAGTTCCCTGGCCTACGGTGAGTCTAAGGAAGGCTCCGGGGTGGCCGCGGTTCCCTGCGAATCCTCCGGGATCCATTGCAAGGACGGATTCAGCAATTCCTCGACGCGTCGTTCGATGATTTCTTCCTTGGCTTCTTCTCTCAAGGCGATCTTGCGTTCGATCCGCTGCAGTTGTTCAAGCATCTGCGCCGTCTCCGCTCGCTGCAGCTGCTGACGAGCCGCGAAAGCACGCTCGACGGCCTGCCGCAATTCGCTTCGCTTGCTTTGGACTTGAGGGTGCTGGGGACCTGACGAGGCATGGAGCTGCCGAATCGCCTCTGCCAGCGCGCCGGCCTTCTGCTCGAATTCCACATATTCCTGGCGAAGCTCGGCCAGGGCGGACGGTGAGGTATCGCTCGCTGCGGTTGTTCGCGGTGGCTCCTGGAAGCTTGGCAGATCCCGGTCGTTCGACCGGACATCCAGCCGCAGCAGCAGGGCTTCGACTTCGGCCAAACGATCTGGCTGCCCGCGCACAATTAAGGAGTTTGTCCGCACATCGGCCGCCGCCTGGAAGTCCCCGCCGCCGTAAAGTCTCGACAGCAGCGTCGCGGTCGCTTCGGCGGAGACGAACCGAAGCTGGAACACCTTGATGATCTCACTCGCTTCCCCAGGCCCCTGGGCGTGCAGCGGGTCCGTGTTGCTTGGGGGCGGAACCGCCGTTCGGGACGCTCCGGTGAGAACCTCCTGAAGTCGCTTCCATTCCTCGTCGGAAAAGTCCCCCGTGATCAATGCCTTGCCACCGATTTCACCTTGGATAATCGGGATCGATACGATCTTGCCATCGACGATGATCGCCAGCCGATTTTTCAGGTTGGATCGGGTCAATTCACGCATCGCCGTCGCTCCCCAGACGTCCATCTCGATCTCCAGCGACCGCGAGCCGGCCCCCGGACCCGCCATGACCTCGCGAATCGACCACGTGGGACGCCACTGCAACACGCGCGAGGGATCCGCGGAAACAACCGCGTACTTGCGTCCCTCGCGCGTCACGGAAAAGGGCAGATCCTCGACGGCGGAAGCGACTTCGACCCAGCGAAACCGCCCGCCGGGCACCACAGCGGTGAACGCGTTCCACTCCTGGAGCGCGGTCTGCAGGGACTCGAACTCTGACGCGTCGAGCATCGGTGTGCGTTTGGTTTCCGGCGGATTCGGCAGAATGCAGAATTCCAGGGGAGCGGGGCTGGCCGGTCGGGGGTCCCGCCCGCTGGCCGCAGCCGCCGCAACGGTCGGCATGATTTCGATCTGCGATCCAGGCGGGACTCGTTCACGGAACTCGGCCAGGTCCTGGTTGGCATCCGTCTCCGAACCAAAATCGATGTCACTCACTCGCCACTTGCCGTCGGAGCGATCCAGCAGGAACGTCAGGCACCCGGTATCCCGACCATCCGGATTCGCTTCCGCGAGTTGAACGGGCTCGGAAATTGCCAGGGCTTCGCCTTGGGAGTCGCTGACAAAGACGCTGCGTATGATGACGGTTTTGTTCTTCAACAGCAGAGGAATCTCCTCGACTTGTTTTCGGGACGCCGGGCTGCTCCCCGGCTTTGCCAGTCGCGCGGCGTCTTCAGCGCGGCCCTCCAGTGCCGCCGCGAGGTACGCCTGGACAACGTCCAGGGGACCGTGGTTCTCGGGTTTCTGCTGCGCGGGCGCGACGAGCCCGCAGCAAAGGATCAAAGACAGGGCAATCACCGGTATCGTGGACTTCATTCCTCGGGTTCCTTGTTTTGTTCGAGTTGGATTGGGCCGGCAGCCGTGCCGGCCAGTGGCCCTTCGATATCCCAGAGTCGATCTGCGACTGCTTCCAGCTCAGCCGCTTGGCTGTGCCAGTCGGCCAGTTCCCGGTCAACGCCGTCCTCCCATCGCGGGGTCGCGGGGATCGGGTTCGCAGCATCTCGTGTCGGTTCGGCGCCGCGATCCCCTGGCTGGTTGTCCGCCGGTGCGTGGTCGTCCCCATCGGTCTCGTGTCGCAGCAGGATACTCGTGCCGACCAGCAGGGTCGTCGATACGAGTACGGCCGCGGCGCTCCAGACGGCAAACCGGGTGAGCCTGCCGCGCTTTGCGGGCGGCGTTGGGCGATTCTCCGGCAGCGAAGTTTGGACGAACTTTCGGGCGCGTTTCGGAAGGGGGATCTGCGCGGGTTGCTGGACATGTGCCAGGCAGCTTTCCAGCAACTGGGCGACCTCACCCGCAGACGGGAATCGTTGAGCGGGTTCTTTGGCGAGTAACCGGAGGACGATCCCGCACAGCCAATCCGGGATCTCTGCACGGAGGTCCCGAATCGGCCGGGGCGACGTATCCGTGATCTGGCGCAGCACGCCGTACGTCGTTTCCGCTCGAAACGGAGGAACCCCCGTGCAAATCGCGTAGAGGACACTGCCCAAGCTGAACAGGTCGCTACGATGATCGACGGCTTCCCCGCGAGCTTGCTCGGGGGACATGAACAAGGGCGTGCCGGCGATCATCCCGGTTCGGGTCAAGCTGGCATCGTCGGCGGCTCGCGCGAGTCCGAAATCCGTGATCGTGACTCTTTCGACTCCGTCATCCAGCAGGATATTGGCAGGCTTGATGTCCCGGTGGACCAGGCCCTGGGCATGTGCCGCGGCCAGCCCGGATGCGATCTGCATCCCGATCCGCAGGATTTCGGCCAGTCCCAACGCGCCTTGCTGATCCAGTCGCTTTTGCAGCGACGCACCGCGAACGTAGGGCATCACCAGGAAGGGCAGCCCGCGAGCCTCGGAGACCCCGTGGATCGCGATCACGTTCTCATGCACCACCGCGGCGGCGGCCTGGGCCTCGCGAGCGAAACGCTGCCGGGCGGGAGCGCGTGTGGCCAGGTGCGGCGCCAGCACCTTGATCGCGACGTAGCGATTCAACGGCGCATCGAAGCCCTTCAGCACGATCCCCATCCCGCCGTACCCGATCACCCCGACGATTTCGTAGCCGCCGAATCGGCCCAGCATCCTCGGATCGTCTGTGGCGTCCAGGAACTGGGTGACGAACAGAGGCGTCTGCCGCGGATCCGTTGCTTCGCTGTCGAGGTGTACTTGGGTGTTTCCCGAATGGCTTCGATCGGCCGAGGCAAGGTCCGCATCGGAAGTACCGAGATCTCCACCCGCGGACGCGAGATCTCCACCCGCGGACGCGAGATCCCCATCCGCGGACGCGAGATCCCTATCCCAAGGATCCGGACTCAGGTAATCGCTGGCCTGCTGCCACCATCCCGCTTCGGCCGATGTCTGCTCGAGGAGTTGCCGGCACGAGTCGCACTGCTCCAGGTGGCGGTGCAGTTCTCGCTCTTCGACCTCCGTCAATTGGCAGCCGAGGAACCGCTCGATGCGATCTCGACGGCATTCCTTCTGGCGGGACGGCATGCGGCTGCTCCTGCGTACTTCGCATCGGCCAAATCGTCACGGTCGTAGCCGGACTCGCCAGGGTTCAGTGGATCCGTAAGGACCGAAGTCTGGCGACTCCGGCTACGAGACTGGGAAAACCGAAGTCCGGCGACTCCGGCTGCGGAACGCTGAGTCACTCATTCTCCGGGCAATGCTCACTCGTCATCGTACTGCCGAACCATCTCCTTCAGTCGCCGCATCACGCGACTGCGGGCGGCGTACACGGCGCCCACGCTGATTCCCAAATCGTCGGCGACCTGCGGAACACTTTGCCCGGACACGGCGGTTCGCTGGAATGCCGACCAGGTGGACTCCTGAAATTCCTCGCGGATCCGGTCCTGGGCCCAACGAAACACGGCTCGGCGGTACTCGTTTTCGAAGTCCTTGGTCGCCTCCGGATCGCGCTCGGGGTGCTGAGCCAATCGCGAGACGACGTCGGTTCCGCCCGTCGCGGTATCCGGACGAACGCGGGTGAGCGCGTTGGTGGCCGCGTTACGCACAATCTGACTCAGCCACGATCGAAACCTCCCCCGTTCCGGATCGGGCTCCCACCGCTCGATCGCATTCGCCACGGCGGCCAGAACCTGTTGCGCCAAGTCCTGGGCATCGGCGTCCTGAAGTCCCCGGGCTCGCGCAAGTCGATAGACCACCGGACGATAGACAGCCGAGAAACGGATCCAGGCTTCGCGGTCCAGCGGGTCCTTCACCCGAGCCAACAGGCTCTCGCGTGTCTCAGGAAACTCCGACATGCGGTTCTCTCCTACAGATGACACACGTCAGCCGGTCGAATCTGACACGAACCGGGAAAAAAATGCCCAACAAAAAGGGGACGCAGCTCAATTCGGTTCGATCCTGGAACGGCCATCTTACCACGTATCCGCAACGCAGGAGCGATGCGTTGAGTTCTGCGGATCGGTTGGCGACTCGTCCGCAAACGTTGACTTTGCCGAACCACCTGACACAATCAAAGGATCCGAATCTCCTTTTCTTTGGTCCTGATTCCGGGGAAGCTGAGCCATGAACAAACGGGCAGGGTTCTTCCTTGGCTGGTTCGCGTTGGGAGTGCTGCTGCTGAACGGTTGCGGGCATTCCGATTTGGCGACCGAGTCCGAGTCCGCATCGGCAGAAGACGTGACGCTCAGCCGAGACCCCTCATCCGCGGAATCACCTCGCGTAGAAGAACCCAAACTGCCTCCGATCCGTCTGGCCGATCTGCCACCGGTGACGCTGCAGCCCGGCGAAGCGACCACCGTGATCCTGAGCGTCGAACGCAATGGCCACGAGGGCCCGGCCCAAGTCGAAGCCGTATCGGTTCCTGACGGGGTGACAGCAACCGCCGGCGTGATCGACGCGGATCTGTCGGAGGGAGAGCTGGCCCTCGCTGCCGCTCCGACCTTGGGCGACGAACCGCTGGCAGGCTCGATCGAGCTGGAGGTTCGAATCGGAGAACAAACCGCCCGCAGCACCCTGGCCGTGGAGGTTCCTCGCGTGGAATTGCCGACCTTTCTCCCGGTCAACAAGGTCCTGCTTCAGCCGGGCTCCCGGGCCGCGGTCGACCTCCAGCTGCAACGAAACGGCTACGCGGGCCCGCTGGAACTCAAGATCGAAGGCGCCCCGGACCGGGTGATCTGCAAGGTGGCGGATCTGGAGGACCAGCGAGCGTCGACAACGCTGGAGATCGAAACGGCGGAAGGCGTTCCCGACAAGACGTATCCGATCCGTGTCGTGGCAACGCTGCTGGGCCGGGAGGTCGACGTCGAAGTACCCGTGCAGGTGGTCAGCCGCCCCTTTGAGATCGATGCCTTTCGCGTTGTCACGCTGGCTCCGGGCCAAACCCAACAGCTTCAACTGCCGCTGACACGTCGCGGCTTTTCCGGTCCCGTCGAGCTCTCGGCGGTGGGGCTTCCCCCGGGCGTCACCGTCCAGGCGGCGCCGGTTGCCGCGGAGGCCACGCAGGCCCAACTGCAGTTCGCGACGGCGAGTGATGCTGCGTTCCGCGTAGCGTCGGCCGAGATCGTGGCGACGGCCGGTCGGTTATCTGCCTCCAGCCCCATCGTGATCCGCGTGGGCAGCCACGACGACGACTACCTCCCAGCGGCGATCACGGCGAACCCCGAAATCGGTCCTCTGCTGCGGCGGGGATCCATCGGAGGACGGCTGACGTTGGAAAGCAGGCAGGCCTTGCTGGATTTCTACGGCGGCACGGAGGAATCCGAAGCCGCCGTGATGCGTGGGCTCCGCTGGCTGGCCGCACACCAGCAACTGGACGGCAGCTGGCCGTTGAACGACTATGCGAAAGGCATCTCGGGATGCGACTGCCAGACGGAATTCGAGAATGCGGTGGACGACAGCCTGACCGCGGGCACGGCTTTCGGAATCCTGCCGTTCCTGGGAGTCGGCGTGACACACGATCGGTCACCCGAGGATCAACCCGAGTTGAAACGTTATCAACGGGTCGTCGAGAAGGGGCTGGTCTACCTGGCACAGCATCAGACGGTCACCAGGGACAAGAAGGACAAGCAGGACGGATACCTGGGCGGCAGCATGTACGCGCACGCGTTGGGAACGATCGCCTTCTGCGAAGCTTACGGGCTGTCCGGCGACGAAGACTTGAAAGGCCACGCCCAGCTGGCCATCAAGTACCTGTTGAACGCTCAGCATGATAAAGGCGGCGGTTGGCGATACAGCACCGGGCAGGCCGGAGATATGTCCGTCACGGGATGGGTCTTTCTGGCGATCCGCAGTGCCCAGCTGACCGGATTCGATGTCTTGCGAGCCCCGTTGCTGCGCGCCGAGCGCTTTGTCGATTCCTGCGCTGCCGGCCCGGAGGAAGCGAAGCTGTCGCGGTATGCGTATCAGCCGGGCCAAAAGGACAAGCTGGCACTCTCGGCGGCCGGCCTGCTGACGCGACAGTACCTGGGCTGGAAGGAAGACCATCCCCAACTGCTGGCCGGCGGCGAGTACCTGATGCAACACCTACCCAACGAGTCCGATACCAAGCTGGGAACCATCTATTTCTACTACTATGCCACCCAGGTGCTGCATCACCTGGAGGGCTCTGATTTCGACCTCTGGAATCACCGCATGCGGGAGCACCTGATTCATACCCAGGAACGGGCGGGACACGCGACGGGCAGCTGGAATCCGCAGGGCACGGACTACGGAGCGAGGGGAGGCCGGTTGTACGCGACCTCGATGGCCCTGCTGACCTTGCAGGTCTACTACCGTCACCTGCCGATGTACCGGTACGTGAAACGGACCTAAGAACCCCTGACATAACCGCTTGACGGCTCGGAGAGCCATCCTACATGGGCCGCTTCTGCCAGAGGCTCTAAGCTTCACTGGCTTCCAGCCGCGTCGCTCCGCCGCGAGCACGTCGGGCGGGGTCGTAGTACTCGTAGACCTGGGCTTCGGGAACGGTGACCTTGACCGGCATGGTGGCCTTCAGGCGGTACCGCAGTTCGAGCGACCTGATTCGGCTGCAGTCCTCGCAGGTAGACGATCGCCTTGGCGGGCGGTGACCTGGTACTTGGCGATTTCCTGCGATCCGACCAACTCGTCCAATTCGCCGGGGTCGATGGCAAAGCCGCCGGGGATCGGCAAGTCGAGGATGACCATCGGTGCGGCCTGGTCGGCCTGTTGTTGGTGACTCGTGCCACGGCCGTGACGGTATCGTCCACGTCCAGTCGCTGGCGGTCGTAGGTCAGATCGATGCGGAGCTTTGACGTCGTGTCGGTTTCCGTTTCGTTGATCTCCTCGCGATGTTACTTAAACGCCCCTTGGAATCCGACGGCCGTGTTGGTCCGGTCGATCAGCTCCAACTGGTAATCGTTTCCAGGCAGCAGCAGATCCGACAGGCTGATCATCTGCAGGACGTCCGACTGGTCGGGCGGGATCACGACCTCGCGATGCGTCTCGCCGCCCAACCGGATCTCGATTCTCCGCGATTCTTCCGCGGTTGCCGGTTTTTCCGTACCCGCCAGCAACGCCTTCAACGCCAGAATCGTCGCTTGTGTGGAATGCCAGGTGCCCCGAGCGTCTTTTTGCTCGATCAGCCACTGCAGCGCCGCCCGTGCCGTGTTGGGTGACCGATTGGTACGCAACAAGGCCAGACTGGCCATCGCGGTGGTTTCGATCGATCCGGCTTGCCCCGAACCGTAAAACGTCGTGCTGTTGCCTTGCGACTGTTCCCACCAGACCAGCTTGCCGTCCTCACTGACCTGCTTCAGCGATTCCAGTCGATCGAGGTGCCCTGCCAGATCGCTCGGCGGTGTCTCCATAGCCAACAGCGCGTTGATGGTCAGGGCCAGGACGTACGGATCGTCGATCGTCTGCGGAGTAACCCCCAGCAAGTAACTCCGCGTTGCCGGGGCTTCCCCTGCGGCTTGCCCGCCACCGAAGACCGCCCAAGCGATATAGGCGGTGGATGCCAGATCCGGTTGCCCGCCGCGTTGGACGCTGCTGGCCAGCCCGTCGTCCAACATGCCGGCTTCATTAGCCCAGCTGCCGTCCCCTCGACGTTGACGCAAGAGCCAGGTTCGCGTCCGCTCGATCAGCTGCGGATCGACGTCGTGGACCTTGGCCATGTCTTCGAACTCCATCAAGCCGTAGGCCGTCAAAGTTCGATTGGCCGGCGGATTGCCGAACCAGTCGAAACCGCCTCCATCGACCTCGAAGCTCACCAGCCGCTGGTAGCCCGTGGATGTACTGCCGCGCCTTGGCCTCGACCTCCGGCGCACTCTTTCCGGTCCGGCGGAGATAGTCCAGCGCCAGCACGTTGGGATAGGTCGTCGACGACGTCTGTTCAAAGCAGCCCGACGGCATCGGAAAGATGGCATCCAGCCCCTCGACCAACTGGCTGAAGCGTGGACGGATAGAGCTTGACCACCGCCGACACCGCTGCCTGGGATCGCGTCTTCCGGGACGCGAGTGCTGCCTCGTAAGGGCTCATCCAGCGTGCCGCTGGCGACTTGTTCGACGCGTCGTCCGTCGGCCACGACTTCGATCTCGCGGCGCACGGCATCGGCGATGCCCGAGCCGGTGGCCGTGACCTGCAGCGGATGTCGTCCCACGCTTCAGGACCTTGAATCGGCAGTCGAGCGAACGGATTTCGCCGGGTGCCAGTTCCAAGGTCAGCTGAATTTCTCGGACGAGTCCGGCGTCGTGTCGGCTGATCGTCCGTCGATTCGTCGTTTTCAGACTCCATCTCCGGTCGCCACTGGAACCATGGCTTCCTGCGCGATCTCCAAACGGATCGTCTGCGGTTCGTCCAGATAGTTGTAGACCACCACCGGAACGCCGACTTCGTCGTTGCGAGTCAGACTGACGGGCAGATCAAATCGACGAAGAACGGCTGGAAGACCCTGATCGGATGCTTCGGCACCGCCCAGTTGCCCTTCGGCCGGTGACGCCGGTGGTCAACCGCCACGTGGTGATCGAATCGGCCAATTCGACATCCAGCGAGACCTCGCCCTGGTCATCCGTAATCAGTTCCGGACGCCAGAGCAGCGTTTCCGGGAACCACTGCCGGATCCGGAGCGGTACGGCAGACGACGACGAGTTGGAAACCTGACTGGCGTCCGAGGGATCTTCCATCGGGCCTTGCATCGCCCCGGCCTTGCCGCCGGCTCGGCTGTAGACATCTCCTCGGCGAAGCCCACCCCAAATCTCCGCCTCGGCGGCATCCGGCGCCATCGAGGCGTCCATCCTGGACTCCATCCGGTCCACTGCAGCGTCATGATTGCAGCGAGCCCTGCACAGCCGAACAGCATGCCCACGGCACCTGTGATCAAAAACGCCTTGGGGTAGAACCAGGCGAATCCCACGACACCGGCCAGGCAGGAACCCGAAGCCCAGCAGACCCCAGGCACCATCGTCGCCAAGTGCAGCTCCGGCGCCGCCGCAGCAGCACTTCCTGCAGTACTTTGCCGGGAAATCGACGCGGACAGCGTGAAGGGATTGCGAACGAACCGCCGAAGGGCGAATGCCACTTTTCCGCTGACTTCGGCGGGATCGTTGGCGGTCACGCCGCAGAAGCCGGGCGGCAACGCACCCGGTCCTTCGACATGCTGTGCCGTTCGGGCCAGCAAAGCCTGCTGAAACCGTTCTCGCTCCAGCGTCGGCAGATTCGCTGAACAGCTGCGGATTCCAACCGGGGTAGATTTCGTACACGGCCCAGCAGTTCCTGTTCCAGCAGGAAGAACGTCTCTCCAGGTTTTCGATTGGTTCAGCACGCATAGACTGCTTCGTCCACAGCCTTTAGGCTCATCGCCCTGGAGCCGGTCGGCCGTCTGCCCCGAGTTTCAGCCGGAATTTGATCTGGGCCTGCTCACCGGGACGATACGTTCCCTGGTCCAGCGTGACCTGGATCCCGACCTGGTTCGCCGGCTGGACATAGACCACCCGCGACTTGCGGACCGGCAGACCCTGGGAACCAAAACGATAGGCAACGATCTCCAGCGTGCCGGACAAGTCGGGCGGCAGATCGATCGCGGTGGTGCCAAACCCCGGGTCATCGTCTTTGACGGTCGCCTGTGGCGTGGTCTCGCAGCTGAGGATTGTCTGGCCGTCTCGAATCAGATCCACCAGCACTGGTTCCGACCCGCCTCCCAGAGCGAACAACTGCATCGTCTCGCCGCTGCGATAGAGGGCCTTGTCGGTGCGGAGCACGAAATCGTTCGCATTCGCTCCCGACGCGAGCTGAACCGTCCGCTGGCCGATTCGCCCCTCGGCGTCGATCGCTTTGACGGTCAAGGATTCGTCCGCAACAGGTCGGAGTTCGGTCATCGCGATCCCCAACTGGTCGGTCTGGAGCTCTTCCTGGCCCTTGATGATCAGCCGTGCTTCGCAGGGTCGACCGTCCGCATAAGTCGCCACCACGTAGACCCGGTTGGGCACACCGACCACCAACCTTCCACACTCGGGGATCACCTCCAGGTGGATCGGGTTCGCCGTCACAACGCGGGAGCTGCCGGCGGTGGCAGTCTGGCCCGCGGTATCGGTCACCTGGACGGCGACCAGGAAGCGAGCGGCTCCGGAATCCTGCTCGCGGCCGACCAGCTGGTTGGGCAAGCGGAACTCGAACGGAGCACGGCCCAGCTCGTCCGTCGTGAGGGTCACGCGGTGCAGCAGGCCTCAGGGGGTCCAACGCTGTCCGTGGCCTGGACCTCGATTTGCACGCTCCCCCGCGACAACCGGTTTTCCGAAGAAGTACGCGGCCGTCACTTGCCCCGTAACACGCTGGCCGGGTGGATAGTAGCGACTCGTCGAGCGATACGGCGATCTTGAACTTGGGCAAGACGTATTCCTTGACCTTGACCGTGTGGTCACTGGTCGTCTCGTCGATCGCACACACAATCGTGTAGCGACCTTCGAGGATCTCGGGAGCCAGCGGGCAATCGGCCGAAGCGGATTCCGAAGCGGCTGGTCACATCCCCGCTTGAACATGATGTTGCCCTTGGGATCGGTGATCGTGAACAGCAGCTCCTGGCCGGCGATTGGCTTCAGATCCGGCTTTTCCGCATGTCGAAGAGCGTGAGCCGATCACGGCTGGGGGGGTTGGTAGACGGGCTTGTCCGTGCTGAGCATCAATCGCCAGTCGCGGCGGAGCTGGAGACGATCTGCTCCAATCGCTCGTCCTCCACGCGGAGGTCCGGGGTGTGGCCGCTACCCGCAGCCCGGTGCGTCCTCCTTCCCAGGAGGGCAGTTGGAAACGGGGACCAGCGATGCCTTCCTCGTCGGTCGTGGCACTGGCCAACTGCAACTCCTCCCCCGAACTCGAGTTGTACAGGGCCACTTGCACCGGCACTCCCGCGACCGGCGCCCCGCTGGCATGGTCCACCATCGCCACCCGCAGCGAAGCCTGGCTGCCGCTCAGCAGTTGGGCCTGGCCCAACAACCGCAGATCGTAGGGCGAAGCCTGCAATCGGTAGTAGTAGACATTCAGCAAGTTGATAAACAGCGTTTCCGAGGCGGCGGTTACGCAGCAACACGCTTCCGAGATATCGGCCTTGCCGCCGCTCGCGGCGGGTGACTTTCGTGTCGATCGCCCCCAGGGTGCTGCGAATCAGGCCTTCCGAGGCCTCCGCGGGCGGCAGCTGCTGCAACGCTTCGTAACGCCGCCGGGCGTCCTCGAGGGCAGCCTGGCCCAGCTTCGAGTTCTCGCAAAACCGCGCGACCAGACGGGCCTCATCAGGGCTCAGCAGCCCGTGCACGTAGTCGTCGACATAGTCCAGCAGGTTATCTTCAGGCGTCAACATGGGTCCGACTTTCTGTAAGGTGAAACTGCTCACAAAACCGGGACTGGCTCCCGATTCTTCTCCCCGTTTGGCCGGGGCGATTGGGGACACGCGAGGGTGCTTCCGTCCCGCTTTTGTTAGGACTACTTCAGGGAACTCGCTCATTTGCCGCGGCAAACTCCGCGGGGATTCAAACGAGGATCTCGCCGTCCAATCGCGGGCTCGGAGAAACCGCCGGCGTTCGCCCGCGTGGTGCATATGGGACCGGACGCCGCTTCGCTCCGCCTGAGAACGTCTGCGATTTCGGCATAGGACAACCCGTTCCAGTTGCGGAGCACGACCACCGTTCGCTGCTGCGGAGGCAGCTGGCCGACCGCCGAAGCGACCAATTGGGCCGTCTCTGCCGCCACGGCCGTCTCCACCGGCGACGGCTTGCCATTGGTCAGCCCGGGGTCACCGTCCTCCCGCAGCACCTGGGGGACGGGTCGAGCCGAGCGGAAGGACTGGCGACAGCGATTGGTCGCAATCGCGAACAGCCAGCCGCGAAAGGGACGCGGAAAGCGATAGGTCCGGCGTTTCTCCCAGACCGCCAGGAAGACGTCCTGGAACAGCTCCTCGCTCACATGGCGGTCGCCGACCATCCGCTCGATGTAGGTCAGCAGCGGGCTGGCATAGCGCCGCACCAGCGGCTCCAGCGACTCGCGACGCCCCCCCGCCACCTGACTCATCAACCACTCGTCCGACGAATTCGCTTGATTCATGGCTTTTCCTTTGCTGCCTTCGCGAACCTATATGCGCTGCGGCGCGCGGACGTTGAACGAAAAGCGTGAAAATTCCCGGAAAGCGTTCCGGCGACTTCTCCGGGCAGCCCACAGCGGGTGGCCGCGTTCTTGGGGCCCCAGAATACCAGCCCTTCCTGCAAGATGCAACGTCGCGAGAATGTTTCGCGTCCTCCGCCTGTGGAGGCCGGGAAAGCGTTCTCCCAACTACGCTTCGCTCGCAAGCGGATGGACGTCGACGCGCTCCGAAAGCCCGGATAAAGCGACGGGAGGATGAACAGATTCATCAGGGTAGACGACAGCAGCCCACCGAGGATGACCAGCGCCATCGGGTACTCGATCTCGTGCCCGGGCCGATTCCCGGCCAGGACCAGGGGCAGGAGCGCCAGCGCGGCGGTCAGGGCCGTCATCAGAATCGGCGTTAATCGCTCTTCCGCGCCGCGGACACGTCCCGCTCGGACGCCTCCCCGGCCTCCAAGCGGGCTTCAATCCGCGGTCACGGCGTCGCTGCGTTCGGCCAGCCAACGGCAGGCTTCCGGCCAGAGTTCACGTTGAGCTCGCGAACCCATGGCGAGCCCGATGTGGCCGGCGGGGAGCTTGATCGTCTTGCGGTCCGACGAACCGACCAGGTCGTTGAACGGTTCGCTCTGCGCACACGGCACGAGGTCGTCCTTGGTGGCCATGAGGTTCAGGACCGGACACGAGATGTTCTTGAAGTCGACCCGGTGTCCTCCGATGGGCAGCTGCCGCGTGACGAGCTGG
The DNA here is from genome assembly GCA_942492615.1 of Candidatus Krumholzibacteriia bacterium. Taxonomy (GTDB): domain Bacteria; phylum Krumholzibacteriota; class Krumholzibacteriia; order LZORAL124-64-63; family LZORAL124-64-63; genus CALOFL01. The sequence goes on from CALOFL010000008.1 coordinate 21,627, forward strand.
TTCTGCTGGTAGAGGTACTTGACGAACTCGCGGAAGACCTCGCCGGGCATCGGGATGTTGTCGTTCAGCCACGTCTCCATGGTGAAGTACTCGTGGACGAACCGGTCGTCGTCGAGCCGTTCGAGCAGCGTCTGCGGTTTCTGGATACAGGTTGCCGAGCGGCTTGAGCATCGAGAACAACCCCTGCAAGAACTCCGCGGGGCAATTGCCAAAGGCGTCGATGAGGTCATCCACGTCGAAATACCGCGCGTCGTCCACAGGTTGATCAACCCGTCCCGCGTGGAGAAATCGATGCCGGCCGCCAGGAGGATCAGGTTCCTGACCAGCTGGGGATGGATCGCCGCGAACATGCTGCCCATCGTTCCGCCCATGCAGTAGCCCAGGATGTTGACGTGGTCGACCGCGTTGCGTTGCTCCCGATGAACTCGACCAGATGCGCGACAGGTAGCCGTTGACGTAGGTCTCCAGGACCTCGCAGCGATCCGCGTGGGTCGGCCGACCCCAGTCGACCAGGTAGGCATCGAACCCGGCCTCGACGAAGTGCCCCACCACGCTCTTGCCTGCGGCAGCAGGTCCAGGATGTACGGTCGGTTCACCAAGGCAAAGACGAACAGCAACGGCGTCTTGTACTTCCGAGGACCATCGCTCGAGATAGTGCAGCACCTTCACACGCCCTTCGTCAGTACACCACCTCGAATGGGGTCGTGCCCTTGCGGACCTGCTGGGCGTGCTCGGCACAGGAAGGGCAGCCGGGTCATCCGGCGAAACATGTCCTGGGCCTCGTCCAGCATCGCAGGCTGCGTCTCAACATCGAGATCGTCGTGGCTCAACCCGTTGCCGCTCATGACTCGGCCTCCTTCGCGCGTTCCCGGACGGCTTTTTGGTGCCCGCCTTGTTTGTTAAGCGCGTTCGATTTTCGTGGCGAGTTTGAGGGGCTGCAGCCGCCGGTCGGCTTGGTCGGCATCCAGTTGCTCGGACCGGCCTTCCGTCCCGTCGACCATCCGCCGCTCCAGGTCTCGCAGGGCGAGCATGCTCTGATCCACGCGGTCCTCGAGGTGGTTGACACTCTGCATGTCAGCTGGACCTGGCCTGCATGCTGTGCTGGTACTCCGAGCTGGGTGTTGAGCCGCCGTCACCGATCGCGGCGGCCAGGACTGCTGCATCATCTGGAGGAACTCGTCGGAACGCATGTACTGATCGCACGCAGTCGCGACCAGGCCCTGAACATCGTATTGCGTATCTGCCGGGCCACCTCGGGCGCGGAGCGCGTCGGGGGACGGTCATCCCGTTCCGCATCATCTTCTCCCCGAAGTCGGACCACATTCTGGTGAACATGTCCAGGCCGGAGAACGGGTTCGGCTGTTGCTCATTCGTCATGGTGGGATTCCAGCGGCACCGGGGCAGCAGCGGGTGGGGTTGGGGGTTTGGGATCTCAGAGGCTTCGACCGCGACGCCACGCCTTCCCCGCCGCCGATGCACAACGCCGCGATGCCTCGTTGGGCTCCGCGATCCTTCATCGCCCCGAGCAGCGTCACCAGGATGCGCGAGCCGCTGGCGCCGATCGGATGCCCGAGCGGCGACCGCGCCGCCGTGCACGTTGACCTTCTCATGCGGGATCTGCAGCTCCTTCATCAAGGCCATGGGCACGCTCGAGAAAGCCTCGTTGACCTCGAACAGGTCCACATCATCCACGGCCAGTCGATCAGCTCGATCACGCGCCGCACGGACCCACGGAGCCAGCGTGAACCACTCCGGCGCGCGCGACATGCTGGTGTACCCCAGAGCACGCGCCTCAGGGTCGAGCCCGAGCTGGTCGGCCTTGGCGGCTGTGAGAACACGCAGACCGCGGCGGCCCCGTCGTTGACGCTCGACGCGTTGGCCGCCGTCACGGCCCGGACTCGGCGAACGCCGGCCGGACGCTCCGGAGCTTGTCTTCGTCGAAAGCCGCTGCGGCTCTTCGTCTACCTGGACCACGACCGTCTCCTGCTTGCCGGGCGACGTCCACGGGCATGATCTCCGTCTCGAACACGCCGTCGGCGATCGATTGCCGGGCACGCCGGTAGCTCGCCACCGCAAAGTCGTCCTGCGCTGCGCGGGAGAGGCCGCGGTCGTCGGCGCAGCGGTCGCCCAGCAGACCCATGTGCAGGTCGCCGTAAGCAGTCCCACAGCCCGTCGTGCACCATGGCGTCGATCAGCTTACCCCTTGCCCATGCGGTACCCGGTGCGGGGCGATCGAGCACGTAAGGAGCTGCGTCATGTTCTCGGTCCCGCCGGCGACAACAAAGCTGCGCATCGCCGCACTGAAACGCCTGGCTCCCGAGCATCACCGCTTTGAGCCCCGACCCGCAGACCTTGCTGATGGTCATGGCCGGCACCTCGACGACGGTAAGCCGGCGCCGATCGACGCCTGCCGAGCGACGTTCTGCCCCAGGCCCTCGCCGATCACGTTGCCCATGATCACTTCGTCAACGGCTTCCGCCGCCACGCCGGCTCGGCGAAGCGTCTCCTGGACCACGGCCGCTCCCAACCGAGGTGCGGCCACCTCCGAAAGCGTCCCGCAGAATCCGCCGATGGGTGTTCGCACGCTGCCCGCCAGGTAGACTTCTCCGGCCATGTCAGGATTCCTCCGCCTTGCCGTTCCCCTGGTCAGACGGTTGGCCATGCAAGATGGTCGTCACCTGACGCCATGAATCCAGCAGTCGACCGTTCGCCTGGACAAGCACTTCGGTGTTCCTCCGGAGCGAGCCGATTGCGGTTTCCCACAGCTCCCGGGTCCGTGCCTGCCCCATGTCCGCCAGATCCGACTCGCGGACGCTGAACGCCTTTTCCAACAGCTGCATGCCCGTTTGCGTGTTCTCGTTCATCAGCTTGATGGCTTCGTCGTAATTGGTTTTCGCCATCTCCACGGTCTTTTCCATCGCATCCTGCGTCTGCTGCTGCCAATTCTGCGGTGAGCCCAATCCCTGGAATATCTCATGGAACGCTTTCGTGGATTGCTCCTGGATGCGGAGTCCGACTTCCATCGCCGATTGGAACATCTTGGCAGCCTCGCCATACGCTTCGTTGACCGCTTCCGATTTTTTCGCTTGTGCATCACTCATCATGCACCTCCCACCTTGATTAGGACCCTAAGCTCGACCACCTGCGCGATTATATTCGCGGCGCGCGTGCAGTCAAGGAAGATTTTGTGCGTTTGCACCAAAGTGAATTCCTCGCCCATCGCAGAATGGCAAAGTCACGAAGAACTCGGACCCGATCGGGCAGGGAGTTTCCGTCATGATGGTGCATCAGCATTATCCCGGTCGGATTTGCCCTGACCCAACTGCTGCTGCAACGCGAGCACCTGCTTCTGCAGTTCGGCCATCTGCCGAGTCAGCTCTTCCGGGCTGGGGCCGCCCGCGGGAGGACTCGGGGAATAGGGGTTCATCGATGCATAGGGTGGCGCAAGAAAGGGTGGCCAAGCGGGCATCCCCATCGGAATCTGCAGGCCGAGTGTTTCCCTCAGGTACTGCGTGAACTGCTCCTGAGACCGGGAAAACGCCAGGAACGCCTGCGTGAAGTACTTTTCCACAAAATCCCTTACCAATGGTTCACCGGTGCGGATGATCTGATGCAGCAATTCGGCGGGAAACACGGTCAGTTTCACAGGATCGTGATCCAGGATGACCTGCGTGAGTACCTTCGCGGTGATGTCCTTCAGCTAGAATCAGGAGTGTCTCCCGATGTGCTCCGTGGCTCTTGGTCGTCCGATGCCACCGCTGGTCCTCAGTGAGGACGAGGTTCAGCAGTTGCAGGCCCTCGCCAGTTCCCGATCGCTACCCCATTCGATCGTGCAGCGCGCCCAGATCGTGCTGGCCTGCGGTGCGGGCGAAACCAACACATCGATCGCCAACCGCATGGGCCTGACGGGCATGACCGTCGGCAAGTGGCGCAAGCGCTATCGGGAGCAGGGGTTGGAAGGCCTGCACGACGAGCTGCGTCCTGGCCGTCCGCGCACCTACGAGGACGACACGGTGGCCGAGGTGATCAACCGGGCCCTGCAGACCAGGCCGCCCGACGGCAGCACCCAATGGAGTGCCCGCTCCCTGGCTGCGGCGACGGGCATCTCCAAAACCACCGTGCACCGCTGGCTGCAGACCTTCTCGGTCCAGCCGCACCGGCAGAAGCACTACCGCTCCGCGGAAGCCTGACGGCTACAAGCTCTCCACCGATCCGTTCTTTGTGGAGAAGGTCAGGGACATCGTCGGCCTCTACCTGAACCCGCCAGACAAGGCGATGGTGCTCTGCGTCGATGAGAAGACGCAGATCCAGGCGCTGGACCGCACCCAGCCGCTGCTGCCCATGGGCCTGGGCTACGTGGAAGGCGTCACCCATGACTACATCCGCCACGGCACCACCACCCTGTTCGCCGCTCTGGACGTGGCCAGCGGGGAGGTGATCACCCAGTGCAAGCCCCGCCACCGGCACCAGGAGTTCCTGGGCTTCCTGCGCCAGATCGAGAAGTCCGTCCCGGAAGATCTGGACGTCCATCTGGTGGTGGACAACTACTGCACCCACAAGCACGCCAAGGTCAGGTCCTGGCTGGCGCAGCGGCCCCGCTTCCACGTGCACTACACGCCCACCTACGCCTCCTGGCTGAACCAGGTCGAGCGCTGGTTCGGGATCATCACCCAGCGGGCGATCCGGCGAGGCAGCTTCTCCAGCGTCTAGCCAAAGGCTTCTGCGAAGCAGTAGGAACTGATCGCCAGGATCGAGCAGTTCGTGGCGGCCTACAACAAGACCAAGGCTCCGTTCAACTGGACCGCCACGGCGGATTCAATCCTCCAGAAGCTCCAGCGACTTTGCTCGCAAATCTCCGGGACGGGACACTAGCCCTTGGCTTCCGTAAAGCGGTTGGACAACCGCCATGGCCTGGTCGTTGACTGCCGGATCACATCGGCCACTGGCTACGGCGAAAGGGGCGCGGCCAAGACGCAGTCTTCTCCACAGGAGTCTCTACCTTGCCCTAGTTGGACGTACGAGGGATAAGGGAGGCCTGACCCCAGCGCCCCGGGAGTCGGCGCCCACCACCAGTGGGGCGACTGTCTTCATCGTGCCGATCAGCACCCGATCGGGGGCCTCAAGATCAGCCACGGCCTCGCCCTCGGCGAGGGATTTGGGGTTGGAGAACACCGCAAAGGTCTGGCCGGGCTCAGCGCAGCCGAGGATCGCCTTGACGGTCTGGGCGGTGCGCGCCGGCAGAGTGCTCTTTTCAACCACGAACGTATGGCCGCGGGCCACTACAGCGTCGAGACCGACCGCATAGACCGCCAGGCGGCTGAGGCCGGTGTGGTTCCAGAGGCCGATCCACTCGGAGTTGAGGTCCACCACGGTCACGTCGAGCTGTGGACAGCGATCAGCGATTGCGGCCATGGTGGGCCCGCCCACCATGGCCGCGCCGATGCAGCCGATGCGACGGGGTAGCTTTCCCGCCAAGGGAATCCGCCTCGAATCCGGTGACGCTCCTCCAGGCGTTTCTTCGCGCTCAGAGCTCGCCAAACCCCCTGAGCCAAAGACGAAGTTGTCGCCGAAGGTGCCGCGCGGCAGCCGTGCCGGCTGGCGAGGTGGTGGACTGAGGACGGTGGGCGACGGCGTCACCGAACCACCGCCTGGGCGTCGGTCGTCATCGCGGATGGTCGTGATGCTCCGCGCCCTACCGACCCGGGCGCTGGCGCTGCTGAGATCCACCCGGAAGGTCTCCCTGCCCTCCCTCCGACGATCCTGCCTGGTCCTGATGCTGAAGCTGGCCAGCGTGGTGCCATTGCCCTGGGCCTGGCCGCTGATGTTGGTGGCGGTCACCTCGATCAGCCCATCGGGACGAGACGTGACGAGGCCCAGCTCCAGGCCGGAGCCGGCGCGGAGCCGCCGAGCCGTGAGTTGGTTAAAGTCTCTCCCGGACAGGGCTGATCGCCCCTGGGCGCCCAGCTGAAAGGTGACGGATTCACCGGCAGCCCGGGCACTGTTTCCAAGGCTCACGGCGAAGGGCTTGGTGGTTCTGCCCTCGCGCACGCTGCGACGGCCCCTGAGGCTGATCTCCACCGACTCCACCCTTGGCGGGGTGGAGCCCTGAACTGAAGGCGGGGCCTGCCCCGGGGACTGGAAAGGTGGTTGGGCCGTCGGCTGAGCAGGCGGCTGAACCGGTGGTGCCACATCGTTGTCCGTGATCGTGGTGGTCACGGCCGTGGGCGTGATGAAGCCACCAAGGCTCAGGGTAAAGGTCTCGCTGGCTTCAACCACTGCATCGTCCACGCTGGGGAGCGTCACCGTGGCAAGAAGGGTGTTGGGGGAGCGGGTCTGATTTGCCGTAGCGACCACCGTGAAGGTGCCGGGGGCGGCGTTGCCCTGCTCGGTATTCGGCAACAAATCAAGCTTCACTCCTGGACCGGCACTGAAACTGGAGGCCAACATGGGGCCGAAGTCGGCGCCCGCAGTGGCTGTGATGCCAGGGCCTATTAGAAGTCATCCCGAGGGCTGTTCCTCCGCAGGTTTCCGCCACCCCACCAGCCTGAGCAGCCCCTTGATGTCGTGAGCCAGGGCGGCGATGCCCTCGGTGATCGACCAGATCCCATCGAGCCGCAGGACATTGATCGCCAGGCTGCGGAGGGTGGCCAGGATCTGGACGCCGTTGTCTTCGCGGTAGCGGTGGGCGTCTTCTCGCAGCGGCACGTCACGCACCCAGTGCCAGCTGTTCTCGATCGACCAGCGTTGGCGCACATGGCGCAGCAGAGCCTTGGCGCCGGTGCGCAAGCTGGTGACGTAGTAACGGGTTTCATCTATTGGCCTGCACCCGCGGCTGCCGTGACTGCGCACGGCGATGATCGTGGCGCTGCCCGGCCACTGCTCAACCACCCATTCCGGCGCCGGCATCGCCCGCAGGGTCCAGGTGATGTCGCGGCCCCGTTTCCGCTCCCGTTTGTTGGTGCGCCAGGGAATCCGCCGGCCGTAGGTCAGCCGATCCTTGATCAGCCGAAATCCCCTGCGGCGGCTGTGTTTGACGGCGATCAGGAAGTCGGCGCCGCGTTGGGCGAGGTAGATGAAAAAGGGCGGTTGGCATGCAGCGCGTCAGCCTGCACCAGCACCCCCTCGAGCTCCACCGCCTCCAGCAGCTGGCGCAGGGCCTGGATTTCGCCACCGGCGTCGGTGGCGTAGGTGGTCTGGGCGATCGCCACACCCAGGCTCTGGGAGTAGAGGCTCACCTGGGCGATGAACTTCGCTGCGCCGGAGGCGTTCTCATCGATGGAACCCCGCAGCGTCTTGCCGTCGCACACCAGGGTGTCGAGCTCCTCGGCCACGCCAGGTTGGGCCGCCATCCAGTCGCGCAGGAGGATTTCAAAGCCCGCCACATCCAGCTGGGCCAGCAGCAACCGGAACGTGGAATCCGACGGCGACTTGCCGAAATCAGTGCCCAGCAGCTCGTTGAGCGTCTGGCGGTGGCGTTTGGCAAAGCGCTCCATCCCCACCAGCGAGCCCTGGCCGCTCAGGATCGAAAGGATCGCCACCAGCAGCATCCACCACTGCGGGAAGCGGATGCCACGGCGCATCCGGCAGTCCGGCAGCGCCTTGAGAAAACTGATCAGATCGCTTGCAGCAGCAGGCGTGGTGGCGGGCTCAAGGGCCAAGGGGCAGGAGCAGTTCCCGCGCACGACACCGTAGGCGCGGCGCCACAGCCAGGCCTACTGGGACAGACTTCTAATAGGCCCTGGCTGTGATGCCGCTGAGGCGCAGCGTGAAGGCCACCGACTGGCCCCGCTCCAGGCCGTTGCCAGCCAGCCGCATCGTGTAGGCCGAGGAGGCCCCTTCCACCACGCTGGCTGGGCCGCTGAGGGAGAGGGATTCGCGCACATCCAGGAGGATGTCGTTGAACTGCAGGAACTCCATGCCCCTGATCACATTCAGCCTTGCTGTGCTGCTGATGTTTTCCCCGACAGTCCATACCGTGTAATCCTGGGCATCATTGGAGCTGGTGAGATCCAGGCCGCCACCATTGGCATCCACCACCTCAAAAGACCAATCCCGGAAGGTTCCATAGAGGAAAGCGGTATCGACGCCGTCGCCGCCCAGAAATTCACTCTGAAAGGGCAGGAAGGCATAGACATAGTCATCCTCTTCACCTAGATCTACGACGGATTGATAGTAGTCGGACATATCGTAGCCCGGCGGGCCCTGGGGAGATGCCCTGACCAATTCCACATTTGCGGCTGACTGCATGTTGACAATGTCATCGCCTGCGCCCGTGCGGATGTTGGCCTGGTAGGCCGCATGGCCAAACTGCACGAACTGGCGAAGTCATCTCTGGTGGACACCAAGTCATCACTGATGGGCTCCACTAGAGCAGAGACGCGATCATCGCCCGCCCCCGTGTCCAACGTGGCGAAAGCGACAGCATCGGCCAGCACCACATCATTGGGCTGATCACCTGTTTCCACAGTGATCGCACGCAGTTCGGTACCAGCGATCCCCTCATAGGTGAGTCGATCTCCATTCAGAGCAAGCCAACGGACGGGATTCGTGGACTGTTCAATGACACCTGCCAGATTCACAATGGTGGTGACCATCGTGCCGGTCGGTGCCACAGGTTCTGTGGCGCTGGCCAGACTGACCCGGAAGCTTTCGCCGAGTTCCGCGATAAAATCCGCCCCAGTGCGGATGGCGAAGCTCACAAGCTCCGCACCAGCCGTGATCAGTTCTTCGCTGGTATTAGAGACAGTGACACTGAGGGCACCGCCACCAGCGGGGGTCACCGCCAGGCCAAGACCAGAGCCGGCCGAGATGTCACTGTTAAGCAGGCCTGAAAAGTCAATACCCCTAGGGAAGGCCTCACCGAACACGAACCCTTCTGTGGCCGTGATTCCCTCGGTGTCCAGGGTAAAGGTGAGACTGTCGCCAACTGGCAAGCCTATGTCCACAAGTGACACCTTGTAAGGCGTGCTCGGGGCGCTTTCCGCAATGGCGCTGGGACCAGAAAGGGTAATCGCCATGGGGCCTTGAACTCAGGACTCGATTGTAACCAAAAGCCGCAGGCTTACTTTGTAGGGTGCATGACAAGGCCCTGAAGATTGATATCGCGTTACCCGCCTGGCAGTGGCTGGGCAGGCCCAGAGCCGGCCTGGACCGGCAGAAAAGTCTTCCAACCCAGGTTGTTGTTTATTGCCGCGAACGCCCGGAAGTCGTCGTCCCCGGTCACCGCAACCTTGAGTAGATCCGGGCGGCCAGCCCGCACCCGCAGGCCGTTACCAAGGGGAAAGCTGTGCTGATCGCCCTTGCTGAGCTGCTCAGCGAGAAGAACCCGTCCGTTGGCTGTTTCCACCTGCACCCAGCAGACACCATCGGCCCTCAGCTGCAGATCCTGCTTCCCAGGCCATGGGCGTACCTGCGGGTCCTTCGCGCTGGGCGTCGCCGAGTGTTCCCCCTCGGCCTGATCTTTGCTCGCAGGCTTGCTCACAACCCTGCCCTCGGAAGACGGGCGCGGGTCACGAGACACCTGACCCCAGCGCCCCAAGGCATCGACGCCCACCACGAGCAGGGCGACCGCCGTCGTCGTGCCGATCAGCAGCGGCAGCCGTTTGCGCAGCGAAAGCCGCCGAGCGGCCGAGCTCCAGCGCCGGCGCAGGCCGAGGTGCCAGCGCCGCGGGCGCCTGGAAGCCGGCCCATAGGCCCTCGCGTCGGCTGGATCCACCTGGGCCTCAGGCTCTAGAGGGGAGCCTGCCGCAGGCAAAGCAGGGCTCTCAGGCAGGGGCAACAGGCCGGTGGGCAGCTGCTGATGCAGGCTGCGCCGCTCCTCGAGCAGCCGGCGAATTTCAAGGGCCAGGAGCTGAACCTGCTGGCGAAACTTCGTCTCGTAGATGGAGGGAATCTCGTTGATCAGGGCCTGGTATTCCGCCAATTCCGCCTTGGCCCGCTCCAACTGCTGCTCCAGGAGCACTACAGCATCATCCCCAACCTCTGATTGGTGGCTGGATGGTTCTGTCGAGGGGTGGAACGCCAAAGCAGATGGACCTTCAGAGGGAAGGGAACAGATCACCCTTGAGGGGATAGCGCAGCCGTAACGAAAGGAAAGCCATTAAAAACCTCCATTGCCGAGGAATTCACGGCCTTGTTGGGTGCCCGGCTGGTAGCCATAGCCAAACGTGCCACCCATTTCGTCGTTGATGATACGAGGGGTCACCATGATCACGAGTTCACGCTTTTCTTTTTGGTTGCCAGTGCTGCGGAAGAACTGACCGATCAACGGGATATCGCCCAGAATCGGCCACTTGCTTACCACCGAACGATCAAAGTCTGAAATCACACCAGTGAGGATGAGTGTCTGGCCATCACGCACCCGCAAGGCGCCAGTGTCCAGACTTCGGATGCTGAGAATGTTGAGGTCGGAGCCGCAGCCCTGCGGGGCCTGCTCGCGAGCCGTCACGGCAGAAACGCTCGGGGAAAGCACAAACGTGATGAAGCCATTGTCATCGATCTTCTCCACCCGTGCTCCCAGCACCAGCCCTGCGGTCGCAAGCTCCGGGGTGCACACCACATTACCGCCCTGGGCCGGGCTTTCCGTCTCGTAACTGGTCACCACGTTGGTGCCGACCCTCACCACACCTTCATTGGCCCGGCGACGGCCAATCGGTGAATCCACGCCAAATTCGCGAATACCTTGCTGCACATCACCTGAATTCGTGCCGCTGAAGCTTTCATTTCCATCCCTGAGCAAGGAAGGATTCTCCTGCAGGATCAGGGTGGGGCTGGCCAGCAGCTTGGTAGAACCCGAAACAATCTGGGCCCTGACAAAATCAAAGAACGTATCAGCAGGATAGTTGGAGCCAGGATTCACCCTCCTGGTGCCGGTAAAATTCGAGGACGAAGTATTGGACGTTTCCACATTGCGCCCCAGCGTGCGGGAGAGCACCCTGTTGACACTTCTCTGCAGAGAGTCGGAGCTGAGGTTGGTGGAATCGTTGATCGGCTCCACGATGAACTGCCCGTCCTGCTCCACCAGACGCGAGCCGGTTTCACTCGACAGGGCTCGGTTGACCTCCCGGAGCTGGCTGTTGGTGATGTTCCTGTCCAGCCCACGCGTGACAGCAAGACTGTTGGAGGAGCTGCGGGTGACAGTTTCCGTCTGAGCAAAGGCAGCTTCCCCGGGGGGCAGGAAACGGCCGAAGGCCCCCAGCAGCTGGCCATTGTCATTGACAATGAAATTATTGCCGAATCGGAATGCAAAGGAATTGTCAATCGAGGCATCATTCTCGAGATTGACATCGAGAATTCTCACATTCAAAGCAACCTGCCGCTGCCTGAGATCCAGCTGCCTGAGATACTGCTCACCGATCGCCACCACGGAAGGATCGCCCACCATGGTGATCGTGCCGAGGCGAGTGTCGGTGGTGGCACGCAGGCCGATGAGGGGGCCGGTGGTTGCTCCAAAAGCTTCCACGGTGGTAACTGTACTGGCCTGGGTGGTCTGGGCGTTGGGAGCCGAGGAGATCGCATCGGCCTGGGTCACACCCTGGGTGACCGAGGTAGTGATCGTGTTGGTCTTCGTGACCGTGGCCCCCAGGTTGGCCAGATAATCCGCAGCCGCATTCGGGCCCACCTGGTTGAGCCGATACACCTTCGAAACCTGGGCTCCGAAGCTCTTGGACAGGGCATTCGGACCAGCCAGGATCATGTTGCCCTCAAGCTTTCCCTGCAGGCCTGCCGCCAGCAGAGTGGTATTCAAGGCGCGGGCATAGGACTCGCCGCGGAAGGCAATCGAGAGGGGCCGATTGTTCTGATCGGGCGATGCTCCACCGGGCACCGCCGCGGCAGACGGCTCATCGACATAGGCAAAACCGTAGCCCCCCAGGCTGGCCAGGGCCATCAGCGCATCGCGCGCCGGCGCATTCTTGAGGGTCATCGTCACCGGCGGACCGGAGACATTCACGAAGCCGGGGTTGCGCAGGGTCATGGTGCCCACGGCCATGTCACCCAGGGGTGGAGCCACGGCCCTGGGCTGCAGCGGCGGCGCATAGGTGGGCAGGGGCACGGCGCCGGGACTGGCCAGGTTGAAGCTGTTGACCTGCAGCGAGGCCTGGGGCACCGGCGAGGGGAAGGAGAGGATCAAAGAGCGCCCATCGGCACTCACCACAGGCCGGCCCAGTGTGACCCCGGGCATGGGGGTGACGCTGATCGAGAACGTGGTGCCCCCGCCATCGAAGCTGATGGTCTGGAAACCCACCTCTGGCAGCGACAGACGCTGGGGCCCCACCATCAGAGCCGAGGGCGCAGCGGTGAACAGTCGGGCCTGCCAGCCGGGGCCATCGGAACTCTGCTGCAGCTGGGGCGAGATGCCGGTTCCCTCAATCACCAGCTCCACCGTGCCCTGCAGGCGCCGCACCTTGAGCTGAACCGCGCCGGTGAGCTGCTCAGGCGGAGGGCTGACACACCCGCCGATGGCAGCCTCGGGGCAGAACCCGCCGCCGACTGGAACAGGAGAGGCGAAAGACAGCAAGCGGCGAGTCCCAGGGGCCAGCTGATTCTTCCAGCGGCAGGCCTGGAACGCGGACTTCGCAACACCACCATCTCCCATGCCAGATCGCAAGGACTTGATCTTACGCGCATTTTTGGCGCGTATAAGTTATTTTAGACTACATGAACAGAAGATTAGGCGGCAATATTACCGGCAGAGAACCCGGCGAGAGACTCTCTTCGCTCTGAGCAGCCTCAAAGAGCTGCGCTACTCCGATACCATCGTGGATGGAAAGTTGTCATCACAGGCTTAGCGCGAACATCGCCAATCCCCGCCCACGAACGTAGGCCAAGACTGGCGTTGCACAAGGATATCGATCAACTCACCAACCTTGACTGAGCCCAGGCAGCTCTATTCAGCCCCGGGCTGTGCTGGCGAAGGAGGCGGGGGAGCATTCGGAGCCGGAGCCGCTTCGGGGGTACCGGAGGCAGCCGCAGGCGGCTGGAGCTTGAGGCCACCTTCGGGCACCTTGTAGTAGGTGAGCAAAAGCTTCAGCTCGGGCACGGCCGGTGTTCCGGCTGGAGGGCGGCCCTGCTGGGTCGCTCCTGTGGCTGCCGTGGGGTTGGCCAGAGCCATCCTGAAATCACTGGGGATGGCCAGCAGGCTGAGCTTCTCAACAGCCCGGAGAAAGCCCAGCAACCGTGGATAACTTCCCCTGGCGCTGAGCAGCACCTTCTCCGCGGTCAACCCGGCTTGCTCAAGAGGCGTCTGCGGCGGTGGGGCCTGCTCCCCTTCTGCCTGGCCAGCCCCAGGGTTCCCCTGAGGATTGGGGGGCTGGCCCTCTCTCGTGGCTGAGACCTGGGTCACCACCGGCTCATAGAGCTCAAGCTGGACGCCGTTGCGCATGGCCTCGCGGTCGATCTGGCTCAGAAACGTGAGGAACTCGCCGCTGCCCTGAATCAGGGCAAGGACCTTACGCTGATGCGCCTCGGCCTTGTCCTTGTCCAGAGCGGTCTGATCGAGCTGGCGGCGGATCAGGGGGATCCTCTGTTCCAGGGCCTGCAGTTCGGCGAGCCGCTGGGAATCGGAACGAAGTCGCAGCAACTGGGGTACCAGCAGAGCTGCGGTGAGCAGCGAGGCGATCAGCGCCCCCACGCCGATCGGAACACCCAGCAGAATGCGTTGGAGCAGGATCCGCTCCTCGGGGGCCTGGGGAGCCTGGAGATTGGTCATGGCAGCAGTCCCTCCTTCTGGAGCAGGTCGAGGCGGCGGGCGAGGCCCTCGGCACCTAGTTCCTCGAGGACGACCTTTTCAGCCGCCGCCGGGATCGGCTCCCGAAACGCAAAGCGGAGCTCAAACTCCACGGCGGGTGACACCCTGTTGCTGGTGGACGCGGTCCGGTCACGGGCAGCTTTGACCAGGGTCACCCCCTTGGCGGCATCCACCAGTGGCGAACGTTTGAGAAGCAGCTGGAGGGCATTGATCCGAGCGAAGGCCTCCGGATCGCTGGCCAGCCCCTTGAGCAGCATCTGCTGCTGATCGCTCTGCTGGAGGGCATCGGTGAGCTGAATCCCCTGCGGCACCCTCTGCTGCAGATCCCGCATCAGGGCTGAGGAGGAGCGGATTCCAATCAATCCCTTGACCAGGGCCGCGTTGCTCTGGTCAAGCGCCTGGAGGGCTTGGGTGCTGGCGGTGAGCTTGCCCTGGATCTGCTGTTCCTCGGCCTCGACCTTGGCGAGCCGATCGATCTCAGCCTGCACGAACAGCCCCCGCAGCATGGTCAGGCCAGTGAGGCCCAGCAGCAGTCCGACGAGGCCGATGCCGATCGCAGCACCCTTGAGCATGGTCTGGCGATCGGACTGGCGGGCCAGGGCGGGTACCTGGAGGCCCAGCTCCTCGCGCTTCTCGCGCAGCAGGTCGAAGGGAGCGCTGCTCATCGGGCCAGCGCCGCCGCAGCCAACCCGGCCAGCACCAGGGTGCCGAAGCCGCCCCGATCCACAACTTCCAGTTCGAGGCCTGTCTCCTGCTCCACGGCTATGGCGGCGCTCAGCTCGTCGCTCAGCAGCAGGCGGGTGCTGGTGGTGCCGAATTGCTCGCGGCAGAACTGCAGACTGCGCTGCAGAGCACGCACCAGCAGGGGGGGATCGAGGGGGAGCCGTCGTTGGAAGTGGGGGGCTCCATCGAGCCACAGGTCCAGCAGGCATTCCGTGCTGGTGGGCTGCAGCACGCCGAGCAGCTCCCCCGGGGCCATGGCGTCCAGTTCCGCGCGAAGGGCCAGCATCTCGCAGGCCTGGGAGGGCAGCAGGTGGCGCAGGCCGGAGCCGGCAATGGCGAACAGGTCAATCCAGGCCTCCACCGTGGTCCTCGGCGCAGCCACCACCACCGCGCTGCCCGCCCGACCAGGCACCGGCTGCACATCGAAACTGGCCGCGCCCAGGGGGTACGGGAGCTTCAGGTTGGGATTGAGCTCACGCAGGGCTTCGATGGGGTCTTCCGGGCTGACGCCGCCGGGCCAGGTGATCAGGCGCCACTCACAGGCCTGACGGGGCAGGGCAACCACCAAACTCGCATCGGGAGCCTGGTACTCGAGCAACAGATCTCCCACAAAATCGCCCAGGGCATCGGCGGCAATCGGCAAACCATCGCGCAGGGTGCGGACCGGAACCACCGCGCTCCAGATCGGCGACTGAGGTTTGCCGTTGCGCAACCCCTGCCCCACCAGCATCTGGGGATCGGTGAAATCGAGCAGAACAATCCTGGGCAACAGCTCAGCCCGCAGAGGACGCCAGCGCTCCTTGATCCCTGCGAGCACCAAGCCAAGCACCCTTTGAATGGTTGAGAAATTAACCTAACTTGCCCATTCGGCATAGCCGATCAGGAGGATCTCCAAGGGGAGGCCGGCCCCCACCGCCTGGCCGAGATGGGCCAGGCGGTGGCACTCGAGCTGGCGACTCAGGCCTTCCAGAATCCTGGGCACCAGGGCCGGGCCGCCATAGATCCAGCCGGTGTAGAGCTGAACCAGGGAGGCCCCGGCGGAGATCCGTTCCCAGGCGGCCTCGGGGGAGTCGATCCCTCCCACACCGATCAGCGGCAGGGCAGGTCCCGCCGTGGCCCTGAGCCGGCGCAGCACTTCCAGGGCACGCCATCGCAGCGGCGCGCCGCTGAGCCCCCCCGCCTCCTCCGCCAGGCTGCGCCCCGTCTGGGCCAGGCGCCGCTGCTCCAGCCCCAGGCGGTTGAGGCTGGTGTTCACCGCAATCACCCCGGCCAGGCCCTCCTCGTAGGCCATGCGGGCAATGGCGTCGATGGCATCGTCCTCAAGGTCGGGGGCGATCTTCACCAGCAGGGGAGGGCAGGCGGGCAGGCGCCGCAGCCGCTCCACCAGCCGGCGCAGCAGCACTTCGTCCTGAAGGTCCCGCAGCCCTGGGGTGTTGGGCGAGCTCACGTTGATCACGGCGTAGTCGGCCAGGGGCGCCAGTAGCTCCAGGGAGGCGGCGTAGTCGTCCGGGGCCTGCTCGAGGGGGGTGAGCTTCGACTTGCCCAGGTTGATCCCGAGCACCGCGGGGCGCTGGCCTGGCGCGGGCAACCGCTGGCGCTCCAGGGTGCGCAGCGCTGCGGCGGCCCCCTGGTTGTTGAAGCCCATGCGGTTGAGAGCAGCCCGCTCCTCAGCCAGCCGGAACAGGCGGGGACGGGGGTTACCCGGCTGGGCGTGCCAGGTGATCGTGCCCAGCTCGGCGAAGCCGAAGCCGAACTGGTGCCAGATCGCCGCCGCCACGGCGTCCTTGTCGAATCCCGCCGCCAGCCCGAGCGGGTTGCGAAAGCGGCAGCCGAACAGGGTCTGCTCCAAGCGCGGGTCGGGCCGTCGCAACTCCTGGCCGAGGCCGGCCAGGGCCCCGCTCACCAGGGGCCAGCGACGCCGCAACGAGGCCTGGGCCAGGGCCGTGAGGGTGAGACGGCTGAGCTGTTCGGCGTCGGCCCCGCCATCGCGGGAGAGCAGGGGGGCCATGAAGCGGTCGTACAGCGCCCCCGTGGCGCTCTCTCCGCCCTTGGTGCTCAGCTGCTCACCATCTCCCATCACACCCGCCTACGGCCGATCGTCCAATCCTGCCGTCCCGCGCCGCAGGCGCCAGCGGCCATCCTCCAGCGGCTCCACCAGCCAGTCCCGCCAGGTCCATGGCCGGCTGCGGCGCTCCAGCGTGCGCAGGGGCTGCTCCACCAGCTGGGCCAGCTCCACCAGAGAGAGGCCGTAGCCGCGATCCGCCACCCGGTCGGCCCACTCCAGCCGAGTCAGCAACTGCTGCAGGGGCGCTGGGGCGACGGCAGCGTCCGGGGCATCGGACCCATCAGCGCCGGAAGCGGTCCGTTCGGCCGGCCCGGAAGGAGCCGGCACTTCGGCCTCCAGTCTGGCGGTGGCCAGCACCTCTCCCGCCATCAGGGGCGGGATCCGGCCGCGGGAAAAGGCCACGGCGATGGTGTCGCAGCGGTCGTTGTCTGGATCGCCGCTGTGGCCCTTCACGTGGCGCAGGGACACGTCGGCAAGGCGGGCCCGGTCGAGCTGCTCCCAGAGATCACGGTTCAGCACCTGCCCACCTGAGGCGGTGCGCCAGCCCTTGCGTTTCCAGCCGTGGATCCACTTGTCCAGGCCATCAATCAGGTAGCGGCTGTCGGTTCGGATCGCCAGGTCGGGATGGCGGGGCAGGTCCCGCAGGGCCTCCAGCAGCGCCAGGGCCGCCGTGAGCTCCATGCGGTTGTTGGTGGTGGCGTGGTCGGCGCCGCCCAGCTCCTGCACGGAACCATCCTCAAAGCGCAGCAGCGCCCCCCAGCCACCCGGGCCAGGGTTGCCGCTGCAGGCCCCGTCACAGGCCGCCGCCACCACCCGCACTGGCCGATCAGCCACTGGACATCCTCATTATTCCCGCTAGAGAGATCTTCCACTCTGGGCTGCCACTCGGGCAGAGCGTCGCCATGGTCAGCAACCGATCCTCGGTCAGCAGCCGTGCCTGCATGGCGCTTCGCGTCGCTGTCACTGGAGCAGCGGTCACCGCCGCAGGCACCGCCATCCTCAGCTCCAGCTGGGTGATGGGCCGCCAGGCTGGCGGTGCCCAGGCGGCCGCTCTGTTCGGCAGCCAGCCCATCGCCCCCGGTCAGGCGATTGCCGTGGCCCAGCCCCTGGCCGGCAACCGCTGGAACCTGATCGTGCTCGAGCAGCTTCAGGCGGCCCCGCCCTGCTGGCGGGAGTTCCCGGATGGCTCGGTGATCTCCTACGACAATGACGTCGCTGAGGGGGTCTGCGGCCGCTACCTCTCCAGCAGCGCCTACTCGCTGAGGGTCGCCAACGACGATCTCAACAACCCCTGGCGGCTGCGGGTGGAGAGCGACAACGGCCGCCTGCGGCTGCTGGCCTCCAACCCCCAGCAGACCACCCTGATCCCGGTCGCCAGCGGCCTGGCTCCCGCCAGTGGCCTGGCCAGCCTCAAGCTGGAACCGGGCTGGACCTTCCAGCGCCGCACCTTCGGCGAGGAAACCCTCAGGCATCTCTACATGGCCCACGCCGAGCCCCTGCCGGTCCTGCTGGCCAGGGCCCGGGGCGGCGGCCAGCTGGCAGCGCTGCCGTCCCTGGCCCCGCCGCCTTTGCTGAACCGCTCTGGCCCCGTGGCCGAGTCCAGATCCAGCAGCACCCGCCAGAGCATCGCCAGCGTGGGGCGCCCGTCAGTGCTGTCGAGTCGCGCCAGCCTCCAGCGACAGTCCGGCCTGCAGCGGCCCCGCCACAGCGGCGTGATCGCGCTTGAAGTGGTGCCCTACGGCAGCTGAGCCAGTCCCGGGCCAGTTCAACGAGTGACCGACGCCCCCTGACACCCCCACATTCCCTCGTTAATCTCTTGTTTGTGAGGAGTGGGGAACGACTCTTCCGGGTCGAAACGAGGACAGACTCCGAAAGACCGTTCCACAATCCTGCCCCGCCTTTGGCGGGGCATTTTTTTTTGCTGACGAAGGCTCTGGGACCAACAGGGCGCAGGACGGGGCAGGCGCGGGCGCTACCAGCGGCCCAGCAAAAAGCCGACCCCCGAAAGAGCCGGCTGATGAGGACGCCGCCTGGGCGCCGGTGGGAGCGGGGCCGGCAAGCCGACCCCAGGGCAATCACTTGATCGACACCTTGCCACCCACCTCTTCGATGGCCTTCTTGAGGGCCTCGGCATCGGCCTTGGCGATGCCTTCCTTGACCGCCTTGGGGGCGGCTTCGACGAGGGCCTTGGCGTCGCCCAGCCCCAGGCCGGTGGCTTCGCGTACGGCCTTGAGCACCTTGATCTTGGCCGAATCTTCGTAACCCTCAAGGATCACGTCGAATTCGGTCTGCTCTTCAACGGCCTCAGCGGCAGCGGCAGGCGCAGCGGCCATCATCACGCCGGCGGAAGCGGCGGCGGAGACGCCGAAGGCCTCTTCGATCTGCTTGACGAGCTCGGAAGCCTCAAGCAGCGAGAGGGATTTGAGTTGGTCGAGAATCTGGTCGGTTGTAGCAGACATGGTTGGGAATCAGCAACAGATCTGTGGGTAACAGTCGGATCGGTTGAGCTCGGCAACAGCCGCGGGCGCTGGTTGCAGGCCTCAGGAGGCCTGGCCCTCGCCATCGGCGTGTTGCTGGAGCGCCCGAGCGAGACCGGATGGAACCTCGTTGATGCCCACGGCCACCTTGGTGGCCACAGCGTTGATCGCACCGGCGATCTGGGCCATGAGCACCTCCTTGGAGGGCAGATCCCCGATGGCCTTGATGTCGGACTGGGACAGGAGCTTGCCTTCGAAAAGGCCGCCCTTGGTTTCCGACTTCTTGCTGTCCTTCTGGAAGGACTGCACGGCCTTCACCGCACCACCCACGTCGCCCTTGACGAGCACGAAGGCGTTGGTGCCGGTGAGCAGGGATTCGAGATTCGACCAGGCACTGTCGCCATCAATAGCCCGACGCATCAAGGTGTTTTTGGTCACCTTGCACACGCCGTTGCTGGCCTGCAGACGGGTCCGCAGATCAGACATCTCCTTGATGGACAGGCCCTTGAAATCAAGGACCAGTGCCAGTTCGGCCTCGCCGAGGAGCCCCTTGAGCTCTTCGACGATCTGTTGCTTGTTCTCCAGCGTGCGGCCCATAGGAAAGGATCGGATCGGGGGAACAAGCCGGGTACGCGGCCCTGACGCCAACGCCAACCACTCAGAGAGTGACTGCCGGATGGCTCGAGGCCGCTGCATGCTCCTGACCCGATCAAGACGCCTGGGGATCGACCCACAAGCGGCCTGGAGGCCGAAAACCTGTCGCGAACACCTCGGCAGGACTTACAGAAACGGATCGTCCGGCGAACCGGAAGGCGCTCTGACCTGCTGTCTGGGGTAGGGCGCGTGCCCTTCTGGCCTAAGCCAGATTTACAACTTAACTCATGGTGGGCCCAGCACCTGATGCTGAGCCCACCGGCGAAGCGGATCAGCCCTCCTGCTTGATGTCCTGCAGGGCGGCGAAGTCCACCTGAACCGAGGGGCCCATGGTGGAGGTGACGTAGAGGGAGCGCCAGTAGCGGCCCTTGGCACCGCTGGGCTTCTGGCGGTCGATGGTTTCCTGAAGGGCCTTGAGGTTGTCGAGCAGCTTGGCGGGATCGAAGCTGGCCTTGCCGAA
Source organism: Candidatus Krumholzibacteriia bacterium (assembly GCA_942492615.1). Lineage (GTDB taxonomy): Bacteria > Krumholzibacteriota > Krumholzibacteriia > LZORAL124-64-63 > LZORAL124-64-63 > CALOFL01. Next base: position 41,753 of record CALOFL010000008.1, read on the forward strand.
GCGCACGTGCACAATGCCGCTGCGGTCGGCGCGGAACTCGAGTTTGCCGGCCTTGAACTCAGCGATCGCCCCGACCAGGTCGGTGGTGACGGTGCCGGCCTTGGGGTTGGGCATCAGGCCCCGGGGGCCGAGCACCCGGCCGAGCTTGGCCACCTTGGGCATCATGTCCGGGGTGGCGATCAGCAGGTCGAAGTCGATCGTGCCGCCGGCGATCTGATCCACCAGGTCGTCGTCGCCGGAGAGGTCGGCGCCGGCGGCCTTGGCGGCAGCCACGGCTTCACCCCGGGCGATCACGGCGATGCGAATGCTCTGGCCGGTGCCGTGGGGCAGGGCCACGGTGGTGCGCAGCTGCTGGTCGGTGTACTTGGGATCGATGCCGAGGCGCACATGGGCCTCGATCGTCTCGTCGAACTTGGCGGTGGCGTTGGCCTTCACCAGCTCGATGGCCTCCATGGGCTCATGGGCTCGCTCGGCGACCTTGGCCTGGAGGGCGGAAAAACGCTTGGAAACTTTTGGCATGACGGGAATGGGGTGCGGGCGATGCAGGGCAGGCCTGGGGCGCGCAAGGCGCAGCCGGACGCTGGCTGGATCTCCCCCTGGGGATGGATGGAAGGACTCAGTCGTTGACGGCGACGCCCATGTTGCGGGCGGTGCCTTCGATGATGCGCATGGCCGACTCCACGCTGGTGCAGTTGAGGTCGGGCAGCTTGGTCTTGGCGATCTCCTCGAGCTGGGCGCGACTGATGGCACCCACCGCTCCTTTCGAAGAGGTGGCGGCACCCTTCTCGATGCCGGCGGCCTTGGAGATCAGCACCGAGGCGGGAGGGGTCTTGGTGATGAAGGTGAAGCTGCGGTCTTCAAAGACCGAAATCTCCACCGGAATCACATAGCCGGCCTTCTCCTGGGTGCGGGCGTTGTACTCCTTGCAGAACGCCATGATGTTGACGCCGTGCTGACCAAGGGCAGGACCCACAGGGGGCGCCGGGTTGGCTTTGCCGGCCTGGAGGGCCAGCTTGATCACGGCTACGATTTTCTTGGCCATCGTCTCGAACTACTGGGCGGGGGTGCGGATCACCTCCTGAAGGGAGGCGTGACGGGAACGGCCATCCTCCGCAGGGAGACGGCCGCTGAGCGGAGCCAGTTGCTCAGCTCTGCTTGCTGATCTGGGCGAACTCGAGTTCCACAGGGGTTTCCCGACCGAAGATCGAGAGCAGGGCCTTGAGCTTGTTGCGCTCGCCCGACACCTCGATCACCTCGCCCTGGAAGTCCTTGAACGGCCCGGCCGTCACCAGGATCTGATCGCCCTCGGTGAGGTCGACCTTCACCACGGCTTTCTTCTCGGCCGCCCGCTTGAAGATGCGGTCCACCTCCTGGCGGCTCAGGGGCCTCGGCTTGATGTGGCCGCGGGCGCGGGCCGTGGCCCGACGCTCCTCCGCCCCCACGAAGTTGATCACGTTGGGGGTGCTGCGCACCGCCATCATCGTGTCCTCGTCGAGCATCATCCGCACCAGCACATAGCCGGGGAACACCTTCTCTTCCGTGCTCTGGCGGCTGCCGTCCTTCTTCAGCTTCACCCCGGGGGTCTGGGGGATCTCGATCTCGAGGATGCGGTTGTCCACCCCGAGGGTCACCGCCCTCTGCTCCAGGGTGGCCTTCACTTTTTTCTCGCAGCTGGAGGCCACCTGCACGGCATACCAGCGGGCCACCTGGCGCTTCTCGGTAGCGGCTTCGGCGGCCGGCAGCTCCAGTACGGTCTCGGCCCCCTGCTCGGACGACAGCTCTGCCCCCGGGGCAAGCGGGCCGGCAGCTGGGTCGGTTTGGGGGTCAGACAGGGTCTCGGACACGGTGCTCAGGCTTGGGGGCTCGGGGGAACAGGGGGAGTGGGCGCTGCGGCTGCTAGGGGCTGGACGTCGGACAGGAGTGGCAGAGGGTCAGCCGAACACCTGGGAGGAGGCCCAGCCGTAGAAGCGATCGATCGCCGCGATTGCCGCCGCCGAGAGCCCCACCATCAGAATCACCGCCACCGACTCGCTGAACAGCTGCTGGCGGCTGGGCCAGACCACCCTGCGCAGTTCCGCCAGGGTGGCGGCACCGAACCCCTTGGGGCTGGCGGCCTCAGCCGCTGCCAGCTGCTGGGCCTCCGAGGCGTCGACGACCACTGCTGCGTCAGTGGCCACCTCAGTGGCAGCCTGCTCAGCCGCAACGGTGCGCGGTGAGCTGTTGGAGTCGGAGCTGTTGGGATCGGGGCTGTTGGGGTCGGACAACACGGGCGCTGACGCACGCGGGCATCCGCGCGACTCGGCAAACAGTCACCCTACCGGACGCCCTTCCCCAGCGGCTCAAAGCACAGACCAGCAGCGGCGTTCTCCCCGAGGCTGATGCGCACGCCCCGGGCGCCCTCGTAGCGGTCCTCCAGCAACTCGGTGGCGAGGGGATTCTCGATGCGGCGGCGCAGCACCCGGCGCAGGGGCCTGGCCCCGTACTCCGGCTCGTAGCCCTGGGCCGCCAGGGCCTGCACCACCGGCTCCTCCACCTCCAGCTGGAGCTGCTGCTCGGCCAGCAGGGCCGCCAGCTCGGCCAGCTGCAGCCGCACGATGCGCTCGAGATCGGCCTCTGAGAGGGGCCGGAAACGGATCACCTCATCGATGCGGTTGAGGAACTCGGGCCGGAAGCTGGCCGTCAGCGCCTGGTCCATGGCCTCCTCCACCTGGGCCCCGTCCAAGGCGCCGCGGGCATGGTCGAGGATCGCCCGGCTGGCCAGGTTGCTGGTCATGATCACCACCGTGTGGCGGAAGTCCACGGTGCGGCCCTGGGAATCGGTGAGCCGGCCGTCATCGAGCACCTGCAGCAGCAGGTTGAACACCTCGGGGTGGGCTTTCTCCACCTCGTCGAGCAGCAGCACGGCATAGGGACGGCGCCGCACGGCCTCGGTGAGCTGCCCCCCCTCCTCGTACCCCACGTAGCCGGGCGGAGCCCCCACCAGCCGGGCTACGGCGTTGCGCTCCATGAATTCGCTCATGTCGAGGCGCACGAGGGCCTCGTCCTCGTCGAAGAGGGCCGCGGCCAGGGCCTTGGCCAGCTCGGTCTTGCCCACACCGGTGGGGCCGAGGAACAGGAAGGAGCCCACAGGGCGCCGCGGCGACTGCATGCCGGCCCGGGCGCGCCGGATCGCGGCCGCCACCGCCGCCACCGGCTCCAGCTGGCCGATCACCCGCTCGCCCAGGCGGCTGTCGAGCTCCAGCAGCTTCTGGCGTTCGCCGGCCAGCAGGCGCTGCACCGGAATGCCGGTCCAGCGGGCCACCACATCGGCGATGTCACCGGGCTCCACCTGCTCACGCAGCATGGCGTCTGTCTGCATCGCCACCTCAAGGTCGCGGCGGCGCTGCTGCACGCCATGCAGCTGGTCGTACTGGAGCCGGGCGGCCTCCTCGAGATCGCCGCAGCGCTCCGCCTCGGCGATGGCATGGCGCAGGTCTTCGTCCTGCTGGAGCAGATCGCCCAGCTCCGCCACTCGCTGCCGCTCCGCCTGCCAGCGCTGCTTGAGGCCATGCAGCGCCTCGGTGGCCTGGCGACGCTGCTCCTGCAGGGCGACCCGTTCGGCTTCCGGCGCCGCCTCGGCCGAGAGCAGGGCGAGCTCCACCCGCCGCAGCGCCACCTCGGCCTCCTCCACGGGGCGGGGCTTGGAGGTGACCTCCATGCGCAGGTTGGCGGCGGCCTCATCCACCAGATCGATGGCGGAATCGGGCAGGCAGCGATCGGCGAGATAGCGGTCGGCCAGGCGGGCGGCGGCGGCCAGGGCGGCATCGGTGATGGTGACGCCGTGGTGGAGCTCGTAGCGCTCCTTGAGGCCGCGCAGGATCTCCACGCTGGTCTCGACGCCGGGCTCACGGATCACCACCTGCTGGAAGCGGCGTTCCAGTGCGGGGTCTTTCTCGATGCTGCGCCGGTACTCCTCAGGCGTGGTGGCCCCCACGCAGCGCAGCTCGCCGCGGGCCAGGGCCGGTTTGAGGATGCTGCCGGCATCGGCGTTGGAGCGGTCACTGCTCACCACCGCATGCAGCTCATCGATGAACACGATCACGCCGGGGTCGGCATCGCGCACCTCCGCCAGCACGGAACGCAGGCGCTCCTCGAACTGGCCACGGAACTTGGCCCCGGCAATCAGGGCGCCCAGATCGAGGGCCACCAGCCGCTGCCCCAGCAGGGCATCGGGCACCTCACCGGCCACGATCCGCTGGGCCAGGCACTCCGCCACGGCGGTCTTGCCCACGCCCGGCTCGCCGATCAGCACCGGATTGTTCTTGCTGCGGCGCGACAGCACCTGGATCAGTCGGCGGATTTCGGCATCGCGTCCGATCACCGGATCCAGTTCAGCGGCCCTGGCGGCGGCGGTGAGGTCGCGGCCGTAGCGTTCCAGTGCTGTGGGTTCTGGGCCTTCCGGCTCCAGCTGCAGGGGCGGCTCGGAGGCCGGCGCCGCTGTCCTGGCCGGGGCAGGGGCGGCTGCCGGCGAGCGCTCCACGGCGGGGGGGCGCCCGACGGGCTGACGGGCTGGCCGGGGAGGCGCCTCCATCCAGTCCTCGGAGCCGGACCAGTCGTCGGCAGCGGGGGCGGGGGCAGCTGCTGGAGCGGATGGGGTAGCAACTGGGGCAGGGGCGGGACGGCGCGGCGCGGCGGGAGCCTGGGCCCCCGGGCGCAGCTGGCGCAGCAGCACTTCCTCGCTGAGGCCCTGCTGGGCCAGCAGGCTGGCGCCAATGCGGGGCTCCTCCACAAGGGCCAGTAACAGGTGGGGCAGATCCAGCAGCCGCGACCCCCAGCCGGCCCGGCGACGGTCGGCTTCCTCGAGCAGATCCTCCAGGGCATCGCCGATGAACAGCTGCTCGGACGTGCTGGTGGGTTGCTGGGCGCAGAAGCTCTCCAGCCGGTCCAGCAGCTGATCGGCATCGAGGGGCAGGCGATCGGCCCAGGCCCCGAAACGTCGCTCCAGCAGCAGGGCCTGCAGCAGGTGCTCCACATCGAGCACGCCATGGCGCCAGCGGCGGGCACCGTCCTGGCCGGCCAGCAGCAACTCCCAGGCCTCGGCACTAAAGCGTTCGGGCTCGCTCGTAAGGCTGGCCGGAGCCGCAGGAGCTGCAGCGGTTCTGCCCCCGGAACGCACCACGGAGGACAGCTCGGGACCCAGCTCAGCCGGCATCGGATCTGGACCCCAGCTGGATCAGCTCCACCTTGTAGCCATCGGGATCCTCCACAAAGGCAATCACCGTGGTGCCGTGCTTCATCGGGCCCGGTTCCCGCACCACCCGGCCGCCCTTGGCCGCGATCGCGCCGCAGGTGCCATGGATGTCGTCGACGCCGAGGGCGATGTGGCCGTAGCCCTCACCGAGGTCGTAACTCTCGGTGTCCCAGTTCTGGGTGAGCTCCAGCACGGTGTGATCGCTCTCGTCGCCATAGCCCACGAAGGCCAGGGTGAAGCGGCCGGAGGGGTAGTCCCTGCGGCGCAGCAGCGTCATTCCCAGCACCTCGGTGTAGAAGGCGAGGGAGCGGTCCAGGTTCCCCACCCGGAGCATGGTGTGCAGCAGACGCATCGGCTGGCCGGGGCGGAGGTCGTGCTCCCATTCTGGCCAGCAACCCCTCCCACAGTGCCCGTTGCCACACATGGGCGGGTGGGGGTGACCCATAGGATCCTGCCCTGATAGCACCAGGCCGGCTCCAGTGATCGATTCCCTCGACCTCGTGATCGACACCGTGGTGGCCCGGGAGGTACTCGACTCCCGCGGCACCCCCACTGTGGAGGCGGAGGTGCTCCTGGAAGGCGGCGCCAGCGGGTAGCGCCTCGGTGCCCAGCGGTGCCAGCACCGGCGCCCATGAAGCCCATGAGCTGCGCGACGGCGGCAGTCGCTACATGGGCAAGGGCGTGCTGCAGGCCGTGGGCAACATCGAGGAGAAGATCGCCCCGATGCTCTGCGGCCTTTCCGCCCTCGACCAGGGCGCCGTGGACGCGGCGATGATCGAGCTCGACGGATCCGACAACAAGAGTGCCCTCGGCGCCAACGCCATCCTGGCGGTGAGCCTGGCGACCGCCCGGGCCGCGGCCAATGGGGTGGGGCTGCCGCTCTACCGCTACCTGGGGGGGCCGATGGCCAGCCTGCTGCCGGTGCCGCTGATGAATGTGATCAATGGCGGCGCCCACGCGACCAACAGCCTTGATTTTCAGGAGTTCATGCTGGTGCCGTCGGGCAGAACACTTCGGTGAGGCCCTGCGCATGGGCACCGAGGTATTCCACGTGCTCAAGGGACTGCTCAAGGACAAGTGGCCTGAGCACCGCCGTCGGCGACGAGGGCGGCTTCGCGCCGGACCTGGGCAACATCGCCGCCGGCGCTCAAGCTGCTGGTGCAGGCGATCGAACAGGCCGGCTACCGGCCGGGGGATCAGATCTCCCTGGCCCTCGATGTGGCCAGCGACCGAGTTTTCCACGACGGCCGATCTACGCCTTCGACGGAGGCAGCTACACCAGCGCCGAGATGGTGGACCATCTGGCCGACCTGGCGGCCAGTACCCGATCGTGTCGATCGAAGACGGCCTGGCCGAGGACGACTGGGATGGCTGGGCCCTGCTGAGCCAGAAGCTCGGCGCCACCGTGCAGCTGGTGGGTGACGACCTCTTCGTGCACCAACACCCAGCGGCTGCAGCGCGGCATCGATCTGGGCCTGGCCAATTCGATCCTGATCAAGGTGAACCAGATCGGCTCACTCACGGAAACCCTGCAGGCGATCGACCTGGCCGGCCGGGCCGGCTACACCAGCGTGATCAGCCACCGCAGCGGCGAAACCGAGGACACCACGATCGCCGACCTCGCGGTCGCCACCAACTGCGGTCAGATCAAGACCGGCGCGATGGCCCGCTCCGAGCGGGTGGCCAAGTACAACCAGCTGCTGCGCATCGAAGACGATCTGGGCAGCCAGGCCGTCTACGCCGGCGCCGTGGACCGGGGTCCCCGCGGCAGGGCATGAGGCCGAACTCCTCAGTGAGGGGCTTCGGAGAGGCTCCTCACTCTGAATCGGTGGGACTGGCCGCGGCGGTGGTGCCGATACCGGGGAGCTGATCCAGCCGGCCATCCCTGGCCAGGCGGCCCTGCAGCTTGAGCCAGCTCAGCCCCACCGGCAGCGAGGCCACGGCAGGGATCACCACCAGGGCCGGCTGGCGGCTGGTGGCGAGCAGCGACGCCGCCACGGCCAGGCCGGCCAGCAGCATTGACTGGCCGGCCGACTGCTGGGCCAGGGCGAGGCGCCGCAGCAGCCGGTCGGTTTCGCCGGCCCGGATCTGCACCTGCAGGTCGCCCTGCTCGATGCGGGCCAGGCTGTCGTCGAGGCGGCGCGGAATGCCGAGGGCGCGGCTGCCCACCTCGGCCGCCTGGCGGGAGAGTTCACCGAACAGGTCGCCGCCGCCGTTACCACTGGAGGTCATCAGGGGGAGCAGGTAGGGGCGGGCAATCGCCACCAGGCTAAAGCCAGGGTCGAGGCTGCGGCCCACCCCCTCGAAGGTGGAGAGGGCCCGCATCACGAAGATCAGCTCGGGCGGCACCCGGAAGGGCTGACCGTAGACGAGGTCGTAGAGGTCGCCGGAGAGCTTCTGCAGCACGTTGGCGGAGAAGGGCGGCGTGAGGGCATCGTTGAGCATCACCCGCACCAGCCGCCGCACTGGGCCTGGATCCGCCTCCGGGGCGATGACGCCGGAGGCCTGCAACTCCTTCACCAGGGTGGAGGCGTCGCGGGCGGCGGCAGCGCGCACCATGCGCCCCAGCCGTGAGCGCAGCCGGCCCGGAGAGCCGTCCCATCATGCGCGAAGTCGTAATGTGATGAGGGTGCCGTCCGGGGCGACCGCGAGGTTGGCCGGGGTGGGATCGGCGTGGAAGAAGCCAAACCGCACCAGCTTGCTGCGGATAACTGAAGCCGCCCCCTTCTCGGCCACGGCGGCGGCCTCGATGCCGGCGGCCAGCAGGGCTTCGCGGTCGTTGATCTTGATGCCGGGCACGTAGTCGAGGCACAGCACCCGACGGGAGCTCAGCTCCCACAGCACCGCCGGAAATGGTGATGCCGGAGTCGTCCAGGAACTGCTGGCGGAAACGGGCGGCGTGCTCGGCCTCG
>CALOFL010000009.1:0-406572 GCA_942492615.1 Candidatus Krumholzibacteriia bacterium
CGGTTTGTTCCTCCAGCAATGCTATTGTTACAAATGATGAGAATATATTCATTGCCTTGAAGCGTTTTTGCTAACCAAGAAATTCCGGCATCAAAAGCTCCAGTTAAATTCATTATGCCAATTAATCCACCAATAATCAGAACTAGAAAAATAATATCAGCGGCAGCAATAATCCCTTTTATAGGTGACATTGCAAATTCTGAAAAACCTTGTGGTTTTGCCTCTAGTTCCTTATAGGTATTAGGGATCCCACAGTTTATAGTAGATGCCGCCATTTGCAAATTTTGTATCGGGAATTTTTATTATCAAGCTTGTGTTTGCTCTCTTTGTGTTGCGGGTAATTCTGATTTCTTCTTCTAGGCGTTAGATATAGTAAATGTATTACTCGCTGTATTGTAAGCCAAAGTATCGTATTTTCCAGCTGGGACTAGCCAAGTTAAGAGTGTAACGAACAAGGCAATTAAGATTAAAATGGTCTGCGCAGTCGGAAATTTTAGTCTTTTCATTAAAAGGTTCTATTTGGTATCACTTGCATCAAAATGGTGTATTGCTGCAATTAGGCTACTCATTATCTTCGGGTAAAGGTGAAATCATAATATGAGCTCTATGAGTTCCAGGATTCATAATCCAAGGGTGATTTGAAGCCACTGGAGCTTCAGGTAAACCTGTAGATTCTGATGTTGCCCATGGTAAATAGACCACATAACGAAGTTTAGCACCTTCAACTTTCGAAGTTTCAGGGTCGTACTCTGTTTTTGGTCCGTAGTAAATGTGCAACGTCGATCCTGGCGTTATATTAAATAAACCAGCCTTCATTTCTTCTTCACGGATATCAAAGACTTCTTGTCCTTGCTTCTTCAGCTCAAGGCTCTTCCCGTGCCATGAAGGGTTCTAGGTTCCCAAGGATAACATGCTGCGTTAAAACCATCTTGATTAGGATTATCAACCAGAACAATAAATTCATTATCCCCTTCTTTAAAGGCATAAAATTTAAGCTTGTTATAGCCAATGACTTTATAACCCGATCTGCCTTCGGGAGCTACATTAATGCCGTTTGCAATCAAGGCTTCATCTGTATCATTAGCTTTTAATTGCTTATGGTGTTTGAAGCATTGTCGGTTAGTTGGGTTTCTTTACTAGCAGGTTCTTCTACATCGTTTTTTGTTTTGTCTGATGAATTACAAGACATCAAAATTCCTGTTAAAGCAAGTGCTGTAATAATGCGTTTCATATGTTATTTGTTTTAGTGTGAGTATGTGGTTATGGTTTATATGGCTTTTGTGACTATTCTTTATTTGTTAGTAAATCCAATACTGGCTTTTGAATGTTTAAGTACATCAGCTCATATGGAATGATCACCTTCTTTAGCTACCTCTTTTCAATCGTTCTTTTTCGTTGATTTTAAAAATATAGTAGTTCCAAGTGAAATTCTTTATGGTTAACGCTATATTTTACTTTAAAACGCTCCATGCTTAATAGCTTCTACCATTTTGTAATCCTTCATTCCATCTTCTAACAAATTCTTCAGACCAAGCATCCCATCCAATCGTAGCTAGAGTCCAGATTGTAATAACGACTATCACTAGATTTAAAATTAACCCAATTACGGCAATAATCTTTCCTTTTTTAACAGTCTTAATATTATCGTATTCATTTGGATGTTGTGCGTATAAATGCTCTGCTTTTCTAGCAAGAAAATATGAAGTCAAAGCAAATATGATTGAAAAACCTCCAAAACAAAAAAGGAAGCAACTCAATATTGCGAAAACATATATTAACCCACTATTTGTAATTTTTTCCATGCCTTAATCTATATTTTTATGTAGTCTAATAAAGCTAAGATTTAACTTTAACATGTATTTGATCATAATGTTGGTGAGTATTTTCCGTCATTGAAATCATAAATACAGTTAAAAAGGATTTAACTTCACAGTAGTTTCAGTCCTAATGAACTATAGTGGCTGTTGCACGTAGTTATTTAGAGTCATCTAGAACCAATGCTCCATGAGTTTTCCGCATTTTCATAGTAGTCTCTTAAAAACCACAAGTATTCTATTTAAACTATAAGTTGCACCAAAGTTATTTGCAACACCTTTAAGACCATTATTACAACCCTGTTCTAAATTCAAATGTTTCACTTTACCATCACTGTAAAATATTCTATAAGCGTTAAATATACTTGTTGGGAATCTGTTGATTATAAATTTTATCTGATTCATATTTTATATTTCTTAAAATAGAAATAGAGATTAAATGTAAGTTGCTATTATTAAATTACTTATGTTTCTTACTTAACTTAACTTAAAAACTTATTAAAATGTATGGTCAATTCTAAGTATATTTTATAATGAGGAATTTTAATCATTTTGCTATCTCCCAATAGTTAAAACTTGCTGGTTTCCACCCTGACATATACATGGCTTCAATTTCAACTATTTTTAATCCGTTATGTTCAATGATTAATGGTATATCTCTATTTAAATTGCATCCACCTCCAAGTTGTTTCCAAAAAGGATTTATCATACTCTGCCAATTTTGAATAGCCTTATCAGGCGCTTTGCCATGTTCACAAAATATTAATTTTCCATTTGGTTTTAGGACTCTTCTTATTTCTTCAAAGGCTTTGTTTATATCAACAATGGTGCAAAGTGTATAAGTAACAACTACCGTGTCAAAACTGTTATTATCTTCAGGAATATTTCAGCAAAAGCTTCAATAAACTCAAACTCAAAATTCAGTTTTTTTGTGTCAAAAATATTTTTGTCCCAAATTTCTTTTGATGGATCAATTGCAGTGAGGTGATTTACGTTTTTGTCATTATACATTGAAAGATTTAATCCAGAACCAATTCCAATTTCTAGTACATTTCCAGTTGCTAAGGGAATTACCTTTTCTCTTTGACGCATGTTGGGTTTCTGCTTACAAGCAAAGTCAATTAAATTTGGTAGAACATGTCGATTGTATAATCCCATAGTATTTTAAATACTGTGCACCAATGTCTTTATAAATGATTAGTTGCACAATTTTGAAACTAATTTAGTCAAAAAAATCACGAATGGAATACTCCATGGGATACGAACCAAGAGAACTGGCGAAGTTATAGTCTTAAGTTGTTATGCACTAAGTTTATAATTATGAATTGGGTACTGTGCTGATTTTTTGAATATCCATTTTTGCTATTTTAAGGGTATGACGTTTTAATTATCTTTAATTTTAAGCCATTCCTCATAAGTAACTACGCGTTTTTCTTCATTAGATATAGAATTTCCTGGCAAAATTCCGATGAATTCTAGATAGTGTCCATCTGGATCACTAAAATAAATAGAGATTGCAGGCATCCAACAAAATACCATAGGTTTTTCGTTATCATCTTGTAAAAATTCCAATGCTTTAAGCGGTTAGGATAAAAAAATATCCGTTAATATCCATTCTGGTTCATTCCAAAGCAAAATGTCGTAAGTCAATTTCTTCTTTTGGTTTTTCCCATAATCCTAGCATAGCCTGTTTGCCTTCACCAATCCAAAAAAAGGCAATTCTACGCTCTGCTTCAAAGCGACATTGTTTTAATCCAAGAACATTGGAATAAAATTCAATTGAACTATCTAAGTTCTCAACATATAAATGTGTTTCGTAAAGTCCCTTAATCATCTGTGATTCATTACTTTTTAAATGAAGGTATTTAAACTATTTCTTTTTGTCAGGAAACCATGTATCCCTTAATATGTTCCATTTTCCATTATCTTTTTTCCAAACTAATAAATATCTGCCACTACTAACTACCACTCCATTTGTATGATACCAAGTTCCTGTCCCCTCTTCTACAAGTAATTCTTTATTTCCCCATAGTTTTGTGGTATTAAAACTTGAACCAGTGACACTATCCCTTATCATACGTCCAAAAGCCTTTGTGATATCATTTCTACCAATAGTGGATGGAATTATTTCTGCATCTAATGTATACATCTTACCTAAAGCAACTGAATCTCCATTTTTTAAATAACTTTCATATTCCTGTAGACGTAATTCAATTTCTTTTTGGAGAATTGACATATCCGAATGGCTCGATGTTAAAGCCTGTTCACTTGCTTTTTGCTCGCAACTTGTCATTAAAACAGATACTACTAAAAACAGCAATAATTGAATCTTGTTACCTTTTAAATTTTTCATTTGTTTTTAGTGTGTTAGTTTAGATTTACTAATATTTTCCCCAGTACCTTTTTGTTATCTTTATTTATTACCGAGTTTTAATGTCCATTTTTAGTGAACTTATACAATTCTAAAAAAGTTTTAAGATCAGTTAAAGCATAAAAATATTGCATTTTGCTTTTTATAATTTTAAAAGGACAAAACATTTACCCATTTTAAAAGAAACAATGTTATGCCTGTAAAACCCATACTATATAATATTGCAACCTGCCAATATGATAATCTTGAAAATAACGTTTCAAGAGACATCTTTACCATATTCTTTTTTAGCGTAACCATTCGTCAGTTTCCAAAAAAGGAAAATGAATATTAAGAAAATTAATAAAGCAATTATTATTGTCCATGTCGTCTCCATTTTTTCAGTTTTTATTACAGATTGTTTAAATAGTTTCGTTCCATTTAATAATTCTTATTTAGTTCTAGATTCATAATTCGAAGCTATTAGTAAACAAATTGAAATATTTAATATGTCGATAAAAGCTCGAATTATCCACATGTATTTTTAATAACCAATTTTAGCATAATCGCTTAAAAACTACACAAAACCCATTAACAAAAACTAAGGGGTTAATAATAGTTCAAAATTCCAACATCATAACATCATTGCTAAATCCTATAAAAAGCCACAAATCACAAATGTGAATATAAGAGACAAAGTATCAGGAAACAGTAGTTTAAGCGGCTTAAAAATATGTTTTTCCAAATAATAGCCTCAAATAGGATTCCAATATTATCAAAATTAGTAATATATGTTGTCGTTCGTTAGTTATTCTTTTTTCAATTCTGTATCAATACTTTCATGAATAAGTTCAAGAGATTTTGTTAGCTGTTAAAAATCATAAAGCTTCTTGTTTTCAAACATGGAGGGTTCGTTGCGGGAGTTACTGCGTCAAATGGCTGCAGGCAATGTTCCTGAGGTTGCTAGGATCACATACTGGTATATCAGTTCGGAGTGTGACAGTGACCTACCAATTAAATATACATGGCTTAAATTAGTATTTCATTATTTTTTTGATGTCTAATTATTCAGTTGAATTTTCTTTTTTGAAAGGAATCCATTTAAAAATAAATCCTAAACCAATTGCGCATAAAACACCTGATGAGGTTCTAATGATACTATTATCAAATACTAAGTACGCAATAATTCCAACGCTAATGATCCCAACTCCAATTATCTGTGATTTATTCATAAAATAAATATCTGTTAGTTTAATGTGTTTTCAATTCTGATTGAGTGAGCAATTTCGCAACTAGATAAACTTCAAATTCAGTTTCCGATTGCCTAAATGCCCAAAAATTCCAATCTAATTTTATTCCTTATTTAAGTAATAATTTGTGCAGTTTATTAATTATGGTCTTGTTTTTTGTTTTCTCTAATGTTTAAGACCATCGCTATCACAATTAATATACCAGATATAGTTGTCATCCAAAATCCACGGTCATATTCATCTGAAATGATAAAATTAGTAACGATTAAAATTGCACTTGCGATAATTAATACTAATGGTAACGTTTTTTCATCAATTCAATTTTAGTTTTAAGAGAGCATTACGTGCTCAATACTTATACTTAGGGGTAAAACATTTTTAATTAATTCCTTTTATTTTAAAATTATTTAATAATAGGAATTATTAAACCAACACCACCAGTTAACCCTGTCCAACTTGTAGTAACTTTAGTTCCACTTTGATCAGTTAAGAAACCTCCTGAATCATCATCTTTCTAGGTTAATTTACCTCCTAGGTAAACATTTAAATCTAAATGTGCTCTCAAAGTTATAAAACCGATAGAATACTCATAATTTAGACCTAGCGCTCCTCCAAAATCTAAAGATTTAAATTCTAAACTTTCACTTTGTGGTGCATTCAGTATTTGGCTTGCGGAGGTAAGATTTAAATTCGAAGAGGTTACCAAGCCTTTTATTCCTAAGTTTAGTTTCTTCTTTTCTGATTCCATTATAGAAATCTCATATTCTAAGCCTAGCGTAAAACCAGTTAGCTCATTAGTTAATCTATAAAACCCAGAGTAATCTGCAACTGAAGATTTTGCTCCAGAAACTTTATTACTAAAAAAAATGGAGGCTTTGCGCTTAATCCTTAAGCCGATTGTAAAACCATAATTATAGTTAAAATTATCTTTTGTCTCAAAGTTTTCAAATGGTATTTGATTAGCTAACTCTTCATGAAAATTCTTTAACGAATTAGATAAAGGGATACCTGCTTCAAAATCTGCAAACAGTTCTGCATCTTGAGCTTTGATTGGTAAAAAAAGCGTCATAATTAAAACGCAGAATAATGATATATAATCTAACCTCATTTAATCTAAATTTATATAAATTCCTTTACTATGAATTAATCTATTATTCCATAATCTCATAAAATAATCCCGATCTTCTGAATTAAAAAGGCCTGTAGTTTGTTTATTATCTTCCGACTGAAAATTTATAATCTCCTCAGTAATTGTGTTGTAAATTGCATTTTGATCACTTTGCGATACTAATAGTCGTTGTGAATTACTATCATATTGAATAAACTGTTGGGTACTTCCAAAACTGAAAGATTTACTTGTACTGTTTAATAAATCAAAAATTCTAATTTCACCATTGGTGGCATAGAATAAAGTGTCTTCAAATATTTCGATACTCCCACTCAAATAAATTGAAGTAAAATCAAATACTTGAATCAATTGATTGCCTTCAATACGATAAAGAAAACGACCCGTATCGTCGTTAATTAAAATATAATTTCCATTGGGTGATAAATACCTAAGTCTAGTATCCGTAGTTAATTCTGAGTATAAAACTGTATTTGTGGCTATATTTGTCACTGTTAGTTGATTATTCAAATAATCAAGCCTAGCTAAAATATCTCCTCTAAATCTAAGTTCTGAGGTTAATGGGGAATCATTATAATTCTCAACTATTTGTAACGTGTTTATGTCAATTTTATACGCGCTTCCTCGCGCATCTACATATATATGGTTATCAACTGGATTAAGTGTAATGTCCAAATATTCGTAGCGAACATTATCGTAAGTTATTGTATTACTTGTGCGAATCAAGGCCATGGTATTGGAATATTCATAAATTCTAAAGCCATATCCATTACTAAACCTATCTTCAATGATTAGAGCATAGAAATTATTAGTGGTTGGATTAAATATAATTTCCCTTACAAATGAAGGATCCATACTAAACACTCCAAAAGTGTCAGAACTTAAGGATACATCTCTGTAAGCATAAAATGGAAGTGAAACACCAGCATTAGTCGGACGGACATTTAATGTATAGTCATAACCGAAGATATAAGGTGATTGCACCAAATATTCACCTCCGAGGCTTGAGCCTAAAAATTGCCCACCAGCGAAACTAAACTCAAAAGTTTCAAAGTTGGCGTATAGTGGGTGCGCCGACCATTTAAATTTATAGGAGTCAAAATCAACAAATTCAATTTCTGTTGTCACCATATCAGTATCGTAATACAATGATTGGGACAAACCATAACGCTCTTCAAATTCACTTTCAAATAATATGGAATAGGTGACTGAAGAATACTCATCAAAATTAGGCGTATTTGAATTACCAATATATAAAACTGTTGAGTTATCATTGTAACTACCCAGCGCCAACTCATTATCTGATAGTGGTATTCGTATTTCTGTGGTCTTATATTTAAGACTTAAAAATGCATTAGTGTAGTCCATTTCATAAGTAGTAGACCATTCTATGAAAATTGTACCATTAATAATGTTAGCACTTAAAACAGGTGGTGGATCTGAGGGCTCTCGGTTAACCACAAACTCAAATAAAGCATTCTCGGTTATGGTCTCTAATCCTGACTGATCAGCTATACTGCCAGAGCCTGAATTAAAGGTGTGTTCTATTCGAATCGTATAGGTGCCATCGTCATAGTTTTCTGGTCTTATGGTAAAAGTTCCTAAGTTGCCTTCCCAATTTGAATTAATTTGTTGATTATTTATATAAACTTTAGATGTAATTGTGTTTTGGCTTTCAAGACCATTAAAAATGTAATTGAAGGTTCTTTGGACATTTATAGTATCCAAAGTGTTGAAATCTAAAACCTCTATATATTGAGTATCATATATCGGCTGATCTAAATCAATGAAATTATCCGATGAAAATTCATACGAGCAACTAATAAAAGTTATTATTACTACAAAAAATATAAATCCCTTTTTCATTTTTAAAATAATGGTTTTCTGTGTCCTTTTGATGCATTAGAGTGTATTACAACACTTCGGTGTATAGTTTGTTAAGCCAGTTTACTGCACTGAAGCTTTACGTGGTTGAGCGCCCAATTTATGAAATAAATAACAGATGGAACATTGAGCAGAAATATTTGTAAGTAGACATGGGCTTAGCTCTTAATTATGTATAGTGTTGGCAAACATTATAGTCCTAAATTCCAGCCTAATATTAATTTTATAGCATTTGTTTTTACTGTTCCGTTTACTTGATTAGGCACTCCACCAGTATCTATAATTCCTAAATCATTTCTTATTTCAATTATAATGTCATTCTTTTCGTCAAGTGATAAAGCAGCACCTACTCCAACTGATAGTCCGAAGTCAATTTTTTTCTGCTCTGTAACTAATTCACTAGTATCATTAGGGTAGTCTTCATCCAATTTATTCTGAATTAGGTAATTAAAAAAAGGACCTCCATTAACGAAAAATTTTGAATTTCTAAATTCATATTTTAACAGAACTGGAATATTAATGTAGTCAAAAGTCTCATTATAACTTTCGGTTCCAGCTTCTAGTGCTTGGTTGTCAAAGAATGTCAATTCTAAGGTCCTAATTTTTCTTTCGTAGTTTACATTTGTCTTTATTGATAGATTTTCCTTTAAATAATAATCAAAAGAAACTCCAAATAAATATCCAACTTTAAAACTTCTGAATCTCGCAAATTCATTACCTCTAATATCTGGATAATTTAATCCAACATTAATGCCAATTTTAACATCAGATTGTGCGCATAACTTCATTGAAAAAAGTAACCCTACTGTGATTACAAAACATTTAGTTTTATTCATATTAAGTTTAATATTTTTCAGTGTTATTGTTAATAGGTCTATTTCAATATTAAGTTATAAGGTAATTTGCGTATTTAATGTAAAAATGCAATTGAGAGAATTAAGACAACAAATTTAAATTTTAAGAATTCACTCATTTTTTAGCTTGTAGCCGATAGTTTTGTATATGGCTTGTTAGGCCAATTCGCTACGCTTGGTATACCTCGTGTTTAGGCAGTGAACATAATAAATAAATACGGACTAGAAAAAATTTCTTAGGAATTTTAGAAATAAGCCACGACCAAAGCAATTAATTATGTGCGGCGTTGTGTGTTAGTTCTTTACTTTCGATTAACTTTTTTAGTTCTTTATAATTTTTATCTATGAAATAATATTTGGGTAAATTTATTTTAGTCCTTTCACCATCCAATTGGTAAATTAGCACACCATTTTCAATTGCTATGATGCTTTTTATTTCGATGGGATCGTATTGCGAATACAGATATATTGAATTTTCATCAAACTCAAGATCAGCAGGTTTCGGGATTTTTTTTATTGAAATATAAACAGCAAAAGCGACAAATAATAAGCTAGCAATAATACCACCAACCTCCTTTACAATTATACTGTAAACCAAAAATCCAACTACAGCTACAATTTGGATTCGTATAATTAAATATTGAAAAAAGTAAAATGTTGAGTCTATTCTTCTTTTCATTTCAATATTCTAAATTCGTTCTGTGGTATTAAGCACAAGGCTATGGTGTATGGTTGCCTGCTCCTCTTCACTGTACTCGAATGTTCTGTGTTTAGGCCTGTAAGTTATCAAATAAATTACAGATAGATAATAACCTATGGGAACTGACAGAGCGCTGTTAGTAAATTGGCAGTAAAAAAGCAATTAATTTTAAACAGTATTTACAAATGACGTTTTCTCAGGCGGTAAATTTAGTTCCGCCAATATTTTATTCAATTCAGTAAGTGATCCCTTATCAATAATGTCTGTATTAATTTTTAATTTCTGTTGTTCTGTTTTTAGTATGTAATCTCCACCTATTTTTTTTATACAATTAATATCCTTGAGATGTATTTTTTTTCTGAATCCATAAAGCACGTTTTGTCGCAGTATTCCGTTATTAATAGTCAGATATTGATTCGTAAAATCGTATAAATAATGGCCAACATATAAAAGTCCAATAACTAAATATCCATAATCTGACCAACGTAAATTATCGTCTTCTAGAATGTTGAAAATTCCAAGTCCAATCCAAACAATTCCTAGAAATAAATTCGCAAATAATCTTTTCTTCTTGAATTTTATTTTCATTTGTTATATCGATTTTAGCTCTTTGCTCCTGTTCTATGCAGATTGTTCAATTCGGACTACATTTCCTATTATCGTCTTTGATTTAATCCATCAGTTCAAGTCTCGTTCTTTTAAGATCTCTTCTAAATCTTTGTTTTTATTTGGATTTTTAAGCAATCTGTAAATGAAAGCCACGGGAAATAACATGGGAATTAGAAATCCCAATTTTTTTTCCGAAGAAAGACTCCAAGAAACAACTCCGAAAATCAGTATACCGGCAAGGAAACCAATTAGTGCTGCATGGAAAGCTTTAGAATTTTTTAGTTTCTTTTTTTTGATTAGTAGTTCTTCATCCGTTAACTCTGAAAGGTTCTTTTTTTCCATATCAGTTAATTTTGTAAAAAGTTGCTTGGCATTATAGCCAAAGGTTTTGTGTTGGGTTTGATTGGCCTTTTCACTTTGCTAGTGCATAGCGTGGTTAGGCAACTAATTTAGTAAATAAATCCCAGATAGACACAAACTTACGAACTAGCTCTAGGCAATATTCTATAGGTCATGAGGGGAGCGAATTGACGCAGCATTTTTATAAAATCTGCAGTGACCTAGCAATTAATTATACATAGCTTAAACTAGCGGCTTTTTTCTTTTACTATTTCAATGATGGTTTTATTAAACTTGTCAGGCTCTTCTTCAGGAGGTTCGTGTCCTGATTGATCAAACCATATGTACTCTTTCTGCGGTGCACTTAAACCTTCTAAATATTTCTCAGCAACTTCTCCAGGTAGGTTCCAATCGTGACGGCCTGAAATAAAAATAACTGGAATTTCTACAGATTTAATATGAGTTAAGTCTGTGTAGAAGGGTTTGTCCCCAAGTCTTGAGTAGGTATAATTAAAAGCTTCGTACCAATCGTAATTAGCATAGTCTTCATAGTAGTGTTCTGCTTTTTCTATTTCTTTGGCAACTTCTGGATTGAGAATCGTTCCGTTATATTTCACAAGTAATTGATACTTGCTCATGAAGCAGTCTAAAATAGTGCCGCATACAGAACTGTCTTGTTGACTTATTAAGTCCAATTGTTTGAGTGCGACAGTATCCTTTTTTAATTCCGCTTGCTTTTTTAACCATTGCATAGATATATCCCAGTTTTCCTGTGAGTCTATAATCTGCGAAACACCGATATAGGCATGATAATCCTCTGGATATTTCTCAGCAAGTTGCATCCCAATAACGCTGCCGTATGAAAAACCGAGAAGAAAGATTTTTTCCCTATCGAATTTCTTTTTGAGGTATTGCGTCAATTCATGCGCATCATTTATTAAGCTCTCAATAGACAGGTTTTTCGGATTGGGATTATGCAGATACGATTGACCACAACCTGCTTGATCCCATGATACAACAATCATATCTTCTTTTAAATCAGCATTAAAATATCTCAGATGCGGTGTCTGTGGCCAACCTGGACCACCGTGAAGAAAAAGCAATACAGGTGATTGGTCAGAGCTTCCCGCCATTTCAACATATTGTTTTTCCCCACCTAATTCTACAAATGCTTTTTCCTGAACTGGCTTTGTGCTTTCAGATTGCTCTCCTTGCCCAACTTTTTTGTTGTGGTTTTGACAACCCATCAAAAGAACAACCGTTACTAATACTATAAAATGTTTCATTGCTTTAATAATTTATTTAATGTCTTTTAGTATACTCTTGTTACTATCAAATCCCAACTAACGTAAAGTTATGTTACTGAATATCGCGTGTTTAAAATAATTTAATTTTTAAGTATTGTCTTAAATTTTCAACCTCAATTTACTCAATTTTACGATAATAGACGTACTTAAGAATTCTTGGGCTCTATGACAAATTTCCACTAATGTTATTTTCTATGGTTTGTTACTTGTTTTAAGCGCCTAATTTAACAAAAAAAATCGCGGAAAGACTCGAGCTTTACTAACTGACCGTAAGCAATATTCCAGAGGAAATTAGCATTATGAACTCGCGCTTCAATTTTACAAATAAGCAGTTTAGTTTTTGATATAAATATACCAGTCCCATTCAGCAGGGTTTCCGGCACCAACACTTGGTGTGTATAGGAATAAGTTAATCTTACCTTGAGGATTTGAATTTCTGTAGCCTTGTATAATCTCTAAATTTCCAATAGAACTCCAAATACCTGTATAATCAATAGTTTCAGGATAATATGCAAATTCATCGTACATTACTGTTTTGAACATACTAGATTCTGGTAACTCTAAATTTTCATCAAGTCTACTGAAATTCTCAGCTGCATCTATTTCTTCCGGATAGGATATTGCTCCAGTTCCTAACCAGATAATAGTTCCGTCAAAAATCATTTCATCTAGCTCGCTGTAATACAATTGAATATCCCCAAAATCTCCAGGCGGATTATAAGCAGATGAAATAGTAAAACTTTCTGATGTTGAGAATTCGAGCTCCTTTCCTCCTTCAAATGCGTTTGTTAGAAAATCAACCTTTAACAAAATCACTTTGTTTACTTCATTTAGGACAATAGGTTCGCTATCACTACTACAAGAGAACATTAGAAGTGCAAATAGAATAGATGCTATTTTTTTCATATGGTTTGTGTTTTGATAATTGACGTAAAAATATTAGGCAAAATTGTTTATAATAAATCCTATAAGAATAGTTGCCAATTCAGAAGCGCATCAATTTCCTAATTACAGAAAACATAAAGTCGTCTAACAACTTTTTATACGACTAAACGGGCTATTATTTTTATACATTATTTTGTGTTTGTTAGTTTATGTTACTCATTAATTATTTCAAGTTTAGCACTTGCTAGTATATTATTTGAAGATGCACCTACTAGAATTTCAAACTGACCTTGTTCTACTTTCCAATCTTCAGTTTCTGCATCCCAAAACGCGAAATCCCTCTCGGTTAATGTAAAATAAACGGTCTGTCTCTCACCTGCAGCAATATCTACCTTTTTAAAATCTTTTAACTCTTTTAAAGGACGTACAACTGATGATTGAATATCGCGCACATATACCTGAACAACTTCTTTACCTTGCACTGCACCAATGTTTTTTATATCGATTTTTAAGTTGAGTTTTTCTCCAGCTCTAATCGATTGGTTTTCTAACAATAAGTTACTGTATTCAAATGTTGTGTATGACAAACCAAAACCAAATGGATAAAGTGGTTCTATTTGTTTATTTTCATACCAACGGTAACCAACAAATACACCTTCATTATACTCGACATCGATTATTGGGTCTATAATCCGATGGTCTTGATCCCAACCGCTATACAATTCCTGACCTTCTGGTATGTAACCGTACCCTGGTGAATCCTCAAATTTTTTCTCAATGGTAATCGGTAATTTGGCCGATGGATTAGTAATACCAGCTACAATTTCAGCAAAACCTCTAAATCCAATTTGACCAGGATACCAACTATAAATTAATCCTGCAATGGCATCATTCCACTCCGTCATATTCACGCCACTACCAGAGCTAATCGATACTATGGTATTCTTATTTAATGAAGCGATTCGTTTGATATCCGAATTAATTTCCTCAGGTAAATCAAACGATTTATCCCAGCCTTCAGAATCAAAAGTTCCGGCACTATAAATTATATGAGTAGCAGTTTTCAAGTCTTCGTCTCTTGGATTTTCAACATAAAACACTTTATCACCATAAATCTCTTTAAGTGCTGTTAGCATTGTTATATGGTCGTACCCAACAACCTCTGCAGCACCACCACCATGAGGTATTTTATCTGCATATTCGCCAGTAAGTAATATTGAGATGTCACTTGTTTTATCAATAGGTAAAATATTATCATTTTTAAGTAGTACAATACTTTCTCTACCAGTTTGTAAAGCTACTTCTATGTGTTGGTCGAAGTTATCAAAATAAGAAGCATCTTTTATAGGTCGCTCTAACAGCCCCATCGCAATTTCTGTGGTAAGAATGTTGGTAACCATCCTGTCAATCTCCTCTTCTTTTATTTTCCCTTCTTCTAGCAGTGGTTTTGCAGCATTACGCAAAAAGAATTCATCTTTCTTCATATAATCAGGATATTCAGCTCTTGGTTCTCCAGGCATATCCAGATCAAGTCCTGATTTTATTACTTTTTGAGCATCATATACCGACCACCAATCACTCATAACTAACCATTTAAATCCTAAATCTTCGCGTAAAAGACCTGTGATCACATCTTTGTTCTGTCCAGCATATTCTCCATTTACTTGGTTATAAGATGTCATAACGGCCATAGCGCCAGCATCGACACCAGCTTCGAATGCTGGTAAATAAATTTCGTGTAAGGTTCGTTTATCTACTACTGAATTTGATGTTCTTCTCTTATAGTCTGTATTATTGGCAACGAAATGTTTTAAAGTAGCCATTGTGCCAGTGCTTTGCATTCCAACCACATAATTTTCTATCATTCGAGCCGCTAGGTAAGGATCTTCGCCAAAGTATTCAAAGTTTCTGCCATTTTGTGCTATACGGTAAATGTTCATCCCTGGTCCAAGTAGTACTGCAATTTCACCAGCTCTGCACTCTTCACCAATAGATTTTGCATAATGACCTGCCAACTCGGTATTCCAAGTACTTGCTAAGGCAATTGGGCTTGGGAAAGCAACTGATTTTTCAAGCTGATCATCGAGATGACGTCGAATGTTGACTCCCTGAGTGGCATCTGATAGATACATGGCTGGCACATTAAACTTTTCAAATCCCTTTGTGAAAAATGTGTTATGGCCACCTATCAAAGAAATCTTCTCGTCAATGGTCATCTGGTTTACAATTTTTAATGCTTGTTCTTTGGCATCATTATATGAAATAGGTGGTTGAAAAGGTTGAAACATGGATTCGGTTTTGTAATCTTTATTTACTTGATTTGCTGATTTTTCACATGAACAAATAACTGTGCAAATAAGGATGAAATGCGCTATTCTTTTCATAAAAATTAATTTTAAAATTGTGTTTATAGTGTGTAATCAAAAATAACGATAGAATATACGAAAAATAGTGAATTTTTACACTCCTAGTTTCAGACTATACACAATCCCTTTTTACGGTATTGACTTTTGTTTCAGTGTTGAAAAAATAATTGTTTATACATTGTTGGCTACAGTGTCTTCCATTTTTCAAGAATAGAGTTTTCTCTTATCAAAATAGATTCGGGATCTACTTCAACTTTATCTCTTTGTTCCTGTGAAACTGCGTCAGATATCCACCAGTCATAAGTATCTTTTATTGACTTTACCAAAGGTGTTATTTTTAATCCATTGGCTAAGCCTTTTTCGTTATTTATTTTAGCGGATCCGCTGTTGTTACCTGTAGGTAAAATCCAAGGCACAATACCATAAATTTCATTCTCCATTAAAAACTCATAATCATCAACTTTCACAAAAGTATTTTTGACTGAAAAGGCTTGTTGTGCTTCCTCTACAAATTTATGGATACTTTGATTTTCTTTTGGTCCAACTGCATTGTAAGTTCCAACTTTTTTATCTTCTATTAATCGGATCATCCATTCTGCTACATCTCTTACGTCAATGTATTGCACCATGTCATTCATTTTGCCTGGTACCAAAACTTCTCCACCTTTGCTTAATCTTATGGGCCAATGTATAAACCTGTTTGAGTTATCAGCGGGTCCAAACATATAAGTTGGTCTTACTATTATGGTTCTGTCTTCCCCAAATTGATTAATGACTTCTAATTCAGAATTTGCCTTCATTACGCCATACCAGTATTCTATTTTTTCATATTCATCTGTAATATCTTCAGGTTCTTTTAATAATAATTCTGAACTTTCTTTAACATTACTTTTTAAATATGGATAATATACTCCTGTAGAAGATGTATATAGATAGAGGTTGCAATTTTCTTTTAATAATTGGGCAGATTGTTTAGTCCATTCAGCGTCATGCCCAGAGTTATCAATCACTACATCCCATTTTCGATTTTCTAAGGCGGTTAAATTATCTTTTCTGTCACCAATTAGTTGTTCTACGTTTTTAAATAAATCTTTATAAATAGATGGCTTTGTTTTTCCTCTTGTAAAAATTGATATAGAATGACCTCTATTTAAAGCATAGGCAATTTGGTGAAGCCCTAAAAAACTTGTACCACCCAGTATGAGAATGTTTAAAGGTTTGCTCTTACTTTTTGACTGTTTATTCTTTTCTTCACGTTTAAAATCACAACGATATAAGCTCGAAAGTAAAATTGATAAACCTATGCTTGTTTTAATTCCTGTTTTAATAAATTCTCTTCTTGATTTTTTACTTTCCATATTTCTTATTTTTTTGCTCTATTAGCTAAATATAAAAAAAATTAAGTACATAATTATTATTAAAGAAAAGACTGAAGTTTACTTTATAATAATAAGGTGTTAAATCCGTAGAATCTATTTTTTGACAGACTTAGTCTCAATTTTTGTCCTGCGAATAATATGATAGTCCAAGTAATTTCATAATTTATTAAGTTTTTGCCGATTTTATTGATATTTTTTAATTTATCCTTTTTAGAGATCCACATTATTAATGGAACCACAATTCCCAATAAGGGGAAAAATATAAAAGTCAAGGCAGATAGGTTCATGGCTCTTAAAAAGCCGTTATCTTCAATTATAGTCCAATCAATTAATTCATCAGTATTTACATTTGTATGCTCCGTCGACCTTGGCCGTCGTGTTCGTGGAGCGTTCGGTCCCGATTCGCAGCGCTGGCCAGACCAGCGGCCACCGTTTCGCTGTCGAGCGAACCGCCGAGCGCCCGGTTGATGGACTCGGCGTTGAGGCCGGCGCAGCCGGTGGTCGGCAGCACGAACATCACCGCGGTCGCTTTCGGGAATTTCATCATGGGGTCGCCGTCCTTGTTTCGGGGTCCAGTTTCAGAATTCGAGCACGAGCCTGGCCACTTCGGCCTCCTGGATCATCAGATAGGTGCGCGTGTCCCGGATCATCGCGTCGAGGTCCAGGCCCAGGCGCCGGTCGCCGCACCACTGGGCGTGGCGGAGGGAATGCTGGAACAGGCGCCGGGCGCCTTCGGGCTGGGCGGTCTGGACCTTGAGGTGGAGCCGCCGCGCACTGGATCACCGCCTGCAGCACATGGCCGGCCTCGCTGCCGATGCCCGACGGCGTGCCACAGTCCCTCCAGCACCTCGTGGCATTCCCACCAGTAGCCCTCGTTGAACAGATCGATGCCGAACAGGTAGTCCTCGCTCTTGCGCCAGTTTTCGTGGTTGAGGTCGGGCAGGCTCAGGTCCGGCAGGCCGTAGGAGTGGCCCTCGGGATCGCGGGTCGGGTGGGGCGTCTTGGCCGGGAACGTGACGGTAGGCCGGAAAGGGTCGGTCGGTGTATCTTTTCCGCGTGAATCGGTCATGTCATCACTTCCTGAACCGGGTTCGCAGAAAGGCCGACGATGAAGAACGACCATCAACTGCGCCCACCGCGGGGCGTCGGGACACGCGCCGGAGAATACCATCGCCGCGCTGGAAAAAGCCATCGCCCTGGGCGCGGACATGGCCGAGATCGACATCCAGCAGACGGCCGACGACCGGTTTGCCGTCTTCCACGACGACGATCTCGACCGCACCACCAACGGCACGGGCCCGCTGTGGTCGAAGACCCTGGCCGAACTGCAGACCCTCGACGCGGGCTCCTGGTTCGGTCCCGCACTTCGCCGGCCGAAGCCGATTCCGTCGCTGGAGGAGGTCCTCGCTTTCACCCGGGGCCGCCTGCCGTTGAACATCGAACTGAAGCTCCACGGGCACGAGCGCGGCTGTCGTGGATTTGGCGATCCGCACACTTCATGATAATAATATCGACGATCATTGTCGAAAATGCCTGTACCTGTTTCGACCACGAGGTCGCGGACGAATCAAACAGGCGCGATCCCGGCCTGGACCGTGGGGTCATCGTGGGCCCGAAGAGCCGTTTCTGCCGGAGATCTTCACCCTGCCGGTGGATGTCCTGAGCGTCGAAAAATCCCTGGTCGACGAAGGCCGTTCATGGACGCCGCGCGCCGCGCCGGCAAGCAGGTCCACGTCTGGACCGTCAACGAACCCGCAGACATGAGCCGCCTGATCGACCTCGGCGTCGACGTGGTGATCACCAACTACCCGGACCGTTTTTACCGTCCCCAGGAAGGAACCCGCCGTGACCGCAGCCAGCACCGACATATCCGATCGCAGAACCATCATGGGATTCACCATCGGCTACTGGATGCTGAACGTCATCGAGATGTTCGAGCGCCTGGCCTACTACTCGATCCGCAGCGTGGTGGCCATCTACATCATGCAGGCCGACGATCCCAACGGGCTGCATTTCACCGCGGGCCAGAAGGGCACGATCTACGGCCTGTGGTTCATTTTCCAGTCGATCCTGCCCACCTTCACCGGCGGCTTCGCCGATCGCTACGGCTACAAGAAGTCGCTGTTCGTGTCGATCACGCTGAACATCATCGGCTACGTCATGATGGGCACGCTGACGTCGTACACCGGCTTCCTGCTGGGCGTGATCGTGCTGGCCACCGGAACGGCGTTCTTCAAGCCGAGCGATCCAGGGCTCGCTGGCCCACAACCTGACCAAGAAAAACTCGTCGATGGGCTGGGGCATCTTCTACTGGATCGTCAACGTGGGCGCGGCCGATCGGCCCCCCGCTGGCCAAGTTCATCCGGACCGACTTCGGCTGGCAGGCGCTCTTCTTCACCGCCGCGGGCATCATGAGCCTGAACTACCTGATGCTGTTCACCTTCAAGGATTTCGAATCGGCGCCGACAAGACCCAGGGCCCGCTGAAAGTGCTGGTGCGCACCCTGCGCAACCTGGGCGACATGCGCCTGGTCACCTGGCTGCTGATCATGAGCTGCTTCTGGCTGATGATGTACGCGCTGTGGGATCTGCAGCCCAACTTCGTGACCGACTGGAACGACTCGGGCGACGTGGCGGGCTCATACAAAAGGTCGGCTTCCTGCCGGACGGCTGGGTGCTGCAGACCGACCGCGGGCCCCAGGTCTCGCAGGAGATCCTCATCAACCTCAACGCGGTGCTGATCGTGCTGCTTGGTGATCCCGGTGTCGTACCTGGTGCGCAAGATGCGCACGCTCGAGGCCGATGGTCATCGGCATGACCATGGCCACCGCCGGCGTGCTGATCGCCGGCCTGACCAACGTCGGTTCGGTCTTCCTGCTGGGCGTGGCCGGTTTCTCGTTCGGCGAGATGCTCACCGGCCCCAAGAAGAGCGAGTATCTCGGACTGATCTCGCCGCCGGGCAAGAAGGGCCTCTATCTCGGCTACGTGAACATTCCCGTCGGGATCGGCGGTTTCATCGGCGCCAAGCTGCAGGGCTACGTCTACGGCAACTTCGGCGAGAAGGCGGTGCTGGCCCAGAAGTACCTGGCCGAACACACCGACTTCCTGAAGGGCGCGGCGTGGAGCGGCAGACATCTCGTCGCTGGACACCGTGACGGGCGTGACGCGCACCGACGCCTTCGTGAAGATGCAGGAGGTCACCGGACTCGACGCCGCGGCGGCCACGGATATGTTGTGGAACACCTACAGCCCCGGGCACCAACGTTTGGATTCCCGTTTGCCTACATCGGCGTGGCGGCGATCATCGCCCTGGTGGTGTTCGCGCGGATGGCGCGGCGCTGGAAGGACATGGACGCCTAGGCGCCCGGGACATGATCGACGAAGCCGAAATCCAATGCCCGTGCTGCGGCGAGTTCATCTGGCTCGAGATCGACGGCTCGTTGCCCCGGCAGGAGTATGTCGAGGACTGCCAGGTCTGCTGCCGGCCGCTTGTCGTCCGGGTCGAGACACATGCTGACGGTTCGGTTGCGGTGACCGCGCGCAGCGAGAACGACTGAACAGCCGCGCGGTTCGAGGAGGCGGAAGATGCTCCACATCTACATCGACGGCGACGCCTGCCCGGTCAAGGAAGAAACCTACAAGGTCGCCCAGCGCTACGGACTGGACGTGACCCTGGTGGCCAATTCGTACATGCGCGTGCCCGGGGGCAGCTGGTTCAAGCTGGTGGTGGTGGAGAACGGCCCCGACGCGGCCGACGACTGGATCGCCGCCACGGCGGCGAAGGATGACATCGTCATCACCGGCGACTTTCCCCTGGCCGCCCGCTGCCTGGACAAGAAAGCCCGGGTGATCGGGCACAAGGGCCGGATTTTCACCGACGAGAACATCGGCGATGCGCTGGCCAGCCGGCACCTGCTGACCATGCTCCGCGAGCAGGGCGAGATGACCGGCGGTCCTCCGCCCTTCACGAAAAAGGACCGCTCGCAGTTCCTGCAGCAGCTCGATCAGACCATCAACGAGATCAAACGCGAAGCGTGACCGCACCCTCGATGGCCAGCAGCTTTTCCTTGGCCGCGATACCTCCGGCGTAACCCGTCAGCCGCCCGTTCGAGCCGATGACCCGGTGGCAGGGGATCACGATGGGCAGCGGATTCCTGCCGTTGGCCGCGCCCACCGCGCGCGAGGCCCGGGGGTTGCCGGCGCGCCGGGCCAGTTCGCCGTACGTGATCGTCTCGCCGCAGGGTATCTCCTGCAGCAGGCTCCAGACCTTCTGCTGGAAAGCGGTGCCGCGGGGCGCGAGCGGCAGGTCGAATTCCCGGCGTTCGCCCCGGAAGTAGGCACCCAGCTGAACGGCCGCCTCGCGAAACAGTTCGGGCTTGCGCACGCGCCGGACACCGGACTCCGGTACCCACTCTTCTTCCGGCAGCCGGATGCGGGTCAGGGCCTCGCCGTCGCTTTCGAGGACGAGCGTGCCGAGGGGGGTCTTGAGCTCGGCGTACCAGATGGTCTGCATGGGTATTCCTTTCGCGTTGATCAATCGTTCAGGCTGGCCCACAGGTGCAGCGCCGCGTAGGCGCGCCAGGGCCGCCAGGTTTCCGACCGGGCCGCCAGGTCCCATCCCTGCGAGGCATGTTTCAAGCCAAGATCGCTCGCCGGAAAGCCGTCCGGTTCGCCCAGGGCCCGCATGGCCACGTACTGAGCGGTCCACGGACCGATGCCCGGCAGCCGGACCATGCGTTCGCTGAAGTCGTCCAGCCCGAGGGGCGCATCCAGCAGCAGGTCACCCCGGGCCACCGCCCGAGCGAACCGCGTGACGGTGGCCGCCCGGCGTGTGGTCAGACCGATGCCCGCCAGATCGGCGGCGGCCAGGACGGCCGGTGCGGGAAAAAGGTGGGTCAGCCCGCCGACGGGTTCGGCGAGCGCCGCGCCGCAGCGCCGGACCAGGCGGCCGGCGATGGTCGTCGCCCCGGCCACCGACACCTGCTGCCCGAGAATGGCCCGCACCGCCATCTCGAACGGATCCCAGGCCGCTGGCAGACGCAGCCCCGGCCGCCGCGCCACCAGCGGCGCCAGCAGTGGATCGGCGGCCAGGTGGGTGTTGATGGCCTCGGGATCGGCGCTGCAGTCGAACATGCGGCGCGCCCGGTCCACCAGGCCGACGGCGCCCCTCAAATCGGGCAGCGAGACCTTCAGCCGCAGCTGATCGCGGCCGGCAACGGGGGCGACCTCCAGGAAACCAGGGGCCGCCGGCGTGCCGATGGTGCGGCGGTACACCCCGTCGGCGACCGCTTCGACCCCGGGAATGGCCCGGCCGACCAGAAAGCCGATCAGTCGGTCCCAGTCGTAGGGCGGACGGTAGGCCAGACGGTATATCAGCGTGTCCGCATCGAGCCCGGTCGTTCCCGCACGTTGACGCAGCTCGGTCGGCGTGGCCGCGAAGACCTGTTTGGTGAGCGTGTTGAACCGGCGCACCGAACCGAAGCCCGCTGCCAGCGCAATCCTGGCCATGGGCAGGCCCGACTGTTCGATCAGGTTGCGGGCGAAGTGGACGCGCCGGGTCTGGGCCACGGCCACCGGGGCGACGCCCAGGTGCTGCTCGAAGAGGCGCGTGAGATGGCGGCCGGTCATGCCCAGGCGCAAGGCCAGGTCGTCGACGGTGCCGTCATCGAGAAAGCCGTCGTTGATGGCGCGCAGCGCCCGCGACACGCTGGCGGAGGTACCGAGCCAGGCCGGCGTTCCGGGGGAGGTTTCCGGGCGGCAGCGCAGACAGGGGCGGAACCCGGCCTTTTCGGCGGCGGCGGCGCAGGAATAGAAGGTCACGTTCTTCCGCAGCGGGGTCACCGCCGGACAGACCGGCCGGCAGTAGATGCCGGTGGTCCTGACGCCGGTGAAGAACCGGCCGTCGAAACGGCGGTCGCGGCTCCTGACGGCGCGGTAGCAGATGTCGGGGTCGAGGTTCATGGTCCCAATCTAGACCGGGGCCCGGACGTTGTCTCGCCGTTTTCGGACATCGACCCGCTGGCCGGGGGTCGCGGGCCGATCAATCCGTGGCGGGCAAAGCGTCCAGAAAATCCGCGGCGGTTCCGTCCGCCGGCGTCAGCAGAAACACGTTCCAGCGATCACCGGACCAGAACCGCGGGTCGTCGCCCGCCGGCCGGCGTCCGGTGACCAGGAGCGTGCGCGGGTGGGGCGTCAGCGTCGCTTTCATTTCCGTGCCGCAGATGAACAGGTAGTCGTCCGGCACGCTGACCCGGGCGCCCTCGCGCCGGAAGCGCAGGGCCAGCGTGGGCACCGCGTCCCAGATCACCATCTCGCTGCCGCGGTCCAGGTGCAGGTGGATGTCGTCCCGCGGGTTCAGATCGAAGTGGTCGACGATGTCCAGGAAACGGTCTCCCGGCGGCGGCGGTGCAATGCGGTGCGTGGCAAGCCAGGGCACGAAAAAGACCAGCGCCGCCAGGACGACGGACAGGCGGGAGCGGAAGGCCGGCGGCGCGGCGAACCGTCGCGTTGTCCGGTCGATGATCTCCTTGAACAGGATCAGGTAGAGCAGGCCGCCGACGGGATACAGGAGATAGAAGAGATAGGTGTGGAGGTCGCCCGTTGCGGTGCGGGCCGACACGACGGTCACGGTCACCGCCAGCCACAGGAAGACGATGACCCGGCGCCAGGCGGCGTCCGACCGGCGGAACTGCAGGGCCGAGCCGGCCAGCAGAACCAGCACGATGCCGACAACACCTCCGGGAGTGTGGATCAGGCCTGCGGCCGCCGGCAACATGACGGCCCAGGGGTCGGTGACGGCCTGGCCCAGCTTGTCGGCGACCTCGCTCCAGGGGTGGACCTCCGGGCCGTGCGTCTGGAGGAAGCGCACGATGAGGCTCAGATTACCCGGATCACCGGTGGCCTGCTCCAGGCCGACCGGAAAGAGGGCCGGCACCAGGAGCAGCGCCGACAGGATCAGGATTCGTCGGCGTCGGCCGGGAGCCGGCGTCCAGGCCACGTGCCGCCGGCGAACGGCCAGCCACCCGCCGGCCGCCAGCGCGATCCAGAAGAGGATCGATCCCTGGGACAGGTGGTTGTGTGCGCAGACGGTGCCGGCGGCCACCATCCAGGGCAGCGCCGTGAGCCGGCCGCCGGCCATCAGGGCGGCCGCCACGACGAACACGGCGGCCGGCACGGCGGCGATCGCCGGGCCCCACACGCTGGCGGCCATGATGGGTGTGCCGCCGCCCAGGAACACCAGCTGGGCCATGACCAGGACGCCCGCCGCCGTGGCGCCGGTCGAACCCAGGCCGCCTTGCCGCAGCATCCGGACCAGGCCGAAGACCCACAGCAGATTCAGGAGGTACTGGGCCAGCATGTGCCGGCCGAGAAAGGATGGAATCCACCGGAAAATCGGTTCGGTGAAGGCGAAATAGTAGAAACTGACCGGGCCCGGGTGGTGGAATCCGTAGTGGGAGTAGGGCCCGAGCAGTTCCTTGAACTCGCCGGCCCGTTCGATCTGGAGCGCGTTGGCCGCCAGGTCGCCTTCTTCCTGCAGGTCGGCGGACATCCAGAAAGACAGGTTGAAAAGAAGCACCGCGGCCAAGAGCAGGACCAGCGCGCCTCCGAAGGCGTATCGTTTCATGGCGGGAGCCTAACATCGCCCCCGGAGGCGGACAACTCTCAAGCGGCGGGGTTTTTGCTGACGGTTTCCGGGACCGCCGGTATGATGGGTGGGTACTCGGGGAATGAAAGAAGGGCTCGACATGAGTGATTATCCGGTCAACAGGGAATCAGAGGACCGCCGGCCGCCGCCGCACCCGGGTCTCGACCTGGTGCGGGTCACCGAAGAAGCCGCGCTGGCTGCCGGCCGGTGGATGGGACTCGACAACCACCTGGGGGCCGACCATGCCGCCCAGGACGCCATGGCTGCGGCGCTGAACCTGCTGCCGATGAAGGGGCGGATCGTCAGCGGCGAAGAAGGGCGGCTCGGCGGCTCGTCTCCCCTGGGCAGCGGCAGCAGTGTCGGTACGGGCAAGGGTCCGGAACTCGACGTCGAGGTCAACGCCATCGATGGCGCCGGCCTGGTCGCCCAGGGCAAACCCGGCGCCCTGTCGGTGGCCGCCATCGCGCCGCCGGGATCCATGTGGTGCCCGGACCCCGCGGTCTACATGAACAAGCTCGTCGTCGACCGCTTCGTGGCGCCGGTCATCGGTCCCGACGCCCTGGACGCTCCGCCGGGCTGGACCCTGACCATGGTGGCGCGCGCCAAGAACAAGGACATCCGCGACCTGGTCGTGTTCATCATCGAACGGCCCCAGCACCAGGAGCTGATCCACGAGGTGCGCAAGGCGGGAGCGCGGGTCTTCCTGCGCACCGGGGGCGATGTGGGCGGCGCCCTGCTGGCCGCCGATCCCGACGCGCCGGTGGACGTGCTGATGGGCACCGGCGGTACGGCCGAAGGCCTGATCGCCGCCTGTGCGGTCAAGGCCCTCGGCGGGGCCATGCTCGGCCGGGTCACGCCGCGGTCCGAAGCGGAGCGCCTGGCCTGCGAGGCGGCGGGCGTCGACCTGAACCGCGTGCTGACCTGCGACGACATGGTGACCGGCGACGAGGTCTATTTTTCGGCGACCGGCGTGACGGACGGCGTCCTTCTCGACGGGGTCAGTTACCACGGCGACAAGGTCGACACCCATTCGATGGTGTTGCGCTATGAAACGGGAACCAGGCGGATCATCAGAACGGAACACCGGCTGAAGTGAGTGTATCGCAAAAAATTCCCCTGAAGGAAATCCGGGAATGGGCGGCGCAGGAGTCCGTCTATTTCATGGCGCCGGCGCGCATCGTCCAGCAGTTCCAGCGCGCGAACCTGCGGCCGGACCTCATGGCCGGGCTCACCGTGGCGGTGGTCCTGCTGCCCCAGGCGATCGCCTACGCGATGATCGCCGAGCTGCCGCCGCAGACGGGCCTTTACGCGGCCATCGTCGCGGCCATCGTCGGCGCGCTGTGGGGGTCGTCGCGCCACCTGCACACCGGCCCGACCAACGCGGCCAGCCTGCTGGTCCTGGCCCCCCTGCTGACGGTGGCCACGCCCGGCAGTCCGGAGTTCCTGGTGGCCGCCGGGTACATGGCCATCATCGTGGGCGTGATGAAGATGGTGATGGGGCTGCTGCGCATGGGTGTGCTGGTCAACTTCGTGGCCGACAGTGTCGTGGTCGGTTTCACCGCGGGCGCCGGCATCCTCATCAGCGTCAACCAGCTGCGCCACCTGCTGCGGCTCGACGTGACCAGCACGCCGGAACTGGCCCAGACCGCGCGCGCGATCTACGAAAGAATCGACCAGACCCATCTCATCAGCCTGGGCCTGGGGCTGGGCACGATGGTGGCCATCATCCTGGTCAAGCGTTTCCGCCCAGGCTGGCCCGGCGCCCTGATGGCCATGGTGGCCGTCTCGGGGGTCACGGGCTTTTTCCACCTGGAGCGCGAGGGTGTCGCGGTCCTCGGAGCGATTCCGCGCTCGCTGCCGCCGC
Source organism: Candidatus Krumholzibacteriia bacterium (assembly GCA_942492615.1). GTDB lineage: Bacteria > Krumholzibacteriota > Krumholzibacteriia > LZORAL124-64-63 > LZORAL124-64-63 > CALOFL01. Next base: position 26,372 of record CALOFL010000009.1, read on the forward strand.
TGGCCGATCTGCCGTTGCTGGACTTCAGCCTGATCTGGAAACTGACGCCCGGCGCCCTGGCGGTTTCGGCCATCGGCCTGGTGGAGGCCATGTCCATTTCCCGCAGCATCGCCGCCCAGAGCGGACAGCGGCTGGACAGCAACCAGGAATTTGTCGGTCAGGGCATGGCGAGCATGCTTTCGGGTTTCCTGTCCGGTTACCCGGTGTCCGGCTCCTTCACGCGTTCGGCGGTCAACTACAACGCCGGCGGCCGCACCCAGATGGCGAGCATCTTCTCGGGTCTGTGGATCCTCGTGGCGATGTTCGCGCTGGCCCCGCTGGCGGTCTATCTGCCGCGCGCAGCCCTGGCCGGCGTGCTGCTGGTGACGGCCTGGGGCATGGTCGACCGCGGGGAAATGCGACGGATCCTGCGCTCCAGCAAGGGCGACAGCTCGATCCTGATCGCCACCCTGGCGGCCACCGTGCTGCTGCCGCTGGAGTTCGCGGTCCTGGCGGGGATGCTGGTCTCCTTCGCGCGCTACCTGATCAAGTCCTCGACTCCGGGCGTCTATTCCGTGGTGCCGGACGAGAACTTCCGCCATTTCATCCGCGCACGGAACGAAACGGTCTGCCCCCAGCTGGGTGTGATCGAGATCGAAGGCTCCCTGTACTTCGGGGCGGTCAACCACGTGGAGGAGGCCCTGCGGGCGAACCAGGACGCCAACCCCGACCAGATGTTCCTCTTGCTGCGGATGCACATGGTCGACCACTGCGACGTCAGCGGCATCCACATGCTCGAAAGCGTGGTCAAACGGTACCGTGATCGCGGCGGTGACGTGTACCTCGAAGGCATCCGGCCGGCGGTCAACCACATGATCGGACTCTACGGATTCGGCCGGATGATCGGTTCGGAGAACATCCTCGACACCGACAACGCCATCAGCCACCTCTTCCACAAGGTCCTGCACCCGGGGTACTGCATCTACGAGTGCGAACACCGCGTATTCGGGGAGTGCCAGGCCCTGCCCAAGGAAAGGCGCTCGGCCCAGCTGCCGGACATCACCGAGATCCCCGCGCACGTCATCCGCGAGATCACCCCGAGCGAGATGAAGAAGATGATGGATGATGACGCCACGCCTGTGGTCGTGATCGACGTCGGGGAACCCGGAGAGTTCCGCGACTGGCACATCGAACCGTCGTTCTCCCTGCCCCTGCGCAGCCTGTCCAAGGAGGGTTCCGGTCTGCCCAGGGACAGCGCGCTGGTCTTCGTCAGTCGGATCGGCCGCCGCAGCGCCCTGGCCGTGCACATCATGTTGGACCTCGGGTTCACGGAGGTCTACAACCTCAAGGGCGGGATGCTGGCCTGGGAGGCCGCGGGTTATCCCATCGCGGTCGAATAGGCCGTCACGGCCGCCGGCCAGCGGGACAACAGACGGGAACGTCCAGTGAACAACCAACGCAAGGCAACCCTCCTGGGCCTGACGGCGGTGCTGGCCTGGTCCACGGTCGCCACGGCCTTCAAGCTGTCGCTGCGTTATCTGGAGCCGGTGCAGCTGCTGTTTCTGGCCAACGTCTTTTCGCTGGCGGCCCTCGCGCTGGTGCTCGTGACACAGGGCAAGCTGCCCCTGCTGGCGAAGGCCACCGGCCGGCAATGGCTCCGGTCGTGCGGGCTCGGCCTGATCAATCCCTTCCTCTACTACCTGGTCCTGTTCAAGGCCTATGATCTGCTGCCGGCCCAGATCGCCCAGCCCATCAACTTCACCTGGGCGCTGACGCTGGCCTGGCTGTCGGTGCCGCTGCTCGGACAGAAGGTGGGCTGGCGGCACGGCCTGGCCGGCCTGATCTGCTACGGCGGCGTGGTGATCATCTCCACGGGGGGCAGCTTCACCTCGCTGGCGGCGGCCGATCCCTGGGGGGTCGCCCTGGCCCTGGGCAGCACCGTGCTGTGGGCTCTCTACTGGATCGGTAACACCCGCAGCGACCTCGACCCGGTGGTCGGCCTGTTCATCGGGTTCGCTTTCGCCCTGCCGTTCGTCACCGGCGCGGTGGCCGTCATGGCGGACTTCTCCTTCAGCCGGGAGGGGCTGCTGGGCGGCGCCTACGTGGGGGCCTTCGAGATGGGGTTCACGTTCGTGTTGTGGTTGTCGGCCCTGCGTCTGACCACGTCGACGGCCCGTATCGCCAACCTCATCTTCCTGGCGCCTTTCCTGTCGCTGGTCTTCATCCACTTCATCCTGGATGAGCACATCGTGCCGGCCACCTTCATCGGGCTGGTGCTGATCGTCGCCGGGTTGCTCTTGCAGGGGACGGGCGGGCCGGAACGCCGGCAACCTGTGCGCCCCGCGAAGCCCGGGTTTTGAAATTTGGGGCTTAAAATGTTATAATGATATCCCGAATGAAGCCCAATCGTGTTCTGAAAGGTTCGCCCATGCTTTTCAAGCGTCTGTTTCTCGCCGCCCTGATTTGCCTTACCCTGCCCACGCTGGCCTTCGCCGTCCTGGCGCCCATCCGTCTGGACGGGGATTTCGCTGACTGGGCTGCGCTGACGCCGCTTCTGGACGACGCCAACGACGACACCGGCCTCGTCGACTTCGGCCGGGTCTGGGTGGCCAACGACCAGGACTACCTGTACATCCGCTTCGAAACCGAAGGCGACGTCCAGCCCGACGAACAGCAGGACATGCGGCTGTACCTGGACACGGACATGAACGCCGGCACGGGCACGTCGTTCGGCGGCATCGGCGCCGATCTGGTGTGGGAGTTCGGCTGGCGCGACGGCACCTACAACGGCAGCAACATCGCCCACGACGACATCGGCCTGCTGGTCGGCCCGACCGTCAGCAGCACCGACTTCGAGATCGCCATCGCGCGCAGCCTGGTGGCGTTCGGCAGCGATATCCGCTTCATCCTCTACGACGCCGATTCGGCGGACCGGGCCCCCAGCACCGGCAGCCTGGGCTACACCTTCGCTGCCGGCAGCGATGTGCCGCCCTCCCTGGCCCTGGGCCGCGACGATCCGGACGATCTGCGCTTCGCCGCCTGGAACGTGCAGAGCGACGGCCTCTTCAACAGCTCGAAGGAAGCGGCTCAAGGCCGGTTGCTGGACGTGATGGATCCCGACATTCTCGTGGTCAACGAGGTCTGGGGCCACACCGCCGCCGAGGTCCGCAACGTCATCGCCCAGCACCTTCCCAGCGGCCCGGGCGAAAACTGGTACGCCACCGGTGACGACGGCGGCAACGTCATCGTCTCCCGCCTGCCGATCCTGCAGAGCTGGGAGGTCAACCCCGGCTACCGCATCACCGCGGCCCTGCTCGACCTGGGCCCGGACGAAGACACCGACCTGCTGGTGATCGCCTGCCACTGGCGCTGCTGCACCGCCGACAACGACCGCCAGAACGAAGCCGATTCGATCATCGGTTTCCTGCGCGACGCCAGGACCCCGGGCGGTGTGCTGGACCTGCCCCAGGACACGCCCTTCATCCTGGGCGGCGACCTCAACCTGGTGGGCTGGCGCCGGCAGTTGGAGACCATCCTCTACGGCGACATCCTGGACGAGGGCACCTATGGGCCCGACGCGGCGCCCGACTGGGACGGCGGCGACTTCGGCCTGGTGCTGCCCCGCCATCCGGACGGCCGCGCCGGCTACACCTGGCGCAACGACGGCAGCTCCTTCTATCCCGGCGTGCTCGACTACATCCTGTTCACCGACAGCATGCTGGACCTGAAGAACAACTACGTGCTCGAGACGCGGACGATGACCGCGGCGACGCGGTCGGCGTACGGCCTGGGCCTGTACGACACGACCGACGCCAGTGACCACGCCGCCCGGGTCGCCGACTTCTCGAAAAGCACGATCGTCTCGGCGGTACCCGACCGCGGCAACGCGCCGCTCATGGCGCGGCTGTTGCCCAACGTGCCCAACCCGTTCAACCCCTCCACCAGGATCCGGTTCGAGATGGACGAACCCGGCCAGGCCGAGCTTGCGGTCTACGACGCCCGCGGCCATCTGGTCAGGCGTCTGGACGACGGCCCCCGCGGCGCCGGTCCGCACAGCGTGACGTGGGACGGCACCGACCGTTCGGGCCGCCAGGCCGCGTCGGGTGTCTATTACGTCCGCCTGGTGGTCCGCGCCGCCGGCGAGACGGTGCGCGAAACCCGCTCGATCGTGCTGGTGGAGTAGCCGCGACGGCTGGAGAGATCAAGGCCCCCGTTCCACCCGGGAACGGGGGGCTTTTTTTTCGAACGGCCGCACCCGGCCGGCGTCAGGGCTTGATGACGATCTTCGGGGGCGACGCGGCCTCCGCGAAGCTCGGGTCGTCGTAGCAGTAGATGGCGAGGGGGAAACACCACTCATCGATCCCTTCGACATCGATCTTGCAGAACTGCGGGTTGGTTTCCTTGTGCGTGTCGACATTCAGGACCTGCAGCTTGGCCTCCCACACGCCCTCGGCGGCCTCCGCGAAGGGCACGATCTGATCCTCGAACACACCGGTCACCGGGGCCACGACCACACCGCCCCGGTTCTCTCGGGTCTTGTCCCCCTCGTACCGGATGGTAATCGAGCCTCCCCGGTGCGCCACGATGTGTTTCGCATTCTTCAGCTTGAGGCGCCTCACTTTCTTGTCGTCGGCGTCCGAATGCTCTTCCCACAGAAATTCAGCATGGACATGATCACCGGTTTGCATGATTTCCCTCCTCCTGTTCAAGTGACGGCCCGCCCCCGCGGACCTACGACGGGACATATTTCTTCTTCAATGCCTGATACTTCTCCGTGGCGCGCAGGTGGCGCAGCACGGGATAGACCTCGACGACCTTCAGGGACTGGCCGTTTTCCAGCGCGGTTTCGAGCCACTGCAGGGCCTGCTCCCGGTGGCCGAGCTGTTCGTAGACGGTGGCCATGGTGAACATCTGGTAGGCCTGCAGGCCGCGCCGCCCGTCGAGGGCCTCCAGGGTCTCCAGGGCCTCATCACGCGCGCCGAGGTTGGCGGTGAAAGAGGCCCGGTCGGCCAGCAGCCCGGGATCGTCCGGGTCGATGGCCAGCTGGGGTTCCAGAACCTCGAGCGCCCGGCGGTAATAGATGCGGGCCGAGTCCTCGTAGCCGGGCGCCCACCGGAAGGCTTCGGCCATCCGGCCCAGCAGATCGTATCCGGGCTGGTGGCCGGGGTTCTCGTCCTGGTCCAGCCGGCAGGCGCGCCGGTACATGTCGACGGCGTCGAGATAGCGCCCTTCGTAGTAGAAGGTGGTGGCCAGGTTCGAGCAGAAAGCGGAATGGGGTTCGATCGCGTTGGCCTCGAGAAAATACTCCCGCGCCGCGTCCCAGCGCCCGGCCTCGAACATGAGGGCGCCCATCAGGCTGTAGCCGGCGCAGTCGTCCGGGGTCAGATCGAGCACCTCGCGCCAGTAGGGCAGGGCGAGCTCCCGTTCCTTTCTGACATAGTGGTGGAGCCCGGCCCGGCGGTGCACCCTCGGGTACCGCGGTTTGCTGTTGACCGCCGCGCGGAAGGCGGCGACCGCGTCGTCGTCGCGGCCCAGGGTTTCGTACAGGTCCGCGAGGTTGTAGTGCGCCTCCAGGCAGCCGGGCCGCAGGGCCGCCGCATGGAGAGCCGCCGCCACCGCGGCCGTCGTGTCCCCTTCTGCGAGGTGCCATTGTGACAACAGGATCGGCGCCCAGACCAGGTCGGGATCCAGCCTGGCGGCCCGCTTCAGGCAACTGCCGGCCGCGGGTATCGAGTCGGGCGGCTCGTCCTTGAACGCGGCCCACACGGCCTCACCCAGCCCCGCCCAGGCCGAGGCGTAGGCCGAGTCCTGCGCCACGGCCCGGTTGAAGGCCATCAAAGCCTGGTCGAGATGTTCGCGGTGCCGGTCGATTTCGCCGGCCGCCAGGGCCAGTTGTCCGCGCCCCAGGCTGAAGGCCAGAAAGGCATCGGGCACGGCCGTGTTTGCTGCGTGCGAAATCCGCAGGTCCTCGGCGGCCGCCCGTGGCGACGCCTCGGAGACGATCCACTCCACGAGACCATCCTGCCAGGTGCCCAGGTTACCGTAGGATTCGTCGAATTCCCGGGTGCGCGAGGTGCCGCTGCGCGGATTGAAGACGCTCAACTCCAGCGCGATGCGGCCGCCGTCGAAAGTACCTTTCCCGGTGACGACGCGCTGGACGCCCAGGCGCCTGGCGGCGATCTCCCGCGTCGCGGGGGAGGCATCCCGCAGATCGTCGAAGGGCACCGCCCACATCCTGTCGGAGAAATCCTCCCGCCGCGTCAGCCGGTCGGTCACGTACCAGCTCAGGCCGAGCCCGAGGGCGGACGCATCCGCGGCGCCTTCGAGCACGAAAGGCATGACGGCCACCCCGACGGGCCGGTGCATCCAGGGCAACACCGGCGGCAGCGAGTCGCGCACAGCCGGGAGGAACGAGAGCGCGACCAGCAGCAGGGCGGCCACGGCGCCCCCGCCGGCCAGCCGCCGCAGCCGGTGGGGCTTGATGTAGACCGAGGGGCGTGAGGGGCGGCTCGACGGAGTGTCCTTGTCCCCGGACATTGCCACCTGCAGATCGTCCGCCAGCACCCTGGCCCGCGGGTAGCGCTTACGCGGATCCTTGGCCAGGCAGCGGGCGATGATCCTGCCGCACAGCTTGTCGGCCCGGCACCCGGGCCCGGGCAGCGGCAGCGGGTCCCGGTTCAGGATGCTGTAGATCATCGCCACTTCGTTGTCGCCGTTGAAGGGCAGCTGGCCCGCCAGCATTTCATAGGTGACCACGCCGGCGGACCAGATATCGCACCGGAAGCTCGCCTCCTCGCCGCGGGCCTGCTCGGGCGACATGTAGGCCGCCGTGCCCATCACCGTTCCGGTGCGGGTCAGGTGAGTCCGGCCGCTGAGCCGGGCGAGCCCGAAGTCCACGATCTTCACCTCGCCGCGGTCGGTGACCATGATGTTGGCCGGCTTGATGTCGCGGTGGACCACGCCTTCGTTGTGGGCGCGGCTCAGACCGAGGGCGATCTGGCGGGCGTAGTCGAGGGCCTTGTCCGCAGGCAGCGGCCCCTCGGCGAGCAGGTGCTTCAGGGTTCGCCCCTCGTAGTAGGCCATGGCGATGAACCAGGCCCCGTCCTCGCCCTGGGCGATCTCGTGGACGTTGCAGATGTTGGGATGGTCGAGCTTGGCCGTGGCGCGGGCTTCGGTCTTGAACCGCTGGAGGGCGGATTCGTCATCGGTCAGTTCGGCGGGGAGGAATTTCAGGGCGACCTTGCGCCGCAGCTGGGTGTCCTCCGCGAGGAAAACCTTCCCCATGGCTCCGCCGCCAAGGTACTTGAGGATACGATAGTGGGATACCCTCTCTTCGGACATCTGCCCTCCCAACAACGTACCAAGACGCTCGGCGATGGGCATCGCCGGGAAATGTCGGGCGAACTGAGACCTTGTATCCATTTACGATATGCAAGTTCTTGTCCAGGCGCTAACAGGGGGCGCCTTTGCCGGGCAGTGTCGCGGTGTCCCGAAAATTGATCGGAGTGGGACACTTATTTGGGACACAACGGCCGGCGGAAGCGCCGGTCGTGAGGACCGTTCCGACGGTGACTGAGCGGAAGTGATTGGAGCAAAACAGGTTGAAGTTTGGGTTTCTTTTCGGCCTCATCCTTGCTTCTAATTGAATGTTGCACCTCCAAATCCGGCTTTTGAGCGAGGGGCCGGATTGAAAGGCGGAGGGACCGGCCGGGCGAACCCGGTCTCTCCGCACCCCCCACCCGGATGGTTCCCAGGGCGACGGAACCATCCGGGTTTTTTTTGTCTCCCGCCGCAACGACCTGCCCGCCGGATCCGGCATCCTTGATTTCGGGCCTCGAAATGACGAAATTTGGAGGGCGCAAACACCCGATAGCGGGTCGTTTCACACCGGATTTCCGGGCCGAACGAGGGGGTGGGGCCATCCGCCCGCACTTCACCCGGGACCACCGAGGAGGACGGGATGAATATTTCCATCACCAGGAACCCGAACCCCGCGACGCCTCCCTCCGGGGATTACGGTTTCGGTCAGATCTTCACGCCGCACATGTTCATCATGGACTATACCGACGGGCAGTGGCGCAACCCCCGCATCGAACCCTTCGGTCCGCTGAGCATGCACCCGGCGTCCAAGGTGCTGCATTACGGCCAGGAGATCTTCGAGGGCATGAAGGCCTACAAGAACGGCGCCGATGGATCGGTCCACATGTTCCGGCCCGACAAGAACGTGGCCCGGTTCAACATCTCCTGCGAACGCATGTGCATGCCCAGGGTCGACGAGGACCTGTTCGTCAGCGCCCTGGATCTGCTCATCGACCTCGACCGGGACTGGGTGCCCGAAAGCCCCAACGCCCTCTACATCCGGCCGACGATGATCGCCACCCAGCCCAGTCTCGGGGTCAAGGCCTCGACCGACTACATGTTCTACATCCTCATCGGCCCGGTCGGCTCCTACTTCAAGGGCGGGATCAACCCCCTGCGGCTGCGGGTCGAAGAGAAGTACGTACGTTCGGCTCCCGGCGGCACCGGCTTCGCCAAGACCGGCGGCAACTATGCGGCGTCGCTGCTGCCGATCGAGCTGGCCCAGAACGCGGGTTACGACAACATCATCTGGCTCGACGCCAAGCACCGGAAATATGTCGAGGAGATGGGGGCGATGAACATCGCTTTCGTCTACGAGGACAAGGTCATCACCGCGCCGACCGGCGATACGATCCTCAACGGGGTCACCCGCGATTCGGTGGGCGTTCTGCTGGGCGACATGGGCCGGCGCTGGGTGGAGGAAGCCCCGTGCATCGACGATGTCATCGAGGACGCCCGCAGCGGCAAGCTGCAGGAAGTCTTCGCCTGCGGCACCGCCGCGGTGGTCACCCCGGTGGGCACCATCCACTACAAGGGCGCCGACCATCGGGTGGGGGACGGAAATGAGGGTCCCTTGACGAGCCAGCTTCGTGCTACACTGACCGGGATTCACGCTGGCAACAGCGAACTCCACCGGGAGTGGGTTCATATCGTGCCCGTTTTCGAAAACGTCTGATCCTCACCGGATCCGGCGGTTTTCCCTGGAGCCTGTTTCCGCGAGGAAGCAGGCTCCTTGACTTGGAGTTGCAACCGGTTTCCCAGCCACAGGAGGATGTCATGTCGCGGAAATGGATGTTGCCGATCCTCGTCTGGGGTGCACTGGCAACCGCTGCGGTTGCCGCGGCCCAGGGGCCGGGTTCCGTGCGGGGCGGCGACCGGGAGCGGGTACCGGTGCTGGGGGCGAAGGACTTTCACCTCAAGGCCCTGGAGGGCCGGGTGGTCCTGGTGGACTTCTGGTCCACCAAGGAGGAGCTTTGCCGGCAGTCCCTGCCGTGGCTGTCCACCATGCAGAGCCGTTACGGAGACCAGGGCTTGACGGTCGTGGCGGTCAACGTGGACCGCGAGGCCAACGAGGCCAGGGAACTGTTCGACATGCTCGACCCGAAGGTGCAGGTGGTGCTGGATCCGCGCGGGGCCATGGCCGCCAGCTACGAGGTGGCGCAGATCCCGAGCGGCTTTCTGTACGGCCGCAACCAGGAGTTGCGGGCCACCCGGATCGGGTTCGACCCCGAGGAAGCGGCCGCCCGCGAGAAGGAAATCGTCGACCTGCTGGCCGAGAAAGTGAAGTAGGAGATGGCCCTGAAGAATCTGCCCCTCAGCCGTCCGCTGGTCGTTTTCGATCTGGAGACGACAGGCATCGATGTCGAGAAGGACCGGATCGTCCAGATTGCGATGATCCGCGTCGAGCCCCAGGGCGTCCGGACCACCTTCGACACGCTGGTCAATCCCGAACGCCCCATCCCGCCCGAAGCGACCGCCGTGCACGGCATCAAGGATGCCGATGTCCGCGACAAGCCGACCTTCAGCCAGATCCGCCGCGAGGTGGAGGAATTCGTGGCCGACGCCGACCTGGCCGGGTTCAACTCCATCCGGTTCGATCTGCCGCTGCTGCTCGCGGAGCTGAAACGCGCGGGCAGCGAGACGGAATTCCGGGGCGTGCGCCATCTGGATGCGATGCGGATCTTCCACACGATGGAGCGACGCGACCTGTCGGCGGCCTACCGGTTCTACTGCGGCGAAGAACTCACCGGGGCACACAACGCCCTGGCGGACACCGAAGCGACCCTGGCCATCCTGGACGCCCAGATCGGACGTTACGACGAGGTTCCCAGCGACATCGACGCGCTGCACACGTTCTGCAACCCGGACGAAGGCCGCTACGTCGACCGTCAGCGCAAGTTCCTGTGGAACGAGCAGGGCGAGGCGGTCTTCACCTTCGGCAAGTACCAGGCCCAGTCCCTCAACCAGGTCTGCGCGGACCAGCGCGGCCGCGGCTACCTGGAGTGGATGCTCGGCAAGGATTTCAGTGAAGAGGTCAAGAGTATCCTGCGGGACGCCCTCGAGGGTGTGTTTCCCCGGAAGGATGCCTGAGGTCGGCGCGCGCACGCGGATCGGGCGCCGGGACCGTTCCCGGCCTTGAGCCTGGCTTGATCCGGAGCACACCGCGCGGGGATATAGCCAGCGAGAACGGCTCGCGGCCCGCCTTGAGTTTTCCAAGTGTTTTTATAACAACTACTTGAATGTTTTTATAATAATCCCCGGTCCGGTACGGAGGTTGCACTGCTGCGGCAGGGGAGAGGTCTCCCTGTTATTGTGCATGACACCGTTGGCGAACCGCCAGGTCACAGGATCAAGGTTTTTTCCATGAATTCGTTTGAAATAAAAGGGTTTACCAGGTTCGAGAGCGCCATGGGGCTCGCCGTGCTGGCCATCGCGGTGCTGGTGTGTCTGCCCTGGTTCCGGTCGGGTCTGTTGGAGGAGCCGGCCCTGCGCGCGGCCATGCAGGCCGAAGAACTGGCCATGACGATCCGCGACTATCGTCAGGAAACCGGCCGCTGGCCGGCCAGCGACCAGGGACAGTTCGATCTGACCTGCCTCACCGCGCCCAGACCCGAGCGCCTGCTGGCGGCGACGGCTGCGTCCGGAGGTGGCCTGGGCCTGCCGCTGGGTTCGGATGCGGCGCCCTGGCTGCGGGAAGTCCCCGTGGATCCCTGGGGGCGGCCGTTTCGCACGCTGGTCCTCGCCGGTGATCCCAACCGGCGGGCGACCGACGCCACGGCCATCGTGGTCATGTCCGCCGGCCCGGACGGCGACTGGAACACCGATCCGGCGGGACTCTGGAACAGGACCGGACTCGCCAACCCGTTCGATGGTGACGATCAGGGTTTCATTCTCGTTCAGGCACCCCAAGGAGACGCTCGATGACGGCCATGGTGACATCTCTCGGACCTTCCAAGCAATGGCGCACGCTCCGGTTCGAGGTGCTGGAGAAGCTGGAAAGCCTACCCAGCCTCAACAATGTCGTGATCGAATTCCTGGAACTGTCCAAGCGGGATTTCTCCACCGCCAAGGACTTCGAGGCCGTCATCAGCAAGGACCAGGCGCTGGTGGCCCGCCTCCTGAAGGTGGCCAACAGCGGCCTCTACGGCCGGCCGCGCACCATCCATTCCATTCCCGAAGCGGTGGTGCTGGTGGGGCTGGAGAGACTCAAGAAGATGGTCTACGCCGTCAGCACCGAAGGCCTGACCCGACGCGACCTGAACAACTACGCCTACCATCCCGGCAGCGGCTTCTGGATGCATTCCCTGGGAGTCGCACACATGTCGCGCATTCTCGCTGACGCTGCGGAATCCTGCCCTCTCGGCGGTGAAGAAGCCTTCGTTGCCGGGCTGGTGCACGATATCGGTAAGCTGGTCATCGACGATTTTCTCGATCCGGAACCCGGCCAGGTCATCACGCGTGAAGACGAGGTCGCGGCCGTGGGCCTGGACCACACCGAGCTGGCGGAACACGTCCTGCGGCAATGGAACCTGCCCGAATCGATCACGGCGTGCGTCCGGCACCACCACGATTACCGTCAAGCGGGCTCATGGGCTCCCGGCGCAGCGGTCCTGACCCTCGCCGAGTGTATCGGCGCCGTCTGGGGTCTGGGGCAACGGGATCCGGTGGATCTGAGCGTGGACGTGCCGGTGGAACGGTTCGGCGTGCTGCTCGAGGAGCTGGCTATCCGGCAGGACGGCTGGGATCAGATCATCGTTGATATCCGCGAGAGCCTGGCCGGGCTGGAGGGCATGTTCGACCCGAAGCCGGTCGTGCGGTAAACCGGCAAACGCTGCCGGCGGCCCCGGGGGCCGCCGGCTTTTTTTTTGCCGTGACGCCTAGCGGCGGGACATGAGCAGTCGCAGGATGTACCAGAACATCAGGGCCACCGAAGCGAACAGTTCGAGAGCGGCGCCGACATACCGGTCGTTGGGCCAGTAGCGCAGGATGTTGCTCGTATCGTACAGGATGGCGCCGCCGGCCAGGGCAATCATCGCCAGCGAGAACCAGGTTCCCAGCTCCCAGCCGAAGAACACGCCGCCGGCGATGGCCACCAGGGCCAACACGCCGCCCCAGCGCAGCATGCCGCCGAGGAACGAGAAGTCCTTGCGGGTCTGGAACACGATCAGCGTCAGGCCCGTGAAAGCCAATGCGGTCAGGATGGCGGCGCTGCGGATCACGCCGCCCTGCGTGTAGTACTCGGCAATAACGAGCATCGGCACGAAGATGACCGCCTGGGCCGCCACGTACAGGCCCAGACCGAGGTACTGGACGCCCTTGCCGCCCGCGCGTGAGGCCAACCCCCGGGCCAGCCATCCCGACACCATGAACCCGCCGAGAATCAGCATCCAGTTCACCGACATCATCTTCTCGGCCATGGGCACGGCATAGCCGGCCTTGAACAGCCAGACCTCGATCAGGATGAAGGCCGCGATGGCCGCCATCAGGTGTCCGTAGACACGCATGAGGAAGATCCCGCGCGCGGTGGCATCGGTGTCCATGGCCATGCCCGCGGCCATCATCTCTGCGGGTGTGGCTTCGGCCGCCCGGACCTCGGGCCGCCGGCGGGGGTCGTGGGGCTGGTTCATGACGCGTCCTTTCCTTGGTGGCAAGAGTTCCAACCTGTCGCAAGCTAGCAGAAGAATTTGAGGGTATCAACCGCCACGGGCCCGCCGGGTTCCCGTAATTGCAGGGTGCGCGGTACGGCCGCGGCCGGTAACCTGTCATCAAGCCGTAACCAGGAGGCCGCCGTGGGCGTTTCGTCGTTTTTTTCGTTCTGCCGGGGACTGGGCCGGATCGTCGCTGCCCGTCCGCGGATCCCGGTTGCCCTGGAGGGCAACCGCACGCTGGCGACCATTCTCGAGCGCCGCAGCGTCCGCGAATTCAAGTCCGATCCCATCGGCCCGGAGGTCTGGCAGGCCGTCCTGGAGGCGGGCCGCCTGGCGCCGTCCACGGTCAATCTGCAGTCCTGGTCCTTTGCCCATTTCACCGCCGAACGGTGGCGGGAATTCTTCGGGTCACCGTTGCCGTACGCCGCAGCGCGGGGTGTCGTGGTCCTGGCGGACATCCGCCGCCCCCGGCGGGCGATCCCCGGTTTTCCCTACGCCCCCCTGTGCGAGCACACCCTCGGGGTGATGAACGCCTCGCTGGCGGCCATGAACATGACGCTGGCCGCCGAGGCTCTGGGTCTGGCTTCGGTCATGCTGTCCGAGACGGGGCGGACCGGTTTCTATGACGCCGCCCATCTGGCGGCGAAACTCGAGCTGCCCGCGGGGGTGACGCCGATCATGAGCATCGCCTTCGGTTACCCGTCCGGCCGCCCCCCCGTCATGCCGCCCAAGCTCCCGGTCGAGGCGGTGTTTTTCGAAGGCAAGTACCGGGAGACACCTGCGGCGGTCCTGGACAGCTGGCGCGAGGAAATGCAGGCCGGCTACCTGGCGGCCAACCGGGGGGAGGCCTTTGCGGCGAAGATCGCCTACTACCGGCGGCGCATCGAGGCGGCGGAGCAGGACCTGGCGCAGCGGGTCTACCATGATGGTCCCGGGCCGGCCGGACCGCCGCGGGACACAAAAGGGCCGCCTGGCGGCGGCCCCTGAAACACGACGCAGAAACTCGCGGCCTATTTCGGCGGGAAGCTGGCCATGATCTTGTTGACGACCTTGTCGATGTCCTCCTGGATCTCCTCGGGCGTCCGCTGCGTCTGGTCCACCACACCGGATCCGGTTCCGCGCCAGACCAGGTTCTTCGTGCCGGCGTCGATGATGTCGATCACCAGGGTGCCTTCGGTGAACTGGTAGACGTCGATCTGGCGCCCGCCGTAACCCCAGTAGTAGTCGGAGTAGCGGTAACCCCAGTCGGTGACCTGGATCTTGTCCTCGGAACCGACGTGGTAGATGACCAGCACGTCCGGTGTCGTGCTTTCGGTCATGGCGCGGCTGGTCATCTCGAATTCGACCGAGCTGCGGATCCGCTGGTCCAGCAGGCCGCTGTCCATCACCCCGCCGGAGGCCGTGGCGCTGCCGGTGCTCTTGGCGCCAACCCAGGCGTAGGTCTTGAAGTTGGTCCAGTCGACATTGTTGTCGTAATCGTAGTTGACGGTCAGGGAGGAACAGCCGGTCAGCCCCGCCGCCGTCATCAGGGCCAAGCCCACCAGCAGCATGGATTTCAGGGTATTCAAGAGGCACCTCCGTAGGGGGGTCGTGGTCGGACATTCTCTTCGTTCAACCTCTATATACTATAGTGCCGGTATCCTGGAGGCCACCGGGATCCGCAAAAATTATGGGGAAGATTGCCCGAACGGCAGGTTGAATCCGACGAGGAGCTTGATCCGATTGTAGTCGATGTCGTGCACGGTGGTATCACCGAGGACGTCCTCGCCTTCGGCGGGATTGAAATTGACGAACCGCTCGCTGTCGCCACGGCCGAAACTGTACTGCAGGCCGGACGTGAATTCGATGTCCAGAAACTGGAACCCAGCGCCAACGCTGAAGTGCCACAGATCCCAGTTCGAGATCAACAACTCGCCGACGGTATCGTCGGGCAGGGCGGAGAAATCCGACCGCGCCGAGCCGTAGAGAGTAAAACGTGGCCTGAGACGGTGGTCCACCGCCAGACCGAAATTGAACACGCTCTTGAGGCGGAGTGAAGAGTTGTAGCTGAAGCTTTCGCCGGTCGACTGGCCCCGGTAAGGTATGGGGTCCAGGATCCGGTGTTCCGGGACGCGGTTGAACCACTCGGCGGTCACGTGCCAGGTGGTGCTGCCGGTATGGACCGAGGCGCCGGCGGCGATCGACAGGGGCGATTTCCAGCTGGAACTGAGCTTCTCCTGGTAGTCGCTGGCCAGGTAGGGATCGTCCAGGGTTCCGTCACCGTCGAAGTCGATGCCGGAGTAGCTCCGGTTGGCCAGAACCTTGCCCGATCCGAACAAGCCGAGGCTCGGCGTGGTCGCCGCCACCCCCAGCGACCAGTTGTCCAGTTCGACCGCCAGGCCCGCCTTCACCAGCAGCCGGGCGTGCCCGAAGGAGAAATCCTGGACCTCGTAGGCCTGGCCGAAGCCGTTGGCGACCTCCAGGCCCTGGGCCGCGAGCTGGGTCCGGGAGTTCATGGAGCGATAGGCGACGTAGGGGGAGAACCCGAGGCCGACATTCTCGGACAGCTTGCGGGAAATCGTCAGTCCGTACCAGTATTCGCTGGTGTTGGCCACCCGGAAGGCCTCGCCGGAGAAGGTCAGCGGATCCGGCCCCGGCGAGGTTTCGATCCGTACGGCCGAGGCGTCGAACTCGAATTTGACCTTCTGCAGGTACGAATAGGCCCACTGCCAGCCCTCGCGATCGGAAGAGCTGAAGCGGCCGGCCAGGTATCCGGGCGAGGTGGTGACGACGGTGCTGACCGGATCGATGCCGCTGCCGAGTCCGTCGTTCAACTTGATGGTGTAGGCCTCGAGGGCCTTGGTCGTCACCAGGATCGAGGGGTCCCCGTGGATGGCGATCCAGCCGGGATTGTAGAAGGTGGCGCTCAGGTCGCTGGCGCTGCCGACGACCAGGCCGCCCAGCAGTTCGCCCTTGGTGCCGTACTGGTTGTCCCAGTAATGGCTGTCCTGCGCCGCGGCCGGGAAAGCCGGACCTATGGCCAACAGGATCAACAGTATAAGAACAGCGCGCATGTCGAAGATGTCCTTGGATAAAGACAACGAATCCCGTGCGAGCGGGCCGCCCGAGACTAGTGGAGAAGACAGGGGATTGCAAGCGGCGGCCGTCGCCGGTAGATTGCAGACCTATACTGACTGTCCGAACTGCAGACTGTTCCCTTCCGAGGAGAGGCTCGCCATGCGCCGACAAACGGTTTTGATTTCCGTCGCCCTGCTGACCGCCCTGTTGCTGGTGGCCGCCTGTGCCACCGTACCGATCACCGGCCGCAAGCAGCTGAGCTTGATCCCCGACAGCGAAATGAACGCCCTCAGCTTCCAGCAGTACGATCAGGTGATCGCCGAAAGCGATCTGAGCGCGGACCCCGAGGCCACCGGCATGGTGACCAAGGTCGGCGTGCGCATCCAGAAGGCGGTCGAGGATTATTTCCGCCAGAACGGGATTTCCAGCCATCTGGACGGGTACCAGTGGGAGTTCAATCTCATCCAGAGCGACCAGGTCAACGCCTGGTGCATGCCCGGCGGCAAGGTGGCCTTCTACACCGGGATCCTGCCGGTCTGCCAGGACGAAACCGGCATCGCGGTGGTGATGGGACACGAGGTCGCCCACGCGATCGCCGAACACGGCAGCGAGCGCATGAGCCACCAGATGGCCTTGCAGATGGGGGGCATGGCCCTTTCGGAAGCGACCAGGACCCAGCCGGAGAAGACCCAGGCCCTCTACATGTCCGCGTTCGCGATCGGCGCCCAGTACGGCGCGATGCTGCCCTACAGCCGCAAGCACGAGAGCGAGGCCGACCACATGGGCCTGATCTTCATGGCCATGGCCGGCTACGATCCGCGGCAGGCCCCGGTCTTCTGGGAGCGCATGTCCGCCGGCGGGGGCGCGGCGCCGCCGGAGTTCATGAGCACGCACCCCTCGGACGCGACACGCATCCGCGAGCTCAACGAGCACATGTCCGAGGCGCTGCAGTACTACAAGTAGTCGCGGCGCCGGCCGCTAGCCGGCCAGACGTTTGGACAGGAGCTTGACCAGGGTGCGCAGGGATCTTGCCGTGCGGGTGCCGTACCAGCTGAGGAGCTTGCCGTCCAGGAGGACGGCCCGGGTGCGCGTGGGTACCACGCCTGCGGCGGCCACCGACCACGAGGCGTGGTGGCTGAACGGGAAGGGTTCGTCCGGCAGGAGGACCAGGTCCAGCTCCGCGGCCACGAGCTCATCGAGGCCGATCTCGAAGTAACCTTCCCTGCCGCTGAGGACGTTGTTCAGCCCTACCTCTTCCATCACCGCATTGATGTGGTTGCCGCCCCCGACTGCCATCCAGGGTTTTTTCCAGATCAGGGTGGCGGCCTTCAGGGGACGTTCCAGATCCCGCCGGAACTCTCCCGCCGTCAGACGGCTGGCCGTCAGGTCGGCCATGGCGCGGCCGGCGGTGTTCTCGACCCCCAGCAGGATGCCGAACTTCATGAGCAGCCCCGACACGTCGTCCAGGTTGCGCGGCATGACCGCGAAGACGGGGATGCCCGCCTTCTCCAGCGCGGCCAGGTGCTCGGGTTTGTTCTCCTCGACGCAGGCCAGGACCAGGTCGGGCGCGAGGGCCAGGATCTTCTTCAGGTCGGGGTTCTTGGTGCCGCCGCAGGGAAGAACGCCGGACAGCTGGCCGCGGGGCTCGACGCAATAGGTGGTCCTGCCGACCAGGTAGCCACCGGCGCCTAGTCCAAAAACGGCCTCGGTCAGGCTGGGGACCAGCGAAACGACCCTGGCGTAGGGACCGGACGCGATGGTGGTACCGCGTGCGTCCGTGAGACTGTCGGGGGACCGGGTCATGCCTGCCTTCGCTGTTGGGGTGGCCCCCATGCTAGCATCAGGCCGCATGGCCAGCAAGAATGTCCGGCGCGGCGCCTCCGCCTCTGGCGCCGGGGCCCGGCCTCCCCGGACCGCCTATTTGAGAAGCATCATCTTCTGCATCCGCACGCCCTCTTCCGTCTTCAGCCGGGCGTAGTAGGAGCCGCTGGGAACGCGCCGGCCCGCGCTGTCGGTGCCCGCCCAGATCTCCTCGTGGTAGCCGGCGCCGTAGTCCTGATCGGCGAGCACGACCACCTGGCGGCCGGCCAGGTCGAAGATCGCTACCCGGGCCCGGCCGGGTCGGCTCATCTCGAACGGGATGGTCGTCGTCGGGTTGAACGGGTTGGGGTAGTTCGGCAGCAGCACGGTCGTCAGTGGCAGGGGGCGTCCCGCGTAGGCGACGGCGGTCTCGGGCCCGCGTGCGATCTCGATGCCGTCCCGCACGGCTGCGCAGGAATAGTGGAGCACCGCCGCGCCGAACAGTGCGGGCTGGTCCGTATAGGTGAACCTGCCGTCAGGTGACGTGAGGGGCGATGCGGTCAGCCGCACCGAGCCACCGCCCTCGTGACGCCGCCACACGTGGAAGCCGTCGGCCTCGGCGCCCAAATAGTTCCAGGTCAGCACGATCTCATCGCCGGCGGTGCGGGACAACGGGCTCGGCAACTCGACCGGCAGGGGACTGTTGTTCAGGCCGGCCAGCCAGGCGCTGTCGGTGGCCGAGCGCATGGTGATTGGCGTTGCCGGGTCATCGGCGGCGAAATAGACCGGCGGGTTGAAGCAGTCCGTGGACAGGTAGATGTCGGTTTCGGACCACTGGTCCACGACCAGGATGTCGAAGGTCAGCAGCAGGATCTCCGCCGCCGGAGGCAGCGGGGTCGCCAGGGTCACATCGAAGCATGAGGCGTAGCCTCCATTGGAGAGGACATCCCCCGCGGGCGTCCAGTTCGTGACCGCGTTGCTGCCGAGCGCGAGCAGCCCGGCGCGCCAGGCGGCAACGCCGCCCCCGCCGCTGGACTGTTTCAGGACCACGTACGCGGGCTGAATACCGGTCGGAACGAGATCGATGTAGTTGACCTCGTACTGCTCGTCGAAGTAAACGCCGAGCCGGTCGAGGTTCTGCGTGTTGGCCACGCCGTTCCCCGAAAGCGGGATCTCGGGACAGTCGGGGATGCCGGTTTGCATGGTGGCCAGGTCGGTGCCGATCGCTGTCGGCGTATAGACGACGTAGACATAGCGGACGGCTCCCGGCGGCATGTTCACGGGAAAGCCGCTGGTGGCGATGAAAAACGGGCCGGAATCGATGCTGGGGTCCAGGGTGAAGGCGACATTCCCGTTGTTGGTCACCTTGGTGTACAGGGTGCGGCCGGTGCCCAGTTGCACATTTCCGAACGCGAGGTCGGGCGGGGCGAGAGTGCAGTCGGGAACCGGAGCGAGGCCCGTGCCGAGCAGCAGGACGTCGCTGCAGGCCGTGCCCGTCTGCACCGTGCCGAGGTGGGGGCCTCCGGCCGTCGGTGCGAAAAACACGACAACCGCTTTTTCCTCGAACGGGCCCAGGGCGAAGGGCCCCGCTCCCGATGCGATGCTGAAGCCCTCGCTCCCGGGGGCCAGGGACACATCGCCTACGAGAACGCCGCCGCCGTTGTTGACGATCAGGAACGAGAACCCGCCGCTGGCGCCGACAAGGATCTCACCGAAATCCAGCTGGGTCGAACTCAGGAGGCAGGCCGGCGGCGAGTCGACGCCTGCGCCGGTCAGCAGCAGCGCATCGCACCCCCAGTCATCGCCGAACGTGACCGTGGCCTGCGCCGGGCCGATGGCCTTGGGGTAGAAAATCACATCCAGGTCCTCGAACCCACCGGCCACAACGAGCCGCGGGCCACCGCCGGGCAGCCAGAAATCGGGGTTGTCGCTCTGGACATCAACGAACAGGTCGGCATCGCCGGGGTTGCTGATGCGGAACTGGCCGAAGCCCTGGGACCCCAGCGGCACCGGACCGATGTCCAGCGCGGTCGGGCTGACGACACAAACGGGGAAAGGGGTCTCCGTCGTCAGCTCGATGATCGTCAGGGCGCCGCAAGTCTCCAGCATGAGGCGGCCCGGGTTGTCCTGCAGGCCGGTCTCCGCGAAATTCACCGTGACCGTCAGCGCGGCCCCGGGCCTGATGGAGAAGGTGGTCGGGTCGGTCGTGTAGAAGATGTTGCCGTGGAGATAGCTGTAACCGTCCCCTTCGATCGTGAGCGTACCGGTGGCCGTCAGGTTGCTTGTGTTGGTGATCGTCGCCGTGTGTGGCGTCGTCTGGCCGGCTTGGCCCAGGTTCAACGACGAAGGCGCCGACAGAACGGGCGCCGCGGTGTTGCCGTCCGGGTTGATCTCCGCCACGGGCAGGCCCCCACAGCCGGAAGTCTGCACGAGGGGCTGGAAGTCGTTCGCCGGACCGTGCCCGTAGAGGGGGGCGTAGACCGGATAGCCGAACTCGGGCGGTTCCTTCAGGGAGGGCGGATTCTGGTGGTGGACGAACAGGGAGATCTTCTGGCCGCTCTCCGGCACGATGATCTGCCCGGTGGCCAGCAGGACATCCTGGTCCGACGGCAGCGGCGACGCCAGGCCGACCGAAAAACTGGGCGGTGTGAAGACGTTGATGCCTTGACCGTTGAGGGTCCAGTTGGTGAGAGGATCCGGACCGTCGGTAGCCACTTCGATCACACACTCCCACGAACCAAGGCCGTCTGGATGGCTGGGGTTCCGCACGATGAGGTAGACCGGGACCACCGCGAAAGGCACGGCGGTGTCCAGACTGGTCTGGCTGCCGGCGGCGTCGAAGTAGATGCCGATCGTATCACTTTCCTGGGCGAAGGACAGGTTTGCCGTCAGGGCGATCGCGGTGAGGATGGCGGCGAAAATCAGGCGTCTGTGTACCATGGCTTCGACCTTTTCTGGGGTGACCGATGTTGGTGAAAATCATACCACAAAAGACAAGGCCTTTTCATTAACAACGGCCTCCCGGCCTGTTGGGTGGCGGCAGTTAAAATTTTAACATCAAGGGGCCTGGCCTGGCAGAACCATGACAATTTCGTGTGGATCACAGCCGTTAATGTCAAAAATAAAACAAAAAAGTCATCAATGATCGCTAAATTATTAACATGACGATTGACAAAATCCGATATTTCATCTAGGTTATTGATAGTCGCTGTGCAAATACCGTGGGCGTGGGTTCTTGAGGGCCTCGGCCTGCAGGTGGCCTGCTTTCCGGGGAGGGTGGTCATGGCAGCCGGAAAATCGGCGAAAGAAACGTTTGAGCCGCAAGTTGCCGGTTTTATCTGCCAGGAGTGTTGCGACGAGTGTCCCGAGAAGGCCAATCTCGACCAGCTCGATTTCGCGGCCAATCTGATCTTCATGACCCACGTCTGCGCGGCCACGGTGGAAGACGCCTGGATCCGCGAGGCCTTTGCCCAGGGGGCGGACGGGGTGTTGATCTGCGGCTGCCTGGTGGGCAACTGCGGCAGCGGCAGCGACAATCTCTCGACCCTGAGCCGGATCCATCACGGAGCCAGCACGCTCAGCAGTGCAGGGATCCGGCCCGACCGCCTGCGCCGAGAATGGGTCTGCGCGCCCGGTGGGGACAGTCTGGCCGGCATCCTCCGGGAATTTATCGAGCACCTCAGGGAACTGGGGCCGCATCACGAACCGGTACCCGCGAGCATGGCCGAAGAAGCCTGATTAAACACCCGCGCCGGATCCCGGCGGCGGATGTGGCGGATGCGGCGTTGACGGCGAATGAGGCTGATATCAGACTGCGAAAAAAGCCGCCGCCCACAAGGGCGGCGGCTTCTTCTTGTCACTCCGGGTCAGGTCAGCACTTCGCCGCGACGGCCTCCGCCATGGCGGTGGTCGTCGTGGTGCCGCCCATGTCGTAGGTGCGGGCCTTGCCCTCGGCAATGACCGCGGCCACGGCATTTTCCAGCTGCTCGGCCATGGCCGTCTCGCCCAGGTGGTCGAGCATCATCTTGGCCGACAGGATCATGGCGATCGGGTTGACCTTGTTCATGCCCACGTACTTGGGGGCCGAACCGTGGGACGGCTCGAACACGGCCACCTTCTCGCCGATGTTGCCGCTGCAGGCGAAGCCCAGGCCGCCGACCAGCTGGGCGCACAGATCCGACACGATGTCGCCGAACATGTTGCTGGCCACCAGCACGCCGTAGTCCTCGGGGTTCTTGATCAGCCACATCGCCATGGCGTCGATGTTGGTCTCCCACAGCTCGATGCCGGGGTAGTCCTTGGCGATCTTGCGGGCCTCGCGCACCATCAGGCCGCTGGTCTCGCGCACCACGTTGGGCTTCTCGACGACGGTCACCGCTCTTGTAGCCGAACTTCTTGGCGTACTCGAAACCGGCGCGCACGATGTCCTGGCAGCCCTTGCGGGTGAAGATGCGCGTCGAGATGGCGATGTCCTCGTTGGCCGTGCCCGCGAGCTTGCCCATCTGCGCCGGATGGGTCTCGGTCAGCTTGTCGCGCACGTCCTGCGGCAGCGGGTGGTACTCGACGCCCATGTACAGGCCCTCGGTGTTCTGGCGGAACACGACCAGGTCCAGGCCGTCCTTGAAGTTCAGCGGGTTGCCGGCGTAGGCCTTGCAGGGGCGCAGGTTCGTTGTCAGGTTGAATTCCTGGCGCAGCCGGACGATGGGGCTGCGGTAGACCTTGCCGGTGCCCTTCAGTTCGGGAACGAGCGCCTCTTCGGCCTCTTCCTTCGGCAGGCTGGTGATGGCGCCGAACAGGGCGGCGTCCACGTTGTTCAGCATCTCGATGGTGCGGTCGGGCAGGGGGTTGGCTTCGGTCTTCCAGAACTCCCAGCCGATGTCGCCGTGAACGTATTCCGCGTCGAAACCCAGCTTGTCGAGCACGATCCGGGTGGCGTCCATCACGTCGACGCCCACACCGTCGCCCGGCATCCAACCGATCCGGTACTTGGCCATTTCACCGTCTCCTTAGGTACGGACAAAAAGGATGGGGCCACCTGCCGGCGCCCCGGAATCCACAGTGACCCCAAAATATCCTCATCCGGGCGGGAAAGCCAATTTCTAGAAGGACCCGGCGCCGATTTCCATGACGTAGCCGATGCTTTCCCAGTTGTAGAACCCCTTGTTCTTGACCCCGAAGCGGATGCCCCAGAAATCGGTGCCCAGGGCGGTCAGGAACCGCAGGGGGGTGGCGTTCATGTTGAACCGCAACTTGACCCCCGTTTCGATCACCTGGTCGGTGTGGATGACGCCTTCGTCATCCTTGTCCCACTCCCAGCCGAAGGAGAAGTACCCGTCGAACCAGCGGGAGGCGCTGGAAGTGTAGAGAATGTTCCAGCCGATATCCCTCAGGTTCTTGTCCTTCAAGTAGACCCGGTTCACGAACCAGCCGCCCCCGACGGGGTCGGCCACGTTCTTGACGACCAGCAGCGGGAAAATCGCGGACAGGCCGACGGTGTTGCTTCTGCTCCCGTAGTTCTGGCCCTCGAGCCGCAGGGCCAGGGTGAAGGAATTGATGAACTTGTCCTCGTCCATCCAGCGGGTGAAGCTGGTCAGGTCGGTGTCAGGCACGATCTCGGGCCAGTCCTCGTCGCCCTTGTCGGCGATAAACGGCACCAGGTGGGGGTCGTCAGCCGCGTTCTCCGAGCGAGGGAAGGGGCGCAGCTCGTACTGGGCGTTGTCCGGCGCGTAGACCCCGTCGACCACATACCGCTGGTGGACCGGCAGGTTCGGGAGAAAAGGCGGAAAGATCCGGTATTCTGGGGTGCGGCTCTTGGACATCCAACCCTGGTAGCCGCCGGAGTAGAGGCCGCCCGAGCGCATGATGTCGCGGATGCCCCAGGCATCGTTCACGCGCTTGTTGACGTCGAAGGTCGGGGTGTAGACGCCGTCCTGGTTCTTGTCGGTGCAGCTGGCGTGCTTGCCCTCTTCGACCAGGATGGTCATCGGGAACTCGGTGTACTTGTCGGTGACCAGGGTGTTGTCGTACCACAGGATGCCGTGGGCCTTGGCGATCGTGCGGTCGATGACCAGGGCGTAGTGGGTTTCGGCGCAGTTCTCGCAGCGCTGGATGAAGGTCTTCATGTAGACCGCTTCCACGTCGTGCGTGTGGGCGCCCAGGCCCTCCTCGCTGGGGTAATAGAAGAAGAAGTCGAGGTCGACGCCGGCGATCTGGCGGAAGTCGACCATCGTGTCGACGCGGTCGATGTCCTCGGTGACGATGGCGTCGCTGTCCAGGTCGGCGCGCACCAGCAAGGTGCGGATCCGGTAGTAGACGACAGGGGTTTCGGCGACGCCCTCGAAGGGGAAGGCCAGCGGCAGCAGGATGTCCTTGCCCTTGGCGCCCAGGAGGTTGGGTTCGTCCGGCGAAAACCAGAGGACCGGCGCGCACAGATTCGCGAAGTCGCGGAAGGTGACCATGGGGTTGGTTCCCTGGGCGACGATCCCGACGCGGTCTTTGATCTTGCAGGCATCGGCTGCGGGAGCGTCGTCGGCCGGCACGGAAGAGACAGCGGGAGCCGCGGCCAGAAGCAGGACGGTGATCAGGACGGCGGCTCGGCAGGTCGACATGGCCAGTCTTCCTTTTCAGGGAAAATTCGTTTTCGGCGCCCGCCGATCATGGCAAATCAAACCGATACGGTCAATCGAAACGGCCCGAACCCCGGACGGAATGGGCCGCGGCGCCGGCGATCCGGGGTTGCCTGTTCCGGGGGCTGACGTTAAGAATGAAGGTCGTGTGTTCAAACCGCCCACCAACCCTTTTCAGCCGATGGGAACCCGCCATGACGCTTCGACCGCTTCGCCCGCTGCTCGTGACCTTTGCGCTGGCGGCTGTCCTTTCTCTGCCTTGGCCGTCCGGCGCCCGGGCGGAAACCGCCGCGAGCCGGGCGACGGGGGCGGGCCCGTGGAACCTGACCCTGTTCCACACCAACGATTTCCATAGCTACTTCCTGCCGCGGCCGGCGGTCTGGCGCGATGACGGCAAGATGGTCGGCGGCGTGATTCCCCTGGCCTGGCATCTGGCGGATCAGCGCCGGACGGTGGCCCACGACATCTTCCTCGACGCGGGGGACTTCATGACCGGCAATCCGGTCTGCAACCTCGAAGTCGACGGCGTGCCGGGCGCGGCGGTCGCCGAGATGATGACGCTGCTGGGCTACGACGTCGGCGTGGTCGGCAACCATGAATTCGACGTCGGCGCCGAGAACGCCAGGCTCCTTGCCGCGCGGTTCGGCTATCCCCTGCTCGGCGGCGATATCGTCGACGCCGAAGGGCGGCCCGTGTTCCGTCGCGAACCGGTCATCCTGGAGAAGGGCGGGTTGCGCATCGGCGTCATGGGATTCTCCTGCAGCGGCATGGAAGAGGTGGTGGCGCCGAGCCGCCTGCGCGGACTGGCGATGGCCGATCAGGCGGAGTTGATCATCCCCATGGCCGCCGCGCTGGATCCGGCAACGGACCTGATCGTGGTGATCACCCACAACGGGGTCGACGGCGACAAGGAACTGGCGTCGCGCCTGGAGGGGTCCGGCGTCGACATCATCGTCGGCGGGCACAGCCACACCCGCCTGAAGCAGCCCCTCGAGGTGGGCGGCATCCTCATCGTCCAGGCCGGTTCGAAGATGACCAACCTGGGCCGTCTGGACCTGCGCGTCGAGGACGACCGGGTCGTGGACCACAGCGGACGGCTGGTCGACCTGTGGTCCGACGGCACCTTTGCCGACGAGGAACTCACGCGGGTCGTCCAGGGCTACGAGAAGATCGTTCAGGACCGTTTCGGGCGGCAGATCGGCACCCTGGCCCAGGATCTGCGCAAGGGCCGCGGCGAGACGAACATCGGCAACTGGCTGAGCGACGTCATCCGCGGTCGGGCGGAGGCGGACGTGGCGTTCATCAACTCCGGCGGCATCCGCAAGGCCTTGAATCAGGGGCCGGTGACCGCGCTGGACATCAACGAGATGCTGCCGTTCGCCAACTCCATCGTCGTGGTGGAACTGACCGGCCGGCAGCTGGGGACCGTGGTCCAGCAGAACGCCGATGCGGCGGTCGCGGGGCAACATGGCATACTCCAGGTCTCGGGAATCAGTTATACTTATCGTCGGGCCGACGGTGGGGAAACCGCGGCGGTGGAAGAGATCCTGGTGGGAACCGAACCCCTGGCCCTGGACGGGATCTACCGCGTGGCCATGCCCGATTTCGTGGCGATGATGGCGCCGGTCTACCTGCGGATCGACCTGCCCGACTACAAGGATCTGGGGGTGACGCTGACCGCGGCGGCCGTGGCGGCGGTCGAAAGGGAACAGACGGTGGTGGCGACGATCGAAGGCCGGATCAGGGAACTGGAATAGGCGGACCCGCGTGCACGACGACTACGACAAAGCCTACGCCGAACACGACGCCTATTTCGGGGCGGAGGCATCGCCCCTGCTCGAGCAGCAGGCCGACCGATTGCCCGCCGGCTGCCGGGTTCTCGACCTGGGCGTGGGTCAGGGTCGCAATGCCCTGCCGCTGGCGCGACGCGGCTGCCGGGTGACGGGCATCGACAACTCGCAGGTAGCCGTCGACATCTTCGCGACCGCGGCTGAAAATGAGGGCCTGACGGTCGACGCCCTCGCCCAGGATATCTTCCTCTACGAACCCGATCGCAATTTCGACGCCGTGCTGTGCTTCGGTCTGATGCAGACCCTGGATCTGGGGGGCTGCGCATCCCTGGTGGAGCGCCTTCACCACTGGACCAGGCCCGGCGGAACCCTGTTCCTGACCGCGTGGAACGTCGATGATCCGCAGTTCGATCACTACTGCCAGACCTGGGACCGCCGCAGCGTCCGCTGCTTCCGGCATCCGGAGGACGGCCGTCACCGCCTCTTTCTGGACCGCGGCGAAATCCTCAAGCTCTTCTTCCGCTGGGAAGTTCTGCATCACTGGGAGGGCGTGGGCCCGGCCCACCGCCACGGTGACGGACCCTCCGAGCAGCATGGCGACGTCGCCGCGGTCCTGGTGCGGCCTTTGAAATAGCCGTATTGAGGCTTCAGGAACCCTCTACCGCCCAATAGAATAGCTGTTTTCAACACAAAACCCTGTGCCGGGCCCCGGTGTGGTATAATGGATATGCCTCTAGATTGGGGACGAGAGCCGAGAACTTTTTCCCGGCGGGCTCGTAGTCTGATGCACCCGGCAGGTCCGGCATTCTCCGGCGCCGGTCATCAGGCGGGCGGGATGCCACTACCGAAATAGCACCCCACGCGGTTTCGGGCGGCACGGCTGCATGCCGATTTCAGGAAGGTGCCCCCATGACGGCCCAAATCTACTCGGTGGACTACTACTACACCACGGTCGAGGATTCGCCAGGCCAAGGCTGCCGTTTCCTCGAAACCCTGGCCTCGGAAGAAGTCAACCTGATTGCCTTCAACGCGTTTCCGGTCGGCCGGGATCGCACCCAGCTCGTCATCTATCCTTTGAATGCGACGTGGCTCGGCGATTTGGCCCGTAACCAGGGACTGCGCCTGGTCGGACCACACCACGCCTTCGTCGTGCACGGGGACGATGAACTCGGCGCCCTGGTGGGTATCCACCAGCAACTCTGCGACGCCGACATCAACGTGTCCAGCGCCAACGGTATCACCGACGGGCGCGGCGGTTACCGCTACATCATGCATGTGCATCCGGATGATTACGAGAAGGCCATGCAGATCCTGGACATCGAGCAGAACGCGAAACCCCTGGCGGATATGAACTTCAACTTCCACCGCAGGTTCGAAGCCAAGGGATAGCGCGCTGCCGACCGCCGACCGGCGGAACCGGTGAGGAGGGGGTAGTGTCTGGCTGTGCCTTCCGGTTCGGCGCCGACCGAGCCGCACTGGCGGTGCCCGGTTCCTCGTCGTTTACCGCACTTTCAATCTTAGCGGTTGGCAAAATCCAGATTTAATGCTAATTATTATTGTAATACAGCCGGTGGGGATCTGGGGGGTGGCGACACCCCCCTGTTTTTTTTGAAGATCCCCGCCCGCCTTGCCGGTCAAAGGCCTCTCTGCTAAGTTTTCCCAGTCGAAATCCAGGATCCATTCCAATCAAGGAACCGCCATGGCCTCGTCCAACGCCGCCGGTATCCCCACCGGGGACCTCCAGTCGTTTGTCCGCTTCCTCGAGGAACGGGGCGCCTTGATCCGCATCAGCCAACCGGTGGACCCCTGTCTGGAGGTCACCGAGATCGCCGACCGCTTCGTCAAGGCCGGCGAGAACCCCGCCCTGCTGTTCGAGAATCCCGTTCCTGGCCGCTGGAGCGAAGCCCGCGGCTTGAACCGGTTGGCGGTCGACGCCTCGGGTAAGCCGGTCCCGCTGCTGATCAACCTCTTTGCCAGCCGGCAGCGGATGGCCTGGGCCCTGGGTTGCGAGAGCATCGAAGCGGCGGTGGCCAAGCTCGAGGAGCCCTTGAAGATGGGCCCCCCCGAGGGTCTGTGGGACAAGGTGCGCATGCTGGGCAAGCTCAAGGGCTGGGGAGAGTCCATGCCCCGCAACGTGGGCCGCGGCCCCTGCCAGGAGATCGTGGTGCAGGGAGACGAGCTGGAGCGACGCGGCCTGATGGACATCATGCCGGTCCTGACCACCTGGCCCGGGGACGGCGGACCCTACATCACCACGCCCCTGGTGATCACGCGCAACCCGGAGAACGGCAAGCGCAACATCGGCATGTACCGCATGCAGGTCTTCGACGGCCGGACCACCGGCATGCACTGGCAGATCCACAAGACCGGGGCCTCCCATCACGCCGAATACGAGAAACGCAACGAACGCATGCCGGTCTGCGTGGCCATCGGCGGTTCCCCGGCGATGACCTACGCGGCCACGGCGCCGCTGCCGCCGGACATCGACGAGGCCATGTTCGCCGGCTTCCTGACCGGTAAGCCGGTGGCGATGACCAAGGCCGTGACCTGCGATCTCGAGGTTCCGGCGGCGGCGGACTTCGTGATCGAAGGCTACGTCGAGCCGCACGAGAGGCGCCTGGAGGGCGATTTCGGTGATCATACGGGCTGGTACAGTCTGGCGGAGGAATTCCCGGTCTTTCATGTCACGGCGATCACCAGCCGCCGTAACCCCATCTACCTGACCACCGTTGTCGGCAAGCCGCCGATGGAGGACGGCTGGCTGGGCTGGGCCACCGAGCGCCTGTTCCTGCCGCTGCTCAGGGTGCCGCTGCCCGAGGTGGTCGACTACCACCTGCCGGCGGCGGCCTGCTTCCACAACCTGGTGATCATCTCGATCAGGAAGCGGTACCCGGGCCATGCCCGCAAGGTGTGCCAGGCGCTGTGGGGCACCGGACAGATCATGTTCACCAAGACCGTGATCGTGGTCGACGAGGATGTCGACGTGCACAACCTCAACGACGTCCTGTGGCGGGTGACCGGCAGCATCGATCCGGGTCGCGACGTGTTCTTCAGCGAAGGTCCGATCGACCAGCTGGACCACGCCACGAATTTTGCCAGCTACGGCGGCAAGATGGGTGTCGACGCGACCCGCAAGCTCGAGGGCGAGCGGGGTTTCGAGCGGGAGTGGCCCGACGTGGTGACCATGGACCCGGACGTGACCGCCAGCGTGACGGCCGAATGGGCGGACCTGTTGGACCGGCTGAAGGCCGGGTCATGACCGACTTCCAGGAGATCCACGGCCGCGAGGCCGGTTCCTGGGCGGTGCGGGACGCCGAGGCCCACGGCCGCGAGGTGCGCTCGATGTTCGCCCGCATCAGCGGCGTCTATGATTTCATGAACCACTTCCTCAGCCTGAACCGGGACAAGGCCTGGCGCCGCAACGTGGCGGCCCGCCTGGACCATGACGTCTGGGAGGTGCTCGACCTCTGCTCGGGAACCTGCGATCTGGCGCTGACCTGCCAGCGCGCCGGTCGCGGCCGCACCTGGATCGCGGCGGATTTCTGTCCCGAGATGCTGGTCGGCGCCCGCGGCAAACCCGGCGCGGACCGCCTGGCGCCGACCGCCGCCGACGCCATGAACCTGCCTTTCCGTTCACGCAGCGTCGATGCGGTGACGGTCGGTTTCGGGGTGCGGAACTTCGCCGATGTCCGGCGCGGCCTCGAGGAGATCGTGCGGGTGCTGCGGCCCGGCGGACAGTTCATGGTGCTGGAGTTCTACCGGGACGACCCGGCAGCCGACGGCGAGCACCGCGGCGTGCCGGGCCCGTTGCGGTTCGGCCTGAACTCGGTGATCCCCTGGCTGGGCAAGCTGGTCGGCCGTGACCGCGCGGCGTACAGCTACCTGCCCAGCAGCATGGGCGAGTTCCTCACGCCGGAGGAGTTCCGCCGGCTGCTGACCGAATACGGTTTCGTCGAAACCTTCGTCGAGCGCCAGACCTTCGGCATCGCCCACATCGTGGGCGGGAGGCTTGATAATGACTGATGCAGGGAAACAGCCCGCTGTCGGGGTGGCCTGGACCGGCGCCAGCGGCCTGGCGTACGGGGTTCGCCTGGTCGACGTGCTGTTGAACGCCGGCCGTGACGTCAACCTGGTGGTCAGCTCGGCGGTGAGCCAGACCGCACCGGTGGAAATGAACCTTTCGGTGGACGGGATCATCGAACGCCTGCGGACCATGGGGCCCGGCCGGCTGGCGACCTTCGGGCGCGCGGAGTTCACCTCGCCCATGGCCAGCGGCTCGGCGCGGGGCGGGCCGCTGGTGATCATCCCCTGTTCGATGGGCACCGTCGGCCGCATCGTCGCCGGCACCAGCGAGACGCTGCTCCTGCGGGCGGCGGACGTCTGCCTCAAGGAGCGCCGCCAGCTGATCATCGTGCCGCGTGAAACACCCATGGCCACGCACCACCTCGAGCACCTGGCCAAGCTGAGTGCGTGGGGCGTGCTGGTGATGCCTGCGGCACCCGGCTTCTACCATCAGCCCGCGTCGCCGGGAGAGATGGTCGATTTCATCGTGCAGCGCGTCTGCGATCACCTGAAAGTCGCGGTCGATCTGGCGCCCCGGTGGGGACAGGAATGACGCTGGTGGCGCGCTATCTCGCGCTGATCAAATTCGAACACACGCTCTTCGCCCTGCCGTTCGCTCTCATCGCGCTCCTGGTGGCGTCGGCCGGCCGGCCCTCGCTGTCGACCCTGGGCTGGATCCTCGCGGCGATGGTGGGTGCCCGCAGCGCCGCGATGGCTTTCAACCGCCTGGCCGACCGCCAGATCGACGCCGCCAATCCGCGTACCGCCGACCGCGACATTCCCGCCGGCCGGATCTCGGTGACCGGCGCCGCCGTGTTCGTTTTCCTGTCCGCAGCCGTCCTGGTGCTGGCCGCCTGGAACCTGAACCCCTTGTGCTTCTACCTCAGCCCGGTCGCCCTGACGGTGGTGCTGGGTTATTCCTTCATGAAGCGGATCTCGCCGCTGGCTCACCTGGTGCTGGGCCTGGGCCTGGGGATCGCCCCGGTCGGCGCCTGGCTGGCGGTCACCGGCGGCTTCGCCGCGTTTCCGCTGTGGCTTGCCGGCGCCGTGATGTTCTGGGTGGCGGGCTTCGACACCATCTACGGCTGCCAGGATGCCGACTTCGACCGTCAGGCCGGCCTGCACTCCCTGGCTTCACGGCTGGGCGTGGCCAAGGCCCTGACGGTTTCGCAGGTCTTCCACGTCCTGTCGGTCGGGATGATGGCCGGCGCCTTTCGGCGCGCCGAACCGCTCGGCTGGTTCAGCCTGGTCGGTGTGGGGATCATGGCCGGGCTGCTGGCCTGGGAGCAGGCGATCGTACGTGGCGGCGATCTGCGCCACATCGACAAGGCGTTCTTCGTGATCAACTCCTGGATCGGCGTGGTGCTGCTGGTCTTCGTGGCGCTGGATATCTACCTGGTCTGATTCCCCGGCATCAGATAATCACGAACCGGCTCCAGGAGCAGGGGCTCCTCCGACCGGATGATCGTCGCGAGCAGTGCGGCGCTGGCGGCGGGGTCGACACTGTCCAGGTCGCGGGAGTTCTGCCAGGCAGCCCGGTCGGGCCACTGGGCGTAAGCCACCCAGGTGCCGTCCTCGGCCCGATGCAGGCGCGACCCCAGGGCTCCGCGCCGGTCCCGGAGAGCGACGGTGAGCGTTTCCCAGGCCTGCCGGAATTCCTCTTCCCGATCCGCATGAATCTGCCAGCGGTAGACCACCGCCAATCCGATTTCGTCTGCCATCATGATCCTCCCGGCGGCAACTCGTCACCCGTTCACGGCATGCGGTAGTAGACCACTTCCAGTGGCTCGGCGTCCAGGTCGGCGTCTTCAGCGTCGTTGTCGTCGCCGCCGCCGAAGCCGGCGGTCATCGACTCGGTGGCCTGGTCGAAGTTGCGGATGAGCAGGAAACCCTCGCCGTCCAGGAAGAACAAGGCATCCTGCGTGCCGTCGAACTCGGGTACGGTCACGACCAGCTGTTCGACGAACTCACCGGCCGCAGAGATGACGTCGTAGCGGGCGGCGACTCCGTCCTTCAGCAGCTTGCGCTGGTCGAAACAGCTGGTCACGAACAGGCGGCCGTCGGCGGCCACGTCCAGGCCCATGATGGCTGGATCGTGTTCGAGCGTCTTGCTCTCGATCTCCTGCCGCTGGCCGTTGACGATGATGACCATGCCGTCGGTCAGTTCGGCGCGGTCCTCGTCGTTGCGTTTGCGGACCGTGAAGTCCCTCTGGAGCACCCGGATGATCTCGCCGTCGAGCCCGCGGACGGCGATCTCCCAGCGGTCGCGCGCGGGAGCCGTGACGACCACGCCGTCGCCGCCGGCGGCCCAGGTGTCCATCTCGGTGAACTCGGCGGCCTCGTCATAGACCCGCTTCTGCAGGTCGTTCTCCTGGGTGTGTTCGGCGATGACCACCTGGTCGACACCCTCGAGGTCCATGACGGCCATGGTCGAAGTGGCCACGCTCTTGCCGGATTCCATGTCGAAGGTGGCCCGGCCCCTGACACCCACGAGGCTGTTGCCGCAGCGGGCCAGTTCGCGCACGAAGTTGAAACCGCCCTCGGCCGGCGGTCCGCCGATGTCGATGGTGCCGCCCGGGGTATCGTCGGGATTGATCACTGTCACCCGCCCCGGGAAACCCTGGATCACGCCGACCGTGCCGTCTTCGAGCAGCAGCAGACCGTGCGGGTTGTTGAGTTCGCCGGGCCCCTGGCCCTGGCGTCCGAGGGTGGTCACCAGTTCGCCTGCGGGCGAGATGACCAGGACCTGGGACAGCTGGCGGTCGATCAGGTAGACGTTGTCGTCGGGACCGATCGCGCCGCCGAAGATGACCCCGAGCAGCAGGTCCTCCTCTTCCTCCCCGCCGATGCGCCACTGTTCAACCAGCTCGACGGTGCGCACGGCCGGCGGATCGGCCGGCAACGTCAGGGTCGCGGGCGCCCCGAGCGCCGTCACGGACCAGGACCCGAGCAGGAGCAAGAAGAGGACAGGACGGACAATCGCCATCGCAGATGGATTCACGGAATTCTCCTCGGGAACAGGATACGGTCGATCCCGAAGACCGACCCGTGGCAGCGGATACGCGGCCGGTGGCCGCGTCGGCCCCTTCTACGGACATGATGACCGATAGTTCCGGGATTGGGGAAGCGAAAACCCCCGCGGGAGGCCCGCGGGGGTTGGCAAACAAACGTGTCCGGCCAGCCTAGAAGCTGAACCGGCCGCCCAGACCGAACACCGTGGCGCTGGTCTTGCCGCCGTATCTGGATTCCATGGCGGCCTCGACCGCGTCCTTGGCATCCCCCAGCAGGGCCGTGTACTTGACGTTGGCGAACAGCGTCAGCGTCGGCAGCGGGTGGTAAGGCAGTTCGGCGCCGATGTAGTAGTCGGACATGCTGGCGCTGGTGAAGCTCTTGACGTCCGGGACGAGGTCGGGATCGACGCCGAAGTACCCGGTCATGTAGCTCTTCGAACCCAGGCCCAGCCCGCCGCTCAGTTCAAGTTTCATCGTTTCGCCCAGCGCCACCCCGTGCCCGATGCTGGCTTCCCAGTAGGCGCCCTTGTACTCGTCGATGTCCTGGTAGACGGCCAGCTCGGGCGAGAGGATCACGTTGGCCTCGGCCTCGAGGTAGAATTCCGTGGTGGGGTTGCCGGCCCGCACCTCGAAACCTTCGACCTGGTGCTTCGGGTAGGCGTAGTGGATGAAGCCCATCCCCAGCTCGACCAGGGGCAGCTCCAGCTCGTAGCCCAGGGTGACGTCGATCTCGCTGAAGGTTCCATTCATGCCCTGGGTGTCATCCAGGTCCAGGTTGCCCCAGACCGCGAAGCCGAAACCGAAGAGGTCCGCATCGAAGCTGGGCTGAAGGACCGGGCCGTCCAGGGCGAGCTGGCCGCGCCAGACGTACTTGCTGTAGAAGGGCAGTTCGGCTTCGATGTCCACCGGACCGAAAGCCAGGACCGGGGCGACGGCGCCGACGGTCAGCAGCCCTGCCAGGACGAGAATCAGCAGCTTGTTCATCGAATTCTCCTTGTGGCCACACACCGGTGACCGATTGACCCGCAGGGTGCGGTCCACCCCGGGATGTTGGTTCCTCCATAACCCATTTTCGGTCGCCACCGGGGATGATCAAGTGATTTTCCAAAGAATCGTCAAGACCCCGAAAGGACGGCCGAAAACGAAGATGAGTCAAGTCTTGCACCCTGTTGAGAGGATGAAGCCGTGAGCAAGGATCTTACCCTTCCGGGATCGGAAATGCCCGTCATCGATGAAAATCGTCTGATGAGCGAATTCGGCGGGGATGAGGAAATCCTGGCCGAGCTGCGGGATCTCTTCCTGGACCACGCTCCGCCGCTGTACGAGGCCATCGTCGCGGCCGTCACGTCGGGCGATTGCGAGTCGCTGGTCAAGGACGCGCACAGCTTCAAGGGCGCCTGCGCGACCTACGGCGCCCCGCGCCTGGCCCTGATCTGCAAGGAATTCGAGGCCTGGGCCAAGCAGAACAACCTGGAATCGATCCGGACCAACCTGCATCACCTCGACAACGAGTACCGTGCGGTCTTCGAGGCCATCGGCAGCATCGGGGTGCGCTAGCAGGACCGCGGATCAGCACCAGCGGCCCGGAACGCCTCGCGGCGGTCCGGGTCGTTTGTTTTTCAGGTGGTGGCGATGTCGTCGTCGATCGGCGGAGCGCCGGGTACGCCCTCGAAACGGGGG
The DNA here is from genome assembly GCA_942492615.1 of Candidatus Krumholzibacteriia bacterium. Lineage (GTDB taxonomy): Bacteria > Krumholzibacteriota > Krumholzibacteriia > LZORAL124-64-63 > LZORAL124-64-63 > CALOFL01. Next base: position 61,384 of record CALOFL010000009.1, read on the forward strand.
CGATCGAGCGCCTTGAGGATACGCCGGCAGAACATGTGGTAGATGTGCGTCTCCCAGTTCACGATGCCCGCGCGCATGTGCAGTTGCCGCAGATACGTCAGGAATTTCATTTTCTCGTGATCGTTGTAGCCGACGGAGTCCATGGCCCAGGCGAGATGAGCGTACATGTTGTCGAGCTCGACCTGGGTCGGCAGCTTCGTCTGACGGTGGGGATGCCGTACCCGCATTTCCGGTCGGAGCACATCCGGACCCGGGGCGTTGCGCGGTTGTCCGGTGCTGCCGGGGGCCTGCGCCCGCTGCATGGCCTGGCGGATTTCCCAGCTGTAGAGCATCACCGCCTGCGCCAGGTTCAACGAGGGTTGTTCGGGCGCGGTGTCGACGGTCGACAGGTACCGGCAGATGTCCGCCTCGTCGTTGGTCAGGCCGGTGCGCTCGGTTCCGAACATGATGACCACCTTGCCCGAGCGGGAGTGGTCGGCGATGTGATCAGCCAGCGCCGCCGGCGTCAGCAGCGCCCGCTTGCGGAGCTGGCGCATGCGGGCGGTCGTGCCGGTGACGACCAGGGCGTCGGTGATGGCTTCGTTCAGGGTGTCGACAACCAGGGCCCCGTCGAGGATGTCCTCGGCGCCGTGGGCCAGGGCGCGGGCGCTGCGGCCTTTGGGGTTCAAGGGATCGATCAGCCGCAGGTGTTTCAACCCCATGGTCTTCATGGCCCGGCAGGCTGCGCCGATGTTCATCGGCTCGGTGGTGCGGCTGAGGACCACGACCACGTTGTCCAGACTGGGCATGTCCCGGGTATCGGCAATACCGGGGCCGTTCATGTCCTGACGGGAACCGGTCAATCCTGTCTCTCCAGCAGCATGAGGGTTTCGATGTGGGCGGTCTGGGGGAACATGTCCAGCACCTTCAGCCGCAGGGGCCGGTAGCCGGCGGCGGTCAGGGCGGCCGCATCGCGGGCCAGGGTGGCCGGGTCGCAGCTCATGAACAGGACGTGGCGCGGATTGGCCTGCAGCAGGGCTCCCAACCCCTCCTTGCCCAGGCCGGTCCGCGGCGGATCGACAAGGCAGAGCGAGTGCTGCCAGAACTCGGCGGGCGCCAGCTCGGGCTGGTTGAGGACCTTGCCCAGACGGCCGAGATGGACGGTAACCTTGTCCCGGGCGGCTTCACTGCGCTTGATGTTGTTGCGCGCGTCGCGAAAGCTGTTGGCGTCGCTGTCGATGGCGACCACCTTGTCGAACAGATCGGCCAGGGCGAGGCTGAACAGACCCACGCCGCAGAACAGGTCACCGAGCAGCCCGCCGAGCCGGTCGGCGTCCTTGAGTTCCCCGATCCAGTCGCGGACGACCGCCAGGGCCTCGGTGGTGACCTCGTGGTTGCCCTGGAAGAAGCTCTGGGCGCCGACGCGGTACTTGTGGCCGGCGAGCTCGTGGATCAGGTAGTCGCGGCCCCACAGCGGCAGGTTGTTGAACATGAGGCCCTGGCATCCCGGAGCCGGCGGTTCGCCCTCCGGAAGGGCGGCCAGGATCTTCTTCATGATCTTCAGCCGGCTCGGGTTGGCAAAGATGGAGACCAGCCACCCCCCCCGGCCGTCCAGGCGGACGACCACCTGTTCCGCCGGCGGCAGCATCCGCAACCAGGGCAGGATGTCGTCGTTGAAGGCCGCGGGCATCAGCGCGCAGCTTTCCAGAGGAACGACCTCGTGGGTTCCGCGGCGCATCAGGCCGTAGAAGTTGGCGGGGTTGGCAAAAACCCTGATCCGGTTCCGGTACCCGAGCTCGCCGCCCGCCTCGGGGCCGGAAATGAGCCCGCCGACATCCATCTTGCCCAGCCGGGAGAAACAATCGGCGACGATGTCGGCCTTGACCCGGCGCTGGGCGGCCGGTGCGAGGTGTTGCAGATCGCACCCGCCGCACTGGCCGAAATAGGGGCAGGGCGGTTCCTGGCGGCCGGGACCCGGCTCGAGAATCTCCTCCACGCGGGCGCGTACGAAGCCCTTGCGCCGTTCGACCACCGCCGCTTTGACCCGGTCGCCCGGAGCGGTCAGCGGGACAAAGACGGCCTGGCCTTCGTGGCGGGCCAGCCCGGCACCGCCGGTGACCAGTTTCTCGATGGTGAGCTCCAGGAAACCGGAATCTTCCGGTTGGGGCGGTTTTTCCGGAATATCCGGATTGCTGTCTGTCTGCTTGTCATTCATGGTGCTGCTAAACTAGCATGGAGCACTGGCGGGGGCCAGAAAACAGAAATCGCCCCCGGTTCGATGGAAAAGGAATGGACTCCGTGAAGCCCAGGGAAAGAGCCCTCAGCACGAACTGTTTGTTTCCGGCGATATTTCTGCTATTGCTATGGAACGCCGGTGGTTGTGCGCCCAAACGCGTTGCTGGATCCGGCGCCGTCATCGCGACCGCGCCGGCGACCGGATACGAGCCCGCCGCCAGCGGTGGCGACATATCCGGCGAGGGGTCTCCTGCCGGCGCCGCTGACGACACGGCCCCGGGCTTCAACCCGCAGCTGCCCGAACCCCGGGTCCTGGGACGGGCCGGCGTGTTCGACGTCGCACCGGACCGCAAGCGTCCCAGCCGACCGCCCACCGGGCCGGAGGGCTCGCGTCTGGGATTCGAAGCGGCGGCCCTGGCCAAGAAGCAGCTGGGCAAGCAATACCAGTGGGGCGCGGCGGGGCCCGACAAGTTCGACTGCAGCGGATTGGTCATGTTTGTCTACAATAATCTCGGTGTCCAGCTGCCCCGGGTTTCGTCCCGGCAGGCCTCGGCGGGGGTTCACGTCGAACGCAAGGATCTGCGCCCGGGGGACCTGATCTTTTTTGTCCTCTCTGGTTCGAGGATCAACCACGTGGGGATCTATGTCGGGGGCGGGAAATTCGTCCACGCCCCGCGTCGCTACAGCCCTGTCCGTACCGACAGCCTGAACGATTCGTGGTGGCGCCGCCGGTACCGGGGCGCCCGTCGCATCCAGTGAGGACGCCTGCCCCTTGACCATGGCTTCACCCGACACACGGACCCGGATCCGGACATTGGCCGTCATGGCCGCCTGCGGCGTCTTGCTGGTTGCCGCCGGCGGTGCGGACGCCCAGACCGGCGGTGCGTCCTTCTGGGGCGAGACCGCGGCTCCGGCGGATTCCCTGGGCTTCCGGGACACCTTCTGGGGCCCGGTCTCCTCCCACCCCGATTCCCAGGCCGCCTATTTCGGCGACCGCGCGCGACCCGGCTGGGAAACGGCCGTCATGGTACCCTACTGGGTCATCGGGCTGCCGTTCCGTTTGGTCTATTACGGTGTGGACCAGACCGTCATCGGGATGGACAGGCTGGGGCTGTTCGGCGTCGCAGCGGAGTATCCCGGCGTGCGGGGGCCGTGGGGAACCTACATCATGCCGATGATCGCCATCGGCGACAACGAGGGGTTCACCCTCGGCGCGGAAGTCACCCGCCCCGACTTTCTGGGCGAGGACAACCTCTTCTTCATGAAAGCATCCACATCCACCCGGCGGGCCGACGAAATCGCGGGCGGTACCCTGTTTCACCTGGGCCCGGAATGGACGCTCCAGATCGGCGGCGGCGGGGAAAAGGTCAACCTGACGCGCTACTACGGCCTGGGTTACGATTCGTTCAACGGCAACCTCTCCTACTACCAGCGACAGACGTCGTGGGGCGGCTTCGAGCTGGCCCGCGACCTGGGCGGCAAGATCGGGCTCGAATTCAAGAACTACTTCTCGCGGGTCGAAGCTCTCGAGCCGCGGTACCGGACCGACCAGGCGCTCGGGCGGGTCCACCGGGATGCGGTTCCTTTCGGTTATCCCGGCGAGTCGAACGGCTGGACCACACGGCTGGCCTTCGTGCGCAACAACGCCGACCAGTCGGGACGCCCGGGCAGCGGCGGCTTCCAGGACGTGGGTGTGTCGTTCTTTACCGACAGCGACGGCAGCGGTCTCAAGTACCTGACCTACCACGTCAACGTGGAGAAGTTCTTCTCGCTGTGGCACACCGACCGGACGCTCGCGGTGCGCGGATTCCTCAACCGGATCGACAACGCCGGCACCAGCGAAATACCCTTCACGCGCCTGGTCACCTTCCAGCGGCCCGACGAGCTGCGGGGGTTCACCTCGCTGCGTTTCTACGACAAGGGATCGGTCGGTTTTTCGACGGAATACCGCTGGCCGGTCTGGGTGGCCCGGGGCCGAGACGATCTCGGTCTGGACGCCTACCTGTTTTCCGACATCGGCCAGGTCTACCACAAGACCAGCGAGATCAGCCTGAATAACGTCCAGGTCACCGGCGGCCTGGGCCTGCGCCTGATCGATTCCCAGCGGGGGTTCGCCGGCCGGTTCGAACTGGGCCTCAGCGAAGAGTCTGCGGTGGTCCGTCTGAAGTTCAGCCAAACGTTCCAGTACGATCCGAAAGGTCTGCTCTATGGCAAGAACCCGACCAAGGTCTATTAGCGGAGCCCGCGGTGCCGGCCTGCTGGCCGTGGCCTGGGTGTGCCTGTTGACGGCGCTGCCGGCGACCAGCGTGGCGCGCGAGCCGTTGGTGGACGGACCGGTGGTCTGGTACGCCGCCGATCGCGAGCCCAGTGAGGTTCCCGCAGCCGGGGAACCGGGCCTGGTGCCCTACGCCGTGGATTCGTTCGTCGGCCGACCGTTTTCCCGTTTCTGGCATCCGGGTCGGTTCTTCCGCTGGCTGGGCACCGGTGACCGGGTGCAGCGGGCGGCGAACGTGAATCCGCTGGACGAGGTCGTCAATTCGACCTGGTTCAACAACCGCATCGGCACCAGGACCCTCACCGACGCTGAGCTCGTCGCCGGGCCGGCGCACGGCCTGCCGCTGGTCGCCGGGCCGGACCGCAGCCGGCCGTGGACCATCATCGGCGCCAAGACCGCCGGTGTCACGCCGGGCTTCCGGATCAAGGACGCCCGCGGCGACGTCTGGCTGCTGAAGTTCGACCCGCCGCACCATCCGGGCATGACCATCCGCTCGGGCGTCGTGGTCAACCTCCTGTTCCATGCCATGGGATTCAACACACCGGTCGACAGGCTGGTGGTTTTCGACCGGGACGAGCTCGTGGTCGGCAAGGGCGCCCAGATGCGCGTGGGCCGCGAGGGCCGCGTGCCCATGACCGAGGCCAATCTCGACTCCATCCTGGCGGCTACCGAATCCGTTTTCGACGGCCGTTTCCACGCCCTGGCCAGCCGCTACCTCGACGGCGTTCCCCTGGGCCCCTTCGACGACCAGGGCCGGCGCGCGGACGATCCCAACGACACCATCCGGCACCAGGACCGCCGTGAGCTGCGGGCGCTGAAGGTCTTCGGCGCCTGGGTGAACCACTTCGACACCAAGATGCACAACTCCCTGGACATGTATGTCGGCGAGCCGGGAAAGGGATTCGTGCGCCACCACTTGATCGATTTCGCCTCGACCCTCGGCGCCTACGGCGATCAGCCTGTCCGCCGTTTCGGGTTCGAGTACGGCTTCGATGTCTTTCCGATCACCGGGCGGCTGTTGACCCTGGGGTTCAGGGAGGACAAGTGGGTAAATCTGGAAAGACCCGCGGGTCTGGACGAGATCGGCCTCCTCGATGTCGAGCTGTTCGAGCCGCAGGATTGGAAACCCGACCTGCCCCACAGCGGCATGGCCAACCTGACGCGGCTCGACGGTTACTGGGCGGCCAAGATCGTGTCGGCCTTCACCGATCGGCAGCTGCGCCTGATCGTGGAGCAGGCCCGTTACCAGAACCCCGACGCGGCCGACTTCCTGGTGCGCACGCTGGCCGGTCGCCGCGACAAGATCGCCCGCTACTGGTTCGACCGGGTACCACCCCTTGATTACTTCAAGGTCGAACCGCAGGGTCTCGTCTTCCATGATCTGGCCGTCGAACGGGGCTACGCAGCGGCGACATCCACCCGCTACCGCTACCGCACCGCGGCCGTGGACAGCGGGCGCGGCGTGCAGGGTGATCCGGGCTGGACGCCGTGGGTCGAAGTTGCGACCACTGTGCTGCCGATACTCGGTGCCGACGGCAGGCTGCGGGCAGACATTCCCCGGGGCGACGACTCCCACCGCTTCCTGGCCGTCGAGGTCCAGCTGAATCGGGGTAACCGGTGGAGCGCTTCGACAACGGTCTACGGAGCTTACGGCAGCGGTCGCATCGTGGCCCTGGACCGTTGACATGAAGGAAACCATGGACAGCCAGCAAGCCGACAACCGCAACCCTCTGGAACGCCTGCTGGGGCTCTTCGCTCCCGTCCGCGGCGGTGAAGGCGGCGTGGTCCTGCTCATGGCGCTGAACATCTTCCTGCTGATGACCGCCTACTACATCATCAAGCCGGTGCGCGAAGCCCTGATCCTGGCCGACTGGGGCGCCGAGGCCAAGATCTACGCTTCGGCGGGCCAGGCGGTGCTCTATCTGGGTCTGGTCCCTCTCTACAGTCGTCTGGCGGACAGGATGCCCGTCAAGCGGCTGATCACGACCGTGCTCCTGTTCTTCGCCGGCTGCCTGGTTGTCTTCTACTTCCTGGCCTTGACCGGACTTGATATCGGCATCGCCTTCTATCTGTGGGTCGGGATCTTCAACATGATGGTCGTGGCCCAGTTCTGGTCGTTTGCCAACGATTTCTACACCGAGGACCAGGGCAAGCGGCTGTTCGCGATCATCGGGTTCGGTATGTCCGCCGGCGCCGTCTCGGGCGGTTTCATCACCGGTCGCCTGATCGGACCGCTGGGTCTGTACCAGCTGCTGCTGCTGTCGGGAGCCATGCTGCTCCTGAGCCTGGTCCTGACCAGGATCACCGAACGGCGCCGGACAACCGCACGCGCCCGCCGGTCCGCCGCGCCCGTCGAGACCGCAACCATGGAGGCCGGCAACGGTTTTGCCCTGGTGTTCCGCAACCGCTACCTGCTGCTGATCGCCTCGATGCTCATCATGCTCAATCTCGTCAACACCACCGGCGAGTACATCCTCGGCGCCCGCGTCGCTCAGACCCAGGAGGAAACGACACCCGTGGTCGTGCGCACCGCGGGCATGACCGACGCCGAGTTCACCAGCGCCACGAAGGCACGGCAGGACACCGTCCGCGGAGGCATCGGGACCTTCTATGCGAATTTCTTCTCGGTGGTCAACCTGGCCGGCCTGCTGATCCAGCTGTTCCTGGTGTCGCGGATCGTCGCCTGGATCGGGGTGCACCGGGCGGTCATGGTCCTGCCCGTCCTGGCCATGGGCGGCTATGCCCTGGTGGCGGTCTTCCCGGTGCTGGCGGTCGCCCGTTGGGTGAAGACCGCCGAGAACGCCACCGACTATTCCCTGCAGAACACCGTCCGCAACATGCTTTTCTTGCCCACCACCCGGGGCGAAAAGTACAAGGCCAAGCAGGCCATCGACACGTTCTTCGTGCGCATGGGGGATGTCATGGCGGCCCTGCTGGTTCTTGTCGGCACCACGGTTCTGGGTCTGACGGCCGGCAGCTTCGCGGCGGTCAACGTGGCGCTGGCTGCCGTCTGGGTCGTCCTGGCCTATTTCATCGGACGCAGATACCTCCGCCTATCCGGCCGCTCTTCCTGACTTCCGGTTTGCCTCACGGAGTCCTGCCGCCGGTGGCACGGCGGTTGCCTCTACTTCAGCACAGGGCCAGGGCGGAGTTCCAACGTGCCTGTGACCGGCCGCATGACCCGCCCCTGCCCCTCGTGTTCGATCGTTACCGGAACGTCGGTAATGTGTTTTAGAAAAACAATTTGTGTTATTGGCGGAGTCGATCGCCACGCCACGGAATCTGACTTCCTGCGCCGTGGAGCTCGGCCGCCTGGAAGTTCACGAACAAACGTGGCGGTCAATTTTCTGACGCCACCGGTAAGGGCCGCCGCAGGCGACCTGATTCACCAACACGGAGGTTGGTCATGCCCACCGCATCAAACGTCGCCACGATCGCCCAGGCCGGAAAATTCCTGTCGTTCAGGCTCGGGTCCGAGGAATACGGTCTCGAGATCCTCAAGGTCCAGGAGATCGTGGGCGTCACCGGCATGATGAGGGTGCCCCACGTCCCGGGTTACGTCCGCGGCCTGCTCGCGCTGCGCGGCCGAGCCGTGCCGGCGATCGACCTGCGCCACAAACTGGGCCTGCGTCCCGTAGAGGACACCGCCAAAACCTGTGTCGTCGTCGCCCAGGTGGGATTCGGCGGAACGGTCCTGACGGTCGGCCTGGTGGTGGACGAGGTCTGCGAAGTGGTCAATATCGCCGAAGACCAGATCGGTTTTCCGCCCAGTTGCTGCGGCGGGATGGAAGGCGTCGACTTCGTCAACGGCCAGGGCACGCTCGGGGGCCGCGATGTGATCCTCATGGACGCCGATTCCCTGTTCACGCAGGAAGAGCTAAGGGTCGTGGCGGATCTGGTCGATTAAACAGGACGGTCATTCACGACCGCCTAACCCCAGCCAAAGGGCATCATGGTGCTTGTCAGAAACGAAATCCTGTCCAAGGTCAAAAATATTCCGTCCATGCCGTCGGTGGTCGTCAAGCTGAGGCAATTCCTCAGCGATCCCGACGTGAACTTCGACGAGCTGGCCCGGGTCATCGAGCACGACCCCGGCCTGACGGCCAATCTGCTGCAGCTGGCCAACTCCGCCTATTTCGGGTGGTCGCGCAAGATCAAGACGGTCAAGGAAGCCATCACCCGCCTGGGCACGAACCGCATCTTCCAGATGGTCCTGTGCATGTCGGTCGCGCCGCTCGTGCGCAAGCCCGTCAAGGGTTACGACATGGAATCGGGCGGCCTCTGGCGCCATTCCATCGCCACGGCCATCTGTGCCGACAAGCTGGCCATCGCGCTGAAGCTCGACAACGTCGAAGAGATCTTCACGGCCGGGTTGCTCCACGACATGGGCAAGGTGCTGCTGGGCACGTTCGTCGAAATCGACGACGAACCGATCAAGGACCTGGTCACCCGGGGGAACCTCTCCTTCAACGAAGCCGAGCGGGCCGTGCTCGGGATTGATCACGCCGAAGCCGCGGCGGTGCTGCTCGAAGCGTGGAACCTGCCGGAAAAAGTGGTCCTGGCAGCCCGCTGGCACCACAATCCCGAAGAGGCTCCCGCCGACGCCCAGCGGATCGTCGACCTGATCCATGCGGCCGACATCATCTGTATTCGCGGGGGGTGGGGGATCGGCACCGACGGGCCGAACTACCACGAGAACGAAGCGGCCCTGTCGCGCCTGGGGCTGACGGCGGCCGTGGAGGCCGACGTCACCCTCGCGGTGACAGAGGGCCTCGAGGAACTGAAGGACATGTTCAGTCTGAAGGACGAGGTTCCGGTCGCGCAATGACCACGCGGACGGCCCCCTCGATGGCCTCGCTGACGGCCTCGTCCAGATCCATCTTCGCGGAGAAATCCAGCAACTCCCGCGGCTTTGCGGTCAACGTGGGCCGCGGCGAGCGTATCGAGCAGCAATCCCGGTAGGGCAGGATTGACGTCTTGAAGGCCCCGATCTTACGGGACCAGGCGGTGATCTCCATCTTGTCCATGCCGACCAGCGGGCGCAGGATGGGCAGGGTGACGTCGGTGCTGATGGCGTGCATGTTGTGGAGCGTCTGGCTGGCCACCTGGCCCAGGCTGTCGCCCGTCACGAGGCCGAGACAGTTGTGCTGCCTGGCCAGGTGCACTGCCGTCTTGATCATGAAGCGGCGGAACATGACCATGTCGTAACTATCGGGGATCACGCCGATGGAGCGCATCTCGTAGGGCACGACCGGGACGAGGTGGAGGTTCAGCGCCACCGGCGAATACCGCGTCAGGATGGCGGCGAGATCCTTGATCTTGCCGACGTCCGCCTCGGCGACGTCGCGGCCGGAATAGAAATGGATGAAGTCGGGACGGCTGCCGCGGCGCATCATCAGCCAGGCGGCCACCGGTGAATCGATACCGCCGGAAAGCAGCACCATCGTCCGTCCGCTCGACCCGAACGGTAGCCCTCCCCAGGCCATCTCCTTGCCCGTGAAGACCAGGACATTTTCCTTGAGGATGAGCACGTTCACCACGAAATCGGGTCCGCTCATACGTCCGGGCAATCCGGTGGCCCGGTGGACGGCCCCGCCGACCTCGCGGCTGATCGCCGGCGAATTGATGGGAAAATCCTGATCGCTGCGACGCGTCTCCACCTTGAAGTTCCGGGCTTCGCCCCTGTTTTCCAGCGACAGTTCGACCGCCAGGGCGCACACGTCGGTCAGCCGGGGTGTGCGTCCAGCCGCCAGATCCTCAGCCAGCTCCACGTCGATCCCGGCGCGATCGAGGGCCACGACCGGGGAGACCCACTGCAGGCCGAACACATCGCGCAGCTTGGCGGCCACGGCCTCGGCCCGGTCGGGGTCGGACAGATGAATCAGCAGCCGGCTCTCGATGTGGCTGATCTTCTCCAGGGGCTCACCCTTGAGGGCCCGTGTGATGTTGTTGAGGAGCTTACGCAGGAATACGGTGCGGTTTCGCCCTTTGAGGGCGATTTCGGCGTAGGTGCAGGCGATGATCGGGGTGACCGTGGTCAACGTACGCTCCGGGTGTGGGTTTCAGGCTGCGCCGGTAGTCCCGTGGTTGAAAATCCTGTTCAGTATCTTGTTCAGAATCTAGCAGCCACCACCGTCCGCGCAAGGTGCATCCTCGAGCGTCGGCAATCCCGGTTTGCCCTGGAGCGACCCACGTTATATTTTCGACAGGTAATCGATCATCCCCGGGGCGGTTTTCCGGACCCGATGTCTTCCCCAACGAGGAGAATTTCGTGAAAAAGTCAGCCCTCATCTTTGCTCTGCTGGCCGTTGTCCTGATGATCAGCCTGAGCGCGTGCGGCGAGAACAAGAACACCGCCGCCAGCAGCCCGCCGGCCACCACCGCCGAGGCGCCGGCCGCCGTTCCGGCTTCCGATCCCAACAGCTGGACCGGCACCGTTCTGGAAACCATGGATTCGGGCGGGTACACCTATGTGTATCTGGACACCGGCAGCGAGAAGATCTGGGCCGCCGGCCCCGCCAGCAAGGTTGCCGTGGGCCAGAAGGTCACCATGGACAAGGGCATGGCCATGCCCCAGTTCACCAGCAAGTCCCTGGACCGGACCTTCGATGTCATCTACTTCGTCGGTTCCATCGGCGCCGCCGGCCAGATGGCCGCGCCCGGCGCCGCGGACCACGCGCAAGCCGCCGAGTCGGGACACGCGACCAGCGGCACGCAGACCGTGCTGGACAAGGCTGCGGTGGGCGATGTTGCCAAGGCGCCCGGCGGCTACACCGTCGGCGAGATCTTCACCAAGGGCGCCTCGCTCAGCGGGCAGAAAGTCAAGGTGGCCGGCCAGGTCGTCAAGTTCACGCCCAACATCATGGGCACCAACTGGGTGCACATCCAGGACGGCACCGGCAGTGGCGATACCGCCGATCTGACCGTGACCACCAGCGCCGTCGTGGCCGCCGGCGACATGGTCGTCGTCGAGGGTCCCCTGTCGGTGAACAAGGACTTCGGCGCCGGCTACAAGTATGCCGCGATCATCGAAGGCGCCACGATCACCAAGAAGTAGGCCCAGGCCCGCGGAAACGGACCCGGAGCGGCTTGTCTCAGGAAACGCAGGACCCGGCGCACGCCGGGTCCTGTTCATGAAGGGCGGGCTCCCGGCTGCGTTCCTATCTTGATGGGCGAAAACAAGCACACAATTCCGCCCGCCGACGAACGGATCGTTCTTGAACCCCGAAGCCACGGAACTGGAGACCCAGCTCGACGCCCTGCCCGACGGTGATTCCACCGAGCGGGTGGATGTGCGGATCAAGCTCGCGCGGGCGGTGGTCATCGAGGACCCGCCCCGGGCCCGCGCACTCAGCCGCGAAACCCTGGCGATGGCCCGGCGGCTGGCCTATCCCCGCGGTATCGGCTTCAGCCTCTACCATCTGGGTTTCGTGGATTATCTGCGGTCGGATCACGAACAAGCGCTGGCCACGCTGCTGCAATCCGAACAGATCATGAAGACCCTCGAGGATCCCGAAGGACGGGGACTCGTGGTGGGAGCCAAGGCGGGGGTGTACCTCAGTCTCGGCGATTACGAAGAGGCTCTGGCCAGTTCCTTCGCCGCCCTGAAGCTCACCCGGCAAGTCGGCGACACCATGAACGAAGCCTGGCTGCTGCACGGCATCGGCGGCGGATACCACGAGCTGGGAGACTACCCGCGCGCCCTGCAGTACCACCGGGAGGCCCTGGAACTGTTCGAGGAGCTCTCCTTCGATGTCGGCCGTGCCCGGTCGCTGAACGGGTTGGGCACGGTCCACCAGTCGCAAGGTGAGTTCGACAAGGCTCTCGAATACGACCGCCGCAGTCTCGATCTCTTTCGCAGGGTCGGTAACGACCTCGGCGAATCGCGGGCCCTGCACGACATCGCCGTGAGCCTGCACGAACTCCGCGATTTCGCGGGGGCCAGGCGGCACCATCTCGAGGCCCTCGCGATCCGGGAGAAATACGGCAACAAGCAGGCGGTGAGCACCAGCCTGATCAGCCTCGGCAGGTTGTATCTGGCGGAGGGTAAGCCCGACCGCGCCCTGGCGCAGGTCCAGCGGGCGCTGGCGATTGCCGAGGAGATCAAGGCGAAGCCGCGCATCTTCCAGGCCCATCGGGTCCTGTCCGATATCCGCGCCGCCCTGGACGATCCGGCGGCGGCCCTCGAACACTACAAGAGCTACCAGGAACTGAAGGAGGAGGTGGCCGGGGACCAGGCCAGTGCGCGGGTGAAGAATCTCCAGGTCGGTTTCGAGATCGAGAAGGCCGAGCGGGAAGCCGAAATCTCACGGCTCAAGAACGTTGAACTCAAGGAAAAGAACGACCAGCTGAAGGCGTTGCTGAGCGAGCTCAAGGAAGCCCAGGTCCAGGTGATCCAGTCCGAGAAGATGGCGGCGTTGGGTTCGCTGGTCGCCGGCCTGCTGCACGAGCTCAACACCCCGCTGGGGGCCATCAACGGCATCAACGACACCTCGACCCGGTGCGTGGCCCGCATCCGGAACATTGTCGGCGCCGACCACCCGGAAGCGCTGGCCGACCGCAAATTCGTCCAGGCGCTGGAGATCCTCGAGCGCGACCAGGTGGTGACGCTCGACGCGATCACCCGGATCAGTCAGATCATCAGCAGCCTCAGGGGGTTCACGCGGCTGGACGGCGCGGCGGTCGAAAAGGCGGACCTGAACCGGTGCCTGGAAGAAACCCTGACGCTCCTGGAGCACGAGTTCAAGGATCGTGTCACGGTGGTCAGGGAGTTCGCTGACATTCCGGCGGTGGTCACGGACATCCGGGAACTCAACCAGGTCTTCATGACCCTGCTGCAGAACGCGGGCGAGGCCATCTCCAAGCAGGGTACGGTCACCGTGCGGACCCTGATGGGCGCCGAAGGTGTGCACATCGAGATCGCTGACTCGGGCGAGGGCATGGACGCCGACACCCTGGAACATATCTTCGAACCGACGTTCCTGAGCAAGGGCAAGCGGGTCAAGTCCGGCTTGGGCCTGCCGGCGGCGCACAGCATCGTCAAGAAGATCGGCGGTGACATCCAGGTGGAAAGCCGGCCCCGGCAAGGGACGGTTTTTCGGGTGTGGGTGCCGGCGCGTGATAGCCACCGCCCGCGCGGATTGAACTAAATCTCCCCGGTGGTTTTCCCCTATGCTACAATCCGGACTGGAACAATCCTGTATCCATGATCCACGGATTCCAGACGAAATTTACCATCCCGGGGAGGGACACGTATGAATTTCCGACTTTTGATCAGACCGTTGCTCTTGTTCGCGTTGCTGGCCGTTCCGCTGCTGGCGTTTGCCGGTGAGGAGAAAGCTCCGACGGCGGAAGACCATATGAACGGACTGGTGGAGATGTGCGCCGCCTCGGCCGAGGCGCGGGCGCAGCGGCACACCGACAAATCGCTCTATGAACGGCTCGGCGGGTATGACCGCATCCTGGAAATGACCACCGAGGTCGTGCGCCTGCACACGGTGAACGACCAGATCAAGCACACCGTCGCGAACGTCGACAAGAAGGCCTTGGCCAAACATGTCGCCGATTTCATGGCAGCCGGAATCGGGGGCACGGCCGAGTACACGGGCCGCGACTTGAAGTCCTCGCACGTCCACCTCGAGTTGACCGATGCCGATTTCCTCGCTGCGGGCGGAGACATCATCACCGCCATGCGATCCATGGATTACGGCCAGGAAGAGATCGACGAGGTTGTCTGCATGTTCGTGGGTCTGAAGGACCAGGTCGTGTTCAAGTAACCCGTGACCGGGCCCTAATGCGATCCAGCCGGAAACCGTCGCTGCCGGCAGTCGGGACAGGTGCCGAAGTATTCCAGGCGGTGCCCTTCGATCTGGAAGCCGGCGAGTTCTGCGGGCTGGCTGGGCACCTGGTCCTGATTCAACTGGATGATATCCTCGATCCGTCCACAGTCGGTGCAGCGTACGTGGTAGTGGGGTTCGAGTTTGCCGTCGAAGCGCGTTTCGGTCCCGGCGAACTCGATCCTGCTGATCCGTCCGTCCTCGTGCAGAACCTCCAGGTTGCGATAGACGGTGCCCAGGCTGATCCGAGGCAACCGTCGCCTCACCGCAGCGTATAGTTCAGCAGCGGTCGGGTGCGTGTCCAGTTGGCACAATTCCTCAAGAATAACCCTTCTTTGGGGAGTGTTTCTTCTCAGTTTTCCAGTTGGCATGTTCCCGTCCTCCACATGATCGACCAATCCCCGACGCGAAAGCACACGGGCGAGCGGCTTAGATGGCGTCAATCTAACAATAATGATAACAAACTGTCAACCACGGGCGCCGGCATAAATTCGATGAGCGAAAAGTGCGAAATTGCGTTCAAACCATTACCCCGGTCGGTACCGTCATAGTATAGAGCCAGATGGACGGAGTGGCCTTGCGTCTCGCCTGAAGGAGAAAGCGGATCGATGGTGAAGGTGCTGGCAGGAAATCACGCAGGTGAAGATCCGGGGCGGGCCCTTGCGATCGACCGGGGGCTGGCCGAGCGGGCCGCCGAGGGTGACCGCACCGCGTTCGAGGAGATCTACCGCCGGCATGCCGACCGCGTCCACGGGCTTTGCCTGCGCCTGACGGCCGATGCGCTGGAGGCCGAAGGCTTGACCCAGGACACCTTCGTCAAGGCGTGGTTCGCGATTGCCGGCTACGCCGGCCGGGGGAACCTGGGAGGCTGGCTCAGCCGGGTGGCGGTGAATCTCTGGCGGGACCGCTTCCGCGCCCGGAACCGCCGGGGCCGCCTGCTGGATTCCCTGACCGCCGAAGCCTACGGCGACCGTCCCGAGGCGGCTTCGGCGGATATGACCGGAGGTCCCACGGGCCGGGGTGACGGGGTCGTCGACCTGTTGACCGCCCTGGATCTCGAGCGGTGTATCGCGCGCCTGCCCGAAGGCGGGCGGGTGGTCTTTGTCTTCCACGACGTCGAAGGGTACACCCACCGGGAGATCGCCGGCTTGCTGGATGTCGCGGTCGGGACCGTCAAGGCCCAGCTGCACCGCGCGCGCCGGCTGCTCAGGAAAATGCTGACCGAAGAAAGGAAGACCGCTCATGGAGCGTAACGAGGAACATGCGGCGGCGGATCGCCAGATCAGCGGCCTGGCAGACCGGATGAGAACCGAAGGCGTACCGCCGGGGCGCGACCTTTGGCCCGGGATCGACCGCGCCATCACGGCCGCGGAGAGGCAGCATTTCGCTATCCCACGCCCTGCCGGCGCTCGGGATCGGTTCAGACCGCTGGCCGTGGCCGCGACGCTGGCTGTGCTGCTGATTTCAGGCGGGGTGATGGTCCGGCAGTACGACACCGGGACCGGACCGGCGCCCGCACCGGTGCGGCTGGTCGAACGGGACCGCGGCGTTGCCGCCGCAGATGGTCTCGAGGTCATCGACCGGGCCCTCGCGGAGCTGTCCTCGGCGCTGGACCGCGATCCGGAAAACCGCAATCTGTCCCATTTGGCGCTCATGATGCACAAGAAACGCGGAAACCTGCTGCGACGGGATATCGCCAGCCGCAACATGTGAACTGTCCACGATTTGCACCCACGTCCGGCGCGGCCGGGCGACCCAACGGAGGAAACGAAATGATCCGGAAGAACGACAATCCCCAGCGGCTGATTCCGTTGCTGGTCCTGATCTTCGCCCTGGCGGCTTCGGCGGCGCTGGCGGACCGGGAAGTCAATGAATCGGGGGCGGCCGCGGCCGACGGCATGGTGATGATCGAAAACATCGTCGGTTCGATCACGGTGATCGGCTGGGACAAGAACGAGATCCAGGTCGCAGGCACTCTCGGCGAGGACGTCGAGGACCTGATGGTCGACTTCGGCCGCAAGAAGAGCCGGATCAAGGTCGTCTACCCCAGAAAGAGCCGCAACATCAGCCAGGGAGCCGATCTGGTGATCCATGTGCCGGCCGGCAGCAAGGTGGAGGTGGAGTGCGTGAGCGCCTCGGTCGAGGTATCCGGCGTATCGGGCGAGGTGGAAGGTTCGTCCATCAGCGGTGATGTCACCATCACGGGCCCGTGCCGGTCCATCGAAGCCGAATCGATCAGTGGAGACGTTCTCATCGATGGCGGCGCGTCCGAGGTGGAGGCGGCCAGCATCAGCGGCAAGGTGAAGGTCCGCGGCGATGTCGGGGAAGTGGATGCCGAGACCGTCAGCGGCCGGATCGATCTGGATTTCACCAGGTACCTGAAGCTGGACCTGGAGTCGGTGTCCGGGAGCGCCACGGTCCAGGGTGAACTCGACAGCGAAGGCTCATTCAGCTTCGATCTCCACAGCGGCGATCTGACCCTGGTGGTGCCCGCGGATGTGAGCGCCGACTTCGAGATCGAGACGTTTTCGGGCGAGATCGACAACAATTTCGGCCAGAAGTCGCGCAAGACCAGCAAGTATACCCCCGGGCGCGAACTGGCGTTCACCAACGGCGCGGGCGAGGCCCGGGTGCGGATCAGCACCTTCAGCGGCGACGTGGTGATCAAGAAGAAGTGACGGTCCGGACGGACCGGATGTCGCCCGCGATTGAAGCCGGGTTGCCGCAGACCTCAGGGTCGACGGCGCCCGGCTTTTTTTCGAAAAACAGGGGTCGGCAGCACGAATTTCAGCGAAAACAGCCACCAAAACGCCCTTCAGATGCCGTTAAAAGGCCCTAAATGGCATTTCGGGGCTTTTGAGAGAATAGAATCAGGTATTTGGTGTTGACACAGTTTGCGGCCCCGGTCCCTAATGGATCCTATCAGTAGAGAAACTGGCTTTGCATGGAAATGTGTGGGATGACAGTTAGGTCGTTTCACGTCGGTCCAACTGGTCCCGGCTGTACGGAATAACGCGGGACCGACCGGACGGATGAGGGAGAATGCAGGGTCACCAAACAGGAGGTTGCTACTGATGAGGTCCACTACTTGGCGCGCCTTTATGCTTTTTACCCTGACGCTCGTTCTGGTGTCTGGTGCCATGGACGCCCAGGCCGCCCGTCGGTCGAGCCTGGCGGGCAACCAGTTCATCAACGACGCTGACGACATGTTCGCCTTCCCCCAGTTGATCGCGAAGTACAAGAACCGGGTCATCTTCGACCTTGCCCCCGGCAACGGCGATGAGGGCAACGGCTCGATCATCTTCGGCGACAACACCGTGTGGAACTTCAACACCGGCCGCGGTGACTTCCTCAACAACACGGCCAACTGGGCCTGGGGCATGGGCGACCGCTTCAGTCCCATCGACATGAACGGTATCCCCGGCAACAACGGTGCCAACGGCAATGGCATGGAGTGGTGGGACCTGGGTATGGCCACCAACCTGGGTGACACGCCCTTCGGCTTCAACATCAGTTGGGCCACCGACAAGGACAAGTTCACCCCTGCGGGCGGCGATCCGACGTTCGAGACGTCGACCAACATGCTCAGCTTCCAGCTGGGCGCCACCTTCGGCACCGTCGACGTGGCCGGCGAAGTCGGCTTCGGCAGCTACACGCAGGATGCTCCGGTGATCACGCCTCAGGACATGAACGACTACAGCTTCTTCAACTTCAGCCTGCTGGCCCGTGGCGACATCGAGGATGTCGGCGGCCTGAACTGGCGCTGGATCGCGGCCTACACGAACGGTTCGACCGAGGCGAAGATGACCGACGCGGTCAAGCTGTCGACCTCGGCGATGCGCGCTTCGTTCGGTCCGATCTGGGGCACCCCGGGTGAGTGGGAAGTCGCTGCCTACCTGAACTTCGTCTACGCGAAGCAGGATGAAGACGGCACGACCGTCGACCTGAAGGACACCGGCAGCTACACCAGCTTCCCGGGCTACAACATCGCCATGGAGTACTACCTGAACCAGTGGCTGGTGGCTCGTGGCGGCGTGATGTCCCACAACGCGACCGACACCTTCAAGGAAGAGGTTACCGGCGGCGGCGAGGACGAGTCCGTCGAGCGTAACTACGACTTCATGTGGACCCTGGGTCTGGGTGTGGACAAGGGCGCCTGGGGCCTGGACCTCGCCCTCGAAGAGGACGACGTGCATAGCGGCTACCTGCCCCTGAACGGCAGCGTCAGCAGCGAGCCCATCGCCTACATGACCGCCTGGCTGGCCTGGTAACACACCAAGCACAGCGGGAACGAAACGGCCCCGGCGGATAGCGCCGGGGCCGTTTGCTGTCCGGCGGTATGGAAAAAGGGCTCCCGTGGCGGGAGCCCTTTTCTGTGCCTCGGTTTCATCCCCGCAGGGACTAGCCGAGAGACTAGTAGTTCACGAACCAGCCGAAGGTGAACTGGTCGGTGGTGGAGTCCTTCGGGTCTCCAGCGGCACCGGCCAATTCCCTCTTGTAGCTCTCGTAGGCCAGCTTGACGTTGGCGTTATGGCCCTTGACGAAGTAGGTCAGGCCGAAACGCATGTTGGTCCAGTTGCCGGCGGTTCCGCCGTTGGCGGCTTCGGTGGCGTCGGAGGTCTTGGTCTCGTAGAGGAACCAGGGCTGCAGGCCATTGTTGAACATGTAACCGAACTGGCCGTAGACGCCGCTGCCCTGGTACATGTTGAATTCGACGGCGTCGCCGTAGTCCAGCATGGAGTAACCGGCTTCGGCCGTCAGGGAGCCGCCATTGTCGAACGGCAGTTCCAGGAAGGCGTCGGCGGTCATCAGGGAGTAGTCGACGAGCTTCCGGGCGCCCGTGGGAGTGCCGCTGGTGTCGTAGACATCGCTGGCACCCACGTCGCTCTGCATGTCGTAGGAGACGCCGATGCCCAGGGTCTTCTTCTTGCCCAGGTAGGTCGAGCTGTTGTAGTAGCCGCCCTCGGCGTTCCAGAAGTTGTACTGGGCGCGGACCGCGAAACGGTCGGCGTCGTCGGAGGCGACATCGTCCGTGATCGTCGGGTCCGTATCGTACTGCACGCCGTTGTAGATGCCCGCATAGTACTTGAAGCCGCCCTCGCCGGCGGCGTTCGAGCCGAACAGGGTCAAGCCGTTGTCACGGACACGGTCCGGGGAGGAATCGACCATGCTGGGACGGGCACCGCCGGCGCCCCAGGTCAGGGATTCGTTCACCAGACGGGGACGGTCCAGGGCCATCAGGGCGCCCGAGGAGGTCAGGGCCTGGCGGTTGGAGGGGGCCATGTTGCGGCCCATGTAGAACTGGAACCAAGGATCGGCCTTGTAGGTGACGAAGGCGTCGATCATCTCCATGGGCTTACCGCCGCCGGAAACGTCGGTCTGCAGGAAGATGCTGACCTTGTCGTTCACGACACCCTTCATCCGGAAACGCGCCCGGCGGATCCGGAATTCGCGCTCGCTGGTATCACCGACATCGGTATTCTGGACGTACGCCTGGAGCCTGTAACCCAGGTCGATGTAGGCTTCATCCGAGACCTTAAGCTTGGCGCCCGCCAGAGCGGTGCCGGCGACGAGTATCAGGACCAAAACGAGAAGCATTGAAAGTACCCTGAGTCTAGTCAATGTGAGCCTCCTTGGTGGAACCAGTCCGACGTCAACCGGAAGCGAGATCACCCGGAACATCGGCCATTCAGGAAAACGGGTCACGTGCCGCCAAACCCCATCTTCAGCTCGTGACGCACCCAGTGCCTCGAATTGGTGCCAATCCCCACGAGACCGGGAAATTGAGAACACCAACCAATTAAATGGGTTAACTGGATCCAGATGACACGATTTCGTTACAGTTGTCAATATTAGATTCTGTTAATAAACAGTAATGGCAGGAATAAGTAATTTGCGGCCGAGACGAGAGTTGCGGCAGAAGCAAACGGCCCCGGCGCTATCCGCCGGGGCCGTTTCGTTCCCGCTGTGCTTGGTATGTTACCAGGCCAGCCAGGCGGTCATGTAGGCGATCGGCTCGCTGCTGACGCTGCCGTTCAGGGGCAGGTAGCCGCTATGCACGTCGTCCTCTTCGAGGGCGAGGTCCAGGCCCCAGGCACCCTTGTCCACACCCAGACCCAGGGTCCACATGAAGTCGTAGTTACGCTCGACGAACTCGTCCTCGCCGCCACCGGTAACCTCTTCCTTGAAGGTGTCGGAAGCGTTGTGGGACATCACGCCGCCACGAGCCACCAGCCACTGGTTCAGGTAGTACTCCATGGCGATGTTGTAGCCCGGGAAGCTGGTGTAGCTGCCGGTGTCCTTCAGGTCGACGGTCGTGCCTTCTTCATCCTGCTTCGCGTAGACGAAGTTCAGGTAGGCAGCGACTTCCCACTCACCCGGGGTGCCCCAGACCGGACCGAACGAGGCGCGCAGGGCCGAGGTCGACAGCTTGACCGCGTCGGTCATCTTCGCCTCGGTCGAACCGTTCGTGTAGGCCGCGATCCAGCGCCAGTTCAGGCCGCCGACATCCTCGATGTCGCCACGGGCCAGCAGGCTGAAGTTGAAGAAGCTGTAGTCGTTCATGTCCTGAGGCGTGATCACCGGAGCATCCTGCGTGTAGCTGCCGAAGCCGACTTCGCCGGCCACGTCGACGGTGCCGAAGGTGGCGCCCAGCTGGAAGCTGAGCATGTTGGTCGACGTCTCGAACGTCGGATCGCCGCCCGCAGGGGTGAACTTGTCCTTGTCGGTGGCCCAGCTGATGTTGAAGCCGAAGGGCGTGTCACCCAGGTTGGTGGCCATACCCAGGTCCCACCACTCCAGGCCGTTGCCGCTGGCACCGTTGTTGCCGGGGATACCGTTCATGTCGATGGGACTGAAGCGGTCGCCCATGCCCCAGGCCCAGTTGGCCGTGTTGTTGAGGAAATCACTGCGGCCGGTGTTGAAGTTCCACACGGTGTTGTCGCCGAAGATGATCGAGCCGTTGCCCTCATCGCCGTTGCCGGGGGCAAGGTCGAAGATGACCCGGTTCTTGTACTTCGCGATCAACTGGGGGAAAGCGAACATGTCGTCAGCGTCGTTGATGAACTGGTTGCCCGCCAGGCTCGACCGACGGGCGGCCTGGGCGTCCATGGCCGTAGCCGACAGGACCACCGTCAGGATCATCAGCGTGATAATCAATTTCTTGTTAAACACTTTGGACCTCCTTGAAATCCACTGGGGTATTTCCGGGGAGCGAGGTCTCCCGGAAACTCGACCATTCCCCTCAAACCGGCCGAAGCCCGGGAATGTCGAACTCTATCCCGACGAGCACCATGCCCGCCGTGGATACTTCTTGGCCACCCCGTGGTGGCAACTATCCTTAGTAATCAGCCCCGCGCCCAGCCGTGATCGCGGTGCAAAATTCAGACCGGAACCACATAAAAAAATCCATCGACTTTTTCGAACAGCGTTCGAAAAAGCTTCAGGATGGCCTGATGTGATCAATCAATCTGCATCTGCCTCTCGCCGGCAGTCGCTGCTTCCTGGGTAAGAAACACTGCCCACCGGGTCGATCGCGATCATGCAGGACGCATGACCTATGCCTGGAAGCCATTTTCCGGGAACATTCGAGAATGTGTCAACACATTCCTGTAAAAAATTTCCCAGGTGAAAACCACCTTGCGGAACCGGCTTCCCGAGGATTCCGCCACAAGATTGGATTTCCTCCGGCAGGTATCAACCTTTATTTTGTTATTTTTTTCATCAATGCCTACGCGTACGTTTACTTTCGGTTTCAGAAAACTTGCCCTGGTATGATACGCGAGCCACCACAACCCTCCACTGACAAGGACCGGTTGCCTGATGATGGGGATAAGCACCTTGTTCGCCGTTCTGTTGCCGCTGCTTCTGGCGCCGGCGGCAGCCCCGGGCGCCGCGGCTCCCGCCCCTTCGACAACACCCTTCGAGGCAGCGGACGGTCGGCGCACGCCTCGCTACGCGGAAACCGTCGCCTGGTGTGAGAGCCTGGCCGCCGCGACCCCGTTCCTGGAATTCCAGTCCTTCGGGGTCAGTCCCCGGGGCCGACGACTGCCGGTTGTCGTCGCCGACCTGACGGGCCGCTATCGCGCCGCGGATCACCGGCAGCGTGGAGACGGCGTGGTGGTCCTGATCCAGGCCTGCATCCACGCCGGCGAAAGCTGCGGCAAGGACGCCGGCATGCTGCTGCTGCGCGACCTGGCCGGAAGCCGCCGTCTCTGGCGGTGAACTCCTGGAGAAGGTCACCATCGTGTTCGTGCCCATTTTCAACGTGGACGGGCACGAGCGCTTCGGCCCCTACGGCCGGATCAACCAGAACGGTCCCGAGGAGATGGGCTGGCGCGTGACGAGCCGCAACCTGAACCTGAACCGGGACTACGTGAAGGCCGACACCGTGGAGATGCGGGCCTGGCTGGCGCTGTTCAACGCCTGGGCGCCCGACTTCTTCATCGACATCCACGCCACCGACGGCGCCGACTACCAGTATCCGATCACCTTCAAGCTGGAGACCCAGGGCAATCTGGAACCAGGGCTGACGTCCTGGACGAAGGCCTACCGCGACGGCATGGTGGCGGCCATGGACCGCGAGGGTTATCCCATGGCGCCCTACGTGGGCTTCAAGGACTGGCACGATCCCCGCAGCGGCCTCAGAAGCGGCGTGATGACCCCCCGTTACAGCCAGGGCTACACGGCCATCCGCAACCGGCCGGGGCTGCTGGTCGAAACCCACATGCTGAAGGATTACCGCACCCGGGTGGAGGCGACGCGGCTGCTGCTGGTCCACTCGCTGGCGTGGCTGAATACGGAAGCGGCCTCCCTGCGCGCGGCCGTCCGCAAGGCCGACGCCTGGACCGCCAGCGCCGGGTTCCGCGCCGAACCCTTTCCCATGCGTTTCGAGCTGACGGACCGGTCCCGCAAGGTGGAATTCCGCGGGGTGTCCTATGAAGAGGTGCTCAGCGACGTGACCGGCGGGCGTTATTTCCGTTATTCTGACCAGCCGGAGACCATGGTCCTGGATTTTTACGACGAGGTCGCGCCCGTGGCCACGGCGGACCTGCCCGAAGCCTACATCCTGCCGCCGGAATGGGTGGAAGTGATCGACCGGCTCGATGTCCACGGCATCGCCTACCGGCGCCTGGACCGGGATACCGAACTCGAAATCCGCACCTGGAAGTTCTCCGACGCCGGCTGGCAGGAACGCCCCTACGAGGGGCGCCACCCGGTGACCTTTGCGGCCGCGTCCCTGACCGAGACACGGGTGTTCCCGGCCGGCTCGGTGGTCGTGGACCTGAACCAGAGTGTCGCTCCGGTGGCGGCCCATCTCCTGGATCCCGCCGGGCCCGACGCCCTGGTGCGGTGGGGGTTCTTCGACGCGGTCTTCAGCCAGGTGGAGTATGTGGAGTCCTATGTGATCGAGCGCATGATCCCGCAGCTCCTGGCGGACAATCCGACCTGGGGGCCCGAACTGGAGGAGCTCAAGGCGGCCGATCCGGAATTTGCCGCCGATCCCTGGGCCATCCGCTACTGGTTCTACACCCGAACGCCCTACTACGACGACCGGATGGGCGTCTACCCCGTCGGCTGCCTCGACGACCCTGCCGTCGTCCAGGCGCTGCCCCTGAGGTAGTCCGCGGCCTAACCGTGGGTCAGCTTGCGGTACTTGATCCGGTGGGGCTGATCGGCATCCTCACCCAGCCGGCGGCGGCGGTCGGCCTCGTATTCGGAATAGCTGCCTTCGAACCAGGCCACGTTGCTGTCGCCCTCGAAGGCCAGCGTGTGGGTGCAGATGCGGTCCAGGAACCAGCGATCATGGCTGACGACGACCAGGCAGCCGCCGAAATTCGAGCAGGGCGTCCTCCAGGGCGCGCAGCGTGTCGACGTCCAGATCGTTCGTCGGCTCATCGAGCAGGATCAGGTTGGCGCCGCTCTTGAGCAGGCGGGCCAGATGCACACGGTTCCGTTCGCCGCCCGACAGTGTACCGACCTTGCGCTGCTGGTCGTGGCCCTTGAAGTTGAAGCCCGAGCAGTAGGCGCGGCTGTTGACCATCACCCCGCCCAGATCGAGTTCCTCGGCCCCGCCGGAGATGTTCTCCCAGACGGTTTTCTCGCCGTCCAGGTCGTCGCGGCTCTGGTCGACGTAGGCGAGCTGCACCGTGTCGCCGACGATGAGTTCGCCGCTGTCGGGTTTTTCTTCGCCGGTGATCATGCGCATCAGGGTGGTCTTGCCGGCGCCGTTGGGGCCGACCACGCCGACGATGCCGCCGCGCGGCAGGTGAAAGCTCAGGTCGTCGAACAGCAGGGTCTCGCCGAAGGCCTTGCGGACCTTCTCGGCCTTCACCACGACGTTGCCCAGGCGTTCGCCGGCCGGAATCCGGATCTGGGCGGTGCCCTGCTGCATCTCCCGTTCCTGGCTGACCAGTTGCTCGTACTGGCTGATGCGCGCCTTGCTCTTCTTCTGGCGCGCCTTCTGGGAGGCGTTGACCCACTCCAGCTCGCGTTCGAGGGTCTTCAGGCGCCGGTTGTCCTTCTTTTCCAGTTCGAGCAGCTTCTTCTGCTTCTGCTCCAGCCAGGAGGAGTAGTTGCCTTCCCAGGGGATGCCGTGGCCCATGTCCAGCTCCAGGATCCAGCCGGTGACGTTGTCCAGGAAGTAGCGGTCGTGCGTGACCAGGACCACGGTGCCTTCGTACTCGCGCAAGTGCCGCTCGAGCCAGGCCACCGACTCGGCGTCGAGATGGTTGGTCGGCTCGTCCAGCAGCAGCAGGTCGGGTTTCTGCAGCAGCAGCCGGCACAGGGCCACGCGGCGGCGCTCACCGCCCGAGAGCGTGGCCACCTCGGCGTCGCCCGGCGGGCAGCGCAGGGCGTCCATGGCGATCTCCAGCGTGCGGTCCAGTTCCCAGCCTTCGGCGGCGTCGATCTGGTCCTGCAGTTTGCCCATCTCCTCCATCAGCTTGTTCATCTCGGCGTCGTCGATCGGTTCGCACATCTTCACGCTGATCTCGTTGAAGCGGTCGAGCTTGGCCTTCATCGCGGCCACGCCCTCCTCGACGTTGCCGCGCACGTCCTTGTCCGGGTCCAGCTGCGGCTCCTGCGCCAGGTAGCCCACCCTGATGGAAGGGTCGGGCTTGGCCTCGCCGATGAAGTCGTCGTCCAGGCCGGCCATGATCTTCAGCAGGGTGGACTTGCCGGAGCCGTTGAGGCCGATGACGCCGATCTTGGCGCCGGGGAAGAAGGACAGCCAGATGCCCTTGAGGATCTCCTTGCCCGGGGGCACGACCTTCTTGAGTCCCTGCATGGTGTAGATGTACTGCTGCGCCATCGCGGTATACCGGCCTTTCAAAATTCGCCCGTGTGCTGAGGTGTGGTTACCGGATATAGTCATGCCAAGGTGGCGCAACGGCAACCTGAATCCCCGACGGCGGGTTGGCCGTGAATGAAGAAGCTCTGCTGCGGGTAGGGTTTCACGTCCGGTGACCGTTCATTCCAACAGGGAGAGTTTCCATGGCCGGCACGGGTAGAAAGTGGCTCGTCGGCTGCGGCATCGGCTGCGGCTTGATCATCCTGATGACCGTCGGCATCGGCACCGTCGGTTACTTCGGGGTGAAGAAATTCGTCGATCGCGCCGAGAACCTCGAGGCGTCCATGGAGCAGATGGATGCCGAGTACGGCAGCCCGTCCGATTTCGTGCCCCGGGTGGACGGCAGCATCCCCTCCGACCGCATGGCGGTATTCCTGGCGGTGCGCGAGCAGATGACCCCCGTGCGCACCGAGGTGTCCGACATCTTCCTGACCCTGGACGGTCAGAACGACGCCGGGGTGATCGACAAGGTCAAGGCGGGTGTCAAATTCCTGCCGTCCCTGCTGGTCTTCATCGAGGAGCGCAACCGCACGATGATGGAACAGGGCATGGGCGTGGGGGAATACCAGTACATCTACGCCCTGGCCTACTACGGGCTGCTGGGCGTGGACCCCTCGGACGGGCCGGGTTTCTCGGTGACCAGCGACGACGAAGCGGAGGAGCAGGGGTTCCAGTGGCAGGGCAATATCGGCGACGAGAAACCGGAAAAGGTCAGAGAAGAACGCGAGCGGGACCTGCGCCGGCTGGTCAATCGGGTGCAGGCCCGGGTGCTGGCCAACCAGCTGGAAGCCCTCGACGCGGACGTCAGCGCTCTCGGCGATCTGGACCGGGAGACCTGGCGTGAACAGCTGGCCGCCGAAGCCGCGGCCATGGACCGGGAGTCGCTGCGGCTGCTGTGGGAAGAAGGCATGCCCGAGCAGATCCGGGCCTCGTTGGAGCCCTACCGCTCGCAGCTCGAGGGGACCTACGATCCGATGACCAGCATTCTCGAGATGGGGCTGGTGAATCAGGATTGACCGCGTCGCGGCCGCCTAGTTGCTGCACCAGAAGGTGCGGACATGGTGGGGCCGCTGCGCCAAAACCGGAAAATCGAACGGCGGGCGCAAGTCGATGACCTGGGCGAAAAGGTCCGTGAGCGCCCGCCGGTAGAAACCGTGGTCGCCCGTGCGGTGGTTGTTGGCGAAGAGGGCCTGCCCGTCCGGAGACAGCAGCTCCGCCACCGCGCCCGCCAGGTGGGGCCACTCCTTTTCCAGCTCGAACTTGCCGCCATCCTTCGTCGCAGCGAACACCGGCGGATCACAGACCACCAGATCCAGCGGTCGGAAAACGTCCGGCCGGTCGGACTTGCGCCGCAGCTGCCGGCGCAGCCATTTGCGGACATCCTCCTGGATGAACTTGCCGCGCCCGGTCTCCTCCAGCCCGTTCAGCGAGAAGTTGTTCATACCGGTGGCGAGACAGGCGCGGGCGGTGTCGACGGAGAAGGCGATCTCGGCTCCGGCAGCGATGGCGGCGACCGCAAATGAGCAGGTGAAGGCGAACAGGTTGGCCAGCCGCTTGCCCGGGGCCGCCGCCGCCAGGCGCCGCCGCGAATCGCGCTGGTCCAGGAACAGGCCGGTGTGCTGGGTCCGGGTCAGGTTGACCTCGTAGCGAAGTTCGTGCTCGGTGACGGTGAAGGAGTCCGGCGGCGCCTGCCGCCAGATGCTGGTCTCGGTCACCAGGCCCTGCTGGTGGGGGTTGCGCCGGTGGGTGCGGATGGTCCCGCCGCGGCAGCCGTAGGCGGCGGCGGCCTGCTCCAGCACCGGGTGAAGGAGACGTTCGATCTTCTCCGCGGCAGAGGTCTCATCGAACCAGGCGGCGCTGAGCCAGGGCCCGTAGACATCGACGGCAGCCGGTAGACCGTCGATCTCGTCGCGGTGCACGGCCCTGAAGGCGTCCGTGATCGCCGGCAGCCATGCTCCGCGGCGGTCGCGGCAGCAGGCAAAACCGGGGTCCGCTCCCTGGTCCAAGGCCAGAAACGAGGCGGGCACGGGCGAGAGCAGCGGCGCGACGATCTCCGGCCAGCGCACTTCGGTGCAGTGCAACATCAGGCGGGCGAATGCCGCGCCCCCGTATGTGACGTCACCCAGCAGGGGAATGCCGCTGTCGGCGGCATGGCGGCGGATCTGGTGCCGCCGGCCACGGTTGATCTCGGCGCGGTAGTGCACGGCCCTGCCGTCGGGCGTTTTCCCCAGGCGGCGAAAGACGGTGCGCGCCGGTTTGCCGTCCAGGGGCTCTGTCCGTTCCCAGTCCGGATTCCCGTCGGTGTCCAGGATGTCGGCGGCGGAGTAGAACTCGTAGATCTTCAATGCCCCGCCGGATTCATGGACGACCTCGGCCCGCGCGGATGCCGCCGGGTCGAGTGCGAGCAGCAGCACCCCGCTGGTTGCGCGGTCCAGCCGGGAGACCACGTGGGTCTTCAGATCCAGGTGCAGTTCCAGCCACTCGACGGCGCCCAGTTCGCCGGGACCGCCGGCGTGCGTGGCCAGACCGCAGGGTTTGTCGACCACGAGCCAGCTGGAGTCGCGGTGCAGGATCATGGCTGGTCCGGACGGGTCGCACCCAGTGCGACGGCGAGGGCGGCCGCGACGGCCGCGCCCCGATCCCGGCCGTAGAAGAGATGAAGTTTTTCCAGAATGTCGGGTTTGTCGAGCCCTGCGGCCTTGGCGGCGTCGAAGACCGCCTGCGCGGCGGCCGGCCGCGGACCCCACCGGAAGAGCTCCCGACCCTCGGGATCGAACGACACCAACTGGGGGATGCTGCGCTTGCCGTCGGTCAGGTAGCGGTCCATGATCGCCGGGTGGTCGTCCCGCAGGACAATCAGCAGTTCCACGCCGGCAGTCCGGTCGGCCAGCAAGGCGATGATGGGCAGGATCTGCGCCGAGTCGCCGCACCACGGTTCGGTCAGCACCATCCAGATCTGGGGTTTGGTGATCTCATCCAGCAGTCGGATCAGTTCAGGCGAAGGGGTCCAGGTCCGGGTGATGCGGTCGGTCCGGAACAGGTTCAGGCGGGTGAAACCCACCCGCTCGGCGTCGTCAGGGTCGAGGCCGGCGGGTTCGACGGCGGCACGATCCTCGATGATTTCATGGTACTCCGCCGCGGTCAGGCCGACCCGGCGAAGTTCGGCGATGTTGTCCCGGCTCAAGTCCACCTCCCGGTGCGTGCTGCTGTCCGGCCCAGCCGGCGGTTGTCCCGAACGGATCCGGGCCTTAGTGTTCATTCCATGAAGAAGACGAAGATAACCCAAGCTGCGGTTTCCGGATTCCTCGTGGCGGTCCTGCTCGCCGGCTGCGGCATACGCACAGGATACGCTCCGGTCAGGGTGACGGTCCACCAGGGATCGGCGGCATTGCTGACCGCGGCGCCCCGGGACAGCCTGCGCGTGGCCGCCTGGAACATCCAGTACGGCCTGGACGTCGAAGGAGCCCTCAAGGAAATCAAGGCGGACTCGAACCTGGCGACGGCGGATGTCATCCTGCTACAGGAGATGGGTCCGGTGGGGATCAGGACGATTGCCGCGGCCCTGGGGTTGAACCATGTCTACGGTCCGGCTTCGGTCAGCCCCCATCACGCCAAGCTGTTCGGCAACGGGGTGCTGTCGCGCTGGCCGATCATCAACACCCAGATACTTGTCCTGCCGCACGAGACGATGCTCACCGGACACCGCCGCATCGCCGTCGCGGCGGATATCGCGCTGCCGCAGGGCCGCAACCTGCGGGCCATCAGCGTGCACACCGCGACCATGGTGATGGATCAGGACAAACGCATCGAACAGGCCGCGGCCATCATGGACAGTCTGGGTGCATTTGCGGGCCCCATCGTTCTGGGTGGTGATTTCAACACTGTCAGCGATTACGAGGTGACGTTGCTGCGCCGCACCATGCGCCGTTTGGGGCTCGACGCGGTGCGCCTGCCGCCGGGCCCGACCATCAGAAACAAGTACAAGAAAATGCCGGGATCCGTCCCGGTCCTCGACCACCTGTTCAGTCTGGGTCTGGATGCGGGCTCGCGCGGGATCGCCGACCAGGCGGTCTCGAGCGACCACCTGCCGATCTGGGCGGTGTTCGCGTTTCCGACCGGGCCGGACGAAAATGAACCGTGATCTGGCAGCGGAACTCCTCTATATTCATGCTTCCCCAGGGGCTGGAAACTCCAATCGTATTGGCCGGTTTGCTCAATGAACCAGGGTGATCGCTTTCCGCCGCCATTTCATCTGAACCAGTGGCTGATCCAACCGGACCTGAACCGCATCACCGGACCCGAAGGACCGGTCCAGGTCGAACCGCGCGTCATGCAGGTGCTCCTGGCCCTGGCCGCCCGCCCGGGTGCGGTCGTCACGCGGCTGCAATTGCTGGACGAGGTCTGGGGCGACGCCGTGGTCGGCGAGGAGATCCTGACCCGGGCGGTGAGCGAACTGCGGCGAATCTTCGGGGACAAGGCCCGCCAGCCGGCCTACATCGAGACGATCCGCAACCACGGCTACCGCCTGATCGCGCCGGTTGCCGCAGACAGTCCCGCCACCGCGGCAACCGCGCCGCCGCCGCGCGTGGGGAAACCTCGGCGCGGTTTTTCGCGGACCGGCTGGCTGCTGCTCATCGTCCTGCTGGCGGTCCTGGCGGTCGCCGGACGGTCTCTCCTCGAGCGGGATGCCCCGCCCACGTCGCCGGGCCCGGCGCTGGTCGATTCCGCGCCCAGGGCACGTCCTTTGACCAGCTATTCGGGCCGGGAAATGCATCCCCGCCTTTCCGCCGACGGTTCCCGGGTGGTGTTTGCCTGGGCGGGTCCCGACGGCAGGATCGACATCTACGTCAAGCAACGGAACAGCGAATCGCTCCTGCGCCTGACCGACGACCCGGCGTGGGCCTCGTGGCCCGTCTGGTCGCCGGATGGCCAGTCGGTAGCCTATGTCCAGGGCACCGCGACCGGCAGCGCTCTGTGCGTCGTACCTTCGGTGGGCGGCGCGGTGCAGGTGCTGCACCAGGTGGACGGATGGATCGAAGGGCTGGATTGGCCGCGCGCGGGCGACGCACTGGTGTTCGCGGCCTTCGACCAGGAGAGCGAAACCCACCGCCTCATGCGGCTGTCCCTGAGCGATTACCGGGCCGTGCCGCTCGGGGTCGAGCGCGCCGACAATGCCGGCGATTTCCGACCGTGCTTTTCCCCGGACGGCACCAGGGTGGCCTGGGTAGGACGCTCGCAGGGCGGCGGGACGGGTCTTTTTGTCGCCGACGGCACCGGCGGACCGGCCATGACCGTCACGGCGGGCCTGGCTCCGATCCACGGACTCGCCTGGTCGCCCGATGCCGGCTCACTGATCTTCGCGGCCTCTCCCGCCGGCATGTACAATCTCTGGCAGGTCGACGTGGACGGCGGCGCGACCCGCTGGATCCCCACCCCGGACGATTTTGCCTGGAATCCGACCGTGGCTCCGGTGACGGGCGACCTGGCGTACGAGCAGATCCGGGTGGACCAGGATCTGTGGCGCATCAGGATCCTGGGCCGTGACCCCTGGCAACTGGAAACCGGTCCGTTCCTGACCTCCACCCGCTGGGAATACGAGGCCGATTTCCATCCCGCCGGCGACCGGATCGTCTTCGTCTCGGCGCGCTCGGGTCATCCCGAGCTGTGGCTGGGCAACGCCGAGGGCGACGAGCTCCGGCAGCTGACCTTCCTGGCTCCGGCCGCCATCGGGAACCCGCGGTGGTCTCCGTCCGGCGACCGGATCGCCTTCAATCTCGTGCAGGAAGGGCGCGCCTCGATCATGGTGGTCCAGGCGCGTGGCGGGCAGCCCGTCGCGATCGGGCCCGAAACCGGAGCGGCTGTTTTTTCCGACTGGTCCGCCGACGGTCAGGGGCTTCTGATCGGCATGGCCGCAGGCGAGGTCTGGAACATCTGCCGGCAGCCTCTGGCCGGCGGCTTGCCGACGCCCTTGACGACCGGCGGTGGGTTGACGGCCGCCGAAACGAAAGATGGGCGCTTTTTGTATTTCACCCGGCCGGGCCGGCCGGGTCTGTGGCGCCGGGAGCAGACAGCGGGCACGGCGGACGGCGATCCGGAGCTGGTGGTCCCGGATCTGAACCACCGGGATCGCCACAACTGGCGGCTTCTGGACCGGGACGGGCAGCCGGAAAGTCTGTTCTGGGTGGAGAGGACCGCCGGGGGCGCTTTCCTGTTGACGATGGATCTGGCCTCGCGCCGGACCTCGTTTCTGACCGAACTGCCGGATCTGGCGGGGTCCGGCCTGGCGGTTTCGCCCGCCGGAGAGCAGATCCTCTACCCCCGGACCGGCCCGGCGGCCGGAGATATCATGGTCCTGGAAAAATACCTGCCCCGATCCGATTGATCGCCTGATTCATAACTCCCTGATAACAAACGATTAGATAAACCTCAGGTCATTCTTGAGCATTCCTTCAGGTATCCCTCAGGCGGGCCCCGCCGAAAAATCGTTTTCTCACCCACGTGAGATGCTGGCGCACCCCGTCGGCAGGGTTCACGGAACAGGAGGCCAAGACCACCGCGTTTCATTTCACCATCTGCGAACGGGAACCCCGTATCACCTGGTCACCTTCGGGACCCGGAGGTGGAATGAAACCGACCGCGGACGAATCGACAACCGGGAAACATGCCCCCCTGGAAGGCGATTCCCCGCTGGTCGGCAGCGACCTTGGCCTCCTGTGCCTAAATACGGATCGATCCAGCCGGTTGTCACTTGAAACGACCAATCCGATCCCCCTCGGCGTTCGTTCCAGAAACCGGCTGGATCCATAAAAGGCCCGGGAGCTGTCTCCCGGGCCTTTTTCTACGCTCTGTTCCTCTGTCGCAGGGGGTCAACCGATGTATTCGGCCAGGATCTGTCCCGTGTAGGCTTCGCGGATCTTGGCGAAGGCCCGGTTGCGGATCTGGCGGACCCGCTCGCGCGACAGCCGGATGGAATTCCCGATCGCCTCGAGGGACATCCGCGGATTGGCGCCCAGCCCGTAA
Source organism: Candidatus Krumholzibacteriia bacterium (assembly GCA_942492615.1). Lineage (GTDB taxonomy): Bacteria > Krumholzibacteriota > Krumholzibacteriia > LZORAL124-64-63 > LZORAL124-64-63 > CALOFL01. The sequence goes on from CALOFL010000009.1 coordinate 94,079, forward strand.
TACCGTTCGATGATGTCCCGCTCCCGCGGGGTGAGCTTGTCCAGGGCAAAATCCAGTTCGCGGTTCATGGCCTTCAGTTCCAGCATCTCGCTGGGCAGCGCCACGTCCGGGTCGGCGAGCGATTCGGCCAGCGAAGGGGCGTCGCCGTACGCCGGCTCGTCCAGAGAGACGTTGGGTCGGCAAGCGGCCCGGATCTGGGCCACCTTGGCCGCGGACAGCTCGAAATGTTCGGCCATCTCCTCGTCGGGTACCGCCGCCATCCGTTCCTGCTCCAGCTTCCGCTCCAGCCGGGTGATACGGCTGGCTTCCCGAGCCCGGTTGGCGGGCAGGCGCACCGTCCGCGTCGTGTCCTGCAGGGCGGTCTGGATGGTCTGCCGGATCCACCACACCGCGTAGGTGACAAAGCGGAACTCCTTGCGCTCGTCGAAACGCTTGGCCGCGGTGATGAGCCCGAGGTTGCCCTCGGCGATGAGGTCCATGAAACTCAGCCCACGGTTCAGGTACCGTTTGGCCACGCTGACGACAAACCGCAGGTTGGCGTTGATCATGGCGTCGAGGGCTTCGGGGTCGCCCGCGCGGATCCTGGCCGCCAGCTCGATCTCCTGTTCCCGGGTCAGCAGGTCGTAGCGGGCGATCGTCGCAAGGTAATGCTTGAGCGCCTGGTCGGACCGGCGATCGATATTGTGTTCAACCTCGTACATGAGTGCTGTCTCCTGAAGGGGGCCCATGGCCCGGAACCGGCTACTCTGACTGATGCTCGGTGTCACACGTGAGTGCTGTGGACCGGCCTTTTGTTACAGGAAATACGAAAAAAAATTCCCGGGTGTGACTCAGCTGCGCTGATCGAGGGTTTTCAAAGCCCAGGCCGAACCGCCTTCGAGGAAGAAATATTTCTCGTAGCCGTGCTTCTGGAGGTGGTATTGCAGGGTTTTCAGATTCGAGCCGTCTTCGTCCAGGATCAGAAGGGTCTGGTCACGATGGGCACCGCGAGCGACGAAGTTGGGGATGAAGATGTCCAGGGGGATGGGCCGGGCGTGCTTCAGGCCGGGCAGGTTCTCGTGTGCCAGAAAGCCCGTACGGACATCGATCACCATGGCCTCATCCTGCAGGGTCGCGGCCTTGAAGTAGGACCAGGACAGCAGCCGGCCGGCGAAATCGTCCAAATCCAGCGGGGCCGCGTCGGCTTCGAGCTGCCACACGGAGGTCTCCGTCTGGGGCTGCCCGGTGGCGTCGCCACCGGTCCCAAGAATCGCTCCGCCGAGGATCACGGTGGACGTAAGAGCAATCAAGATAACGGGTTTTGATTCGAATGACATGATTCTGCCTCAAGCCCCCCGGCCAATACGCGGAACGGTCCGACACCGATCCGACCCGTTATTATCGACAAGATGTTCAAAAACTTGATCAATAGGGATCGGGGCGGTGCCGCGGAAAAGAAAATGACGATTCAACAACGAGAGTCACTTTTTTCTAGCAGTTCGCGGAACTCATCATATACTCCCGTCGTAGGACATGCATCTACCCACCGACATTGGATTCGACCGGGGCTGCGGCCTGCGGATTTTCCAGAATGGGCCACGGGCCCGGACCCCGAAAGGACAAGACCATGAAACGATTCTCGTACGCCATCCTGTTGGCTTTGGCTCTGACTGCTCTGATTTCCACCGTCGCGGTTGCCGGCGACAAGGAATGCACCACGAAGGCCGCGGCCACGAAGGTCGCCATGGGCGAGTGCTGCATGAAGGCCGCCGCCGCCGGCGAGGGCTGCTGCGGCAAGGACGCCAAGGCCGTCAAGGCTGCTTACGCCAGCTACAAGGCGTCCTGTGCCGACGAAGCGGCCTGCACCGCCGCCACCGCGGACATGCACAAGTGTTGCGCCACCGCCATGGCCGCCGGCGAGGGCTGCTGCGGCAAGGAAGCCGACGCCCTGAAGGCCTCCTACCAGGAGAAGGTCGCTTACCACAAGGCCGCCGCCGCCGTGCAGGCCGACATGCATAAGTGCTGCGCCGGCGCCATGGCCGAAGGCAAGGGCTGCTGCGGTCACTCCGCCGAGGAGATGAAGGCCGATTTCGACAAGAAGGTCGAAGCCAAGGCCAAGAAGATGGCCGGCGAGGCCACCGAGAGCTCCGACGGCTAGAACGGATCGATCAGCTCGAGCTGGTCACCGATTCGCAGCGCGGGTGCCGTATGGCACCCGCGCTTTTTTTGAGGTGGCGTGTCACCGGCTCGGGCCGGTTGCGTATACTCGGGTGACCAGATACTCGATCAGCTGCTGATATTTGCCCGGGCATTGAGGAAAGCTCTTTGGAATTCACGAGAAGATTGCGCGACGGACGCCACCGGCTCTGGCTGACTCTGGCCAGGCGCGGCAACGAGGACGCCTTCAGGCGGCTCTACGGTGAGCTGTACGATCCGGTGGCGGGGTACGTCGCCGTCCGGGTCGGCAACCGGCAGGACGCTGAGGATCTGACGGCCGCGGTGTTCCAGAAGTTCCTGGAACGCCTCGACGGTTTCGATGCGGCCCGGGGTTCGGTGATGACCTGGATCATGACCATGGCCCGCACCGCCGTCATCGACAGCCACCGCCGACAGGCCGCTTTCGACCAGGCCCGTGGACGCAGCCTGCCGGTCGAGGACCTGGCCGACGTGCTCGCCGCCGAACAGGACGACCCGCTTGGAGCGATGATCCGGCAGGAGGACCTGCGGGCGGTGCGGCGGCGGTTGCAGGTTCAGCCGGCCGCAGTCCGCGAGATGTTCGCCCTGCGTTTCGGCGAGGGTCTGACCGTCGGCGAGGTGGCCAGGGTCATGGACCTGAGCGAGGCTGCGGCCAAACAGCGGTTCGCGCGAACCTTCAGGAGAATCCGGCAGGAGTTGCTGGCCGAAGAAACGGAACCGAAAGGAGGACCGGAATGCATGATCGCCGACTGATTTCCCAGCTGCGGCAGTTGCACGAGCCGAGCGCAGTGCGCCGGCCGCGGCCTGAACACCGGCGTGAACTGGAATCCCGGCTCGTTTCCCGGTACCGCAACCGTCAACACCGCAACCGAAGGTGGCTTACCATGCTCAATCCCTGGAACCGAACCGCCCGCTTCGCATTCGTCGGGCTCGCGATGGTCTTGCTCAGCGTCGGGGCCTGCTCCACGTCCACCACCACCGAGGTGGACATGGGCAAGAAGATGACGATCGGTTTGTCGGCCAAGGCCGACGCCGATGTGATGTCCGTGGACACCAGTCTGTCGAACTTCCTCGACACCATGCCCGGCATCGAGAACGTGTCGGTCAGCATCAAACGGATGATGGGCGGACCGGCAACCATCGAGGTGCTGGCCTGGGGCCGGGATCTCGACGGTGACGCCCTGGCGGCCGAGATGCGACGCCAGATTCCCGAACTGGCCGAGGCGGACATCTCGTTCGAGAACCTCAGCGGCACGATCGAGGAGAGCTACGCCTCCAAGTTGAAACGCGAGATCTTCCAGATGGAAGTCGACGGCGCCACGGCCGAGGAGATCCGGGAGCAGATCCTGGCGCAGCTGGCGGAGCAGGGGGTCGCCGCAGGCGACGCCGAGGTCGATGTCCAGATGAACGACGGCCAGACCGAGATCAAGGTCAAGGTGACCAAGGAGGTCGACCAATAGGTCCAGCGCGATCTTCAGGTGACACCCCTCGTGCTTGAGGCCCGGGGGGTGTTCGTCTACCATGGGATGGTCGGGACCACCCCTACCCAGCGGAGAACCCCATGCGATTGACCTTCCACGGCGCCGCCAGGACCGTCACCGGCAGCCGGCACCTTCTCGAAGCAGGCGGCCAGCGCGTACTCGTCGACTGCGGCCTGTTCCAGGGCCTGAAGGCCTTGCGGCTCCTGAACTGGGATGACCCGGGTTTCGAGCCGGGTTTTCTCGACCATCTGGTGCTGACCCACGCCCACATCGACCACACCGGCTACACCCCGCGCCTGCTCAAGTACGGCTTCCAGGGCGCGATCCACTGCACGCCCGCGACGGCCGAACTGCTCGAGATCATGCTCATGGATTCGGCGCACATCCAGGAGGAGGACGCGGCCTTTGCGAACAAGAAGGGATTCAGCAAGCACCATCCGGCCGAGCCGCTCTACACCAGCGTCGAGGCCTTTGCGGCGCTGAAGATGCTGCAGCCTTCACCCTTCGGTCGGTGGGTCACCCTGTCCGCCGATCTCAAGTTCCGCCTGATCAATTCGGGCCATATCCTCGGCGCGGCCTTCGTCGAGTTCCGTGTCCGGGACGACGACCCGGACAACGTGAACCCGGGGGAGAAGACGATCATCTTCGGGGGCGATCTCGGCCGCTACGACGTTCCGCTTCACAGCGACCCCGAACCGCTGCCGGAATGCGACGTCCTGATCGTCGAGTCGACCTACGGCAGCCGCAAGCATGGTGTCGAGACGGTGCTCGAGCAGATTGGCGAGAACTTCACACGCACCGTCCACAAGCGCGGCGTGGTCCTGATCCCCAGCTTCGCCGTGGGCCGCGTGCAGCTGGTGACGCTGATCCTGCGCGACCTGATGATCGGCGGGGATCTGGCCGAAATTCCGATCCACATCGACAGCCCCATGGCCATCGACGCGACGGCGGTCTACTCCCGTCATCTTTACGACTGCAATCTCGACCAGGAGATCACCCTCGACGGCCGCAGCCGGCTCTTCCCCTTCAAGGTCCACCTGCACCGGACGGTACACGAGTCGAAACAGCTCAACCACCTGCAGGGACCGCGGGTGATCGTCGCCTCGAGCGGCATGATGACCGGCGGCCGTATCATCCACCATCTGGTGCGGCGGCTGCCGGAACACAACAACCTCGTCCTGCTGACCGGCTACCAGGCCGTGGGCACGCGCGGGCGCGCTCTGCAGGACGGGGCGGACACGCTGCGGATGCACGGGCAGAACATCCCGGTCCAGGCCCAGGTCGCCACGATCCAGGGCCTGAGCAGTCACGCCGACGGGGATGAGATCATGCGCTGGATCGGCACCGCCGCGCGGCCGCCGCGCCGGGTGTTCGTGGTGCACGGGGAAAGCGAGTCGGCCGAAGCCCTCGCCAAGCGCATCCGGCAGGAATGCGGCGCCGAGGTGACGGTCCCGGATCTCAAGGAGTCGTTCGCGCTCGCCTAGGATCGCGACGAAGGCAGGGTCATGCGGAAGGTGGAGCCGCCGTCCACCTGGCTTTGCAGGAGGGTCAGACCGCCGCCGTACTTGCGCAGGATTCTGCGCGTGGTGGGCAAGCCGGCGCCGCCGCCGGCACGCGTGCTGAACCGTGTGTTCAGGATGCGGTCCCGGTCTTCTTCCGGAATCCCGCAGCCGGTGTCCCGGACGTCCAGGTGGACCATGCCGTCACTGACGGTCCAGGTGATGCGCAGGCTGCGGTGCGGGGACTGTTTCATCGCGCTGATGGCGTTGCCCACCAGGTTGTCCAGGACGAAGGCGCATTCCTGGGGGTCGATGAGACAGTGGAGCGGCCCGGTCGGCGCCTGGGCCATGAATTCACCGGATCCCGCCGCCGCGTAGGCCAGGAATCCCGTCTCCACCGCGATGCCGTGTTCTTCCAGTTCCATGAGGTTGGCCTGCAGGACTCGCTTGACCGATCGGATCAGGTCGGTGCGAAAGTAGGCGGCGACCTCCCGCCGCAGATCCTTCAGGGCCTCTTCGGTCCGTGTGGTGGCCGCTTGCGTGTCCGCGGCGATCTCTTCGATCCGATCCCCCCGGAATTCGATCTCCTCGAGGTGTTCCAGCTGCACCGCAATCCGACGCAACGCCTGGACGGCGACGTCGATGTGCGACGGTGTCAATCCGGCCAGGCGCGAGCGGTCCAGGATGCCCGCCAGGTGGGGCAGGGCGCCTTCGCGACATTCGGTCCATGTTTCGCGCAACCTGACCTCGATGCCCTGGGCGTCCCCCAGCCCGGAGCCGAGGGCGTTGAGATGCCAGACCAGGCGCCGTACCGACTTCAAGGGCGCGATGGCGCCGTGCCCGGACAGTTCGAGATCCTCGAGTAGATTGAGGCGGACTTCCCTGAGGATCACCGGATCGGACGCGCTGCCGTCGGCATAGCGGCGGCGGGCGGCCAGGAACAGCCCCACCGCCAGGACCACGACACCGGTTCCGGCCAGCGGCAGGGTCCGGTCCGCCGCTCCGGGTGCCGGCGTGAACACCAGGGGCAGATGCGAGTAATCCATCCGCATGAGCAGATCCAGGCCTTTGGCCGGGCGCCAGGGGGTCATGGTCGAATGCCAGCCCCGGGGCGGCCCGTCGTAGCGGGCCAGGGGTTCGAGATCGCTGGCCAGAACCCAGGTGGTCCCGGCCTGAGTGGTCAATACCATTTCGTTGCCCCGCTCCGGCAGCAGATCCGCGACGCCGTTGATGAAGACCATCGCGTCGGTCTTGATGACGGCGACCTGCCGGAACTGCGGCGGGCGGTATTCGAGAATGAAGACTTCCTGATTCTGGGCCGCGACCGCCAGCCGTGCGGGAACGGTTCCTGTCTCACCGAGGAGCTGGATGTTCTGCAGGATGTTGTCCGATGTGAAGGCGGCGAGGCGCCGGCCGTCATGGTTCCAGACGACAACTTCGCCCCAGACTTCCGGGGTCGTGAATGTCGAGGTGATGATCTCGGTATAGCCGTCGTTCTCGATGTCCGCCGTGATGAGGTAGCCCGCGCCGTACCAGCCGCCGAGCCGCCGGGTCCAGACCAGTTCACCCTCGCTGTCGAGGACGAAGAGCCGGGACTCGTTGTCGGAGTAGTTGTTGATCTTGCGGCCGTCGAGGTTGTCCGGCGCGCGCCCGAACAGGACAACCTCCTGCTGACCGTCACCGTCGAGATCCAGGACCTGCGTGGCGTGCTCCAGGGGATTGGGCCCGGTTCGAAAGCGCCACAGAATCTCACCCGACCAGGGATCGACCGCCATGGCCCCGCGTCCGGCGATATCGAAACCCACATTGACGTTGATGACGACGGCCGTTCTGGGTCCGCCGGCGGTGCGGCACGCCAGGGCCCCGGACACGGAATAGCTGCCGTCCCACTTGCCGTCGGGGCGGAGGTCGTCGCCGCCGGGAAGGTCGAACGAGGCGAGGATTTCACCGTTGCGCGGATCGATGACCCAGAAACGCCAGGCGAAGCGGTCGGCGGTATGTCCGGTGACGACCAGCTCCGCGTGGCCGTCGCCGTCGAGATCCATGAGCGGGGAAAAGGCGAAGGCATCGGCGTCTTCCCGACAGTAGGGCGGATCGAGGTTGGTCTGATAATAGGTGACGGCGTTGCCGTTCTTCAGACCGGTAGCCGAGATGTAGTACTGGTTGGACCGGATGAAATCGCGGAACCCGTCGTCGTCGACGTCGAAGAAGACACCGCGTGCGCCCATGGGCTGGCCGGTCGAATTCCCGACCTGGAAGCGGTAATGGGTGGTGGTCTGGTAGGGCAGACGACCGGGATCGGCGGTCAGGTCGATGACGGTGACCTCACCCGCCCGGGAAACGCCGCCGGTGACGAAGATAATTGCGAATAAGATATATTTCATGACGTTATAACCGAGGATCCTCCTTCACGGACCCGATTGTATCACATTTCTGTCCCTAATTTCAGCCGCCGATCGGGGACCACCGGAAAAAGGGCGCCCCGAAAGATCGGAGCGCCCCGCGGCAGGGTCAGGAAGCCGAACCGGCGGCCCGTCAATCCTGATTGACGTCCTGGTAGGCGTCCTTGAGTTCGAACCGTGACAGACCGCGCACCTTCGAGGGATCCTTCTCGTAGCCCAGGGCCTGCCAGTTCATCCGGCTGGCATTGTCGACGTCGTGGCATTGCTTGCACTTGAGGGCCATGGACGCCGGCGCGACCATGTGATTGATCTTCCACCAACCCTCCGTTTCGGCGAAGCCGTACTGGCCGCTGTATTCGAGGCCCGCGGCTTTCATGCCCTGCGCGAGAGCGCCGTCCCACTCGAAGCCGTTTTTCCAGAAGCCGCCTTTACCGAACAGCTTGGGCACGGCCAGGGTGCGGTTCTTGATGTCATACGGCTGCTTGCCGCGCATCACCTTGAAGGGGTAGATCTTGGCCTTCGGGTCGAGGCGATTGCCCTGGGGCTTGTTGAGGTGGATCACCTGCTCGGGGGTCATCGTGTCGCCGATGAGGTACTGCGTGCTGGTACCGTTGTACCAGACGTAGGTGGGCACCACGTTCTTGGCCCACTTGAAGGAACCCTTCTTCTTGTCGTAGGTGTCCTTGCCGTTCTCGTCCTTGACGTTCTCGACGTCGGTGCCGGCAGTGGACCAGTCCCACCAGACCTTCGTGGGAAACACGCGGGCGAAGGACGGGATGTGGCAGGTCTGGCAGGCAATCGATTTTCCGTGCCAGTTGAGGATGCGCTTGGCGTGCACGTCGTCGTCGTGGCAGGACGTGCATTCGAGGTTGTGCCTGCCGCCGGGCGAGTCGAACATGGCGTCGCCGGCGATCTGGTGCGCACTGGTCGTGTGGCACTCGGTGCAGTTGAAATCGTTGCCGTCGCCGCTCATGTGGACATCCAGCTCAAGAGCCGGTTTGATCAGCGATTCGTCGAGGTCACCGTGCTTGACGTTGTTCCCGCCCCCGCCGTAGAAATGGCAGGCGCCGCAGGTCTTGCGGCTGCTCTGGCCAACGCTGCGGGCAATGCCCGCCAGGTCGAGGGGTTCCCAGATCTTGCCCTTCCATTCCCGGTTCTCGTAGGCCGGATGGCCGGCTCCGGTAGGGAACTTCCGGTAGAGACCCGTCTGATCATGACACACCAGGCAGTCGATGTTTTCCGGTACGGTGAAATCGAACGTGGCGTCCTTCCAGCCGAAACCGGCGTGGCAGCTGGTGCAGCGGGGCCAGTTGGAGTCCACGGCGATGCAGAAATTGTTGATCGTGTTGCGTTTGCCGAGAGCGATCTCACCCTTGCCGATCACGTTCTGGTCCGGCATCCAGGTCCAGTGCGAGGTCTTCATGAAATCGTGGGCTTCGTCTTCATGGCACTCGAGGCAGGTCGCCGTCACGCTGGGCCCATCGGCAAAGGGGCCTTCGATATCCTGGTGGTCCTCGATGCTGCTGAGGGACCAGGCCGTTCCGGCCATCAGGATGACAACACAAAACGTCAAAAAGTGAGCCCGATTGAGGGATTGCATGAAATTCGCCTCCGGCAGATGAAAGTTGACCTAAAACCCATTATTTTGGTGGGATATAGCCTCTTAAGCCGATTTCCCGTCAAAGGGTTTCTAATATTCTAGGTATTGAATGGAGGGAGACCAAGAAATAATTTTGATCAATAGCGATATCAGTATTCAATTTCAATCAAGGTGCCGACGACGCCGGAAACGGGGCCCTGATCAGGCCCCGAAGAAGTTGGTCGAACCGCTGTCGTCGACGTCGTCGCCGTAGGCTTTCACGCCGTCGGAATCGTAAACGAAGGTCGCGTTTTTTCCGTAGAGGCGGCTGAACTCCACGCGCTGCGGCTCCTGCCCGGGAGTGGTCATGACCATCGCCACGAAATTCTTGTTCCGGGAAGAGGTCATGCTTTTGCTGCAAACCGGGCACGAGAACTTCAGCTTGTCGCCCACCTGGAGATTCTCTTCGAAGCTCTCGTCGCAGATGTACTTGTAGTTGCCCGGCTGGGGACTGAGCAGGATCATGCCTTTCCGCCGCTTGTGTCCGACCACCAGCAGGATCTTGACGCTCGGGTTCAGGACGGCGTGGCAATGGGGGCAGGCGAAAATTTTCTTCATCGGTCTACCTCGGCGATGGGGAAACGAACGTTCAGTTGCCATCCGTGGGCTTGTCATCACTCTTGTTCTCTCCGCCGGAGAAAACCACCCACCCGAACATGGCCCCGATGAGGACCATCAAGAGGGGGTTGGAAGTGATGCTTCAGCCACCGCTGGTGCAGGTGATCCAGCGGTTGACGAGGAAGCCGCCCACAGCGCCCATGATAGGGCCTCCGATGTTGCGGACAAGTGTTGATTTCATGTTCTCTCCCGTGGGCCGGTCCCGCTGAAGTGGGGGTTGTCGCTGTCCATGAAGTATCCGAAACTTCCACGGGTCCGGCAAGGTTCCCCTTTCACGCGGCAGAGGGCCGCCGTAAGCTGAACGCCAGCCACCGTGCCTCGGTTTTCGATCGGAGACGACCTTGTTGAATTTTTGCCTGTCCGCCCTGGTCCTGCTGTCAGGCGCCACGTCGACGGACATCACCCTGGATACCGGGGCCGGCATGCTGGCCGGCACCCTCACGGTGCCCGCCGGCGAGCGCCCCGTTCCGGTGGCGCTGATCATCGCCGGGTCCGGGCCGACCGACCGCAACGGCAACAGCGCCATGTTCCCGGGTGGGAACAACAGCCTGCGGCAGTTGGCCGACGCCCTGGCGGCCGCGGGTGTCGCCAGCCTGCGCTACGACAAGCGCGGTGTCGGCGCGAGTGCGTCCGCGGCGATCCGCGAACAGGATTACCGCTTCGACCGGATGATTACCGATGCGCATCTGTGGTGCGATCTCCTGCTGGCGGACGAGCGCTTTTCTTCGCTGACGGTGATCGGGCACAGCCAGGGATCCCAGGTGGGTATGAACGCGGCTTGGCTGTCCGGCGCCGACGGATTCGTTTCCATCGCCGGGCCCGGCCGACCGATTCTGGAAGTCCTGCGCGAACAGCTGCGGACCAACCTGCCGGTGCGCACGCGGGTCGAAGCCGAAAAGGTCCTGCTGGAACTGGAGCAGGGCCGGGTGGTGGCCGAGCCGCCGGTCGAGCTGACGATCGTGTTGCGGCCGTCGGTGCAGCCGTTCCTGATCTCCTGGCAGAACCACGACCCCGTCAGGGAAATCCGCCGCCTGCGCCTGCCGGTGCTGGTGCTTCAGGGAGAGACCGACGTGCAGGTATCAACCCTGGACGCCGAACTGCTGGCGGACGCCCGCCCCGGCGCGCGGCTGGTCGTGGTGCCGGGCATGAACCACATCCTCAAGCCCGTTGCGGGCGACAACCCATTCGCCCACCAGGCCTCCCTGGTCGATTCGACCCTGCAGGTGATGCCCGCAGCCGTCGCGCCCATCGTCGCGACCGTCCGGCAGGCCGACCGCATGGCCAAGGTCCAGCGCCGGGCCCGGGAACGGGCGGTGCGCCTGGGCATGGAGAGTCCATCGCTCCACGGGCCGGAACTCGAGGACTCCCTGCTGGCTTCGCAGGTGGACCTGCCGCTGTCCCTGCGGGTCGGACAGTGGGCCCGCCGCTTCGAGGAAGCCGAGGAGGTGGCCTACCTGTTCGGCCTGGCCGAGGGCGGTTATGTCAGCGAGGGGTCGCTGGTCGACGACCGTCGGCAGGACTGCGTCAGCCTGATGTACCGGGTCAGCGAGCTGGCCCGGGCCCGGGATCGCCAGGACGCCGTGGCGTGGGCGCTGCGCACCCGTTTCGCCGGCGCACCCCTGGATGCGATCGTCGATGACGCCGGGCGCGTGGACTACGACCACCCGGACCACCTGGACTTCAGCCTGGACATGGTGCGCTCCGGACTGTGGGGGGTCGACGTGACCGCACGACTGACCGGAGCGACGCCCGACACGGTCGGCAGCAGCCGCTACGCGGCCGGCAGTTTCAGCGTCGTGCCGGCAGCGGCTCTGGTGGCGTCCGAACTGGCCGAGGGTGACATCGTCTGGCTGGTCCTGGATCCGGACGACCCCAAGGCCGCGGCCATGCGCCGCGACCATGGGCTGGTCATCGGCCACATCGGTCTGGTGATCGTCGCAGAGGGCCGGCCGTGGCTGGTGCACGCGGCGAGCAGCGACCTGGAGGGCTGGTACGAGGGCGGCACCGTGGTCAAGGTCCCGCTGGCGGAGTATCTGGCCCGGGTGGAACGTTACGGCGCGGTGATGGTGACCCGGTTCTAGGGGATCAGGGTCACCGCGACGCTGTCGGTGGCGACCGCGCCGGCGGCGAAGACCGACGCATAGATCTTCCGGGCCGTGTTCTCCGTGACCGACGGACTCTCCCACGCGGCCGACCAGTCGGTGGTCCCGGTTGCGATGATCCGCTCACTCCCGATATCGACCCTCACCGAATCGACAGCCGCGCCGTTCAGCGTCGCCAGGGCCTGCCCGGCGATCGTCACGGTGCCGCCGCCGGTGATCTCCGCACCGTCGGCCGGCGCGGTGATCAGGATGGGCACCGGTCGGACCACCAGCCCGATGGCGTCGGTCACGGATTCGGCGCCGGCCCAGGCCGTCGCGGTCACGGGCACATCCAGGGCGGTCAGGCCGCGGGGGGTCTGCCAGTCCACCGTCCAGTTGGTGGTGCCTTCGGCATCGAACGACACGCCGCCCACGTCGACGGTCACCAAATCGACGGCATCGCCGCCCAGGATACCGATCGCGGTGCCGGAGATCGTGACCGTGGCCCCGCCGTCGACCGAATCGGCGTCGGCGGGACTGGTGATCGCGACCGCCAGCTGGGTCACCGTCACGCTGATGATCGTCGTGACCGAATCGATCACGGTGGTGTCGGGCAAGGCGATGCTGACGTAGGCGCGGGCCCGCAGGTTGACCATCGTGTCGGTTTCGTAGAGGGCGATGTTCCAGGGATAGGTCCAGTCGGTGGTGCCCGTGGCGTCCTGGAAACCCGAGCCGTCGCCCGGGTCGAATTTCACCGCGACGATGCTGTCGGCTGCGGATCCGGCCAGAGCCCTGCCGCGCACCTGGAGCGCGCCGCCGCCGGGAACCGCATCGCCGTCGTCCGGAGCCAGGAACGCGACCTCGGCCGGCTGGCTGACATAGATCGCGTAGTCGGTCAGCACCCGGGAGTCGGCCCAGTCGTTGCGGTACTGCGCGTAGACGACCTTCTGTCCCTCACCGGGGCTGAGGGTGATCAGCGCCGTGTCGGCGTAGGCCTGCCACGGCACCGCGGCCAGATCGGCGCTCTCGGCGAAACGCATCAGCGCCGCCGTCGCTCCGGATACCGCCTTTACCTGCAGCTGATCGGTGATGTGGTCGTCCGGCAGAGCCAGCTTGAAGACGGCGGTCTGCAGCAGATCGGGCGTCACGTCACGGGTCTGCAGGACATCGAAGCCGAAGTCGCCCGCGAATTCACCCAGGATGGTCTGGTCGTTGGCCGAGTCGTTCAGCTCGAAGCCGGCAAAAACCGTGTCGCCGGGCACCCAGGCAGCCGCGGCGAGCGAGGCCGGGTCGAGTCCGAAACGCATGAACCGCACGCCGGACGCCGGCACGGCCAGATCGATCGTCCGCGTGGCAACGGTCGCGGGGTCGCCGGCCACGGTGAAGGCCGGGCGGAAGTCCACCCGCATCGTGACGACGGACGTGTCGGACAGAACGTCTCCGGTGAAGGCCAGCGCGTAGAAGGTGAAGATGGTGTCGTTGCCGGCCGTCTCGCCCAGATCGTAGGGCAGCACCAGCGTATCTTCGGGCGCCGCCGCGGTCAGCACCGTGTCGGCGGCGAAATCGACATTGTTCGCCAGACGGATATTCTCCCCGTTGGTCACCACGAAGGACAGATCGAGGTAGCGGGTGGCGGTCTTGCCCGATCCGTCGCCGGCGATCAGGCGCGGCCCGGTCAGACTGGAGTCCGGCTGGGAAAACCCGATGAACGAGAAATTGCCGTAGATGTCGATGGCCCGCACCCGGTACCAGAGCAGCTGGGTGGGTAGTGGGTTCACGTAGTCCCACGACTGGGTCGCATCCGAGTCGTGCGGCAGCCCCTCGACCAGCGGGCTGTAGCCGGTGTCCCGGTCCTCGCTGGTCCAGATGTCATAGGTGGCGATGTCCAGACCCTGGGGCTGGTTCCAGGTGATGGTGACCACATCGGTGGCGTTGTTGACGACCGCGCGCACCCGCAGGGGATCGCCGCCGGTGGGCCCATCCGGATCGAAGGCGTTGTCGTACACCGGTGCCGAAGGTGTCGCATCGCAGCCCGACAGCAGGGAGAAGGCCAGCGGCAGACCGACGGCCAGCAGGAAACAGATGGTGATGGTGCTGCGCTGGGCCATTGCCGCGGGGCTCCCTCGTTCCGGTTAAAACTTCAGCGTGACCGCGGCGTGGACCGTGGTCAGGGCGTGGTCGTTGTCCAGCAGGCCGTCCGGGACCGCTCCGGTGCGTACGGGTCCGGCGCCGGGTCCGGCCTCGATCGCCGGGAAGAAGATCAAAGCGTCGATCACGCTGACCAGGATCGCACTGCCGGCCACCAGCAGTCCGGTGTTGCGCAGGTCTTCCTTGTCCTTCATGTCGCTGTAGGCCTGGTCCGCTTCGGCCTTGTACCGGGCGATGTCGTCGGCGTTGATCGCACGGTCGTAGTTGTCCTTGAGCTTGAGATAGTCCTGGCGGCTGTTGCTGCGCTGGATCTCCGCGCCCAGCGCGACCAGCAGGCCGCCGGCTTCGGCGGCCGTGTAGATCCAGCCGCGGGTCTTCTGGCCCAGGTAGCGCTGGCCCAGGCCGGCGAACAGGAGGTTGCTGCTCCAGGCCGTCCGGCGGCTCAGGGGAATCAGGCGCACGGTGACCTGCTGCCAGGCCGTATCCCAGCCCAGGTTGACCGTCGCGGTGAAGGGAATGTGTCCCGGCAGTTCGCTGCGGATCTCGTAGGCCCCCGCCGGCAGCTCGAGCGGACCGTCCAGCGGGAAGAAGCCGGCCGCCTCGCCGTTGAGGGTCACTGTCGCACCGGCGGGTCCGTCGATCACCAGCGTGGCCGCGTCCGCCGGTGCGATGACCGCGAGCAGAAAGATGACCGGAATGATGGTGAGGATCTGCCTGGACATGGATCTCCTGGAAGAATCGGGGGTCACGGGTACTGCGCCGTCAGCAATTATAGGACACCGACGGGGTGATTGCCCGCTAAAATGTCTACCCGGGCCGCCGCTGACACGATGTCTCAGGCCCGGTGGTAGGGTTTGCCCCGCAGGATGCTCAGCCCGCGGTAGATCTGCTCGAGCAGGAGGACCCGGGCCATTTCATGGGTCAGCGTCATGCTCGACAGCCGGACCGCACGGTCGGCGCGGGCGACGGCCTCGTCGCCCAGCCCGTCGGCTCCTCCGACCAGGAAGCTGATGCCTCCGTGCTCTCCCAGCAGTCGGGACAGCTGTTCGGAGGTCAGATCGTCGCCGCGCTCGTCCATCGCCACGGTCAGCCCCGCGCCGGTGGCCGAACCCAGCTTGGCGACCATTTCCCGGCCTTCCTTTTCTGGCCGGGCGTCCTTGATCTCGACGATCTCCACCGGCGCCATGGGCCGGATCCGCTTCAGGAAGTCCTCGGCGAGGGCGGCCAGGCGGCGGTCCTTCATCTTGCCCACGGCAATGATCCTGATCATTCCGACTCCCACCGGTGACGGGGACAATTCCTGATTGGACGGCGTCTGACCGGCCTCCCGTTTTCAGGCCAACCGGTTGTCAATCTAGCACATGGACTTCTATATGTTACAAAACAAACAATACCTTGACTTCAAGGTGCCCTAAATATGAAATTTGCTCGCGAGTTATCGATATTGCCGGGCCTCAACGAAATCCGGGATCACTCATGAGCTTGTTGCCTCCCCTCGGGGCTGTCGCCTCCACCGTGACTGGTAACTTCGCGACGGTTCTCATCTTCGTTCTGGTGGGGTTCGCGTTCGCCGGCATCGCCCTGGGCGTCGCCAAACTCCTCCGACCCAGCAATCCCTATCCCGCCAAGCTGTCGACCTACGAATGCGGCGAAGTCCCCCGGGGCTCCTCCTGGGTGCGTTTCAACGTCCGTTTCTACCTGATCGCCCTGTTTTTCATCGTTTTCGACGTTGAGGTGATCTTCCTGTACCCGTGGGCCGTGGTCTTCAAGCAGCTGTTCCCGGTGCCCGGCCTGGGCGCCCTGGTCTTCTGGGAGATGGTCATCTTTCTGAGCATCCTGGCCGTCGGCCTGGCCTACGTGTGGGTCAAGGGTGATCTGGACTGGGTCAAGAAACTCATCGAACGGCCCACCACCACCAACGCCTCGACCAGCCCCGCGCCCCAGGAGGAGGTTTCGGTCCAATGAGCAGGGAAACCACCACGCCTCCCGAGGGTTATGACGCTTCCCGGGAGCAGATGCTCGACTTCAAGGTCGACGACCAGCTGTTGAACGTGGTCGATTCTGACGCCAAGAACTTCATCCTGACCACCGTGGACGAGGTCTTCAACTGGGCCAAGCTCTCGAGCATCTGGCCGGTGACCTTCGGGCTGGCCTGCTGCGCCATCGAGATGATGGCCACCAGCGCAACCCGTTACGACATCGACCGTTTCGGCGCCGGCGCCTTCCGCGCCACGCCGCGCCAGGCCGACCTGATGATCGTCTCGGGCACGGTGACGGCCAAGATGGCCCAGCGGCTGAAGCTGATCTACGACCAGATGCCCGAGCCCAAGTGGGTCATCGCCATGGGCAGCTGCGCCATCGGCGGCGGGCCCTACTTCAAGTACGGCTACCACGTGGTCAAGGGCGTCGATTTCATGGTGCCGGTCGACGTCTACGTGCCCGGCTGCCCGCCGCGCCCCGAGGTGCTGCTCGACGGCCTGATGCGCCTGCAGGACAAGATCCGCGGCCGCAAGGGACGTTTCGTGACCCCCAAGTGGGTCACCGACTACGCCAAGAAGATTCCCTACCGGAAGTAAGGACCAAGGGCCATGGAACAGAAAGCCATCTACGAGCTGCTGGCCGAGAACCTGGGCGACGGCGCCCTGGGCTTCGACGACGAGGGCCTCGAGCCCTGGGCCGACGTGGCGCCGGACAAGATCGCCGACGCCTGCACGTTCCTGCGCGACGACGAGCGTCTGCGACTTCAACCAGCTGATGTGCCTGAGCGGCATCGACTGGGACGGCTACGACGAAGCCGGCAAGGGCAAGTCGGTGGCCATCCTGGGCTACACCGACGAGGGCCAGCCCGAGACCAGCGACCGGGTCGCCGAGGGCGACCTGGGCGTGGCCTACAGCCTGTTCAGCCACCGCCACCGGCACAAGTTCACGGTGCGGGTGCGCGTCCCGCGCACCGCGGCCTCGGTGCCGACGGTAGCGGCGGTCTGGGCGACGGCCAGCTGGCACGAGCGCGAGGCCTGGGATCTGGTGGGCATCGACTTCGCGGGCCATCCGGACCTGCGCCGGATGCTGCTGGAGGAAAGCTGGGTGGGCCACCCCCTGCGCAAGGACTACCAGATGCCCGACCAGTGGGACGCGGTGCCCCTGCAAGGGCCAGGCCTACAGCGAGAATCCCTTCCACGCCCGGCGAGGCCGAACCGATCAGCCCGCGGGCGACGCTCCGGCGGAGGGATGACCCATGGCCATCGAGCGAGAAACATCAAGACCAACCGCGGCTGGGCGGACCAGGATCAGGTTCCGGGCATCAAGAGCGAGCTGCTCGAGCTCAACATGGGCCCGCAGCATCCGGCCACCCACGGCGTGCTGCGCCTGCTGCTGCAGACCGACGGCGAGATCGTCTACAAGGTCACGCCGGTGCTGGGCTACCTGCACCGCTGCGCCGAGAAGATCGCCGAGGGCGTCAACTACAAGCAGTGGGTGGTCTACACCGACCGCTTCGACTACCTGGCGCCCATGACCTGCAACCACGCCTACGTGACGGCCGTGGAAAAGATGATGCAGGAAGAAGTCCCCGAGCGGGCCGAGCACATCCGCATCGCACCGCCGAGCTGTCGCGGATCGCCAGCCACCTGATCGCCCTGGCCACCTTCGGCCTGGACATGGGGGCCTGGACGCCGCTGCTGTACTGCTTCCGCGAGCGCGAGGAGATCCTCAACCTGCTCGAACGCATCAGTGGCGGCCGGATGCTCTACAACTACATGGTGCCCGGCGGCGTGCGCTACGACGTGCCCAAGGACAACTGGGTCAGCGACGTGCTCGACCTTCATCACCATGCTCGAGAAGAAGAAGCTGCCCGACTACAACACCCTGCTGACCTACAACAAGATCTTCATCGAACGCACGGCCGACGTGGGCGTCATCGACCGGGAGACAGCCTTCGCCTACGGCTGCACCGGCCCGGTGCTGCGCGGCTCGGGCGTGAAGTTCGACTGCCGCAAGGACGACCCCTACTCGCTGTACGAAAAGTTCGATTTCGAGGTGCCCGTCGGCACCGGCGAGATGGGCACCGTGGGCGACTGCTGGGACCGCTACATCGTGCGCGTGCGCGAGATCGAGCAGTCCTGCCGCCTGATCCGCCAGGCGCTCGAGACCCTGCCGGCCGGTCCGGTGCAGTCGATCGAACTGAAGAAGATCGTCAAGGTGCCCGCCGGCGCGGCCTACACCCGTGTCGAGAGCTCCAAGGGCGAACTGGGGCATTACATCATTTCCGACGGGGGGCAGACGGCCTTCCGCAACAAGGTCCGGTCGCCGTCCTTCTGCAACCTCCAGGTCGTGGAGAAGATCGGCGTCGGCCAGATGGTATCCGACCTCGTGGCCCTTGTGGGGTCGCTGGACATCGTGCTCGGGGAGATTGACCGCTAATGCAAGTCCTCACCGATTGGCTCATTACCATTCCGGGCGCCGGCGGCATGTCGGAGCAGGCCCTGCACATCGCCGGCAGCAGCATCATGGCCGTGCTCATGTTCACGGTCATGGCCCTGTGCGCCATCGTCTTCACCTGGATGGAGCGCAAGGTCGCCGGCTTCCTGCAGAGCCGCTACGGCCCCATGCGCACCGGCCGCTGGCACGGCTGGGCCCAGGCGGTGGCGGACATGCTCAAGATCCTCGGCAAGGAGGACATCATTCCGGCCGAGGCGGACAAGGGCGCGTTCATGTTCGCGCCGATCCTGGTCCTGCTGGGCTCGCTGCTGGCCTGGGCCGCGATTCCCTGGGCGCCCGGCTTCGTGGCCGCCGACCTGGACCTGGGCCTGTTCTACATCTTCGCCGTCAGCAGCCTGGTGATCATCGGCATCCTGATGGCCGGCTGGGCCTCGAACAACAAGTGGGCCCTGTACGGCGCGGCGCGCGGCGCGGCCCAGATGGTCAGCTACGAGATCCCGCTGGCCCTGGCCACCATCCCGGTGATCATGTACACCGGCTCGCTGAACACGCAGGACATCGTGATCGCGCAGCAGGGCGGGTTCTGGAACTGGTACATCGTGCGCGACCCGTTCCTGTTCGTGGCCTTCTTTCTCTATTTCATCGCCTCGATCGCCGAGACGAACCGCGGCCCCTTCGACATGCCGGAAACCGAATCCGAGCTGGTGGCCGGCTACCACACCGAATACACGGGCATGCGCTTCGCGTTCTTCTTCCTCGCCGAGTACGCCAACCTGTTCCTGGTGTCGATGATCGCCGTGCTGGTGTTCCTGGGCGGCTGGTGGTCGCCGATTCCCGGGCTGGATTTCCTGCCCGCGGCGTTGACGTTCATCTTCAAGGGCGTGCTGATCGTCTTCCTGAACATGTGGGTGCGCTGGACGCTGCCGCGCGTGCGCGTCGACCAGCTGATGCACCTGTGCTGGAAAGTGATGATTCCCATGGCCCTGATCTGCGTGATCGGTTCGGGGATATGGATGATGGTCAGCGGACAGGCTGGCTGAATAGAGGGGCAGACGGGCTGATCCGTCTCTCCCGACCGTGGGCATAAATCGGAGTAGAACCGATGGTCCAGTACTTCTGACAGACATCTACCAGGCGTCAGCTCCGCGCTGGTGGGCATGGCGATCACCATCAAGCACATCTACCGCAAGCCGGTGACGCTCCAGTTCCCGGACGAACGGCAGGTCATGCCCGAGCGGTTCCGCGGGTTCGTGCACAACGACATGACCAAGTGCGACTCGTGCAACATCTGCGCGAAGCTGTGCCCGGTCGACTGCATCTACATCGAGGCCGAGGGCAAGGGCAAGGAGCGCATGATGACCCGCTACGCCATCGACTACAACAAGTGCATCTGGTGCTCGCTGTGCACCGAGAACTGCCACACCGGGTCGATCACCATGAGCCACGACTACGACCATTCGGTGTACGACCGCCGCTCGCTGGTCTACGAGTTCATGGATCCGAACGAACAGAAGATCCCCTGCCACCGCCAGACCCGCATCGACGAGGGCTGGTGGGTGCCCCCGAAGGAAGAGAAACCGAAGCCGGCCGCCAAGCCCGCGGCCGCAGCCGAGCCCGCAGCCGAACCCGCAGCGGCAGCCGAGCCTGCCGACGATAAAGGAGAGGACACGTGACCGGCGATCTGATCTTCATTCTCCTGGCGCTGCTGACGATCGTTCCGGCGGTCTGGGTGGTCCTGAGCCAGAACATCGTGCACGCGGGTTTCGCCCTGCTGTTCACCCTGATGGGCGCGTCCGGACTCTACGCCTATCTGGGGGCCGACTTCATCGCCATCACCCAGTTGATGGTGTATGTGGGCGGCGTGCTGGTGCTGGTGCTGTTCACGGTGATGATGACGCGGGTGCCCGGCAAGGGGCGGCACCGGTACGGCGTGGACCGTTACGTGCCGGCGGCGATTCTTGCGATCGCCGTTTTCGGGATCCTCTACAAGGCCATCACCTCGGTGCAGTGGAACGCCTCGGCGACCCCGGCGCAGCCGACGACGGCCGAGATCGGTACGAACTTCATGACCACCTACATCTTCCCCTTCGAGTACGTGTCCCTGGTGCTGCTGGCGGCCATGATCGGCGCCGCGATCCTGATCCGGGAGCACAAGACCGTCGACGAAGACCAGGATGAACCGGAGGTGCAGTCGTGAACGTCGGACTGCCCCATTTCCTGACCGTGAGCGCCGCGCTGTTCGCCCTGGGCCTGTTCGCGGTGATGTCGCGCCGCAACGCCGTCGGGATCCTCATGGGCGTCGAGCTGATGCTCAACGCCGCCAACATCAATTTCGTGGCCTTTTCCCGCTACGTGCAGCACGGCATCGACGGCCAGATCATGGCCGCGTTCGTGATCGTGCTGGCGGCGGCGGAAGCGGCCGTGGCCCTGGCCATCGTTCTGGCGATGTTCCGCAACTACGGCTCGGTCTATGCGGACACCGCGCAAAGCCTGAAGCGATAAGGGAGAACCTGTGGTGATGAGCGACAACGCCATCCTCTATTCCGCGCTGGCCGTCCTGGCCCTGCCGCTGTTGTCCTACGTGCTGACCTTCTTCTTCGGGAAGAAGCTGCCGCGCCAGGGCGACTTCATCGGGGTCGGCTTCATGGGCCTCGCCGAGCTGCTGGCCATCAGGATCTTCATCGCCTTCTGGAAGATCGGCGATCCCTCCTACCGGGTGGAGAAGGCGATCACCTGGCTGGATCTGGGCGGCTTCAAGGTCGATGCGGGTATCCTGGTCGACGGGATGACCGCCGTCATGCTGATGGTCGTGTGCACCGTCAGCTTCCTGGTCCACCTGTATTCCACCGGCTACATGCAGGGCGACCGGCGGTACGAACGCTTCTTCGCCTTCCTCGGTTTCTTCACCTTCTCGATGCTGGGCATCGTGCTGGCGAACAACCTGTTCTTCCTGTACGTGTTCTGGGAGCTGGTGGGCCTTTCGAGCTATCTGCTGATCGGTTTCTTCTTCCACAAGCACTCGGCCGCCAACGCCAACAAGAAGGCGTTCATCACCAACCGCGTCGGCGACTGGGGCTTCTGGCTGGGCATCCTGGCCTTCTTCACCGCCACGGGCACGCTGAACTACTTCGAGCTGTTCGCCCACGTGGAGGCCGGCACGATCAAGGGCGCGCTGCTCGGCTGGGCGGGCGTGGGCCTGTTCATGGGCTGCGTCGGCAAGTCGGCCCAGATGCCGCTGCACATCTGGCTGCCCGACGCCATGGAGGGCCCGACCCCGGTGTCGGCCCTGATCCACGCCGCGACGATGGTGGCAGCCGGCGTCTACATGGTGGCCCGCCTGGCGCCCCTGTTCGGCGCCGACGCGATGATGGTCATCCTCTACGTGGGGGCGATCACCGCGTTCATCACCTCGACCATCGCCCTGGTCAAGACCGACATCAAGCGTGTGCTGGCGTTCTCGACCCTCAGCCAGCTCGGCTACATGGTGATGTCCCTGGGCGCCGGCGATCCGACCAACGCCATGTTCCACCTGACGACGCACGCCATGTTCAAGGCCCTCCTGTTCCTCGGCGCCGGTTCGGTGATCCACGCGGTCCACTCGCAGGAGATGCCCGACATGGGCGGCCTGCGCCGGAAGATGCCGATCACGTTCGTGACCATGCTGATCGCGACGCTGGCCATCAGCGGGGTGCCTTTCTTCGCCGGGTTCTATTCCAAGGACGGCATCCTGGGTTCGACCCTGGCCTTCGGCATGACCAACGGCCACTACGTACCGTTCATCCTGGGCATCACCGCCGCGGCGATCACGCCGTTCTACATGTTCCGCCTGATCTTCCTGACCTTCTTCGGCAAACCGCGCGACCAGGAAAAATACGACCACGCGCACGAGAGTCCGCCGAGCATGGCCATCCCCCTGGTGGTCCTGGGCGTGCTGTCGATCATCGCGGCGGGGTGGCAGACGGCGGACAAGGGCTGGTTCGCGAAGTTCGCCGCGCCCTATGACGTACCGGCCATCGCGGCGGAGTTCCAGTTGGCCGATGCCGGCGATCACCTGACAGTCGCCGCCGGCGCGGCGCATGGCGACGATCACGCCGCCGCGGACACGCACGGTGAAGAGGCGCACGCCGCCGCGGCCCACGGCGAGGACGCCCACGGCGGCCACCACGACGTGGCCCACACCGCCCACGTCCGGGCGATGTTCATGTCCATCGGCGCCGCCTTCCTGGGGATCCTGTTGTCCTGGTGGGTCTACAACCGCCGCAAGGTCGACACCGCGGCCATCCAGAAGAGATTCCACGGCGCCTACACTGTCCTGCAGGGCCAGTACCTGTTCGACGAGCTCTACCACAAGACGGTCTATCCGTTGACCCTGTGGTGGGCCGACATGTGCGCCGCTTTCGACCGCTACGTGGTCGACGGCATCGTCAACGGCACCGGCTACCTGACCCGCGTGGTCGCGTGGACTTCCGGCCAGATCGACAAGTACATCGTCGACGGCGCCGTCAACGGCGTCGCCGCCGTGCTCCAGGGAGCCGGCGAAGGTTTCCGTCGCATTCAGACGGGACGGGTCCAGACGTACCTGGTGTACGTCACGGCCTCGGTCCTGGTTCTGGTTCTGTTTTACCGTGTTTTGTAGGGTGAGAACGCCCGAGAGGAGCGCCACGCATGGGTGAGCACATTCTTTCCTGGATGACCTTTTTCCCGGTCATCGGGGCGGCTGTGATCGCATTCATTCCGTCGGAGCGGAAGGAAGTCATCAAGACGGTGGCCGCCGCCGCCGCCGCGGTCCCGCTGATCCTTGCGGTCCAGCTGTTCATCAACTTCGACCGGGGCTCCTCCGGTTTCCAGTTCGTCGAACACTACACCTGGATCAAGGCCTTCAACATCGAGTACTTCATGGGCATCGACGGCCTGAGCGTCCCCATGGTGCTGCTGACCGCCTTCCTGTCGTTCATCTGCGTGATCGCTTCGTGGAACATCGACAAGGCCGTCAAGGGCTACTTCGCCCTGTTCCTCGTGCTCGAGGCGGGCATGATGGGCGTCTTCTGCGCCCTGGACTTCTTCCTGTTCTACGTGTTCTGGGAAGTGATGCTGCTGCCGATGTACTTCCTGATCGGCATCTGGGGCGGTCCGCGGCGCGAATACGCGGCGATCAAGTTCTTCCTCTACACGCTGGCCGGCTCGGTGCTGATGCTGCTGGCGATGATCGCCCTGTACCTGAACGTCACCGATCCGGTGACCGGCGGGCACACGTTCAACATGCTGCACATGTTCGACCAGGCCAACCACAGCGCCTGGCTGAACATCACCAACATCCGGCATCTGCTGTGGATCGGGCTGTTCATCGGCTTCGCCATCAAGGTGCCCATCTTCCCGTTCCACACCTGGTTGCCCGACGCCCACGTCGAGGCGCCCACGGCCGTGTCGGTCATCCTGGCCGGCGTGCTGCTGAAGATGGGAACCTACGGCATCCTGCGCATCAGCTACCCGATCCTGCCCGACCAGGCGGTGTGGTTCAGCTACACGCTGGCAATCCTCGGCTGCATCAACATCCTCTACGGCGCCTACTGCGCCATGGCCCAGTCGGACATGAAGAAGCTCGTGGCGTACTCTTCGGTCTCCCACATGGGTTACGTGCTGCTGGGCATGGCCGCCTTCACCCAGGCGGGCATCAACGGCGCGGTGCTGCAGATGTTCAACCACGGCACCATCACGGCCATGATGTTCCTCTGCGTGGGCGTGGTCTACGACCGGGCCCACACGCGCGAGATCAACGGCTTCGGCGGTCTCGGCCTGCAGATGCCCCGCTACTTCAGCGTTTTCAGCTTCGCCCTGTTCGCCGCCCTGGGCCTGCCGGGCCTGAGCGGCTTCGTCAGCGAAGCGATGATCTTCATGGGTGTCTTCCCGGTCTACCGCACCGTGGCGATCATCAGCGCCCTGGGCATCATCATCGGCGCGGCCTACGTCCTGTGGATGCTGCAGCGCGTCTTCCTGGGCCCCAAGAACGACAAGTGGGACAGCCTGCCCGACATCAGCACCAGGGAGATGTTCACCCTGGTGCCCATCGGGATCATCGTCCTGGTCCTGGGCATCTACCCCATGCCGGTGCTGGACCTGATGAAGGTGTCACTCAACAACCTGATCAAGGTGGTGGCCGGCTAGCCGGCCCTGCATGAGGAGCGTTCCTGAATGGAACTGTTGAACGTGAACATTCCCAACTGGTCGGACATGGTCCACTGGATACCCGAGGCCGTGCTCTGCCTGACCTTCCTGGCCGCGATCCTCGGCGATCTGGTCGTCCGCGGCCGCCGGCCGGCGGTGCCTTTCGCCATCGCCGTGTTCGGGCTGGTCACGGCCGGGTCCTACGCCGTGGCCACCCTCGGCGACGTCGGGCTGGGCGACGGTTTCACCATCATGGGCAATCTGATCGTGGTCGACGGCATGGCCGCCTTCTTCCGCCTCCTGTTCATCTTCGGCGGGCTGGCCACGGTCCTGTTCGCCTGGACCAGTGAAGAGATCATGGGCCGCTCGCGGGAGAACAAGGGCGAATTCTACGCCCTGACCGTGTTGCTGACCGCCGCGATGATGGTCATGGCCGAGGCCCGCAACCTGCTGACGCTCTACCTGTCCATGGAGGCCGTCGGCCTGAGCAGCTACGTGATGGCCGGCTACATGCGTACCAGCCTGCGCTCCACCGAGGCGTCACTGAAGTACGTGATCTACGGCGCGGTCAGCAGCGCCATCATGCTCTACGGCCTGTCGCTGCTTTACGGCATGACCGGCGCCCTGGACTTCGCCGGTATCCGGGCCGGCCTGGTTGAAGGCCCGGTCAACGGCTTCGCCGTGCTGGTGTCCGTGGTGCTGATCATCGCGGGCATGAGCTACAAGATCGCCGCGGTCCCGTTCCACTTCTGGTGCCCCGACGTCTACGAGGGCGCGCCCACCCCGGTGGCGGCCATCTTCTCGGTCGGCCCCAAGGCCGCCGGTTTCGCCCTGATGATCAGGTTCTTCTACACCACGCTGGCGTCGGGTCCGAACGCGGCGGCGAGCAGCGGCCTGGTCGAGATGATCAACTGGCCCCTGCTGCTGGCGGTGATCTCGGCGGTGACGATGTCCTACGGCAACCTCGTCGCGTTGCGGCAGAGCAACGTCAAGCGCATGCTCGCCTATTCGAGCATCGCCCACGTCGGCTACCTGCTGATGGGCTTCGTCCTGCTGACGGACGCGGGCCTGCAGGCCATGCTGTTCTACCTGCTGGTCTACACGCTGATGAACCTGGGCGCCTTCTTCTTCGTCGTGGCGGTCAACAACCACCTCAAGAGCGAGGAACTCGCCGACTACGCGGGCCTCGGGTTCCGCGCCCCCTGGGCCGGAGCGATGATGGTGATCTTCCTGGCGTCCCTGACGGGTATTCCGCCGTTCGCCGGTTTCATCGGGAAGTTCTACCTGTTCGCCGCCGTGCTGGATCGGCAGTGGTTCTGGCTGGCGGTCGTCGCGGGCGTGAATTCGGTGGTGGGTCTCTACTACTACTTCAAGGTCGTCAAGGCCATGTTCCTGATGACCCCGCCGGAAGGTGCCGACACCACACCGCTCAAGCTGCACTGGCTGCAGTACACGGTGCTGGGCGCCCTGGCGGTGCCGACCATCGTCCTGGGCCTCTACTGGGGTCAGTTCAAGGATCTGGCTGACCAGGCGATCATGGCGATGACCGTCGGCTTGTAGTTCGGCGCAGAAGAAGTGCGGATGAAGACCCCCGGGGCCCTGCGGCCGCGGGGGTTTTTCGTGCGCGGTCGGTCAGCCGGTCATGCCGTAGCCGCGGGCCATCAACACCGCGAGCAGGGGGATGATCAGCAGCAGGGCGATTTCCACGCGCAGCAGCACGCCGACGATCCGCGGATACTCGACCGTCTCGGCCGGCGGGGTCCTGCGGCGGGCGAAGAACTTCACCGTGGGGTAGATGGAGATCAGGAAGATCACCACGAACAGGGTGAGCTTGATGTGGAACAGGAAGTTCTGGCCGTAGTAGGACGCGGGCTTGTCGTACACGAACAGTTTCAGCAGGCCCGAACCCAGCACGAACAGGAAGGCGGTGCCGTAGAAGGCGTCGGCGGCGGCCAGCTTGCGGGCGGTGGCGCCGTCGGTGCGGGTGCGGAAGAGGACCAGCTCGACCACCAGGGCGGCCAGCAGGACGGCAAACCCCACGTAGTGGAAATAGTTGATGAGCACCTGGTTCATGGTATCCGATCCGCCAAAGGAGAGTGTGACGCAGACCCGGTCAAGTTGACGCCGTTTCCATAATCCGCCACTCCAGCGGCTGCCCCGCCAGCATGGGCACCAGTTCGCCGTCGCCCACGGGGTAGACCGACGGCACTTCCCAGGTTTCCCTGGTCAGCGTGATCCGCTCGGTGTTGGGGGCCAGGCCGTAGAAGGCCGGGCCGTGCAACGAGGCGAACCCCTCCAGCTGGTCCAGGGCCCCGGCCTCGGCGAACGCCGCCGCGTAGAGCTCGATCGCGGCGTGGGCCGTGTAGATGCCCGCGCAGCCGCAGCCGGACTCCTTGGCCGACCGGGCGTGGGGGGCGCTGTCGGTGCCGAGAAAGAACCGGCCGCTGCCGCCGGTGGCCGCACCGATCAGGGCGGCGCGGTGCTCCTCGCGCTTGAGCACGGGCAGGCAGTAGGCGTGGGGGTTCAGGCCGCCGGTGAAGATGGCGTTGCGGTTCCACCACAGGTGGTGGGCGGTGATGGTGCCGGCCACATTGGGGCCCGCACCGGCCACGAACGCGACGCCCTGCCGGGTCGTCACGTGTTCGAGCACGACCTTCAGGGCGGGAAACCGCGCCACCAGCGGTTCCAGGCGCCGTTCGATGAAGACGGCTTCACGGTCGAAGACGTCGACGTCCGGGTCGGTGACTTCACCGTGCACCAGCAGGGGCATACCCGTGGCGGCCATGGTCGCCAGGGCGTCCTCGACCAAAGCCAGAACGGTGACGCCGGCCGCGGAGTTGGTCGTGGCGCCGGCCGGATACAGCTTGAAGGCGTGGATGTGATCACTGGCGGCGGCCGCGGCGACTTCGGCCACGGGGGTGTCGTCGGTCAAGTAGAGGGTCATCAGCGGTTGGAAGCCGGAGCCTGCCGGCAGCGCCGCGAGAATCCGGTCGCGGTAGGCCAGAGCTGCGGCGACGGTCGTCACCGGCGGCTGGAGGTTGGGCATGACGATGGCCCGGCCGAACCGACGGGCCGAATGTCCGACCACCGCAGCGAGCGTCGCGTCGTCGCGCAGGTGCAGATGCCAGTCGTCGGGCCTGATGAGCGTCAGTTCCATGATCCCTGCCTTTCGTCGCTCTCGATCGGGACCAACTTATCGGTAGCCGGCAGGCCGCACCAGTTTTTTCCGGATGCCCGCCGGCGTCAGAACCAGTCCAGCCAGCGCGCCGCCAGGTCGGCGCCGGCGGGGGTGCGTTCGGTGTCGGCGGGAATCTCCACCAGGACGTCGGCCCCGGCCAGGCCGCTGAGCATGTGGGAGCCCTGCCCCGCGGCCAGTGCGGCGGCGAGGACGCCCTGGTTCCACCGGACCGAGGCCCGGGGCCAGTTGAGTCGGCCGGGTCGCTTGCGGGTCGCCTGCTCGAGACGGACGGGCACCCTGGGCGCCTCGGTGCGGGCGGCGCCCAGCATGGCCAGCAGGGCCGGCCGGACCAGCATCTGGAACGACACCAGCGCCGATACGGGGTTGCCGGGCAGTCCGAAGACGGGTTTGCCGCCGACCGCCAGGCCAAAGAGGTTCGGTTTGCCGGGCTGGACGGCCACCTTGCTGAACCGGTCCTTGATCTTCAGGGCCCGCCGGGCTGCGTGCACGTAGTCGTAGTCCCCGACCGACGCGCCGCCGACGGTGATCACCACATCCGATTTTTCCAGACCCGTCACCAGCGCCCGGGTCAGCGCCCGCAGGCTGTCCTTGACGCGCCGGTGCCGGATGTCCCGCAGGCCCAGCCCGTGCAGGGCGGCGACCACCGCCGGGCCGTTGGCGTCGGGTATCCTGCCGGGGCCCGGAGCGGTACCGGCCGGCACGAGTTCGTTGCCCATGGTGATGACCGTCACCGACGGCAGCCGGCGCACGGCCACCCGCTCGATCCCCAACATGACCAGCATGCCGACGACCGGCGGCGTGACCCGCAGTCCGGCCGGCAGGATCACGTCGCCCCGCCGGTATTCCTCGCCGACGCGGCGGATGTGGTCGCCCGCCGTCACCTTCCAGGCGATGGCGGCGGCCCCGTCGTCGTGGGTGACGTATTCCTTCATGACCACCGCTTCGGTTCCGGTCGGCAGGCGTGATCCGGTGAAGACCTTCACGGTCCGGCCGGGCTGCAGAACCAAGCGGCGCGCAGCGCCGGCCGGCATTTCGCCCGCCAGTTCCAGAACGACGGGCTTGTCGGGGGTGGCGCCACGGACATCGGTCAGCCGCACGGCGTACCCGTCCATCGCCGACTGCTCGAACCGGGGGGAATGCGTGCGGGCGCGGGCGGGCCGCGCCAGGAAGCGTCCCAGGGCACCGGCGACCGTCACCTGCTCGATCGGCCGCGGTTTGACCGCCTTCAGGACGACGGCGAGAGCCTTCTCGTAGGGCATCATGGCATCGGCGGTCACGGTGCGAGTCCTTCCAGTTCCTGCAGTTGTTCGGGACGGTTGACGTTCAGGAAACCCAGGCCGCGGGGATCGTAGCGGCGGCAGCGGGACTCGCTGAAGGTCCGGAAACCGACCGCAGCGAGGGCGTCGATCAGCGACCGGTCGCCCGCGGTCTGCCGCGCCTTCAATCGCGAGGCGGCCGCGGTGCGGTACAACCCGCTCAGGGGCTGCAGCCGTCCTTGCCACTCCGGGACCAGCGCGAGGTCATCGGGCAGCGCCGTTGTGCACAGGGCTTCCAGCAGGCCGGCCTGGATCAAGGGCTGATCGCAGGCGACGACCCAGGCCCAGCCCGGCGGGCAGGCCTCCAGGCCGCGGATCACCCCGCGCAGGGGACCGTCCGGGGCGGCCGGATCGTCGTGAACGCTGCGGACGCCCGGCGGCGGATCCCGGTCCTGTTCGGCGCGCAGGACCACCACGGTGCCGGCCCGCGGGACGGGCAAGCGGTCCAGCACGTGGTCCACCAACCGGCGGCCGCGCCAGAGCGTCAGGCCCTTGTCGCTGCCGAAACGGGTCGAGCGACCGCCGGCCAGCACGATGGCGGTCACCTCTGCCGGCAGGACAGCCATGGATCAGGCCTCGGGGGATTGCTGGAGATCGGCGCGCGACCCCGGCGTGATGCGGCCGCCGCTGAGCACCCGGCAGAAGATGCCCTCGCGCGGCATGATGCAGTCGCCGGTGATCTGGCGGATGGCGCAGCCCTGGTGGCATTCCTTGCCGATCTGGGTCACCTCCAGAACCACCCCGTCGGCGATGGCCACCCGGTCGCCGACGTTCACGCCGCCCAGGTCGATGCCCGACGTGACCAGGTTCTCGGCGAAGGCCCCGTCGGCGAGGTCAGGCAGCAGGTCTCTCACCTTGGCGATGCTCTCGCTCGGGAGCAGCGACACCTGGCGGTGCCAGTTGCCGGCATGGGCGTCGCCCACGATACCGTGGTCGACCCGCAGCTCGGCGACCGGGACGGTTTCTTTCACGGTACCCTTGGCGCGACTGATGCAGATGGCTTCGATCCGACCCATGATGACTCTCCGTTTATCCGCCGATGTCGGCCATGCTCTCGCGCCCCACCAGCTGGTGCGCCCTCTCGGCGGCCTGGCCGTCCGCGAAGCGTGCGCCGATCGCCGCGCGCATGGTCGCCACGAGCTGCTCGTTCGTGCCGCCGCCGCGCATGAGTTCCAGCAGGTTGGCTCCGGGCGCGCCGTACAGGCAGGTGCGCAGCCGGCCGCGGGAATCGATGCGCAGCCGGCTGCAGGCGGCGCAGAAGGTGCGGCTGTGGCCGGAGATGACGCCCACCCGACCCCGGTACCCCGGCACGGTGAACAACCGGTCCACGGCGGCCTTGTCCTGGACCACCGGCAGCAGCTCGAAACGGCCTCGCAGGCGTCCGAGGATTTCTTCTCCGCTGATGATCTTCGCCAATCTCTTGCCGTCGCCGGCAAACGGCATCGGTTCGATGAAGCGCACGGTCACCGGCAAGCTGCGGGTCAGCGCGACGAAGTCGGGGATCTCGTGATCGTTGATCCCCGGGAGCACGACCATGTTGATCTTCAGGCCCAGCCCGGCGGTCACCACCGCGTCGATGGCCTGCACGACCCGGCCGTGACCCTGCCGCCGGGTGATCCGTGACCAGGTTGTCGCGTCGAGGGAATCGAGACTCAGATTGATGCGCCGGATGCCCCCCCGCGCCAGCTCGTCCAGATGCTCGACCAGGGCCAGCCCGTTGGTGGTCACTAGGACTTCGGGTCGGGCCGGCAGGCCCGCCAGCCGGATCATGAACGGCACCACGCCCCGGCGCACCAGCGGCTCGCCGCCGGTGATGCGGATCTTGCGCACGCCGCAGCGGACAAACAGGTTCGCCAGGCGTTCCATTTCCTCCAGGGACATGATTTCGTGGCGGGCGGCCGGTGTCGGGCCCGCGGTGGGCATGCAGTACCGGCAGCGCAGATTGCACCGGTCGGTCACAGACAGCCGCAGATAGTCCAGAGTGCGGCCCTGGGGGTCGACAAGGGACGCGGGCGCCGGGCCCGGCATCATCGGGGGGGACGGGTTGCCCAACCGGTTTTCCTTCCAAATACGGGAGCGAGTCGCGCCGTTTCCCGCGCGATCGTATCGGCCCTTCGCCGTGTCCATCCCCAGGGAGGGATTTAGGCAGCCGGGCTGGGAAAACACTGTTCAGTCTCTGAAATCAGGTAACCATAAGTGGACCGATGTGGCCAGTTCCTTCTCGGCGGCGGCGCGGTCAGCGCGGCGGGAGAAACGTCCGGATCAAGAAATCGGCGACCGTCTCGGGTTGGGCGAGGTCGAGCACCGGGACGTCGATTTCAAGCGGCGTGTCGCTGACGACGGCCACGAGGTGGGGATCATCGGTTCTTTGGCCCCGACACAGCAGCGGTTGGCTCAGGGCGGCACGGTGCACCTCGATCTTCGGCAGCGCGCTCGTCTTGTAGCCCTCGACCAGGACGAGGTCCAGATCCGCGAAGCTGGCGTCCAGCAGGTCGTCCAGCGGGACAGGGTCCCGGGGCCGGCGGATCGTGGCGACCGTGTCTTCGGACACCAGGACCATCACCTCGGCGCCGGCGGCGGTGAAGCGGGCGCTGTCCTTGCCGGGCCGGTCGATGGCGAAGCGGTGGGCATCGTGCTTCATGGCGCCGACCCTCAACCCGCGGGCCGTCAGGGCAGCGATCAGCGCTTCCACCAGGGTGGTCTTGCCCGTACCCGAACGGGCCACGAAGGCCACCGCGGGGGGACGTTTTCCGGTCGTGAACTTCATATCGTCGCTCCTGGTCGGCTTCCCCGGCGTCGCTCACCAGCGCCCATCCATACCATATTGAGAATGAAGACCATAACAATACCTTTTTGTCTTGTTTTGCTTGAGGTGAATAGGAAAACCCGGTATCATCACCGAGTTAAACAGTCTGAATTCTTGCGGGGCCGGTCGTCAACGCGTTCCGCTTCGCTATTGCCAGGTCTGGGGATTTCCATGCTTCGCCTCGTCCTGTTCATGATGCTGGTCCCGTTCGGCCTGCTGGCAAACCTTGCCCACGCCCAGGCCACCTCCGACCGGATCAAGACCCTCGAACTCTACCACGGCTATTACCCCTGCATGGACTGCCACGCCGACCAGGAGCCCGTCGTCACGCCGCGCATTCTCGAAGAGGACCACTACGAGCCGCTGGCCTGGGAAGACGATGAAGGCGAGGTCCACCTGGTGCCCTACGGCCGCCACCTGGCCATCTCGGACCTCCTGGGACAGACCAACGGCGACGGCTGGGGCGCCGAGGATCTCGTCCGCATCGGCGCCAGGATCAACATCACCCGTCACATGGAGTTCAACGGCCTGTCACCGGAGGACTCGGTGTGGACCCTGGTACACGGCGGTGGCAACCTGTGGTGCCTGGACTGCCACGATACCAAGGACCGGGACAAGCTGATCCGGCTCGACGGCGAACTGCTCACCTTCAACCAGAGCCAGCTGCTGTGCGGCGGGTGCCACGGCTCCATCCTGCGGGACTGGGACGCCGGCATCCACGGCACCACCGTCGGCTTCTGGGATCTGTCCCGGGACACGGCGGGCCAGTCGCTGCGCCGGCTGTGTGTCGAGTGCCATTCTCCCCACGATCCGGCTTTCCGGCCCCTCGCGCCGATGCCCGGTCCGGTGGCCAGGGTCGCCGGCCCCGGCCCGGCCGCCGCGTCCGAACATTCGGAGGAGGCCCATTGACCGGGAAAACACGTATCCGGGAAGGTGACGTCGGTCGCCGGAGTTTCGTCAAGCTCCTGACGGCGCTGACGGCCGGTGCCATCGTGGCGCCGGACCCGGCGGAGGCCTTCAACCTCGACGAGTTCCTCCAGAAGCATTTCCATCAGCTGAGCGACGACGAGATGCAGCGGACCCTGGCCCGGCTGGAGAAGGAGTACAACGAGCGGTACGGCCGCGACGACTTCACGGTCACCGCCGACGGTCCGCAGCAGGGCGTGAAGTTCGCCTACGCGCTGAACCTGTCCAAGTGTATCGGGTGCCGGCGCTGCACCCACGCCTGCGTCGAGGAGAACAACCAGCACCGCGGCACCGAGGAGCGGGGCGACCAGATCGAATACATCCGCGTCCTGGAGATGGAAAAGGGTTCCCTGGATGTCGAGAAGTCGGTCCACGACTACGACCACCAGGTGCCGGCTGAAGGCAAGTACTACATGCCCGTGCAGTGCCATCACTGCAACAACCCGCCCTGCGTGAAGGCCTGCCCGGTCGAAGCCACCTGGCAGGAGCCGGACGGCATCGTCGTGGTCGACTACAACTGGTGCATCGGCTGCCGCTACTGCGCCGCCGCCTGTCCCTACTGGGCCCGCAAGTTCAACTGGATCGAACCGCGGCTGCCCACCGACGCGGTCAACCCCGACACCCACTACCTCGGCAACCGGCCCCGGTACAAGGGGGTCATGGAGAAGTGCACCTTCTGCGTCCAGCGGGTGCGCCAGGGTCTGAATCCGGCCTGCCACGACATCTGCCCCACCGGCAGCCGCAAGTTCGGCAACCTGCTGGATCCGGACGGCGTCATCCGCAAGATCATCGACACCAAGCGCGTGTTTGTCCTGAAGGAGGAGGTGGGGACCGATCCGAGTTTCTACTACTTCTTCGATTGAACCGGTCCCCGCAGGGCCGGTCGCCTACATCACCTTCGTCCTCAGATCGGTGCGCGGCATGTTCACCGGCGGCAGGCGCTACCTGTCCTGGCTGGCCTTTCTGGTGTTCCTGATCGGTGTCGGCGTGTACGGCTATTCCCGGCAACTCGAGTTCGGGCTGGGCGTGACCGGCATGACCGACCAGGTGTCCTGGGGGCTGTACATCGCCAACTTCACCTTCCTGGTGGGCGTGGCCGCCGCGGCGGTGATGATGGTCATCCCCGGCTACCTCTACCACAACAAGGAGGTCAAGGGCGGGGTGCTGCTGGGCGAGATGGTGGCGATCGGTGCCATCATCATGTGCCTGCTGTTCGTGGTCGTCGATCTGGGCCGTCCGGACCGCATGTGGCACATGATTCCGCCCTTCGGCAAGTTCAACTTCCCGGTCTCCATGCTGGCCTGGGATGTGCTGGTGCTCAACGGCTACCTCCTGCTCAACCTGCATGTGCCGGGGTATCTGCTCTACAAGCGGTACCGCCGGGAGGAACCGGCCCGGTGGCTGTACCTGCCCTTCGTCTACATCTCGATCGTGTGGGCGATCAGCATCCACACCGTGACGGCGTTCCTCTACACCGGCCTGGCCGGCCGGCCGTTCTGGAACGCCGCCATCCTCGCGCCGCGGTTCATTGCCAGCGCGTTCTGCGCCGGACCCGCGTTCATCATCCTGATCCTGGAAATCGTCAAGGGCTGGACGCGCTTTCCCATGGGCGGCCGGGTGATCGCATTCCTGCGCATGGTCGTGCTCATCGCCGGGCTGATCAATCTGTTCCTGCTGATCTCCGAGATCTTCACGGAGTTCTACGCCGACAGCGCGCACGTGGCCAGCGCCCGCTACCTGTTCTTCGGGCTCCACGGGCACAACGCCCTGGTGCCGTGGATCTGGACCTCCATCGCGCTGAACGTCCTGGGGCTGCTGGCCCTGATCTCGCGGAAGTTCGAGTCGCGGGGGGTGATGGTGCGGAACCTCCCGCTACTGATGCTCATCGTCGCCATCTGGATCGAAAAAGGGATGGGGCTCGTCTTCCCGGGCTTCATTCCCACGCCGCTGGGCGAGATCGTGGAGTACCTGCCTTCGACGAACGAGGTCCTGATCACGGTCGGCATCTGGGGCGTCGGCCTGTTCATCATGACCGTACTGATCAAGCACGCCGTTGATGTCGAAACGGAGGCGATCGGGCTCTACGACAAAGAGTGAGAACCAACCGAACCGGGGGAACCATGTCCGACGACAGGCTGCATGAACTGACGGAATCGGTGGCGAACCTCGAAGCCTCGGTCCGGAGCCTGCAGGACAGGGTAGCGGCCCTGGAGGGCCGGCCGTCCGACCGGTACGCGGACGCGGAGAGCCCGACCCTCACGGCGGAAGCCGAGACGACCCTTCCTCTCGAACACGACGGTTTCAAGCGGCCATCGGCCACCCGGGCATTTTCCCTTCTGGGGGCCTCGATCCTCATCCTTGCCGGCGCCTTCCTGCTGCGGGCCCTCACGGACAGCCAGACCCTGCCGCCGCTGGTCGGCTTCATCCTGGGGTTGGTCTATTCGCTGGCGCTGATCGGTGTGTCACACCGCGCGGGCGCCTTCGATCAGGCGCGGGCCGCCGGCTTCGGGCTGACCGCGGTCGTGGTCGCCTTTCCCTTCCTGTTCGAAACGACCGCGGTGCTCAAGCTGGTCTCGCCGGTGACCGGTGGCGCGCTGCTGACGTTCGTCACGACCGCCGGGCTGCTGTCGGCCTGGAGTCGCCGGTCGCGAATCCTCGCCTGGGCCTACACGACGGCGGCCTGGGGCACGATCCTGGCACTGGGCATTGCCACCGACGCGGCGGCGTTCTATGCCGCCCTGCTATTGGTCCTGGGCGTGGCGACCATGCTGTTGGCCTACTCGCGCCGCTGGCACCTCAAACGCTGGCTGGTGGCGCTGACGGCCGACGTGGTCATCTTCCGCCTGACGATCCTGGTGATCAACCCCGCGGGGTCCGGCACCGCAGCCGAGGGCCTGACGGCCGGGGCGGTCCTGATCCTGGCTCTGGCGCTGCTGGTGATCTATGTGGGGGTCTTCACCTACCGGGCCCTGGTCCAGGGCCGCGGCGTCAAGGTGTTCGACATCATCCAGTCGTTGGCCGCTCTGCTGGTGGGTTACGGCGGAGCGACCCGCCTCGCCCAGAATGCGGGCCTGGACAGCGGTCTGCTCGGCTGGGCGGCCGTGGCCGCGGCCGTGATCTACTATGCCGTCGCGTTCACGGTGGTCCGTCAGCGGCACGGCCGGGGGCGGGGGTTCTTCTACTTCGCGACCCTGGCGCTCCTGTTCCTGTTCCTGGGCAGCCGCGAAGTGGCCGAAGGCGGCTGGCTGGCCTGGAGCTGGATCGTCCTGGGTCTGGCGACCTCGATCCTGGGGGGCGTGTTCGACCGGGTGACCCTGCGCGCCCACAGCGCGATCTACCTGGTCGTGGCCGGTTTTCAGACCGGCATGTTCGCCACGGTGAAGGATGCGTTCATCGGCTCGGCGACCTCGTCCTGGCGGACACTGGACGTGTCGGCGGTCGTAGCGCTGGTGGTCACGGCGGGTTGCTACTGGATCCTGGTCTTCACGCAGAAGACGGGTGTCTTGACGTGGACACGGCGTCTGCCGCGTCTGGTCGTCGGAGTCGTCTGTCTGCTGGGATTCAGCAGTCTGGCGGTCAGCCTGCTGGTGAAACTCCTGGCCGGGACCTCGCCCGGGGATCCGGCCGCGGTCGTGGCCGTCACGCGCACCGGCATCATGGCGATCGCGGCCCTGGGTCTGGCTTTCGTGGGCCGCCGGCCGCACGTGCTGGAGCTGGGCTGGATCGTCTACCCCATCCTGGCGCTGGGCCTGGTCAAGCTCCTGGCGGAGGACCTGAGGATCGGCAACCCGCTGGCCCTGTCGCTGGCCTTTGCCCTGTTCGGAACGGCCCTGATCCTGGCGCCCCGGCTGCTGCGGCACCGGGCCAGGGACGCGGCCGGCACGCCGCCGGCCGACTGACGGACTACTTGAACTTCTTCAGCAGATCCTTCAGGGCGCCTTCGCCTTCTTCCTTGAGCTTGTCCTTGGCCTCGTCGGCCACGCTGGCCTGCAGCTGATTCGTCAGGGGGACGAAGTCGATCCCCATGTTGGGCTTTTCCCGCGTGCCGTTCACGAACACCGGCAGGTCGACCCGTGCGGGTTTCTTGTCACCCAGCAGACTCGCCAGGCCGCCCAGCGCTCCGCTCGAGCTGAACAGCTTGGCGGTCTGGGCCTCCGAGAGGCGCAACGTGCCGGTGTAATCCAGTTTCCCGTCGAAGCCGTAGAAACCGTTCAGGGTGAAGTCGCCCAGGGTGCCGAGTTTGGTCGTGAGCTGATCCAGTCCGACCCGGCCGGCGTCGACCTTGATGTGGGTGAACAGGTCCTTGAGCGCCTGTTCCTTGTCCAGCTTCTGGCCCAGGTTGCTGGCCAGCGACCCCAGTGAGGACTGGACGAATCCCGCGGTGACCACGCGGCCGCTGGTGATGTTCGCGCTGGAGTCGAGGGTCAGGCTGTTGCGGATGTCCGCCGGATCCCGCCCGGCCGCCTTGAAGCTGCCCTGCATGTCGCAGCTGCCGAAGACGATGCCGGCCATCCCGGCAAAGCGGGTGACGAAGTTGTCCACCTCGATCTTGCTGGCCTGGTAGTCCCCCGCGAAGGCCGGCGCGTTCAGATTGTTGAGATCGACGACCACCGCACCCTGGACGGCGCCCCGGTAGACCTCTCCGGTCACGTCGTAACACGTCAGGACGCGGTCGGCCATCTTCACCTTGCCGGTCACGGCGGTGAACGGCACCTGGGAGTAGATCAGGGTGTCGGCGCGGAAGACGCCCGCGATCTCGATGTCCGGCAGCGACGAATCGACGACCGCGCTCCTGGTCGCCGCCTTGGACGCGGTGACGCCGGGCGCTCCTTCGGCCGCGGGCGCCGCGGCGGGGAACATCCGGTCCACGTCGAGCCGGGGAGACTTGAGGTCAAACGTCAGGCGCGGCGTCTTCATGGTCCGGCCGCCGCTCATTTCCGGGGGCAGGAAATAAGGGAAGGGGTCGGTCATCTTCCCGGTCAGCTGGAACCGGCCCGAAGCAAAGCGGGCGTCACAGGATTCGATGACGATGGTCCGCGGGTCGAATGAGATCGCGGCGGTCATCTGTTCCAGGTTGTCCGGCAGCTCGGGTTCACGGTACGAAAGGTTGGCGGTGCGGAAAGTCCCGGAATACTCCATCTGGTCCGGGAGCGCGGCCGCTCCGGAGAACTTCACGAAGAAGTCGCACACGCCGGCCAGGGTTCCCTGGCGTTCGGGCGGCAGGTAGGGCTGCAAGATGCTGAGATCCATCCGTCCCTCGGCGGTTCCCTCGAACCGGGGATCGGCGAAATCGCGGACCGAAAGCTGGGCCTTCACGTCTTGCCCGCTGACCTGCCCGGCGGGAATGTCCAGCTGCAGGCGATCGGGTTCGAAGTCGGCCACCGCCCGCGGCACGCTCAGGTCGCCGTCGAGGCCCTGTTTCACGGCCTTGAAGTCGGTGACGACAGCTTGTCCGGTGTAGGCCACCGGTACGGGCCGGTCCCGGTCGAAATCGAGGTCGGCCTTGACCGCGAGCTGACCCTGCAGATCCAGACCCTCGAGCTTCTGCATCTGCTCGGGCGTCAGGTAGCCGAGCAGATCATCGAGGGCCACGGCGGCGGCAGTCAGCTGACCGGTGGCCGTCAGGGTGCTGTCGGGGTAGTTCAGGTTGCCGGTGAATGCCAGGGGCAGCCCGTCGATCTCCATTTCCGCCTTGCGGAAATCCACACGGGAGGCCCGGGTGTCGACAGAAAGATCGTAATCCAGAGCGGCGGCGAGCACGGGCACCGGCGCTGCACCTTCGACCTGCAGGCTGTCGACCGTCAGGTATCCCAGCGACTGGAACTGTCCCGGTCCCGGATCGTTCAGGCTGGCGGTCAGATTCAATCCCGCCAGTCGCAAACCGGTGGCCGCGATCGCATCACCGTAGGTCAGCTGTCCGCGATTGATCTCGAGACGGTCGAAGGATATTCCGGTTTCTGCCCCGGCTCCGGCATCTTCCGCCGTGGAGGGGGCCGCGGCCGACGGCGCGGCGGCCGCAAAGGTGAAGTTGTCGGTGCCGTCGGCCCGCTTGACGAGGTTGACCCGCGGTTCATCGAGAACCAGGCGGCTGACCCTGATTTCCTTGCGCAGCAACGGCCGGATCTTCAGTTTCAGATCCAGGCTGCTGGCTTCGAGAAAGGCGGGGCCGGTCCAACCCGCGGGGTTGGCAACGGTGCAATCCTGCATCTTGACCCCGAGGCCGCCCCGGAGGGAGACGGCGACCTCACCCACGGAGACATCCCTGCCCAGCTGGGCGGACGCTCTGGCCACGGCCATTTCCTTGATCTTCTCGGCCGGAAAAAAGATCTTCAGGCCCACGCCGAGAACCGCCAGGACACCAAGCGTGATACCGGCAGCGACTGCGAGTTTCCTGATTCTGCTCTTCATGACAAACACCCCGGTTCGGGGAAAGGGTGACGGGATGACACGCGGGCATTCTAACTCCCGGTGTGTCGCTAGCGGAATGATAAACTTGAACCCGGAAACCGCCGGTCAAGCGGCGGGTGGGGGCGCCGTCGTCATGGACCTGTCGACAACAGGCGGCAGATTCGCGCCTACGGGTTCCTGGCCTTGCGGTCGGTGACCGCGTCGACCTTGGCCGTGCGGTAGGCGCCGAGCAGCTCCTTGGTCTCCCGTTCGATGTCATCGAGATGGAAATAATGCCACTTGGCCGTGAGGTCCGTGTAGGCCGCGTGCAGTTCGGCGGCTCGTTCCTTGTCCTTCAGGTGCGTGTCCACGAAAGCCTTGTAACCCTTCATGACGTTGAGCTTGCCCAGGACGTAATCGGCACGGTCGGGGACTCCCGGGGCGACCTGGGACTCGACGTTGTGGCAGAAGGCGCAGGTGTCCTTGACGCGGCTGGCGAAGATGAAATCCATGTCCATGGCGCCGTGGCACGTGACGCAGTTCGGGGCGTTGCCGTAGTCCTCGAGAATCTTGGAGTGTTCGCTGGTGACGAAGGCTTCGTGCTGGGGAGCATGACACTGTCCGCAGGTCTCCGGAATCCGATCGAAGCGCACCGGATCGAGGACGCCCACGTGGGCCTTGTCCATGTCCTTGGCCGCGGGGTCGCCGTCGTGACAGTCGATGCAGGCCAGCCCGGCCAACCCGTGGACCGACTGCTGGAAATCACTGTAGTAATAGAAGAGCTTGGGGTTCTTGACCTTGAAGTCCAGGGACTTGTGGCACTCTTCGCATTCGCCGGCGAAGGCCGCCGCCGACACCAGCAGAAGTGATAGAATCAGAGCGACGGCCCCGATGTACCTGGAGTTCATGGTGATCCCTTTCTTTCCGGACCGCGGCCCGTCCGGTCCTCGTATCCCTTGGTTGAAGGTATCATATCCCAAACCCCGGTCCAGCAGGCAGGGTTCCTGTTATATTGTTCAATCTTTTTCATTATTGGCGTAAGTGTCTGCAAAGGTTGCAGAAACAACGTCGGTATTGTCGGTACTGTCGGGACGGATGACGATCGCCGCGGTCGGGCAGACGATCACGCAGTCGCCGCACAGGGTGCAGCGGTCGGCGAGGATCCGCGGATTCATCATGCCGACGAAAAACACGGCCCGCTCCGGGCAAACCGGTTCGCAGGCCGTGCAGATGCCCTTGCCCCAGGCCGTGCACCGGTCGCGGTCGAGCAGGATGTCGACTCCCGGGGGCAGAACCTCGCGGGCCTGCCCGGCGGCCTTGAACCGCCCTCGGAGTAGATCGCGCCGTGAGATTGCCATGTTCGCCTGCTTCACGCCTTCGTCGAGATTCCCCGGAGGATTCGCGGACGCCTGCCGCGAAAGGACTTCGGGAATGTTTGTTCATTAAACCATGTCCATAATTGGATGTAAAGGTCTCTTGAGTTTACTTGGTTTATATACAATAAATGCAAGTGGTTATGGCGTCATGGCGGACGCCGGGCGTCCCCTAGAAATCGGGGTTGTCCGCCAGCATTTTTGCCGCCGTGCGGTATGCCGCCTTCAGCCGCCGGGTTGCGGCGTCCATTGCCTCCAGGTCGAAGGCATGCCACCGGCCGGCCAGGGCCAGGTAGTCCTCGGCCAGCGCCCAGATTCGGCTGCCCTCGGTCGCCCGGGCTTCCAGGTCGATCTTCAGGTTGAGGATGCTGGCCATCCGGCTGAGGTTGGCCTCGGCCCGCTCGGGAACATCGGGCGAGGTGAGCGATTCGGGGTTGTGGCAGAACGCACAGGCAGCCCGGATCTTGCCGGGATTGACCACCTCGACATCCATGGCGCCGTGGCAGGTGACGCAGTTGGGCGCATTGCGATACTCCGTCAGCAGTCGGAAATGGGCACTGGTGGTGAATCCGTGGTGCTCGTCCGCGTGACAGCGCCCGCAGGTTTGGGTCACGGTGTCGAACCGGACCGGATCCATCGCCCCCACGTGGGACTTGTCCAGATCGCGAGTGGACGGGTCGCCTCCGTGGCAGTCGGTGCAGGCGAGCCGGGCGACGCCGTGAACGGAGTTGGTAAAATCGTTGTAGTAGTAGAAGAGGCGCGGGTTGGATTCGTTGAAGGCGATGGACTGGTGGCAGTCCCGACACTCGCCGGCCGTCACCGTCAGCGGCAGGAGGATCGTCAGCAACGTCAGGATGGGGATCGCGTTCTTCATGGGACACCCTTTCCCTGGGGCCGGATGTGCGGCCGGCCGCCTTGGCGGGCGGCATGTCCGTATGATACCCTGAATCGTCAGTTCCGCGCCACCCCCTGAAGCCGAGCGAGGAAATTCCATGTTCCGCATCCCCGAGCGAGGCCGGCACATCACCCAGGAGCCGCAGATCATCGCAACCCAGTTGGTGGGCGCGCCGCTCGCCACTTTCCGGCGCCGGACGATCGCCATCGCCATCGATACGGTCCTGTTCGGGCTGCTGATGGG
This sequence comes from Candidatus Krumholzibacteriia bacterium, assembly GCA_942492615.1. Lineage (GTDB taxonomy): Bacteria > Krumholzibacteriota > Krumholzibacteriia > LZORAL124-64-63 > LZORAL124-64-63 > CALOFL01. The sequence goes on from CALOFL010000009.1 coordinate 135,906, forward strand.
CGCCCTGTTCCTGGGGCTGACGGCCTGGAGTTTCCACCGCGCCGACCCCACGCTGATACCGCGGATGCGGGCGATGGCCGAACCCGCTACCGAGACCACCGAGGCGCAGCAGGACAAGGTGCTGGCCGACTTCCACTACCAGGTGCTGCAGCGCTGCCCGGAGGCCTACCCGCGTGAGGTGGCACAGTCGATCCGCAACCGCGACGTGGCCGCGATCGCGGCGTATTTCAGCAGATACAACACGGTCATCAGCCTTGGCAACGGCAGGACTCGGACCATCGAAAACGAAGACGGCACCAACCAGATGATCGTGGGCATGGACCTCCTGATGGGCCGCTTCAGCGGGCTTCTGGGCTGGGGCGGTCTGTTCGTCGCCTGGTTCACGTTGTGGCTGCTGGTCACGCGGGGCCGTTCACCGGGCAAGCTGCTGCTGCGCCTGAAGGTGATCCGGCTGGACGGGAAACGGGTGCGCCTGTGGGACTGTTTCAGCCGCTCGGCCGGCTACAGCGCCAGCGCCGCCACCTTGATGCTGGGGTTCCTCGAGGCCATCTGGCACCCCAACCGTCAGGCGATCCACGACAAGATCGCCGGGACCGTGGTGGTCAGGGGCTAGGTGTCGGCCGCAACCACGGGGGGGGGGGGGGGGGGGGGGGGGGGGGGGGGGGGGGGGGGGGGGGGGGGGGGGGGGGGGGGGGGGAGGGGGGGGGGGGGGGGGGGGGGGGGGGGGGTGAATAACATGAAATCCCGCGCAATAGAGCCTATACTGGCGTCCGATCCGAATACCGATACCGCGACGATTTTTTGCACAGGAGGATGTCCGTGGACATCGATATGAATCTTTTCCACCGTCTGTTCCGCGCCCACCCCTGGCACGGGATCTTTATCGGCGACGACGCTCCCGAAATGGTGAACGCCTACATCGAGATCGTGCCCTCGCGATACGGTGAAGTACGAGCTGGACAAGCCGACCGGGCACCTGAAGGTCGACCGGCCCCAGAAGTTCTCCAACGTCTACCCGACCCTCTACGGTCTGATCCCGCAGACCTACTGCGGCGACGCGATCGCCGCCTTCTGCATGAAGCAGGCCTCGCGCGAGGGTGTCGTGGGCGACGGCGATCCGCTCGATATCTGCGTGCTCACCGAGAAGGCCATCACCCACGGGGACATCCTGCTGCCGGTCAGGCCCATCGGTGGGCTGCGCATGATCGACGGCGACGAGGCCGACGACAAGATCATCGCGGTCATGCGGGGCGACGCCATCTACGGCCACATGCGCGACCTGCACGAGTGTCCGCCGGCCCAGATCGACCGGCTGAAGCACTACTTCCTGACCTACAAGGACGCGCCCGGCGCCCACAAACGCGAAGCGGAGATCACGCACGTCTACGGCCGCGAGGAGGCCTGCGAGGTGATCGAACACAGTCGCCGCGACTACGCCGCCAATTTCGGTGATCTCAAGAATCTGTTCGACGGTCTGCGTACCCGTTGACCTCTCGGCGCGCACGCGTCTGATAACGATCCTCAATTCCGGTATTCGATAATCACGACCCGCTTGGGGCTGTTCCCGAGGGCCGGCATGCGGTAAGGTGCGTTGGTATCGCAACCTTGAAGATGGTTTGGGCCCGTCCCGCAGAAGAGGAGCCGCCGTGAGGTACAAGGACCTGCACACCCTGTCCGTGGAGAACCCACGATTTTTCTGGCGCCAGCGCATGGATCTCATCGATTGGTACGAGAAGCCGGAAAAGGTGCTGTACCAGGACGAGGACGGCCTGGACCGCTGGTTCCGCGGGGGCAAGCTCAACACCTCGTATCTGGCCCTGGACTACCACGTGGACAACGGCCGCGGCCGCCAGGTGGCGCTCTACTTCGATTCGGCCGTCACGCACACCAAACGCCGCTACACGTACCGCGAGCTGCGCGACGAGGTCGCCCGGTTCGCCGGTGCGCTCAGGGGCCGGGGCGTCGCGAAGGGCGACCGGGTGATCATCTACATGCCGATGATCCCCGAGGCGGTCATCGCCATGCTGGCCTGTGCGCGGCTGGGTGCGGTGCACTCGGTGGTGTTCGGCGGCTTTGCGCCCCACGAACTGGCCGTGCGCATCGACGACGCCAAACCCAAGGCGCTGGTCACCGCCAGCTGCGGCATCGAGTTCAAGAACATCATCGACTACAAGCCGCTGGTCGACGCGGCCCTGGAAGAGGCCGAGCATCCGCCGGCGGCGGTCATCGTCTTTCCGCGGCCCCACGCCGAGGCCAAGATGACGCCGGGACGCGACTACGACTGGCACGATCTGATGCATGACGCCGTACCGGCCGACCCGGTGCCGGTCGATGCCGCCGATCCTCTCTACATCCTCTACACCTCCGGGACGACGGGCAAACCCAAGGGTGTGGTGCGCGACAACGGGGGGCACGCGGTGGCCCTGAAGTACAGCATGAAGACGGTCTACAACATCAACCCGGGCGAGGTGTTCTGGGCCGCCTCGGACGTGGGCTGGGTGGTGGGGCATTCCTACATCGTCTACGGGCCCTTGATCCACGGCTGTTCGACCGTTCTCTACGAAGGCAAACCTGTGCGGACCCCCGACGCGGGGGCCTTCTGGCGCGTCGTCTCCGAGTACAAGGTCAGTGCGTTCTTCACGGCGCCGACGGCCTTCAGGGCGATCAAGAAGGAGGATCCGGACGCCCATCTGAAACGCGAGTACGATATCAGCTGCCTGCGGACCCTTTTCCTGGCCGGCGAGCGTCTGGATCCGCCGACCTACAACTGGCTGTCGCAGATCCTGGATGTGCCCATCGTGGACCACTGGTGGCAGACCGAATCGGGATGGCCCATCGTGGCCAACCCCATGGGTCTCGAACCCCACCGCGTCAAGTCGGGTTCGGCCAGCTTTCCGGTACCGGGATACCGGGTGGAGGTCCTCGACGACGAGGGTGGGCCGGTCCCGCGCGGCGAGATGGGGAACATCGTGATCAAGCAGCCGCTGCCGCCGGGCTGTCTGCCGACCCTGTGGCAGGATCCGGAAGGTTTCAAGCAGTCGTACCTTACCCGTTTCGAGGGTTATTACGACACCTCGGACGGCGGTTACATCGACGAGGACGGATACGTCTTCATCATGGGCCGCACCGACGACGTGATCAACGTCGCCGGCCACCGCCTGTCGACCGGCGAGATGGAGGAGTTGATCGGCAGCCACGAAGCGGTTGCCGAGTGCGCCGTCGTGGGCGTCGACGATCAGCTCAAGGGCCAGCTGCCGGTGGGCCTGGTCGTGTTGAAGGACGGAGCCGAGGTGGCGGTCGAACAGCTGGAATCCGATCTGGTGCAGCTGATCCGCAAGGAGATCGGGGCGGTGGCCTCGTTCAAGAAGGCGATCGTGGTCGCCCGGCTGCCCAAGACCCGTTCGGGCAAGATCCTGCGCAAGACGATCCGCCGCCTGGCCGTCGAGGAACAGATCATCACCCCCTCGACGATCGATGATCCCGAGATCATCGCCGAGATCCGGTCGGCCTTGCGCCGTCACCGGGTCGGCCAGTACGCCAACCTGCCGGTGGCCGAGGACGAGGCCGAGGGACTGTAGGCAGCGTCTGGTCCGGGGCCCCCGAGGGGGCCCCCGACAACGCTCGGCAACGGCGGTGTTTTTCGGTCCGCAGATTCAACTTAACTTCTGTATTGTTAACCGGATAAATGGATCCATAACTATGAGATCGGGCATAAGCAGTTGCCTAGTTGACAGACTATATAGATTTATGATAAAAATCGATTTCCGTAAGGTGAAAACATATAACAGCTTAGGAAATTCTGACAACCTTCCCTTGAAATGAGGAGGCTGAAATGAGCAAAGCCAGTGAGTACTGGAAGGCAAACATCCAGCTCGTCGTGATCTGTATTGCCATCTGGTTCGTCGTCTCATTCGGGTTCGGCATTCTGCTCGTCGAACCGTTGAACGGCATCCGCCTGGGAGGTTACAAGCTGGGCTTCTGGTTCGCCCAGCAGGGATCCATCTACACGTTCGTGGCCCTGATTTTCTTCTACGCCTACCGGATGAACATCCTGGATCGAAAATTCAACGTTCATGAAGACTGAGGCCGGTCGGTAGCGCCGCGGTTCCGGGAAGTTCCATCAAAGGAGAACGTTAAAATGGATCTCAAGACGATGACCTTCATTGTGGTGGGTATCACCTTTGCCATCTACATTTTCATCGCCTGGCGGGCCCGCGCGAGTTCCACGTCGGAATTCTACGTGGCGGGCAAGGGCGTGCACCCCGTGCTGAACGGGATGGCCACCGGCGCCGACTGGATGAGCGCCGCCTCCTTCATCTCCATGGCCGGCCTGATCGCCTTCAAGGGGTATGACGCTTCGGTCTATCTGATGGGCTGGACCGGCGGCTACGTGCTGCTGGCCATGCTGCTGGCGCCCTACCTGCGAAAATACGGGAAATTCACGGTGCCCGAGTTCATCGGGGACCGCTTCTACAGCAAGAGTGCGCGCGGTGTGGCCATCCTGTGCCTGATCGTCGCTTCGCTGACCTACGTGATCGGTCAGATGAAGGGCGTCGGCGTGGCCTTCAGCCGCTTCCTCGAGGTGCCCTTCGAGACCGGCGTCTTCGTCGGCATGGGCATCGTGTTCATCTACGCCGTGCTCGGCGGGATGAAGGGCATCACCTACACCCAGATCGCCCAGTACTGTGTGCTCATCTTCGCCTACACCGTACCGGCGGTCTTCATCTCCATGAACCTGGTCGGCAACCCGATCCCGCAGCTGGGACTGGGCGGCAACCTGGCCGACGGCGTGGCCCTGCTCGACAAACTCGACAAGATCTGCGTCGACCTCGGGTTCGCGGCCTACACGACACAGAAGGACTCGACCCTCAACATGTTCCTGCTGACCATGTCGCTGATGATCGGCACGGCGGGACTGCCCCACGTGATCACCCGGTTCTTCACCGTGCCCAAGGTGCGCGACGCCCGCTCGTCGGCCGGCTGGGCCCTGGTCTTCATCGCCATCCTCTACACGACCGCTCCGGCGGTGGGCGCCATGGCGCGGCTGAACCTGATGCAGACCATCCAGACCGGTGAAGTGGGCGCCGTGGACGGCAACCTCGAGTATGCCAAAGCTCCGGCCTGGTTCCACAACTGGGAAACGACGGGCCTGCTGAAGTTCGAGGACAAGAACGGCGACGGCCGCATCCAGTACTACGGCGGGAGCCTCGCGGACAAGGAGGCCAGTTTCGGCTGGAAGGGCAACGAGATGGTCACGGTCGACCGGGACATCATGGTCCTGGCCAACCCCGAGATCGCGAACCTGCCGTTCTGGGTGATCGCCCTGGTGGCGGCCGGCGGCATCGCGGCGGCGCTCTCGACCGCGGCGGGTCTGCTGCTGGCTATTTCATCGGCCATCAGCCACGACTTGCTCAAGGGCATCTTCATGCCGAACATCACCGAAAAGACCGAGCTGTTGGCCAGCCGCTTCGCCATGGGCGGGGCCATCCTCGTGGCCGGTTATCTGGGTCTCAACCCACCGGGCTTTGCGGCCCAGGTGGTGGCGCTGGCCTTCGGTCTGGCGGCGTCGTCCATCTTCCCGGCCATCATGATGGGTATCTTCAACAAGAGGATGAACAAGGAAGGCGCCATCGCCGGCATGCTGGTCGGCCTGCTCAGCACCTTGATCTACATCTTCTGGTTCAAGGGCTGGTTCTTCGTCAAGAGCACCGCCATGGCTCCCGATGACGCCGCCCACTGGCTCCTGGGCATCAACCCGGGATCCTTCGGCGCCGTGGGCGCGGTGCTCAACTTCGCGGTGGCCTACGTGGTGTCCAAGATGACCGCGCCGCCGCCGGATCACATCCAGCACATGGTCGAGGACATCCGGGTGCCCATGGGCGGCCGGGAAGCCACCGACCGGTAGCCGCGGAAGTACTTCCGGAATGGGCGCGCCCGCTTTGGCAGGCGCGCCCTTTTACGTCTTGGTTGTGGTCCTGAACCGCGCCGCAAGGGAGGACCGATGAACCGCAAGAAACTGACCGCCGCCGAGATCACCACCCAGCTGGCCCGCCGCGACGGCTGGGAGCTGGACGAAGGTTTCCTGGTGAAGAATTTCAAATTCGCGGACTTCAACGCAGCTTTCGGTTTCATGGCCCGGGTGGCCCTGGAGGCCGAGAAGCTCGACCACCATCCGGACTGGTCCAACACCTGGAACCGGGTCCGGGTGAAGCTGACGACCCACGACACGGGGGGCTTGACGGAACTGGATTTCGCCCTGGCGGAATTCATGGACCAGGCGGCCCGGTAAGCGGTTTCTCGGGTAACAACTTCCGGTTTTTTCGTGCTACACTGGTGGCGCGCAGCGGCTCCGCCGCCGACACGAACCTGGCAATTTCCGGCACCCGAGGATCTTCGTGGCCGACCTGACGACCGTCCGCAACTTCTTTTTCCTGCACATGCGGCCCAACCGCTTACCGGCCGCGACGTTGCGGTATACCCACACCTTCGGCCTGGGCGGGATGTCGGCCCTGCTGACCACCCTGCTGATCTTGACCGGTGCGCTGATGATGCTGGGGTACGAACCGGTCCCCGAACGGGCCTACGAATCGATCCTCGGCCTCCAGCAGGAGACCCTGTTCGGCCCGCTGGTCCGCGGCATCCATTTCTGGAGCGCGAACCTGTTGATCGCCACGGTTCTGCTGCATCTGCTGCGGGTGGTCTTCTCGGGGGCGAGCGAAGGTCCGCGCCGCTTCAACTGGGTTGTCGGCCTGGGTCTCCTGCTGGGGGTGCTGGCCGCCAATTTCACCGGGTACCTGCTGCCCTGGGACCAGCTTTCCTACTGGGCGGTGACGATCTGCACGGGAATGATGGGTTACGTGCCCGGTATCGGCGCCTGGCTCCAGAACGCGGTCCGCGGCGGACAGGATGTGGGGGCGTCCACGCTGATCATCTTCTACACGCTCCACACCACGATGGTGCCGGTGTTCCTGGTGGTGGCCATGGGCTACCATTTCTGGCGGGTGCGCAAGGCGCGCGGAGTCGTCCGACCTCTCGGCCTCGGTGAACCGCCGCCGACCGAGACCGTCTACGGCCGGGGCTGGCCCGATCTCATCGTTCGCGAAGCCGCCGTCGGCGCCGTCCTGGTGGCGGTGGTGGTGGCTCTGGCGGTGTTCTTCACGCCCGCGCTGGGAGACCCGGCCAATCCGGGCATGAGCCCCAACCCCGCCAAGGCGCCCTGGTACTTCGCCGGATTCCAGGAGCTGCAGATCCACTTCCACCCGGTGTTCGCGGTTCTGATCATGCCGTTGGCCGCGGCCGGCGGGTTGGTGCTGTGGCCCTACCGGCGCCGTCAGGCCGTCGGCCACGGCGTCTGGTTCGGATCGGCGGCGGGCCGCAGGACGGCCCTGTTCGCGATGGCGGCGGCCCTGGTGGCCACGCCGCTGGCGGTGGTCGCCGACGAGAAGTGGCGCGGCACGGGCGACTGGCTGCCCGGGTTGCCGTCGGTCATCGGCGGCGGGCTGCTGCCCTTCCTGCTGCTGGCGGTCCTGGTGGCGGGATTCCGCTGGATCACGACAAAATTCATGGAGGCGACCGGCCAGGATGCCGACCAGGCGGTCTTCGTGCTGCTGGGAACCTCGTTCCTGGTGCTGACGGTGACCGCGGTCTGGTTCCGCGGCGCAGGCATGGCGCTGGTCTGGCCGTGGTGAGCGAACGCGAACGGGAGACAGGCAAGTGAGCAAGGACAAGCCGACAGCCACCCCCAACGAGGCAGAGAACCTGCCCCGCCGCGGATTCCTGCGCAAAGCCTGGCTGTTCCTGGGTGGGCTGGCACTCTTGCAGGTGTTGTGGATCGGCGTCGATCAGCTGCGACCCCGCCGCCGTCGCCGGCAGGAAACCGCCGACGGTTCCGTCTATACCGCCGGCCCGGTGGATCGTTTCGAGCCGGGCACGGTGACCGCGTTTCCGGCGGGTCGTTTCTATCTGGCCCGGCTGGCCGCAGGCGGTTTCCTGGCGCTGAGCCGCACCTGCACCCACCTGGGGTGTACGGTGCCCTGGGTCGAGTCGGAGCAGAAGTTCGCCTGCCCCTGCCACGCCTCGACGTTCGACATCACCGGCGAGGTGCTGGGCCCGCCGGCCGTCCGGCCCCTGGATCTGCTGGACGTCCGCATCGAGAACGGAATCGTGAAGGTCGATCTCAGCCGCACGCGCCGCCGCCGCGAATTCCTGGCCGCGCAGGTGACCCTGCCATGAACCGAACCCTGCAGCGCTGGCAGTGGCTGGGCCTGAGCGCGCTCGCGCTGATCGTGATCCTGATCCCGACCTACGTGGTCAAGCGCCAGGTATCTTCCGTCGTCGAAACTCCGGCCGGCCCGCCCGCGTTCGTCGGGGGGGACGACTGCCGGTCCTGTCACGAGGAGGCGTTCCAGGCGTGGCGCAACAGCGACCACGACAACGCCATGGACGCGGCGGCCGACAGCACCGTCCTGGGCGATTTCAACGATGCGGTCTTCACCAGCGGCGGGGTCACCTCGCGCTTCTACCGGCGGGACGGGCGGTTCTACGTGCATACCGCCGGCCCGGGCGGCGTGATGGATGAGTTCGAGATCACCCACACGTTCGGCATCGATCCGTTGCAGCAGTACCTGGTGCCGTTTCCCGGGGGACGCCTGCAGTGCCTGAACGTGGCCTGGGATGCGGACCAGGGAGAATGGTTCGATCTGGCCGCGCTCTATGATTTCGAACCCGACGCCTGGCTCCACTGGACCGGCGGCGGTCAGAACTGGAACGGCATGTGTGCCGAATGCCACTCCACGGAACTGAAGAAGAACTACGATGCCGAGACCCGGACCTTCAACACCACCTGGTTCGAGATCGACGTCAGTTGCGAAGCCTGCCACGGCCCCGGTTCGCGCCACGTGGCGTGGGCGCGTATCCAACCCATGGCCCGGCCCGAAACCGAAAACTACGGACTGGTCGTCCCGACCGGAAACCTCCCGGCGCCGGACCTGGTGAACCTGTGCGCGCCCTGCCACTCGCGGCGGGTGATCCTGGGGGATTTCGACCACCTGGGCGGCTCGCTGCTGGAAAACCTGGCGCCGGCCACCCTGGACTCCGGCCTGTATCACGCCGATGGCCAGATCCTCGACGAGGTCTACGTGTACGGCTCGTTCGTGCAAAGCAAGATGTTCGCCAACGATGTCAGCTGCCGCGACTGCCACGATTCCCACAGCCTGAAACTCGTGCGCGAGGGGAACGATCTGTGTCTGCAGTGCCACGTGGCCGAGACCTATGACAGTCCGGACCACCATTTCCACAAGAAGATCCACGAAGGCCAGCCCAGCGACGGCGCCCTGTGCGTGAAGTGCCACATGGTCGAGCGGACCTACATGGTGATCGACGAACGTGCGGACCACAGCTTCCGTGTGCCCCGGCCCGACCTGACGGCGAAGATCGGCACCCCCAACGCCTGCAACACCGCCGGGTGCCACGGCGACAAGTCGGTGGCCTGGTCGGTCGAGCACTACGAGAAGTGGTACGGCGTGGCACGCAAACCCCACTACGGCACCACCCTGGCCGACGGCCGGCGTGGGGCGCCCGGGGCGGCAGCGGCGCTCATCCGTCTGGCGGACGATCCCCTGTATCCGACCATCGTCAGGGCTACGGCGCTGTCCTTGCTGACGGGGTATCCTTCGGACGCCAGCACGGGGGCCTTTCTGCGGGCGCTGGCCGACGCGGACCCGCTGATCCGCTACACGGCCGTCAACAACGCCGCCGCCGCGTCGCCCGCACGGTTTGTCGAACTGGTGGCGCCGCTGCTGGCCGACCCGGTCAAGTCGGTCAGGATCATGGCGGCCTCGCGTCTGGCCGATACCCCGCCGGAATTGCTGAAACCCTATCAGCAGGAGGCGCTGGCCTCCGGCCGCCGCGAATACGAGGAGGCCATGGCCTACTCCCTGGACTTCACCTTCGGGGGTTTCAACCTGGGCAACCTCTACGCTCGTCTGGGCGATGCAGCCGCCGCGGAGAAATACTACCGCGCCGCGATCGCGGTCGACCCCCTGTTCGTGCCGGGCATGGCCAATCTGGCTCTCCTGCTCAACCGTCTGGGCCGCAACGAAGAGGCGGCCGCCCTGCTGCGCGCAGCGATCGACATCGAGCCCGAGATGTTCGATCTGGCCTATTCGCTGGGGCTGCTGCTGGGGGAAATGGAACGTTACGAGGAGGCGGAGCACTACCTGGCGATCGCGGCCCGCGGCATGCCGGACCACCCGCGCGCGGCCTACAATCTGGAGCAGATCCGAACCTACCTGCGATCGCGCGGCTGGACGCCCGGCGACTAGCCCAGGCTGTTGGTCTGGAACCTCTGGACGACCGCGGCCTGCATCTCGCGGATCGCGCCGAAGGCGTCCTTCAGGTGCCGGTGCTCCAGCGAGGTGAGCCGGCCCAGCCGGATGCTGTTGGTGGGCTCTTCGCCCTGGCCGATCCGGGTGAGCTGTTCCCGCAGCCTGAGCTGCAGCAGGTAGCGGTAGGTCTCGATCAGGTTCAGCCCGATGTCCCGGCTCAGCTTGCCTTCTTCCACGGCGGCTTCCAGCCGCTCCCTTGTCGGGCGCGCGCGCGTCCCGGCCGTCAGGCCGTAGACCCGGGCGGCGGCCACGATCGAGGCGATCCCCCTTTTCTTCAGGTCCACGCGTCCGTCTTCGGTCTGGATCCGTCGGAACAGACCCAGCGGCGGTTTGAAACGCAGAGAGACCCGCGCCAGGTGGGCCATGAACAGCTGGTTCTGGCCGCTGGTGTCGATCAGATCCTCGATCGATTCCATGGACAATGTGCCGGCGACGGCGCGGAAGTCGAAGAAGATCGACGAGACCATCAGGTTGTCCGGCGTGGGCTGGCGGATCCAGCCGGCCACCGTCTTTTCCCACTCGGCCAGGGGCTTGTTCCAGTTGGTGGCCATGCAGCCGCCCGGGCAGGGCGGAAATCCCGCGGTGATCAGATCGTTCACCACGCGTGCGGCCAGCCTGGCGAAGTACTCCTTCGCGCCCGGGACGTCCGCCGCGTAGGCCAGGGCGTTGTCCTGGTCCGTGAGCAGGGCCTGCTCCATGCGGCCTTCGGAACCGAACACGAGCCAGGCGTAGGGACAGGGCGGGGGCCCGAGTTCCTTTTCGGCGAGCTTGAGCAGGCGGCGGATCAGGGCGTCGTTCAGGCTGGAGAAGATGCGGCCGATCTGGCCGACCTTCAGACCGCCGGAAAACAGACGATCGACCATGGCGGCGGCATCGCGGCCGTAGCCCGCCAGGGCTTCGGGCGAGTCGAGGTTGTCCAGCCGGCGCATCAGGTAAAGCGGGTTGCGGGTCTGGTGCCGCAGCAGGTCCGCAGCCGACACGACGCCGGTGATGACCCCGTCTTCGGTCACCGGCAGGTGGTGGATGCGCTCGTCGAGCATCGTCAACAGGGCGCTGTGGACGGGTGTCTCGGCCGGCAGGCTGATGACCGGGCGGGTCACCACCTGCTCCACGACGGTATCCGGGCCCAGATCTTCGGCCAGGACCTTGGTCTGGAAATCATGGTCGGTGACGATACCCGGCGGATCACCGGCGACGATGGCCACATCTTCACGCGCGGCGCGCATGGCGCGTGCCGCGGCCGCCACGGTGTCCTCGCCGGAGACCAGGACGACCGGCGCCGTTTCGAGCGACCCGATGGGCGTGGTCAGCTCGCCGCCGAGGGCGCCGCTCTCGCCCCGCGCCAGCCGGCTGAGCCGTTCGCCCAGGCTGTTCAGGAAGAACCCGGCGAAGCGAGAATTTTCCTGCAGCAGAGCGGTGAAAACCGCCGCGGGTATGCAGTGCAGGACGGTCCCGGTCTCGGCGACCACGCTGGCGGTCGGGGGCGCCTGGCTGATGATCGAGGGGTAGCCGAAACAGTCGCCTTCTTCGAGGACGTGGATGACCACCCCGTCGCGCACAAGGTTCACACAGCCGTCGGCGACCAGGAAAAGGCTGCTGCTGACGGCCCCGCCCTGCCGGATGACGGTTTCCCCCACATCGAGCGTCCGGCTGCTGGCCGTCGCGTTGATGCGTTCGAGTTCGTCGGCGGTCAGCAGAACGAAGGGGTGCTGCTGGCGCATGAAGTCCAGGATCCTGGCGATCATGCCTCCTCCGCATCGTCCGGCGGGGGCACTTCGAGGATCCGGCCCAGGATCAGTCCGCCCAGAAATCCGTAGAACGCCCCGCCGAAAGCGCCGCCGCCCAGGAGTCGGGCCTCGCTGCCCAGGCCGACGTAGGCCAGCAGGGTGCCCGACACCAGGCCGACGAACGACAGGATGGTCGCACCGGCGACCGTGATGCCCGTGCGGGCGACCGCCCAGCCGCCGACCGCCCAGACCAGGGCGGCGTGCGGGATGTAGGGGGCCAGCTGGTAGGCGAGGGCGGTCTGGTCGCCGGCACCGATCATCTGCAGGACCAGCGGCAGGATGCTGACGCACAGACTCACCCCGGCGAAGCCTCCCAGGACGATTCCGAGCAGCAGACGGATGCGGGGATTCTTGATCATGGCCGGAGTTCCTGTCCGTTCGGTAGGGATGCAGGGTGATCTTGTTTTCAATCTATCATTGGTCCGGGACAAAAAAAAACGAAGAATGTCGCCACGGCAGCGATTACCTTGTTATCGTCAGGCAGGCCCACGGGGGCATCATGCCATCTTCAGGAGCGCAGTCCATGCAGTCAGGTAAATCTCCCCGGGAAGTTCCGGCCCTGGCGATCCCTCGCGAATTCCTGCTGGATCTCTTCAATAGCGTGTCCGATGGCGTGGTGGCCGTGGACAACGACCTGAAGGTCGCCGCCATCAACCGCGCCGCGCTGGAAATGCTGGGGTTCCAACTGCACGAGGCGCTGGGCCGTTCCGTGGCCGACGTGTTTTCGGTGGAGGAAAACCGCGGTCAGTGCGTCATTCGGGAAACGATCCGTTCGGGGCGCGCCCTGATCGACCGGGAGGTGCTTGTTTCCGACAGACAGGGCCGCCACGTCCCGGTCCTGTTGACGACCTCCCTGGTGCGGGGGCCCAAGGGGGAGATCCTGGGCGGGGCGGCCACGTTCCGCAACCTGGCCAAGGTACGCCAGCTCGCCGAGGCGGCGGGCAGGGCGCGCCCCTTCGGCGAGATCGTCACGGGGGATCCTGAAATGCGCCGTCTGTTCGGCACCCTGCCGACCATCGCCCGGGCCGACAGCAGCGTGCTCGTGCTCGGGGAGACGGGCACCGGCAAGGGACTGCTGGTGCGGGCGCTGCACGATCTCAGCCCGCGGCGTCAGGGGCCGCTGGTGACGGTCAACTGCGCGGCCTTGCCGGAAACCCTGTTGGAGGCTGAACTGTTCGGTGTGCGCGCCGGTGCCTACACCGGGGCGACGCAGGACCGTCAGGGGCGTTTGGAAGCGGCCGACGGCGGCACCCTGTTCCTGGATGAAATCGGGGACATCCCCCCGGGAGTGCAGGTGAAGCTGCTCCGGGTCCTGCAGGAAAAGGTCTATGAGCGGGTGGGTGACGTGCGCCCCCGGGTTTGTGACGTTCGGTTCGTCACGGCGACCCACCGCGATCTCGAGTCCCTGGTCGAAACCGGCGCCTTTCGACGGGATCTGTATTACCGCATCAACGTGCTCAGTGTCGAGATCCCGCCTCTGCGCGACCGCAAGGGTGACATCCCGCTTCTGGCGCAGCGGTTTCTCGACCGCTTGACCGCCGAGAGGGGGAAGACGGTGTCGGGGGTTTCGTCGCGGGTTCTCGAAATCCTGACGGCCCATGATTATCCGGGCAACATCCGCGAGCTGGAGAACATCGTCGAACACGGCTGGGTGATGTGCGACAGCGAAATCGTCGAGCCGGTTCATCTGCCACGGGAGCTGGTGCCGCAGCCGGACCACCCTTTGGGCAAGGAAGCCCGTGCCGGAGGGCTGCCCCGCCTCGAGGCCGAGTACCTGAGGCAGGTGCTGCGGCGGCACCATGGCAACCGGCAGGCCGCGGCCCGCGAGCTCGGAATCCACCGCACCACCCTGCAACGCAGGATCAAGCGGCTGGGCCTGACGTTGGCGCCCGGCGACGGGCGCTCCGGGCCCAAGACTCACCCCGGGTAATGATGCATCAGTGCATCATTTAGAAACACCAAATGACGCAAAAATGCATCTTTTGTCGCCGTCAGCCGGCTTTGTTTTTGTTTAATCTATTTAACAACAATGACTTAAAAATATTTTCGTTTTTTTCCAATCGGTCCGCAAATTGCCCCGGACGGGTGAGCGTGGCGCAAGCCCATCACCAGACCTTATTGCGGAGGTTGGAAGATGACGACGAGCAGAGGATACAACCCTTTTCTGACGGCTCAGGCAGAGTTCGACCGCGTGGCCGCGAAGATCCAGCTCGATACCGGGGCCCGGGAACTTCTGCGCCAGCCGTTGCGCGAGTACCACTTCGGGATTCCCGTCCGGATGGACGACGGCCATGTCGAGGTTTTTCGGGGCTATCGGGTCCAACACAACGATGCGCGTGGACCGTGCAAGGGCGGCATCCGCTTCCATCCCCAGGAAACCGTCGATACCGTGCGCGCGTTGGCCATGTGGATGACCTGGAAGTGCGCCGTGGTGGACATGCCCCTCGGCGGTGGCAAGGGCGGCGTCATCTGCGATCCCCACAACTTGAGTCCCAGGGAGCAGGAGGGTATCTGCCGCGGCTGGATCCGCCAGATTGCCCGCGACGTGGGGCCCGTCCAGGACGTGCCCGCACCCGACGTGATGACTTCATCCCAGCACATGCTGTGGATGCTGGACGAGTATGAAGCCATCCATGGCGGCCACTACCCCGGTGCCATCACCGGCAAGCCCGTCGGCATGGGCGGATCGCTCGGCCGGGTCCAGGCCACCGGCTACGGGGTGGTCTACACCCTGCGCGAGGCGCTGCAGGAACTCGACATCGATCCGGCCAAGACCACGGCCAGCGTCCAGGGCTTCGGCAACGTGGCCCAGTACGCCATCGAACTCTACCACCGCATCGGCGGCCGCACCGTTTGCGTGTCGAGCTGGGACCAGCGCGACCAGACATCCTACGCCTTCTACCGGGGCGACGGCGTCGACCTGGACGAGTTGCGGGGCATCACCGACAGCTACGGCGGGATCGATCGCGAAAAAGCCCTGGCCTGCGGTTACGAGGTCCTCGAAGGCGACGCCTGGCTGGACCGCGAGGTCGATATCCTCATGCCCTGCGCCCTGGAAAATCAGATCACCGGCGAATCTGCCAAGGGGATTTCGAAGCAGGTGCGTGTGATCGCCGAAGGGGCCAACGGCCCGACCACACCGGAGGCGGACGGGATCCTGCAGGACCGTCAGATCTTCGTGATCCCCGACTTTCTCGCCAACGCCGGCGGGGTGACCTGCAGCTACTTCGAACAGGTCCAGTCCAACCTCAACTACTTCTGGGAGCAGAACGACGTCTTCAGCCGGTTGGACGTGAAAATGACCGCGGCCTTCCACGATGTGAACGAAATGACGCGGCGGGCGAAGGCGCCCATGCGCGATGCGGCCTACATGGTGGCCATCGACCGCGTCGCTTCGGCGTGCCGCGACCGCGGCTGGGTCTGACCGTAAGGAGATAATCGTGGCTGACTCGAACCATCAGGAAATTCCCCGGTTTGCGCGCGGTTCCTGGGCGGCCGGAGAAATCGTCACCCGGATCGGGGGGGGCGGCATCGGCGGCAAGGCCGCAGGTCTCTGGCAGCTGAAGTCCGAACTGCTGGGCGCCATCGACCCGTTGGAGTTTCCGGCCATCAAGGTGACCGTGCCCAGGATGGTGGTCCTGGGCACGGACGTGTTCGACTCCTTCATGGAGCTCAACGGCCTGTGGGACCTGGCCCTGTCCGGCGCCTCCGACGCCCGGATCGACCACGCGTTTTCCTGAAGGCCGCGCTGCCTCCGGAGTGGCTGGGGCGACCTGCGCGACTTCATCGGCCAGGTCCACGCCGCTGGCCGTGCGCTCGTCGAGCCTGCTGGAGGACGCCCTCGACCACCCCTTCGCGGGGGTCTACGCCACGAAGATGATCCCCAACAACCAGACCGAGCGCCGACGACGCGCTTCAAGGCGCCCTGGACGACGCCATCCGGTTCGTCTACGCCGCGACCTACTTCAAGGCGGCCCAGGACTACTTCGCGGGCACGGGCCGGGACCACGCGGCGGAGAAGATGGCCGTGGTCATCCAGGAAGTGGTGGGCAACCGGCACGGCGACCGCTTCTATCCGCTGCTGTCCGGCGTGGCCCGCTCCTTCAACTACTATCCCAGCGGCGCGGCCAAACCCACCGACGGGGTCGTGAACCTGGCCCTGGGCCTGGGGCGGCAGATCGTCGGCGGCGGTCTCTCCTGGGTCTATTCCCCCGCCTATCCGGCGGCGCCGCCGCCGTTCCAGAGCGTCGGCGACCGCATGCGCAACACCCAGACCTCCTTCTGGGCGGTCAACATGGGCACGCCGCCCCGCCGGACCCGATGCGGGAAACCGAATACCTGGTGCAGGCCGATCCCTGGGCGGGCGGCCGAGGACGGTACGGCTCGACCACCTGGTTTCCACCTACGATCCCGGTTCGGACCGGCTGCGCATGGGGCGGACCGGGGCGGGCCCGGTGGTCCTGGATTTCGCTCCCATCCTGGTCGGCGAGACCCTCGCCCTGAACGGCCTGTTGCGCCGGCTGTTTCCCCTGGCCGAACGCACGGCCGGCTGTCCGGTCGAACTCGAGTTCGCCCTGGACGCGGACCCGTCCGCAGCCGGCGGTTTCCGGCTGTGCCTGCTGCAGATGCGGGCCATGGCCACCCCGGACGAGCCCACCCGGGTCGCGCCGGTCGAACTGAGCGGCCCGGCGGTGGTCGGTCGCGGCCGACCGGGCCCTGGGCAACGGGATCCGCGACGACCTGGCCGACATCGTCTACCTGAAGCCCGACGCCTTCTAGGCGGCGCACACGCCGGCCATCGCCGCTGGAGGTCGAGGCGTTCAACCGCCGCCTGCGCCGGGACGGGCGGCCCTACGTCCTGATCGGATTCGGCCGGTGGGGCAGTTCCGACCCCTGGCTGGGCGTCCCGGTGGACTGGGGACAGATCAGCGGGGCGCAGGTCATCGTCGAGACCTCGATCAAGGGCATGAGCCCCGATCCCAGCCAGGGCGCCCACTTCTTCCACAACCTGATCAGCCTGGGTGTGTTCTACCTGACCGTCACGGCGTCGGGCGGAGGCATCGACTGGACCTGGCTCGACGCCCAACCGGCCACGGACGAATCGGCCCACGTGCGGCACGTGCGGCTGCCGCGACCCCTCACTGCCCGCGTGGACGGCCTGGCCGGACTCGGCGTACTCGAAAGGAAGACCTCGTGAGCGATTCGCAGGATCTGCTGGGAGCCCTGAGGGAGCGCGCCAAGGAGCTGGGCTGCCTCTACGAGGTCGAGAAGGCCCTCGCGGCCGGCGGTTGCGCGCGCAACCGGGTGCTGGCCGAGGTCGTCGAGGCCATCCCGCCGGGATGGCAGTACCCGGAGGTCTGCGAGGCTCGGTCGCGCTCGAAGGGACAGTACGCCACCGCCGACTTACGCCGATACGCCGTGGGTGCCTGCGGGCGCCGATCCTGGTGCAGGACGAGGTCGTGGGCGAGCTGCGGGTCTGCTACGTGAGACGAACGTCCGGCCGAGGACGAAGGGCCCTTCCTCGCCGAGGAGGTCCGGCTGATCCACAGCCTGGCCGACCGCCTGGGGCACTGGGTCCTGTTCTGCAAGCTCGAGAGCATGGGGCGGCGTGGCGGGACCTGGACGAACCCCGACGTCGAGGTCGCCGGCCGAACTGGCGGGTCCTGGTCGACCTGCTCAAGGAAACCGATGAGGCCCTGTTCGTGCGCATCGCCCGGAAGATGCTCAACCATCTCTGTGCCATCGGGATCGCCGAGGCCCAGGACATGCTCCGGGAAATCGATTCCGACTGGGACCCCCTGGACGACAAGACCGGGGAGACGAACGTGCCCGGGGAGCGGGTGGCCACCGACCGGTTGCTGCTGGCCACCGGGCGTCCCATCGACAAAGCGGCGCAGAATCTGCCCCCGGACGAGATCGTCAAGCTGGTCCAGAAATGGGTGCAGGCCGACAAGGCCAGCCAGTTCCTCAAGATCCTGGACAACCCCCGGTCGACGCTCGTCGAGGTCCGGGAGGCCCTGCGCCGGTTCCACCAGCTGGTGCCGGGGGGCGAGGGCCTGCCCGAATCGACGCTCAAGAGCGTGCGGGTGGCGCTGAGCCAGCGGATCCTGACCGAGCAGATCGACTTCGTGCAGGCGGCCAAGGACGAGGTCTCGGTCAGTTTCTTCCGGGAGATCATGGACCGCATCGTGACCGCGGAGGACAGCAACGGCAAGCTGGGCGGCAAGGCCGCGGGCATGCTGCTGGCCCACCGGGTTCTGCAGAACCGCGGTGCGCGCGCCGCCGATGACGACGCTCCTGCGGACAAGTCGGCCGGACCCCTGGGAGCGGTCCGAATCCCGCGGACGTGGTACATCGCCTCGGACGCCGTGCTGGCCTTCATCGCCTACAACGACCTCGAGGATCTGCTGCACCAGAAGTACAAGTCCATCGACGAGGTGCGGCGCGACTACCCCAACATCATCCGGCTGTTCAAGAATTCCACTTTCCCTCCGGCCGTCGTTCAGGGCCTGTCGGCCGCCCTGGATGACTTCGGCGACATCCCCTTGATCATCCGCAGTTCGAGCCTGCTGGAGGACCGCGTCGGTTCGGCCTTCTCGGGCAAGTACAAGAGCCTGTTCCTGGCCAACCAGGGCACCAAGCAGGAACGCCTGGACCGCGCTGCTCGACGCGGTGGCCGAGGTCTACGCCTCCATGTTCGGACCCGATCCCATCCAGTACCGACGTGAGCGCGGGGTGCTGGAGTTCGACGAGCAGATGGGCATCCTGATCCAGGAAGTGGTCGGGTCGCGGGTGGGGAAATACTTCTTCCCGTCCTTCGCCGGCGTGGCCTTCAGCCGCAACGAGTTCCGCTGGTCGCCACGCATCACGCGCGAGGACGGGCTCGTGCGCCTGGTACCGGGCCTGGGGACCCGGGCGGTCGACCGCACCGGGGACGACTACGCCGCCCTGCTGGTCCCCGGCAAACCCGATCTACGGGTGAATGTGGCGGTGGACGAGGTCATCCGCTATTCCCCGCAGCGCATGGACGTGGTCAACATCGAGAAGAACACCTTCGAAACGGTCCCGATCGCCGCGGTCCTGCAGACGGTCCACGGCAGCTACCCGGCCTTCAACCAGGTTTTCTGCCGGGTTGAGGACGGGCGCCTCACGCGCCCGGTCAGCAGCTTCATGGATGCGGGTGACGGCCAGTTCACGGCCTGCTTCGAGGGGCTGCGCGGACGCAGTCTCTTCGTGGAACAGATCAAGGCCGCCCTGGTGGCCCTCGAGGAAACCCTGGGCTGTCCGGTGGACGTGGAGTTCGCCCACGACGGGCAGAATCTGTACCTGTTGCAGTGCCGGCCCCAGAGCCAGGGCGACATCGCGGCGTCGTCGCCGATCCCGCGGGACATTCCCGAGGAGGACATCGTCTTTTCGGCGGACCGGTACGTCTCCAACGGCCGGATCCGCGACATCACCCACATCGTCTATGTCGACCCGGAGGCCTACGGCAACCTGGGCAGCCTCCAGGATCTCAAGGCGGTTGGCCGCGCGGTCGGGTCGCTCAACAAGCTGCTTCCCAACAAGCAGTTCATCCTCATGGGGCCGGGCCGCTGGGGTAGCCGGGGCGACATCAAGCTGGGCGTCAATGTCACTTACGCGGACATCAACAACACGGCCATGCTCATCGAGATCGCCCGGCGCACGGGCAGCTACGTTCCCGACGTCTCCTTCGGCACCCATTTCTTCCAGGATCTGGTGGAGGCGTCCATCGGGTACCTGCCCATCTATCCCGACGACGAGGGGATCGTTTTCGGGGACCGTTTCCTGAGCGGGTCGGATAACCTGCTGGCCGAACTCCTGCCCGATTTCGCCCACCTGGCGGAGGTCGTGCGGGTCATCGACGTTCCCGCGGTCGCCGAAGGCAGGGTGCTGCGGGTCCTGCTCAATGCGGACCTGGACGAGGCGGTGGCCCATCTGGCGGACCCCGGCGCCGAGCCGGTGACGATCCAGGCCCCGGTGGAGGAGACGGTCCGGCCGACCCAGCGCTACTGGCGTTGGCGGCGGCAGATGGCCGAACGCATTGCCGCCGAGCTGGACCCGCAGCGTTTCGGCGTCGCGGCCCTCTACCTGTTCGGGAGTGTGAAGAACGCCACGGCCGGCCCGGGCAGCGACATTGATCTGCTGGTGCACGTCCGGGGAACCGCGGCGCAGCAGCGTGAGCTGCGCGATTGGCTGGACGGATGGAGCCGCTGCCTGGCGGAATTCAACTACCAGCGCACGGGATACCGCACCGAGGGTCTGCTGGATGTGCATCTGGTCACCGACGAGGACATCGCCAACCGGACCAGCTTCGCGGTGAAGATCGGGGCGGTCACCGATGCGGCCCAGGAGCTCCCGCTCGGCTGACGCCTCAGACGGTAATCAGTTCCCGTGTGGCGGACTCCGGGTCGTCCGGATCGAAGCGGACCAGGGCCAGTTCGGGGCCGTGATGGGCGCCGGTGAAGGCGTGGGTCGGTCCCAGCCGATCGCGCCAGTCTCCCGTCAACCGTGCGGATTCGTGGATGTGGCCGTGCAGCGTCAATCGGGGCGGATGGGCGAGAATCCTTCTCTTGATGGCGATGCTCCCCACGTGGACATCCAGCGGAACATGGTCCACCGAGCGGCCGTCCAGGGCGGCGCGGTCGAGTTTGGTTTCGTGCGGCGGTGAGTGCAGCAGCAGGATGCTGCGTTCCGGATCGCTTGCGGCCAACAGTTCGTCCAGTTCTTCACCGATCGTTGTCCAGCGGACTTCCCGGTCCGTCAGACCGTCGCCGCGACGGCCTTCCTCGGGGGAAATGCAACCCGGCGGCACGTACCGGGAGACATCATACCGTTCCCAATCCTTGAGCAGGAACGGCGTCGGCGGCACGCAGTTGTACCCGTAGATCTCGCAGCCGGCCCAGGATGCGCGGCGGCGGTGCAGATAGGTCCACAAGCCCCGCTGTTCGCCCGCCAGAATCCCTTCCAGACAGGAAAACGGATCGTCGTTGCCGAGGATGAGAAAGACCCGCGGAGCCGCCTCCTGCAGGATGCGCTGCACGGCGGAAAACGCGGGCGCCAGAAAACCCTCCACGAAGCCCTGCTGGCTTTCCTGCTCGTCCCAGGCGCGGTCCATGCCGTGGGGCAGCAGGTCGCCGCCGAGGAACACGGCGCCCGGCCTTTCCGCGACGATCACGTCGCAGAGGGCGCGGTAACGAGCCGTGCGGCCGTGCAGGTCGGAGGTAAAAAACGCGAGCGCCAAGGCGGTAACCTCGCGGGGTGACGAAAACGGCTGCTGCCGACCGGGTAAACCCGGCGGTCCGGATGCTCGCAAGATACCCGGCCGCCCGCCTCCGGGTCAACGACGACCACGGACGGCCCGGGCTGTCCCGCGTTTGCCGCAGGGCCGGCGTGTGCTAGGATCAGGTGCGCCGGCCGACGGCGTCGCCGACCACTACCACGAGAGGGCCTCAGTGCACACACCCGACTACAGGAACATCCGCTCCGGCATGATCTGGGCGGCGATCGCCGCGGCCGTCGGGGCGGCGACGCTGCTGCCCGGCCTGATCCGGGTCCGTCCGATCGGCACCCTCGGTGTGGTGACCGGAGTGCTGACGATGTCCACGGCGATGTTCCTCTTCCTGCGGGCCTACCGTTCCGCCGGCCGCCTGGGTGACGGCATCGAACGGGTCCGGACGTCCGTACTCAATCTGGTCGCCGACCGGGGCGCGGGCCTGCCCGATCTGGAGGG
The DNA here is from genome assembly GCA_942492615.1 of Candidatus Krumholzibacteriia bacterium. Taxonomy (GTDB): domain Bacteria; phylum Krumholzibacteriota; class Krumholzibacteriia; order LZORAL124-64-63; family LZORAL124-64-63; genus CALOFL01. The sequence goes on from CALOFL010000009.1 coordinate 157,829, forward strand.
TCGTACGCTGTCCCCGGAGATCCGCGCCATGCTCGACTCCCTGGCCGTCTACCAGGGTCAGATCACGCGGGAACGCCACGGCCCGGACCGGCGGCTGATCGCCGTGCTCGGTTCCCTGACCAGTGGCGTCGTGGTGACGACCGACCAGGGGCAGGTCAGCGTGCTCAACAATTCCGCCCGCGACCTGCTGGGAGCCGCGCGGGCCCGCGTGGGCACGTCCCTCTACGCCGCCCTGGACCGCGATTCGGTGAAGAAGGCCACGACCCGGGCCGAAAAGGCGGGCCGGCCCGTCGAGGCGATCTTCGAACGGCTGGACGGGGTCGAGCTGCAGGGGCGGATCTCGGCGCTGCCGGGCGACGAGGGCGCCATCCTCATCTTTCCCCCGCAGGAACTGGAAAAGCACCGGCCGGGAGTGGACTTCGATCTGGCGCTGCACGACGTCCCGCCGGTAACGACCAGCCTCGCTCTGGACGTCCTGCTCGACGATCTGCCGACGATGATCATCGACACCGAAACCACCGGCCTGAACGTCAACGAGGACCGCATCGTCTCGTTCGGCGGCATCTGTGCCCACGGCACCCGTCTGTTCAGGAGCCGGATGATCGACGACCTGGTCGATCCGGGCGTGCCGATCCCGCCGTCGTCGACGGTCATCCACGGGATCACCGATACCATGGTCGAGGGCGCCCGCGGCTTTCCGGAGGTCTATGCCGATTTCCAGCGCATGGCGGCCAACCGGGTCATCATCGGCCACAACATCCCGTTCGACCTGACGATCATGCGCCAGGAGTGCGCCCGGCACGGTCGGCCCTGGGAGGACGTGGTCTTCATCGACACGCTTCGGCTGGCGTCCCTGCTGAACCCCACCCTGCGCAAGTTCGACCTCGAGGTCCTGGCGGGCCTCTACCAGATCGACGTCCACGGCCGCCATACCGCCCTGGGCGACGCCATGGTGACGGCGGAGCTCTTCTTCCGCATGGTCCCGCGGCTGCAGATGCAGGGGTTCACGACCCTCGGGACCCTGCTGGAGTTCCACTGCCGCCGGGCGGTCGACGTCATCGCCGTCCAGAAACAGGCCGGGTGGATCACGTCGCAACCCGAACGGCTGCGTTCCCAGTCACGCTGACATCCGGCGTACTTATCCATCTTCATAGTTGTCTTTTTTTGAATATCTCTTGTCTCCGTGGCCCTGGATATGGTATAAAACCATTGCATATACCTGTTTGCGGCCGCGGCGGCTCATTCCGTATCCTGCCGGCCCCGCCCAGACCCCACCCCGAGGAGGCCCTGACCATGTCCGAGAACCAGAACGACGGCACCTACGGTCCGAATCCCGAGGTCGCGGCCACCTCGCACGTGGGCAGCATGGAGGAGTACCGACGGCTCTACCGGCTGTCCATCGACGACCCGGAAACCTTCTGGGCCAAGCAGGCGGAACTCGTCTCCTGGTTCGTCAAACCCCGCATGACCTTCGATCACGACTACGAGAACGTCGACTTCAGCTGGTACCTGGGCGGTCGGTTGAACGCCTGCTACAACTGCGTGGACCGGCACCTCGAGGACAAGGGCGACCAGGACGCCATCATCTGGGTCAAGGACGAGCCGGGCGAATACGAACACATCTCCTACCGCAAGCTGAAGCACGAGGTCGCCAGGGTGGCCAACGTGCTCAAGGCCCACGGGGTGCGCAAGGGCGACCGCATCGCCATCTACATGCCGATGATTCCCGAGCTGGCCTACACCATGCTGGCCTGTGCGCGGCTGGGGGCCATCCACTCGATCATCTTCGGCGGCTTCAGCGCCGATGCGATCCGCGACCGCGTGCTCGACGCGCAGTGCAAGGTCGTGGTGACGGCCAACGAGGGGCTGCGCGGGGGCAAGAAGATCAAGCTGAAGCAGACGGTGGACAAGGCCGTCGACGGGCTGGACCTCGTCGAAACGGTGCTGGTCGCGCGCCGGACCGACACCGAAACGAACATGAAACCCGGCCGGGACTTCTGGCTGGATGAGGAATGCCGCAAGCAGCGTTCGACCTGCACGGTGGAGTGGCTGGGCGCCGAGGACCCCCTGTTCATCCTCTACACCTCCGGGTCGACGGGCCAGCCCAAGGGCGTCATGCACACCAACGGCGGCTACATGGTCTACGCGGCGATGACCCACAAGATGGTGTTCAACTACCAGCCGGGCGACGTCTACTTCTGCGCGGCCGACATCGGCTGGATCACCGGACACTCCTACATCATCTACGGACCGCTGGCCAACGGCGCCACCACGGTGATGTTCGAGTCGATCCCGACCTACCCCGACGCGGGCCGCTACTGGCAGATCGTGGACGACCTCAAGGTGAACATCTTCTACACCGCCCCGACGGCCATCCGGGCCATCGCCCGTGAAGGCGACTCTTTCCTGGAGAAATCCTCGCGCGATTCGCTGAAGGTGCTCGGCACCGTGGGCGAGCCCATCAACCCCGAGACCTGGAAATGGTACTGGGAGAAGGTCGGCAAGAAGCACTGCTGCATCGTGGACACCTGGTGGCAGACCGAAACCGGCGGCATCCTGATCACGCCGTTGCCGGGCGTCACGCCGCTCAAGCCCGGTTCGGCCACGCTGCCGTTCTTCGGCGTCAAACCGTTGCTGATGGACGAAAACGGCAAGCCGCTCGAGGGCAACGGCGTCGCGGGCAACCTGTGTATCGAGAAGACCTGGCCGGGGCAGGCACGCACCGTCTGGGGCGATCACCACCGGTTCTACGAGACCTATTTCAGCCAGTACCCGGGTTTCTACTTCACCGGCGACGGCTGTCGGCGCGACGAGGACGGCTACTACTGGATCACCGGCAGGGTCGACGACGTGATCAACGTTTCGGGACACCGCATGGGCACCGCCGAGGTGGAGTCGGCGCTGGTCGCCCACGAGGCGGTGGCCGAGGCGGCCGTGGTCGGTTTCCCCCACGAGATCAAGGGGCAGGGCATTTTCGCCTACGTGATCCTGGGCGCGGAGACCAACGGCGCCTCACCCGGGGAACTGGTCGGCGCGCTCAAGGAACAGGTGCGGCACGTCATCGGACCGATCGCCACGCCCGACCAGATCATGATCGTGCCGGGCCTGCCCAAGACGCGCAGCGGCAAGATCATGCGCCGGATCCTGCGCAACATCGCCGCCGCCGAGTACACGGACCTGGGCGACATCACGACGCTGGCGGACCCGTCGGTGGTCGAGAAGCTGATCGAGGGCCACCGGGAGCTGATGGGTTAGACGGCAACGGCCAGCGACCGCGCAACGACCGGCTCCGGATCAATTTCCGGAGCCGGTTTTTTGCGGTCGGGGCACCGGGTCGTTGATCCGGTAGATGGCGGTGTTGTGCTCGACCAGGTCGTACTTCAGGAGTTCCACCAGGGTGACCTTGTCGGCCAGCTGGGGAGCCAGCGGGCTGACCAGCAACGGATCGAGGCCTGTGGCCAGGGTATGGACCACCTTCACGTTCACGATCATGTATTCGGCGCCGCTGTTGCGCGACCAGGCGACCAGGGCGGCGGCGTCCAGGTCGGGGGGATATTTGATGAAACGGCAGCCGGCCCAGAAGCTGGCGTAGGGTTTGTAGGCGGCGATCAAGGTGTCGCGGTCGACGCGGGGCCGCAGCCAGGCGCCGGCGTCCCGCAGGCCGTAGAAGGCCTCGCGGTTGCGCCGGATCCAGTAGGCGTCGTCACGGGCGGCCAGGCCGAACCCCGCCAGCAGCAGAACCGCCAGGACCGCCCGTCGCCAGGGCGCGGCCAGAAGCTTGCGGCCGGTCAGGTCGACGGCGCCCAGGCCGGCCGCCAGCAGGATGACCGGCACGTAGGGCAGCCAGAAGCGTTCGTCCATGGGATTGATGATGAAGGGCACCGGCAGCAGGGGCGCCAGCAGCCACAGCCACGGCCCCGGCCGGCGGACCATCCCCCAGACCGCCAGCAGCACCACCGGCAGCCCCAGCAGTCCGGCGATCTTGGGGAGGAACTCGCCGAGATTGCGGACGACCAGGACCGGGTAGCGCCATCCCGGATGGGCCTCGAGGCTCAACTGCACGGCCACCGTCTTGCTGGTCAGGTCGAAGGCGCCGGTCTGGACCCGGATGAAGATCAGGTAGGGGATCATGACCAGCACCAGCGGCACGACCAGGCGCCAGGGCGGGCGGTGATCCTTGCGCCACAGCCACAGGCCCAGGCCGCCGGCGGCCAGCAGGGCTTCGGGTCGGATCAGGTAGGCGAACCCCAGGACCAGGCCGGCGGTCAGTCGGCGGTCGCGGCCCAGCAGCAACCACGCGCCGAGCAGGGCGCAGGTGAATGACATCTCGGACAGATCGTTCTTGGAATAGACGATGTTCGCCGGCGCGAACATCAGCAGGGTCATCCCCAGCAGCGCCAGGCGCGGTCCGATGAACGGCCGCATCAGGAAGAAGGCGAGCAGGGGGGCGAGGGTCCCGCAGAACACGTTGGCGGCCTGGCCCGCCCGCAGCAGGGCCAGCGGGTCGTCGTGGTCGAGAAAGGCGTAGGGGACGGCCACGAGCGCGGGCCAACCGGGGGGAAAGCAGCTGAAAGGGACCGTGCCGCGGGTGACCAGTTCCCGGGACTGCTCGAGATAGAGAACGCCGTCGACGGTGGGGAACTCGTTCCTGGCCGCCATCGCGATGCGCAGACCCAGTCCGCACAGCAGCACCAGCAGCAGCAGGGCCAGCAGGACCCGGCCTCCGGTCGGCGGATTAGCGGTCTTCTGGCTGCGCTGATTCCGGGGATTGATGTCCGTCGCCTTTCACTGCTGCGGTCCCTGCCGATGATCAGGTCGCACGCTATCCTAACTTCCGGTCCGGGGGATTTCAATCCAAGGGTCCGGCGAATATAGTTGCCAGCGGCAGGCACGGTCACCTAGGGTAGGTCTATCGAGTCAATCTGTGGTTTCTCCCGGAGGTATGACCATGAAATCGTTCCGTCGCGGCAACATCGGCCGCGGTCTCGCGACCGTCGTGATCCTGGTGGCCGCCGCTTCATGGGCTTGTGCCGCCGAGGACGATCCTTTGGCCAGCGGCAAGGAGCGCCATCTCAACGGCCACGGGTTCCTGCCTTCGGTCTACGTCGACGATCCCTTTGTCAGCTCGACGTTCCAGAACCTGACCGGCGGCGGCAGAGCTCTCGACCTGGAAACGACCTTCCGGGATCTCGACGGCGCCGATCTGGGCACGCTGACCGGCAACGTCTTGTTTGCCACCCTGGGACTGGGTTACCAGCAGAAGCTGGGCGACCGCTGGGCGGTCGGGGCGGTGTTTGCGGCCCAAATCCGGGCCGGCACCAATGTGGAGACCTTCATTTCCGAGGGCGCGGACATGAACCGGGAAGGCGGCCTGTGGGCCAAATACCGCGTCAAGAGGAGCGATCGCGCCCAGTTGACCGTCGGCCTGACCTGGGACTACAACACGGTCACCTACTTCACGCCGCTGGAGTTCGCCGAGCACATCGCTGACGGCGGCGGCCTGGATGACGCCCCCCTGGTGGTCAACACCAAGTACTGGACCACCAGGGTCGCCGTCCAGTATGTCCACGCCTTCTCCCCGAAATTCGGCATCAGGGCCAACGGCGCCTTCGGACTCTACGAGGATCCCATCGAAGAGGGTGTTTCCAAGGGCAGCCACCGCATCGGCGTGATGGGCGAATACGACCTCAAGCATACGCGGGCGGGCGTGCCGGTGGGCTTCAGCCTGGGCTACACCCAGACCCTGCCCGACACCGACCCCTTTACGGGCTTGTCGGGCGCGTTGCTGGGAATCTGGTATACGGGCAAAGAGGAGTTTGTCGTGGGCGTCGAGGCCGGGAACATGAAACAGGCCGCTTCCGAACAGTCGAACGACAAGGTGAAAGCGATCTTCGGGGTCATCACGATCCGTTACTACTTCTAGCTGACCTTGACGATCTCGGGCTTGTTCAGCTCGGCGATGATGACCGTGGTGATGCTGCCGGATACCAGGAAGCCCAGCAGAATCACGATCCAGATCCAGGGGTTGTCGTGCAGCCAGCGGCGCATGGCGGTTCCTTCATGAATGGCGGCGGGGCCTACGGGCCCCGGAACCGCACCTTGATTCTCTGCTCCAGCCCGCTGGCCGAATCGGTCACCGAGATCTCGAATTCCTCCGGCATAACGTAGCTCGACCGCGGCATCATGACGAACATGGCCAGCTGGCGGTCGCCGAGCCGTTCGAGTTCGATGCGGGGCTGGGGGATGATGTATTCGACGCCCTCGCGGTCGGCGAGCGCCCCGGCGGCCGGAGCGACGAAGTAGACGCCCGTCCGGTCGGTCTTGTTCTGCAGATGCAGCGAGTAGAGGTTGCGGATCATCCCCTCTTCGATGGTGTAGGGCATGCCCTGGGAGCGCATCACCGTCACGTGCAGCGATTCACGCTTGCTGGCGCGCAGGAAGAACAGCGCCCCCATGGCCAGGATCAGCACCCCGTAGATGAAGAAGCGGGGCCGCAGCAGACGCGACTCTCCCGTCTCGAAACCCCGTGACGAGTCGAACCGGACCAGGCCCTTGGGCTTGCCGATCTTCGCCATGATGTCGTCGCAGGCGTCGATGCAGTTGGTGCAGCCGATGCACTCCAGCTGCAGGCCGTTGCGGATGTCGATGCCCGTCGGGCAGACGTCGACGCAGCGGCGGCAGTCGATGCAGTCCCCGCCGGTGTCGATGCCCTTGCTGCGGGGCTCGCCGCGCTTGGTGTCGTAACCGATGATCAGGGTGTCGTAGTCGATCAGGGTCGACTGCAGACGGCCGTAGGGACAGATGATCAGGCAGGTCTGCTCGCGGAACCAGCTGTAGTCGAAGTAGAGGAGCGCCGTCCAGAACAGGCTCCAGACCAGAGCCGTCGGGTTACCCTCGAAAAAGGGTACCAGGTGCAGCATCTCACGCGTGGGGATGAAGTAGCACATGAAGGCGATGGCGAAATTCCAGCTCAGGAAGATGAAGATCGCGTGCTTCAGGACCTTGCGCCAGGTCTTGTCGAAGCCACCCTTCTCGTTGCGGCGGATCCTCTCCAGCCGCCGTCCTTCGATGAGCCGTTCGATGGGCCGGAACACTCCTTCCATGAAGACCGTCTGCGGGCAGGCGAAGCCGCACCAGACCCGGCCGAACAGGGACGTCACCACGAACAGGCCGATGCCCGCGCCGATCAGCACGAAGAAGAACAGGTGGAAGTCCTGGTTGGTGAAGGTCGCGCCCATCAGGAACGCCGCCCGGCCGGGAATGTCGACCAGGATCATCGGCTGGCCGGCGATGGTGATCCAGGGGGCGGCGACGTAGACGATGATCAACAGGGCGTAGATGAGGTACTTGCGAGTCGTCCAGGGGCCCTTCACGTCGGCCACCTGAAGCATGTTGCGCGAACCGTCTTCGTTGATCGTGTAGACGGAGTTCAGGTCCGGTTGCCGCTTCTTGCGCGCAGCGGCCTTCGTGGTCTGCGTGTCACTGCTGGAATTCACACGGCTCGCCTTCGGGCGCCTTGCCGGCGACGTTGTTGTCCTTGATGGTCAGCAGGTAGGCCACGACGGCGTTGACCCGCGTCGGCCCGAGCTGGTTCTGCCACGCGGGCATCCCCTTGGCTGTGACCCCGTTGACGAGGATCTTGTGGATGTCCATGGGTTCGCAGCCGTGGATCCAGTAGTTGTCGGTGAGGTTGGGTCCGACCGAACCGCGGCCGTCGTCCAGGTGGCAGGCCACGCAGTGGGCGACGAAGACCTCGCGTCCGGCGGAGACCTTGTCCTCGGCCTGGCTCATCATGACGAAGAAGTTGTTGTCGATGCCGGCGGCCTCGGCGCGGGCGAGCTCGGCCTCCTGGGCCTGGCGCATCACCTGGTCGAAGCGGTCGCGGGGCAGGGTGCCGACGCCCAGCGTGTGGAAGATGATCCAGTAGGCGAGGGCAAACGCGATGGAACCGTACATGATCCACAGCCACCAGTTGGGCAGGCGGTTGTCGAATTCCTGGATGCCGTCGTACTCATGAGCCAGAACCGTGTCCTGGCGGTACTCGGCCCGGTTGTCGCGATTCTGTTCCCGGTTCTCACTCATGTGGCCCTCCCATCGGCATGGCCGTTCTCGTAGGTATCGTCTTCCAGCGGCAGCGCCGCGATCTCATCCACCTTTTTCTTGTCCCTGAGCCCGAAGATGACGTAGCCCAGGATCCCCGCGAAGATGGTCACGAATATCAGCAGTCCGATCAGGGGCCACACCAGCAAACCGCTTTTGGCGAGGAATTCCTGATACATGGCGTCCCCCTACTGTCCCAGCGCCGTCTCGGCGGCGACGGGCTGGGGCCCGCGGCCGAGGCGCTGCAGATAGGCGATCATGGCCGCCATCTGGCTGTCGGGTTCGATCTCCACGTCCCTGGCGGCCAGGTAGTCGGCGATCAGCTGGCCCTGGCTCAGGAACCGCTGCTCCGCGAGGGCAAAATCCTCTTCCGTGTAGGGCACGCCCAGCTTGGCCAGCACCCGCATGCGTTTCGCGGTGACCAGGGGATCGAGCGTCCTGGTCTTGAAGTGGTCGTAAGTCCGGCATGTTCGACTGCGGCGAGGTGGACCGCGGGTCCATCAGGTGCAGGTAGTGCCACAGGTTGTCGTACTTGCCGCCGACGCGGGCGAGGTCGAGCCCCGTCCGCTTGCTGCCCCACTGGAAGGGGTGGTCGAGCAGCGACTCCTCCATGCGCGAGTAGTCGCCGTAGCGCAGGACCTCGTGCCGGAAGGGACGGATCATCTGGCTGTGGCAGTTGTAGCAGCCTTCGGCCACGTAGATGTCGCGTCCGGCGAGTTCCAGCGGGCTGTAGGGCTGCTGGGTCCACTTGGCGGTCTCGGCCAGGGCCGGGTCCGCGGCGATCATCTCCGGGGTGACCGTATGGGGCACCTTGTTGCTGGCGATGACCGTGGGGATGATCTCGACCGCGCCACCGATGAGGATGGCGACGAGCGCGAGCACCGTGAACACCAGGGCGTGGCGTTCGATCAGCCCGTACCAGTGGCCCCAGCGGTTCTGGTGCAGGCCGTAGGAAATGACGGCCGCCACGGACACGATGATCAGGGCCGCCAGCAGGACGGGGCTGAGCATGTCGCCGGCGGCGCCGAACCAGATCGACAGGACCAGGATGCCGCCGATGAACAGCATGGGCGCGCTGGTCAGCAGGCTCCAGGCGGTTTCGCCGTCACCGGCGGGCCGCTTGGCCGGCACCTGCACGCTGGCGGTCGCCGGCGCGCCCTGGCGGGCGGTCATGACCAGGTTGACGACCATCAACAGGCTGCTGGCCAGGTAGAGCACGCCGCCCAGGAGGCGGGTGTGATACATGGCCACGCTGTTGGTCAGGCCTTCGATGAAGTCGGGGTAGCGCAGGAAGCCTTCGGCGTCCAGCGCGCGCCAGAACAGGCCCTGGCTGACGCCGCTGACCCACATGGAGACCACGTAGAGCAGGATGCCGATCGTGGCCAACCAGAAGTGGGTGTCCGCCAGCCGGACGGAGTAGAGCTTGGTGCCGTACAGGCGCGGGAACATCCAGTACAGGATGCCGAAGGTCATGAAGCCGTTCCAGCCGAGGGCGCCGCTGTGCACGTGGCCGATGATCCAGTCGGTGTAGTGGCCCAGCGCGCTGACGCTCTTGATCGACAGCAGCGGTCCCTCGAAGGTGGCCATGCCGTAGAAGGTCACCGCGACGACGAAGAACTTGATCACCGGATCGGTGCGCAGCTTGTCCCAGGCGCCGCGCAGGGTCAGCAGCCCGTTGAGCATGCCGCCCCAGGAGGGCGCCCACAGCATGACGCTGAAGATCATCCCGAGGGTCTGGGCCCAGTCCGGCAGCGCGGTGTAGAGCAGGTGGTGGGGGCCGGCCCAGATATAGAGGAAGATCAGCGACCAGAAGTGGACCACCGACAGGCGGTAGGAATAGACCGGCCGCCCGGCGGCCTTGACCATGAAGTAGTACATCAGGCCCAGGGGCGGGGTGGTCAGGAAGAAGGCCACGGCGTTGTGTCCGTACCACCACTGGACCAGGGCGTCCTGGACCCCGCCGTAGATGGGGTAGCTGTGCAGCAGGCTGGTCGGGATCTGCAGGTTGTTGACGATATACAGGACGGCGATCGTCACGATGGTCGAGATGTAGAACCAGATCGCGACGTACATGTTCTTTTCGTTGCGAACGGCGAGGGTCCAGAAGAAGTTCAGCCCGAAGATCACCCAGACCACGACGACCAGCAGGTCGACCGGCCAGATGAGCTCGGCGTATTCCTTGCCCTGGGTCAGCCCCAGCGGATACGTGACGGCGGCCGCGACGATCACCAGCTGCCAGCCCCAGAAATGAGCCCAGCTGAGCATGTCGTTGGCCATACGGGTCTTCAGCAGGCGCTGGGTCGAGTAGTAGATACCCGCGAAGATGCCGTTGCCGACGAAGGCGAAGATGGCGGCGTTCGTGTGCAGGGGCCGCAGCCGGCCGAAGCTCAGCCACTCCAGGCCGAAGTTGAGCTGCCAGAAGGACAGCTGGGCTGCGACGATCACGCCGGCCAGCAGGGCGACGACGCCCCAGACCACGGTGATGATCGAAAAAGCCCGCACGATACCGTCATCGTAGACGACCGTCTTCATCGGGGTGTTCGTCGCTTCCATGGGGCGCACCTTCCTCCTTCACTCGACCCGGGGGATCCGCCATCAATCAGCCTGACGGTCAAAAAACCGCCCTCACCGCTCCTCCGCGGAGGGCTGCTCGGAATCGTCCAACAGCCTATTAGAACCCAGTTTGTCCAATTTATCATCTGACATTGCCGCGTCAACCTGATTCACGCCGTCGTCGTCTTCCAGAGGCAGCAGGCTGAGCCGGTCGCCGTGTTCGAAATCGCCGTCGAACAGACGGGAGAAAAAGAAGACCAGACCGGCGATCACCAGCGTCAGGCTGAAGAAGACCAGGGCTATGATGATGTCCATGCCAACCTCCCTCTTCCCAGGCGCACGGCCGTCAGCGTGACCACCGCGACCGAGCTGGCAGGCATCAGGATGGCCGCCACCACGGGGGTGACCAGGCCGGCGAGGCACAGGCCGACGGCGACGAGGTTGTAGATGACGGCGATGGCCAGGTTGTCCCTCACGATGCGGCGCAGGCGTCGGGCCGCCGTCAAGCTGCGGCCGATGGCGGCGATCCCGTCGCCGAGAAAGAAAAAGTCGGCTTTGCCCGGGAGCACCGGGCGGTCGACCGCGGGGGTGGCGGCGCACAGGGCCGCTTCGAAGCTGGGGCTGTCGTTCAGGCCGTCGCCGACCATGAGGGTGTCGTGTTCGTCGAGCCGGCGCACCTGCGCGGCCTTGGCCTCGGGGGTCAGGGCGCCCACCGCCAGGGCCGGTTCGATTCCCAGTGCGGCGGCGGCGGCGTCGACCTTGGCCTGGACGTCACCGCTGAGCAGGTGGATCTCGTAGCCCTGCTGCCGGAGCCGGGCCACCTCGCCGGCGGCGTCGGCCTTGAATTCCTCGGTCAGGATGAAGCCGGCCACGGCCGTCCCGTCCCGTGAAAACACCGTGCCGGTGAGGTCTTCGCTCCCGGGGGCCGCGAAGGCGGCCTGCCCCAGTCGCCAGACCCCTGACTCAAGGACGAGTTCGAGGCCCGCCCCCGGAATCTCGCTGAGATCTTCGCCGGCGGCCGCCGGCACCGCGGAGTCCGGTTCGGCCGGGCCGAGGGCCTCGGCCAGGCAGGCGCTCACGGGGTGGTTGCTACGGGATGTCATGTGCCGCAGGATTCCCCGCTGCGGTGCATCGAGACCGGTGAGCGTCGCCAGGGACTTCGCATCGAGGCGCAGGCGCCCCATGGTCAGCGTGCCGGTCTTGTCGAGCAGGATCTTCCGCACCGAAAGCGCCTTTTCCAGGAAACTCGACTTGCGGATGAACACGCCGCGCCGGCGCAGGGCAAAATGGATCAGTTCCTCGGCCAAAGGCGTGGCCAGGCCCAGCGCGCACGGACAGGTCACCACCAGGACGGCGATGGTCACCTTCAGGGCCATGGTCACGTCGCGCCCGGCCCACAGGGCGAAGCCCGCGCCCGCGGCGATCAGGACGGCGCTCACGTACCAGCTGCTGATGCGGTGCCACCACCGGGGACGGTAGGCCTCGTCGCTGACGGTGGTCGACCGCAGGAGATCCTGCAGGCGGCTGTCCTGGAAATCCTCCACCGCCGTCAGGCTGAAACCCGTTACCGAGGCGTTGAAGGCGCCGGCGGGAATCCGGTCGCCCGGCTGGAAGGGTGCCTGGTCGGATTCGCCGGTGATCCAGTCGAGGGACACCGTCGTGGCCCGCCGCATCAGGATGCCGGTGACCGGCACCAGGTCGCCCGGGGCGATCCACAGCTCTTCGCCGCGGACGACCGTGGTGGCCGCCACGGCGGTGAGCACATCACCGCGCATGACCTTGGCCGTCAGGTTCTCCGCGCCGGAGGACTGCAGCAGGGAATTGCGGTTGCGCTCCAGGATGTGCTCCTGGGCCCAGCGGCCGACGAGCATGAGCGCGATGAAGACGGTCAGACTGTCGAAGTAGGCCTCGCCGGGACCGCCGGTCAAGAAGCCGTAGGTCGAGCCGGCATAGGCCAGCACCATGCCCAGGGAGATGGGAACGTCCAGATGCAGCACGCCGCGCCGCAGGCCGGCCGCCGCGCCCTTGAGAAAGACGCCGCCGCCGGCCAGCAGCGAAACCGTGGCCATGGCCTGGCTCAACCAGCCGAAGAACATGTAGAGGGGGCCGTCGTCCAGCCCGAAATAGAAGCTCAGGCTGAACATCATCACGTTCAGGGCCATGGCGATGGAGATGGCCATCCGCATCAGCAGCGAGCGTGAGCTGCGGCGCGCGCCGCTGCTCGCCGGACCCAGCCGGTAACCGAATTTCTCGATCTCGGCCAGGAACTCCCGCAGGTCGCCCCGGGACGGATCCCAGGTCAGCTCGACCTTGCCGAGGGTGGGGTTGATGCGCAGCTGCACGCCGGCTTCCCGGCGGCGGAAGAGTTCTTCGATCAGCCAGACGCAGGCGGCGCAGTGCACGCCCTGGATGTCCAGATCCAGCTGCAGCGGACCGGCCGGGGCCGCTGACTGCTCCCGTTCGGTCAGCATCCGGTCCAGCCAGGCGAAGGTGTCGGGCCGCAGCACCGGGGCCGGCGCGACCGCGCCGGGTTTCAGGTCGTAGAACCGCTCGAGACTCTCCTGGTGGATCATCTCGTAGACGCCCTTGCAGCCGCGGCAGCAGAAGGGGCCGTCGTTGACCTGCCAGAACCGACCCAGGGGATTGCCGCAGTGGATGCATGTATCGGCAGCGGCGGCCGCGGCCCAGTCCGCGGGCCACTCGTCGGGGTATTTGTCAGTGACCGTGGTGGTGGTCATCGTGCGGCCGATCCTTCGGAAAGGCGAAACAAGGAGGTGCGCTGAAAGATATTGGTCGGGCCGGAGCCAATCAAGAGTAATTGGCGGCGGTTTCACACGGTTTTGGTGGGGTAAGCGACCGTCAGCGACCGGCCGGGCTGCCGCCCTTGCGCGGATCGCTGGCCGCGGTGATGCGCCCGTTCTTGACGACGATGGCCTGCACCACGCCCACGGCCTTGTCGAAAGGCACCAGGACGTGGCCGCGGGCCCGCAGTCCCTCCAGCACCCGCGCGTCGTTCCAGCTCGTTTCGACCTTGATCTCGTCCGGTTGCCACTGGTGGTGCAGGCGCGGCCTCGCAACCGCCTGGCCGGCGGTGTCACCGAACACCAGGGCCGACAGCAGAACCTGCAGGGTGCCGCTGATGATCCTCGGTCCGCCCGAAGCGCCGGCAATGGCGATGGGCCGGCCGTTCTCCAGGACGATGGTGGGGATCATGGAGGAGAGCGGCCGTTTGCCCGGTTCCGGTCGGTTGCGGTCCGATTGGACCAGCCCGTAGGCGTTGGGCCGGGCGCTGGTGGTGAAGTCGTCCATCTCGTCGTTGAGCAGGAAACCGAAGCCGGGCACAGTCACGCACGAGCCCCAGTAGAGGTTGATGGTCTCGGTGCACCCGACCGCCATCCCGCCGGCGTCGAGGACCGCAACGTGGCTGGTTCCCGCGTCGCGGGGCAGGGGGGGCGCCGAGCCGTATTCGGCGGCGGGCCGTGTGCGCTCCGGATCGATCCGGGCCGCCAGGGAGTCGAGGTAGGTCGGGGCCGTCAGCGCCGCGATCGGCACCGGCGCGAAGGCGTCGTCGGCCAGCCAGCGGGCGCGGTCGGCAAAAGCGTGCTTGAAGGTCTCGATCAGCAGGTGCCGCCACCGCGGCGAATCCTGATCCTGGTCCGGATCCAGTCCGCCGAGGCGATGCAGGAGACCGAAGATCTGCTGGGTCGCGACGCCGCCGCTCGATGGCGGCGGCATCGACAGGATCGTCCAGGAACCCATCCGCCCTTCCAGGGCCGGGCGTTCCCTGACCGTGTAGGCCGCCAGGTCACCGCGGGTCATGGGGCCGCCGCCGGCCATGGCCGCCACGATGGCGTCGGCGATGGGGCCCTCGTAGAAGGCGGACGCTCCGTCACGGGCGATGAGTTCCAGGGCCCGTGCCTGGGCTTCGTTCACGATCCGGTCGCCGACCTTGATCCGGCCCTCGTGCGCGAACATCTCCCAGGCTTCCTGCAGGTTCGGCCTGAGCTCGGGATGATCACGCCAGGCTTCGGCCATGGTTGCGACCGCTTTGACGTGGAACGCATCGGCGGCGAAACCGTTGCGGGCGGCGGCGATCGCCGGAGCCAGCACCGTGGTTAGGTCCAGGGTGCCGTAACCTTCCAGGGCGTGGATCAGGCCGGCGGTCGTGCCGGGGACGGCGCAGGATCGGGGTCCCAGCCGGCTGGCGCCTTCGGGGTACTGATCGAAGTAGTGCGTCCCGACGGCCGCCGGGCTGGTTTCGCGATAGTCGAGGGCGACGGCCCGGACTTGCGGGTCGGCAATTGTCGGCGGCAGGCTGATGACCATGAAACCGCCGCCGCCGATGCCGCAGCTGAAGGGTCGCACCACCGACAGGCAGAACGACGCGGCGACCGCGGCGTCGACGGCGTTGCCGCCGGCAGCGAGCATCCGCTCGCCGGCCCGGGAGGCCACCACGTGGTCGCAGGCGACGGCCCACTGCGTGAATTCCGCAGCGTGGCCGGGGGTCGGCGGCGGTACCGGGGTGTGAGCGCACCCGTTCGTCAGCACCAGGAGTCCCAGCATCAGAACGACGGTGTTCGCGGTTGGTTTCCGGATCATGGAGGCGGCTTCCTTTATATTCTGTCCGGGTGATTGTCAGGCGCTCACCACAGCGGGATGAAGCCCCACTTGATGCTTTCGATCAGGCCGAACATCTTGCCCGCCCGGAACAGGAATTCCACGCCGACGATGATCACCATGATCGCCGCCACGAGGTTGAATCGGCGCTGGACCGCCGGCGCCAGGCGTCCGGCGCCCAGGCCGACGGCGATGAGCACGGGCATGGTGCCGAGCCCGAACATGACCATGGTGTGGGCGCCGTGCAGGGGCGTCGGCGCCGTCAGGGCGGCCATGGCCACCGCATACACGGGACCGCAGGGCAGGAAGCCGTTGGCCACACCCAGCAGGTAGCGGCCGGTCATGCTGCGGGTGCCCACCAGGCTCATGAACCTGGCGGCGGCCAGACGGCCCAACCGGCTGCTTTCGATCACCCGCGTGGTCGGCAGCCAGCCTTTCAGGCCCAGGCCGAGCAGGATCATGAGCAGGCCCGCAACCAGGAACATGATCCCGCGCATGGTGGCTGTTGGACCAGCGGATTGCGCCACGGCCGCCAGCAGGGCGAACAGCAACCCGATGATGGCGTAGGAGTTGATCCGGCCGAAATGGTAGACCAGCAGGGCCGGCAGCAGGGAACGGATCCGGCTGTCGGTATTGCCCTGGGCCAGGGAGAAGGTCGTGATCAGGGGGCCGCACATGCCGATGCAGTGGCCCAGGCTGGTGGTCACGCCGATGCCCAGGGCGGCCCACACGGTGAGGGCCGCCGCGTTCATTTCGGGCATGGACCCGCAGCAGCTTTCCATGAATCCTCCGGCCGGTCCGGGCCCGGCGTGCAAGGGGACAGGTGGCGTGTTCGAATATAACAGGTAGCTTGGGCCCTTCAACCCAGTGTTCCGGTCGACATTGACGCCGCCGCGGAGTCCTTCTAGACTCCGGCCGGACAGCGATCCGGACCAGTGAAAGGATTCAGGGTGAACGGAACCTCCAGCATGCGGAACGCAGAGACCATCCGGAGCCTGGCCGGGCTGCTGGTGCTGCTCCTGGTCACCGGCGCCGCCACGGGGGCGACCGCGACGATCCCGGCCGCGACCACGGTCACCGAGCCGGCCCCCGGCGTCCCGGTGAAACGCCACCAGGCGCCGCGCGTACCCTGGATCGAGGACCGCACCTGGGCGGCCATCGTCGAGAACGCAAAAACTGACGACCAGCCGATCCTGATCGACTTCTACGCCGTCTGGTGCGGTCCCTGCCGCCTGCTCGACGCCATGGTCTACAACGAAAAGGCCGTGATCAAGGAGCTGGCGGACGTCGTCACCTTCAAGGTGGACGTCGACAAGCCCGAATACCTGGAATTGAAGCGCAAGTTTGCCATCGAACGGCTGCCGACGCTGGTGTGGTGCGACCAGAACGGCCGCGAGATCGATCGCTTCATCGGCTACCGCTCGCGCACCGAGTTCCTGGACATCGTCAGCAACTGGCGTACCGACCGGACCATCGATCGTGTGCTGGCCGACCGCAAGGCGGCGTCGCCGGAGGACCCGGTGGTTCTGCTCGACCTGGCGCGACGGCACCAGGAACGGGGCCAGATCCGGGAGGCCGAGATCCAGTACCGGCGTCTGATGAACCTGCGTGAACGGGCGGACCTGCGGACGGTGTCCGGCGGCATGCTGGGCATGGCGGCCCTGGCCGCCGAGGCGGGTCGCCGCGACGAAGCCCGCGATCTGACCCGTCGTGCGGCCGCCCTCTTCACCGGTGACCTGGCCGCCGAGATGAGCGAGCAGCGGACCGAAGCCATGATGGAAGTCGCCCTGTTCCAGGAGAGCCTCGGTGACTCGCTCGACGCTCTGGAGACCTACCGGACCATGGTGGGGCTGGACGACCGTGACGTGGTGGCCCTCGACGCTTTCGCCCGCGGCGCCCTGGCGGCCAACCGGCATCTCGAAGAGGCCACGCGCTGCGCCCTGCGCGCAATGGTGTTCAGCGACCGCGATCCCGGGATCACCGCCACCCTGGCCGAGTCCTATTACCGGCGTCATTTCTACGGGAAGGCTGTCCGGTGGATGGAGCATGCGGTGGCGGGGAACCCGGACCAGAAGCACTTCCGCGACCGGCTCGCCGTCTACCAGCTCGCGCTCGACGATCATCCCCGTTGACGTTGCCGCCGCCGATTATGGCTCCCCCTGCCGCACAGGAGGCCGGGCAGGCACAAAAAAAGGACCGACCTCGTATAACGAGGCCGGTCCAAACGGCATGCCGGTGGGGGATTGGAGGGAGATACCGACAGGCCGCATTTTTTTTGATGTTTACCCAGCTGCGTGCCCTGTTTGCCGGGGCAATTGCTCTATAAAAATGATAGGCTGATATACCTCCGCGAGCAACGAAAAGTTCCTTTCACACGCTGTTAATATGCCATGAAATTAGGGACTTGTCAATATTTTTGATATTTAAGACTCGAAATTTATCACGGAGTCGCGATTATGCAAAAACGGTGGAAATGTGATTCCGAATCGCTTGGTGCTGCACGCCTTGGGGCGGTCGTGGGCAAAAGAAAACGCCCGCATCCGGTGGCGATGCGGGCGCCAGGTCGACTGGAATCCGGACCTAGGTACCCTGCGTTTTCAATTTGTACAAATAGTAGGCCAGAGGGATCACCACGACCGTCAGCACCGTCGACAGCAAGGAGCCCATCATCAGGGAAATGGCGAGTCCCTGGAAGATGGGGTCGAACACCATCACGAACGAACCGGTGACCACGGTGCCGGCCGTCAGGGCGATGGGCAGGAACCGCACCGCGCCCGCTTCGATGACCGCCTCCTTGAGTTCGAGACCGTCCTTCAACCGGGATTCGATGAAGTCGATCAGCAGGACGCTGTTGCGCACCATGATCCCCGCCAGGGCGATCACGCCGATCATCGACGTCGCGGTGAAGAAGGCGCCGAACATCAGGTGGCCCGGGATGATGCCCACCAGGGTCAGGGGGATGGGGATCATCATCAGGATCGGTACCGTGAAGTTCTGGAACATGCCGACGATCAGCAGATAGATGATCACCAGCACCACCGCGAAGCTGACGCCCAGGTCGCGGAACACCTCGTAGGTGATGTGCCACTCGCCGTCCCACTTCATGGCGTAGTTCTCTTCGGTCAGCGGCTGGACGGTGGAAAGCTGCTCGATCTGCGTGCCGTCGGGCATGGTCAGTTCGGCGATCTTCTTCTTCATGTCCAGGATCGCGTAGACCGGCGACTCCAGTTCCCCGGCCACGTCGGCGGTCACGTAGACGACCGACTTCAGGTTGCGGCGATGGCGGCTCTTGTGCCCTACCGACTCCTTCACCTTGACCACGTCCGACAGCGGGATGAGTGCGCCCGTCTGGCTGTAGATGAACAGGTCACCGAGACCGTCGGTGCTGGAGCGGTCGGCCAGGGGCAGCCTGAGGTTGATGGGCACCGGTTCGGCGGCCGTGTCCATGTGCACCAGTCCGCCGTCATGTCCGTTCAGGGCCACGCCCAGGGTCATGCTGACCTGCTGGGTGCTGACCCCGCGCACGGCGGCGCGGTCGGTGTCGACGCCCACCTCGTAGCGGGTCTGGTCATCCTCGACGTACCAGTCGATGTCCACGACGCCGGGCGTGTTCTCGAACACTTCCTTGATCTGTCGCGCCGCCTCGACCCTGCCGGCGAAGGTGGGCCCGTAGACCTCGGCCACCAGGGTCGACAGCACCGGCGGTCCGGGCGGCACCTCGACCACCTTCACCGCGGCGTCGTAGTTGGCGGCCAGGTCCATGATCGGGCCGCGCACCCGCTTGGCCATGTCGTGGCTCTGGTCCGAACGCAGCGACTTGTCCACCAGGTTGACCTGGATGTCGGCCACGTTGGGGCCCTGGCGCATCATGTAGTGGCGCACCAGACCGCTGAAGTTCACCGGCGCGGCGATGCCGCTGTAGATCTCGTAGTCCATCACTTCCGGTACCGTGGACAGGTAGTCGCCGATCTCCCGCGCGAGCTGCGTGGTGGTCTCCAGGGTCGTGCCTTCGGGGGTGTCGATGATGACCTGGAACTCGCTCTTGTTGTCGAAGGGCAGCATCTTGACCTGCACCGTGCGGGTGACGAACAGGAACGTCGACGCCACCGTCAGGAGGGCCACGACCAACAGCGCGGTCACACCCTTGCGGGGCGACTCGATCAGCGGCCTGACGGACCTGTTGTAGATCCTGTAGATCGGCGTCTGGTGCAGGCTGTAGCTGTCGGCGCCGTCGCCTTTCAGGGTGCCGTCGCCGACCATGTCGTCCCGCCAGTGCTCCTTGGGTTTGAGCAGGCGCACGGCCAGCCAGGGCGAGATGGTCAAGGCCACCAGCAGGCTGAAGACCATCGCCAGCGACGCGCCGACCGGCATCGGCCGCATGTAGGGGCCCATGAGGCCGCGGACGAACGCCATGGGCATCATCGAGGCGATCACCGTCAGGGTCGCCAGGATGGTCGGGTTGCCGACCTCGAGAATCGCGTCGAGGGCGGTCTTCAGCGACTTGTTGCCCTTCATCTGGAAATGGCGGTGCATGTTCTCGACCACGATGATCGTCGCGTCGATCACGATACCGGTCACCAGGATCAGCGCGAACAGCGTCACCCGGTTCAGGGTGTAGCCGAAGATGTAGTAGACGAACAGCGTCATACTGAAGGTGGTCGGGATCGACAGGAAGATGATCAGCGCTCCGCGCCACCCCATGGCGAAGAAGACCACCACCACGGCCAGGAAGATGGCCAGTCCCAGGTTCGAGATCAGGCTCGAGGCCTTGTCCTTGGCCGTGGCGCCGTAGTTGCGGGTCACGGTGATGTTGACGTCGCCGGGGATCAGGGTGCCCTTGAGGCGGTCGACCTTGGCCAGGACCGAGTCGGCCACGCGGGTGGCGTCGCTGCCGATGCGTTTGGCGATGGAGATGGTGACGGCCGGATGTTCCGAACCGACGGGAAACCGGTCCGTGATGCCGGTCCGGACGCCGGCCGGACCCACGCCCAGAAAGGTGTAGCTGTCGACCTCGTCCGGGCCGTCGGTGATCGAGGCGATGTCCATCAGGCGGACGGGACGTTCCCCGAAGCTGCCGACCACCAGGTTGGCCACGTCGGTGGCCGACCGCAGGAAGGTGCCGGTCTCGACCACGAACTGGCTGTTGCCCGCCGCGAAGCTGCCCGACGGCAGGCTGGTGTTCTGCATCTCCAGCGCCGGCAGGATCGACAGCGTGGTGATGTTGAAGGCGGCCATGCGCTGGGGGTCCAGCTCGACCTGCACGCTGCGCTTGCGCCCGCCGATGATCTCGGTGACCGACACGTCGGCGACCGAGGTGATTTCGTTCTTGAGCTCGGCGGCGAGCTGGCGCAGGTCGTATCCCTCGTACTGATCGCTCCACAGCGTGAGCGTCATCATGGGTACGTCGTCGATGCTGCGCACCTTGATCAGCGGCGGCGTGATGGTCGGCGGCCACAGGTCGGCGTTCCCGAACATCTTGTTGTTCATCCGGGTGATCGCTTCTTCCATGTCGGTGCCGACCAGGAAGCGGGCCGTCGCCATGCTGAAGCTGGGGAAGCTGGAGGAGTAGACGTACTCCACGTCCTCGATCTCCCAGATCTTCTGCTCCATCGGCCGGGTGACCAGGTTTTCCACTTCCTCGGGCGTGGCGCCGGGCATCATGACCATCACGTCGATCATGGGCACGACGATCTGCGGCTCCTCTTCGCGCGGCGTGAGCATCAACGCGAACATGCCCAGCAGCAGCGTGGCGATGATCAACAGCGGCGTGATCTTCGAGTTGATGAAGGTCTGGGCCAGACCCGTGGCCCCGCCGTAGCGCGGGACGTTGTTGTCGTGGTCTGCCATGCTAGTTCACCACCCTGTCGCCCTCGGCGAGGGGTTGCTGCGTGGACAGCACCACGGTCTCGTCTCCGGCCAGGCCGGACAGGACCTCGACCGCGTCGCCGCTGGCGCGGCCCAGACGGACCCAGCGCAGGTGGGCGAATCCGTCGGCCAGCACGGTCCACACGCCCGTCAGCTGACCCCGCCTGATGACGGCGTCGGCCGGAACCAGGACGGCCTGGCGGGTGCCGACCGGAATGCTGACCCGGGCGAACATGCCGCTCTTGAGCCGGGGGTCGGGGTCGTCGAGGATCACTTCGATGTCGTAGGTGCGGCTGCCCGGGTTGGCGGCCTGGATGATGTTGTCCACCGGCGCTGCGAACACGGCGCCGTCGACGGAGGTGACGTCGACGGTGACCATGTCGCCGACCGTGACCGACGAGACGTCCTTCTCGCCCAGGTGGGCGACGACCTTCATGGCGCCGGTGCTTTCCAGCGAGACCAGCGGCATGCCGGGGTTGGCCATGTCGCCTTCTTCGACCATCCGGCGGGCCACGACACCCTCGCTGGGCGCCGTGATCGTCAGGTAGTTCAGGTGCACGGTCACTTCGGCCAGTCCGGACCTGGCCATGCTGCGGCCGGCGGCCGCGCGGTCCCGACCGGTGAGCACATCGTCGAGCTGCTGCTTCGACACGGACTTCTCGGCGTACAGTTTCTCGAAACGCTCTGCCATTTTTTCGGCATTGGCCAGCACGGCTTCGGCTTCGACGACGGCGGCCCGGGCCTGGGCCTGCTTGGCCTTCAGGTCGGAGTCGTCGATGCTGACCAGCAGGTCGCCCTTGGCCACGGTCTGGCCCTCGCGTACGTGGATCTTGCGGACCCAGCCCATCATGCGGGTCGAGACCATGATGGTGTGCCCGGCTTCGAGGCTGCCGGTCGCCGTCACCAGGCGGGGGATCGGTTGGAGAACGGCCTGCCCCGTCGTGCCCTTGACGTCCTTGCCGACGGCAGCGGTGTCGGACTCGCGACCGCAGCCGGTGACCGCCAGCAGGGCAACCAGGACCGCCGCCGGGAGCGCGGGGTTGTGGAAGTGATTCCGCAAAAACATGAAGAGGATCCTCCTGTTGGTCACCGGTCCGTCGCCGGACCGGCGTCGTTCGTGCCGGATGTCTGGGATACGGTCGCCGCCACGCGGGGCGCGGCGCCGGAGTATTCGAGATTCGCCATACCGACCTGGTAGTCGTGCAGGGCCTGGACGAGGTTGCCTTCGGCCATGACGGCCGCCGCCTGGGTGTCCAGCAGGTCGACCATGCTGGCCAGACCTTCGCGGTACTGGTTGGTGACGATGCGCAGGCCTTCGCGGGCGGCGTCGACCGCGCCGCGGGCCACCATCACCTTTTCGCGGGCGGCCTGGGCCTTGAGCACCGCTTCGGTGGCCTGGACCCGGGCCTGGCGCGTTTCGAACCGGACCATGTATTCGGCGGCCCGCTGGTGGGCCTTGGCCTTCTTGATCTCGCCGATGTTCTGCATGCCCTTGAAGATGTCCCAGGTGGCGTAGACGCCGAGGGACCAGCTGCGGGCATCATCGCCGAACAGGTCTTCCTGGCTGTAGAAGTCGCGCTGCAGGCTGAGGTTCACGTGCGGGAGCATCGAACCCTGGGCGACGGCGACCATCTGGCCGGCGGCGGCGGCCTGTTCGCGGCGCGCCAGAATGTCGCTGCGTTCGGCGCCGGCCAGGGGGTCCGATCCGGCGGTCATGAACAGGTCGGCATCCGCATCCAGGGTGCTGTCCGCGGCGAGCGGCAGATCGATCCGGACGGCGGTGAGCAGTTTGATGTTCTCACCGGCGATGGCCATCATGTTGCGCACTTCGATCAGCTGCTGCTGCAGGGCGCTCAGGTAGACCTTGGCCTGGAGCAGGTCCGCTGCGGTGGCCATCTCGGCGTCGACCATCGACTGGGCCTGCCGGACGTGCCCTGCGGCCGAAGCCACCGCCGCGATCATGACATCCTCGTAGGCCTTGGCCAGAACCAGCCCCTCGAAGGCCTGGACGACATGGTAGCGGATCGTCTCGGCGGCGCGCACATGTTCGTGTTCCGCGGCCCGGCTCATGGCGTTGGCGGCCTGCTTGCCGTTGATGCCCATCCCCCCGTTGAAGATCGGTTGCAGCAGCTGCAGCCGCGACACGAAGTGGTTCGTTTCGCCGGGGTTGTTCAGCAACGTCGGGTCGAAGTCCTGCGGGGTGATGGTCCGGTTCTGCAATCTGTAGCCGAAGCTGTTCAGCGCGTCGTCGGACCGCAGGAAAAATGACCCCAGCTGGATCTGCGGCAGGAACGCCCGCAACGCACCGGTGGCCTCGGCCCCGGCGGCGTCGCGCATGGCGCCCGAGGCGGCCAGCATCTCGTTCTGTTCCAGGGCCAGGGCGATCACCTTGTCACGCGAAACGAACAGGGTGTCACTGCGGATTTCACCGAGGCGCGCCCAGGAGGAGTCCGGGACGGCGGCGGTTGCGGCGCGGGCTTCCGTCCCGACGATCAGGAGCGTGATCGCCACGGGCACGGTGAGCCAGGAAATCGTTCGCATCATGGTCGACCTTCCAGGATTCCGGTCAGGAATTGGGCGCGGCCTGCTCGGGCAGGCCCATCTTCTTGAGAATAATGTTCATCAGGCACCAGCCGGTGATGCCGCTCTGCAGCAGGTTTATCCCCACGAAAGCCGTGAACCACAGCCAGTTGGGATTCACGTAGTGGGCCAAGCCCAGGCTGGCCAGGATGAAAGTTCCGGCGACGATGCGGACCATTTTCTCGACGGTCATGGGACATTCCTCCGTTGGGGATCATCCGCTTCCCGGTGCCCGCCCGGGCAGGCAGGGCAACAATCTGCGAATATTCTAAACTAATAGACCTAGCATACAATAATCCGTCGTTGGATTTTGTCAAGTCCGCGCGGACAGCCGTGCTGGCAATATCATTGATAATTGTAATTCAAGATAGCGCGAAAGGGGAGCATGACTTTTCCAGTGGTGGTGAGTTGTGCCGGCGTCGCCGCGGGCCTTCCGCGGGGTCTCGCTAAACTGGGCCCTTGACGAACAGCTCATATCCCTTTGGTATGGGGACTGGACCTTGTTGTAAACCAAGCAGGAGCACGAGAGCGATTCCCGAAAAACTACACATTGTTTTGGTGAGTATCCACGGCCTGATTCGCGGCGATGATCTGGAACTCGGGCGGGACGCGGACACCGGCGGACAGACCAAGTACGTGGTCGAACTGGCGCGGGCGCTGGGCCGCCATGCCCGCGTGGGTCAGGTGGACCTGATGACCCGCCTCGTCGACGATCCCCAGGTCAGCGACGACTACGCCCGGCCTGTCGAGATCATTGGCGACGGGGTCCGGATCGTCCGGATCGAGTGCGGTGAAAAAGGATACCTGCCCAAGGAAGAGCTCTGGGACAGTCTGGACAACTTCGCCGACAACGCGCTGGATTTCCTGCGGAACGCGGACCCGTACCCCGATATCATCCACAGCCACTACGCCGATGCCGGCTACGTCGGGACCTACCTGGCCAGCCAGCTCGCGGTACCGTTGGTCCACACCGGCCATTCCCTGGGAAGGGTCAAACGACGTCGGCTGCTGGCCGGAGGCCTCGGACGGGAGCAGCTCGAGAAGCAATTCAACATCAGCCGCCGGATCGCCGCCGAGGAGACGACTCTCGGATACGCCGATCTCGTCATCACCAGCACGCAGCAGGAAGTCGATTCCCAGTACGGCCTCTACGACTACTACCGACCGGAACAGATGCGCGTCGTGCCGCCAGGCGTCGATCTGGAGCGGTTTTTCCCGCCCCGGGAGGACGAATCCAACAGCGCGATCAGGCACGAGATCGACCGGTTCCTGACCGATCCCGCCAAGCCGATGATCCTGGCCCTGTCCCGACCGGACCACCGCAAGAACATCACCGCCCTGGTCGCGGCTTTCGGGTGCTCACCCGAACTGCAGGCCCTGGCCAATCTGGTGCTCATCGCCGGCATCCGCGACGACATCATGGAGATGGAAGAAGGATCCCGGGAGGTCATCAAGGATATCCTGCTGGCCGTCGACAGGCACGATCTGTACGGCAGGATCGCCTATCCCAAGCACCATCAATCGGAGGACGTGCCGGTTCTCTACCGCCTGGCGGCCGCTGCGGGCGGCGTCTTCGTCAACCCGGCCCTGACCGAACCCTTCGGCCTGACCCTGCTCGAGGCGGCGGCCAGCGGCTTGCCCATCGTCGCGACCGATGACGGCGGTCCGGTGGATATCATCGCGAACTGCCGCAACGGCGAGCTGATCAATCCCCTGGACGTGGAGGATATCGCCGCGGCGTTGACCCGCATCCTGAGCGATCGCGCCCACCGGGAAACGCTCGCCGCCAATGGTCTCGTGGGCGTGCGCCGTCATTATTCCTGGGAAGCCCACACCGAATCCTACCTCGCGGAGATCTCGCCCCTGGTCGCGGAGTCCGTTCCGGCGGCGCGCCCGCAACCGCAGGTCTGGTCGGGACATTTCCGGGACCGGGCGATCGTCACGGATCTCGACAAGAGTCTGCTGGGCGATCCCAAGGCCCTGGTCCGCTTCGTCAAGGTGATTCGCGAGAACCGCAAGACGGCGACCTTCGGCGTGGTGACCGGCCGCCGCTTGAATTCCGCCCTGTGGGTCCTGCGCCAGAACAAAATCCCCCGGCCGGACGTGCTGATCACCAGCATGGGCACGGACATCTACTACGCCCCCAACCTGACGCGGGACACCCAGTGGCGGCGCCACATCGACCAGCTCTGGAACCCGCGGGCGGTCAAGCGGCTGCTGGCCGACCTGCCGGGTCTCAAGCGCCAGCCGCTCAAGGAACAGGGTGAGTTCAAGATCAGCTTCTTCTACGACCCCCGGCATGCCCCGACGCCCGAGGAAATCACCAGCCTGCTGCTGCAGGGCGAGCAGACCGTCAACGTCATCGTGTCCTTTGGCCAGTTTCTGGACATCGTGCCGGCCCGGGCCTCGAAGGGGGCCGCTCTGCGATGGTTCGCGGTCCAGAGGGACGTGCCGCTGGAGCGCATCCTGGCCGTCGGGGGCTCCGGCGCCGACGAGGACATGATGCGCGGCAACACGCTGGCCGCGGTGGTGGCCAACCGCCACGACGAGGAACTGTCCGATCTCACCGAGATCGACCGCATCTATTTCGCCGACAAGGCGCACGCGGCGGGGATCCTCCAGGCGATGGACCACTACGACTTCTTCGGCTCCTGCCGGGTGCCGTGACCGTGAGCCGGCTCCTTCTATGCACGGACCTGGACCGGACGCTGTTGCCCAATGGGGATCAGGCCGAATCGGTCGGCGCCCGCGACGCGTTCGCACGTTTCACCGCGCGTCCGGAGGTCCGCTTGGTCTACGTGACCGGCCGCGACCCGGATCTGGTTGACGAGGCGATCGCCACCTGGGACATCCCCGAACCCGACCTGCTGATCGCCGACGTGGGCACGACCATCGCCGCCCGCGAGTCGGGGCGCTGGCAACGCTGGACGCGGTGGGACGCGATTCTCGCCGCGGATTGGTCGCATCATTCGCGGGACGACCTACAGGCCGTGGTCGAGGCGGCCGGAGGTCTCAAGCTGCAGCCGCCGTCCCGTCAGTCCCGTTTCAAGCTGAGTTATGACACGTTCGCAGGAGCCGCGGGGACTGCGGTCGCCGGCACGGTGCGTCGTCTTCTGGACAGTGCCGGTGTCCGGGCGAACGTCGTCTGGAGTGAGGACGAAACCGTCCAGCAAGGGCTGCTGGACATTCTGCCCGCTGCCGCTTCCAAGCGGACGGCGCTCGAATTCGTCATGACCACCGGCGGATACGGGTCCAGGGAAGTCCTGTTCGCCGGGGACAGCGGCAACGACCTGGATGTTCTGACCAGTCCTATTCCCGCAGTGCTGGTGGGCAACGCCACGGCTGGCGTGCGCGAAGAGGCCCGCCAGCGGGCTACCGCCGCCAAAGAGGCGTCGTCATTGTATTGCGCACGGGGCGGAGTGCTGGGCATGAACGGCCACTACGCCGCAGGCATCCTGGAAGGCGTCCTGCATTTCTATCCGGAATGGACGGCAACCCTGGAGGAAATAACGTGACCCCCTTGCCTGCTGCAGCGCCGATCATCTTCGGCGAGGTGTTGTTCGACAGGTTTCCCGATGGCTCGGTTGTTCTGGGGGGAGCCCCCTTCAACGTGGCCTGGAACCTGCAGGCGCTGGGCCTGGCGCCGGTCCTGGTGTCCCGGGTGGGCAGGGACGACCTGGGCGAGGGCATCCTGGCCGCGATGGAGGAGTGGGGGCTGGATCGGCGCGGCATCCAGCGGGATGCCCTGCATGCCACCGGGACGGTCGAGGTCTCGGTTCTGGACGGCGAACCCACTTTCGACATCGCCGCCGACCGTGCCTACGATTTTATCGACGCCGCGGAAATTCCACCCGGCGCATCGACCGGGCCGCTGTATCACGGCAGTCTGGCGTTGCGCACTGCAGCCTCCCGCCTGGCCCTGGCCCGCCTGCGGGAGCGGGTCTCCGGTCCGGTCCTGATGGATGTCAACCTCCGGGATCCCTGGTGGAGCGGGACCTTCGTCAACTTGCTGATGGACGCGGCGACCTGGGTCAAACTGAACCATGACGAGCTGGCGGCCCTGGTCCCGGAGGAAACGGATCTGAAGCGCCGCGCCGAGCATCTGCTGGGCCGGGGCGGCATGCAGGGGCTGATCGTCACCCGCGGCGCCGCCGGTTCCCTGCTGCGCGGCCGCGGGGGACTCTCCCTCGAGCCGGCGCCGACGACGGCGTCGCAGGTGGTCGACACCGTCGGGGCGGGCGACGCCTTCAGCAGCGTCGTGCTGCTCGGGCTGGTGCGGAGTTGGCCCTGGCCGGTTATTTTGGATCGTGCCCAATCGTTTGCGGCAGCCGTGGTCGGCTTGCGCGGGGCCACGTCGCGCGACCCCTCTTTCTACGAATCATTTCTCGCTGACTGGGAGAATTCATGAGCATGAGTACCGGCTTCGTCCAGGAACTGGCGGCCTTTCTGCAACAGGAACCGCGAACCGTTCGCATGGTGCAGGACAACCTGCTGAAACTGGGCCGCAGCTTTCTGATGCGGAGCGATCTGCAGGAGACCTTTGCCGCGGTGGGCGCCGACACCAACAGCTGCGACCTGGCGGACTCACCCCTCGAGCAGGTCTTCGGCTGGGCCCAGGAGGCGGCGCTTGACCGGTCCACCCTCTGCGTTGCCCTGCGCACCAGCGTGGCGCGGTGGTCGTACCTGCAGATTCACGCGACGCCGCTCGAGGTCAGTGAGATCTCCACGGTGGAATACCTGGCGTTCAAGGAGCGGTTGGTCAACGGCGGGCCACACAACGACGAGTGGGCCCTGGAGGTCGACCTTGCCCCTTTTTCCCGCGAGTTCACGAAGATGCAGGAGTCGCGGTCCATCGGCCGCGGCGCGGAGTTCATGAACCGGAGCCTGTCGAGCACTCTGTTCGACCGCCGTGGGAAGAATATCTTCCGGCTGTTCGAGTTCCTCCAGGTTCACCGCTACGAGCAGCAGCAGCTGATGCTCGGTCCGGCGATCACCGACATCACTGCCCTGCAGACGGCCCTGCGCAAGGCGGATGATCTGCTGGCCAAGGTGCCTGCCGATACGCCCTGGCCGGAGTTGAGCCAGGATCTGCAGGGCCTGGGATTCGAACCGGGGTGGGGTCGGGACGCCGCTCGCACGCGCGACACCATGCAACTGCTGCTGGATCTTATGGAAGCCCCTTCCCCGGACGGCCTGGAGCGGCTCCTGGCCCGCATCCCCATGTTGTTTTCCGTGTGTATTCTCTCGCCGCACGGCTGGTTCGGGCAGGACGCGGTCCTGGGGCGTCCGGATACCGGCGGCCAGGTCGTCTACATCCTCGACCAGGTGCGGGCCCTGGAGGAGGAAATGCGGAACCGGCTGGAGGAGCAGGGGCTCGCTGTCGCTCCCCGGATCCTGGTCGTCACCCGGTTGATCCCCGACGCCGACGGGACGAACTGCGACCAGCGGATCGAACCGATCATCGGTACCGAACACGCCCGCATTCTCCGCGTGCCCTTCCGGGAATCCGGGGGCGAGGTGGTTCCCCACTGGATTTCGCGGTTCGATATCTGGCCCTATCTGGAAGATTTTACCGTTGCGGTGGAGCGGGAGGTTCTCGCCGAACTCCAGGGCCGGCCGGATCTGATCATCGGCAACTATTCGGACGGCAACCTGGTGGCGTCGCTGCTGTCCCAGCGCCTGGGGGTGACCCAGTGCAACATCGCCCACGCTCTGGAGAAGACCAAGTATCTCCTGTCGGACCTCTACTGGCGGGAAAACGAGGAGCAGCATCACTTCTCCTGCCAGTTCACCGCCGATCTGATCGCCATGAACGCGGCCGACTTCATCATCACCTCGACCTACCAGGAAATCGCCGGAACGGCGGACACGATCGGACAGTACGAGGCCCATATGGCGTTCACGATGCCCGGTCTGTACCGCGTGGTGCACGGCATCGACGTTTTTGATCCCAAGTTCAACATCGTTTCGCCGGGTGTCGATCCGCAGGTCTATTTCCCGACCAGCGACGAGGATCTCCGGCTGAAGCACCTGCTGCCCGGCATCCGGGACCAGGTTTTCGGGAAACCGGAGGCCGGCCTCAGCCGCGGCCGCATCGCCCAGTCCGACCGGCCCCTGCTGTTCACCATGGCCCGCATGGACCGGGTGAAGAACCTGACCGGACTGGTGGATTGGTTCGGCCGCAGTGATGATCTGCGGAGCAAGGCCAATCTGCTGGTGGCGGGCGGCTACCTGGATACCGAGCGTTCGTCCGACGACGACGAGAAGCGGGAAATCGAGAAGATGCACCGCCTGCTGGATGAGCATGAACTCGACGGACAGGTGCGCTGGCTCGAGGGACAGGTCGACCGGGAGCGCAACGGGGAAATCTATCGTTTCGTGGCCGACTGCCGGGGCGCCTTCGTGCAACCGGCGCTATTCGAAGCGTTCGGCCTGACCGTCATCGAGGCGATGAGCACCGGCCTGCCCGTGTTCGCCACCTGCTTCGGCGGCCCCCTGGAGGTCATCGAGGAAGGGATCTCCGGTTATCACATCGATCCCAACCACGGTGCGGCGGCGGCGGCGAAGATGGCCGGGTTCTTCGCCCGGTGCGACGCCGATCCTGCCGTCTGGGACGAGATCTCGACCGGTGCGCTGGCCCGGGTGGCCGCGCGTTACACCTGGACCCGCTATGCCGAGCGCCTGATGACCCTGGCGAAGGTCTACGGGTTCTGGCGCCACGTCACCAACCTGGAACGGGCGGAGACCCAGCGGTACCTGCAGATGTTCTACACGTTGCAATACCGGCCCCTGGCCGCGGGCTTGAATACCTGAGCCGCATTGAGGCCGTCCGCCGGCAGCAAGGGACCCGGGTCGCCCCGGGTCCTTGTCGTGTCGGACGCCCCGGCAGGTATTCCGATCCGCAGGCGTGGAGGCGGGACCGGGATTGGACTATATTGTTCTCCTTCAAGGAACAGGATCACGCCGACCCCAGGCCTCCCGGAGGATTCATGTCCGCACCAACCAGGAAAAGACTGCTCGTGGTCAACCCGCGGGGGTTCTGCGCCGGTGTCGAACGCGCCATCGAAGTGGTGGACCGGCTGCTGGAGATCGACGGCGCCCCCCTGTACGTCCGCAAGGAGATCGTCCACAACAAGGCCGTGGTCGATGACTTCCGGTCGCGGGGCGTGGTTTTTGTCGAGGAACTGGAGGAGGTGCCTGACGGCAAGACCGTCGTGTTCAGCGCCCACGGGATCGCGCCGGCCGTGCGGCAGGAAGCGGAGCGGCGCCGGTTGCGGGCCATCGATGCGACCTGTCCCCTGGTGACCAAGGTCCACACGGAAGTCGTGCGCCACGTCGACAAGGGTCGCCGGATGATTCTCATCGGCCACGAAGGGCATGATGAAGTTCTTGGGACCATGGGTGAAGCGCCGGGCATGATCACGCTGGTGACGAGTGTGGCGGAGGTGGCGGATCTCGAGTTCGCCCCGGGCACCGAGGTCGCCTGTTCGACCCAGACCACCTTGAGCGTGGACGAGACCGCGGAAATCATGGCCGCGCTACGGGTGCGGTTTCCCGACCTCATCGAACCGGCCAAGAGCGACATCTGCTACGCCACCCAGAACCGCCAGGACGCCGTCAAGGCGCTGGTGGCCGCCGGTATCGAATTCCTGCTGGTGGTCGGTTCCCGTTCCAGCAGCAACAGCAAACGTCTGTGCGAGGTCGCCGAGAACATGGGTGTGCCGGCCAGTCTGATCGACGGCCCAGATGATATTGAAATGGAAAAACTGGTTTCGCGGGGTTTGGTCGGGCTCACCGCGGGGGCTTCCGCCCCCGAGCACCTGGTCCAGGGCGTGATCAGCCGTTTGGGGGAATCCGGGTGGGTGTCCGAGGATCTTGTTACCCTGCAAGAGAATGTACGCTTTCAACTCCCTAGTGAAATTATAGGATATCAACAAGAAAGTTGATATCTATGAAGATTTGAATTAAATAAACTTTGACTCTCGCTACGGATGGATTTATCCTGTTAAAGAACAAACACCCTGAGCTTCTCGTTAGTCAGAACAGCGCAATGTGGGCGGTCGTGACGGTGGAAACGAGGTGGCTACGATGAAAATCGAGGTAACAGGCATGGAAAAGAAGCTCTACGAAATGCAGGCTGAGCTCTGCAAGACCCTGTCCAATCCCAAGAGGCTGGAGATCCTGGATATTCTCAAGGAGCGGGAGGAAATCTCGGTCAATCATCTGGCGGAGATGCTGGAGATCCCCAAGGCCAACACTTCGCAGCACCTCGCGGTCCTGCGCCAGGCAGGCGTGGTCAACACGCGCAAGGACGGGATCAACGTCTACTACAGCTTGAAGTCGGCCAAGATTTCGGAGGCCTGTTCGCTGACGAAGCAGATCCTGCTCGAGCGCCTGGAAGATCAGGTCAGCCTGTCGGACCTCATCAAGAGCAACGGCGACTAGTTTTCCGGTCCCGGGGATGCGAGCAGACTTTCGAACAGAACCACCGATCGGCGCACTTCCCCGTCGGCGGCCCGTTCACCGGCTGACGGGATGTCCAAACCAGCCATGGTGCGCAGGATGAGGTCCCCGCGGTCGAGCTGATCGCGTTCGTCAAGATAGCCGGCCTGCTCCAGCTCCTGCTGGAGCAGGTTCTTTTTGTCCTCCCGAAAGCCTTTCACATCGCCGCGGCGAAGCGCCGCCATCAGGCCGCGGGCCTGCCCCCCGCACGCAGCCAGCAGTTCGTCGAGGCGCGGGGCGAAGGCCTTTGACACCGCCGCCGAATCCCGGAAGAAGGAGCGTGGCACCGGGGCGGAGCGCCCGATTCGCCAGGCGTCCAGGAAGGCGCGCCAGATCTTGCCGCGCCGATCGATCCGTTCGGCTTCGCCAGGTTTCAGGATCCTGGCGGCCAGAAGAACCGCCCGCCCGCGGCTGTACCTGGCCAGCGTGGGGGCGCCGCCATCGACCATGCGGCGGACCAGATCCAGATCATCATCCAGCAGCAAGACCAGATGGATGTCCCCCCGCGAATCCCAGGGATCCGGTGCGGGGGCCTGGAGGGCGGCGGCGTAGGCCCCGGCGGTCATGCCGGTCGGATCCGGCGCCGCCGGCACCGGTGACAGCGTTGCCGGATCCATGAGGTCGGGGTCGACCGCACCTGCGGTCCCACGTATTTCGGCAAGATCCAGGACATGGGCCGGCGGCAGGCCGACGGCTTCCAGCGCGCGCTTCCAGGCGGCGATATCGGCGGGGTTGGGGGTCAGGTAAAATATCTGACGCTGCTCCGCTTGAGCGATCCGGCCGAGGCTGCGGGCAACGGTGGCGAATCGTTCCGGGTCCGCCGATGCCAGGGAGTCGTCGAGGAAGAGCGGCGGACGGGCGTCCGTTTCGCCGGCGGTGATGAATGCCAGCTTGACGGCCAGCAGCAGCTGGGCGCGCGTGCCGTCGGACAGTTCGTCCAGGTTCAACGGCCGGGCCGCTCCGTCGGTCTCCGCCTGGAAACCGTCGGGGCCGTCGTTCGTGGCGGCCATCACCAGCCGGTAGCGATGGTGGGTGAAGTCGCCGAAGTACTTCATGGCGGCCGCCAGCACCGCCGGCCGCGCGTGCGCTTCGTGTTCCGCGGCGACGCGGTCCACCAGCAGCCGGCCCAGCGCCGCGTGCCGTGCGGCATCCCGGACGTCCGTCAGCGCGGTGCGCGCATTGCTGACCTCCAGCAGCGCCTGCTCCAGATCATGACTGCCGCTGGCCCGCTTGATTCCGGCTTCGATCGTGGCGATTTCCGCCTGCAGGGGATCGCGCACGTCGGCCAGCTCCTGTTCGATCTTGATTCTTCGTTCGAGTTCGCCGGCGGCCAGCGTCGTGTCCTCGTCCGGCTGCAGCCGGTGGGCTTCCCGTGCGATTTCCGCGGTCAACCGCTGGATCTCCTGCCGCGCCGCGTCACCGGCGGCGCGGGCCGACTCCTGCGCGGGTTTGAGCCGGACCAGCTGTTCCACGGTGGCGGCCGACGGTGAATCGGCGAGCAGCAGGCGCGAGAACAGGGCGCCGATTTCCGCGCGCACCCGATCCAGGTCCCCCCGGTCCCTGGCCAGCAGGACTTCGGTCTGGCGGTACGTGGTGTCCGCCTGGCGATACTCCTCGCGGAGCGCTGCGAGATCCTCGAGGGTCTGGTCGGCTTGTTCCAGATCAGCGGCAGCTTGCAGGCCGGCCGTCGCCATTTCGGCATTGAATTCGCCGAGGGCCACGGACCATTCGGACTCGAGCCGGTGGTGGACCTCTTTGGTTCGCGCGATCTCGATGTCCAGATTCAGGCGCTGGGTCTTGCGGTCGGCCCCGCTGCGCAGCGCCCACAGACCTCTGAGACCCGTCCCGGCGAGACCCGCGCCCAGGACCGCCAGCGACACCGCCGCGACCTGGGGCACGCCGAGATCCGGTGCGAGGAAACCGGCCGCGCCGACCACCAGCAGCAGGCTTCCGGCGACCAGGGTCAGCAGCACGGCGCGGCGTTCGTCGGGACGCGGTGTCGTGTCCAGGGCGTGGGCTGACGCCAGGACCTTGTCGACGTCGCGCCGGGCCTGGCGCACATCGCGCCGGAGTTCGGTCAAGCCGGCGTGCCGTTTCCGCAGCAGACCGAATGCGGACTCGTCGTCGACCGGGGCCCGGGACGTCAGAACCTTGATCCGGTTCTCCAGGTCCGCGAGCAGGGCCGCGTGTTCGGCGGCCTGGGTCCGGTACCCCTTTTCCTGGCGCTGGAGATCGGCGAGCCGCTTCGGATCGTCCTCTCGCGCCCGGGCCACGCCCGGCGGCACGGCCGCAAGGTCCGCTTCGGCCCGGGACAGGCGGGTGTGCTGTTCGGCCAGGGACCGGATGTTCATCAGGACCCGTTGTCGATCCGCGGCGCGGGCGGCAAGATCCCGTTTGCGGCGCAGCTCGGCCAGCTGGGTCCGCTGTCCGGCCAGGGCTCTGTGATCCTTTTCGATATCGGCCACCCGTTCGACCGCCCGGTGCAGGCGGCCTTTCTCCGACACGCCCTTGCCCGCAACGAACAGGTCGCGTTTCACCTGCTCGAGGTCAAAGCCGCCGGCCAGGTGCCGCCGGAGTTCCCGCACGAGGGGATCATCGTCAGCGGTGGATTGCAGGAGTTCGAGTACGCCCAGGCGGTAGCGCGCAGCCAGATGGTCCGGCCCCAGGTCCGGACGCTCACCGCTCCAGGTAACGGGTCCGCGGTCGACCCGCGCAACCCGGAGGTTCCTGCCTTCGTGGGCGAATTCGGCGGCGGCCTCGAACGGGCTCTCGGCGTTGGTAGCCGGCCACAGGAGGTTGAGGATCGCACGGTAGACCGAACTCTTGCCCGCGCCATTGGGTCCGGTGATCAGGTTGACGCCGGGCCTGGCCGCGAGTGTAAACGGCGTCCGGATGCCGGGCGTTCGCAGCACGCGCAGTTCAACCAGCCGCATGGTCCGCCTCCTCGGTCCGGGTGCCGAGGGCCAGCATCCTGGCCAGGGCCAGGCGTCCGGCAGCAACAAGATGGTCCCGGATTTCAGCGTCCGTCGGGGGATCGCCGCCGGCCAGCGGCGTGAAAACGCTCTGCTGATCGACCTGGTCCAGGGCCCGCCGGGCGGCGGCGACCAGATCGTCCCGGCGTTGGTCCTGAGCGTCTTCCAGCACGAGGATATCGCGGGCCAGCAGACCGGCGGGATCGTCGCGTCCGGCCAGGGCGGCCAGATCGATGCGGGCGCCGGCCTGGCCGGTCACCTTCTGGACGAACAGGACGGTGCCTTCGTCGACGGTGGTCAAGCTGCCGTAATCCAGCGCCAGCCGCGCCTGGTCCAGGGCCGCTGGATCGTCGACCTCGCCGGTCAGCGTCACACGGACACCAAGCGCCCGGCAGTGGTCCAGCTCCCCGGCAAGATCGACAGCCAGGCGGCGTACTCTCTGCAGCAGGTGGGTGGCGAGGTTCGCGGCCGGATCGGCCAGGCCGGTGCAGTCCAGTGCACAGGACTCCCAGCGCAGCGGCGCCAGCGGCAGCCGGCGTACCGCGGTCAGCTCGCCGCCGGCCAGGTCCACGCGGACCGGTCCCCGCAGTCCGGTTTCGGAGGGATCCAGGCCGGTGACGGAGCCGAGGTAGAAGGGACTGCCGTCGCGGACGGTCTCACCAGGCTTGTGCACATGGCCCAGGAACCAGCCCTGGTATCCGCGGGCCCGCAGGTCCCTGGCGGATACCGGCGCGTAGCGGCTGACCGCAGCGTCCAGGTCGGCGTGGAGCAGGCCCAGCGTCGAGCCGTCCGGCAGCGGCTCCGGTGGCGCGGTGCTGAGGGGGCTGTTGTCGTGATGGGTTGCCGGGAAGGACCAGCCGGCCAGCCGCACCCGTTGGCCCGCGGTGCCCTCGATGTCGAGATGGGACCAGGTACCGCCGCGGCCCAGGAGCCGAAACGAATCGATTTCAGCCGCCAGCCGCGGCAGGACTTCGGTGTCGTGGTTGCCGGCGACGGCGGCGACGGTGATGCCGGCCGCGGTCAGGTGCCGGACGCCGGTGGCCAGCGGTCCGTAGGCTTCGAACTGGGCGTTGCGTCCTTCGACCAGATCCCCCGCGAGCGCCACGGCGTGAACCTCTGCGTCGATGGCGGTCGCGACGATCCGTTCCCAGGCCGCCGCCGGGCCCAGGTCCCCGATGACCAGACGGCCCTGTTCCAGCACGGCGGTCGGCACCTGGGTGGGCAGCCGTCCCAGGTGCATGTCGCCGACAAAGAGGATTCTGACACCGGATTCGGGGGGCATTGCGAGCTCCGCAGAAATGGAAAAAACCGATCGGCCCAGTATGGGCCGACCGGTCGGCGAAGTCCAGTCAATCCGGCTCGAGGCTAACGCACGAGATCGAGGATATCCAGGGAGCGGTCCATTTCCTCCTGGATCCGTTCATGGTAGTCCAGGGTCTCGGGCAGCTCGATACCGAGCGTGCCGAGCGCACCGGGATCGCACTCCTTGGGGGCGTAGGCGCCCGGAGCGCCGAACCCCAGCTCGTAGGCCATGAAGTCCGCCACGTGGACCAGGGCCGTCAGTTCCGGAGCCGTCGAAGCGGCGCTCGGTTTGTGGTGGAACTGCACCGCATCGACAACGTTGGGTGAGAATTTCCAGCTGCGGAAGATGGTCTTGCCGATGGTCCCGTGGTGGATGGGAAACAGTTCCTTTTCGGCCTCGTACCACGAAAATTTGTTTTCGTCGGCCACGACGCAGATCTCGTCGAAATCCGCGGCGAAGTAGGTTTTTTCGATGAGCTTGCCGATGTCGTGCAGCAGGCCGGCGACAAAGGCCTCGTCACGCTGGGGCAGCCTGAGATCCATGGCGACGACCTTGGAGATGCTGGCCACGGCGATGCTGTGCTCCCAGAAGCGGATCATGTCGATGCCTTCGGACGACTCCTCGTCCTTGAAGTAGTCGAACACCCCGCTGGCCATGGCCGCACCGCGGACGGCACGGAACCCCAGAATCACGACGGCCCGGCTGATGGTCATCGTGTTCGTGCCGGGCCCGTACAGTGCCGAATTCACCAGGTGCAGGATCTTGGCCGAAAGGGCCTGATCCTGGGTGATGATCTCGGCGATCTCCGGGACTGACACATCCGGATCCTGCAGCTTGTCGAACAGCTTTTCGTAGATGGCTGGCAGGGTGGGAATGTCGTTCACCATCCCCTTCAATTCCCGGGGATGAATGTCGAGGAGGGATTTCTCCAGAACCGTGGCCATTGCGCGCTCCTTGATACTGACGGAAGGTGTCGCCATTCCTTCCGTTTATCGGCGGCCGGGGACGGTTATTGAACGGAAATTGATAATCAGCAGGAGAATTCGAGCCAGGCGGTGTCGGCGGCGCGGGGGACCACTTCACCGACCTCGGCGGCGACCAGGGCACCATTGGCCAGGACCATGGCGGTCAGTTCCGCGCACCGGTCGGCCGGAGCGGCGATCAGCAGGCCGCCGCTGGTCTGAGGGTCGTTCAACAGCCCGATCAGGTCCTCGCCGAGACCCGCACCGAACCGGATGGCGCCCGCGGTATGCAGGGCGTTGGCCTGGGTACCGCCGCAGGTGAAACCTTCGCCGCACAGGGCGACGGCCTCCGGCAGCAGGGGCAGGGCGCCGGTGTCGATGACCAGGCGCAAGCCGGAGCCGCGGGCCATCTCGAGGGCGTGGCCGGTCAGACCGAAGCCGGTGATGTCGGTGGCGGCCGTGGCCCCGCAGGCGAAAGCCCGGCTGCCGCACCGGTTCAGGGTGGTCATGCAGGTGACCAGGGCCTCGTAGCCGGCCTGGTCGAGACGCCCCTTCTTCATCGCCGCGACCAGGGCGCCGGTGCCCAGGGGTTTGGTCAGGATCAGCCGGTCGCCCGGACGGGCGGTGCTGTTGCGCAGGATCCGGTCCGGATGCACGACGCCCGTCACGCTGAGGCCGAACTTGACCTCCTCGTCGCGCACCGTGTGTCCGCCGCCGACGGCGCAGCCCGCCTCGGCGCAGACCTCGGCGCTGCCGGCGAGGATCTCGCCGAGCACGGCGCTCGACAGCTCATTCTGGGGATAACCGAGCAGATTGAGCGCCATCAGCGGTGTGCCGCCCATGGCGTAGACGTCGCTGATGGAATTGGCGGCAGCCACGCGGCCGAAGGTGCGCGGGTCGTCGACGACCGGCGTGATGAAGTCGGCCGTGGAGACGACCGCCCGCTCGTCGTCGAGACGGTAGACGGCGGCATCGTCCGCGGTGTCGAATCCCACGAGCAGATCCGGCCCGGCCGCGGCCCTGATGGAGTCGAGAATGTCGGACAAGTCACCCGGACTCAGCTTCGCCGCTCAGCCGCTGCTCTTGGCGAATTGCGTCAGGTAGACTTTTTCCTCGAACGACATGGTCACCTCCTTTCGTCTCCAGGTCACAAGGTAGGCGCTGGCCCGGGGGTGTCAACGCTCCGGATCAGCCGGTTTTGCCGCGGGTTTCCAGCTTGCCCCAGGTGTCCTTCAGGGTGACGGTCCGGTTGAAGACCATCTGGTCGGGCGCGGAATCCCGGCTGTCGATGCAGAAATATCCGTGCCGCATGAACTGGCACCGGTATCCGGTCACCTTGCCGGCCAGGCCCGGTTCGAGCTTGGCGTCGGTGATGATCTCCAGCGAATGGGGATTGAGGTTCGCCATGAAATCGCCGCCCTCCTCGGGGAAGGGCTCCTTGAACAGGTTGTCGTACAGCCGCACCTCGGCCTCGGCCGCGTGCGGCGCCGAGACCCAGTGGAGGGTACCCTTGACCTTGCGGCCGTCGGGCGACTGGCCGCCGCGCGATTCGGGATCGTAGCTGCAGCGCAGCTCGACCACGTTGCCGTCGCTGTCCTTGATCACCTCGTCGCAGGTGATGAAGTAGGCGTGTTTCAGCCGTACTTCGTGGCCGGGCTTGAGCCGGAAGAATTTCCGGGGGGCTTCCTCGCGGAAATCATCCTGTTCGATCCAGATCTCGCGGCTGAAGGGCACCAGGCGGGTGCCGGCGGACTCGTCCTCGGGGTTGTTCACGCACTCGAGCTCTTCGACCTGGTCTGCGGGATAGTTGGTGATCACGACCTTCAGGGGCCGCAGCACCACCATGACCCGGTCGGCGGTGCGGTTGAGCTCCTCGCGCAGGGACCACTTCAGCAGGTCCAAATCCACGGTCGAGTTCCGCTTGGCCAGCCCGACGGTTTCGGCGAAGCGCTGAATCGACTCGGGGGTGTAACCCAGACGCCGCAAGCCGGTGATGGTGGGCATGCGCGGGTCGTCCCAGCCCGTGACCACCTTCCCGGTGACGAGCGTGAGCAGCTTGCGCTTGCTCATCACGGTGTAGGTCAGGTTCAGGCGCGCGAATTCGGTCTGGTGCGATTCGTGGGGCACCGGCAGGTTCTGGATGAACCAGTCGTAGAGCGGCCGGTTGACCTCGAACTCCAGGGTGCACAGGGAGTGGGTGATGCCCTCGATGGCGTCGCTCTGCCCGTGGGCGTAGTCGTAGAGCGGGTAGATGTTCCACTTGTCGCCGGTGCGGTGGTGGGGCACCTTGCGGATCCGGTAGATCAACGGATCGCGCATCTTCATGTTCGCGTGGGCCATGTCGATCTTCGCGCGCAGCGTGTAGGCGCCCTCGTCGAACTCCCCGTTCTTCATGCGCTCGAGCAGGTCGAGACTCTCGGCCGCGGGCCGGTCGCGGTCCGGACTGGGCCGGCCCGCTTCGGTCACGGTGCCGCGGTACGCCCGGATTTCCGCCTCGTCCAGGCTGCAGACGTAGGCCTTGCCCTCGTTGATCAGATGCTGCGCCCACTCGTAGAGCGTGTCGAAGTAGTCCGAGGCGTAGAACTCGCGGTCCTCCCAGTCGACGCCCAGCCAGCGCATGTCCTCCTTGATGGAGTCGACGAATTCGACATCCTCCTTCTCGGGGTTGGTGTCGTCGAACCGCAGATTGAACTTGCCGCCGAATTCCTGGGCGATGCCGTAGTTGAGCAGGATGCTTTTGGAGTGGCCGATGTGCAGGTAGCCGTTGGGCTCGGGCGGAAACCGCGTGTGGACCCGGCCGCCGTTGACCCCGGCGGCGACGTCGGCCTTGATCATGGCGCGGATGAAGTCCAGGTTCTCGCCCTTTTCCTTGGCGGGGCTCTCGTGCTTGCGGTCGTCGTTCATGGCGCTGCGCGGCCTTTCCTGGGGGATGGTCTCTTCCGGAATCGTGCTGATTAACCTAATTCCCCGGCGGCCGGAAGTCTACCTCGGGAGGACGTCGCGGGGGTTGGCAGTTCTTCGACTGCAGATTACGATGGACGGGTTCCCGCGCCTTCGTACCCGATTCGTGAGAGGCAAGCCCGTGCCCCTGGAAATCACCGCCAGATCCGGTTGGACCGAACTCGTCCTGAACGAACCACCGCGCAACGTGCTGGACCGCACGATGCTGACGGCTCTGGTGGACGCCCTGGACAGCCTGGCCGCCGCCGACGCGCCGCTGCTGCTGCTGCGGGCCAACGGCCGCCATTTCTCCACGGGATATTCGATCACCGAGATTCCCGAAGACATCTTCCACCACGATCCGCACGTGCGTGCGGCCGATCCTTTCGAACAGGTCATGGACCGCCTGACCCACTATCCGGCGCCCATCGTCGCGGCGGTGCAGGGCGACGCCTACGGCGGCGCCGTCGAGCTGCTGGCCTGCTGTGATCTCCGGGTGGCCGCCGACACGGTGCGCCTCGGTGTGCCGCCGGTTCGCCTGGGCCTGGTCTACAGTCACACCGGTCTGCGGCGCATGATCCGCGGCTTCGGTTCGCCCCTGGTGCGCGAGATGCTGCTCACCGGCGAGGCGGTCACGGCCGACCGCGCCTTCCACGTGGGGTTCTTCAACCGCCTGGTGCCCACCGACGAGTTGCAACCGACCGCCGTCCGGCTCCTGGAAACCCTGGCCAAGGGTGGCCCGCAAGCCCTGCGGGGCACCCGGCGGATCCTCACTCTGCTGGAAGAGGCGGAAGTGCTGTCCGACGACGCGCTCGCGGAGATCGCGCAGCTCCGACATGATTCGTGGTCGAGCGAGGAATTCGAACGGGCGCGGGACGCGTTCGTCAAGAAGACGCCGTGGTTGTTCTCGCAAGAGGGCACCGTGGAGGACACCACGGAGTAGGCGCCGGTTTCCTAGAAGTTGAACCGGTCCATGAACTCGAACATCCACGCGCCTTCGCGCGTTCGCGCGGCCTCGAAGCGGAAGTTCCAGGTGTCGAGATTCACGTGCGCACCCACGCCGTAGCTGAACATGCTGCGGCCGGCTTCGGCACCGTCGAACCAGGCGTCGCCCGCGTCGGTGAACAGGTGGAAGCCGAAGCCGACGAGTTCGCCCTTGGGGGAAATGGGCATCAGGAACAGGGGAATGCGGTACTCGGCCGACAGCAGGTAGCCCTGGTCGCCCTCGCGCTGGGCGTAGGGGTAGCCGCGAACCGTCTCGGGACCGCCGAAATACAT
Organism: Candidatus Krumholzibacteriia bacterium; assembly: GCA_942492615.1. Classification (GTDB taxonomy): domain Bacteria; phylum Krumholzibacteriota; class Krumholzibacteriia; order LZORAL124-64-63; family LZORAL124-64-63; genus CALOFL01. The sequence goes on from CALOFL010000009.1 coordinate 199,501, forward strand.
CCCGTTGTCGATGTTGCCCACCGGACCGTCGGTGTCGCGGCGCCAGCCGCGCAAGGCCAGGGTATGTTTCCGAATGGGCAGGGGGATGAAGACCCGGGCATCGAGTTCGGTCTGGAGGTAGTTCGCGAAGCCGCCGCTGGTCCAGTTCTTGGCCATGGCCTGGGCGAAAACACCCCGGCGGGGATAATAGGGGTTGCTCCGGGAATCGAATCCCAGGGCCAGACGCGTGACCCAGTGGTTCTCACTGCCGGCCGCGTAGAGCGCCGGTCCGGTCGGTGAGCCTGCGCCCCGGTCGGGAAGGGGCCAGGAGTAATTGTCACGCTGGCGGAAATACCCGTAGTCGGCTCCGCCGAGCACGAACCAGTTTCCCTGGAGCCGCCAGACGACCTCGAGACCGAGATCCCATTTGCGGTACCGCGTGGGGCGGTAGACGAAGTCCGCCTGCTCGCCCGTGGCCGCCAGCGTGGTTTCCAGGCCCTTGACCCCGAAGAGCCAGGGACGGTGCCAGGACACCAGGCCGTTCTGGATGTAGTAGGCCGAAGCTTCCACGCGCAGGACCTCGCCCTTGCCGCGCAGGTTGCGCTCCTCCAGCCAGCCGCCGATCAGGTACTTGTGCCGCCGGCTGTAGCGGAGCAGGGGCCCGTAGTAGGTCGTCAGTTCCTCTTCCACGGTCACGCGCAGGACGACCTGGCCGTCGTCGCTGTCGTTGTAGTCCATTTCCACGAAGCGGAAGTAACCCGAATCCTCCAGCGCGTCCCAGGCGTCGTCGACCTGGTCGAGGTTCAACGTCTGGCCGATGGTGAGGTCCATGACGTGATGGATCAGTTCCAGGTCGGTCTTCTCGTTTCCGGAGACCTGGATCTCGGTGAGCACGGGATCGGACTCGACCGGAGCGCCCTCCTGGGCGAGCACCGCCGGGACGGCGCCCAGCGCCCACAACAGGCAACAGATCGACCAGAGGATTATTCCAGGGGTTTTCGGATACGAAGGCACGGCAATCCCCACAGCAAAGGTCTGGGTGACACGGGCGGGACCACCGGACCCGCAGGGATCAATTATGCCCATCCCGGTCGTGATGTCCAGCGGTCTCCCGCACCGTTTCGGCAGTGAGGCCTTCGTGCATCGGCGGCGCGGCGGTATAGACCGCCAGATTCGTGCAGCCGAGGCCGCAGGCGGCCAGCTCGTCGGCGACATCGGCGGGGGACAGGCCCGTCAACCGCGACTGGATCTCCAGCGGGCCCGGATCGTGGCTGTCGTTGCAGACGTCCGCCAGAATCTCCTCCAGCGACCCGTGCACCATTTGTTCCACCAGGCGCAGGATGAAGTCGGGATCGATGGTGGCGGGCCCGCGCAGGAAGGCGTCGAAGAAGCTCTGCGGCCCGTCGACCATGAGGTGGCAGTGGCCGATGAGGGCCGTGCCCGGTTCCCGCCCGATCCGCAGGGGGCGGTCCGAGTTCCAGTGCAGGTTGAGGGCGCCGTTTCCAGCCAGGAAGATCAGGCCGCAGGCCGGGGCGATCTGCTCCGGGCCCGGTCCGATGTCGAGCAGGTGGCCGCCGTCGAGATAGACCGTCTGCAGGGAATTTTCCCGGACCAACAGGGCCATCTGCCCCGGCGCCAGCGACAAAGCCAGACACCGGCCGCGCAGGAATTCGAGATCGAGTGGGCCCTGGAGCCAGCCCTGGCCCGGATCGACGGTCCAATCGACCGGAGCTTCATCCGCAGGCAGGACATCCCAGTTTCTGTCCCTGCCGAACCGCCCGCTATCGTCCCAGGTCCCGGTCATGATCAACCCCCTCGGTGCCACTGGAATTCGGATTCCCACCCGAGTCCCAGCAGGTAGTTCCGCTCTTCGGTCATTTCACTGAACGCCACCAGGTCGAGCGTCAGCAGGTCGGCCTCGTGATTGAACCAGGTGGCGGCCGGAACACCCGTCTCCAGGTTCCGGACCAGCTGCGTGGCCTCCTCGATCATCAGGATCAGCCGCGTGTCGAGCTCCTCGAGTTCGGCGATCGTGGCCTGGCACTCCCCCACCAGGCAGACCACTCCCTCGCGGTCCAGGCGCCGGAAGATCATGCCGATGCCGTCGACCAGCCGGTCGATCTTGTGTTCCATGTCGCCGCTGAGGATCTGGGCCTTGTTCTCGGCGATGGTCAGGAGGTACTGGCCGCACTCCCTGAGCAGCGCGCCCAGCGCCTGCCGAAAGATCTTTTCCGCCGCGGCCGCCTCGGCCGCCGTGCGGTAGCCCGCGTAGTTGGGCATGCGTTCCATCAGGGAGGTCATTTCCGGAAAACTGACGTTGGCTGCTGACTTCATGCCGAGGTTCCGCCCGCTGCTGATGCCCATGGTGTCGCCCCCGCGGCGCTGCGCCGGTCGGCAGGAGTCGCTGCCGATTGCGACCTGCCCGATCCAGGGATTCAATGACCGGGAAGCGGCAAGGAGCGTTCCACCCTTGCGCGCAAGGCGGTGCCTTTTTCGGGACGCCTGCGGAGGTGCCGGGAACCTCGGGGTTTATGGACCGGAAAAATTTTCGGCGGGGACGACGGTCGTTTCGCGGTTGGGCTCGGCAGCGTCAACCGCGTGGCATTTCGCAACCTGCAGCCCATCAGGGGCAAAAAATTCCGGGGCCAGTGCAAGCTGCAGGAGCCGTTCGCCGCCGGTGGTATTTGCCGGTCAGGCGGGGGGCACCCAGCGCGTGACGGGGTTGCTCAGCGTGCCGACGCCCTCGATCTCCACGGTGACCGTGTCGCCGGGCTTGAGAAAGACCTGGGGATCCCGGAAGACACCCACGCCGCCGGGGGTTCCGGTCGAGATGATGTCCCCCGGCAGCAGCGTCATGTTGCGGCTGATGTAGCTGATCAGATGATCCACCGGGAAGATGAGCTGGTCGGTGTTGCTCTGCTGCATCACTTCGTCGTTCCAGCGGCAGACGACCTTCAGGCCGTGGGCCAGGTCGGGCAGTTCGTCGGGGGTGACGATCCAGGGGCCGCACGGCCCGCCGGTGTCGATGCTCTTGCCCCGAAAGAACTGCTTGTCGGAATACTGGGCTTCGCGGTCGCTGACGTCGTTGAAGCAGGTGTAGCCGGCGATGTGATCGCGGGCGTTCTGGCGGGCGATGGCGCGCCCGGGCCGGCCGATGATCACCGCCAGTTCACCTTCGGCGTCGACCTGCGTCAGCTCGTCGGGAAGTTCGATGGGCAGCCCGGGCGCCTGCAGGCAGGTGGAGGCCTTGCTGAACAGGAGCGGCTTGGCGGGCAGCTTCTTGTTCTGCTCCTCCGCGTGGTCCCGGTAGTTCAGGCCGACGGCGATGATCTTCGACGGCAGGATGATCGGCGCCATGAGGCGGACCTGTACCAGGTCGACGAACGGGGCGGGCAGCCCGCGTCCCTCCCGGACGAGATCCTCCAGTTCCGCGAGGCGGCCGCCATGCAGTTCGCAGAGCGCGCGGACGGGCGCCAGGTCGGGAAGCAGGGCGTGCCAGTTGGACGGTAGCGACGGATCGGCGGCCGGCAGGTCGAGGCCGACGCCGGCGCTCAGGGCCAGGCCGGGTCGCGGCTCGGGCCCCTGCGCAATGGTGATGAGTTTCATGCCGAAATTATGGCGGAGGATCTTCCCCGCGTCCACCGCGATCAGACCATGGACAGCTGGCCGGACGCGGGAAACTGCTCCTCGATGACCCGCCGGCGGTGGGCGAAGATACCCTCGAGCTGCCGCCGAATCATCAGCGTGTGGACCAGGCGTCCCAGGGCGCCGAAGGGCAGCAGATAACGTATCTCGTCGTGGATCAGGGTGCCGCTGCCCTGGACCTCGAACCGGTGGGTGTGGTGCCAGAAGCTGTACGGGCCCGACAGCTGTTCGTCGACAAACAGATGGGGTGGATCGAAGGCCGTGATCATGGTGCGCCAGTGCGTCGGGAACGGGCCCAGGCTGATCCGATAGTCGATCAGCGCGCCGGGACGCATGGCGATCGGCGAGGGCGTCAGGATCTCGAAGCCGAGCCAGGGCGGAGTAATCCGCGCCAGGTTTTCGGGCTTGCCGAAGAAGGCGAACACCTGGTTCAGGGGGGCCGGAACGTACTGCTCGCTGGACAAAATATGCATCGCTGGACTCCTCGGATTCATGAGATCGGAAAATTCCGCCATTATTTCCGTGACAAACATCGACAAAGGCTATACATTCATATACACAAAAATTCAACCCGCCAAGTATTTGTCAAAAACAGGAGCCGCCGATGCACGCCAACAGCCAGGAAGACGTTCAGACCGAAGGGCGGCATTCCATCGCGGTCGTCTCACGCCGGACCGGAATCACCCAGCTGCTTCTGCGGGCCTGGGAGCGCCGCTACCAGGCCGTCGTGCCTTCGCGGACCCCGACCGGCCGTCGGCTCTACTCGGACCGTGATCTGGAAAAGCTGTCCCTGCTGCAGATGCTCACCAACAACGGTCACCGGATCAGTGATGTGGCCAATCTCCCGCTGGAAGAGCTCAGCCAGTTGGCAGAGGAAATCGCCGCCAGCCAGCCGCCGGCCGCGCCGGTGGCCAGCGGTGCTCCCGTCAGCACCGGGAGTCTGCTCGAAGGGGCCATCACAGCGGTCAGCAACCTGGATGCCCGCGGTCTCGAAAAGACCCTGGACAAGGCCCTGGTGCATCTGAGCAAGCCGGCCCTGCGCCGGGATCTCCTGGTTCCCTTGTTGGTCGAGATCGGTAATCGGTGGCAGGATGGTGATTTGCGCGTCTCCCACGAACACATGGCGACCTCGATCGTGTCGGCTTTCCTGACCGCGATGAATTCCCGCTACCGCGTGTCGGCGGGCGCCCCGCTGCTGGCGGTGGCGACCCCTGCGGGTCAGATCCACGAACTGGGGGCCCTGATGGCCGCTTCCCATGCTTTCGAATCGGGTTGGGACGTCTTGTATCTGGGTGCGAATATTCCGGCCGAAGAGATCGCCGCGGCCATGGAGATCCGCGGCGCGCGCGCGGTCATGCTCAGTCTGGTGTTTCCGGGCGCCGACCCCGGCACGACCGCGGAGCTGCGCGAGCTGCGCAGGTTGATGGGCCCGGCCATGCCGATCATCGTGGGCGGGCAGGCGTCACCTTCCTATCAGGCGATTCTGGCGGAAATCGGGGCGATGCTGGCGGCCGATCCCGAGCAGCTGGGCGGCATTCTGGGCGCTATCTGATTATCTGATTTACGGTTACCCGCTCCGAAGGGGCGGGTGTTTTATTTGGTGGAAATAATGTATAAAAAATGTATAAAAAACTATTGACAGAGCCGATACATATGTTAGATTAACGGGGCGGACGGGGAGAGGCCCGGTCCCTTGAATCGATAGATCGAAATGCAGAAACAACTGACCGGAGGAAATAGACCATGAAGAAGACTTCCCACATCATGTTCGCGTTGATGGCCATGGCCATCGTCGCGAGCCCGCTGACGGCCCAGGCCCATTGCGGCTCGTGCGGCGTCGGCGACGAAGACGCGAAGCATGACCACGCTGAGCACGCCCACGCGAAGGAACTCAAGGCGATTTTCCCGCTGGCTGAGGAAGCCGGCTTCACGACTCTGATCGCTGCGGTCAAGGCCGCCGGCCTGGAGGAGACGCTGACCGAGAAGGGCCCCTTCACGGTTTTCGCGCCCACGGATGAGGCTTTCGCCAAATTGCCCGAGGGCACGGTCGAGGCTCTGCTCGCCGACCCTGAGAAGCTCAAGAAGGTTCTGCTGTATCACGTCGTCTCCGGTTCGGTGGCTTCCACCGAGGTCGTGAAGATGAAGAATGCGGAGACCCTCGAGGGTTCGAAGGTGAAGATCAACGCGAAGAAGGGCGTGATGATCAACGACGCGACGGTCGTCAAGGCCGACATCGAGGCCAAGAACGGCATCGTTCACGTGATCGACACCGTTCTGATTCCCAAAAACCTGTAGAAAAGAACCTGGTGGCCGGAGTCACTCCGGCCACCGTCAAATTCAGGGGAGATACCCATGAAGACAACGAACAAACTCATTACCTTGTTGATGATGGTCGCTCTCGCTGGCTTTGTGGCCGGTTGCAGTGACGACGACGACGACGTGATGGCTCCTGACATGGGCCAGGGAGCGATGCTGCGCGTGGTGCACGCCTCGCCCAACGCCCCGATTGTGGACGTCTATGCCGAAGGCGTAGCGGCTCCCTTGCTCGAAGACGTGGCTTACACGCAGACCAGTGCCTACCTGCCGCTGGCGGCCGGCACCTACAACATCCAGTTGCGCGGCGCCAATGCCGATCCGACCAGCGCGCCTGCGTATGAGACCGGACCGGTCGTGGTTCCCGAAGGCGCGGTCATCACCGCGGCCGCCGTGGGCAACTTCGGCAGCGCCGATGCGGACGACATGTTCCGCGTTCTGCCGCTGGTGGAAGACTTCCAGAGCCCGGGCGCCGGCAACGCCGCCGTGCGCATCATCCACGCCGGTCCTGACGCCCCGAGTGTCGCGATCGATGTGGGTAACGACGGCACGCCCGAGATTTCCGACTTCGCCCGCTTCGCCGACACCGGCGCCGCCGGCGTGCCGCTGCCTGCTGGCAGCCCCCTGGCTGTCGGTATCTGGGCCGGCAACCCGCTGGCGCGCGTGACCGCTTTCGAGACGCCCGCGCTGCCCGAAGCGAACATCATCCTGTTCGCCACCGGTTTCCTGGGCAGCCTGCCCCGTGACGACATGGGCTTCGGTCTGCTGGCTGTCGGGCCGAACGGAACCGTGGGTCTGATCCGACAGAATCCGACTTTCTTCGTCCTGCACGGCTCGCCTGACGCGCCGCCGGTGGACGTGTTTGTCGGGGGCACTGACACCGAGCTGGTGGGCGATCTGCCCTTCAGCAACCTCTCCCCGGCGGTACAGGTGCCCCCGGCTTCATATACGGTCGACGTGAAGGTCAGCTCCAGCGGAGCCCTGGCCGGCACGTTCGCCACTCCTGAACTGATGGCCGGTGAACGCTACCTGGTCGTCGCTTCGGGCTTCGCGCTGGGCGGCACCCCCGCCCTGACGATTCTGCCTTACGCCGAGAAATTCGGGGAAGCGGCTTCGCCGCAGGTCCGGGTCGTCCATGCTTCGCCCGACGCACCGACGGTCGACGTGGGACTCTGGGATGGTGCGACTTTTACGCCCGTCGCGGATTACAGCGGCCTTGCCTTCGGCGATGCCTCCCCCGAGGCCGGTCTGGCCCTGGGTGTCACCAGCCTGACGGTGGGCGTGGCCGAGACCGGAACCACCACGCCGGCGGCGACCTTCGATCTGTCGCTGATGAACGGCCAGAAGGCCTTCGCCATCGCGGCGGGCAGCCTGCTCGGAACGGGTGAGACCTTCCGTCTGCTGCTGGTCGATGCGACGGAGTTCCCCTGGGCAGCCGGCATGGTGATGCCCAACTAGTCGAGTTTCAGGCTGCGGCCTGGAAGGTGAAAATTCCTCCACAGGATGATCACCGCCCGGAACCAGCCTCCGGCTCGCCCCGGAGGTTGGGACCGGTAAACCGAAAACAACAGATGAATCAAACAACAGGGATTTTTAGAGAAAGGTCATCATCATGAAGAAGCTCACCCTCACCGCCTTGTTCCTGGTCGCCATGTTCGCGCTGACCGGATGCAGTGAAGACAACAACCCCACGTCCGTGACCGGAGCTGACAAGGTCAAGCCTTCCGAGCGGATCACGATCGTCGACGTCGCTTCGGGCATCAACGCCGATTCCGGCGAATTCTCCACCTTGATCGCCGCCGTGGTGGCCGCCGATCTCGTTGGTGCCCTTAGCGGCAACGGCCAGTTGACCGTCTTCGCCCCTACGGACGAAGCCTTCGGCAAGCTGGGCCTGGATGCCGACAACATCGCCACCGAACTGGACAAGGCCGCGCTGACGAACATCCTGCTCTACCACGTGGCCAAGGGCAAGCGGATGGCCGAGGACGTCATTTCCTCCAGCCAGATCCGGATGCTCAACGGCGCCCGCACCACGATCGACGTCAATGATGAAGGTGCCTTCATCAACGAATCCCTGATCGTGGCGACGGACGTTCCCGCGGACAACGGTGTCATCCACGTGATCGACACCGTCCTGTTGCCGTAACGGCAAAGACGAGCTGAGCGGAAGAAGAAGAGGCCGGGAGCATGCTCCCGGCCTCTTTGCGGTTCCTTCCGGTCCGGCGGTCTTGCCCGCCGGCTTCCTTTACTTGACCTCGATCCGCCGCGGCAGACTCTTCTCGGACTTCGGCAGCGTGATGGTCAGCACGCCGTTGGCGAACTGGGCGCTGATGTCCTCCACGTTGACGACGTTGCCCAGGCTGAAGGTGCGGCTGAAGGTGACGTGCTTGACGCGCTCGCTCCGCCGCGGCTCGAAGCCGTCCGGAACGATTTCCTTGCGTTCGGCCTTCACCCACAGGGTCTGGTCCTCGATACTCAGGTCCAGGTCCTCGTGCAGGACACCCGGCAGATCCATCAAGACCCGGAATTCCTGCGGGCCTTCGAGGATGTCGGCGCGCGGCGTCCGTCCGGGGGAGCCGTCGGATTCGTTCCAGTTGTCCATGTGGCCGTTCAGGGCGGCGTCGAGCATGCGGGTCACGGGAAACAGGGTATTCATGTCTGGTCCTCCTTTTGCTCTTGTGTTATGAAGTTGGGCCATCCGGAAACGGCCCAGAATTTTTGCTCTCACTGGCCTATATACAATGGCCATGCCAATGTGGAACACCGGACGGATGCGAATTTTTAATCCATTGAAAATAAACGAGATATTTAGGCTAGGGCATGGTTTTGTCCCGCGCTCCCGCACCTCGCGCCACGTTTTTATGACAGCTGAAAGCTGCCAAAAAGACAGTGCTGCCAGCCGTCTTGTCCGCTGGGTGCTGACAGGGCTGCTCCTGCTGGCAGCCGCCCCTTCGTTGGCGGACGCGGCGGGCCCCGGAACGGCGCCGCTGACTGTCGGGGAGATCGAGATCGTCACCGGCGACATCTACAGCCGCCAGGAGGTCGAGAACACCAACGGCGGCCTGCGCCTGCTGCGCAACGTGATGAACGGGGTGCACAGCAACACCCGGCTGTACGTGCTGCGGCGGGAACTCCTGTTTGCGACCGGTGATGTCTACCTGCCGGAACAGCTCGCCGAGACCGAGCGCAATCTGCGTTCCCTGGGTTTCCTGAACAACGTGCGGGTCACCGCGGTCGACACCACGGCCGACGGGCGGGTCAAGGTGCGGGTGCACACGCGGGAGTCATGGACGCTGCGCACCAGTTTCTCGTTCACCCTGGCTTCCGGGGGAGACACGCGCTGGAGCGTCCAGCTCTCGGATCGGAATTTTCTCGGCCACGGCGTCACCGCCGGCGCCGGGCTCGGTCAGGACGAAAACGCTTCCTTCTGGAGCCTGTTCTACCGGCAGCGCCGACTGTTCGGCGCGGGCCTGCTCCTGGGGCTGGACTATTCCGAGCGGGAGGACGGTTATCTGCGCCAGCTCGTCTTCGGTCGTCCCTTCTATGCCCAGGATGATCCGCTGGGCGTCGATTTTTTCCTGTGGGACAGACTGTCGGATCGCCGTTACTACCTGAGCAACGCGGGGCCGGCGGGGGCCGACCCCACGAGCACGGCCAGCCTGTACGCCAGGCTGCCCCAGCGTGAGACCGGGGGCGAGGTCCGCTTCCAGGTGCGGGTGGGCGAACCCAACGGCGGCCGGATCTGGCGGCTGGGTGCCGGCGCCAAGGTCGAGGATGCCGTGTTCGACCTGGTCCGGTCGGGTTATGAACTCTCCGACGGCCGCAGCGAGGATCTGGGCTGGCTCGCCGAGCCGGGCCAGCCGTTCGCCCGGGAACAGGGTTTGACGGTTTTTTCCTACCTGTGGCTCCACAGCATCGGCCGCAACTGGAGCAAGTCGCGCTTCGTCCTGCAGTACGGACCGGTCGAGGACATCCCCATGGACTTCACCTTCGACATCAAGGCCGGCCCGGCCGGCGGCGGCCTGGGGTCGACCACCGGCTACGGCGAAACCCGCTTCCGCCTGCAAGCCGTATTGACGAAGTGGTTGAAGATCGGAGGCGGGTACGTCCTGCTGCACGGACAGGGCGACGGCGACACCGGCAGCAGTCTGGTTCGTACCTACCGCTACAACCTGGTCGCCGGTTGGATCGGCCGGTCCGGCGCGGAAATGAGCCCCTGGATGACGAGGGTGTTTGTCGAGTGGGGCCAGGGGCAGAATCTTCTCGGGACGCGGGCGCTGCTGCTGGGCCTCGACCGCGGCATACGCACCCTCGATTTCGACGGGATGGCCGGCGACCGGCTGGCGCGCTGGAACGTGGAGCAGGGCAAAGCCCTACCCTGGGAGGTGGCCGGTCTGGTCCGCGGCGGGCTGGCGGTCTTCTACAGCGGCGGGCAGGCCCGATGGCACGACGAGGACCGGGGTTCAGCGGACATTCGCCATGAAGCCGGCTTTGGTATACGATTCGGTCCGACCCGGTCGGCCAACTCGCAGGTCGCCCGCATCGATCTGGCCTGGGACCTGAACGGGGACGGTGGTCCGGTCCTGACGGCCACCACCCGCGGCTTCTTCTAGAAAGTACGGTCTTGTCAGCAACACGCAGCGTCGCCAAGAACACCATCCTGCTGACCATCGGTCTGTTCAGCGGCCGCTTCCTGGCGCTGTTCCTCCGCAAGAAGATGACCCCCATCCTGGGGCCCGACGGCCTGGGAATCCTGAGCGTGGCCCTGGGGATCAACACCATCCTGCTGACGGTCTCCCGCTTCGGGCTGGGCGTTCTGCTGACCCGGGAGATCACCCGCGCCAAGGTCCTGACGCTGCCGCTGTTCTGGGCGACCATGCGGATACGCTGGCTCATCAGCGCCTTCAGCTATGCCCTTCTGATCGGCTACGTGAGCGCTTTCGGCTACGAAGGCCTCACGCGCGAGGCGATCCTGATCCTGACGCTCGGTATCTTCATCGAATCGGCGGGCATGGCCTGCGACTCGGTGCTCCAGGCGCACGAAAAAGTCCAGTACCAGAGCCTGGGACAGGTGGCGTCGGCGCTCGTCTATTTCGGTCTGGGCTGGTGGTGGCTGAGTGCGGGTCACGGCGTCATGGGGGTGATCTGGGCCAACCTGGCCAGCCAGGTGACGCGCCTGGTGGTCATGGCCCCCCTGATGTTCCTGAAAACGGGTCCCTGGACCTGGCGGGATCCCGAGGGCCGGCCGCTGCCCGGCCTGTGGGACATGGCCAAGCTGGGGCTGCCCCTGTTCCTGGCCACGACCTTCGCGGTGATCTACACCAAGATCGACATCATCATGCTGGAACGGATGATCGGCGAGGTCGAGTCGGGCGTCTACGGCCAGGGTCACCAGGCCTTCGACGTCATGCTGCTGGTGCCGGGCCTGATCGGCACGGCCCTGTTCCCGGCGATGGCCCGCTACGGCATGACCACGGTGACCGATACCGTGCGCCTGGGCGAAAGGGCCATGCGCTACATGATGGTCGTCATCCTGCCGCTGACCCTGCTGATCACCGTGACCGCCGAACCCATCATCTACTGGTTCGAGAAGAGCGCCAAGTGGGCCGATTCGATCCCGGTGATGCAGATCGTGATCTGGGGGCTGCCGTTGCAGGCGGCCGCGACGGTGCTCAACCGCCTGCTGATCACCGCCAACCGGGAAAAGGTCTTCATCGTCATCGGGCTGGTCGCGATGCTGGTCAACGTGGTGCTCAACTGGTTCCTGATTCCGGGCTACAGCTACTTCGGCGCCTCGGTCGCCACCATCGTCAGCCTGGCGGTCAGCCTCGTTCTGCACATCCATTTTCTCTACCGCACGGACTACCGGCCCGCGCTGCCGCGCGCGCTGCTCGGTCCGGTGGCGGCCCTGGGCATCGCCTGGAGCGCGACCGTTCTGGTGGCGGCCCTGGTCTTTCCGTCCTGGCGCCTGGGCTGGCTGGGCATGTCGCCCGCGGTGGGCTGGGGGCCCTTCATCGCTGTTTTTCTGACGGTGGCCCTGTTGTATCCGGCGGCCCTGGCGGGATTGAGAATCCTGAAGATGGACGACGCGCGGCTGCTGAAGGATCTGTTCGGTCCGCCCCGGGGTTAATCGAGGGTTGATTTCCCACCCGTGTGTCGTGTATTCGTCTAGAAACATCGCCTGAGCTGCGGATTCATCGTCCCCCCGAAAGGTCTCCATGGATTTCCTGAATGAATTTTCCGCCGGTCTGTCAGGGACCGTTTGGGGTTGGCCCGCGGTTTTCCCGGGCCTGGTCGCCCTGCTTCTGGTCACGGGCCTGATCATGACCGCAACCCTGCGCTTCATCCAGATGCGCCGCCTCAAGCACAGCTTCGACGTGATCCGGGGCAAATACGACGACCCGAGCCACGACGGCGACCTCAGCCACTTCCAGGCCCTGACGACGGCACTTTCGGCCACCATCGGCATCGGCAACATCGCCGGCGTGGCCACGGCGCTGCACTACGGCGGGCCGGGCGCCCTGTTCTGGATGTGGGTGACGGCCATCTTCGGCATGGCGCTGAAGTACGCCGAGTGCACCCTGGCCATCAAGTACCGCGTGATCCTGCCCGACGGCAGCGCCAGCGGCGGTCCCATGTACTACATCGAGAAGGGTCTGGGCAAGTCCTGGAAATGGCTCGCGGTGATGTTCGCCGTCTGCGCGATCATCTCCAGTTTCGGGTCCGGCAACAGCATCCAGGCCTTCACGGTGGCCGACCAGATCCGTGCCGACCTCGGCGTGCCCACCTGGATCACCGGTCTGCTGTCGGCCGGCGTGGTGGCGGCGGTCATCCTGGGCGGCATCAAGCGCATCGGCAACGTGACCAGCAAGCTGGTCCCCTACATGGCGGTGATCTACGTGGTCGGCGGCCTGGCGATCCTGGTCATGAACATCGGGACCATCCCCGGCGTGCTCACGAACATCGTCTCCTCGGCCTTTCAGCCCGCGGCCCAGCTCGGCGGCTTCGCCGGCGGATCCTTCATCTTCATGCTGACCTGGGGGGTCAAGCGCGGCCTGTTCTCCAACGAATCGGGCCAGGGGTCGGCGCCCATCGCGCATGCGGCGGCCAAGACGGACGAACCGGTGCGCGAAGGCGTGGTGGCCATGATGGGGCCCCTGATCGATACGCTCATCATCTGCACCATCACCGGCCTGGTGATCCTGTCGACCGGCGTCTGGCACGCCAAGAAGGCCGACACGCTGCCGGTCAACGCCCAGTCGGCGATCACGGTGATCAACGAGAGCGCCGAGGTGCTGGCCGACGGCGTGGTGCGCGACGCCGACCTCTTCACCGGCACGGTCGACCTCGAGGACGGCAGCCCGGTGGGCGTGTTCCTGGTGCGCAACCATTCGCTGGTGGAGTTCCCGGTGTTCGTCGAAAACGACGGTGCGAAATTCGGGGGCGAACTGAAGGTCGTCGACGGGTCCATCGATACCGACGGCCTGCCCGACCTGGACCTCACCGGGGAGATGGCCCAGAACGGTTCCCCACTGACGGCGTGGGCGTTCCAGGAGGGCCTGCGGCCGATCCTGGGCAACTGGGGCTACCTGGTCATCACGCTCGGCGTCGTGCTGTTCGGGGTGTCGACGGCCATCAGCTGGAGCTACTACGGGGACCGGGCCGTGGTCTACCTGCTGGGTACCGGCTACATCCTGCCCTACAAGATCATCTTTGTGGTGATGAACTTCCTGGGGGCGATTTTCTCGCTTGAGATCGTCTGGAATTTCGGGGACAGTGCTCTGGGCCTGATGTCCCTGCCCAACCTGATCGCCTTGATTTTCCTGTCGCGGAAGGTCAAGCAGATGACCGGGGAATATTTTTCCCGGGAACACAAACCGCTGAAATAACCGGTGACGCCGGCCGCCGGTCCGACGCCCTGGAGATGGACACCATGACCACCAACACCCGCAAGGCGGCCCCGGCCGCCGGACCCGTCGGCGACCATATGCGGAAGCTGGCGAAAGCAGGCAAGCTGACCGCGCGCAACGCCGAACTCCACTGGCTCTACGAGGAGTCGGTCCAGAACGCCGAATTCGAGGTCGAGTTCATCGACCGGGTCTTCAAGAAGGAATACGGCCGCAAGCCGCGTCTGCTGCGGGAGGACTTCTGCGGCACGGCCCTGCTGTGCGCCGAATGGGCCCGCTACCGGAGCAGCAACACCGCCGTGGGCGTCGATTTCGACGGTCCCACGCTCGACTGGGGCCGGGTCAACAATCTGGCCCCGCTGAAGGATCGTGCCGCGGCCGTGACCCTGATCGAAGATGACGTTCGCAACGTCACCGCGCCCTTGGCCGATGTCCTGGTGGCGACCAATTTCAGCTGGTGGGGCTTCAAGAATCGCGCCGATCTGGCGGGCTACATGAAGGGATGCCTGGCCGGCCTGAAACCGGAAGGGATGCTGCTGATGGACTGCTACGGCGGCCCCGAGGCCCAGGTCCCCCAGCTGGAGGAGCGCGAGCAGGACGGGTTCGACTACGTCTGGGACCAGGATACTTTTAACCCCATCACCCATGAAATCCGTTGTAAAATCCACTTCAAGTTCCCGGACGGCAGCAAGCTCAAGAATGCCTTCTCGTATGACTGGCGCCTGTGGACGTTGCCGGAGACCTGCGAACTTCTCGAAGCATGCGGTTTCCGTAAAACGGTGGTCTACTGGGAAGGGACCGACAAGGAAGGGGAGCCCAACGGCGTGTTCAAGCCCAGCCGCAAGGGCGATCTGGCTCCGGCCTGGGTGGCGTACATCCTGGCGTACCGTTGAACTGAATTCCGGGCGCGGTTTTTCCCGAAGGGGCCGCGGTTCCGCACGTGGTCAGACCGGCATCCACATGGTGGATCTTCCAGGAGATTTCGGACCGATGGACTTCCATGTTTGCGCCCGCTGCGGGCAGGAAATCGAAGGCATGGGGATCCACTTCCGCAAGGGTGTCTTCTGCAGCGACGAGTGCTGCGAGGAGTTCGAGGCGGAACTGTCGGAGAAGATCGAACCCGACCTCGACAACCTCGAAGTGGACGACTTCGACGACGATGACGACGACGACCTGGGCTTTGACGACGACGACATCGACGCGGATCTTCTTGACGACGAGTTCGACATCAAGCCCGAGGATTTCTGAACGGGGCCCGGCTCACGCCGGTGCAGGACAGCAAAAAGGAGCCTCGCGTGAGGCTCCTTCTGCTTTCGAACCGATCCGCTGTCGTCAACCGCAGCCGTTGCAACCGCCGGAATCGCAGTCGCCGCCGGCCGCACCCAGTTTGAGCATGTAGCCGCGCCGGTAGTCTTCATCGATGAAGTCGATGGTCAGCCCGCCGCTCTGGCGCAGGATGTCGGTGGTCTGCGTGTCCATGACGAACTTGATGCCATGCTGTTCGACGACCGCGTCGTCATCTTTAGGCTCATCCAGAGCCATGCCGATTGACGGACCGCCTCAGCCGAAGCCCTGGACGAAGAGCCTCACGCCCTTGCCGTCGTGTTCGGCCCAGTCGAAGCCGTCGAAAGCGGTGTTGGCGCTCTCGGAAACGCTGATGAGGTCAAGATTGCTCACGATCACCATTCCTTTTCTGTCGTGCGATCCGCACCCGCAGAGCGATCCCAGGGGATACCCGCCTGCCAGCACGTCCGCGTCTCGTTTCGTTCCCGGAAATATGGGCAATCAACCCTGAATTATCAACGCCGGGTGTCCGGACAAAAAATATGATTTTAAGAAATTCGCAACTGAATAGATGAAAATTCGCCCGACACGGACGACTGTCGCAACGTAAAACTCAGTGTTTTTTGCCGTTACGCGGCCTGGTCCGCCTCCAGATTCGCCGGCTCCTCATTCAACCCCAGGCGAATCTTGAAGTCCGTCAGTAGCGAGTACGCCACCGGGATCAACACCAGAGTGATGAACGTGGCGAAAATCACGCCGAAGGCCAGGCTGGTGGCCATGGGAATCAGGAATTTGGCCTGCAGGCTCTTTTCCAGCAGCAGGGGAGTCAGGCCCGCAAACGTGGTGAGCGAAGTCAGCATGATGGGTCGGAAGCGCCTTACTCCCGATTCCACGACGGCGGACCGCGCGGCCATGCCCTCGCGCCGGGCGCGATTGATGAAGTCGATCATCAGCAGGGAATCGTTCACCACCACGCCGGTCAGCGCCACGACGCCGAACATGCTGATCAGGGTCAGGTCGAGTCCCATCAGGATGTGGCCCCAGATTGCTCCCACCAGGCCGAAGGGAATGGCCGTCATGATCAGCGCCGGCTGGGTGTAGGATTTGAAGAGAACCGCGAGCACCACGTAGATCATGAGGATGGCCAGGGCAAAACCCTTTTTCAGGCTGCCCAGGGATTCGGCCTGCTCCTTCTGTTCCCCTTCCATGCTGTAGCGCAGTCCCGGATGGGCGGCCAACAGGTCGGGAAGCACTTCGGAGCGAAGGATGCCGTTGATCTCGTCGGCGTTGGTCACCTGCTGGTCGATATCGCCGGTCACCGAAACCACGCGCTGCCGGTCGGCTCTCTCGATGGAGGCGTAACCCCGCCCGACTTCCACCGTGGCCACCCGGTTGAAGGGCACCTCGGCGCCCTGAGGGGTGCGGATGCGCATGGACTCGATGTTGCCCATGGAACGCCGCTCATTCTCAGGATAGCGGATCATGACCTTGACCTCGTCGCGGCCGCGCTGGATGCGCATGGCCTCGTCGCCGTAGAATCCGCGCCGCACCTGGCGGGCCAGGTCGGCCAGCGTCAGGCCCAGGGTGCGGGCTTCGGGCTTGAGGCCCAGCTTCACCTCGACCTTGCCTTCACGGAAGCTGTCGGCGATGTCGATGACGCCGGGGAACTCGGCCAGTTCGGCCTTCAGTTCCTGGGCGGCGGCCAGGAGGTCCTCGGTATCGGATGAAGCCAGCTGCACATTGACCGCGGCTCCACCCCGGAACAGGTTGGCCGAGAAGGTCAGCGAAACGGCCCCGGTGATGGGCCCGCACAACTCCCGCCACCGTTTTGCCATTTCCGGGCTGGGCACGTTGCGGAATTCGGCTTTGAGCAGTTCGGCGTTCACTTCAACCAGGTGGGCGCCCGCCGGCGTGGTCGACGCTCCCGCGCCGGGCCCGCCGCCCGCCGAACGGGGTTGGGTGCCGATGGATGTCTGCACATGCAGGATGACCGAGTTCCCATCCTCACGGTCCTTGTCGAAATCGGCCCGGACCTCTTCGAGGGAGGCTTCGAGCTGGTCGACAGCCTTCTGGGCGTCATCCACCGTGGTTCCCTGGGGCAGCGTCAGCGCCGCGACCAGGTTGTCGGCGTCCACCTTGGGCATGAACGTGAACTTGATGTGTCCGCCGGCCACGATGCCCATGGTGATGATCATCGTGGTGAAAGCCACGGCGATCACGATGGGCCGGTGGCTCAGGCTGAAGTCGAGGGTCTTGCGGTAAGGGCCTTCGACAAAAGCCTTCAGGGAGGAGTCGATGCGCTCCTTGACCGACCCGTACCAACCGGTATTGCGGTCGGCGGCCTGCTGGTCCATGGACTTCATGGTGGCCAGGTGGGCGGGCAGGATCAACAGCGATTCCACCAGCGAAAAGGCCAGGATCGCGATCACGACCACCGGGATGTTGAACATGAACTTGCCCATCATGCCTTCGACCTGGGCCAGGGGCATGAAGGCCAGGCAGGTGGTCAGGACCGCCAGGGTCACGGGCAGGCCTACTTCGAGGGCGCCCTTGGTGGCCGCCTTCTGCGGACTATGTCCCCGTTCACGCCAGGAATAGATGTTCTCGCCCACCACGATGGCGTCGTCCACCACGATACCCAGCGAGACGATGAAGGCGAACATCGAGATCATGTTCAGCGAAACCCCGAACAGGGGGATGGCCCAGAATGCGCCCAGGAAACTGATGCCGATGCCCAGGCTGACCCACAGGGCCAGGCGGAACTGAAGGGTGAGCGCCAGGACCAGGAAGACGAGAGCCAGCCCGGCCATACCGTTTCTGAGCAAAAGATCCATGCGGCTCTTGTAGATGAGCGACCGGTCGTTGAAGGTGGAGATCTCGATGCCCGGGGGCATCTGCTCCTTCATGCCGGCCACGTAGTCCTTGGCCGCGCCGGTAACCCGGAGCACGCCCTGGTTGCCGGTGCGATAGATCTGGATCATGGCCGAAGGCAGACCGTCCAGATAGGAGGCCGAGTCGATGTCCTCGAAACCGTCCCGCACGGTGGCGATCTGGTCGAGAGTGACTTCGGTGCCGTCGGGTGCGGTGATCACCACGATGCGGCCGAATTCCTCGCCGGTGTAGCGCTGGCCCTTGGTGCGCACCAGGATTTCACCGGCGGCGGTCTTCACGCTGCCGCCGGGCAGATCCATGCTGTTGGCCTGCACCGCGCGGGTCACCTCACCGAGGGTCAGTCCGTAGGCCTGCAGGTCGCGTTCGCTGACCTCGATGGAGATTTCGAACGGCCGCGTGCCGCCGATGGTGGCGTAGGTGATGTCGTCCATGGCCAGCAGGTCGTCGCGGATCTTCTCCGCCAGGAGTTTGAGGCTGCGCTCGGTGGCGTCGCCGAAGATGACCACGTCGAGCACCTGCTGCCGCGGCTCGAGCAGGGTGACGATGGGCTTTTCGGTTTCGGCCGGGAAGGTGATGATGCGATCGACCTCGGCCTTGACCTCGTCGAGCACCTTGCGCTTGTCGGCGTTGGATTCGAGTTCGAGCGACACCATGCCGATGCCCTCGGAGGATATCGAGGTGATCTTCTTGATGCCGTCGACGCCCTGCACCGCTTCCTCGACACGGATACTGACGGCTTCCTCGACCTCGGTCGGCGTGGCGCCCAGATACGGCACCCGGATGGTGATCATGTCCATCTCGACCTCGGGAAAAACCTCCTGCTTGATGGAAGCGGCGGTCATGAGGCCGGCGGCGCAGATCACCACCATCAGCAGGTTCGCCGCAACGTGGTTGTTGGCGAACCAGGTGATCAGCCCTTTCATTTGTCACCGTCCTTTTCGGCATCGTCGCGGCCGGGTTTGGCGGGGCCGGGATCGCCTTCGACCCGCACCGGCATGCCGCTGGTAACGTATTGCAGGTTACTGGTGCAGACGCGTTCCCCGGCGGCCAGGCCGCCTGAGATGATCGCCTGCTCGACGCCGGCGCGCGCGACTTGCACCTCGCGGATGGCCAGCCGGCTGTCTTCGTCGACGACCCAGACCTTGTTGTTCGGGCGCAGTGCGGACCGGGGGATGACGACCGCTCCGGCGGGCGGCTCGGCGCTGAACATGACGTCGACGAACATGCCTTCGATCAGGGGCGGCCGGTCGCCGGACCGTTTGTAGGGGGCGTCGATTTCGATGACCACCGAGACCAGGCGGCTGCGATTGTCCACGGCGCCGCCCAGGCGCACGGCGCGTCCCTGCCAGTGGTGCCGGGCGCCGGCGAACTCGGCGCTCACGTCCACGGGCACGCCGCCGTCGTCGTCATCGTAATTGACGGTGATCCAGGCGAGGTCGTCGTCCGGGATCGCGACGGTCACCTCGGCGACGGCCGTGGCGTAGATCGTGCCCAGGGCGGTCCCGGCGCGGACGAACTGGCCGACGTCGATCTGCGTGTCCAGCACGCGGCCGTCGAAGGGTGCGGTGATGGTACAGCGCCTGAGGTTGACTTCCGCCTGGTCCAGGGCCGCCTTGGCCGCGTCGAGATTCGCACGCGCCAGTTTCAGCTGGGGTTCGCGCAGAACCAGGGCCGTCGGTTCGGTCTCGTCGCCGGAGTCGCCGCTGTTGATCCGGTCCCATTCACGCCGCGCGACATCGGCCTCCTCCTCGGCCAGTGCCAGGTTGTATTCGGAACTGGCGACGTTGGCGCGCGCCTGTTCGGCGCCGAAGATGTAGTCGGTGTCGTCGATCTTGAGCAGGGTGTCGCCTTGCTTGAAGAACCCGCCGGATTCGAAGTGACGGGACTTGGCGACCACCTCGCCGCTGACCTGGGGCACCACGCTGACCGAGCGTTTGGCCTTGACCGATCCGAAGGACTGGAAGCGGATCACGTCGTTCTCCGGAGCGACCGTGAAGGCGCTAACGACCGGTCGTGCCGCCGGCGGCGTCTGGCGGACCGGTTTCTTGCCGGCCTTGATGATGGCGCCGGTGGCCAGCACACCCACCACGAGGATCACGATGGCCGTCAACAGGTTGCGCAGGGTTCTGGGACTCACGGCTGGACTCCTTCACGGGGTTCGGCGCTGTTCAGGCTGACGGTGTCGGCCAGGGGTTCGAATTCCCAGGGTCCGCCGAGGGCCTGGATCAGATTGACGCGCGCCGTACGGCGGGCGCGCTGGGTGGTCAGCAGTTGGCTTTCGGCGTTGAAGAGCCGGCGCTGCGATTCGAGGGTTACCAGGAGGCCGTCCAGGCCGCGACGGTAGCGGTCCTGGGCCAGGTTCACCGAACGCCGGGCCTGTTCGGCCGAGTCGGTCAGGTGGACTTCCTGTTCGGCCTGGAAGATGTCCTGATCGAGGGCGTTTTCGACCTCGCTGAAGGCGATCAGGATGGCCTGGCGGTAGCCGGCCGTGGCCTGGATCACGCGGGCCTGGGCAGCCTTGATCTGGGCCTGGGTGGCGCCGCGGTTGAGCAGGGGCATGAAGAGATTGCCGGCCAGGGACCAGAAATCGGTGGTGCTGCTGAAGAGATCCGATAGTTCGGTCGACTTGACCCCGCCGGTGGCCGTCAGGGCGATGCGGGGATAGAGGGCGGCCTTGGCCTCGCCCACCCGCGCGACCGTGGAATGAAGGCGCATCTCGGCGGCTATCAGATCCGGCCGCCTCTCCAGCAGCTGGGACGGCAGCCCGGCCGGCACCGAAGCCAGCGGTGCGGGCATCATTTCCCGGCTCAGGGTGCCGTCGGCCAGGTCGAGGTCGCTGGCGGCAAGGTCACCCGCGGGATAGCGGCCGGCGAGGATTTCCAGCCGGCGACGGGCCGCCGCGAGTTCCTGCCGGAACAGGGGGTCGGCAGACCGGGCGGCCGCCAGGTTCTGGCTGGCCAGGTGCACGTCCAGGGCCGAGACCAGACCGCGCCGGTAGCGTTCGCGCACCGTGATCAGGTTCTCCTCGAAGTTGGCGATCGTCCGCTCGGTCAGCGCCACCTGAAGCTGGAGTTCGCGGATCACGAGCCAGCTGCGGACCACGTCGGCAATGAGGGCCTGGGCGACCGCGCGGCGGTCCTGCTCGCTGGCCAGCAGCGCGGCCTGGGCGGCTTCCTTGCCCCGCGACAGACGACCCCACAGATCAACTTCGTAGCGCACGGTGGCGTCGGCGGAGAACTGGTTGGCGTAGGGGGAACCCAGACCGCTGATCAACGCGTCGCTGGCCTTGCTGCGTCCGGCGAAGCCGCCGATTTCGAGCGTGGGCCACTGGGCCGACCGGGCCCCGCCCAGCAGGGCGCGCGCTTCGAGCACGCGTCCGGCCGCGGCCGCCAGATCGTTGTTGTGGATCAGGGCGTCAGCCACCAGACCGTTCAAGGTGGTGTCGGCGAACGACTCCCACCAGCGCCACCTGCCGCCGGCTTCTCCGGTGTCGGCGGGCAGGGCGTCGGCCAGGCTGACCGCAGGCTGCCGTTCGCTCGCCGCGTTGGTCCAGGCCGCCGGCACTTCGGCCGCGATTTCGGGACGGACGTAGTCCGGCCCCACACTGCAGCCGGTCACCGCCAGCAGCAGAGCCGTGAGGGCGATGCCCCGGATCATCATCTGGTAACCTCCGGAAAGAGACCGTCGATCGCGGCGGTCGAAAAACAAGTGATGTGTTCGGTGACCTGTTCGATATAGGGCGCTGTCGGCAGGGCCAGGGCCGGAAAGGCCTTCAGCATGAAGTCGCGGGAGTCGGAGTCGGGCGCAAGATTCCGGCTCTTCAGACGGCGCATGATGAAATGGTGCACCTGGCCGACGATGCTGGCGAGCAACCAGTTGACCTGCTCCTGGTCGAGGCCGGGCCTGGCCGCGATCAGGGCCCGGGAATAGGCGCCAAAAACCGGGGCGACGAGTTCCTTGAAGAACGGACCGCTCGTCCCGGACGGGGTGTCGTCGGTTTCGCGGCTCATGAGTCCCATGAAGCTGGCCAGACCGGGGGCTTCGAGCGCGCCGCTCAGATGTTCCCGCACGAGGGTGCGGACCACCTGGGCGATGTCCGGTCCGTCGGGGCAGGAAGCGTTCAAGGCGGCCAGCGCGTTGAGGGACCGCTCGCGTTGGACGATGAAGCGGCGGGTCACCACTTCGCGGATGAGGTTGTCCTTGCCCTGGTAATGATAGTTGACCGCCGCCACGTTCACCTCGGCGGCGGCCGCCAGTTCGCGGATCGACACGTCCTGAAAGTCCTTCTCGGCAAAAAGGCTCTCGGCGGCGTCGAGCAGACGGTCCTTGGTGGTTTGGCGGTCCACGGGCACGGTTTCCTCGGCTTCTGCTGCGGTAATATTTTGCAACCCGGTTTGCAACAGTTGATTGAAACAATGAATCTAAACAAACGTTTGAAAACGCGCAAGGGGCAAATGGGCCCTGACGGCCACCTATCGGTTGGACCGGGGATGTGGCCGGTTCGCGATCGCCAGCGCGGAAGCTGGCCGGATCCTTCGACCTTTTCTAGTTTGGCTGGCGAAGCCCGGATCCGCATCTTTCCTCCCGGAGTGCCATTCCATGCCCCATGACCATTTCAAGCCCGCCCTCTTCTGGTTCATGCGTGATCTCGAGGCCAACAATGACCGCGCCTGGTTCCAGGAGAACAAGGAGCGGTACTTGGCCGAACTGCGTGACCCCGCCCTGCGGTTCATCGTGGATTTCGGCCCGCGGTTGATGAAGATCAGCCCGGCCTTTCGGGCCGATCCCAGGCCCAACGGCGGCTCCCTGTTCCGCATCTACCGTGACATCCGTTTCGCCAAGGACAAGAGTCCCTACAAGAACCATACGGGGATGCACTTTCCCCACGTCGCGGGCAAGAATGTCCATACGCCCGGGTTCTACCTGCACCTGCAGCCGGGCAATTCGTTTGTCGGTGTCGGCATCTGGCGTCCGGACACCCCGACGCTCAAGCTGATCCGCGACGCCCTGGTCGCCGACCCGCGTCTGTGGAAGAAGGCCGTGGGCGGCAAGAAGTTCGGACAGCATTTTACGGTGTCCGGCGAAAGCCTCAAACGGCCGCCCAAGGGCTACGAGCCCGATCACCCTTTGATCGACGTGCTGAAACTGAAGGACTTCACGGCGTTCGCGCCCCTGACGCAGAAGCAGGTCACCAGCGGCGATTTCATCGACACCTTCACCGACCTGTGCCGTACCGGCGGGTCGCTGGTGAAGTTCGTGTGCGGGGCCATCGGTCAGCCCTACTAGATCAGCCTCAAGGCCAGGGCCAGGGAATCCCCTTCTCGAAATTGCTCAGTAGGCAGTTCTGCGGCAGGTTCATGATCGCGTGGACCAGCCGCAGTTCGTCGCGGCCCAGGCAGCACGAGCCGCCAACGCTCATCAGGTGCCCGGCGGCCGTGCTGTGTCCGATGATGCCCAGGATGTGGCCGAACTCGTGCAGGGCCACCCCCCTGGCCCCTTCGAGATAGTTCATCACCGGGTCCAGCTTGACGATGGCCCGTTCGGGGATCACGCGGCCATCGAAACGGAAACCGGCCGGTTCGTCCAGCAGGACCACGCCGTAGAGTCCTTCCAGGTCCTCGTAGACGACCTCCACCTGGGCCTGGGTCGGGTCGGCGGTTTCGGTGAAGACGGTCAGGCCGAGCTCCCGGTTCCAGGTGGCCAGGGCTTCGCGGGTGACGGCGGCCAGATCGATTGTTCCGGCGTCGTTCATTCCCGCGGACACGTAGACCTTCAGGTCATAGCTCTCCCATTTCCGCAGCCGGTAGCCGCTCTCCTCGCGGCTGGCGTTGACCATCGCCTGGAGCCACGAGATGAAGTACTGGGCGACCCAGCCGCCGGGCTGGTGCTCGAAGGCGTATCGCGTGACCAGCGTGATGGTGATGTCCTCGGAATCTGTCCCCGCGATCAGCGGTTCGGTCGTGAAGTCGAAGTAGCTGTCCTCGGCCGCGGGCGTGGTCAGGGTGTCGGGGGAGTCTGTCGCCAGGACGACGGCCGCCCGGTCGCTGACCGGACCCAGGGGGGCGAAGCGGCCGTCCGGTCCGGTGACCGCGGAGGTGACGACGCCCGCGTCCGCGGGGATGAACGACGGCTCCATCAGCCGGACCTTGATGCCGGCCAGCGGCGCTCCGGTGTCGTCCCGTACGCTACCTGCGACGGTGAACGGCGCCGTCGGGCGGTGGGTCAGGACGTCGCCGACCGGCCCCAGATCCCCGTTCTCGTAGAGAGGCCGGACGGCAAAGGTTTCGGTGGCGCCCGGAACGATGCCATCGACACGGTGATCGAAACTGGCGAAGAACCCGATTTTTGCCGGAAAAGAAACGGTGCCCAGCAGGGGCAGGCCGCACCAATTGTCCGCGGTGATGGGGTCACCGGAGGGATTGGCCTTGACCAGATACTGCTCCACGGCCAGCCCGGCGGGGTTGGGCAGGGGAGCTTCCCAGGCCAGGGTCACGGTGGCGTGCCGGACGGGATCATCGCTGATGGTCAGGTTCGCGACCGGGGTCAGACCTTCAACAGTGGAGCCGGGGCAACCGGTGGCCACGGGATCGGCGTCCTCGCTGCATCCGGCGGCGACCAGCAGGGCTGCACCGAGCAGTGAAAACCGTAAGCAGGTCATGACACGGTTTTTCATGGGGCCTCCGGAGGTTCGGGAACCAGCCTCACCATACCGTGGCTGCGTGCGCAGGTCAAATCGCCGCAGGCATGAAAAACGGCCCCGGGGTTCTGTCTCCCCGGGGCCGATATCGCGTTCTTCGTGTTGACCGACCGCGGCCGGTCAAACGCGATTTTCATGCATCCGCATACCTACTTCAGCAAGGTCATCTGCTTGACCTGCACCAGCTCGTTGCCGATGCGCAGACGGGCGAAGTAGGCGCCACTGGCAACGGCCTGGCCGCTGTCGGTGGTGCCGTCCCAGACGAACACCTGTTCGCCGACGAGAACGTCCTGGACCACGGTCCGGACCTTCTGGCCGCGAATGTTGTAGATGTTCAGCTGGGTCAGGCTCTCCCGGTTGACCACGAACTTGATGGTGGTCTTCGGGTTGAACGGGTTCGGAGCCAGGGAGCGGAAGCCACCGGCCGACACGATCGTCGGGGTGTCGTCCACCGCCGAGGCGCCGGTCTGGATGATGAACTCGTCGGCGATGGGAATGATTTCCCGCACGCCGAAGGAGTAGTCCATGTAACTGGTGATCTTCAACACGTCACCGATGATGGGCTCGTAGGTCAGCTGGGTCAACGGATCGACCTTGAGGCTGTCCGGACGGGCGCCGGTGTCGCTGAGGATGTACTCGCCGAAGCCCAGCGTATCGAGCACGGCCGCGGGGAACGTCTGCACCCAGACGCTTTCCCAGGCTTCGCCCATGATGCCGTCACCGTCGATGTCGGCGGTGCTGTCGTCGGCCAGGGTGCGGGTGTTGACGCGGGCGGGACCGGGCAGGTCCTGACCGAAGTCCAGCAGGTAGACCGCGTTGCCGTTGTGCGGCAGCATTTCGGTCAGACCGAAGAACTCGTCGATCTCGCCGCCGATGGCCACCAGGTCACCCTGGAAGTACTCGGCCGCGGCGGTGGTCTCGTAGACCAGGATGCCGCTGAAGGAATGATCGCCGGTCGCCGGGTTCACGTCGGGTTCCTGGACAATGAACTTCGTCGGGGATCCTACCTGGCTCGTGCCGGCGGTGACCACGCCCTGGATGTTCACGAATCTACCGTTGAAGGCCGCCGACTGCGAACTGCTGTCCGGATGGGCGTACTGCACCTCGTAGATCGGCGTGAAGCCTACCGCAACGCTCAGGAAGACCGTCGGGGCGGCGCCGGGCAGGGTTACCGTCTGGGCGCCGGTGTCGACCGCTTCGATGTAGTAGTCCACCTGGCTGTCGGTGTGTCCGCCGGGCACGGTGCCGGCGAAGACGTTGCCGCCCGTGTTGGACATGGGCACGGAACTCCATGCGCCGGGAGTCACGCTGTCGCTGTCACGGTAGTACAGCGTGGCGCTGGAGACCCCGATGTCGTCGACGATGGTGGCGCTGATCGTGAAGCTCTGGTTGGCCAGGGGCGTCCAGTTGCTGTTCTCGACGTTGGAGATGACCGGCAGGGTATCGCCGCCGGGGTTCTCCACCAGATCGCCCTGGAAGCGGGGCTTCAGCTCGATCAGGCCGAAATCGATGGTGATCGGCGAGGTGATCTCGTAGACGTCGCCGACGTCCACGGCGGAAATGTCGATTCCGGTCGTGCTGTCGATATAAACCAGGACCGTGTCGGTGCCGTCATAGACCGAGAAGTTGCTGGCCGTGACCTCGGAGACCGTTCCGATGACCGAAGAGAGCCAACCGACGTTCTCGTAGTCCGACACGACCTGGCCGACGGTCAGGATCTGGGGGACGACGGTGTTGCCGGTGGTCAGCACCGTGGCGCTGGTCGCGCCGCCGATCTGGATCTGGTCGCGGAAGAGGCCGACGGTACCGGTCAGCTCGACCTCGTCGCCCAGGTTGGCGTTGAAGGTGCCGCTGCCATAGAAGACGGAGATACCGCCGGTGGCGCCCTGGACGTGGGCCGAGGCGCTGCTGTACTGGCCCTTTTCGACCACGACGCCGGTGACGGTCACCAATGCGCCGGAAAGATCGGTGTTGTAACCCGGAGGCGGTTCCTGGCCGGGCAGGGGCGCGCCGGTGATGGGATCGTAGTACTGGATGTCGTCAATGGTTTGGGCCATGGCCGTGCCGCTGATCATTACAAGGCACGTCAACAGTGCCATGCCAAAAAGATGCTTTTTCATCCTTTCGGCCTCCTTACTCGCAGGGGTTCTTGATGGTGGGCTCTCTCGTCACTCGAGTTTTTTTTGTCAAGCGAATGGACTCAAAGTGGAAAGTGAGCTTCCGGTCGAAACCGACTTCATACCGTCACCGAACCAATCCCCCGAGTCAGGTCGTTTGGTCCGTATCGGCCTCTTGGCCCCCTCATTTGTCGCCCGTTGCGATGTTCGAACGGCAACCTGTTTGGGGATTGACATACTAACACATTCGGGGGTCTCGCGGTATGTTGGAATGTGAATTTTGGGCAATATTTGTTACCGAAAACCGTTTTCAATGATGTTTTGTCCGGACATTTCCTCAGGTTGCCTGATGCCAAGCAGATACAGGATGGTCGGTGCAATGTCCGCCAGACCCCAATCCCCCTCTTTCAGCGCGTTCTGGCGGCCGGCGAAGGCCTTGCCCGCCACCACGAAGGGTACGCGGTTGAGCGAGTGCTGGGTCAGGACGGCGCCGCTTGCGGCGAGCATCTCGTCGCAATTGCCGTGATCGGCGGTCACGAGCCAGATCGTGCCTTGTTCCAGACTGGGGGGCATGATCTCGCTGAGCAACCGGTCGAGGGTCTTGACGGCCTCGACGGCGGCGGCGAACACGCCGGAATGGCCGACCATGTCGCCGTTGGCAAAGTTCACGATGACCACGTCATGGTCACCCTTTTCGCAGGCCTCGCGCACGACGTCGGCCACCGCCGGTGCGCTCATCTCCGGTTGCAGATCATAGGTCGCCACCTTGGGCGACGGGATGAGGTTGCGATCCTCGCCCGGATAGGGTTCCTCGCGCCCGCCGTTGAAGAAGTAGGTCACGTGGGCGTATTTCTCGGTTTCGGCCGTGCGTAGGTTGCTCAGACCCTCGCGTGCCATGACCTCGGCCAGCCCGTTGCGCGGCGCCTCGGGCCGGTACATGACCGGCAGGTCCAGGTTCTGGTCGTAGGGCGACATGCAGAGATAGTTCACCTCGGGCCGGTGATCCTGTTCAAAGCCGTCGAATTCGGGGGACATGAACGCCCAGGTGAGCTCTCGGGCCCGGTCGGCGCGGAAGTTCCAGAAGAAGACGCTGTCGCCGTCGCCGATCGTGGCCACCGGCGCTCCGTCCTGTCCGGTGATGATCGTCGGTTCGACGAATTCGTCGGTCACGCCCGCTTCGTAGGAAGCCCCGATCGCCGCGACCGGATCGGCGGCGGTGACGCCCTTGGCGTCGACCTCGCCGTCGACCAGCAGGCGCCACGCCCGCTCCACCCGGTCCCAGCGTTTGTCCCGGTCCATGGACCAGTAGCGGCCGCAGACGGTGGCGATCCTGCCGGCGCCGATGGCGTCCATGACCCCGACCAGATCACGCACGTAGCCCTGGCCGCCGCGGGGATCGGTGTCGCGTCCGTCCAGGAAGGCGTGGACGTAGATTTCCTTCAGGCCGGCCTCGTGGGCGGCGGTGATGATGCCCGCCAGGTGGTCGGTATGGGAGTGGACGCCGCCCGGTGACACCAGGCCCAGCAGATGAAGCCGGCCGGTGCCGCTCTTGGCCTGCCGGACGAACGCCCGCCAGGATTCGAGTCGGCCGAATTCCCCTTCATCGAGGCTCGTGGAGATACGGACCAGTTCCTGGTTGATGACCCGGCCGGCGCCGATCGTGAGGTGGCCGACCTCGCTGTTGCCCATCTGGCCGTCCGGCAGGCCTACGGCCAGGCCGCCGGCCTGCAGGGTGGTGAAGGGATAACGCTCGAACAGGGAGTTGTAGTACTGCGGTTGGGCGGCCACGACGGCGTTGCCGACCTCGCTGCCGGGCCCGGTGCGGTAACCGACCCCGTCGAGGATGCAGAGAACGACCTTGGGGCGTACGGACGACTGGCTGGCGGACATGCAGGACTCCTTGTCGGGTCGACGGTGGTTCTCAGTCGGTATCGAGATCCTCGGGGGGCACGGCCCACAGCTCGACCTCCCCCAGAGCCGTCAGGACAATATCGGCCAGGTCGTAGATGTCCGCCGCCGCATCTTCACCCGACGGTGCGGACGTTCCGGTGGTCAGGACGGTGCCGGCCTGCAGGACCGCCCGGGTCACCTCGCGGCCGTCGGGCAGGAACTGGGAAACCCGCAGCTTGCCGAGCCGGACGATACAGGCGATCGGGACCTCCGGGTGCAGCAGCTGGTCGGGGGCCAGGTGGATGCGCCGGCTCCGCCGCTCCAGCTTGTCGATGAGATCGGGGCGCGTCGCGAACAGATGCGTGTCGCGCCGGAAAGACAGGCTGGATCGCGGGTCCGTGGTCATCCGTCCGCCCTTTCGCTCGGATCGTCCATCACCTCGCTGGCGTTCCGGTCCGTGACCAGGCCGAGGGGGCTACAAAGTATCTTATCGTCCCGATGGCAACAACTCGGGAATTGGGGCCGCCGTTGACCTCCGGAGGAGATGTCGGTAGTTTGGGTCCAGGAGGTCTTGCCACGATGAGGAAAAAAAACTTGCGGATGACCCTGGGAATCATGTTCCTGCTGGCCTTTCCCTGCGGTTTGCATGCCCAGGAGACAGACGATTTTTCTTGGCCGAAATCGCTTCAGACTGAGAAATACGAAATCATCATCTACCAGCCCCAGATCGAGGCGTTCGCCGGCAACGCGCTCGAGTCGCGGGCCGCGGTCGCGGTCAAACCCACCGGGTCCGACGAGATGATCTTCGGGGCGATGTGGTTCGAGTCCGTCCTCGCCACCGATCAGGATGCCCGCACGGCGACGCTGGAAAAAGTCACCGTTTCGGCGGCCCGGTTTCCCGACGTGGAGCCCGAGAAAGTGGAGGCGTTGAGCCGCTTCCTCGAACAGGAAATCCCGCAGTGGGACCTGACGCTTTCCATCGACCGCTTGTTGGCCGGCCTGGCGGCGAGCGAAGGGGCTCCCCAGGGTGAAGAAGGTTTCAACAACGAGGCGCCTCGCATCTATTTCCGTACCGCGCCGGCGGTGCTGGTGCTCGTCGACGGTGATCCCATCTTCACGGAAATGGGTGGTTTCGCGCTGGAATACGTGGCCAACAGCGCCTTCTTCATCGTCAGGGACAGCAACAACAAGCAGAACTACCTCCGGGGCAGCGGCATGTGGTTCACCGCCGCCGACCTGGGCGGGCCCTGGCGCGTGACCACCGATCTGCCCGGTGAGGTGGCCAAGGTCTCGGTCAAGATCGAGGAAGAGGAGAAGACCCGGGCTGCCGAGGCGGCGGAAGACGCGGAGGCCCTCGGCGTGGAGAAGGCGGAAGACGCGACCCCACCCGAGATCATTCTCAGCACGGTGCCCGCCGAACTGATCACCACCGACGGGGACATGGACTTCGCTTCGGTCGAGGGCACCCAGTTGCTCTATCTGAAAAATTCCGAAAACGACGTCCTGATGGACATCGCCCAGCAGCAGTACTATGCCCTCCTGGCGGGGCGTTGGTACCGTACGAAATCCATGTCCGCGGGTCCGTGGGAATTCGTTCCCTTCGACCAGCTGCCGGAGGATTTCGGGAAGATCCCGTCCGGTTCCGACATGGCGACGGTCCTTCCGAGCGTCCCGGGAACCCAGGTTGCGCGCGAAGCGGTGCTCGAGACCCAGATTCCCCAGACCGCGGAGGTAGACCGCAAGACGGCCACCTGCGAGGTGACCTACGATGGCGATCCGCAGTTCGAATCCTGCGGCGATGACGTGGCCTACGCCCTGAACACGGACAAGTCGGTGCTTCTGATCGATGGCCAGTACTACTGCGTCGATAGTGCCGTCTGGTTCGTCGCCGGCGGTCCCCAGGGACCCTGGAAGGTGGCGACCGAAGTGCCGGCCGTGGTCCAGGATCTGCCCCCGGATTGCCCGGTCTACAACGTGAAGTACGTTTATATCTACGAGTCGACTCCCGAAGTGGTCTACGTCGGCTACACACCGGGCTACTACGGGTCGTATGTCTACGGGCCCTGCGTCGTGTACGGCACCGGTTGGTACTATCGACCGTGGTGGGGGACCTATTATTACCCGCGGCCCGTCACCTACGGCTTCGGAGTGCACTATAGCCCCTATGGCGGCTGGGGTTATTCGTTCGGGGTCAGCTACGGGTGGTTGACCATCGGGGTGGGCTGGGGTCGCCCCCCTTACGGGTGTTGGGGGCCTGCCGGGTACCGGTACGGCTACCGGTCTGGCTACTGGCACGGCTATAACCGGGGCTACAACCACGGTTACCGGCGGGGTGCGGCGGCGGGTTACCGCGCGGGTTACCGGGCGGGCCAGAAACAGCCCCGCCCGGACAACGCGTACCGCAACCGGAAGGACGGGGTCAAGCGCACCGGCGACATCGGCAAGCAGGCGCGGCAACGACCGGCGACATCCGACCGCAGGAACAACGTTTATTCGGACAGGAACGGGGACGTCTACCGGGACAAGGATGGTTCCTGGGAGAAGCGGGACAAGGGTGAGTGGAGCAAGGACGACCGCACCCGGGATCAGGACCGCACCCGCGACCGGGACAAGAACGTGGACCGTAGCCGGCCGGAGCAGCCGCGCGACCGCAGCGGCGGGGTGGACCGCAGTCGTGAGGGCGGCCGACAGCAACTGGACCGTGATCGCAGTTCACGCAACCGCGGTAATGACCGCCAACGCCAGGCACCCAGCCGTGGCGGTGGACGTGGTGGCGGTGGACGCGGCGGGCGACGTTAGCAGGCTGACATGAGAACAAAGACGGGCCCCTTGTCGGGCCCGTCTTTTATTGGCCAGCGGATGGCCGTCAGGACCCCTCGACCTCCTTGGCCTCGAGGGTCCGGGGCTCCGCGTTCTTGACGTAGCGGTCGAGCCAGGTCGTGGTTTCCCAGAGCAGATGCATCAGCGATTCACGCGCACGGTAGCCGTGACTTTCGTGGGGCAGCATCACCAGCCGGGCGGTCGCACCGTGCCCCTTGAGGGCGCCGTACATCCGCTCACTCTGCATGGGGTACGTGCCGGCGTTGTTGTCTGCTTCGCCATGCACCAGCAGGATGGGTTCGTTGATCTTGTCCGCGTGCATGAACGGGGACATCTGGAAATAGATCTCCGGCGCCTCCCACAGCGTGCGCTCCTCGGCCTGGAAGCCGAAGGGGGTCAGGGTGCGGTTGTAGGCGCCGCTGCGCGGCAGGCCGAGGCGGAACAGGTCGCTGTGGGCCAGCAGGTTGGCCGTCATGAAGGCTCCGTAGCTGTGTCCGCCGATGGCGATCCGGTCACGGTCACTGACGCCGCGTTCGACCACGACATCGATGGCCGCCTGGGCGCTGGCGACCAGCTGCTGTACGAAGGTGTCGTTCGACTCCTCGTCCCCCTCACCGATGATCGGCATCGTCGGGTCGTCGAACACCGCGTACCCCTGCGTCAAGTAGAGCATGGGCGATCCCCACCAGACGCGTGTGAAGCGGTAGGGGGAATCGGTCACCTGGCCCGCGTCCTTCTTGCTCTTGAATTCGGTGGGATAAGCCCACATCAACGTGGGCAGGGGGCCGTCCCGGTCCTTGTCGTAGCCGGCGGGCAGGTACAGCGTGCCGGTCAGCGTGACGCCGTCGTCGCGCTGATAGGTGATCATCTCCTTGCTGATGCCCTTGAGCTGCGGGTTGGGATCGGGGAAGAAGGTCTTCTGCTCGAGCCCGTCCTTCTTCAGGTCGCGCACCCAGTAGTTGGGCGGTTCGGTCTGGGATTCGCGCCGGGTCATCAGGTGGCGCCGGCCGACATCGACGATCTCGACGGGACGTTCGAAATAGGGAGCCGCGCTCTGGAACAGCCGGGTCTTCTGTCCGGTGGTCAGATCGTGTTCGTCGAGGAACGGCCGGTCACCCTCGTCGCTGGCGCCGTCGCCGATCAGGAAGATGGTCTTGCCGCCGTCGGCGGTCAGCATCACCGCGCGACCGAACTCGCCGTTATGCATCACCGGATCGCCGGGGTCGGCGTAGCGGTCCTGCCAGGAGCGGTCCTGGACCTTGACCGGAGCAGTTTCGCGCGCATCCGGATGCACGTGCCAGACCTTCACGTTGCGGGTCTGCCACCACCAGGAGGCGACGAAGGCCAGGTCGCCGTCGCCCCAGGTGATGCCGCCGTAGCGCTGGGCGAGCGTCATCAGGACCACGGGTTCGCCGGTGAACGGGGCGTCGAGGGTGTACACCCGGTCGCGCTCGGCGGCTTCGACCCCGCCGTCGCCCCCGTCGAGGGCTTCGACCCAGCACAGCTGCGCCGGGTGGTCGTTGCGCCAGGTGAAGGAGCGGCGGCCCACGGACACCGAACCGAAGCTGATCGGCACCTGGTCCTGCAGGGGCAGGTCGGCGACCAGGTAGACCAGACCGCCATCGAGGTCCCAGATCTCCACGCGCTTGGGAAAATCGTCTTCCTGCAGGGAATAGGAATAGGGCCGCTGGACCATCTGGACCATGAGGTACTTGCCGTCAGGGGAGGGACTCACCTGGCGGAAGACGGCGGGCTGCCCCAGGTTCACGGCCTTGCCGTCCAGGTCGAGGCGGACCAGCTGGCTGGTGGTGTAGTAGTCGTAGAGCGATTCGTCGTAGGTGTTCTGCAGCAGGTCCTGCAGGGTCCGCGCGGGGGTCTTCTTGCCCAGGTTCTCCTGGATCACCGGACCGGCCGGGGTCAGCGGTTCGGTCGGAGCTTCGCCGCGGTCCGCTACCAGGGTGCGCGCGACAAAACCCTTGCTGTCGGCCAGCCAGCTGAAGGGCCGTCCGTAGACGCCGTTGAGAGCCATGCCCGCGGGTGTGATCCGCCGGGCCCGGCCGGTCTCGATCTCCGCCGACCAGAGGCTGAGCACGTCGTCGTGCGTGACCACGAAGGCAATCCGTTTGCCGTCGGGCGACCAGGAAACACTGGTGATGCGGGCCTCGTCCGGGAGCCCGGTCACCGGGACCTCCTTGCCGTCGGACAGTTTCCGGAAGGTCAGGCCGTTGAGGTTGCGGGCGCGGCTGGGCCCGTTGCTGCGGGGGTTGATCCGCAGGCCGGCAAGACGCAGCTCCGGCTGGGCCACCTCGCTGATGGGCGGATAGCCGGGCCTTTCCAGCAGCAGCAGCCAGGTATTGTCGGGACTCAGGGAGACGCCGGGAGTCGGCGGGGCGTCGATGATGTCGGCCAGGACCTGGGGCGGCATCTGGTAGCCGAGCGTCTCTTCGGCCCGGGAGCCGGTGGAGAGCAGTAGAGGCAGAATCATCGTCAGGATCAGAAATCGACGCATTGCAACGGCTCCTTGGCTGGAACATGGCTGGGGGTATCGGATGCAGGATAACCCGTCCGGATAGTCGACGCTAACTACGATTCGTTGCGCCGGGAGTTGCGGCCGGAGCGAAATAGCCGGACCTTGGTACCTGACCGCCGGGATCATCGACGAAAGGTACACTCATGGCCGCAAAGAACATGAACCGACGCGAATTCATTCGCACGGCCGGCATCTACACCACCGCCGGTCTGGCCGTCGTGGGCAGCGGTGCCCTCCTGGCCGGTTGTGGCGGCGAAGAAAAGGCCGCCGAAATGGGCTCCCAGCCCAAGCAGACGCTCGACGCCGTCAAGTCGGCTTTGGACCCCTGCAGCGACGTGTCGGGCCTGACGCCCGCCGAACTCCAGACGCGAGAGACCTTCAAGTATGTGGCATTCGAGGAGAACGTGGAGAAACACTGCACCACCTGCCATTTCTGGATCCCCGCCAAGGGTGATACCCCCTGCGGGACCTGTACCCTCGTGAAAGGGCCGATCCATCCCAACGGTGGCTGTATGTCATGGGCGGCGAAGGTGGAATCCTGATCATCTGATCAATCAAGTGTCTTTTTTGCAATGAGTTGCATGACTCGTGGCGGTGGCCCGCCATTCAAACAAGACAAATCCTATCAAAAATTTGGGTATTTTGAGATTGCGGCTCATTATTTTGAGGTGGTACCATGATGCGCGGTGAACTGATTTTCATTATCAACGGATGCCCCGAGACATCGAGTCCGGGGCTCCATGGTGTGTGCGTGGAAGCGCTGGCCGGGATGACCGGCGCCGACGCGTCCTGCTGCTGGTTTGCCGCTGATGAGTCGAGGGTTTCGTTTGGAACGGGAACGGGGTTGTGATGATGGGAAACAAGCTGGCAGCGTTGCTGCTGGGTCTGGCGGTTCTGGCCGCGTGGAACCCGGCTGCGGCCCAGGTCAATGAGGATGCGGTCGAATTCGTCGAGAAGCTCGGCGATGTGGTCCCCGGTGATATCGTCCTGCGCGACGAGGACGGTAATCCCGTGGTGCTGTCGGAGTTCGTGGACAAGCCGACGCTGGTCTCGATGGTCTACTTCGAATGTCCGGGCATCTGCACGCCGCTGCTGAACGAGGTCGCCGACATCCTCGGCAAGAGCAACCTGGATCCCGCCGACACGCCGTTCCAGCTCATGACCGTCAGCTTCGAGCCCAAGGACACGCCGGCCATGGCCAAGACCAAGAAGGCGAACTACCTGAAGCTGGTCGGGCGCGAGCTGCCGGCCGAGACCTGGCGGTTCTTCACCGCCGACCAGGAGAACATCGACAAGCTGACCGCCGCGCTGGGCTTCAGCTACAAGCGCGCCGGCAAGGAATACACGCATCCCGGCGGCCTGGTGATCCTGGCTTCGGACCGCAAGATCGTGCGCTATCTCTACGGGCTGCAGTTCCTGCCCTTCGATTTCCAGATGGGCGTCTACGAGGCCGCGCGGGGCAAGGTCATGCCCACGACGGCCCGGCTGCTGCAGTTCTGTTTCAGCTACGACCCCGACGGCCGCACCTATGTTTTCAACCTGGCCCGGGTCGTCGCCATCGTCATGCTGACGTCCCTCGCGTTTTTTATCGCATTCCTGATCATCATCACCCGCAAGAAGCGCGGGAAGGAGGCTTGACCTGATGGCCGACACCAACGCCACCGCCGTCAATCTCGGGTACGGCAAGTCGGGCAGCTATCTCAGCACGCCGGCGAACGGTAACCTGTTGAGTTGGCTGACGACGGTCGACCACAAGAAGATCGGGTTGATGTACGCGGCGGTCATGTTCACCTTCTTCCTGGTGGGTGTGTCCCTCGGCTTCCTGATCCGCCTCGAGCTGCTCGAGCCGGGCACGCAGTTCATCAGTGCGCGGACCTACAACTCGGTGTTCACCCTGCACGGCGTGATCATGATCTTCCTGTTCATCGTGCCGGGCATCCCCGCCATCCTGGGCAATTTCATCCTGCCGCTGCAGCTCGGCGCCGACGACGTGGCCATGCCGCGCCTGAACCTGATGAGCTGGTACATCTACATGGTCGGCGCGATCATGGCCCTGGCCTCCCTGGTGACCGGCGGGGGCGTGGCCGACACGGGCTGGACCTTCTACGCGCCCTACTCGCTGAACACGAACACCAACGTCTCGCTGGCGGTGATGGCGGCCTTCGTGCTGGGCTTCAGTTCGATCCTGACGGGGATGAACTTCATCACCACCATCCACCGGCTGCGCGCTCCGGGCATGGGCTTCTTCCGGATGCCGCTGTTCTGCTGGGGCCTGTACGCGACGAGCTGGATCCAGGTCATCGCCACCCCGGTCGTCGGCATCACGCTGCTGCTGGTGTTCATGGAGCGCACCCTGGGCATCGGCGTCTTCGATCCCGCGCGCGGGGGCGACCCGATCCTGTACCAGCACCTGTTCTGGATCTACTCGCACCCGGTGGTCTACGTGATGGTGCTGCCGGCCATGGGCATCATCTCCGAGATCCTGCCCACGTTCGCGCGCCGCACGATCTTCGGCTACAAGGCCATCGCGCTGAGCTCCATGGCCATCGCCGTGGTGGGCTACCTGGTCTGGGGCCACCACATGTTCACCGCCGGCATGAGCGACACCGCCCGCTGGGTGTTCAGCCTCCTGACCTTCTTCGTGGCCATCCCCACCGGCGTCAAGGTTTTCAACTGGATCGCCACCCTGTACCGCGGTTCGATCGAGATCCGGGTGCCGTTGCTTTACGCCTGCGGCTGGATCTTCCTGTTCTCCATCGGCGGCCTGACCGGCCTGGCCAACGGCGCCCTGGCGACGGACATCCACCTGCACGACACCGCCTACATCGTCGGCCATTTCCATTACACGATGTTCGGGGGCGCGGCCATCGGCATGTTCGCCGGTGTCCACTACTGGTTCCCCAAGATCTTCGGCCGCATGTACAACGAGAAGATCGCCACCTGGGCCTGGGGCATGATCATGGTCGGCTTCAACCTGACCTACTTCTCGATGCTCATCCTGGGCCTGATGGGCATGCCGCGCCGTTACCAGGACTACCTGCCGCAGTACCAGACGTTCAACAGCCTGTCGACGGTCGGCAGCTGGATCCTGGTGGCGGGGATCCTGGTCATGTTCATCAACCTGATCCGCGGCGCGCGCAGGGGCGCCCTGGCCCCGGCCAACCCCTGGGGCGGCACCACGCTGGAATGGCAGACGACGTCGCCGCCGCCGCTGCTGAACTTCGCCACGCCGCCGACGGTGACGACGGGCCCCTATGATTTCACGGAGATTCTCAAGGAGCGCCAACCCCAGGAGGTTGAGTCTTGAGCCACGAAGCATCCAGCACGATGGATCAGCCCCACGGCCACGTGGTCCACGTGGACCCCGAGGGCGGCAAGACCAGCATGTGGCTGTTCCTGTTCACGGAGCTCCTGCTGTTCGGGGGGCTGTTCCTGATCTACGGCGTCTACCGCCACATGTACGAGCCGGCCTTCCACCACGCGGCCGCCGAGTTGAACAAGGTCATGGGCGTGACGAACACCCTCGTGCTGCTGACCAGCAGCCTGACGATGGTGCTGTCGGTCAACTCCCTGCAGCGGAACCAGCCGAAACGCAGCATGAACTTCCTGGTCATCACGCTGCTGCTGTCGGCGGTCTTCCTGGTGATCAAGTTCTTCGAGTGGAGCGCCAAGTATCACCACGGGATCTTCCCGGGCACCGAGCATCTGCACGCCATGGAGCACGGCGAGGGCCTGTTCTTCAATCTCTACTTCATGATGACCGGCCTGCACGGGATCCATGTGGTCATCGGCATGATCGTCATGCTGGTCGTGCTGGCCAAGATCCGCTCGGGCGCCGTGAACGTGAACAGCAACGGCATCCTGGAATACACGGGGCTTTACTGGCATCTGGTCGATCTGATCTGGATCTTCCTGCTGCCCCTGTTCTACCTGACCACCTAGAGAGTCGTAAGGGGTTTTCAGATGAGCAACTCGAACACAGCCGCGGCCCACGCCGAAGAACACCACGTCCTGCCGGACGGGCTGTTCATCCTGGTCTGGGTCGGCCTTGTGGTCCTCACGGGCATCACCGTGGCCGGATCGGTCTTCTTCCCGGGTCAGGTGGGCATCGCCGTGGCCATCATCGTGACTCCCATCAAGGCGACACTCATCCTCATGTACTTCATGCACCTGAAGTACGAGAAACCGGGATTCGTGATCATGTTCCTGGTGGCCGTGGGCATCCTGAGTGTCTTCATGGGGCTGACTTTCTTCGATTACCTTCTTCGATAAGGGACAGGCATGAACGGAGCTTCAAGCTATTCGGGTCTGGTCGACAAGGCCTTCGTCTTCATCCTCGGTACGTCGGTTCTCCTGCTGATCGGCGTGACCGGGGTGATGATCTACTTCCTGGTGCGTTACCGCCGGTCCAAGAACCCCCATCCGGCCCAGATCGCGGACAACGCCACCCTGGAAACGCTGTGGACCGTGCTGCCGACCATCCTGGTGATGGTGATGTTCTACTACGGCTGGGCGGGCTTCAAGGTCATGCGGGACATCCCCGAGGATGGACTGCAGGTCACCGTGCGGGCCCAGATGTGGTCGTGGGTGTTCGAATACGAGAACGGCAAGCAAGCGACCGAACTCTACGTGCCCACGGGCAAACCGGTGGTCGTGAACCTCGAATCGAACGACGTGATCCACAGCTTCTTCGTGCCGGCCTTCCGGCTGAAGGAGGACTGCGTGCCCGGCCGGACCAACCGCGCCTGGTTCCAGACCAACCGGGACGGGGACTTCAACATCTTCTGCGCCGAGTACTGCGGCGAACGCCACAGCGCCATGCTGTCGCTGGTCAAGTCCATACCCGAGAAGGAATTCAACGAATGGCTGGGCGTCGACACCGGGCCGCCGGAGGGCGAACGGCTGCTGACGCTCAAGGGCTGCATCGCGTGCCACTCGCTGGACGGATCGAAGGTCATCGGGCCGACCTTCCAGGGATTGTTCGGGCGCGAGGAGGTCGTGACGACCGACGGCGTCAAGCGTACGATCACGGTGGACGAGGAGTATCTGCGCCGATCGATTCTCGAACCGGCCGCGGACATCGTCGAGGGTTACGAGCCGCTCATGCCGGCCCAGGGCAACCTGCTGACCGACGCGGAGCTCGAAGCGATCATCGAGTACCTGATGGAACAGTAGCAAGAGGCCGGTCCGGTTTCGGGAGAGACACGTTGAAGCCCTGGTTCGAACTCATCAAGATCCGCATCACGGCGGCTTCGACCGTCACGACCCTGGTGGGGTACGTGATGGCCCGGGGCCGATTCGACCTGCCCCTGGTGCCGGTGCTG
This sequence comes from Candidatus Krumholzibacteriia bacterium, assembly GCA_942492615.1. GTDB lineage: Bacteria > Krumholzibacteriota > Krumholzibacteriia > LZORAL124-64-63 > LZORAL124-64-63 > CALOFL01. The sequence goes on from CALOFL010000009.1 coordinate 238,899, forward strand.
CTGGGAATTCTGCTGCAGGCCTGCGGTGCGGCGGCACTCAACCACGTGCAGGACGCGCGGCTGGACGCGCGCATGCCGCGCACCGCCAAGCGGCCCATCCCGTCCGGCCGGGTCACCGTCGCCGGCGCCCTGGTTTTCGCGGTGGCCCTGCTGGCGGCCGGCACGGTCCTGCTGGGAACGGTATCCTGGACGGCGGCGCTGCTGGGCCTGTCCGCCGCGGTGGTCTACAACGGCGTCTACACACCGCTCAAGCGGGTGACCCCGTTCGCGGCCCTGCCGGGTTCGTTCATCGGAGCGCTGCCGCCGGTGGTGGGCTGGGTGGCGGCCGGCGGCTACCTGGCCGATCCGACGATCCACGTGACCGCATTCTTCTTCTTCCTCTGGCAGATTCCGCACTTCTGGCTGCTGCTGCTCTTCTACGAGCGGGACTACAGCGACAACGGCATGCCTTCGATGTTCGATCGTTTCGACCGGCGCCAGATCGTCAAGCTCACCGTGCTGTGGATCGGCGCCGTGTGCGTGGCCGCACTGCTGCTGCCGCTGGCGGCGCTGTTCGACCACATGGCTGTCGCCTACGTCATCGCGGCCGCCGGACTGCTGGTGGTCCTGCGCGCCTTGACGCTGCTGAAGCTGGACACCGAGGTCGTCGGGCCGTTCATGCGGGCCTGCCGCATCCGCTTCATGGAGATCAACACCTTTGCCCTGCTCGTGTCGGCCGCCCTGGTGGTCGACGGTCTGATCTGATTCCGCCCGTTATTTTCAGTTCCTGATCACCGCCAGGCGGGACATCAGCTCCCTGAGGTCCTGCGCCGTCAAGGCCTGGTCCTTGTCGCACAGGGCGGCCGCGGGATCGGGGTGGCACTCCACGATCAGGCCGTCGGCGCCGGCGGCCACCGCGGCCAGCGCCAGCGGGATCACCAGCTCGCGCCTGCCGGCGGCGTGGGAGGGGTCGACGATCACCGGCAGGTGGCTGCGTTCCTTCAGCACCGGTACGGCGCTGATGTCCAGCGTGCTGCGCGTGGCGGTCTCGAAGGTGCGGATGCCCCGCTCGCACAGGATCACCCGCTGGTTGCCGCCGGCCATGATGTACTCGGCCGCCGCCAGCAGGTCGTCGATGGTGGCGCTCAAACCGCGCTTGAGGAGAACCGGCCGGTCGATCTTCCCGATCACCTTGAGCAGTTCGAAGTTCTGCATGTTGCGCGCGCCCACCTGCAGGGCGTCGGCCGCCAGGGCGATCTTCTTCACGTCCTCGGGTCGGAGAACCTCGGTGATCACCGGCAGTTCGAAGGCCTTGCCGGCGTCCTGGAGGAGCTCGAGACCCTCGAAGCCCAGTCCCTGGAAGGAATAGGGCGACGACCGGGGCTTGAAGGCCCCGCCGCGCATGACCTGGCCGCCGCCGTTTCTGACCATCTCGGCCGCGGCCATGATCTGGGCCCGGCTTTCCACCGCGCAGGGCCCGGCGATCATCATGAAATGCCCGTCGCCGACGGGAACCTCGCCGATGCGGACGATGCTGCGCTGCCGCCCGGGCCGCATACCGCTGTGGCGCAGCCTGGGATCGACCTGCGGCGCCTGGACCGCGACCACCGGCGGGGCCGGTGTTTCGTCCAGGGTCACCGGCAGCGGCTCGAGGCGTTCGGGATCCTCGTCGCCGAGGGACCGGCGCGGGTAGCAGCCCAGGAGGTTGATCGTGTTGGTGTAACCCAGGATCTCGTCGAGGGCCTCCTTCACCTGCGGATCCTCCGCGTGACCCTCGATGTCGATGTAGAACAGGTACTCCCAGGGGCTGTCGGCCTTGGGGCGGCTTTCGAGCTTCGTCAGGTTGATGTCGCGGCGGGCGAAGGCCTCCAGACATTTGGCCAGCGATCCGCGCCGGTGGTTCACCGTGAGGATCAACGAGATCTTGGCCGGCTGGCGCAGGTCGACCGGCTCGGCCGCGAGACCGACCAGGACAAAACGCGTGTAGTTGTGGGGCTGGTCGGCGATGCCGCGGTCGAGCACCTTCAGGCCCAGCCTGCGTGCGGCCTCTTCGGAACAGATGGCCCCCACGGCGGGGTCGTTGTCGGCGGCGACCGATTCGGCCGCCGTCGCGGTGTCGGAACGGCTCTCGCGCGCGCAGCCCACCAGGCGGGACAGGTACGCGTCGCACTGCTGCAGGGCCACGTTGTGGGAGCGGATGGTCCGCAGCCCGTCGACGGTGGCCGTGGCCAGGCCGACCAGGCAGTGTTCGACCGGCAGGATCTCCTCGGCGACGATGGTCAGCGGACGCTGCGCCAGCAGGTGGTAGGTCTCGTTCAGGCTGCCGGCAATGGTGTTCTCGATGGGCAGCAGGGTGTAGTCCAGCTCGCCCGCCTCGAGTGCGTCGACCGCGGCGGTGAAGGTGCGGAAGCCGACCCGTTTGAGCCCGTCTCCCTTGGCGCCGGCGAACAGCTTGGTCAAGGTCAGGTCGCTGAACGAACCGGCGACACCCTGGAACCCCACCTTCAGGGTGCGGCCGTCGTATTCGGACTCCCGGCGGTCCAGCAGATCTTCCTGCACTCGTCGCGAATAGTTCATCACCTCGCGCAGGATGCGCCCAACGTAGTAGGGCGAAAGATCCTGGGCCCCGGCTTCCTTGAGCCAGTTCTCGAGCACGGACCGCTCGCGGTCGTGGTCGCGCAGCGGTTCGGTGCGGTTGCCGCCCTTGGCGCGTCCGATCTCACGCACGGCGAGCATGCGCTCGGCCACCAGGCGCACGATGTCGCGGTCGATCGCGTCGATGCGGTGGCGGGGCTGCTGCAGCTTGGCTGACATGACAGGAATTCCTTTCGGGTACGAAAAAACCCGCTGCGGCTGTCCGAGCGGGAAGGTCGTTCTGGTTTTTCCGGGCGCCTAGTCCGGCCCTCCTGGAACACCATGGGACAACCCCGCACCGGGACCGCTGAAGCGGTCCGTAAATCGGCGGAAGGTCGGATGGTGCAGGTTCTGCATGGCGTTCTTGTTCCTCGAGTCGTGACAAAGACGAATCCGGGCCCAGCGGCTCCGGATATCCTGAGTATAGCGGACGGCGCACGCCGAAGTCAACCCGACCAGCCGGCGCCTAGGCGAACCGGTCGGCCAGCCGGTGGATCAGATAACCGCTTTCCTGCATCGCCTGCCCGGCGAAATCACCGAAGAACTTCCCGATAGCCTCGAATTCACGGATGAACGCGTCACGATCGTCGTTGCGCACCAGTTCGGCCAGGCGGCCGTGGTGGTCGCAGAAATCGAGCAGCAGCTGGCGCCGTTCGGGACCGGCGAAGACGATGTCCGCGTAGAGTTCCGCGTTCTGGGCGAAGATGCGGCCGGTCATCATCAGTTCGGCCCGGTAGATCGGGCTGGACAGGTCGAGGATGTCCCCGGGCGTCAGGTCGCAGGACCGCATGAAAGAGCCGTGCAGGACGGCCACGAAATGGCGCAGGCCCTGGACCAGGTGCATCACCCGGTCGTGCTGTTCCGGCTCCAGTTCCGTTACCCGCAGCCCCCACAGCCGGAACTGGTCGAGCAGCCAGGCGGTCTGCTCGACCGCGCGCCCCGGGCAGACGATGAGCAGCTGTTTCGACAGGTTGTCCAGGTCCGGTCCGTGCATGGGGTGCAGGCCGACCACGGGCCCCGGGTGGGCGGCCATCATCTCCCGGAGAGGGTCGGCCTTGTGGCTGGTGAAATCCGCAAGAACCACGCCGGGCGCCAGGAGGGCGCCCAGGCGCCGGATGACCTCGCCGGTGACGCGGATGGGCACCACCACGATCGCGGCGTCGATCCCGGCGACCAGCTCCTCGGCGCGATCCCAGTCGTCCTGGTCGAGCACCCGGACGGTGTGGCCGCTGGCGGTGAACATGCGGGTGTACAGGGAACCCAGCCGACCGCGGCCACCGACCATGAGAATGGTGCGCGGGTCAGGCGTGGCGCGGGGGAAATCGGCGGTCGACTGCCGGGCGCGCGAGGAACTCATGATCATGCGCAGGAAATCCTCGGCCCATTCCATGTCCAGGCCGCGGGCGTCGGCGGCGGCGCGGAAGGCGGCCACCTTGGCCAGCTCACGTTCCGGAACAAAAACCGGCAGGCCGGCGGTGATCTTGGTGGCGATCACCTCGGCGGCCAGCTCGTTGCGCTGGTGCAGCAGGTCGAGAATCTGCTCATCGATGGCGTCGATCCGGGCCCGTTGCCCGGCCAAAGGGTCGTTCATGTTCGCCCTCACCGCTGGGGTGGATGTTATGCAGGAACCCTAGGCCAAACAGCTCGCGAAAGCCATCACGAACCGGAAAAGCCGCTGGGGAGATCTTCGCCGGCTGGCTGTAAACTGATATGCGGATTTCACTTACAGTTAAACTCGCCAGTAGGGCTAAAGTAGCCCGCCGAAAACCCGAATAATGATCACTGAGAAGAAGATTTCGTGTTGGAAAGCCGGCGCGAAATTTTTTCGGGCCCGGACGGCACTTGATTGTGAGAATCCCTCTCAGGGAACAGCATTAGGAAAGACAATTTTGCAGAGGAACGGATTCCTGTTCTTGTCGGTCGTGGCGATCTTGTGTGGGGCGGCTGCGGCAGCACGCGCCGAAGGCACGCCCGCCGGCACGGACATCACCAATCAGGCGACCGTCACCTACATCCAGAACGGCACCGTCGGCTCGGCCCGGAGCAACCTGGTCTCGACCGCCGTGGCCGAGGTCCTGGAGATGAGCCTGACCTGGCAGGACGCGGCCGCAGTCGACCTGATCCCCGGTACCCGGGACGGTGTGCTGACCTTCCGGTTGACCAACACGGGCAACGGCAGCGACTCCTTCAATCTCTCCGGTCGCAGCACCATCGCGGGCGACGATTTCGATCCGGAGTTCAAGGCCATCCATCTGGACACGAACGACAACGGCACGTTCGATCCTGGGGCCGATCAGCCTTACATCGCCGGCAGCAACGACCCGGTTCTCGGGGCCGACGCCTTCGCCGTGATCTTCGTTCTGAACGACATCCCGCAGACCGCAAATGTCGGCGAGACGGGCATGAGCCTGTTGGCGGCCGCGTCGAACACCGGCACCGGCAGCCCGGGCACCGTGATCCCCGCGGCGGGTGAGCGGGGCCTCGACGCCGTGGTCGGCTCCGCGGGCGGCCGCGCCGACGAGACCGGATCCTACCGCATCGTGGCCGCGGCCGCGCAGGTGGCTCTCGTGAAATCGGCGGTGGTTGTCGATCCCGCCGGCGGATCCCTGCCGGTGCGCGGCGCCGCCATCACCTATTCCATCACCGTCAACGCAACGGGAGACGGCACGACCGACGACGTGGTCGTCAGCGACGCCATTCCCGCCAACACCACCTACATCCCGGGCACCTTGAAGCTCAACGGAGCGCCCATCACCGACGCGGTTGACACCGACGCCGGTGACATGGGCGGCACCACTCCGGGCCGGGTCACCGTTGTTCTCGGTGATCTGGTAACCGGCGAGCCCGGTCCGATCATTGCTTTCACTGTCACGATCGATTGAGGAACAGGTCCCAACAAGGAGGAAAGAGATGAACAGAGTGTTGACCGTTTTCATTCTGGTCCTGCTGTCGGCCGGCGCCGCGCACGCGAACGTCGAGCTTACCGCGCAGGCCACGATGGAAGTCAAGACGGTCTCGGACACCGGGGAAGAGGTCGTCCGGTACGTACCGGCGGGCAAGGTCATTCCCGGCGACGAGGTCATCTACACGATCAGTTTCGCCAACAAGGGCGCCGAGCCCGCGGCGGATGTCGTGATCACCAATCCGATTCCCGAGCACATGGTCTTCACGCAGGTCGTGGAGAGCCCTGCGGCGGCTGCCGTCAGCCTGTCCGCCGACGGCGGTGCGCAGTACGGAGCGCCCGGCGATCTGACCGTCGAGGACGCCGACGGCGGGCTGCGGCCCGCGACCGCGTCCGATTTCACCCACGTGCGCTGGGTCTTCCAGGAACCCCTGGCTCCCGGCGCCGCAGGAAGCGTGTCCTTCAGGGCACAGTTGCAGTAAACCAAGCCATTTTCGGCAAGGAGGCTCGAAATGTTTTACCGATCCAAGATGAACCTGTTCATTGTCCTGGCCACCGCGGCGCTCGCGCTCGGTCTGGCCCCGCTGGCCCTGGCCGGCGGCACGCCGTCCGGCACCCCGATCAACAACACCGCGACGTTGACCTACACCGTCGGCACCGCGACCCAGGCCCCGGTCCCCAGCAACACCGCCAGCTTCGTGGTGGACACCAAGATCGACCTGACCGTCACGACCGTGGACGGCGCCATCGTGGAGGTCGTACCGAACACCTTCGCCCAGGTCCTGACCTATTCGGTGAGGAACGACGGCAACGCGCCCCAGGACTACAGCCTGCAGGCCCTGGATTCGGCCACGGGCGCCTTCGGTGAGACCGAGACCTTCGACGCCGCCAACGTCAACGTCTTTGTCGATACCGACAACGACAACGCCTACACCGCCGGCGTCGATACCGACCTGTACATCGACGAACTGGGCATCGACGCCAGCATCACCGTGTTCATCGTGGCCGACATTCCCCAGGCGCAGGTCAACGACGATGTGGCCTCCTACGACCTGGTCGCTCAGACCGCCGTCGGCGGCACCGGCGGCGCTCCCGGCGCCGACATCCTCACCGACGACGTCGCCGATGCCGACGATTCGACGCTGGAGCAGACCGTGTTCGCCGACGGCGCCGGTTCGGCCGACGGTCCCAGGGACGGCCGCTTCTCCAGCAAGGACGGCTACAAGGTCGTCACCGCCGACCTGACCGTGCTCAAGACCGCCAACGTCGTCAGCGATCCGTTCAACGGCGGGGCCAACCCCAAGGCCATCCCCGGCGCAACGATGGGCTATCAGCTTCTGGTGACCAACAACGGCACCGTGGCCGCGTCGAACGTGACCATCGTCGATTCGGTCCCGGCCAACAGCGCGTTCCTGGTCGGTTCGGTGACCTCGGTTCCGGCTGCCGGTACGGCGGTTTCCTACTCCAACGACAACGGAACGACCTGGACCTACGTGCCGGTGGCCGGCGCCAACGGCGCCGATCCTGCGGTGACTGATGTCCGTGTCATCTTCGTCAGTGTTGCCGGCGGTGCTGTGGCCCAGGAGAACTTCCAGGTCCTCATCGACTAGACGGATCCGTGTTTGGATCGGGAACCCGAACCTGGCGCTTGCCCGGTAACCTATGGCATTGAAGTACTGCAACATCAATGGCGATGGACGCCCCGGTTGTGCAACCAAGACACAACCGGGCGTCCTTGCGTCTGCCGTCAGGTTTCTGGCGGCGGTTGTTCTGTTGCTGGTAAGTGCTCCAAACGCCGTCGGTCAGACGGTTCCCGGCACTTTGATCGAAAATACGGCTGAAGCGCGGTACCGCGTCGACGGCGGCAATCCGGTGTCGGTGTCATCCAACCGCGTCACCATCCGTACGGTCGAGTGGCGCACGCCGTCGACCATCGAACTGCTCCAATACGCGCCGCTGCGGCAGGATGCCGAGATGATCCGGGTGGCGCGCACCTACTACAGCTCCGACGGGACGGCGGCGGGGACCTTCCTGTTCCTGCCGCTTCCGGTACCGCCGGGCAGGGTCCAGCCGCTCGACCTGGGTCAGCCGCTGCCCCTGGTCAACGCCGCGGTCTACCACCAGGGGGATCCCCTGTTCGTGCGCGTACGGGACCCGGACCAGAATCAGGATTCCGGTCTCGTCGAAACCCTGCTCGTGACTCTGGCGGTGGCGCCGGCGGGAGAGATCCTCATGATCCGGCTGACGGAGACCGGTCCGGATTCCGATCAGTTCACCGGCTATCTCCAGACCGAGTCCGAGGACGCCGCAAAGTCGGCGGGCAAGGCTCTGCGGGTGAAACCGGAGCTGGCCGTCGAAGCCCACTACGTCGATGCCGATGATCTGAAGGACCGTTCCCGGGCGGTGGCGCTGGTCGATCCCCACGGCCGGGTGTTCGACAGCACGACCGGCGCGGTGATCGACGGGGCGACCATCACCCTCGTGAACAACGCCACCGGTTTGCCGGCAGTCATCTTCGGGGACGACGGGGTCAGTGTCTTTCCCGCCACCGTGGTGTCGGGTCGCACCGCCATCGACAGCAGCGGCGACACCTACGAATTTCCCCCGGGAGGTTATCGTTTTCCCTACGTGATCGCCGGCGAATACCGGCTGGAAGTCGATCCCCCGGCGACCTACGCCGGCTTTTCGCAGATTCCGACCGCCACGCTGCAACTGCTGCCGGGGGCCCCGTTCGCCATCGCCGAACCCGGATCGCGGGGGGAACCGTTCCTGCTCAATCCCGGCCCGGCTTCCCATGTCGACGTCCCCCTGGATCCGCTACCCATGTCGGACCGGCTCGGATTGACCAAGACCGCGGACAAGGAGGTCGTTTCCCACGGCGACTTCCTGGTCTACGAACTGCGCGTGGAGAATCAGGGTGAGGGCATCGCTCTGAATACCGTCATCGACGACCGCCTGCCGCCGGGATTCCACTACCGACCGGGTTCGGCCGTCCTGCCGGACGGGAGCACGATCGCCCCGGCAATCGGTCAGGACGGCCGCCGGTTGTTCTTCAGCCTCGGCGATCTGTCTATCGGTGAGAGCGTCACCATCACCTACGTGGCCGAGGTGGCCGCCGGTGCCCCCCTTGGGGCGAGCACGAGTGTCGCGACGGCCAGGGCCGATCCCGATCTGGTTTCGGCCGATGCCGTCGTCGTGGTCATGATCCGCGATCCGTTCTTCCGCGAAACGGCGTTCATCACCGGGCGGGTGGTCGTGGGCGACTGCGAGGTTCTGCCGTCACAGGAGCGCCAGGGGGTGCGGGGTGTCCGCGTTTTTCTCGAGGACGGCACGTTTGCCGTCACCGACGAGGGCGGGCGCTACCATTTCGAAGGCGTGACGCCGGGGACCCACGTCGTGCAGGTCGATCTGGCCAGCCTGCCGGAGCGGTACGACCCGCTGCCCTGTCTCGTCGATTCCCGGGCGGCCGGCCGCGACTACTCCCGTTTCGTCGACCTGCAGGGCGGCACCCTGTGGCGCGCGGATTTCCAGCTCCGCTACACGCCCGAGCCCATACCCGCAAGCCGTCTGGAACTCAAGCTGGCGACCACCCGCACCGGAACGATCCTGGCCTGCCGGATCGAAGCGACCGACCCGGTCGTCGGGCACAGCGACCTGAAGCTGACGGTGATGCTGCCCGCAGGGGTGGCCTACGAATCGGGATCCAGTACGCTGGACGGACAACCGGCCGCCGACCCCGAGGTCATGGACAACATCCTCGTCTATCGCCTGGGCGATGCTCCGGCCGCCGTCGCCAAGAGCTTACGGTTCCGCTCCCGGCTGACCAATCTGAAGGAGAGCCGCGATCTTCCGGTGCGCGCCCAGCTGGGCTTCACCATGCCCAACGGCGAGACGGCTCGTACCGATCCGGTGATCACCACGGTGGGGCTCGAAATCGAAGAGGTCCTGAACCTCAAGCCGGATGTTGTTCTGCGCCCGCGTTTCCAGACCTTCAGCGCGCACGTCCATCCGGACTACTACCGCGAACTGGACGCGCTGGCCGATCTGCTGCGCACCCGGCAGGTCCTGCACATGCACGTGACCGGCCATTCGGACAACGTGCCGATCAGTCCCCGGGGACAGAAGACCTTCGCCGACAACTACGTCCTGTCCATGGCCCGGGCCAGCTCGATCGGACAGTACCTCGGCACCGCGCTCGGGCTCGGGCCCGATCAGGTCACCCTGGCGGGCATGGGCCCCGACGACCCGGTGGCCGGCAACGGCACGCGGGAGGGTCGTCAGCTCAACCGGCGGGTCGAGCTGCGGATCGTCACGGCCGACAGATTCAACCAGGCCAGCCAGGACTCCGTAACCGCGAGCGGGAACCTGATGATCCCGACCGTGGGTATCCGTCCCGGAGAGGCCCGGTTGGCCGCCGCGGCAGCCAGGGCCGCCGCCGATTCCGTGACCGGTCCGGTGATGCCGGCGGTCGACGAAAACTGGCTGGCGCAGGCCGCACCCGCAGAAGGGTGGGTCTGGCCCCCGGACGGATTCCAACCGGTCGTCCCGAGCCTCAAGGTCGCCGTCCAGCACGGTGCGGCCCACGAGGTGGTCCTGCTGCTGGACGGAAATCCGGTTCCCCGGATGAACTTCGAAGGCATCAAGGCCGGTGCCGGCAACCGGGTCACCGTGAGCCTGTGGAAGGGCGTCGATCTCAAGGAGGGGGAGAATCTGCTGACGGCGGTCGGGCTCGACGCCCAGGGCCGCGAGGTCTGGCGCAAGCTGCGTTCGGTACACTACGCGAGTCCGCCGACGCATGCCGCCTTCATCGGCGACCGGTCGGTGCTGGTCGCCGACGGCAAGACGCCGCCGGTGGTCGCCGTGCGGTTGAGTGATCGCCAGGGTCAGCCGGCCAGGGGCGGCGTGGTGGGCGGCTTCACGGTCGATCCGCCGCATGCGGCCAAGCAGGAGTCCGATTCCTTCCAGAAAAACCCGCTGGTGGGGATGAACAATCAGAATCCGACGTACGTCATCGGACCGGACGGCGTGGCGCTGATCGAACTCGAACCGACGACCCGGACGGGTGAGGCCGTCCTGCATTTCCGGTTCCAGGATCACCAGCAGGAGGTCCGGGTGTGGCTCGAGCCGGACGCCCGCGAATGGATCCTGGTGGGTCTGGCCGAAGGGACCGTGGGTTACAACACCCTGAGCGGCAACATGGAATCCATGGGGCCGGACGGAGCGCAGGACAAGTGGTACAGCGACGGACGCGTGGCCTTCTACGCCAAGGGCGCCATCAAGGGCAAGTGGCTGGCCACCCTTGCCTTCGACACGGGCAAGACCTGGGAGGGGGACACCGGCCGGCTCTACCAGGAAATCGATCCCGACACCTATTTCACCATCTACGGTGACGGGTCACGCCAGGACTACGATGCGCCCAGCGCGCGCAAGCTGTATGTGAAGGTCGAACGCCGCCAGTTCTACGCCCTGTTCGGCGACTTCGAGACGGGGCTGACCGTCAACGAGCTCGCCCGCTACAGTCGGCGCTTCAACGGCGTCAAGTCGGAGCTGAAAACACCGCACGTCGGCCTGAACCTGTTCGCCAACCAGACGGGCCACGGCTTTGCGCGCGACGAGTTCCGCGGCAACGGCACCAGCGGCCTCTACTATCTGACCCGGCCCGGGCTGGTGATCAATTCCGAGAAGATCAGCCTGGAGGTGCGCGACCGCTTCCGTTCCGAATTGATCGTATCCACGCGGACCCTGACGCGGCACCTGGACTACGACATCGACTATGAATCGGGGTCCCTCTACTTCAAGGAGCCGATCTACAGCAAGGATGATGACCTGAACCCCGTCTTCATCGTGGCGGAATACGAAACCCGCGAGATCGGTGCGCACTACAACAACTACGGCGGGCGGGCGTCGGTCACCCCCCGCGGGGGCCCGCTGGAGCTGGGCACGACGTACATCCATCAGGAGCAGGCCGCGGGCCAGGGCGATCTGCTGGGCTGGGACGGCAGGTACCGCCTGGGACTGCAGACCGAACTGAAGGGTGAATACGTGGTCACCGACACCGACGCGGCCGGCCGCCGGACCGGTTGGCTCGGGGAATTCAAGAACACCGCCGGTCGCCTCGGCAGCCGCCTCTACTGGCGCTACAACGAGGTGGGTTTCGGGCTCGGCCAGCAGAACCGGAGCGAGGCGGGTACCCGCAAGTTCGGGCTCGATCTCGACTACCGGATGAACTCGGTGCTCACCCTCAGGGGCCAGTCCTACCGACAGGACAACCTGGCTGACGGGGCGCGGCGCGACAACGTGGAGGCCAGCCTGCAGTGGCGCGAGTCCATCTTCAGCGCCCAGGCCGGCGGGCGCTACGTCAGCGACCGGTTCACCGACGCCCAGGAGCGCGGTTCGACCCAGGTGACCGCCGGCGGTGCGGTCAGCACCCGCAACCGGCGGTTGATGTTGTCCGCGGACCACGCCCAGTCCCTCGCCGAACGCAACGCGAGCGTCGACTATCCGACACGAACGACCCTGGGCGCGGACTTCGAGGTGATCCGCAACCTGAAACTGCTCACGCGGTACGAGTGGACCAGCGGCGATGCCGGTGACACCCGCGGCGCCCGGCTCGGCGTGGAGACCAGACCCTGGGCCGGCGCCACGGCCAACAGCTCCTGGGAAAAACGCGCCAACGAGAACGGCGCGCGGGCCTTTGCCAACCTCGGGCTGAGGCAGATGTGGAAGGTGTCGCCGCGGTGGAGCCTCGACGTGGGGCTGGACCACAGCCGGGCAACCGCAGGTGCCCTGGACCCCCGGCCAAACGAAGCGGTGCCCGCCGCCTCGGGTGTGCCGGTCGGTTTCACCGCCGTTTCCAGCGGCGTGGGTTACCGCGGGGGCAAGTGGCAGTGGAACTCACGTTTCGAGATCCGCAACTCCGAGCTCGACGATCGCTGGGCCGTCAACCCGTCGGTGCTCGTCGAACCGCGCTCGGGTCTGGGCCTGGCGGCCACGGCCCGCATCCTCGGCAGCGACGGCGTCGCCGGCGACCGCCGGCGCAGCACGGACCTGCGTCTGGGGCTGGCCCTGCGTCCGGACAAGCAGGGCTGGGTCATTCTCGACCGCTTGGACTGGATCACCGACGACCGGATATCGCCGACGGTGGACCTGTCGGGCTGGCGCATCGTCAACCATCTGAACCTGACCTACTTTTCGGGGCGCAACACCCAGATCGCGCTCCAGTACGGGGCGAAGTACAACCGCGAGGATCTTGCCGGTCGCCGCTTCAGTGGCTTCACCGACATGATCGGCGGCGAAGCCCGGCAGAACATAAGCCGACGCATGGACCTGGGTCTGAGGGTGGGCGGCCTGCATTCGTGGGACGCCAAGCAGTTCGACTACAGCGCCGGTGCGTCGTGGGGCTTCAACCCCATGACCAACACCTGGATCAGTCTGGGTTACAACGTGGTCGGCTTCTACGACCGGGACTTCTCCGCGGCGAATTTTACGGCCAAGGGGCCGTTCCTGAGCGTCAGGCTGAAATTCGATCAGGAATCGGCCGGAGAGATCCTCCGCGCCTTCATGGGCGGTGGGCATGAATAGGATCATGCACATGATCACGCGCGAACGGCACCTGCTGCTGAAGCTGACGCTGGTGGCGATGGCGGTCGGCACGCTCCTGGTCCCGGATACGGCGGAGGCCCGACGCCGCAACGTGCGCGGCACCGTCTACGAGGACCTCCTGGGCGACGGTTCGGTGGCGGGCGACACCAAGGCCCGAGGCGTGGACGTCCGCCTGTACGAGGACGCCAACAACAACGGAGTGGTCGATGCCGGTGATGTCCTGCTCGAGGAGATCACCACCAACCCTTCCGGAAGTTTCAACTTCAAGGTGCAGACCAACGCCACCGGAGACCACTACCTCGTGGCCGTGGACTCACGCAGTTTGACTCCCGGCGCGGGTTTCAACGGCGGGTTCAATGCGGGCGACGTCTGGGCGCAGCAGACGGTCGGTGACGACCCCGCGACGCCGGCGCTCGATGTCGGTCCCCGGTTCGGCGGCGTGACGCCCGGGGTGTCCGATGCCTTCAATCCGGCCAGCGGCGATCCGGCCGGCAACGCCTACCAGCATCTGGGCCGGGCGGATGTGAGCCAAGCCCACGCCAACAACGTTGATTTCGGCTTCAGTTTCAACGTGGTGACCAACGCCCTCGGTGGCGACAACACCCCGGTGCAGGGCAGTCTGCGGCAGTTCCTGGACAACGCCAACGCCCTGGTCGGCGACAATGTCATGCGATTCGTCCCCGCGGAGGCGGCCGACGGCGGCGGCGGCCTGTGGTGGCGGCTGGCGTTGACGCGGCTGCTGCCGACCCTGACGGATCCCGGGACAACGGTCGACGGTACGGCCTACAGCGCCGGCGACGGGGTCACGATCCTGGATGCCAATCCGGGTTTCCTGGGGACCGGCGGGTCCGTGGGAACAGCCGGCCTGGCGCTGCCGACAGTGGCGAAGCCCGAACTGGAGATCGTCGGTTCGACCGGCACCCGCTACGGTCTGCGCATCCAGGCCGACCTGACGACGGTGCGCCGCCTGTCCCTGCACGGTTTCTCCAGTTTCGGGGCGAACGCGACCATGGGTGCTCTGCTGCTCGAAGGCGGCGCGGGCTCTGTCATCACCGAGAACGTGCTGGGGTCGGGTCCGGGAACGTTCGCCGATCCGGGCACCTGGCGCTCGGTCCCGCACGTGACGCTGGCCGGTGCGACCGGCGGTACCCTGCAGGACAATCTGATCGGCTTCAGCGATCGGCACGGTATCGAGGCGCGCAGCGGCAGCGACGGCTGGCTCATCACCGGCAACGAGATCGGCGGCAACGCGGCCGGCGACGGCCAGCAGAACGGGCTGAGTCTCGACGGCACCACCGACGTGACGGTTTCCGGCAACCTGATCCGGGGCAACGGCGGCGCGGGGATCGATGTCTTCGGCGCTGCCGGCGCGGTCAGCCTGCTCGACAACACCATCGACGGCAACGGCGCGGTCACCACCGGCGGGGCCGAAACCAGCGGCATCCGGCTGGCGGCGGGCACGAGCCTGGTCCGGGGCAATCTGATCGAGGCGAACGCCGGTGCCGGCGTGCTGGTCGCCGCGTCGACCGCCGGCCACACGCTGACCATGAATTCCATGGCGGACAACGGCGGGCTGGGCATCGATCTGCTGGCGCCGGCGGACAACAGCCGCTCCGGCACCGCGCCCTTTGTTTCGCTCAACGATACCGGAGACGGCGACGACGGGGGCAACGGGCTGCTGAATTTCCCGGTGTTCGAGACGGCCCTGAACGTGGGCGGTACGCTGACGTTGGCCGGTTGGTCGCGCCCCGGCGCCGTCATCGAGGTCTTCACCGCGGCCGCGGATCCGAGCGGCTTTGGCGAAGGCCGGACGCACGTAGTTTCGCTCACCGAGGGCTCGGTTGCCGATCAGGACGGTACGGCCGCGGCCTACGGGCCGGCTCCGGTCAACGGTGCGGCTGTGGGTCAGGACAACACGCAGCGCTTCATGTTCACGATTCCGCTGCCTGTGGGCGTGACCACCGGAACCGTGATCACGGCCACCGCGACCCTCGGCGCCTCGACCTCCGAATTCGGTTGTCTGACGACCGTGACCTCCCTGGTGCCCAACATCCTGGTCAGCAAGACCACCGTGACCGAGTCCGACCCGGTCAATCTGCTGACGAACCCCAAGGCCATCCCCGGAGCGTTCGTCATGAATGTGATCGTCGCGACCAACACCGGTCCGGGTGCGACCGACGCCGACGGGTTGCAGGTGACCGATCCGGTGCCCGCGAACACGGCGCTCTTCGTCGGCGATCTCGGCGGGGGCGGCGGTCCGGTGCTGTTTGCCGACGGGCCGGTGCCGGGCGGCTTGACGATCAACTACGGCGGCCTCGGCAGCCTGGCCGACGACATCGAATTCTCCAGCGACGGCGGCGTCACCTGGAACTACGTGCCCGTTCCCGATGTCCAGGGGTTCGATCCGCTGGTGACGCACGTGCGGTTGAGACCCCGCGGGGCGTTTGCCGCCTCCGACGGCGTGAACCATCCGAGTTTCAGCATCAGTTTCCGCACCCGGATCCGCTAGCAGAGCCGCGCTACTGCGGGTAGGTGAAGAAGTAATCCTCCCGTTCGACCTGGCGGCCGGGCTCCTTTTCCCCGTCAGGTCCGGTGGCGTCCAGGTTCACTCTCTTGACGTAATGGACCTCGTGGAGCCGCATGGTTCCCGGTTCCATGATCGACATGATATCGGTGCTGATCGTCAGGTTTTCGATGCGGACTCCCGTCAGCCGTTCACGGGACAGTTTCTCGACCAGTCCCGCCAAAGCATCCTCGAGCGCTTCCCCGTCGGTCTTGGAGGAGTAGATCAGGCGAACACAGTCGTCGCGCGTGCTGGCCTCGTTGCAGCCGCAGGGTTCGGCAATGGCGACCAGGAAGAACATGGGCACTTCCAGGCCGGCGAAGATCGGCGACGGGACGCTGAACTCCCCCTCGTAGATGACACCCGTCTCGGCGGAAAAATCCAGCCAGGTGCCGATCAACTTGTTCCATTCATCCGCGGCGAAGGACTCGTAGACCTCCGGCGTGAAGACCTCCCGCATGGTCTTCATCACGTCCGCGACGATTTCCGGATCGTCGGCACTTTCGGCCAGGAGCGAAGACACGAGGCTGAAAGTGGAGTCGAGGCTGGCGGCTGCGCCGGAAAGACCCGTGAACAGACCGTCGCGGCTGACCAGGAAGTCGGGCAAAGCCTTGCTGGTGCGGTCCATCACCTCCTGCGCGGCCCGGGTCTCGTTCGTTTCGGTCAGGGAATCGGGCAGGCCCAGGTCCAGATCGGCCATGTGCACCAGCATGCCCATGGGGGTGCGGTTGACCTCGAGGGTGTATTCGATGACGGCGCCCGTGGTGTCCGGCCCGGTCTGGCTGTCCTTGACCTTGAGGGCGTATTTCTTGACGCGGACCTTCAGCCCCGGCCGCCAGCCGAAATCCAGGCTGACCACGTCGCCGATTCCGGGCAGGGCCAGGGGCCCCTCCAGGGTCCAGGCTTCCTGGCGGGCCAAAGGACCGTCCTGTCCGAACGTGAAGCGCACCATGCCCACGCCGGGGGCGAACCAGTCGGTGCCCATGCCATCACCCGCGTCCACCTCGGTGGAAATCTTCCAGGCGTCGACCATCCCGCCCGGTGTGCGGATCCTCTCCGGGCCCTCGACCCGCCTGGTTCCGCGTTCGGCCACACCTGCACCCTCGAGCTCGAGGTTGTCGTACCGGCGGGAGTCGACCTCCCAGGACTTGCCCGCTTCCAGAGGCAGGTCGAGGTAGAGCACGGGTGGCTCGAAGATGTTGGCGGTGCCTTCGTCGGGGTCGAGGGAGCCGTGGTAGAAGAGATCCCCCTCCTCGTTGCGGGAGTAGAAGAGGGCCAGCCGGTTCAGCGAGTTGCCGTAATATTCGCCGGACAGAACCATGACTTCCCGGCCCGCGATTTCCGTGGTCGAGCCGTCGTACCAGCGCAACACGTAGAGGTCGTCGGGGTTCTCTTCGAGGCGGCTGAGCGAGGCCCAGCCGGGCACGACGGGCCAGGGATCGTCGTCGGCTCGGGGCAGGGCCGCCGTGGATCCGGGGATCACCAACAGGAGAACAATAAGCAGACGGACCATGACCGAACCGATCCCGTCGCCGCAGGCCGGTCTCGTACGTGGGCGATTGCCGGCCCCGCCGACGGCACGAGTACAAAGGGGAGCGCCCGCCGATCATAGACGGACACGGTGGCTTTCGTCAGCAGGGAAATCCTGCTAGAGTACATTCGGTCACCCCAACCCGGGAGCGGTCATGAAACGAACCATTCTGCTGCTTGTCCTGATGTCCCTGACGCTGGCACTGCCCGCGGCGGCCGTGCTGCCGGACCGGGACGAGCCGGTGCGTACGATCTTCCTGATCCGACACGGCGAGTACGAACACGACGACGCCTGCGACGAGGACACCGGTTGCGGCCTGGTCGCCCTCGGCCGCCAGCAGGCCCGGCTGGTCTCCGACCGGCTGAAAGCCATGCCCGTCGCCTTCACCTCGATCCAGGCCAGCGCGATGACGCGCGCGCGCCAGACCGGGGCGATCATCGCCGAACGGTTCGCGGATCTCGAACTGACGCTTCACCGCGACATCCGCGAATGCACGCCGACCACGCGCCGGCAGGACATCATGGACGACCTCGCGCCCGGGGAGGCCGCCGACTGTGAGGCGAATCTCCAGGCTGCCTGGGAACGCATCTTCGTGCCGGCCGTCGCCGCTAACGCCTACGACATCGTTGTCTGCCACGGCAACGTGATCCGCTGGTTCGTGACCCGGATCCTGGACGTCGATCCGGCCGCCTGGCTGGGAATGAGCATCGCCAACTGCAGCCTGACGGTGGTCCAGGTGCGCGCCGACGGCTCGACCAAGCTGATCGCCTTCGCCGACAGCGGCCATCTGCCCTATTCGATGACGACCTATCCGGGCACCGAGGCTCCGCAATAGAGCCTTTACCGTCGCGTATTTGACACCGCCGGGTTCAGGGTCTATCCTGGCGGGGACCGTTAGGGGTGGCTGACCCACGACAAAAAGGGATCCAGCCTGAGATAAACCCTTGGAACCTGAACCGGATCATGCCGGCGTAGGGAAACGGGCCGCATCCGGCGCCTTCCAGATCAACGGGAGGCGCTTTTTTGTCGGCTATTCCTTCTTCGCCTGGCCAACCTCTCGAGGTGCCAGTCATGAAATTCTTCACGCCGCTGCTGCTGCTGTTTGTCGCTTCCCTGGTTTCGGCCCAGACCGGAGAAGAGCCGGTCCACGCGGGCGCCGATGTGGTGGTCACGGCCTCGCGTTACGACGACGAAGCCGGGATGAACATCACCAACATCACCCACGAAGAACTCAGGTTCCGCGAACCGGACCTCGAACTGCCGCTGCTGCTGCAGGGTATCCCGGGGGTCTTCGCCTACAGCGACGCCGGCAGCGGCCTGGGCTACACCTACCTGAAGATCCGCGGTTTCGACCAACGGCGGGTCGGGGTGCTGTTCAACGGGATCCCCTTCAATGATCCCGAAGATCACCAGGTGTGGTGGGTGAATCTGTCCGACCTGGCGGCCAGCGTGCAGGACATCCAGGTTCAGCGCGGCATCACGAATTCCATCGGCGGGATGACCGCGATCGGTGGTACGGTGAACATCATTTCGGCGGGCCTGTCGGCCAAGCCGCAGGGCAGGATCGCGCTCAATACGGGCAGTTACGGGTTCTCCCGGCAGATGATCAGTTACCAGACGGGCGATCTGGGCGGCGGATTCCGCTCGAGCATCCGCTTGACGCGGCAGGAAAGTGACGGCTATCGCGACCGCTCCGGCCACGAGGGGTGGGGCGTGTTCTGGAGCGGCCAGTGGGATACCGACAACATGACCACCCGGGTGAACATCTACACGGGCAAGGAGCTGACCCATCATGCCTGGGACGCGGTGCCCGCCTCGCTCCTGGAGGTCAACCGCAGGGCCAACCTCGAGACCTACCACAACGCCGTCGACAACTTCCGCCAGCCCCACTACGAGCTGCACAACACCGTCTTCCTGAGGGACAACCTGTCGTTGACCAACCGCCTCTATTACATCAAGGGCGAAGGCTACTACGAGAACTTCAAGGACGGCGAACGCGCGGGTGACTACTCCCTGGACAGCCTGCCGGGGGTGGGGGCGGACGATGCGGTCGATCTGGTCCGCCAGAAATGGGTGCGCAAGGAACACACCGGCTGGGTACCGGGCCTCGAGTGGAGCCACGGCCGGGGCCGCCTGCTCGTGGGCGGCGACTGGTACACGTTCCATGCGGTGCACTGGGGCGATGTCCTGTGGTCCGACGGCTTCACGCCCACGGACTTCACCGACGGCTTCAAGTACCATGACTACAACGGCGACAAGGACACCTGGTCCCTGTACGCCAGCGAGCGCTACACCGTGGCCGAGGGACTGACCCTGACGGCCGACCTCCACTTCCAGAACAAGAAATACAGTTTCCGGCAGAACGAGGTGGGCAACTTCACGGGCGACCAGCTCAACGCCTACACCGTCGCCTACGAATTCTTCAACCCCAAGGGCGCCGTCAGCTGGCAGCTGCCCGGGCAGGTGGCCGGCGGTTCGCTTGTCGCCTTCGGGTCGGTCGGCGTCAACCACCGCGAGCCGACGGACAACGAGCTCTTCGACACCTTCCAGAGCGGCAGCGACCTGGGCGTGCAGCCCCTGTTCGGGCGCAGCGAACCGGTGCTGAATGACGACGGGTCGGTGGCCTACGTCGAATGGTACGATCCCTACGTCAAGGAGGAGCGGGTCGTCGACTACGAGGCGAGTCTTGCGTGGCACAACGCCGGCTTCAGTGTCACGCTCGGCGGCTACTGGATGGACTTCCGCGACGAGATCGTGCCTTATGGCGGGGTAAACGACGACGGTAGTTCGATCCGCGGCAACGCCGGCAAGACGCTGCACCGGGGCCTGGAGCTGGGCGCGCGCGCGCAGATCAACGCCGCCAACAGCCTGTCGCTGGCCGCTTCGCGCAGCTGGGACGAATTCGAGGAGTTCACCTTCTTCGACTGGGACGGCAGCGTCTACGACTACAGCGGCAATCCCATCGCCCTGTTCCCCGAACACCTGCTGATGCTTTCGTGGGACACCGACTGGCGTGGCAAGGCGCGCACCCGCGTCCGCCTGCGGAACACAGGCCGGCAGCACCTGGACAATTCGGGCGATACCGAGCGCACCATCGCGCCGTGGACCACCGTCGATCTGTCGTTGTGGGTGGATCTGGGCCGGGCGGGGCTGGCTCCCCTGCGCGGGGCGACCGCTTTCGTCCACGTGCGGAATGTTGGTGACACGGAGTACGAAACGTGGGGATACTGGTTCGGAGAGAACTACTACACGCCGGGCGCGGGGCGCAATTTCGCCCTGGGAATCGATTACGACTTCTGATGAATCTCTATGAAGGCGAAACAGGCGGAGCCTCGTGCCCCATCTTCAGTAAGAAGGGTCCCCGCGGGGTCGTGCTGTGCAACGGCCCCCAGCCGCCCCTGCCCCTGCTGGAGTACTGGCTCAACGGCGCGGATCTCTTTGTCTGCACCGATGCAGCCGGCCATCCCTATGATCACCTGCCCCGCGTGCCCGACGTCGTGATCGGCGATTTCGATTCGATCGCCGGCCGGCTCATCTCCGGGCGCGACGGCCCGAAGTTCCTGCGCGTCGACGACCAGTTCACCACCGACAGCGAAAAGGCCCTGCTCTACCTGGAGGGAGAAGGGCTCAAGGAGGCGGTGCTGCTCGGAGCCACGGGCTGGCGGCTGGACCACACGCTATTCAACGTCCAGCTGATGGAACGTTTCGCCGACCGGCTGGACCTGTGCATTGCCGGCCATCACGCCGATTCGGTCCGGCTGGGTCCCGGCGCGAAGGTCTCCTGGGATCTCGACGTGGGCACGCTGTTTTCGCTGCTGCCGCTGAGCGGAACGGTCACCGGCGTGACCCTCGAGGGCGCCCAGTATCCGCTGCTGGGCGATACGCTGCTGCCCGGCGGACCGGCGACGGTGAGCAACCGGGTGCTGGCTTCCCCCCTGCTGATCTCCACGGGTACCGGCTCCCTGCTGGTGGCCGTGGATCGGGAACACGGACCGGCGTACTCCGAAGATCTATACGGGGAAGAGTGATGTGAATTCCCTGGCCGGGGTCGTCTACGTCGTCTTTCTGATGCTCGTGGTTCTGCGCCTGTTCCGCAAAGCCCCCGCCGGCGTGGCGGAGTACATCGTCGCCGGCCGCCGCCTCACCCTGCCCGCGTTCACCGCGTCACTGGTCACCACCTGGTACGGCGGCATCCTCGGCGTGGGCGAATACACCTGGACCTACGGCGTCAGCAACTGGCTCGTCTTCGGCGTCCCCTACTATCTGTATGCCGGCGTGTTCGCGCTCTTTCTGGCCGCCCGGGCGCGGCGTTCCCACGTGCTGACGCTGCCGGACCTGATCGAACAGCGCTTCGGGCGCCCCGCGGCCCTGACCGCCGCCGGCGTCCTGTTCGTGATGACGGCGCCGGCGGCCTACGTGCTGATGCTCGGGGTCCTGGTGAACTTCGCGACCGGCTGGCCGGTCTGGGTGGGGGTCGTCCTGGGCACCGCCCTCTCGGTGGCCTACGTCTTTCGCGGGGGGCTGCGGGCGGTCGTCGCCACGGATATCGTCCAGTTCTTCCTGATGTTCCTCGGGTTTCTCGTGCTGGTCCCGGTCTGTGTTTCCCGGTTCGGCGGCTGGTCGTTTCTGAAGGCCGGGCTGCCCGCCGGGCATCTCGCGTGGGACGGCGGGCTGGGATTCCAGGGGATCGCGGTGTGGTACTTCATCGCCCTGTCGACCCTGGTCGAGCCGGCCTTCTACCAGCGCTGCTACGCCGCGCGTACGGAAAAAACCGCCAAGTGGGGCATCGCGGCCGCGATCGGCTTCTGGATCTGTTTCGATTTCCTGACCACGACCGCCGGACTCTACGCGCGGGTGCTGCTGCCGAATCTCACCAATCCGGTGCAGGCCTTTCCGGCCCTGGCGCAGATGGTCCTGCCGGTGTTCTGGCAGGGGATCTTCACCGTCGGTCTGCTGGCCACCATCATGTCGACGATCGACAGCTACGCCTTCATCGGTTCGATCACGCTCGGCCGCGACCTGATCGGCCGGTGGCGCGGCATCGATCCGGAGGCCTCGCTGCCGTTGATCCGCTGGAGCTTGCTGGCCACCGCGGCGGCGGCCGTGGCGCTGGCCCTCTGGTCCGGTTCGGTCATCGTCCTGTGGAAGAACCTCGGCAGCGTGGGCACGCCGATGCTGCTGCTGCCCCTGATCCTGGCGCATTCGGGTCGGCAACTGGCGGGAACCCGGGTGGTGACGGCGATGATCGCCGCGGGCGTCGTGTCGGGCGGGTGGTTGCTGCTCGGGCGGGGAGGTCCCTGGCTGGGGATCGAGGCCATCTTTCCGGGCCTTTCAATATCGGCGGTCATCATCGTGCCGGCCATCCTGTCCCGTTCGGGACCCGACCCGGAATGAGCGTGGCCGGCGTCGCAACGCCGGCCACCGTGGTCCGCGGAATCCCCGCGGCTAGTTCAGCATCTTCCACAGGTAGGCGTACGTCAGGCTCCACATGTAGGCGCGCTGGGCGAGGTTGGCCGCCATGCCGTGGCCGCCCTCGGTGTTCTCGTAGTAATAGACCGGTTTGTCCATGTCGGTCATCTTCTTCACCATCTTGCGGGCGTGTCCCGGATGCACCCGGTCGTCGCGCGTCGAGGTGTAGAAGAACACCTGCGGGTAGTCCTTGGCCGCGTCCAGATTGTGGTACGGCGACCAGGTCTTGATGTACTCCCAGTCGTCGGTATCGGGGTTGCCGTATTCGGCCATCCAGCTGGCGCCGGCCAGCAGCTTGTTGTAGCGTTTCATGTCCAGCAGCGGCACCTGGCAGACCACGGCCTCGAACAATTCCGGCCGCTGGACGAAGCAGGCGCCCACCAGCAGGCCGCCGTTGGACCCGCCGACGATGCCCAGGTGTGCGGACGACGTGATCTTGCGCGCCACCAGATCCTCGGCCACGGCGATGAAATCGTCGAAGGCGTTCTGGTGTTTCTCCTTCACCGCTCCCTGGTGCCACTTGGGTCCGAATTCGCCGCCGCCGCGGATGTTGGCCAGCACGTAGACGCCCCCGCGCTCGACCCACGCGGCACCGGTGGCGCCGGAATAGCGGGGCCGCATGCTCTGCTCGAAGCCGCCGTAACCGTAGAGCATGGTCGGATTCTCACCGTCGGCCTGGAATCCCTTGGGCATGAAGATGAAGTACGGAATCATGGTGCCGTCAGCCGATTCGGCCTCGTACTGATCCACCGTCATGCCTGCGGCGTCGAAGAACTCCGGCGTGGTCTTGACCTGCCGCGCGGGCTGCCCCTCCGGTGCGAAGTACAGGCTCGAAGGCGTGGTGAAGTCCGTATAGATGATGAAGAAGTCGTTGTTCAGGTCGCTCATGCCGGTGACGCCGGCCGAACCCAGGCCCGGCAGGGCAATTTCTTCGCGTTTCCAGCCGTCGGACGAGGGACTGAGCTTGTAGAGCTTGCTGCGGACGTTGTCCATGGTGTTGACCAGCAGGAAATCACGGGTGCTGGCGGTGCCGCCCAGGGAAACGCGCTCCTCCGGTTCGAACAGCAGGTCGAAAGAACGCCCTCCGGCGAGGAACTCCTCGAGGTCGATCGCGAGCAGGGCGTCCGCGGGGTAGGTTCTGCCGCCGGTTTCCCAGTCGGTGCGCAGCGAGAGCAGCATCTGACCCTTGAAGATGCCCTGGGGACTGGCGTCCTCGGGAATCTCCAGCTCGATCAGCTTGCCGTCACGCAGCAGATGGTAGGTGCCGCGGTAGAAGGCCGGAGTCTGGTACACGATATCGAAGCGGCCTTCCGGCGTGTGCATGCTGTAGGCGCCGACCGAGACGTCGTCCACCGAGCCTGCGAAGATGAGCGCCGCGTCGGCGAGGTCGGTTCCCCGTTTCCACTCCTTGACCAGGCGCGGGTAGCCCGAACTGGTCAGCGTGCCTTCGCCGAAGTCGGTGCCGATCCAGACCGTGTCCTCGTCCTTCCAGCTGACCTGCGCCTTGGCCTCGGGCACGAAGAAGCCGTCCTTCACGAATGCCATCTTCTCGGCGTCGAACTCGCGGGTGACCGAAGCGTCGCCGCCGCCGCGCGACAGGGTGACCAGGAATTGCCGGTAGTCGGGATAGAGGCCCCTGGCGCCTTTCCAGACCCAGTTCTCGTCTTCGGCTGCGGCCAGCGCGTCCAAATCGATAACCGTTTCCCATTCCGGGTTGTCGGTCAGGTAGGACGCGACACTGGTCCGACGCCAGATCCCGCGCACGTGCTCCTGGTCCTGCCAGAAATTGTAGGCCCACGGGCCGCGGACGGCCGGATAGGGGATCCGGTCGCTGGAATTGAAGATTCCCAGCAGCTGTTCGTGGATCGGTGCAAACTCGGCCACGGCCTCGAGCTCGGCGGTGTCCGCCGCGCTGCGCTCCTTGACCCACTCCAGCGCCTTTTCGCCTTCGACCTCTTCCAGCCAGAGGTAAGGGTCTTCCTCCTGGGCCAGGCCGGCGGCGGCCGCAAGGACGATGGTACAGAGCAACAGGATGATGGACAGGCGCATGGCGGTCTCCTTGCAGCTGGGCGGTTCACCGGTGGATCGGACTCCTACCCAATCTGGAGGTTAGGTGCCGCGGGTCAAGAAGAAAGCGCGCCGAGGGGCCTGGCGGCGGTATCGGCGCACAACCGGCGCCGGGGCGGCATCAATCTTCCAGCAACTCCCGGAAGCCGGGATGATCCCTTATCGGGTCGAACAGGAGATTCACCCGCAGTTCGTTCCGGCTCAACCGCATGAAATTCGGCGTGTCGCGCGCGGTCCTGGCCAACGCCACCGCCCGGTCGAGGTCGCCGGTGCGGATGGCGTACTCGATCTCGACGAAATAGATCGTGCCGACGAAAAAGCGGTCCTTCCGGCCCAGTTCGCGGGCCTTCTCCAGGTTTGCGCCGGCAGCCTCGATTTCGCCGAGGCGCAGCTGGAACAGAGCGGCGAAGGTGTAGGGGTGGCTCTGCGTGGGTTGGGCTTCGATCAAGGCCCGGACCGACTCCATGGCCGTGACGTAGGCTTTCCGGGCGTCTTCCGCGCGCCCCTCGAGCTGCAGGAGCCGACCGGTCAGTTCCAGGTACTGCAGCCTGATGCTGATGTCCTCGACGGATCCGATGTCGGAACGGGTCAGGCGTTCCAGGCCCTCGGCATAACGGCGTTCCCAGAGGTCGAGCGTGCTCCGGATCACGATCATCCGGAGGGTATCCTGCACGGGGAATCGATCCAGCACGGCCCGGGTCTCGGCAAAGTCCCCCTTCCAGGCGAAGAGGTTCAGGGCCTTGCCGAGATAGGCCTCGTCACTGTCGGGCGCCAGCTTGATGGAACGTTCGAAACTGGCGTCCGCCTCGGCATGTTGAAGATCGGCGCTCAGACTGCGGGCGTACTGGAGCTGGAGATGGGCGTTCTGGGGATCCAGGGCGATGGCTTGCCGGAGTTTTTCCATCGCCAGGGCGAGGTTGCCCTGGCGGCGAAAAACGTAAGCCATGGCTTCGGCCACCTCGAAATCGTTGGGCGCGAGCTTCTCGGCGGCCCTGAGTTCCGCGAGCGCCCGGTCGTAATCGAAGAAAGCCAGGTAGTAGTAGTAGCCCCAGGCGAGCAGGACCTTCGGGTTGGCGGGTTCCAGCCTGCGGGCCTCCTCGAGATGCTTGCGGGCCTGGTCGAGAATGCTGGCCGGGGCGTCGCCGCCCACGTACAGCATGCTGTACACGTTGGACGCCGCCGCCATGGCGGGCACGAACTCGGGATCCAGCTCGATGGCCCTTTCCAGCAACTGCCAGCTCAGCCGGAAGTTCTCGACGTTGTAGCCGGGGCGGTGCCAGATCTCCATGGCGCGCAGGTAGGCCTGATAGGCCTCCATGTTGTCGGTCGGAATGGCGGCCACGGCCTGCTTTTCCGGTTCACCGAGGGTGACGTTGAGTTCGCGCGCCACGGTTGCGGCGATCTCCGACTGGACCGCGAAGATCTCTGCCAGTTCCTTGTCGTACCGTGAAGACCACAGGTGCGTGTCGTCGGCCACGCGGATCAGCTGGGGCGTGACTCGGATCCGGCTGGGCCCGTCTGCGGTGCGCTGCCAGCGCACCGTGCCCTCGAGCACGTAGGCGACCCCCAGCTGCTCGCCGATTTCCTGCAGCGACGGGCGTTTGCCCTTGTACTGCATGGCGCTGGTCCGCGAAATCACGCCCAGGCTCTTGATGGCCGCCAGACGGCTGGTGATCTCTTCGGTGAGCCCGTCGGCAAAATACTCGTCGTCGCTGGTGCCCAGGTTCTCGAACGGAAGCACGACGATCATCTTGCGCTCGTCGCCCGCGGCCGTGACGGCAACATCGGCGTTCAGCGGGGTCGACCGCCGAGATCCGCCGGTTGCCGGCCGGGTGGCGAAGTACCCGACGACGGCAACCGCGACGATCACCAGGCCGATCGGCAACAAGCGCTTCCGGCTCCCGGAGGCGGGCCGCAAGGCGGGCTGCACGGCACTCTGTACCTGGGATTCGGTGGCCAACTCCCGCTGGAGCTGGCGCAGGTTGTTCCGGACCGCCACGGAATTCGGGTGCCGGTCGTCGGGGTTCTTTTCCAGGCAGCCGGCGACGATGCGCTCCAGGTGCCGCGGCAGATTCGCCTTCAGCTCGGTCATCTGGCGGGGCTGGTCCTTGAGCACCGACGACATGACCGCCATGGACGAATCGCCCTTGAAGGGCCGCTCGCCCGTAAGCATCTCGTACATGAGGATACCCAGGGAGAAGATGTCCGACCGGGCGTCGACGGCCTTGCCTTCGAGCTGTTCGGGCGACATGTATGGTGCGGTGCCGACGATGCTGCCCGCCTCGGTCAGGGGCCGCTCCAGATCCATGGTCTGCTCGCCGCCCGGCAGCTCCTGCTCCAGCTTGGCCAGCCCGAAATCCAGCACCTTCAGGCGGCCGTCGTGCGCCACCACGATGTTGGCGGGTTTCAGGTCGCGGTGCGTGATACCCGTCTCATGGGCGGCGCACAAGGCTTCCGTCAGCGGCAGGGCCAGATCGAAGAAGGCGCCGACGTCCATGCCGTTTCTGGGGATGAGTTCGTCCAGCCGCCGGCCCGCGACCAGCTCCATGGTCAGGAAGGGGATTCCGTCGGCTGTCTCCACCGAATAGACCGTGACGATGTTCGGGTGGTTCAGGGTGGCCAGGGCTTCGGCCTCCCGTTGGAATCTTTCCAGCAACCGCGAATCGCGGGCGACCTTGTCCGACAAGATCTTGAGCGCGACCCGCCGTTTCAGGCGGGTGTCCTCCGCCTCGTAGACGACACCCATGCCGCCTTCGCCGATCAGGCTGATGATCTTGTAGTGGGCCAGCATCTTACCGATCACGGCAGCGGCATCTCCCTGGAAAGAATCGTCGGAAACCTGGGCGCAGGAGTTCTGTCACGTATAACACAAAGGTCGGATCATGTCATGGGCCCGGAGCCGGGATCACTCCGGTTCGTCGACCGAGAAGATCTTGCGCAGGGTGTCGAGGTCGCGGTCGCGCTCCTCGCGCGATTCGGCGCTCTTGAGCGTGGAGACCGAACGGCCGAGCACCTTCTTGATGAACTGCTGGAGGCTGCGGTCCACCGCGGCGGCGATCTCGTCCGACTGCTTCTTCCGCACGAACCCCACCTGCTTGTCCTTGAGCTCCTCGAGGTAGGCCTTGAACTCGGCCACCGTGGGGCGCAGGTCGATGTCCGCCAGCCAGCCCTGGAATTCCTCGATCTCCTCGTCGAGGATCTTCTCCGCCCGCGGCAGCTGGCTGCGGCGCGCGGCCAGGTTGGCGGCGATCATGCCGTCGAGATCGTCGAGACCGAACACGAAGACGTTCTGGATGCCGCCGACATCGGGGTGGATGTCGCGGGGCACGGCGATGTCGAGCATGAACAGGGGCTTGCCCTTGCGCTTGGTGACGGCCTGCTTGACCATGTCCGGCAGGATCACCGGTTCGGTGGCGCCGGTGGTCGACAGGATCACGTCGGCTGTGGCCATGGCTTCGGTCAGCTCTTCCCAGGGCCGGGCGTCGATCGTGCCGCAGTCGCCCTTGGGCGCCGTGGCGGGTCGCAGGGTGCCGCCGGCGTTCTTGGCCTTCTTGCCCAGGCCCAGCTCCTTCTCGGCCGTCAGCGTTTCGGCGAGATCCCGGGCCTTGGCGTAGCTGCGGTTGACGACCGTCAGGCTGCCGATGTTGTGCTGCAGGAAGTGGCGGGCGGCCAGAGCGCCGGTTTCCCCGGCCCCGACCAGCACGGCTTTCTGGTCGCACAGCTGGTCGAAGAACTTGCGCGCCAGTTCCACTGCGGCGAAGGCCACGCTCACCGCGCCGGTGGAAATGCGCGTCTCGGTCCGCACGCGCTTGCCGGCGCGGAAGGCGCCCTGGAAGGCACGCAGCAGTCCCGGGCCCGGTTCATGATGGCTGCGCGCCAGCCGGTAGGCGTCCTTCAGCTGCCCCGAGATCTGCGGTTCACCCAGCATCATGCTTTCCATGCCCGCCGAGACCCGGAACAGGTGGCGGATGGCCTCCAGCCCGTCGAGCCCCAGCGAGTGCTCGGAGTAGAACAGGTCGGCGTCGGCCCCGACCTCCGCCAGACCGCGGCGGAGCAGGGCGTCGGCGTCGGTGCCTTCGCTGACTTCCAGATAGATCTCGGTCCGGTTGCACGTCGACACCGGGATGACCGAGATGCAGCCGTTCTCGCTGATGTTGGGATTGTGGTTCTCGTCGGCCAGGTGCCCCCCGAGGGCGTCCATCAACCGCGTGGCAGCTTCCGGTTCGAGGTGGGCTTTTTCGCGCACCTCCGTCGGAGCGGTCTTGTGGTTGATGCTGCGCACGTGGAGGGTGGTCGGCCGGATCATTTTCCGACCTCCCCGTGTCGGACGAGCATGATCTCGGCCGGAGCGCGGCTGATATCAGCATTGACCGGCTCCGTCACATCGCTGGCTTCGAAGTTGTGGAAGCTGGGGAAGAAGTGATGAACCAGGCCCATCGCGCCCACGACGGTGATGTAGGCCGCGACGGCCAGCACGTTCATGCGGCGTCCGCGCCAGCCCAGGAACTGGTAGCCGGCCAGCCCGATGGCGTAGCCCAGGAAGATGACCCAGGTGATCAGGATCTTCGGATCGTAGGGACTGAGCTGGGCGGCCATCTCCGGCTGCATCCGGTCGGCGAGGTCGTACATCCACAGGTGGCCGAGGCACAGCGCAAGGAACATCAGCGGCACGCCCAGCTTCACCGCGCCGACACTCATCCGTTCGAGGGTGTCGAGGGCGGGCAGGCGCCGGAAGAGCAGGCCGAACTGGCGTCGCATCAGCTGCCGGTTCAGGATCAGGTAAAGCACGGCGAACAGGAAGCTCAGGCTCAGGGCCGTGTACGAGAACAGGACCAGCAGGGCGTGTCCGGCGTAACCGGGCTCGTCCAGAAACGGGCTCGCGTCCGCGGCCGGCGCGCTGAAGACGTTGCCGACAAGGACCAGCAGGAACGCCATGCCGGTGATCAGGAAGCCGGTGTTCTTGGCCTTGATGCGGATCTCGACGACCAGATAGGTGGCCAGCATCGCCAGGGCGAGGAAACTCGCGAATTCGAGCAAATCTCCCATGGGCAGGCGACCGAGCGCCAGACCCTTGGTCACCATGGCGGCCGTGTGCAGGGCGACGGTGACCAGCGCCAACCGGGTGCAGAGCCGGCGGGCGACGGGGTTGTCCGTATAGAACAACCACAGGTACGTGCTCCAGACCACGAGGTAGGCCAGCGGCATCAGAATCGTGAATACGGTCAGCAGAACGGTCATCACAAAGCCTCCGACTGGACGTGCCCGGTCATACCGGCCAGGCTATCCAATAGTTTTTCGGCGACGAGTTCCGATTCCTTGATACATGAATTGACCGCAATGCCCCGGTAGGAGCTTCCGGTCAGGTAGAGACCCTCGAATTTCTCGGCGCAGGCCTCGATGGCGGCCAGGCGGTGCAGGTGGCCGGGCACATACTGGGCGATGGCTTGTTCGTGTTTGAAGATCTGCACCATGTCCGGTTCGCCGCGCAGTCCCAGCAGGGGGCGCAGTTCGGACAGGATGGTCCTGGTCATCTCCTCTTCGGTCAGATCCAGGAAGCCGGGGTTGGCGAAGCCGCCGGCCATGCAGCGCAGCAGCACCTGCCCGTCGGGCGCGCGGCCGGGGAAGATGCTGCTGGTCCACAGCACGCCCAGGAGGTCACGTTTTTCGCGGCTGGGCACCAGCATGCCGAATCCCGCCAGGTCGTGGGTGACCGCATCGCGCGGGAATCCGAGGGCGATGACCGCCATCGGTGCGAAGGGAATCGCGCCCAGATACTCGGCGAACACGGGGTCGAGGTGGCCCAGATGGGCGGCCGCCGCATGCGCGGGAGCCGCTTCGACGATCGCGTCGTAGGGCCCGAACTCCACGCCGGAGGCGGTGATGATCCACCCGGCGGGCGTCCGGTCCACGCGCTCGACGTCGGCGCCGGTCCGGATCTCGGCGAAAGGATCGTCCGCAAGCACGGTCACCAGGGCGTCGATGAGGGTGGCCATGCCGCCGGTGAAGGAATGCAGGGTCCCGGAAGGTCCGGCATCGGTCTTCTTCCGGCCTTCCTTCTTCTTCTGGCGCGCCAGCTTGATCATGGCCTTGAACAGGCCGCCGTACTGGTTTTCCAGCTCGACCATGCGGGGAAAGGCGGCCGCCAGGCTCAGGCGCCGCGAGTCGCCGCCGAAGACGCCCTTGACCATGGGGTCGAGCATGACCTCGGCAAAGGTCGGTCCCAGGCGACGCACCCCGAACTGATGGATGGTCTCATCGGTGCTCGGATCGACCGCGGCGCGGCCCAGGTCCTGGCGCTTGGGCACCAGCAACTCGCCGGCCATCCGCAATTTGGCGCCCAGGGTCATCATGCGCGAACCGAGGAAGGCCTTGGGCGAGGTGGGGATCTCCTGGATCCGGCCGTCGATCAGCAGAAAGCGTCGCGCGGTGGCGTCGCTGCTGCGCTGGAGCCGGTCCTGCAGGCCCAGCCGCTCGACCAGGCGCAGGGTGGCCGGCTCGTTGTCCAGGAATCCGTTGGGGCCCCATTCCAGCTGCCAGTCGCCGTGCCGCAGGGTCTGCAGATTGCCGCCGGGCGCGGTGCCCTTTTCGAAGACGGTCACCTGCAGCTCGATTCCCGCCTCGCGTGCCCGGTCGCGCAGCTGCAGGGCCGTGGCCAGACCGGCGACACCGCCGGCGACCACGGCGACCGAGAGAGGGAGGCTGTTGTCGGTGTCACGGGACAATGGCGGTCGACCTCCGGCGCGAAGGAATTATCCAGCAGTTCGGCGGCCAGGGAATCCAGCCAGACCGGGTCGAGGTTCAGGGCGGCGCCCCGGTTGAAGTCGACGATGCCCGCGGCTGCGGCCTCTTCCTTCAGTTCGACGTCCAGTTCCAGCAGGGTCTCGATGTGCTCGCAGGTGAAGCTGACCGGCTGGACCATCAGGTGCCGGCAGCCCGCAGCACCCAGTCGGGGCACTTCCTGGTCGATCTGGGGCCCGAGCCAGGCGATGGGGCCCACCTTGCTCTGGAACGTGAGGCAGGGTTCGCGGCCGCCGGCCTGCAGCGCCTCGAACCACTCGGTCCTGCCCAGCTCGGCCATGCGGGCGGTGACCAGCGCGTGGACAGCCTTGATGGTTTCCTGGGTCCGGACGAGATAGGGATCGCCCTTCTTGATGAAGGACATGGGCAGCGAGTGGGCCACGTAGACCAGCGAGCAGACGGCGGGGTCCAGCCCGGCATCGGCCCAGGCTTCGAGCCGGTCGCTGACCGGCTTGGCCAGCGAGGCGATGAACCCGGGCAACAGGTTCCAGTCGGCCACCACGTGCACCGCGGCGCCCGGCGTGATCCGGGACAGCGAGTCCAGGACGTAGTCGATCGTGCTGCCGTTGGTGGCTCCCGAGTACTGGGGGTACGTCGGTACGATCAGGAACTGGCGCGCGCCGTTGCCCATGAGCTCGGCGACGGTCTGATCGGGGTAGGGATCCCAGTAGCGCATGGCGACGCCGGGCAGGGTGGACCGACCGGCTGCGTTCATCTTATCGGCCAGCAGTGCCGCCTGCCGGCGCGTGGTCGGCAACTGGGGCGTGGCCGAGTCCTCACTGACCATCGCGTAGCGTTCGCGCACCTCGGGGGCGCGGCGCCAGGCGATCAGGCGGCCGGCCAGCCCGGCGACCAGGCGGGGCACCGGAAAGATGAGCGGGTCCTGGAACAGGTTCCGCAGGAACGGCTGCACCGCCTCGGGGCTGTCCGGTCCGCCCATGCCGCACAGGATCAGGCCGGTCGTCCGTCGCGGATCCAGCTTGTCCCGCGGGAATGTCTCCATCGTGTTCATGTCTTCGCCTTGCCTCGCCTGCTCAAACGGTTTTGGAGAACAAGGGTTTGCCCTTGCCTTCGCCCAGGTAGGCGTCGATCGTCATCGCCACGTTGCGCACGAAGTAACGGCCCTTCTCGGTGATGCGCAGGCCGTCGTCGTCCGCGGTCGGCCAGACCGTCCTCGATCAGCGGCGGCAGGGCCTTCAGGCTGTCGGCCAGCAGCTCGTTCGGCCGGGGCGCCGTACGCGGCTTCGGTCAGCTTCCAGGGCAGCTCGAGGTTGCACATGATGTTCAGGATGGCCAGCCGGCGCAGCTTGTCGTCGTCGTTCAGCTTGTGGCCCTTGACGACGGGCAGGCCGCCCAGCTCCATCAGCTCGGTCCAGCCCTCGTAGGTGGCGTCGTTCTGCACGAAGCGGTCGCAGACGTCGCCGATGCCGCTCATGCCGAAGGCCAGCATGTGGGGCGCGGGTTTGGTGGCGTAGCCCATGAAGTTCCGGTGCAGGGCACGGTTCTCCAGGGCGACCGACAGCTCGTCCTCCTTCTTGGCGAAGTGGTCGATGCCGATCCAGGTGTAGTCGCCCTGCGGTGAACTTGTCGACCGTCAGCTGGAAGAGCTGGAACTTGTCGTAGCCGGTGAGCATGATCGTGGTGTCGGCCAGCTCCTGGTTGGGCCGCACCCAGGGCACGTGGGCGTAGCTGAAGCAGGCCACGCGGTCCGGACGCAGACCGATGATCTCGGTCAGCGTCTCCTCGAAACTCGCGCGCGTCTGGCCGGGCAGGCCGTAGACCAGGTCGAGGTTCACGCCCTCGAAGCCGGCGTCGCGGCAGCTGTGGTAGATCTTCAGGGTCTTTTCGCGGCCCTGCATGCGGCCGATGGCCTTCTGCGTGCGGGGATCGAAGTCCTGCACGCCCAGGCTGATGCGGTTGAAGCCGGCTTCGCGCAGGTGTCGCGGCCTGCTCCGGGGAGCCGATCCGCGGGTCGATCTCCAGGGACATTTCCGCCGCCGGGGTCAGCCGGAAGGAGGTCCTTGAGCAGGTTCAGCACGCGCTCGACCTGGTGGTTCTTGAGGAAGTTGGGGGTGCCGCCGCCCCAGTGCACCTGGACGGCGCGCCGGTCGGTCCCGATGATCTTCGTCACCATGGCGATTTCCTGCTCGAGCCGGTCCAGGTAGGCGTCGACCTCACCCTTGTCGCGGGTCACCAGCATGTTGCAGCCGCAGTAGTGGCAGGCCTTGGCGCAGAATGGCAGGTGCAGGTAGATGGCCAGCTCGTCCGACGGGCGATCCTTGAGCTCGCCCAGGGCCTCGCGGTATTCCCTGTCGCCGAACTCCTGCTTCCAGGCCGGGACCGTGGGGTAGCTGGTGTAGCGCGGCCCCGGCTTGTTGTACTTGTCGACGAATGCGGAGCTGATCGGGGTGGCCATGGGCTCTCCTGTCTGGCAATCCATCTATCGATCTATCGACGGAACCCCTGGACGGTTTCGACCAGGGTTTCGACGGCGGAAATTGGGGTCGGCGGCGTGATGCCGTGACCCAGGTTGAAGACGTGTCCGGGGGCCTTCTTGCCCGCCTCGCAGATCTCCAGCGCGCGGCGCCGGATCTGTGCGTCGGTGCCGAAGAGGGCCATCGGGTCCAGGTTGCCCTGCACCGCGAAGCCCTCCATCAGGGGCAGGCTCTTGGCCATGTCCATGGTCCAGTCCATGCCCAGGGCCTCCACGTCCAGCGTGGTGACCAGGTCCAGGTAGGGCGCGCTGCCCTTCAGGAAGTAGATGCGCGGGACGCCGGTGTCCTTCAGGCCGTCCATGATGCGCTTGACGCAGGGCAGCACCACCGTGGCGTAGTCGGCCGGGTGCAGGATGCCGCCCCAGGTGTCGAACAGCTGCACGGCGTCGACCCCGGCGGCGACCTGCATCTGCAGGTAGGCGAGGGTCTGGTCGGTCAGCTTGTCCATCAGCCTCGTGCAGCAGCTCGGGCCGGCTGTAGAGCATGGTCTTCAGGGTCTTGAAGTCCTTCGAGCCGCCGCCCTCGATCAGGTAGGTGGCCAGGGTGAAGGGCGATCCGGCGAAGCCGATCAGCGGCGTCTTGTCGCCCAGCCCTTCCTTCATCAGCTTGATGGCCTCGGCCACGAAATCGGTGCCCTCGTGCGCATCGTACGTGTGCAGGGCGTCGATCTCCTCTTCCTTGCGAATCGGCTTCTCTAGCTTGGGGCCGCCCTGCGAGAAGTCGAACGGGGCGCCCATGGGCTCCAGCGGGGTCAGGATGTCGCTGAACATGATCGCCGCGTCGAAGCCGAAGCGGCGGATGGGCTGCAGCGTGACCTCGCAGGCGGCCTCGGGCGTGCGGCACAGCTCGTTGAACGAGTACTGCTTCGCGGACTTCCTGGTACTCGGGCAGGTAGCGGCCGGCCTGGCGCATGACCCAGATGGGCGTGCGGTCGCAGGGCTCGCCCCGCAGGTTCTTCAGGAAGATGCTGTCCTTGATGTCGGCCATGTTTCTCAGCTCCAGGATTTGAAGGTGTCGGCCACGGCGGCGACCGTGGTGTCGATGTCGTCGTCGGTGTGGGCGGCGCTGACGAAGCCCACTTCCCAGCCCGAGGGGGCCAGGTAGATCCCGCGGTCGATCAGATCGTGGTGCAGGCGGCCGTAGATCTCCATCTTCGAGCCGTCGATGGCGTCGAACGCTGCGCGGGGCCTCGGGCTGGAACACGGTCCAGAACAGCGAGCCCTGGCGCACGACCGTCGCCGTCACGCCGGCGGCCGCGGCCGCCTTGACGAGGCCGGCCTCGAGGTTGGCGCCCTTGCGCTCGAGGTCCTCGTAGAATCCGGGCCGGCCGGTCTTCTCCAGCGTGGCCAGGCCGGCGGCCATGGCCACCGGGTTGCCGCTCAGGGTGCCGGCCTGGTAGACCGGGCCGTTGGGCGAGATGTGGTCCATGATCTCGCGGCGGGCGGCGTAGGCGCCCACGGGCATGCCGCCGCCGATGATCTTGCCGTAGGTGCCCATGTCCGGCGTGATGCCCAGGACGGGGGCGGCGCCCGCCGGGCCCACGCGGAAGCCGGTGATGACCTCGTCGAAGATCAGCAGGGCGCCGTGCTTCGCCGTCAGGTCGCGGCATTTCTGCAGGAACTCGGGCCGCTGGATCAGCAGGCCGGCGTTGGCCGGAAAGGGCTCGACGATCAGGGCGGCCACCTTGTCGCCGTGTTCGGCGAAGAAGGCTTCCAGGGCCGCGTCGTCGTCCAGGGGCAGCACGGCGGTGCTGTCGGTGAACCCCTTGGGCACGCCGCCGCTGCTGGGGGTGCCGAAGGTGGCCAGGCCGCTGCCGGCCTCGACCAGCAGGCTGTCGGTGTGGCCGTGGTAGCAGCCGGCGAACTTGACGATGACGTCGCGGCCGGTGAAGCCCCGGGCCAGGCGGATGGCGCTCATGACCGCCTCGGTGCCGCTGCTGACGAAGCGCACCTGGTCGAAGTGCGGCAGGCGGGCCAGGAAGGCCTCGGCCAGCAGGACCTCGCGGCGGCTGGGCGCGCCGAAGCTGGCGCCTTCACCATCGCCTCGATGGCGGCGGCCTCGACGTCGGGATCGGCGTGGCCCAGGATCATCGGACCCCAGCTCAGGCACCAGTCGATGTATTCGCGGCCGTCCTCGTCGGTGAAGCGGCAGCCCTTGGCGTTCCGGAAGAACACGGGGTCGCCCGGCACCGACTTGAAGGCGCGCACGGGGCTGTTCACCCCGCCGGGCAGCACCCGTTCCGCGCGTTCCCACCAGCTTGCGTTGCTCATGCTAGATCCAGCCGCCTTTCAGGGCGTCGCGCCCGTGGTAGGTGATGATCAGGTCGCTGCCCGCCCGCCGCATGGCCAGCAGGTTCTCGCGGACGATGGCCGCCTCGTCGACCAGACCGGCCTTCGCGGCGTTCTTGACCATCGAGAATTCGCCCGAGACGTTGTAGCAGACCACCGGGCACAGGGCTTCCTCGCGCACGCGCCGGATGATGTCCAGGTAGGCCAGCGCGGGCTTGACCATGACCATGTCGGCGCCCTCCTGCAGGTCGAGCAGGGTTTCGAGCACGCCTTCGCGGCCGTTGCGCGGGTCCATCTGGTAGGTCTTGCGGTCGCCCTGGGGCGCGCTGTCGCAGGCGTCGCGGAAGGGGCCGTAGTAGGCGCTGGCGTACTTGGCGCTGTAGGCCAGGATCGCGGTGTCGGTGTAGCCTTCACGTCGAGCAGCTCGCGGATGGCGCCCACGCGGCCGTCCATCATGTCGCTGGGGCTGACGATGTCCACGCCGGCCCGGGCGTGGTTCAGCGCCATCTTGGCCAGCTGCTCGACGCTGGGGTCGTTGACGACCTTGCCGTCCTCGAGGAAGCCGCAGTGGCCGTGGTCGGTGTAGGCGCACAGGCAGACGTCGGTGACGGTGATGATGTCGTCGCCGAACTCCTTCTTCAGCGCGCGCAGCGCCCGCTGCACGACGCCGTTGCCGTCGGCGCCGCGTGCTGCCGTGGCGTCCTTGGTCGTCGGGGATGCCGAACAGCAGGTGCGACTTCAGGCCCAGCTCCAGGTCGGCGCCCGACTTCCTTGACCAGCTTGTCCACCGAGACGTGGAACACGCCCGGCATGCTGCCGATCTCCTCCTTGACCCCGGTGCCCTCGACGACGAAGTGGGGGGTGATCAGGTGGCGGGCCTCGACGCTGGTTTCGGCGATCATGTCCCGCATCACGGGGTTGGCGCGCAGGCGCCGGGGACGGTCCAGAAGATTCATGATTCGCTCTCCGGTTTGGCGGTTCGGGGTAACGGGTCCAGGCCGGCGGCCCGGACCATGGCGTCCAGATCGGGGGTGGTCGGCCACGGCGGTGGCGAAGCCGGCCTCGCGGGCGGCATCGGCGGTGGTCTCGCCGATGGCCACGCAGCGCGGCCGGTCGTCCCAGGCGCCGCGCGGAAGGCCTTCACGGTCGAGGGGCTGCAGAAGAAGACGACGTCCCCGGCGGCAAACCGGTTCGGCGGCAGGCTCGGCTTCGGGCACGGGCAGGGTTTCGTAGAGGGGCAGTTCGCGCACGTCGAAGCCGGCCGCTTCGAGGTGGCCCGCGGCTCGGTCAGCCGCCGCTCCGGGCCGGGCAGCAGCACGCGGCCGGGCTCGGGATCACGGCCAGGAAGGCCTGGGCGAATTCCACGCCGTCGCGCGTCTTCAGGCTCAAGGCGTCCTGCCAGCCGACGGCCGCCAGGGCTGCGGCCGTGCCCTCGCTCAGGCCGGCCAGGCGCGCCGCTCCGGGATTGAGGCCGGCGTCGTGGAAGGCCCGCACGCCCTGGGGCGAGGTGAACAGGATCCAGTCGAAGCGCGTGGCGTCGAAGTCTTCGGGGATCTCGAGGGCCGTGAAACCCACCAACGGCAGTTCGCGAACGGACAGGCCCGCGGCCGCGAGCCGTGCGGCCCAGGGCCGGTTGCGCTCCCGTTCGCGGGTCAGGACGATGCGCGGGCGAGTCGCCATCCGCGCTCAGGCCCTTCCGGTAGGCCGCTGATCTTCGGTCCCAGGCCTCTTCGGCCAGGGCGTCCAGATCGGTCGCCGTCCAGGGTCAGGCGCAGGGGTTCGGTCGTCGGCGTCGATGTCGGCCAGGAAGACTTCCAGCTGCCAGGCGCCGTCCGTCGGCGCGGATGTTCACGCCGAAGGGCAGCTGGCAGCCGCCTTCGAGGTTCTTGAGGATCTCGCGCTCGACGGCGACGGCGCGGCCCTCGTCGGGGCAGTCCAGCTTGGCCAGGTGCGTGGTCCAGTTCCGTCTCGTCGCGGCACTGGATGCCCAGCATGCCCTGGGCGGGCGCGGGCACGAAGTCGCTCGGGTCCAGCGATCTGGTGAACAGGTCGTCCAGGGGAAGCTCCAGCCGCAGGAGGCCCGCGGTCGCCAGCAGGATGGCGTCGTACTTGCCCTCGCGCAGGCGGTTGACCCGGGTCGGGACGTTGCCGCGCAGGTCGGCGATATTCAGGTCGGGCCGCAGGTGGCGCAGCTGAGCCTGACGCCTCGCGGCGCTGGTGCCGACCTTGGCGCCGTCCTTCAGCGGCAGCACGTCGCCGGCGGTCGAGGCGGGCCTGGTCGACGGCCTCGGGCCGGACCAGCAGCACCTCGCGCGGATCCTCGCGGCCGACCATGGCGGTCAGCACCAGCCCGTCGGGCATGTCGGTGGCCAGGTCCTTCAGCGAGTGCACCGCGAGGTCGACGCGGCCTTCGAGCTGGGCGTCCTCCAGCTCCTTGGTGAAGAAGTCCTTGCCCTCGAGCTTGGAGAAGGGGATGTCGTCGATCCGGTCGCCCCGGGTCTTGATGATGTCGATCGCGGTCTCGTAACCGAGATCCTTCAGCTTGCCCTGGATGGTGTGGGCCTGCCAGAGGGCCAGATCGCTGCCGCGGGTGCCGATGCGGAACACGCGGTCCGTGGATGATGCTGCGGACGAGTTGGTCAAAAGAGCGCCTCCGAATTGAAAGCCGTGACTTCTGGAACCCCCAAATAATAGTAAATTGATATGTCATATGGGAGTCACGGGGTGTTATTTCAATAACTTCACTTCCGGATGTTGTTTTTTTGCTGAAACCTGTGATAGGCTGACGCCCCCTATTTCTTTGTTTTTTAAACATTTAAAGGATCGCCGGCTCATGCAGCCCAAGATATGCCGCATCCCGTTTTCGTCCAATATTTTGGACCGGTTGGCCGATGATATCCTGACGGACCTTCCCGGAGCCGTCACGGGGGATTTGACCGCCGCGACGGTCTTTTTGCCGTCGTCGCGGGCCTGCGTCACCCTGGGCCACCGACTGCTCGCAATGTCCGCAAAAAACACCCTGCTGCTGCCCCGGATCCTCACTCCGGCCCAGTGGGCCGGCGAAAGGGCCGCCGGTCTGGGCCTGAACCGCAAGCCGATCCCGGCGGATGCCTTCCGCCACCTCATCCTGGCGCGCAGCCTGGCCCGCCTGCCCTGGATGTCCGACCGCTCCGAAAGCGCGCCGGGCCTGGCGGCCGAATTCATCGGTTTCTTCGACGAGGTGCGCCTTCACGGCAAGGAGGCCCTCGTGCTGGACCGGCGGCAATGGGATAAGGTCCTGGCCCTGGCGCCGCCGGCCGAAGCGGAAGTTGTCACTGCGGACCTGGAACGGGTGGACGAGGTCTGGAACCTCTACCGACGGGAAATTCCCTGGGACGGAATCGACCGCCTGGTTGCGACGGCGAAAGGCCCGCAGGATCAGCGCGAGAGCCCGGCCGCCGGCCGGTTGGTGATGGTGGCCGGTTTCGGCCGTCTCGACCCGACGACAGCCGACCTCCTGCGTCTGGTTCTGGGCACGGCGGCAGAGGGCAGGATCTACCTGGCCGAGGCTGCCGGCGACCTGGCCCGGCTCTTCACCGCCACCTGGGGCCGGGAGTCCGGCGGCACCGATCCCCTGGCGCCATCGCGGCAAATCGAGACGTTGCTGGCCGGACATGAACCTCCTGCGGTGGACGCCGTGGCAGAACCCCCGTTGCGTGATCGCCTGGCGGCGCTGCAGACCGGTCCGGGACCATCGCCGCTGCTGGCGCCGACCGGTCCGGTGGCAATGGTCCCCTGCGGTGACCCGGAAGCCGAGAGCCGCCTGGTGGCGCACCGGGTGGTGGAGATCCTGTCCCGCCCGGATGGCGGCAGCCGCCGGATTGCCGTGGCGGTGCCCGATCCCCAGCTGGCCGCCCGGATCACCGCCCAGCTGCGCGCTGCGGGGATCGATTCGGACAACACCCACGGCCGGCCATTGTCCTCGCTGCCGGCGGGCCTGCTGGTGCGCTTCATCCTGCGGGCGGCTTTGACCGACCTGCGGCCCGAGCCTCTCCTGGAGGTCTTGACCCATCCCTACGTCCAGCTGACTGTCGGCGAAGGCAGCCACGAGATCTGGACCCTGCGCCTGGAACGGATGTTCCGCCGGAACCGCGGCCCGCAGGGCGGGCTGGCCGGTCTGCACCGGCGGGCGGCGGAACGCGACCAGGCGGCCCTGAACATCTTCCGCCGCCAGGATCCGGGGATGGAACTCTTCGTCACGGCGGTGGCCGCGGCTTTCGAACCGCTGCTTCCGTTCGGTTCCGGCAAGCCCAGACCATGGAACGAACTGCTGGCGGCCCTGGAAAAGACGTGGGCCGCGCTGGCGGCGGACCAGCCCCTCGCCGAAAACCTGGAACGTCCCGACACCACGGCCGTGGCGCGTCTGCTGGCCGACCTGCAGGCCGATGCCGACCGCTTGCCTCCGGTGGGCCTGGCCGACTTCGCCGCCGACCTGGGCCGCCTGCTCGCCGGCGCCAACGTTCCCGCCCACCGGGCCCGCAACCTGCCCGTCCTGGTCACGGGGCTCGTCGAGGCCCGGCTCGAGGCGTTCGACCATCTGATCGTGGCGGGTTTGAGAGACGGTGTTTTTCCGGCGCGCCCGACCCGGCCCCTGTTGCTGGGCGGGGCGATGCGGGCGCGTCTCGGACTGCCCGGCTGGCAGGATTCCCTGGGTCGCGACGCTGAACTTTTTCTGCGCCTGCTGCACAACGCGCCGGAGGTTCTGCTCACCTGGTCCACGGAGGATGAAGGCCAGCCCACGCTCCGGTCAGGTTTCGTCGCCCGCCTCGAGCTCGTGCTGCGTCCCGCATACGGGCCCCAGGATCCCGTTCCGCTGTGGCGGCGCGAGGCCGTGCCCTGGGTCGAGATCGACCGGCAGGAGGAGGCCTTCCGCAACGAGAACCCGGCTCCGCCGGCTGCCGCCGGTTCCCGGCCACTGACCCGCCTGAGCTGGTCCGCGTTGCGGACCTGGCGCGACTGCCCTTACCGCTACTACCTGGAGCGGGGCCTGGCCCTGTACAAGGAGGAGGAGGTCCAGGAGGAATTCGGCCGG
The DNA here is from genome assembly GCA_942492615.1 of Candidatus Krumholzibacteriia bacterium. Classification (GTDB taxonomy): domain Bacteria; phylum Krumholzibacteriota; class Krumholzibacteriia; order LZORAL124-64-63; family LZORAL124-64-63; genus CALOFL01. The sequence goes on from CALOFL010000009.1 coordinate 280,298, forward strand.
CTGGAGTACGGCAGTCTGGTCCATGAGGTCCTCGCCGCCTGGCTCGATCCCGACGGTGCGGGCTACACCGCCCTGGCGCAGGCCGATCGGACCGCCGCCGCCGCCGCCCTCGAAGCCGAAGCCGCCCGGGTGTTTGCGCCCGGAGCCCGGGATCTGCCGCAACGACGCTTGTGGCAGGACACCTTCAGCCGTTCATTCGGCCGCTGGTGGCCCAGGAACTGGACCGGTTCAAGCACTGGCGACCCGTCGCCCTGGAAAAGCAGTTCGCGATGCCGCTGACCGACCTGGTGGGCTGGATCGAGGGCGAGGCCGACAGGCAGGGGGTGGAGCCGGCGCTGCCGGCGATGGGTGAGCGCCAGGGTGACATCCTGCTGCGCGGCACCATCGACCGGATCGATCGCGCCCTGGACGGCGATCAGACCCTGGCGGTGATCGACTACAAGACCGGCAAACCGCCGTCAGCCCGGAAGGTGCAGGAGCTCGAAGAGATGCAGGTGTTGCTCTACGCCGCCGCCGTGGAGGCCGGCGCCCTCGCTGATGTCCGGGGCCGGGTCGACGAAGGATTCTACTACGGGGTTGCCGAAGATAATCCGGGCCGACCGCACAAACCGCATCTGGACGGCACCAACGCCGCGGGGCGCACTCTGCTGCTGGACGGTGCGGCCAGTCTGGTCGATCTGGCCTACCGGGCCGCGGATCCGGCCGGTAGCTTTCCCCTGATACCGCGCGAGATGAACGGCGAGGGCGCCACCCGCCTGCCCTGCGACTACTGCGATTTCCGCGGGCTCTGCCGGCTCGAGGAACGCCCGCTGCCGGCGGCGACGGACCGCAAGCTGGACCGGTTGGTCAACCGGAAGGACATGTTCTGATGCCGGATCGCGCGGAAAATCCTGCCGTCACCCGGGCCACCGCCGTCCAGAACCAGGCGGCGGATCCCGCGCTCTCGTTGGCGCTGCGCGCCTCGGCCGGTTCGGGCAAGACGAAGGTGCTGGTCGACCGCTTCATCCGCCTGTGTGTCGAGGACGGACCTTCGCTCACGCATCCACGGTCCATTCTGGCGGTCACCTTCACCCGCAAGGCGGCCGTCGAGATCCAGGAGCGCCTGCTCGAACGGGCGGCCGCGACTGGTGCTGGCCGAGCCGAGGAATTGGTGGCGAGGCTGCCCGACCTGTTCTGCGGCCGCGACCCCAGCGATACCGACGGACAAGGAGCGCGCGGCCGGGTCTCTACGAGATGGTCCTCGAGGATACCGCCGGGCTGCAGGTGGGGACCATCCATTCGTTCTGTCAGCGGATCCTCGGTCGTTTTGCGGCCGAGGCCGGACTGGATCCCCATTTTGCGGTCATCGAGAACCTGGACGACCTGGCCGACGAGGCTCTCGATCAGCTCGAGAACGAAATGGCCGACGATCCCGCGCTGGCCGCTGCCGGTCGGACCGTGGGGCCCAATCCCACCGCCGTGCGGGTGGCGGTCCGGGCCGTCTTCCGGGAGCAGATGAGGATCGAACGCTGGCTGTCGGCACGGGCGGTGGCCGCCGGGTCCGCCGACGATCCCCTGGACTCCGGGCGCCGCCGGCTGGACCTGCTGCCGGACCTTCTGGTGGACCTGCGGCGTTCCTGTTTCCGGATCTGGACGCGCACGCCGAACCCGACCCGGACGCCTTCGGCCCGCTGCTGCTGACCGCACTGGCGGATTTTGCCGCCGCCGGCCTGGATGGGGTCGCCGTGGCCATGGGCACGGACGGCGAGCGCGTGGCCAAGAACATCGCCCAGCTGAAAGAGGAGTGCGCTGGCGGTGGCGGATCTCTTCCGACCGGCGAGCGGCCGCCGCTGCGCGCAGCATCTTGCTGACGGCCGTCCGCAAGACCCGGGCCTTCACCCGGATGCGCGACGAGCGACATCAAGGAACGGTTCAACGCCCTGGTCGACAACGGCCGCGCTGCCGGTGCTGGAACTGCTGCACACGGCGGACTACCTGGAGCTGTATGCCGTGAACCGGGATCTGCTGCACCTCGGTTTGCGGCTGCTCGACATCTACGCCGGCCTGAAACGGCGGGATCGGGTGGTTGATTTCCAGGATCTCGAGGACATGGCCTGCCGCCTGATGGGCGAACCGTCGCGCGCCCTGTCCCTGCTGTTCCGGCTCGACGATTCCATCCACCACATCCTGCTCGACGAGTTCCAGGACACGAACTTCAACCAGTGGGACATGCTGGTGCCTTTCGTCGACGAGTTCCTGGCCGGCGGGGCGGGCGACCGCACCCGCACCCTCTTTGTCGTCGGGGACATGAAGCAGTCCATCTACGGCTTCCGCGGAGCCGAACCGGTGATCTTCACCTATGCCCGGAAGCTGCTCGAGTCGCGGAGCTGCCCCGTTTTCAATCTGCCGACGAACTTCCGCAGCCTGGGTGCGGTGGTCGAGGCTGTCGGCGGTCTCTTCAACGTCCCGCCGCTGGCCGATGCGTTTGCCGGGGAGGAACGCGAATTCGTACGTCAGGAATGGGCACGAACCGAAGCGCCCGGCTGCGTGACCGTGCTGGATCCCTTCAGCGATGCCGACGCACAGGACCTGCCGACCGACGGTCGCAGCGGCGATCAGATGGCTGCCGACGCCGCGGCCAGGATTGTCCTGCAGCTGAAGAACAGCGCAGCGACCACCTGGGACGGGTTCGGCGCCGACCTGCGTGGAACGGCCGCTGCGCTGGGGCGATTTCCTGGTCCTGACCCGCTCGCGCACCGAGATCAGCCTTTACGAGAAGGCCTTCCGCGCGGCCGGCATTCCCATCGTGCCGCCGGGCCGGGGCATGCTGGCGGCCAGTCGGGAAGTGCAGGACATCCTGGCGCTGCTGCGCTGGCTGGTGTGGCCCGAAGACGACGTCGCCCTGGCCACGGTCCTGCGGTCGCCGCTGTTTCGCGTCGGCGAGGCGGCGTTCCAGGAAATCCTGGTCAGACGCGGCCTCCTGAACACCGCCGACGACGGCAGACGACTGCCGCCGCGGGGGCTGTGGCGGGCCATCCGCCGTGACGAGGAAGATCCGGTCACCGGTGCGGCCGTCGGCCTGCTCAAGAAGTGGCGGCGGCACCTGGGATTCGACAGCAGCCACGATCTGCTGCGCCGCATCTACCGCGAAGGTCTGGTCCTGGAGAAATATCAGCGGGCGCTGGGCGATCAGGCCCGCTACAACCTTCAGCGACTGTTCGACCTGGCGCTGAGCCCGGAAATGTCCGGGACCCCGACCCTGCGACGCCTGGCGGATCTGATCGCCCGCGCCGCCAGCCGCGGGGGGCAGGAGGAGGGCACGCTGCCGCAGAGCGGCGACGACGGCCGCGTGCGGTTCATGACCATCCACGGAGCCAAGGGGCTCGAAGCGCCGGTCGTCCTGCTGGTCGACGCGGACCGGCAGACCGGCAAGGAAAATCCTCACGTCCGCACCGATCCCGACGACAGCCGCAGCCCTCTGCTGTTCAAGGTCACCAGGTCGTTTCGCCAGGGGTTCACGCTTCCGGCCGGGGTCACCTGGCCGGCCGATCCCCTGCAGCAGGCCAGCGGTCTGGCATTCGCGCGCGACCGGACCGAAGAGGCCAACCTGCTCTACGTCGCGGTGACCCGCGCGCGCGACCAGCTCTTCGTGCTGGGGGGCGACAAGCAGGGCACCCGCCTCGAGCATGACAGTCCGCTGCGGCGGATCACCGCGGGCGTCGACGCTGGCGGCGGGGACGCCGTCGACCGCCGTGACCCGGAATGGCTGGACCGTCCGCCCGCTCCGTTTGCCGGCCAGGTGTCGGCCGTGGCCGGCGGCCCGGACCGGGACGATGCCTACCGGACCTGGCAGCCGCCGGTCCTGCGGGAAGTCGTGAAAGTGGTCACGCCTTCGAGCGCGGAAGGCCGGGCGCCCGTCGCGGCGACTGCCGGGCCCGCCGCCGACCGTGCCGCCGACCGTGCCGGTCTGTCGGCCGCGGCCTTCGGCAACCGGGTTCACCTGCTGCTCCAGATTGCGGCCGCAACGGGTACGGTGCCGCCCGAGATCGACGCGGTACGCGCCGAAGCCGCTGCCGTCTTCGACAATCCGGATTGGGCCTGGATCTTCCGGCCGGCCGCGGGCCGCGGTCTGTCGGAGGTGCCGGTGGTCCACCGCCGCCGGCCGGCGGCCGGCGGCGTCGAGGAACGGGTGACCGGTGTGATCGACCGGCTCGTCCTGCAGCCGGGCCGGGCGGACATCATCGACTTCAAGACGAACCGCATCGGGACCGATCCGGCCCACCGCGCCGCCCTGATCGAGCACTATCGTCCCCAGATGGCGGCCTATCGCGAGGCCGTGGCCGATCTCTTCCCGGATCGTCAGGTCAATACGTGGCTCCTGTTCACCGATCCGGCGGCCCGGGACAACGGGATTGTTGAAATCGTCAGCTAGCCTCTTTCCTGGGCAATGCAGGCGACTCAGTAGCGGTAGTTAGGTAGGATAGGGCGGCTGGCAGGCGGCCCGCACTCGTTCCGGGAGGCACGATTGAAGAACTTTCTCAGAGGATTTGCCTACGCCTGGAGCGGGATACGCGCCGGCGCCCGCGGCCGCAATTTCCGGATCATGCTGGCGGTGGCGGCCGTCGTGATTCTTTCGGGATACTTCCTGCGGATCTCGCCGCCGGAGTGGGCGCTTTTGGTCCTGGCGATGGGATTGGTGCTTTCCCTGGAGCTGCTGAATACGGCGGGTGAAAAACTGGTCGACATCCTCAGCCCCAACCACGACCCGCGCTACGGTCAGGTGAAGGATCTGCTGGCCGGCGGCGTCCTGGTCGCCGCGGTGGCCGCCGCGGTGATGGCGGCCATCGTCTTCTGGCCGAAGCTGTTCTGATCCGCTAGGGGCAATTCTCGTTGTCCACCGTGATGGACCCGCCGACCCACCGGTCGAGTTCCACTTCACAGCACCACAGAATGATCTCGGCGGAATTGTCTGGGCCCCGGTAGAAACCGTCGGGACCGGTCGGGGCGGTGTTGCCGAGGATCGTCGTCGTCCCGGCGTCCAGCACGACGTCGGACTTGCCGTAGATCCCGCCGCCCTGCCACCGGGCCTCGTTGTCTTCCACCACGCAGTTCGCCAGGTTCAGGCGGGCGCCGTAGTTCAGGAACACACCGCCGCCGTCGCCGCGGCAGACGTTGGCCGCCACCTGGCAGAAGGTCATGTCGACGATGCTGTTGTAGATCTCGATGGCGCCGCCGGTGGAATCGGCCTCGTTGGCGGTAAAGGTGCAGTAGGATAGTACGGCGGTGCAGTCGTTGCTGATGACCATCGCACCGCCGGTCCCGGGGCTGCTGGGGGACGACCAGGCCAGGTTGTCGGTGAACGAACAGTTGGTCATGGTGGGATGGGAATCGTTGGCGAAGGTGGCCCCGCCGCCGTGCGTGGCCGAGTTGTCGGTCACGTTACAGTTGATGAAGGTCGGCGAGGAGAAATCCCAGTACATGCCGCCGCCGGACCCCGAGTTCGAGCGGTTGTGGTTGCCGGTGAGCGTGCAGTCGAAGAAATACGGGTTGGCATGGGCGCCGATGATGCCCACCTGTCCGCCGGTGATCGTCACGCCCCGCAGGCTGGCGGTGGAATCGACGCCGACGCAATAGACCACCGGCTCGCCGTCGCGGCCGACCAGGACGACGTCCGCAGGAAGGCCGGACGCGCTGCGGATCTCCACACCCGACTTCATGGCGAGCACCGCGGTGGCCGTTGCGCCGAAGTAGGTCTGGACGGTGACCGAGTCGGTGTAGGTGCCGGCGGCGACGACGACCAGGTCGCCCGGCCGGGCGGCGTCGACGGCCGCTTGGATCGTCGCGAACTGCGTGGGGACGGCCAGGGTGCGGTTGCCGAGGGGCGCGACCGGATCGTCGTCGCTGCAACCGGCGCCCAGGAGGATCAGCAGAGCGGCGACGGTCAGACAGGGCAGCGTGACTCTGGTGAACGGCATCGGCTTTCCTTCGGGTCGGGGATGTCCCAAATGAAAACACCTGATCGCCGCAGCGCCATAAAAAAGATCGGGAACCCGCTCGCGGGGGTTCCCGATCCGGCAGCCGGCCGCCTCCTGCGATTCCGGCCTAGGTCCGCAGGCCGGACCTACTTCTTCAGCTCGCCGCGCATCTTGTCGAGCTCGTCGCGCATCTTGTCGAGCTCGTCACGCATTTCCTGGAGCTCTTCCTGGTCGCGGTGGAGCTCGTGCTTCTTCATGCGAGGGGCGTGCCACGTGAAATCGTTGTCGTCCGTCGTGATCTTGATGTGGCGGGCGAAGGCGTCTGCGGGCATCTCGGCCAGGGTCACCGTGAAGTTCTTGCTCTTGCCCTTGCGCTTCACCTCGACGGCGACCTCCTGGTCGGCTTCGGTGGCGGACATGGCCTCGTGCACGTCCCCGGCCGAGGCGACGGCCTCGTCGCCGACCGCCACGATCACGTCGCCGGCCTTGAGGCCGGCTTTCGCGGCGGGACTGTCCGCGACCACTTCGGTCACCAGGGCGCCTTTGCCGTCCTTGACGTCGAAGTACTCGCCGAGCTGTTCGCCCAGATCATCCAGGTGGACACCCAGATAGCCGCGGTCGCCGAAGAACATCACGTTCTCGAAGGTGAAATCATCGTCGCCATGGGTCCAGACATTGGTGTGGCCGTCCTTGCCCATCACCATGACCTTGTTGCCCTTCTTGGTGAAGAACTCCACATCCGGGGCGTCGCCGTCTTCACTGGAAAAGAACATGACGTTGTCGGCTTCACGTTCGCCCACTTCCACGTCGAGGGTCTTCTTCTTGCCCTCACGCAGAACGACGACCTGGACCTTGTCACCGGGGCTGGTCTTGCGCACGGCCCTGGTCAGAGCCTTGGGGTCGGCGGTGGCGGCGCCGTTGAACTCGAGGATCAGGTCGCCTTCCTCGAGGCCGGCTTTCGCGGCGGGACTGTCGTCGACGACATCGTTGACCAGGACGCCGGTCTGGTCGCCGAGCTGCAGGGCCTTGGCCATGCTCGGGCTCAGGTCCTGGAGCATCACGCCCAGGTAGCCTGAGGCATTCTTGTCCGCCGCCAGCGCGGCCGTGGCGCCGATCAACAGGACAACGGACAACATCACCCACAGGGGGCGTTTGGCAGCCGTAAACGCATTCATGGTGGATCCTTTCAAGAGACGAACCGCGCAGGGGGATACGGGTTGGTGACCGGATGATACCGCCGCGGCGGTCCGGAGTTCCCGCTCGGGGTCGAAATACCGGTCCGGCGCCAGATTGGGTTCAACTACAGCCATCATGCGCCGAAAACAGTAATAAGTTGCATCTTCAGCGGAATACAGGGACAACCGGGGATCCTGAAAGGGCCTTGCACCATGGCGTTCATCAGTTGGATCGAGGACTACGAAACCGGCATCGCCAGCATCGACGAGCAGCACCGTCAGCTGGTGGACATCGTCAACCGTTTCGACGATGCCGCCCGCCGCGGCCGCGGCAGCCGCGTCATGAACGACATCCTCAATGAACTGATCGGCTACACCCAGGAACACTTCGCCCACGAGGAAAAACTGATGGCCGACGCCGGCTTTCCGGGCCTGAAGCAGCACCAGGCCTGCCATCGCCAGCTTCTCCAGAAGGTCGAGCGCCTCCATTTCGACTATGCGCGGGACGGCCGCCGGGTCACGACCGAGGTCCGGGAGCTGCTCCGGTACTGGGTCCAGTCCCACATCCTCAATGACGACATGGCCTTCATGCGGCACAACAACCTGCAGGCCAGCGAGGTCTGAATCCGCCGTCGGGACCATCCCGGCGCGCGCGCGGCGGACGTCCGTCCCTGAGCAGAATCCCCCGGAAAATGTTATAATGATACGTCCTGTGGGAACCTGAACGGCCGCATTCGGGTTGCCCGGGTCCGGCGCTTTGATTACCATCGGGCGAGCCGGTCGGCCCCGCTGTCCCGAATCCACCTACTGTACGGAAAGTCGCTCCAGATCCTGATGCTGCCCGATCTCCAGATCCTGCCCCACCTCGCCGTACCGGCCTACATCGGGCCGGGAGCCGGCTTCGCCCTCGGCGGGTCCTTCCTGTTCGCGGTGGCGGGATTCCTGCTGGCTTTGCTGGCGGTGCTGATCTGGCCGCTCCGGGTCGCCGTGCGGACGGTCCGCGGCCGGGGCCGGCTGAAGCACGCGCGGGTGCGCCGGGTGGTCGTGCTCGGCCTCGACGGGCTCGACCCGGTCATCACGCGCCGGATGATGGAGGAGGGGCAGCTGCCGCACCTCGCGCAGCTGCAGCAGCAGGGCGGTTTCCGACCCCTGGGCTCGACCTGGCCGGCCATGTCGCCGGTGGGCTGGTCGACCTTCGCCACGGGTGTCGATCCTTCCGGGCACAACATCTTCGACTTCCTCAGCCGGGACAAGGCGACGCACCTGCCGGTGCTGTCGTCCACGCGCCTGAATCGGAAACCTGCGCGCCGGCTGGGCCCCCTGCCGCTGCCCGGTGGCGGCCACAAGTTCGAGCTGCTCAAGCGCAGCAAGCCGTTCTGGAAGACCTGCGCCGAGGCCGGCGTCGAGAGCACGATCCTGAGGGTGCCGATCACGTTCCCGCCGGACCGGTTCGGCGGCCGGATGCTCTCGGCCATGTGCGTGCCCGACCTGCGCGGCACCCAGGGTACGTTCTCCCACTATACCGAGCCGGGCGCGACCGACAGCGAAGGCCGGACCACCGGCGGCGTGCGCCTCGAGCTCGAGGCGACCGGACCGGATGCCTGGCGGGCGGAGCTGCTGGGTCCGGACCGGCCCGACGGCCCCGGTTCGATGTCCGTGCCCATCGCCGTGACCGTGGATCGCGCCGCCCGGCAGGCGACCTTCGTCCTGGCCGGCTCCACCTTCACCCTGGGCGAGGGCGCGTACTCGGACTGGATCCCGGTCACCTTCGGCAGTGGCCTGCAGAAGGCCCACGGCATCTGTCTGGTGCGTGTCACCGGCTTCGCACCCGGGTTCTCCTTCTACATCAGCCCGCTGCACATCGACCCGCGGCAGCCGGCGATGCCGATCAGCAACCCGCCCCACCTGGCGATCGCCCTGGCGCGGCTCCACGGGCGGTTTGCCACTCTCGGTCTGGCCGAGGACACCTGGGCCCTGAACGAACGCGTCATCGACGAGCAGGCGTTCCTGGACCAGGCCTACAAGATCCACGCCGAGCGCCGACGCCAGTTCCTCCACGCGCTGGACCGCCAGCCCGAAGGCGTGGTCTCGGTGGTCTTCGACGCCACCGACCGCATCCAGCACATGTTCTTCCGCTACCTCGATCCGGACCATCCGGCCAACCGCGGCAAGGACACCGAGAAACACAAGGACGCGATCGCCGATCTGTACCGCAACGCCGACGCGCTGGTGGGTGAGACCATGGACCGGCTGGGTGACAAGGACGCCCTGCTGATCTGCTCGGATCACGGCTTCAAGAGCTTCCAGCGCGGGGTGAATCTCAACTCCTGGTTCCGGGACAACGGGTACCTGTTCCTCAAGACCGATCCCGCCACCGGGCCGCTGCCGGTCATTCCGGAAGGCGTTCGATTCGAGGTGGCGGACATCGACTGGCCCCGGACCCGGGCCTACACCAACGGCCTGGCCGGGTACTACCTGAACATCAAGGGACGCGAGACCGACGGCTGCGTCGAACCCGGGGCGGCCGCGGACCTCAAGCAGGAGATCAACGCCCGGCTGCGCGGGCTGCCCGACCCCGAGCGGAACAGCGAGGCGATCACCGAGGTCTGGGCCAGCGAGGAGATCTACCACGGGCCCTACCGGGACAACGGACCCGACGTGATCGTCGGCTACAAATCGGCTACCGGGCCGACTGGGACGCGGCGGTGGGCGCGGTTTCCGGCCGGGTCATCAGCGACAACACGCGCAGCTGGAGCGGGGACCACTGCATGGATCCGCGCCAGGTGCCGGGCGTGGTCTTCAGTTCGCTGCCCTTCAAGGCGACGAAGCCCAACCTGGTGGACATGGCGCCGTCGGTGCTGGACCTGCTGGGTCTGCCGATCCCCGGTCACATGACCGGCCGCAGCATTTTCCGGGAGGAGCCGGCATGAGGCGATTCCTGACGATCGTGCTGCTGGCCGTCCTGGCCGCGCATGCCGGCACCGCCGGGGCCGCCGCCGGACCCAAGGTCCTGGTGCTCGGTTTCGACGGCATGGATCCGGTTCTCCTCGACGATTTCCGGGCCCGGGGCCTGATGCCCAATTTCGAGAACTTCCTGGCCAGAGGCGGCACCTTGACGCCGTTCGGCACGTCGACCCCGCCCCAGTCGCCCGTGGCCTGGTCGAACTTCATCACCGGCCGCGATCCCGGCGGGCACGGCATCTTCGACTTCATCCACCGCGATCCGGAGACCCTGCTGCCGTTCTTCTCCGCCAGCGAGGCCAAGGGCCCGACCCGGTTCATCAAGGTGGGCGGCTGGAAGATTCCGCGTGGCGGCAGCGAGGTGCGGAATCTGCGCCGCGGGACGGCCTTCTGGGAGATCCTCAGCGACGCCGGCGTGGACGTGACCATCTTCAAGGTACCGTCGAATTTTCCGCCGGTCGAATGCGAAGCGCGCAGCCTGTCGGGCATGGGCACGCCTGACCTGACGGGCAACTACGGCATCTCGACCCTGGTGACCGACGACCCGCCGGTCGAACGCGATCTCGGCGGCGGCCGGGTCGCCTCGGTCTACCTGACCGACGGCCGGTGCACCGTCGATCTGGAAGGCCCGACCAATTCCTGGCGGCAGGGCGATCCGGTTGCGACCGTGCCGGTCGACATCCTCGTGGACCGGGCGAACCGCGCCGCGCGCATCGACGTCGCCGACCGCGTGCTGGTGATGAACGAGGGCGATTGGAGCGACTGGGTGACCGTCGAGTTTCCCCTGATACCGCTGCTCAAGAACGTGCGCGGCATCTGCCGCTTCTACCTGATGGAGACCGCGCCGCACCTGCGGCTCTACATCACCCCGGTCCAGATCGATCCGGTCAAACCGGAAATGCCCATCAGCACCCCGGGCGGCTACAGTCGCGAGGTGGCCGAGAACACCGGCCTGTTCTACACCCAGGGCCTGCCCGACGACACCAACGCCCTGGAGAACGCGTTCTTCGACGACGACGGTTTCGTGCAGCAGAGCGGCCTGGTGCTGGCCGAACGCCTGGCGCAGTTCGCATACGAGCTGGACCGGTTCGCCGGTCTCGACAGCGGGTTTCTGTTCTTCTACTTCAACTCGCCCGACCAGACCTGTCACATGACCTGGCGCAACATGGATCCCGGATCGCCGACCCATGCGGAGGCCGACAGCGACCACGCGGACCGGATCGAAAAGGTCTACCGCGAGCTGGATGACGCCCTCGGTCTGGCCGTCGGCAAGGCGGGCCCGGAAACCACGGTGATGGTCATGAGCGACCACGGGTTCGCGCCCTGGAATCGGGCTTTCCACCTGAACACCTGGTTGCTGGACAACGGGTACCTCGTTCTCAAGGACGGCGTCGATGCGACCGGCGTCGAAATGCTCTACGGTGTCGACTGGGAGCGGACCCGGGCCTACGCCATCGGCATCAACGGCCTGTATCTGAACCTGGCCGGACGCGAAGCGAACGCGGCATCGTCGAGCCGGATCCGAACAGGAGGCCCTGCTGGCCGAGCTGAAGGCCGGGCTGGAGGCGGTCACCGATCCGCTTGACGGCCGGCGGGCGATCAAGACCGCCGACCGCGCCGACCAGGTCTACCATGGGGATATGCTGGACACCGGACCGGATATCGTGGTGGGCTACTACGCGGGCTGGCGCGGCAGCAACGAATCGGCGCTGGGCGCGATCGCGCCGCGGCAGTTCGAGGACAACATGCTCAAGTGGAGCGGCGACCACTGCATCGCCGCGGACGAGGTGCCGGGCATCCTGATGGCCAACCGGCCGATCCTGCGCGAAGACCCGGCCCTGGTCGACATGGCCCCGACCATCCTGCGGCTGTTCGGCATCGCGCCGCCGGCGGAAATGGTGGGCCAGGACCTGTTCACCGCACGACGAGAACCCTGAGGAGGCACGCCATGTTCGGCGGCGGCAAGATCAAGATCGACAAGGATCTGCTGGAGAAGGTGAAGAAGTACAGCGCGATCGCGGGCTACGCTTCACCCGAGGAGTTCGTGCACCACGTGCTCGAGAAGGAGATCGGCAAGTTCGAACAGGACGGCGAATCGGAGGAAGAGATCCGCAAGCGCATGCAGGGCCTGGGCTACATTTCATGAGCCCGCAGAAGTCATGAACCGTCTGGTGGACGTCATCAGCCGACTGTTCGACCTGCTGGCCGGCGCCGTGGGCGGGTCGGCCCCCCTGCTGATGCTGGTCGTCTCGGTCGTGACGGCCGTCTGGGCGCTGAAGCTGTTCCAGATCGTCACGCCGCAGGCGCGCCTGGCCGGGGTCAAGGACCGCCTGTTGGGCCACATCTACGAGATGGGCATGTACCAGGACCACCTGCGCGTCGTCGGCCGGATCCAGGGCGATCTGGCCAAGGCAAACTTGCGCTATCTGAGCCTGACTCTGCCGGCGCTGGTGGCCCTGACCATTCCCATGGTACTGACGCTCGGCCAGCTCGACAGCCGCTTCTCCCACCGTCCGCTCGCACCGGGCGAAACCACGGTTCTTTCGGTCCGGCTGACCGAGACCGCCGGACCTGGACGCCCTGGTCCGGCTGGACGTTCCTGAAGGTATCGCGGTCACCGCCGGTCCGGTGCGTGATGCCGTTGCCGGCACGGCCTCGTGGCGCCTCGAGGTCCTGCAAGCCGGTCGGCACACGGTGAACGTCATGGCGGCCGACCGGACGCTCGGCAGCCGGGAACTGGCGGCCGCGGGCGAGCTGCCGCCCCTGGGTGAGGCCAGCAAGCCCGGTTGGCTGCACCGGGTGCTGTATCCGGGCGCCCCGCCGCTGCCGACCGACGGCACGCTGCAGGCAATGACGCTGGAACTGCCCCGACGCCAGACACGATATCTCGGACTGGAGCTGGACTGGCTGGTGGCCTTCATGGTCATCTCGCTGCTGGCTGGCCTGGCCCTCAAGGATCCCCTGAAGGTTTCCATCTGAACAGGAGTCGATGATGACCCGAACGTATTGGTTGCAGCTCTGCGCGGTGCTCCTGCTCGGGGGACTGCTGCTGAACGGTTGCGGAAGCGGGTCGCGGGAGCTCGACCCGGAGGCCCGCAAGCTGGTGGTCATCGGCATCGATTCCGCCGACTGGCGTTTGCTCGATCCGATGCTCGACGCGGGCAGGCTGCCCCATCTGCAGGCCTTTCGGGCCGAGGCGGCCAGCGGCCGCATGAAGACGTTCTTTCCCCTGGAGAAGTCGCCCCTGCTGTGGGCGAGCATCCTGACGGGTGTGCGGCCCGAGGTTCACGGCGTGGCCAACTTCGTCAAGGGCCGGGACCAGGAACCGGTCACGGGCAGCGCCTGGTTCGCGCCGGCGATCTGGGACGTGCTCGGCGCGGCCGGACTCAGGACGTCCATCGTGGGCATGTGGTCCACCTACCCCGCCCGGCCCATCGCCGGGGTGATGGTCAGCGATTATCTGCCCTATGGGCACGATCGCAATCAGCCCCTGGCGAACCTCGTCTATCCCGATTCGCTCACCGCTGCGGTCATGGCTTTGCGGGTGGATCCGGCCGACCTGAGCGCCAATGACCTGAGCCGCTTCATCGACGCCGACAAGCTGGAGATCGCCGCGCGGGACTATCCCGACGACGTGAAGAAGCTCCGGGAAATCCTGGCCGCGGACATGGGCTACCTGGCGGTTTCGCGCATGCTGGCCGCAACCGACGACTTCGACCTGTTCTTCTTCTACCTGCGCGGCCCGGACATGATCAGCCACAACTTCTACCGAGTTCATGGTGCCGGCCAAGGGCACCGGCGTGCACGACGCCGAACGCGATCGCCCTGTTCGGCGAGGTCGTCGGGCGCTACTACGACTGGTCGGACGAGGTCATGGGCGAGGTGCTGTCCTGGTTTCCGGCCGACCGCCAGACGGTGATCCTTTCGGACCACGGTTTCTACGGACCCCGCCGACCGGCGACAAGGGCGCCGCCGAGCACAGCGAGTGGGGCATCTTCCTGGTGCGCAGCCCCCTGTTCGAGCCCGGCGCCCGCTTCGGCCACCTCGAACTGCTGGATATCTGCCCCACCTTCCTGGCCCTCATGGGGCTGCCGCCGGCCGCCGACATGCCCGGCCGGATCCTGGCCGAGGGCCTGACCCCTCTCGGCAGAGAGCGAATCGGTGAAAAGATCGAAAAAAACCGGGTTCCGACCTACCTGCCGTTGCGCCCGGCCGAGGGGCCGGCGGGCGAGAAGGACGAAGGGGTCGACGAGGAGATCCGCAAGCAGCTGCGGTCGCTGGGCTACATCAAGTAGGGTGGTTTCCATGCACAGAGGTTCTGCTTGCTTCTGACGGCCGCCCTCCTCGCCGTCGGGGGCTGCGGCCAGCCGGTCCAGCCGCCCGCCGCGGCACCGTGGTCGCGCTGTTTCGCGATGTCACCGTCCATTTCACGCCCGACGACAGCACGGCTTTCGACTCCCCCTTCGCCGCGGCCAGGGACAATGGTCGCGTGATGACGACCTATCGCGAACTGCCCGCGACCGGCGGGCCGGCCCGGGTGGTGCTGCGCCTGACCGTGCGGCCCATCCGCAAGGACATCCGCAACATGGTCGATCGCTGGGACCGGGCGGGCTGGGTGCGGCTGGTCAAGCCCGGCGCCGCCCCGGTCGAGATGGTGCGGTTCATGACCGCCTACGGCGGCGCGATCAGCCACGAGGTCGACATCACGCACCTGGCGCCGCTGCTCAGGGGCACTGCGAGTTCGAGATGTTCATCGATACCTGGGTTTCCCCGGCCTGGAACGTCGACGTGGACCTGGACTTCACGCGCCGGCGGCGCCCGGCGCTCGATCAGCCGCCCGGCCTGGACCATGGGCGCGATGTTCCCCGACGGCGGCCTGACCGCGGAACAGCCGGCGGCCACCGCCACGGTTGTCATTCCCGCCGGCACGCGGTGGGTGGAGGTGGCGGCCGTCACCACCGGGCACTGTACCGACGGTACGGACGCCGACGAGTTCATCACCAAGGACAACGTCCTGCTGGTGGACGGCCGCGAGGTGTACCGCTGGCGGCCCTGGCGAGACGACTGCGAGGACTTCCGGGCGGTGAATCCCTACTGCGCGAAGTGGGCCGACGGCTCGTGGAGCAGTGACTACTCGCGCAGCGGCTGGTGTCCGGGCGACGTGGTCGCACCGAGTTCATCGACCTGTAGCGATTGGCTGACCCCCGGCGAGCACACGTTGACCTGGAAGGTCGAGGACATCCGCCCGCGGGATCCGGATGATCCCGACGGCCACCACGGCTACTGGCGGGTGTCGGCAAGCCTGAGCGGCTGGCGCTAGCGAAAACGAAAAAGCGGGCCCGGTGATCCGGGCCCGCTTCCATTCGTGCTCGGCCGTGCGGTCAGCTGTCCTTCTTTTCCTTGGCAGCCTTCTCGAACTTCACGAGCTGGTCCTTGAAGTACTGCTTCTCGGGATCCAGCTCGATGGCGCGCTGGATGTGCGCGATGGCCTCGTCGCAGTTGCCCAGGGCGTTGCAGATCTCGGCCGCGGTGTCGAGCATGTTGGCCCGCTGGCCTGGTCGTCGCCGGCCAGTTCGACGCCCTTCAGGACCAATTCCTGGGCCTGATCCAGCTTGATGTCGTTCTCGAAGCACCACCAGGCGAAGTTGTTCAGCTCGTTGGCGTCTTCCTTCCAGCCTTCGGGCATGCATCTTGCGCCGCAGCTCGAGGGCCTTGTCCGGTGTTCTTCTCCACCAGCAGGGCGTGGTCGATCTGCAGAGTAGGTCCGCTTCTTGGGCGTCGGCCTCGTCGGTGACGCCCTCACTGGCCTTCATGGCGGCGGCCTCGAGGTAGGACCCGGCCCGCTCGGGCATGCCCATCTGCTTGGCCATGCTGGTCATCATGAGGGCCAGCTGCAGGGACTGCTCGGGCGTGGCCTGACCGCTGTCGAGGGCGGCCCGGGCCTCGGCGTCCACCTGATCGAAGGTGAACGCGCCCGACCGCACGCCGTAGGCCATGTTCATGAGGATTCGCTCGCTGTACATGCCCGCGTTGGCCGGATCCAGCTCGCGGGCGGTCTCGTAGTAGCCGACGGCGCCCTTGTAGTCGAATCCGGTCGCCGCATCGGTGGCCAGCGACCGGGCCAGGGCCAGGGTGGGCTCCTTCTCGAAGGCGGCCTTCTTCTCGACGATGGTCCGGCGGTCGGCCTTGGCGTTGTTCGACGGTCAGGGCCCAGTTCTCGGGGCCTTCGTAGCCGATCCAGCGGTCGGTGATCTCGCCGTCGCCGTTCATGGCAATAAAAGTGGGGTAGCCCCGGATGCCGTACTTCTTGGCGATGGCCGGTCCTTCGCCCTTCTCGCAGTCGACCTTGTAAAGCAGCGCGCCTTCGAGGGCGGCCTTCATGGTGTCGTTGGAGTTCACCTCACGGGCGAACACGAGGCAGCCGGGTCACCAATCGGTGTAGAAGTCGACGACCAGGGGTTTGTCCTGCTCCTTGGCCTGGGCCAGGGCTTCGGCGAAGGTGGCCGGCTGGTCGGCCAGCGCCGCGCCGGAAAGGCCCAGCACGAAAACCAGCAGGGCGGTCGCGAGGGCCAGCCTGCTCTTGCTGCTGTCAGAGCGCATGTTTGGTCACTCCTGTTCAGGGTTGCCGGCGGGCCGGCGGTGGAGTCCCCGGGGCGGGAAGCCAGGGGGCGCTCCGCCGCTTTTTAGGAATCATCCGTGATTTCACATTCAACAAGTAGGACAATACGCCCGAACGCCGCCAGCTTGTTCCAGCGCAAGGGTCCGGTCGGGTCAGGGCCGGCTGGTAGGCCACCTTGGCCGTCCACGATGGTCATCAGGACCTGGATGGTCAGCAGCTCGGCGGCGTCGACGGTGACCGGATTCGCCGTCCAGGACCGTCAGATCGGCCTGGTATCCGGGCTGGATGCGCCCCCGGTCGTCCTCCATGAAGCCGGCCCAGGCCGAGCCCGCCGTGTACATCTCCAGCGCCTGGCGGCCGTCGACCGTTTCCTGGGCCTGCCAGCCCCCGGGGGGTACCGTCGTGGTGGGTCCGGGTACCGGGCGCGTACATGCCGTGCCAGCGGGTCGACCCGCTCCACCGGGAAATCGGTGCCGAAACAGACCCGCGCGCCCGAATCGAGCAGCGACTTCCAGGCGTAGGCGCCCTTCAGGCGCTCTTCGCCCAGGCGCTCGTCGGCCCAGTCCATGTCGCTGGTGCAGTGGGTCGGCTGCATGGCGGGGATCACGCCCAGGTCGGCGAAGCGGGGGATGTCGCCGGGGTCCAGGATCTGGGCGTGTTCCACCCGCCAGCGGTGGTCGACGGGGTTCACCTCGGACAGCACCTCTGCATAGAGGTCGAGGATCAGGCGATTGGCCCGGTCGCCGATGGCGTGGGCGCAGACCTGGAAACCGGCGTGGGCGGCCCGCTGCATGACGTCCCGCATGTGGTCGGCCGCGGTCACCGGCAGGCCGCGGTGGCCGGGCTGGTCGGCGTAGTCGTCGAGCAGGAGGGCGCCGCGGCTGCCCAGGGCGCCGTCGCTGTACAACTTGACCGCGCGCAGGGTGAGCATTCCGTCGCCGGCGGTCACCGGACCCTCGGCGAAGGCCTTCTCCAGGGTCACGTCGTCGTCGCCGTACATGGCGTAGACCCGCAGGCCGAGTTCACCCCGGGTCTTCGGCCATCCCGCGGTAGACCTCAGCGGTGTTCCAGGTGACGCCCGCCTCGTGGACCCCGGTGACGCCGTGGGCCAGGCAGTGGTCGATCGCCCAGGAGAATGCGGCGTCGGATCTCGTCGGGACCGGTCTCGGGGATGGCCTCCAGCGCACGAGATCCACGGCGTTGTCGATCAGGATCCCGGTGGGTTCGCCGCCGCCGTCGCGCACGATCTCGCCGCCGTCGGGATCGGCGGTGTCGCCGCGGTGATGCCCGCCCGCTCGAGGGCCTTCGCCGTTGGCCCAGGCGGCGTGGCCGTCGATCCGCCGCAGCTAGACGGGCCGGTCGGGGCGATGGCGTCGAGCAGGCGGCGGTGGGGGTACTCCTGAACGGTCCAGTCGTTCTGGTCCCAGCCGCGGCCTTCGATCCAGGCGTCCGCCGGGAAAAGCGGAGGCGGCTTCCCGGACGATGTCCACGACTTCCGCGGCCGACCCCGTGCCCACGAGGTCGATCTGGGCCAGGCTCTTGCCCAGGCCGTAGAGGTGGGCGTGGCTGTCGACGAGGCCGGGCAGGACGGCGGCTCCCTGCAGGTCGATCGCGACGGTCGCCGGACCTTGAAGGGCCGTGATGTCGGTGTCCGACCCCACCGCGAGGATGATGCCGTCCCGGATGGCCAGGGCGGACGGCGGGACGTCGCGCGCCAGCTCCGGCGGCGTGACGATCCGGCCGCGGGTCAGGACGAGATCCGGAGCCTGGGCGCCGGCCGCCGGGGCCAGGAACAGCACGGACAGAAAAAGAACCGCCAAGCGCATGGTAAACTCCGCCTTTTCGTGGTGATGGGCAGCGGCTAGGATGTCACCCCGGGAACCGAATTTCAACCCATGAGGCCCGGCCTCGTCCAGGGGGCCGCTGCGGGAGATCTAAATGAACCGGACGGCACTTGCCGAAAACGTCCTGACGGCCACCGCCGAGTTGCGCGACGAGGTGGGGCGGCTCCGCTTTGCCGACCCCGTGGCCTGGATCTACAACCCCCTGGAATACGCCTGGGAACTGCACGCCGCCTACGTGCGGACCTGGGGCGCCACGCCCCGCCGGGTCCTGATGCTGGGCATGAATCCGGGCCCGTGGGGCATGGCGCAGACGGGCGTACCTTTCGGGGAGATCGCGGCGGTCAGGGATTTCCTGCAGCTGACCGGCCGGGTCGACCGGCCGGCACGGGAGCATCCCAAGCGGCCGATCCAGGGCCTGGCTTGCCCGCGCTCCGAGGTCAGCGGCCGGCGTCTGTGGGGCTATTTCGCCGACCGGTACGGCGGGCCCGCGGGGTTCTTCGCGGACCATTTCGTTGTCAACTACTGCCCCCTGGTCTTCATGGAAGCCAGCGCCCGCAACCGGACGCCCGACAAGCTGCCCGCCGCCGAAACCGCCCCCCTGTTCGCCGCTTGCGACCGCCGCCTGGTGCGGCTGGTCGACCTCTACCGGCCGGAGTGGCTGATCGGCGTCGGGGGATTTGCCCGCAAGAAGCTGGACGCACTGTTCGGTACCGGGGCCGGTGACGCCGCACCTGGGTTCAGGCCCGCGAACATCGGCACGCTTCTGCATCCGAGTCCGGCCAGTCCGGCGGCCAACCGCGGCTGGGCCGAGGCGGCGGCCAAGCAGCTCGAGGCGATGGGTCTGGGTTGACGCCGCCGCTCCGCCCGCCCGCCGTCCGGCCGTGGCGGGATGCCAAGATCGATATCCCATATATATTGACGGTAGAACATGTGGCGCCCCGGGCGGGTCTCCACTCCGGGTTCCCTCCGGGCGCCAGCCCCTGCCAGGGAGGTCCGACATGCCGTGCGCGAAACTCCTGGAATACCTCGCAAAGAACAATGTCCAGTTCGACCTGGTCGAGCATCCGAACGCCTACGCCGCCCAGGATGTGGCCTTCAAGGCGGGCGTGCCGGGAAGGATGTTCGCCAAGACCGTGATCGTGAAGCTCGACGGGGAAATGGCGATGGCGGTGCTACCGGCCGACAGCAAGATCGATTTCCATCTGCTGCGTGAGACCGCCGGCGCCGACACCATCACGCTGGCGGTCGAAGACGAGTTCGAAGCCCGCTTTCCGGACTGCGAACTGGGGGCGATGCCGCCCTTCGGTCACCTCTACGACATGGCCGTCTACGTGGCGGGCAGCCTGATCCGTGCGGACATGATTTCCTTCAACGCCGGGACGCACACCGAGGTCCTGACACTGCCGTTCTGGGAATTCGAGCGTCTGGTGGAGCCGCACATCGGCTATTTCACGTTCCGACGCCTGCAGGACAAGAAGAGCATGGCCTGACGAGGCGCCCGGTCCGGTGGCGGGATACTAGCCGTCGGTGCGGTCCACCTTGATGACCCGCGCGGCGTTGTTGTCCTGCGGGTTGGTGCCGCGATTCCCGCTGCGCAGCCAGGGAAGGTCGCACATCACCTGGCGTTGCCGGGAAACCACCATCAGCGGTAATCAGAAGAACACGAGTCTAATATAGTTCCTGGAGGGAGACGACCTCGTCGAGGCCGCGGCGCAGGGCGCCGATCCCGTCGACGGCCGCACGGCCTCCCGAGAGCGTCGTGATGCAGGGAATATCCAGGGCGCGGGCTTCACGCCTGATCGCGCTCTCATCGAAGCGGCTGCGTTTGCCCAGTGGGGTGTTGATGACCATGTGCACGCGGCCGTCACGGATGAGCTGACCGATGTGCGGACTGCCTTCGCCCACCTTGGCGACCACCGCCGCCCGGATGCCCTGGCGGCCCAGGAAGGCGGCGGTCCCGCCGGTGGCCAGCAGGTCGTAGCCCATGCCCTGCAGGTCACGGGCGATGGGCAGCATCTGATCCTTGTCGTTGTCGTTGACGCTGATGAACACGGTGCCTTCAACAGGAAGTCCCTGCCCGGTAGCCATTTGGGCACGTGCGAAAGCCTCCCCGAAATCCCGGCCGATGCCCATCACCTCGCCGGTGCTCTTCATCTCCGGACCGAGCAGGTGGTCGGTCCGGGGGAATCGGCGGAAGGGGAACACCGGGCCCTTGACGAAGAACCGGTCGCCGGCTGCGGCTTCGCGCACGCCCTGCTGCCGGAGGGTCACACCGAGCATGCAGCGGGTGGCGATGCGCGCCAGGTCGACGCCGGTGGCCTTCTCGAGGAACGGCACGGTGCGTGAGGCGCGCGGATTGATCTCGAGCACGTGGACCTGTCCGCCATGGCTCGCGAACTGGATGTTCAGCAGGCCGACCACGCCCAGGCTGCGCGCGATCGCGATGGTGTGGCGCCGCATGACTTCGATTTCCGCGGCGGTGGTCTTGAACGGGGGCAGCACCGCGAAGCTGTCGCCGCTGTGGATGCCGGCCTCCTCGATGTGCTGCATGATGCCCCCGATCAGGACCTCCTGCCCGTCACACACCGCGTCGACGTCGAACTCGACGGCGTCCTCGAGAAACTGGTCGATGAGCACCGGGTGTTCGCCGCTGACCCTGGCCGCCTCGGCAAAATACTCGTTCAGGCCGTCGTCGTCGTAGACCACGCGCATCGCCCGTCCTCCCAGGACGTAGCTGGGCCGCACCATGACGGGGTAGCCGATTTCCGCCGCGGTGACCAGGGCTTCGTCCAGGCTGTGGGCGCTGCCGGCGCGGGGGAATCGGATGTCCAGCTCCTGCAGCAGTTCGCCGCAGCGGTCCCGGTCCTCGGCCCGGTCGATGGCCTCGACGCCCGTGCCGAGGATCGGGACGCCCGCGTCTGCCAAATCCCGCGCCAGGTTCAACGGTGTCTGGCCGCCCAGGGTCACGATGACGCCTGCGGGCTGCTCGATCGCGACGATGTTCATGACCTCCTCGAATCGCAGGGGTTCGAAGTAGAGCCGGTCGGACAGGTCGTAGTCGGTGCTGACGGTTTCGGGATTGCAGTTGATGAGGATGGCTTCGACGCCCTCGTCCCTGAGGGCCTGGACCGCGTGGCAGCAGCAGGTGTCGAACTCGATACCCTGGCCGATACGGTTGGGGCCGCCGCCGAGAACGATCACCTTGCGGCGGTCCGTCGGCTCGCTCTCGCAGGGTCCTTCTTCCCAGGTCGAGTACAGGTAGGGCGTTTCACTGGCGAATTCCGCCGCGCAGGTATCGACGCGCCGGAAGACCGGTTTCAGTCCGCGGGCCTCGCGCGCGGCTCTGACCAGGGCAGCGCGCCGGCCGAGCGTCAACGCCGCGGAGGTCTCCGGAATCGGTTCGCGTCCCCACTGGAGCAGGCCCGCGATGCGCCGGTCGCTGAAACCTTCGCGCTTGGCCTCGCGCAGCAGTTCGGGCGGCAGTTCGTCGAGGGCGTAGCCGCGCAGGCGGCCCTCGGTCTCCATCAGACGCTCCAGGTTGTCCAGGAACCAGGGGTCGATGCCGGTGATGCGGTGCAGCTGTTCCGGATGGAGCCCACGGCGGAAGGCTTCGTGGAGATCGTTCAGACGACCCTGCCGGGGACGCGCCAGCGCCTGGCGCAGCTGGGCCAGACTGCGGTCGCTGGAGCGGCTCTCCCAGCCGTCCAGACCCAGCTCCAGGGACCGCAGCGCCTTCTGGAAGGCTTCCCGGAAGGACCGCCCGATGGCCATGACCTCGCCGACCGACTGCATGGTCGTGCCCAGCAGGTCAGGGGTGCCGGGGAACTTCTCGAAGGCCCAGCGGGGAACCTTGACCACGGTGTAGTCGATGCTCGGCTCGAAGCAGGCGCTGCTGGTGCCGGTGATCTCGTTGGGCAGTTCGGGCAGGGTGTAGCCCACGGCCAGCAGGGCGGCGATCTTGGCGATGGGATAGCCGG
Organism: Candidatus Krumholzibacteriia bacterium; assembly: GCA_942492615.1. Lineage (GTDB taxonomy): Bacteria > Krumholzibacteriota > Krumholzibacteriia > LZORAL124-64-63 > LZORAL124-64-63 > CALOFL01. The sequence continues at coordinate 302,828 of CALOFL010000009.1, forward strand.
TGGCCTTGCTGGCCAGCGCGCTGCTGCGGCTGACGCGGGGGTTCATCTCGATCACGATCACCCGGCCGCTTTCGGGATCGACGGCGAACTGCACGTTGCTGCCGCCGGTCACCACGCCGACGGCGTCGAGGACCTTGAGGGCGTCGTCGCGCAGACGCTGGTATTCGCGGTCGGTCAGGGTCTGCGCCGGCGCGACCGTCACGCTGTCGCCGGTGTGCACGCCCATGGCGTCGAAGTTCTCGATGCTGCAGACGATGATGCCGTTGCCACTGCTGTCGCGGATCACCTCGAGTTCGTATTCCTTCCAGCCGAGCACCGACTCCTCGACCAGCACGCTGCCGACCGGCGACTGGGCCAGACCTTCGCGCAGCAGTTCGCGGAATTCCTCCCGCGTCGTGGCGATGCCGCTGCCGGCGCCGCCCAGGGTGAAGCTGGCCCGCAGGATCATGGGAAAGTCGATCGTCGCGATCGCGTCGTCGGCCTGCGCGAGGTCGGTGACCAGCAGGCTGCGGGGGGTTTCGAGACCGATGGCTTCCATGGCGGACTTGAACTTCTGCCGGTCTTCGGCCAGCTCGACGCAGCGTACGCTGGCGCCGATCAACTCGACGCCGTGACGCTCCAGCACGCCGGCTCGACGCCAGCTCCATGGCCAGGTTCAGTCCCGTCTGGCCGCCGACCGTCGGCAGGATGGCGTCCGGCTTCTCGGCCGCGATGATCATCTCGGCCATCGCCACGGTCATCGGCTCGATGTAGGTGGCGTCGGCCAGTTCGTAATCGGTCATGATGCTGGCGGGGTTGCTGTTGATCAGCACTACACGGTAGCCCTCGCCCTTGAGGGCCTTGACCGCCTGGGTGCCGGAATAGTCGAATTCGCTGGCCTGCCCGATGACGATCGGGCCGGAACCCAGAACCAGAATGGTGCGCAGATCATCCCGACGCGGCATGTTTCTTCAACTCCTGGGCGCCGTCGACGCGGCGGGCGAGCATGGCTTCACGGAAGCGTCGGAACAGGTAGAGACTGTCGCTGGGACCGGGGGCCGCTTCGGGATGATACTGGACCGAATAGGCCTCCCGGCCGACCGCCTGGAGCCCTTCCACCGAACCGTCGTTCAGGCTGACGTGGGTGACGGCGGCCTGGAGGGGATCCAGGGAAGCGGCCGGCACGGCGTAGTTGTGGTTCTGGCTGGTGATCTCGACCCGGCCGGTGGCCAGGTTCTGCACCGGATGGTTGGCGCCGTGGTGGCCGAAGGGCAGTTTCACGGTCTGCGCGCCGAGGGCCCGCGCGAGCAGTTGATGCCCGAGGCAGATGCCGAACAGGGGAACGTCGGCGGCAAGCAGACCGCGCACGGTGGCGACCAGATTCGTCTGGGTGGCCGGGTCGCCGGGGCCGTTGCTCAGGAAGACGCCCTCGGTGGGCCCGGCCAGCAGGTCGGCGACGCTCGCTGTTGCCGGGAAGACCCGCACCCGACAGCCCTCGTCGACCAGGCGCCCGAGGATGCTCTTCTTGACCCCGCAGTCGAGCACGGCGACCGCGCACGGGTCGGCGACCGCGGGCTCGCGCCCGCAGGCGTAGGCCTTGGCTGTCGTCACGCGGGCAACCCAGTCCACCGCGGTGACCGGTGGCAATTCCCGCGCCCGGGCGACCAGGGCCGCGGGGTCACCCGTACCGATCCAGCCCCGGCAGGTGCCCTCGTCACGGAGCACCCGGGTCAGCGCCCGCGTGTCCACCTCGGCCAGCGCGGGCACCCGCGCCTGGCGCAGGACCTGGTCCAGGCTGAATTCGCTGCGGCGGTGGAAATTGCGGCGGCAGAAGTCACGCACGATGACCGCCACCGGGTGGATGCGCGGCGACTCGTGGTCCTGCTGGTGGATGCCGTAGTTGCCGATGTGCGCCGCGGTGAACACCACGATCTGGCCGGCGTAGCTGGGGTCGGTGAGGATCTCCTGGTACCCGGTCATGCCGGTGTGGAAAACCACCTCGCCGCCCGCTTCCAGCGGCGCACCGAGCAGCCGCCCGGAAAAAACACGTCCGGTTTCCAGGGCCAGGAAAGCTTCCATCAGGCGTTCTCCCGCCGCGTGGACAATGCGGCGTCGGGCGGAGCGGCGCCCATCATGCCGGCGATGCGGTCCATGGGGTCGATGAGCGTGTCCATGATCGATGGCACGCCCATCAGGTACTGCAGCAGCTTGCCCAGACCCAGGCTGAACCCGGCCGGGGCGGGGTCGCCGTCGCGGCGGGCGCCGTCCATGGTGATGCCGGCGTAGGGTAGGACGTAGTCGACACTGAGAGTGGCGGCACCGTCGGCCGTGTCCCTGGCTGCCTGGGGCGCTTTCAGTTCGACTGGCAGATGCGTGATCATGAAGGGCAGCTGGCCGCAGAAACGCGAGAGGGTGGCTTCGGCGTCCGGATGGATCACCTCGCCGAAGGGAATATCCCAGCCTTTCCTACCCAGCAGGTCGAGCGCCCGGCGGTAGGTCAGACGGGGGTGGCTGACGCGCAGCATCTGGTCCAGGCGCGTCACGTGCCGGCCGCCGAGCAGATCGGCGCTCATGTCCCGGGCGACTGCCTTGAGGAGATCCTCCTGCAGGTCGGTCAGCCCGTCGAGATCGAGGCCGCTGCAGGCGGCTTCCACCAACTTGAACCCCCGCAGATGCCTGGGCTCGCTCCGGCCCGCGCGGGGCAGGATCTCGCTTTCGCACCAGACCGAAGGGAAACCGCTGGCGATCATGCCTTCGAGCTGGACCTGGGCGGGATGGTCGGCCATGGCCGTGACGGGGATCTCGTGGAAGCCCCGCCGGACGAAGAACTCCCGGACCGAGGCGACGACCCGGTTGTGGATGGCCAGGCGGCGGGCCAGGGGCCGGGGTCGGCCCGGGGCGGAGAACATGGCCGATTGGGGGGTGGACGGTCGGCCCGAAGGGCCTGAGGTGGCGGCGGCTACCATGCCGGGTCTCCTTTTTGACGCTCGCAGTCGTCAGTTAAAGGGAGGAATCAGGGGTCCGCAGTCGATTTCCGCGGAATTCATTGGGAGTGCTCACAGGCAAAAAAAATACCCCATACACCCGTCAAGGGGTGCTGGGGTCAGCCGTCCGGGGCTGGTTTTTGCCTGGTGGCTCTCCACGATCGGAACCGGATTCCTTTCGGGCTCACTGGCCTCGGTTAAAGGATTTCCGGGACGATAGACGACGGCCCGGGCTCTGTCAAGCCCGGGCCGCAATTCCGGCCGCCTCGCCGGTAATTTTGGTTCGGACCGGGAAGCGGGTGTCGGAGGTTCCTCCTCCCGGTCCAGGCAGCGCTAGGCGGTTGCCTACTCTCCAGACACGTGGTCGGGCGGAAAGTCACCGTCATTTTTGAGGATTTTTTCCGGGTTCCTGCTAGGATGGACCAACTTATCCGAGGATGTGACTTTGCCGTGCTCGCGCTTGTCAGAAGGGAAACACCGGTATGCTGGATGCTGACGAAATCCTGGTGGAACGGGCCTGCAACGCCCGGCCGGGTGACGTCAGGGCCTTCGAGGAGCTGGTGCGGCGCCACCAGGCGAAGGTCCAGACCAATTGCCGCTATCTGAGCGGCAACCAGGAGGACGCCCTGGATCTGGCGCAGGAAGTCATGGTGAAGGCCTACTTCAACCTGAAACGGTTCGAAGGGCGCAGCAGCTTCGCGACCTGGATCGGCCGCATCAAGGTGAACCACTGCCTGAACCACCTGCGGCGGGAGCGGGGGCGCGCTTTCGTGGATCTGGAAGAGCCGGGTCTGGAAGCCGACGCGGCCATGCACTCGCGGGTCAAGGCCGATGCGGCGGCGCTGGCGGGGGACGCCAAGCAGCTGATTGCCCGCATTCTGGAGGAGATGCCCGAAACGTTGCGGGTTCCGCTGATCCTCAGGGACATGGACGGCCTGTCCTACCAGGAAGTTGCCGACCGCCTGGAGCTTGGACAGTCCGCGGTCAAGATGAGGATCAAACGGGCCCGGGAAATGTTCCGGGCGGCCTACGCCGAAGGAGCCTCCGGTGCCGGACAACAGTGAGCACGACGACGGGCAGCCCCTGGAGGAATTGAAGGAACACACTCTGGAGGCGGGTCCGGACCTGCCCGGCAGGGTCAGGCGCAGCATCAACCGGTCGACGCTGGGCGCGGACAGCCTGGAATTTTCCGTCACGGTGATGCTGAAGACATTCTGGGAACACCTGGTGGTCCTGATCGAATCCATTCCCGGGACCAAGGGTCCGGACAAAGAGGATTGAAATGGAAACAGATTTTGCGCTCCCGTCGGCCCTCCAGACGGTCATGGATTCCCTCATCGCCGCGATGGCGGACTTCATGCCGAAGGCCCTGACTGCCCTGGCGGTCTTCCTGGTCGGGTTCATCCTGGCCAAGGTGGCGGCCCGCGTCATCCGGACCACATTCGAGAAGTTCCGGATCAACGACCTTCTCGCCAGGGTCGGATTGACGGACACCCTCGGCAAGTTCGGCCTGCAGGAAACACCCGGCCATCTGCTGTCGCGCCTGGTCTACTACCTGATCATCATCCTGTTCGTGCAGAGCGCGGCCCAGTCGGTCGGCCTGATGGCGGTGGCCGACGCGGTCACGGCTTTCTTCGCCTACCTGCCGAACCTGCTGGCGGCAGCGATGGTGCTGCTGATCGGCATGCTCATCGCCCAGTTCGCCGGCGGGGCGGTCACCAGTTCGGCCCGGAATTCCGGGGTGGAATTCGCTCTCGTCCTGGGGCGGGCGGTCTCGGCGCTCATCGTCTTTATCGTGGGCCTGATGGCCGTGACCCAGCTGAAGATCGACACGGACATCATCCGGTCCGTGGTCCTGATCCTGCTGGCCGGCGGCAGTCTGGCCCTGGCCCTGACGTTCGGCCTGGGGTCGCGCGACATCACGCGCAACCTCATCGCGGGCTTCTATGCGCGGAAGATCTTCGCACCCGGGGAGCGGATCGAGATCCACGGCCGGCAGGGTGTTCTGGCGGGCATCACGCCCGTCCACGTTCTCCTGGAGGAGGATGGTCGGATCACGACGATCCCCAACAGCGTCTTCATCGAAGAAGCGGTCCGGCAGTAGGAAGGACGCCGCCTACCAGAAACGCGTCACCGACAGCGTCGGGACGCTGTAGCGGACTTCGTTGAAGAGGGTGTCGGTCGTGATCTTGCGCGTGAAGTAGGTGTAGCCCAGCGCGAAATCCCAGGCCCGGCTCGCCTGGTACTTCAGCGCGAGGGTGGCGTCGAAGATCCAATCATCATTCAGGGACATGCCTTCCACCGACCCCTCGATCCGCACCCTTCCCTTGAAACGATGTTCCAGCGCTCCGTACAGGTAGGGGTAGGCGGTCTGATCGTCGACGAACGAACTGGTCTGCTTGTCCTGGGATTCCATGGCGACGTAGGAGTACATGAGGCCCAGGCCGGCGCCGAGGTTGACGCCCCAGCGCTTCTCGTCGAGGACGGTATGCTGGTAGTGGGCCCGCAGATCGTAGAAGCGCCAGGCCGAAAACACGGGCGTCCCGGCGGTATAGAGATTGCCGCCGAAGTTGACATCCTGGGAAAATGTGCCCCGATCACGGGCTTCGAACGGGCCGTACATGAACGTGATCCTGCCCCGCTCCGAGGTGGGAATGCCGACGGTGAGCGCCGCGGTGGTCGTCGGGTCGTTGTTGCCTTCCAGGTCTCCGAGCTCGAAGAGCGTCCCGCCGTCGCCCAGGCTGCTGGTCTTGTTGGACAGGAGAAAGGCGGGGCCGAAGGCGAAGTCGTACGAAGACCTGCGGGGCGCCGCCTCGGCCACGGGGTCGTTCCGACCGCGGTCCGCGCCGACGGTGACCGCCAGGCCCACGCCCTGGGCGCCGACGGTGGGCAGCAGCGAGACCTTGCCCGGCTGGGGCGTGACGAAATGCCAGGCGTACATCATGCCGATGCTGGCGCCGGCGATGACGTCATCCTGGTAATGCCACTGGGATTGCACCCTGCTGTAGCCCGTGAAGGCCGCCAGGGCCAGGGCGGGTATGCCGAAGGTCTTGCCGTAGCGGCCGTCGATGAAGGCCGCGCCGGCAAACGCGGACATGGTGTGGCCCGAAGGGAACGATGTTCGGTTGTCGCCGTTGGGACGGGCCTTGCTCAAGATCAGCTTCAAGGCGTAGGTCGTGCCCCAGGCCGAGCCGTAGGCGTAGACGGCCTGACGGGTGCCCTCCTTGTCCCAGCTCTTGCCGGGCTCGGGGTTGGTGAAGAAGGTGGAGCCGCCGCCGATCACCGGCAGCGCGATCTGCAGGATGTCACCGGTGGTCCTGATCCATTCCTCGTCGGCTGTGCTGTCGGCCGGAAGAACCAGGGTCAGCGCCAGCACGAGCAGAACGGCGGTGGCGCCGGTACGCAGAGAGGTCTCGGGTCGCATCATCAGAGGCTCCTTGAATATAGTCGGCAATGATGAGGGCACTGATTTCAGCCTAGCACCCCGGACGTGTGTCGTAAACGGCGCACTGCGGAACATCCGAACCGGACCGGTGGTTGCCCGGGCGCGGCCCCGCCCTTAGATTGGAGCCGGAAACGATGGCACCCGCAACACCGGTCCCGTGGAGGCACGCACCTTGCGATATCTGATCTTGTTGGTCGTGGCCGTCTGGCCCGCCGTTCTGCTCGCCGACCCGCTGCCCTCCTGGAACGAAGGGCCGGTCAAGGCGGCGGTCACCGACCTGGATGGCCGCGGTCACGGATCCGGCGGGGGAGGACTTCATCCCCCTTCCCGAGCGCATTGCCGTGCTCGACAACGACGGCACCAGCTGGGTCGAGCGGCCCGATTACGCGCCGACCTCCTTCCAGGTGGCGTTGGCCCGGTCCCTGGCGGATCAGGGCAAGGTCGATCCGGAAGCGATGCCCTTCAAGGCCTGGTTCGCCGACGACCGCGGCGCCCTGCGCAAGTTCGGTTACGGCCAGGCCTACATCGATCTCAACGCCACGTTTGCGGGCATGCCGGTCGAAGCCTACCGGGACTCGGCGCGGGCCTGGCTCGCCGACCATCCCCACCCGCGCTACGGCGTGAACCATACCGAGCTGTATTACGCCCCGATGATCGAGCTGAAGGATTATCTCCAGGACCACGGGTTCGAGGTCTGGATCGTCACCGGAGCGGCCCAGGATTTCGTCCGCAGCTATATTGAAGAAACCCTGGGCATCCCGCCGAGCCGGGTCATCGGCACGTACACCACGCCGGTCTACGGTCAGACCGTCGACGGCATGACCTCCATGGTGCGCGGCGACATGCAGAACTACAACGGCCACGAGAACAAGCCGGCCCACATCGAGCAGCGGATCGGGCGGCGACCCGTCTTCGCCGCCGGCAACAGCAACAACGACCAGCCCATGTGCCGTTACGCCGTGACGGGCGAGCGCCGGGGGCTGGCCATCTGGATCCACCATGACGACGCCGCACGGGAGTACGATTACGACCGGGGAACCGGACGGATCGCGGAGCTGTGTGCGGAACATGCGGCGGCGTTCGAAGTCAGCATCCGCCGGGACTGGAACCGTCTTTTCCGCGTGGATGTGACCTATTGACAACCGTCGCCGCTGGTGGGCGACCGACCGAAGGGAATCCCGTGCTGAAACACGCCATCACCCGCCGCCCCGGGAAAGACCTGGCAGACGGCTTGACCACGGCCGCACTGGGGGCGCCGGATTTCGACCTGGCTTGCCGGCAGTTCGAGGCCTACTGCGAGGCCCTGGCGGCCTGTGGATTGACGGTGTCGGTCCTGGAAGCACTGGCGGGATATCCGGACGCCCATTTCGTCGAGGACACGGCCGTGGTCACGCCCGCGGTGGGCGTGATCGCCCGGCCCGGGGCGGATTCCCGCCTGGGCGAGGAGAGCTCCATCGCCGCGGTCCTGGCCGACTTCAGGCCCCTGGCCCGCATCGAGGACCCGGGGACCCTGGACGGCGGTGATGTGCTCGTGATCGGGACGCACTACCTGATCGGCATCTCCGACCGCACCAACGACGACGGTGCGCGCCAGCTGGGCATGGTGCTCGAGTCGCACGGCTGCACCTGGGAAACGGTGCCCGTCGGCGCCGGCCTGCATCTCAAGTCGAGCGTCAACCATGTGGGCGACGAGACGCTGCTGGTGGAACCGGCGTTCGCCGACCACCCGGCCCTGATCCGGTACCGTCGCATCGAGGTCCCGGCGAGCGAAGCCTACGCCGCCAACACCCTGCTGGTGAACGACCGGTTGATCATGCCGGCCGGCTATGCCGCAACGCGTGCGATGCTGGAACCATTGGGGCGCGAGATCATCGAGATCGATGCCGGTGAATTCCGCAAGATGGACGGCGGGCTGACCTGCCTGTCCCTGGGGTTCGGGGGGCGGTCAGGGGGGGGGGGGGGGGGGCGGGCCTGGTCTTGTCGGTCAGGCGGGGGGGGGGGGGGAGGGGGGAGGGGGGGGGGGGGTCTCGGGGGGGGGGGGGGTATCAGGCGGGGCGGCGCATGCGGTCCTGATATGGCGTGGGCCGTCAGGGCGATGATCGGGATCTGGGGGTCCCGCGCCGGCGAACCGTCGGCCCGGATGCGCCGGGCAGCCTCGAGTCCGTCCATTTCGGGCATCTGCACATCCATCAGGATGGCCGCGTAATCCTTGTTCTCCACCGCGTCGAGCACCTCGTAGCCGTTGGCGACGATATCCACGTCGTACCCGATCTTGTTGAGCATCAGGCAGGCCACCTTCTGGTTGATGGGGTTGTCCTCGGCCAGCAGCAGCAGGGGCCGTTCCCCGTCGATCGTCAGCTGGGCCTCCGTGGCGGACAAGGCGGGGGAGTCGGGTCCCTGGGACGGGCCGTGCGCGCGGCGGCCGTCTCGTCGGGCTGGTTGCCGGTGATGTCGCCCAGGGCGATTTCCAGCCGACTGTGGTGGACCGGAACGCTCAGGTAGGTGGCCAGTCCGTTCGCCCGCAGGGCATCCTGGTCGGCGACGCAGCCCAGTTTGCTGAGCAGGATGAATTCGGGCTCGAATTTACCGCATACCGTCCGCAGTTCCCGGACCAGGGCGAACGTCTCTGCGGCCTGGTCGCCGCCCCCGGCAAGCACGACGGCGAAGGGGTCGCCCAGGGCGACGGCATTGCTCAAGGTGGCGACGGCCTCGTCCGGCGAAACCGCTTGGGACCGGTAGCCCAGGTAGGCGAGCTGGTCCACCATCACCAGGCGCATGTCGATGTTGTCGTGCACCAGCAGGATCCGCTCGGAGTATTCGGGTACGGCGCGCTCGCTCTCGGCGGAAAATCCGACCGTGAACCAGAAGTGGGCGCCCTGGCCCTCGACGCTGTCGACGCCGATCTCCCCGCCCATCAGGGTCGTCAACTGCTTGACGATGGCCAGGCCCAGGCCCGTGCCGCCGTACTGGCGGGTGATGGAGGCGTCGACCTGGGTGAAGGAACCGAAAATCCTGCCGACGCGGCCGGCGGGGATGCCCACGCCGGTGTCGGTCACCTCGAAGCGGAGTTCGGCCCAGGACTTGCGCTTTTTCACCAGCGAGACCTGGACCTCGACCTTGCCGGCGTCGGTGAACTTGACCGCGTTGTTGGCCAGGTTGATCAGGATCTGCGTCAGGCGACCCGGGTCGCCGCGCAGGATGCGGGGCACGTCGGGGGAGATCCGGCAGCTGAAGTGGAGGCCCTTCTTGTGGGCCTTGAAGGCCAGCATCTCGGTCACGCGGTCGACGACGTCGCAGATGTCGAACTCGATCCGTTCGAGCTTGAGCTTGCCCGCCTCGATCTTCGAGAAATCCAGGATGTCGTTGATGATCACCAGCAGATTGTTGGCGCTCGAGTAGATCATCTCGCTGAATTCGCGTTGCTCCTGGGAGAGGTCGGTCTCCAGCATGATCGAGGTCATGCCCAGGACGCCGTTCATGGGCGTGCGGATCTCGTGGCTCATGTTGGCCAGGAATTCGCTCTTGGCCAGGGTGGCCGCCTCGGCGACGTTCTTGGCTTCGCGCAGCTCGTCCTCGATGCGCTTGCGGAAGGCGACCTCCTTCTGGAGGCTGCTGTTGGCATGGGTCAGGTCCTCGGTCCGCTCGTTGACCTTGCCTTCGAGCTCCTTGTTCTTGACGTCCATCAGGCGCATGCGGTAGCGGTGCAGCCCGTACACCGAGCCGAAGGCCAGGAACACCAGGACCGCGGTCAGGAACCAGGCCTTGCGGTAGAACGGCGGCTTGACGCTGATGTTGACCGCCGCGCCCTCCTCGTTCCAGATTCCGTCGTTGTTGGCGCCCCGCACGCGGAAGACGTATTCGCCCGGAGGCAGGTTGGTGTAGGTGGCGTGGTTCCTGGTGCCGACTTCGTTCCACTGGGACTCGAATCCCTCCAGCATGTAGGCGAAGTTGTTCTTCTCGGGCGAAGCGAAGTGCAGGACGCTGAATTCGAACGATATCACGTGGTCGCGGTGGGACAGTTCGATGTGTTCGGTCTCGCTGATCGGTTTCTCCAGGATCACCCGACCGTCCGGGCGCTTGCCCGGGGGCACGGGCTTGTTGAAGATGCGGAAATCGGTCAGCACGACCGCCGGCACGAAGGGGTTGTGCCGGATGCTGTCGGGGTAGAAGCTGGTGAACCCGTTGATGCCGCCGAAGTACATCTTGCCGCTGCGCCCCAGGTGGGAGGCGCCCATGTTGAACTCGTTGTCCTGGATACCGTCGCGGACGAGGTAGGTGTTGACCAGACCGGTGTCGGGGTCGAACCGGGCCAGACCATAGTTGGTGCTCACCCACAGGCTGCCCGCGCGGTCCTCCTGCACCCGGTAGATGGTGTTGTTGGGCAGCCCGTCGTGTTCCGAATACCACAGGCAGCGGCCCGTGGCCGGGTTCAGGAGATTCAGGCCGCTGCTGGTGCCCAGCCACATCCGGTTGCGGCTGTCCTGGAAGATGCTCAGGACCACGTTGCTGCTCAGGCTGGACCGGTCGTTGGGCTTGTGCTTGAAGTGGCGGAACGTTTCGGTTTCCGGATCGAAGCACGCCGCGCCGTTGCTCCAAACGCTCAACCACAGGCGGCCCTCGTTGTCGACCAGGAGGATCCCGCACGCTGCCGTCGGGCAGGCTGGCGGGATCGCCGAGGATCGTGGACGTAGGTGGTGAAGGTGCCGGTTTCCGGATCGTACTTTCGAGGCCGGTCATGGTGCCCACCCAGACGCGGCCCCGTCGGCGTCCTCGGCGATGGAGAACACCCGGTCGTCATCCGGCCCGTCGGAGGAACCCGGAGCGGTCGGGAAGCGCCGGTAGACGCCGGAGTCGGGGTCGTAGCGGTTCAACGCCCCGTCGCGTGCGCCCAGCCAGATGAATCCCCGGTCGTCCTCGAAGATCTCGATGAAGGAGTCGTAACTGGGCGCCAGGGGATCCTTGGGATCGGCGAAGACCTGCTTCACCCGGCCGGTCGCCGGGTCCATGACGTTCAGGCCCGATTCCGTGACCGCCCAGACCTGTCCCTGCCGATCCTCCCAGATGGACCAGACGCAGGCGTTGCTGAGGCTGGCCTTGTCGCCGGCCTGATTCGTGACGTGGTAAAACTGTTTCGCCTTGCTGTCGAGGCGGTTGGCGCCGTTGCTGGTGCCGATCCAGAACACACCGGTGCGGTCCCGGATGATGCTGTAGACCTCGTTGTCGCTCAGACTGAAGGGATCCCGGGTATCGTGCAGGAAGGCCCGGCACTGCCCCGTTTCCGGATCCAACACGTAGACGCCCCGGTGTTCGCTGCCGACCCAGACCTGGCCGTCGGGATCCTCCAGTAGTGCGCTGATCGACAGGTCCTTGGGCACGGCCTGGTTGGCGTCGTCGACCAGATAGCGCTCGAAGGTGGCGGTCGCCGGATCGAAGTGGCTGAGGCCCTTGCTCGTACCCACCCAGAGGCGACCACCGGTGCCGGCGGTCAGGCACCGTACCTCGCCTGCGGACAGGGACTGCGCGTCCTGGGGATCGTGGTAATAGTGGCTCATACCGCCGGTCGCCGGCGACAGCCGGGTCAGACCGACGGTCGTGCCGGCCCACACCGCGCCGTGCTCATCGATGAGGAGGCTCTGCACCTCGTCCGAAGGCAGGCTGGTCGGGTCATCGGGATCGTGCCCGTAGGACTCGATCCGTTCCGTGGCCGGATCGAAGCGGAGGATGCCGTCCCCGATCGTGCCCAGCCAGATGAAACCGTCGTGGTCGATCGCCACGGTCTTGACGTTGTAGTGGCTCAGGGGGTTCCTGAACTTGGGGTCGTGACGGTAGGGAGTGAAGTTGTCCAATTGCCGGTTGTAGCGGTTGAATCCGCCGCCTTCGGTGCCGATCCACAGGTCGCCCGCGGCGTCCTCGACGATACCCCAGATGTTCGGATCGCTCAGGCTGTAGGGATCGTCGGGGTCGGCCTTGTAGGAGATGATGTTGCGGCCGTCGTAGCGGTTCAGCCCGTCCTGCGTCCCCATCCAGATAAAGCCCCGGCTGTCCTGGTGCAGGGCGATGACGGAGCTCTGCGACAGCCCGTCGGCCAGCATGAGCCGGTGGAACTTGACCGGCATGTGCGAGCCGGCGAACCCCGCCGAAACGGCACAGGTCGCCAGCATGACGGCGATGCACAGGACAAGACGATGTTGTCGGGTCATGGAGCCGAATCTCCGGATCGCTGGCACACGGGTATGCGCCCGGTGCATGCTTCAACACGATATCTCGTTTGATATCGCCCGATATGGCATCGACTTAAGGTCGCATTTTCAAAATGATTACGATGTTCAGAACGCGGCGGAAAAGGAAGGTCAGGAGCCGGCTTCTTCGATCGTCCGGTCCACGAAAGCGCGCAGATCGTACATCTCGTCGGCGGTCAGGCCCTGGCCGATGACGGCCGCGCCGTAGACGAAGGCCATCAGCAGCAGGGCGGCCGGAAACAGGTAGAAACCCCAGGGGTGTTCGTCGACGGTGGTCTGGGCCCAACCCAGCATCAGACCGCCGATCCCGCAACAGGCCAGCACGCCGTAGATGGCCATGAACCCGGTCCAGACGTTGGGGGACGGTGAGAACCGCCCCTGAAGCAGGGGACCTTCGTCGCTCTCGATGACCTTGACGTTCAGGCAGGGCGACAGCAGCGAGCGCCGGTCGCGATGGACCCGCAGGTAGGCGTGATCCCGCAGGACCTGTCCGCCGATGGCGGCCCGGCCGCTGGCCAGCCGGCGCTCCATGGCCCCGAGGACCGCCGCGGGGTCGCCCGTCACGGGGATCCTGAAGCTGGGACGCATGCGGGGGCGCTGGGCCATTCAATCCACCTTTACGGTCAAATCAATCCCGATCCCAGGGCCAGGGCGATGACCAGGAGCAGGATGCCGGTCAACGTCTGCACCGTCGCCAGGGTGACCTTGTGCAGGAATCGTTTGCCTGCCAGGACGCCGACAAAGGCGGCGGCGATGGCCACCGCGATCAGGGACCACTGCCCTGGCTGCAGCGGATTATCCGCCCCGGAAGTGTAGTAGAGCAGAGCGTAGGTGGCGATGCGGGCCATGTCGACCATGAAACCAATGGTCGCGCTCGTGCCGACGAAGGTCTGGGTGTTGGTGGCGGTCTTGGCCAGGAAGGCGGCGCGCAAGGCGCCCTGGTGACCGGAAAAGCCCCCGAAGAACCCGGAGAGCAGGCCCCCGGCCACGAGGTGCTCACCGCCGAACCGGAAACGGCGGAAACGGGGCGCCAGTTCGAAGACCGCAAAAAACAGCATCAAGACGCCCATGGCCAGCTTGACCGGAGTCACCACAGCGGTCCGTGCGCCCAGTTCGTAGCGGAAGAGTTCGCCGAAACCGGCCACCGCGCCGAGGGCCCAGGCGCCCGCGAAGGCGGCCAGGATCGCCGGCACCCCGAAGCGCACGACGAGCGAGCGGTCCGCGTAACGGCCGACCAGGGCGATCTTGAACACGTTGTTGGCGCCGTGGACGACGGCCGTGGCGCCGACGGCGACCTCGACCGGGAAGAAGAGGGCAAAAACGGGCATGAGCAGAGTGCCCAGGCCGAAGCCCGAAAACATGGTCAGCCCGGCGGTGAACAGGGCCGTAACGCCGACAACCAGGTACGCGATCACGGCAGAGACTCGAAGATCATCTGGGCGAACTGGTCCGACGTCAGCCAGACATGTCCCCAGGCCTCGTCCCAGGCGGCCAGCGGCCGGGCGGCCTGCACGGCGGCCAGATCCTTGCCGGCGGACTTCTCGGCCAGGACGGCCGCACGCGCACCCGTCAGCAGCGCGAGATACTCCTCCACCTGGCTCTTGCCCAGCAGGGGGCCGTGGCCGGGAATGATCTTCGTCTGGTCGTCACAGAGCGCCAGGATGGTCTGCACGCCGGCGATGAGGCCGTCGATGCTGCCGCCGGCGGACGTGTCGATGTAGGGGTACAGCCCGAAAAAGACGAGATCGCCGGAGTGGATCACGTTGGCGGCGGTGAAGTGGATGACGCCGTCACCGTCGGTATGGGCCCGCGGGGCGTGGAAGACGTTGATCTCCTCGCCGTTGAGAAAGAAGGACAGCGAATCGGTGAAGGTGACCACGGGCAGGGCGCCGTCCGGCGCGGCCGGCGTGGTCCGATCGAAGATGGCGGTGAACTGCTCGGTGCTCAGCCGGCGCCGCACGTTGGCGTGGGAAAAGATCATGGTGCCGGTTTCGCCGAAGTTCTCGTTGCCGCCGGTGTGGTCCCCGTGCCAGTGCGTGTTGAGGATGAAGCCCACCGGCTGGTCGGAGATCGCGCCGACCGCGGCGGTGATCTTCGCCGACAGGGGCGCGTACTGGTCGTCGATCATGAACACGCCGTCCTCGCCGACGCACAAGCCGATGTTGCCGCCCTGACCGGTGAGCATGTAGATGCCGTCGGTAACGCGAACGGTCTCGATCTGGACGTCGTCCATCTCGTTCTGGGCGGCGACCGGGCCGGCAGCCAGGCTCAGGCACAGCAGTGTCGGCAGCAGCAGGCCGCCGGCCGCCGGGGCCTTGTAGGAGGCTCGGATCATGGCGCGAATGTCCTTTGTCGGAGGATTGATGGCGATCAAGGGGAATACCTTAGGCGCAACCGGGGCAAATCGCCAACCACGGGCGGCCGCGCGCGGGGTTGTTCGACGGCAGGCGGAATGCTATCTTCCCCGTTCCTGCAGACGAAACACCGCATGCTGAAGGGACGGACATGTCCGCTCACAAAATCTCGCACCTGCTGGCCGGACGGGTGGCCACGGGCGAAACCGTCACCGTCAAGGGCTGGGTCAGGTCGCGCCGCGACTCCAAGGCCGGACTGAGCTTCATCCAGGTTCACGACGGCACCGCCTTCGCCGCCATCCAGGTGGTGGCGCAGTCCACCCTGCCCAACTACGAGGACGAGATCCAGAAACTGACCGCCGGCTGCGCCGTCATCTGCACCGGCGAACTGGTCGCGTCCCAGGGCAAGGGTCAGAATCTCGAGATCCAGGGGGAGGTCGTGGAGGTCGTCGGCTGGGTCGAGGACCCCGAATCGTATCCGGTCCAGCCCAAGCGCCACAGTATGGAATTTCTCCGGGAGGTGGCCCACCTGCGGCCCCGGACGAACACCTTCGGGGCGGTGGCCCGGGTGCGCAACTGCCTGGCCCAGGCGACCCACCGGTTCTTCCACGAGAACGACTTCTACTGGATCCACACGCCGATCATCACCACCAGCGACGCCGAGGGCGCCGGCGAGGCCTTCCGCATTTCCACGCTCGACCTGGCCAACCCGCCGCGGCTGGCCGACGGCGGCATCGATTTCAGCCAGGATTTCTTCGGGCGCGAGACTTTTCTGACCGTCAGCGGACAGCTGAACGTGGAGTGCTTCAGCAACGCCCTCAGCCGCGTCTACACGTTCGGCCCGACCTTTCGCGCCGAGAACTCGAACACCAGCCGACACCTGTCGGAGTTCTGGATGATCGAGCCCGAGATCGCGTTCGCCGACCTGACCGACGACGCCGACCTGGCCGAGGTGTACCTGCGCTACATTTTCAAGGCGGTGCTGGACGAAAGGGCCGACGACATGGCCTTCTTCGCGCAGCATGTGGAAAAAGAAGCCGTCACCAGGCTGGAGAAGTTCGTCGACAGCAGCTTCGAACGCCTGGAGTACGGCGATGCCGTCAAGGCCCTGGAGAAGGCGAAGAAGAAGTTCGAATTCCCCGTCAGCTGGGGCATGGATCTCCAGTCGGAACACGAGCGCTATCTCTGCGAGGACCTGTGCGAGCGCCCGGTGGTCGTGATGAACTACCCCAAGGACATCAAGGCGTTCTACATGCGGTTGAACGACGACGGGCGGACGGTGGCGGCCATGGACGTGCTCGCGCCGGGCATCGGCGAGATCATCGGCGGCAGCCAGCGCGAGGAGCGCCTGGAGGTGCTCGATGCCCGGATCGAAGAAATGGGGTTGGAGAAGGACGAATACTGGTGGTACCGTGACCTGCGGAAATACGGCACCGTACCCCACGCCGGATTCGGCCTGGGATTCGACCGGGCGGTGAACTACGTCACGGGCGTCAAGAACATCCGCGACGTGATCCCCTTCCCGCGCGCCCCCAAACTGGCGGAGTTCTGACCGGAGGGAACCGGTCGGCAGGATCATCAGGAGAAATCCATGGAATGGACGAAAGACAAGTACCGGATCAGCGACGTCAAGGCGGAGCTGGATCTGTTCTACATCGTGCCGGCGTTGCAGCAATCCTACTGGGCGGCGGGTCGGCCCCAGGAAGTCATCGAACTGTCGATCGCCAACTCGCTGACGCTCGGGCTTTTTGTCGAGGGACGCCAGATCGGTTTTGCGCGCGCGGTCACCGACAAGTGCACGTTCGCGTGGATCTGCGACGTGATGGTGCACAAGGACTACCGCGGCATCGGGCTGGGCAAGTGGCTGATGGACTGCCTGAGCGAGCATCCGGACGTGGTGGAGGTCAGCCAGCAGATGCTGCGCACCCGCGACGCCCACGGCCTGTACGAACAGTACGGCTATGCGGTCTGCGATGCGATGGTCAAGAGAGTCGAGCGGGAGTAGTCCGCCAGACAAACAAAGAGCCCGGATTTTCCCCGCCGCTGGCCGGGGAAGGTCCGGGTTCCCGTTTTTTGTCGCCGCCGGTCAGTCGATGCTGGCCAGAGCCTCTTCGCGCGTGGCGTAAACGTCGAAGATGTTCTCGAGCTGGGAGATGTAGAAGATGCTCAGCACACGTTCCTTGACGTTGCAGATCTTCATGGATCCCTCGGCGGCCTTCAGCGTGTGGTAACCGGTGATGAGGATGCCCAGGCCGGTCGAGTTGATCCAGGGTACGCCGTTGAGGTCGAGGATCACGGTCTTGTGGCCGGCTTCGATCAGGCCGGCAATTTCTCCCTTGAACTTGTCGAAATCGGGGCCGCCCATGATCTTGCCTGAAAGTTCCAGCACCATGGCCTTGTCCTCGCTGCTCTGCTTGATCTTCATTCTCTCTCCTTTGTTGTCTTTTTGAAGGCGAATCAGGAAAAGGCGTTGTAGAGACGTCGTTTGATCTTCTTGGTCGGAGTCTTCTCGAACTCCTCGTAAAGGACCTTGAGCCGGGCGATTTGGCTGAACCCGGGCAGGTTGGAATTGAGCGCCTTGCGGTTCTCTTCCATGAGGGATTCCACCTGCTTGCCCTTGAGGCAGGCCTGGTCGACCGATTCCAGATCGGGGTAGACCAAAGCCATCAGTTTACCGTTGGTCTCGATGACCAGCGATTCCTCCACGCAGGGCAGATTGTTCAGCTGGGACTCGATTTCCTCAGGATACACGTTTTGTCCCGATGATGTCAGAATCATATTCTTCGAGCGTCCCGTCAAGAACAGGAAGCCCTCGTGGTCGATCCGGCCCAGATCTCCGGTCAGCAGCCAGCCCGCCGGATCGATGGTATCGGCGGTGGCCTCCTCGTCCTGGTAGTAGCCCAACATACGGTTCTCGCCGCGGACCTGCACCTCGCCGATCCCCGTTTCCGGGTCCGGATCGTGGATGCGGGCCTCGAGGTAGGGGATCACGCGGCCCACGCTGCCGACGGGCGGCTTGTCGTCGTACACCGTGTAGCTGATCAAGGGACCGCACTCGGTCATGCCGTAGCCCGAGGTCATGCGCAGGCCGATCCGGCGGAAGAACTCCTCGATTTCCCGGTTGATGGCGGCTCCGCCGACGACCAGCTCCTTGAAATTCCCCCCGAACACCTCGTACACCTGATCGTGGATCTTCTTGTAGACCAGCTTGTTCACGCCCGGAACCTTGAGCATCATTTTGATGCTGCCGCTCTCGAGCTTGGGTTTGATCCGGTTGCGGTAGATCTTCTCGATGATCAGCGGCACGGACATCACCACCACCGGCCGGTACTTCTGGAAGGCGGCCACCAGGACCTTGGGCGTGGGGATCTTTTCGATGTAGGTGATGTGGCAGCCGGCGACCATGGGCGCCAGGAAATCGAAGGCGCAGCCGAAGGCGTGGGCCAGCGGCAGGAACGAGACGAAGTTGTCGCCGGGCGTCAACTCCACGCACTGGCGGAAATAGACGATGTTCGCGATCAGACTGTTGGCGCTGAGCATCACGCCCTTGGAAAAGCCCGTGGTGCCCGAGGTGTAGACGATGGCCACCAGCGCCTCGTTGTCCAGCGGGTCGAAGGCCAGGTTCTGCCGGGTCAGGCGCTCGTGGAACCGCTCCACGTAGCCGGTGTCGGCCTTGGCCACGATGTCTTCGAGCCGGTCGTGGCGGGCCCAGGCGACGGCGAAGTCCTTGATCAGGAGGATGCCCTCCAGGGACGCCATCTTGTTCTCGTCGATGCGATCGAAGATGGTGTCGGGGACCACCAGGAGCCGGCACTCCGCGTGCCGCACGATGTGCTCGATCTCGGCGCTGGTGAAATCGGGCAGGATGGGCACGACCACCGCGCCGTAGGTGACGCTGGCCAGGTAGGTCACGCACCAGTTGGCGCTGTTGCGGCCCACCAGGCCGATCCGGTCGCCCTTGGCGATCCCCGCCTCGGCGAACACGTAGTGCAGCTTGAAGATCCGGTTGGCCAGATCGCCGTAGGTGATGGTCTCCCCGTCCAGATCGCTGAAGCAGGAAACATCCCAGTGGTTGCGGATGGACTCCGCAATCGCGTCGATGAAGTTTTCCTTGATCATGGCTCTCCGATCGGGGCTCCGGGTACGTGGGACTCCAGCATGGAGTCCTGGACACATGACCGCGAACGGCGGAGGCGCCTGGGCCCTCCGCCGTTCGTGGGTCCTGCGATCATTCTAGGCCATGGCGGCGGCCGGGTCTAGTGCGAGCCGCCCCCTTCGGACAGGGCCTTCATGACTTGGTCGAGGCTGAAGCTCGCCGCCTTCTGGCGCGGCGGGAATTCCTGGAACGTACTGAGGAACGTGCCCACGTACGTCTGGGCGGGCACCAGAAGGTAGGCCCGGTCGATCAGCCAGTCGAAGTAGGTGTTCGAGGTGATCTGGGCGCGCTCGTAGGGGTCGCGACGCAGGTTCAGGATGTAGCGGTACGCGCAGCTCCATGAAGGGTTCGATCCAGGCCTGGAAGGTGGCCTCGACCGGCGCTGCTCCATGAAGATGAGCTTCCAGTCGGCGTAGCGCAGGGCGGTGAGGTCGCCGTCGTCCGAGAAGTAGAAGATCTCCTGGCGCGGGCTGACGTCGGTTTTCCCGGTCAGCAGGGGCATGATGTTGTAGCCGTCGAGGTGGACCTTGTACTCGTTGCCCGCCAGTTTGTCGCCCTCGAGCAGGCGCTCCTTCACGTCGGTGTCGCCCGCGATGGCCGCGAAGGTGGGCAGCCAGTCCATGTGGTGGACGATCTCGTTGGTGTGGGCGCCGGCTTCGATCTTGCCGGGCCAGCGCACCATGGCCGGCACGCGCCAGCCGCCTTCCCAGTTGGTGTTCTTCTCGCCCCGGAAGGGCGTCATGGCGGCGTCGGGCCAGGTGTTCATGTGCGGGCCGTTGTCGGTCGAGTAGAAGACGATCGTGTTGTCGGCGATGCCCAGTTCGTCGAGCAGTGCGAGGAACTTGCCGATGTGCATGTCGTGCTCGACCATGCCGTCGGAGTACTCGTCCTGGCCCGAGATGCCGCGCATCTCTTCCTTCACGTGGGTCCGGAAGTGCATGCGGGTGCCGCTCCACCACACGAACCAGGGGTTGCCGGCCTCGTGCTGCTCGCGGATGAACTCCATGGCCCGCTTGCTGGTCTCGTCGTCGACGGTCTCCATGCGCTTCTTGGTCAGCGGGCCGGTGTCCTCGATGCGCTGGCCGCCTTCGCCGTCGGCCCAGGAGTGGATCACGCCGCGGGGACCGTAGCGCTCCCGGAAGGTCTGGCCGTCGGAGGTCACGAAGTCGCCGGGGTAGTCCTCGTTCTCGGGCTCCTCCTCGGCGTTCAGGTGATAGAGGTTGCCGAAGAACTCGTCGAAGCCGTGCATGGTCGGCAGGTGTTCGTTGCGGTCGCCGAGGTGGTTCTTGCCGAACTGGCCGGTGGCGTAGCCCTGGTCCTTGAGCACCGTGGCGATGGTGGGGTCCTTCTGCATGCCGATCCTTGGCGCCGGGCAGGCCCACCTTCGACAGGCCGGTGCGGAACACGCTCTGGCCCATGATGAAGGAGGAGCGGCCGGCGGTGCAGGACTGCTCGCCGTAATAATCGGTGAAAATCATGCCCTTCCTCGGCGATGCGGTCGATGTTGGGGGTCTGGTAGCCCATCAGGCCGCGGGTGTAGGCGCTGATGTTGGACTGGCCGATGTCGTCGCCCCAGACGACCAGGATGTTCGGTTTGGCGTCCTGGGCCATGGCCGCGCCCCCGCCGACAATCGGCAGCACAGCGGCGGCGAGCATGAAATGCATCAACAGTGCAAAACGAATCTTCATGGTTCCTCCTAGAAACGGATTCCATCTCTCGTACGGTTGGGTTTGGTGACAAATCAAACACTATATACGGCCGAGGGCTGGTGATGACAACCCCGTGCGATCAGCCCCGTTTTCCAGGCCGCAGCAGTCGCCGCCAGGCGGGAAAAAACCGGGGCACCCGCTGCCGGTAGGCGGCATAGGGTTCGCCCAGATCCCGCAGCAGCTTGCGCTCCTCCAGTTCGGTGCCGATCACGGTGTAGGCCACGAAAACCCCGCGCCACACGAGGTTCACGTCGGTCACCGGCAGGCAGAAGACCAGGAACAGGATGGCGCCGGTGTACCAGGGATGACGGATGTATCCCAGGACCCCTTCGGTCCGGAAAGCGGGTTCGCCGGCCGCGGTCCCTTGCCGGTAGCGCCGGATCTGGCTGAGGCCGAGAAAGAAGCGGCCGTCGTAGCCGCGGGCGCCCAGATAGAACATCAAGAGCGCGGCGGCCAGCCCCAGCCAGCGGAGCGGCGCCCACCAGCCGGGCCAGTCGAACAGCAACGCGGCGGGCAGGCTGCGCAGCCACCACATGAGCACCCCGAGCGAAACCGTGCTGCCGGTGACGTAGACCAGGCGGCTAAACACATGCCGGCGCGGGAAATAGCGCTGGAGCAGCCTCCGCCACCAGTGGCTCACGAACAGGCTGTGCAGCACGCACCACACGGTCGACAGCAGGCCCACGGTCAGCAGTTTGTCCATCACTCGGCCGCCTCGTCCGGGCACGGCCGGACAGGTTCAAGGTTCGTCGCTTGCCGACCATTCTCATCATTCCGTATCTTGTGGTCAATACCGGGCTGCGGATGGCAGCCCGGAGCTTTTGTGTCCGGCGGGTTTAGTGGGATTTATCAGGGGGCATTCGATGAAAATGCGATTTTTAGCGGCGTTGGTGGTTCTGGCCGGATTGGCGGCGGGATCCGGTTGGGCCCAGGAGGGCGGCTGGCAGGCGCCCGCAGAGTGGACGGACGTCGGCACGGTGGCCAAGTGGATCGAGAACGATGCCCGTTTCTACCGCGTCTACGAGGACGCGCCTTTCCAGGACACGTCGCAATTCCGGATGAACCAGGCCAAGCAGTACCAGCGGACCACCGAATACGGCGGCCGCATGGACGGAATCGGCCTGGAGACCTTCTACGCCCTGGACGCCAAGGCCCAGGCCGACCGTCGCAAGGCTGCCGGCAAGGAGCTGAAATTCCTGGCGGACTTCCGCCAGCGGATCGAGCAGCAGGCCCAGCTGGTCAGGGAAGGCCGCAACTCCGGCTGGGGCGGCAACCCCACCACGGACATGACCGTGATCGGTGACTGTCTGGCGAAGCTGCGGACGGCCATGGGGCTGGACCCGTCGAATCCCTTCGGCTGGCACCTTTACGCCTACCTCTCCCGGGTGGTCGGCGACACCGACCGCGCCGAGAACGCCCTCGAGGGCGCCAGCGGCGCCCTGGCCAAGATTCCCGCCGACCAGCTGACCGAACTGCGCCGGGCCGTGGCCCTCGACTGGGCCTGGCTCTACCGGGACCAGGGTTTTTTCGCCAAGGCGCTCGCGGCGGTTGCTGCGGCCGAGGAGTACGGCGCCCAGGGCATCGAACCCCGGCTGCTGCGCGGGCTCATCGCCGCCCAGACCGGCCAGACCCAGCAGGCGATCGAGCAGGCGTCGGCCCTCGGATCGGTCGAGGTGCGGGCGTTCCCGCCGAACATCAGATCCGTGTCCTTCGGCCCCGACGTGGCCGACATCTCGGTCTGGCGCAACCGGTCGTCGGGCTATCTGAAGAGCTGGATCCTGGCCCTGACCTGGATCCAGGAGGGCAATCTGGAGATGGCCGCGGCCGCCTTCGGGGGCGTCCCGATCAACGACGCCTATCCTTTCGCCAAGCGCTTCTGGAACGAGGCGGGACGCATCTACGATCTGACCGGCCGCCGCTCGCTGGCCATCCGGGCCTGGAACCTGTCCCGCATCAACACGCCCTACATCGTCTACCTGGTTTTCAAACCCTATGCGATGGACCTGGGCCGCCTGACCGGCCAGCAGGGTGAGGTGCCCTTCTACCTGGGCTTCGACAAGTTCTTCATCGGGGGCAGCCGCATCGCCTACGCCGCCGCCCTGGTCGAGAAGGTGGCCGCCGCCGCCGACGAGATGGAGAAGAACGAGTTCGCCGCCCGCGCCCTGGACGAGATCGAGGTCTGCCTGCGCGCCGGCATCCATCCGGGTCAGGCCGGTGTGCTCAAGGCGGGCCAGGTCTACTACCTGATGGGTGACCTGGACTCGGCGATGATCGAGGTCGAAGGCGCCCTGAAGCGGATGAACGAGATGGGCGACGTGCCGGGCTCGTCGGCGGTGCTGGCCGGCCTGGCGAAGGCCCAGCACGAGATCGATTCGAAGGACATCGCCAACTTCTACGGCCAGAGCGGGGCGAGCGGCGGGCGCTGGATCGCTGCGGCCGATCCCGAGAAGGAACTGGAGGAGTTGCGGAAGCTGCAGGCCACCGAGCCCTCGGACGAGAACCGCCGCAATCTGGCGCGTTTCCTGATCCGCGGGGACGATCCGGTGCCCGAGGGTCGGGCGCTGGCCCTGGGCGACTGATGGCCGGCCACGGCGCTGGAGTCGGACAAGATCATCCAGGATCGCGGCGGCCGACATCGACGCTGGTCCTGGAGGCCGACCGCGCCCTGGGCTACGCCCGACCTGGCCCTCGCGCTGGTGCGCGCCCTGGAAGGCGGCGCCCAGGATCCGTGGAACGACGCCGGCCTGTGGGCGATGGCGGGGTTCATCTGCATCGACGACGGCAAGGACGCCGAGGGCAAGTTCGCGCTGAAGCGGGCCAGCGAGCTGGACCCGGGGAACCAGGGGTTGAAGGTGCAGCTGGCGTTGATGGGCTGAGCCGTCACCGACAGAACGGGCCGCCCAGCGGGCGGCCCGTTTTTTTTGCGTTTCGGCGGCGGGATCAGGCCAGGCTGGCCCGGACCTGGTTTTCCACCCCGCCGGCGATGACCACTTCCTGCACCGGCTTGCCCAGCGGTCACCGTCGAACCGGTACGAAGTCGCCCCGCCAGGTGATGGCCCGGGGAAATCGATCGCCACCGGGTCGTCGCCTCGCCCGCTTTCTTTCCGATCGGCGAAGTGGCCTTCATGGCGTCCACGAACGCGGGGCACTCCACGCACACGAAGCCGTTGTTGATCGCGTTGCGCAGGTAGGTCTGCGAGTAGCTGCCGGCGATCACCAGCTTGATGCCCGCCGCCTGCAGCGCGGTGGCGGCCTGCTCGCGGCTCGACCCGGTGCCGAAGTTGTAGCCGGCCACCAGCACGTCGCCCTCGGCGACCATGCCGGCGAATTCGGGGTCGTAGTTCTCCATGACGACCTCGGCCATCTTCTCCTTCGTGACGTCCTCGCGGTACGTCCAGTCCTTCGAGTAGATGCCGTCGGTGTTCAGGTTGTCCGTCGGCAGGTGCACCAGGCGGCCGGTGTGGGCGGTCGGGAAGCCGTCCAGGATCTCGACCGTTCCGGCCTCGCCCGCGGGGGGCGCGAACACCTCGATCCGGCGCTCGGGCACGGCGTCGGCGAGTTCGAGCTCGTCCGGACCGGTGATGTAGCCCTTCAGCGCGCTGGCGGTCACCACCGCGGGGCTGGCCAGGTAGGCCTCGGCGTCGCGGCTGCCCATGCGGCCGCGGAAGTTGCGGTTGGTGGCCGAGATGCCGACCTCGCCCTCCTCCAGCAGGCCCACGCCCAGGCCGATGCACGGCCCGCAGCCCGGGGGCAGGGGCTGGGCGCCGGCGTCCAGCAGCTTCTGCCAGGCGCCGCTGGCGGTGGCCTCTTCCTCGATGGGCGCGCTGGCCGCGGCGATGTAGAACTCGACGCCGTCGGCCACCTTGCCGCCGTTCGCCACGGCGGCGGCCGCCTCGATGTCGCTCACGCGGCTGTTGGTGCAGGACACCAGGTAGGCCTTGTCGATCTTCTTCTGCTGGCGGTCCAGCTCGGCCAGCGAGGTCATGACCTGCAGCGAGTGGGGGCCGCTGACGTGGGGGGTGACCTGCGCGAGGTCGAGCGTGATCTCGGCGGCGTAGTTCGCGCCCTCGTCCGACCGCGGGGGGTCGTTCGTCCAGGCGTCGATGTCCGCGTCGGTGATGCGGTCGGTGACACCATGTCCGGCCAGCCATGCCTGCCGCTCCTCCATGAAGGCGACGGTGGTCTCGTCGACGGGGAACCAGCCGGCCAGGGCGCCCCACTCGGTGGTCATGTTGGCGATGGTCAGGCGCTCCTCGATGGACAGGTCGGCCACGCCCGAGCCGCCGAACTCGATGACCGCGTTCAGCACCTCGCCCTGGTTGTACATGCCGCACAGGGTGATGATGACGTCCTTGCCCGTCACGCCGGGCTGCAGGCGCCGTTCAGGTTCACCTTGATGGTGCGCGGGACCTGCCACCACACCGTGCCGATGGCCCACAGGGCGGCCGCGTCGGTGCGCACCACCGGGGTGCCCAGGGCGCCGACGCCGCCGTAGGTGTTGCTGTGGCTGTCGCTGGCCACGCAGAAGCCGCCGGGCTTGGCGAAGCCCTCCTCGATCATGATCTGGTGCCCGATGCCGCGCCCGGCGCCGAACGCCGTCACGCCGTTCTCTTCGGCGAAGGCGGCGATGGCCGCGTACTTGGCCTGGTTGTCGTCGCCCAGGTCCTGGATGTTGTGGTCGAGCGTGAAGACCGGCTGGGCGGGGTTCTTGATCTTCGCCACGCCCAGGCCCTTGAACTTGCCCATCACGGCGGAGGTGTTGTCGTGGGTCATGACGTGGTCGGGCACCAGGGTCACGTAGTCGCCGGCGCGGACCTGCTGGCCGGGGTCGAGGCCGACGGCGTGCGCCTGGACGATTTTCTCGATGACGGTCTGGGCCATGGCGGGGCCCCCTGGAAGAGTGGTGGTTCGCTGGCGGAAATTTGCACCAAAAAGCCCCGGGGGACAACCCCCGGGGCCTCGATTTTCACGGAATTTCCACGGGACCGGTCAGGACGTGCCCTTGCCCGGGTACGGGTCGTAGATGTACTCCTCGAGGGTCTTGATCTGGACCTGCTGGTCGTGGGTGATGGTCTTGACGACGTCGCCGATCGAGACGATTCCACACAGCCCCTTGTCGTCCATGATGGGCATGTGGCGGATGCGCGCGCTGGTCATGATGCCCATGACCTCGCCCACGTCGGTCTGGGGCGTCACGTAGATCACCTTGTCGGTCATGATCTCGCGCACGGGGGTGTCGTGGGCGGTCTTGCCCTTGGACGGTGATGAACCGCAGGTAGTCGCGCTCGGTGACGATGCCCTTGACCGCCTCGCCCTCCATGACGAGCAGGGCGCCCACCTTGAGCTCGACCATGCGGGTCACCGCCGCGAAGATGGATTCGTCCGGGCCGATCTTGTGCACCGGGCCGTCGCCCTTGGCGTCGAGGAGTTGCTGGATCTTCTTCATGGCCGCCTCCCACAGGGAAAGAGGGGTGTCTCGGCAAGGACGGCGTGTCTTGGCAAGACGGGGCATAGAGTCTATCTTCCGAATGTATCGGTTAAGGATAAGCCCGTCCGATTGTGCCCGCCACCCCTGGATCTTGGCAAGTTGTTGATTTAGCAACAGGTTGCCCGTGAGGACGTCCCATGTACCGCGACTTCGAGGACCTGCGCGACAACTGCCCGGCCGAGATCAAGGCCGACATCGCCATCGACTTCGACCACCCCGATCCCGACCACCTGCGTGAGGTCTGGCCGGCCACCGGCGACGGCGAGTTCCGCCTGGCGCTGACCCAGGCCGTGTCCGATTTCTGGGACCGCGAGGTCCGCGCAGCCGGCCAGGGAAACGTGCCCGAGGACGGCTTCGCCAGCGGAGATGATCGTCGACTCGTACCGCGACGACGACATGGGCTCGACCCTGTTCCTCGAGCTGCACGCCTACTGCGGCACGGAGGAGATCGGCGAAATCTGCTGGTCCGTGTTCGACGACGAACCGCTGTCGGTGGCCTTCGAAAAGACCCTGACGGCGGCGGTACCCGAGTTGCTGGAAAAAACGGCGCCCGGTGCCGGGCTGCGGTGTGCGGTCGAACTGACGGAGATCGCAGAGCTCTAGCCCCGCCCGGCTCACCCCTGCTTCAGGATTCCTTCCACCAGCCGTCCGGGGATGTTCCCGTCCCCCGACGACTTCCAGATGACCTCCCCGTCGTGCAGGATCACGGTGAACGGTGTTCCGGTCGCCTCGAAGTAGTTCCAGGTCCTTCCGGATTCCTTGAGAACGCTGAACGACAGTCGGTTGTCCTGGATGAACTGCCGCACCCTGTCGTCGCTGGAACTGCGGTTGGTGCGGGTCAGGGCGAGCACGTCGAGATCGCCGTATTGCCGGCTGATCTTTTCCATCTTCGGAATGTAACGCTGGGAAAACGGGCACCAGGTCTCGAACATGACCAGGATCTTGACGCCGCGATTCAGGTCGCCGAGCGAACCCTGATACGCCATTTGCACCCCGGTCAGATCGGGAGCCCGGCGGTGTCCGTACAAGCTCTTGGCCTGGTCGATCTCGCCGGCGGAAAGCAGGGCGGCGGCATAGGTGCTGCGGGCGTACCGGACATCGCGGGCACCCGCGGTCGGAAGACTCGCGGACAGCGCGAAGGCCTCGTGCGCGGCCGCACCGGCCTCGTCGAGCCGACCGATCATCAGCAGGCCCATGGCGTGTATCGTCAGGGCGGAGAGCCCGTCGGCGGACTCCTGACCATGCAGCCGTACAATATCTGTCCGCAGATCCCGGGCCACCTGTTCGGCACGCTCGAAGTCGCCGGCAAAGATGAGAGCATCGTGGATCAGCCACCGCGCCTCCAGCACCTCCTCCTGTTCGGGCGCATAGGAGCGGGAAACCATCGCGAAGTATTCCCTGCTGGTGGCGACGTTTTTCGCGGGAGGGCCGAACACGTAGTAGAAGTAGTTCAGATCGTGCAGGGCCTCGAGGGTCAGTTCAGCGGTCGGCCCCAGATTGTCACGCCGCAGGGCGTGCGCCCTGATGAGTTGCTGTTCGGCCTGGGGCCGCTTGTCCAGCCGGTAGTAGATATGCCCGATGGTGTTGCGAATGTCGGCTTCGGTGCCGGGACTGTCGGGAAAGGCCGTGTCGAGGTCCAGCGCGACCCGGTCGCAGAGGTCGCCGATGGTCCTGACATCACCGAATCCGGGCGGCACCACGGCCGCCAGGGTGCTCTTGAGAAACTCGTTGGCGGCGATCGCCTTGGCGGCCGCGACTTCGGCCCGGTCCCGGGCGGCATTGACATCCACGTAGAGCTTCGCGGTCACCGCCATGCCCACGATCAGCAGGACCGCGGCGGCCGAGGCCAACCCCACGACAGCCTTGTTCTTGCGGGCGAACACTTTGACCTGGTAGGCCAGGCTGGCGGGTTTGGCCGAGACGGCCTCGCCTCTCAGGAAGCGCCGGAGGTCCTCCGCCAAGCCGAACGCCGACTGGAAGCGGCGCTCCCGGTCCTTCTGCAGGGCCTTGGCCGCGATGGCCTCGATCTCCTCGCCCACGCCCGGAAGCACCCGGCTCAGGGCCGCCGGCTCCTCCTCGCGGACGATCCGCGCGATCTCGAAGATGCCCGAATGCTCGACGGGATAGGGGAGGCGATCGGCCAGGAGTTCGTAGAGGACGACCCCCAGCGCGTAGACGTCGCTGCGCGTGTCCAGGTCGTTGGGGTCAGCTTCGAACTGTTCGGGGCTCATGTACTGGGCCGTGCCGATGATCTGGCCGACCTGGGTCTGGTGGTCGACCTGTTCCAGATCGGCGTCGACCGCGCGGGCCACGCCGAAATCGATGACGCGGACGCGGCCCTGGGAGTCGACGAGGATGTTGCCCGGTTTCAGGTCGCGGTGGATGATGCCCCGCTGGTGACCGTAGTGAACGGCGTCGCAGACCTGGAGGAACAGGTCGAGTTTGCCGCGGAGATCCAGGCCCTTGGCCTTGGCATAGGCGATGATCGTCCTGGCGTTGGGAATGTACTCGAGGGCGAAGAATGGCAGCGATACGCCCGCCTCGACGAAGGTGCCCGCTTCATAGATCTGCGCGATCCCCGGATGGCGGAGCCGGGCGAGAGCCTGGGCTTCCCTTTCGAAGCGGCGCAGGGCGTCGCCGGAAGCCATGGTGTGTTTGATGACCTTGACCGCGGCCGGCCGCCGGGGATTCTCCTGGACGGCCTCGTACACCGTGCCCATCCCGCCGGAGGCGATGACCCGCTTGATCACGTAGGGTCCGATTTTTGCCGGGAACCCGCCCGCACCGTCCGTCCGGTCCGGTCGTGTGCCCAGGTCGGCGGTTTCAGCCGTGAATCCCGGATCACCACCGGAGTCTGGGCCGTCGGTGTTGCTCACCATGACTGTCCTCGGGTCCGGGGAAAGAAATGTCGGTAGAACGGGACTTCATACCGCCTCATCTGGTCCACCCCCGCAGGAGCTGTTCCCGGACCTTGGCGATGTCCGAGGTCGGCGCCTGGCAGGTTCCGAATTCGCAGACGAAGGCCGTCGCCATGCCGCCCAGGGCCTTCTTGCCCGCCAGAGCGGGTGCGATGGCGAGCAGATCGTCGGCCGGGCCGTCGGCCGGCACCAGACTGACGACGGCGCTGGCGGGCAGGTCGGCCAGAACCGCGGCAAGCAGGCGACCGGTCGCCTCGTCGTCGCGGTCACCGGCGATGACCACGTCGTAGTAGGGCCCGACCAGCTTGGCGGCCGCGTCGAACCACCAGGCCATCTCCAGCCCCGCTTTGTCGAGCAGACCCGACCAGGCCGCGAGGGCCGCTTCGGCCTCGTGGCGGTAGTCGCTCCGTCCGGTGATGGCCGCCAGCCGGATCAGGTTGTTCAGCATGACGGCGTTGCCCGAGGGCACCACGCTGTCGAAGGTGTCCACGCTGCGGCCGAGAGGTTTGTCGACCGTGTTCCGCGCCAGATACCAGCCGCCGTCTTCCCGCCCGAATTCATGCCGGGCAAAGTCGGTCAGGTCACGGGCGGCCTGCAGATACTCCGTCATTCCGGAAACCTGGTAGATCTCCAGCAGGCCGTCGGTCAGGAACACGTAGTCGTCGAGCGTGCCTTCCCCGCGGGGGCGGCCGTCACTGGTGGTCCGCCACAGCGAGCCGTCCTGGCGCCGATGCGCGGCCAGCAGGAAGTCGGCGGCGGTCCGGGCGCCCTCGAGGTAGCGTCCGCGGCCGGTCACGGCGTAGGCCTGCGCCAGGGAAGTGATGACCAGTCCGTTCCAGGAGGTGATGATTTTCGGGTCCAGCCCCGGCGGCGTGCGGACCTCCCGGACGCTGCGCAGTTTCTCGCGGTGTTGACCGAACAGGGCTTCGAGCTCCTCGACGGCGCGGCCCGACTTCGCGGACACGACCTGTACGTCAGCCCGCCGCGTCAGCACGCTCTTGCCCGTGTCCTCGAAATTGCCCCGTTCGCTGACACCCAGCAGATCGGCCAGCGCGGCCCCGTCGTGCTGGCCCACCGCCGCGATGAGTTCCTGCGGCGACCAGACGTAGTAGGTGCCCTCCTCGCCGCCGCTGTCGGCGTCGTAACTGCCGTAGAATCCGCCTTTTTCGTCCCGCATGTCGTTCAGCAGGAAATCCAGGACATCGGTCCCGGTGGCGGTGAAATCCGGACGGTCGAAGACGGCGCCCGCTTCCAGGTAGAGACCGGCCAGCTGGCCGTTGTCGTAGAGCATCTTCTCGAAGTGGGGCACGGTCCAGCGCGCGTCGACGGTGTAGCGGTGGAAGCCGCCGCCCACGTGGTCGTAGATGCCGCCGCCCTGCATCGCCTCGAGGGTCGCGGTGATCATGCCGGCCAGCTCCTCGTCGCCCTTGCGCCGGTACTCGTGCAGCAGGAATCGCCACTTGATGGGCGTCGGGAATTTCTGGGACTGCCGGAAGCCGGCGTTGGTCGGGTCGTAGATCTCCTTGCCCTTGGCCACCGCGCCGGCCAGCAGCTTGTCGTCGATGGCGACATCGCCTCCGGCCAGCGCCCGGGGCGTGCCTTCGATCCGTTCGGCGAGTTGGGCGGCCTGGTTCTCCAGGTCCTCCCGTTTGGTGCCGTAGACCTCGACGATCTGGGCCACCAGCTGCATGAAGTGGTCCTTGGGGAAGTACGTGCCGCCGTGGAAGGGCTTCAGGTCGGGGGTCAGCCACACGGACATGGGCCAGCCGCCCCGTCCGGTGATCATCTGGACCGCCTCCATGTAGACCTGGTCGAGGTCGGGCCTTTCCTCGCGGTCGACCTTGATGCACACGAAATGTTCGTTCATGAACGCGGCGACGTCCTCGTGCTCGAAGACCTCGTGCTCCATGACGTGGCACCAGTGGCAGCTGCTGTAGCCGATGGACAGGAAGATGGGTTTGTCCTCGGTCTCTTGGCCTTGGCCAGGGCCGCCTCGCCCCAGGGATACCAGTCCAGGGGGTTGTGGGCGTGCTGCTGCAGGTACAGCGACGGCTCGTCCTTGAGGTGGTTGCCGTCGCGGATGATGTCCTTGGTGGTGCGGGGAGCCTGGGGAACATCCTGTTCGTTGCTGTGCGAATCGGTCATGGGACATCCTGTCAGGACGAAGGTCAGCAGGGGAAGGGCGAGCATTCCGGGCAAACGGCGCATGGCGGTCCTTCGCAAGGTCGAACCGCTCGGCCGGCCCGTGGTGGTCGATTTGTGTTAAGCTACCGCCCATTGTAGAATAATTCGTGCGGGCCGCTAGACGGCGGCCCGGGGACGATCATGGCGAGGGGAGACCGATATGAGGCCAATCATCCGATTCACCTGCCTGCTGACCCTTCTGCTAGCCGCGGTCGCCGGCTGCAGCGACGATCCCGCAGCGCCGCCTGCGGGCGATCAGGGGGGCGTCAGGGTCGAGCTGGAAGCGGGCGGCGCCGATTTCACCATCGAGCTGGAATCCGTCACCAACGGGGAGGACCCGGTGCGGGGCCCGTTCTTTCTGCGCGGCTACGACCTCCGCTACGATGACGTCAGTGGCGCCTTGACCGTGGACCTGACGATCACGAACAACAGCCCGGCCACCCTCAACGACCCGGTGCGCATCGCCTTCTCGCGTCTGGTGCCGGAGGGGACGATCATCCTCAATTCACCGGATGACAGCGGCACGTTCACCTTCGAATTCGCCAACGACGACCTGTGGTGGACGCCCGGTGAGGAAAGCCTGCCGTTGACGGTGATGTTCATGGCCGACCCGGGCGTGAGCGTGGGTTTCAACGCGCACATCTCCGTGGGCCAGGTGCATGAAGAAGGCATGATCAGCGGCTTTGTCTGGCACGATACGGACAAGGATGGGATCAGGGACGACGACGAGCCGGGCATTCCCGAGATCATGATCGACTTCGACGACGGCACGGACCGCGAAATCCTGCGCAGGGCGATCACCGACCAGAGGGGCTATTTCGTCTACCGTCATCTGGAGGCGGGCGCCTACGAGGCGCGCGTCCTGGATCCGCCGCGCGACCTCTCCAGCACGACCCCCCTGAACATGTTCGTCCTGTTGTCGCAGAACCCCGGCGGCGGGGTCGGCAGCTTCACCGAGGCAAATTTCGGCTTCGTGCGGGAGCGCTGATGCCGACGGCTGTACCTGGGGGCGGCTGTCGGCGCGGAAATTTGTCCCGTAATTTGAACTTTCGATGCGACAGCGCCGGGGAGACGGGGCCCCGCTGGGGCTGGGACGTCGGGGAGAGGGGGGGGGGGGGGGGGGGGAGGTGGGGGAGCTTTTCGTCCGTGAATGCAAAAACCCGCTGGGCGGATTGATACTAAGGATGCCGGTGTGGCTGGACATCGCTGCGACAGGATTTCCGTCCCGATTAAACCCAATTCGCGTTTGCGCATCATCCCCCAAACAGATAAATTCGATCCGGTTTAGGGGATTTTTCTACGAAAGGCCGGATCCGACTTGGTGACCCTGACGTCCAACGCCGCCGCAGAGATCAAACGCCAGCTTGTCGCACTCGGCAGCCTGAGCGCCCGGGTGCGCATCGGCGTCGTCGAGGGCGGCTGTGCGGGGACGAAGTACGTGGTGACTCCGGGGGCGGCCAAGGAAGACGGGGATCTGGAAACGGAGCAGTGCGGGTTGTCCGTGATCTGCGACCCCGTTTCATTGGCCCAGTGCGAAGGCATGCGGGTGGACTTCGTGAAGGCCTTGATGGGCGGGGGCTTCAAGTTCGACAATCCCCGGGCCGCCGGCTCCTGCGGCTGCGGCGCCTCGTTCAGATCAGACCCCGCGCAAGTCGGAAATATGGCCCGATAGGGCCTGTTTTTCGTTGTCACCATCGGGTCGGGGCCATAGAATCGCCCTCCGAATGCACACGGAATAATCGGTAATTTCTTGTCTTCATGTCCCGGCCGTGGTTCGGGTGGTGGGGCATCTTTCATCGCGGATGAAGGGGGAGAGTCGCTTGACTCCAGGAAACACTCCAGGGAACACGCCGGAAAGCAGAGATCCGGACTCGCGCTCCGACAAATTCGTCTTCCCCAAGTGGACCAACTGGCTGCGTGAGGCCGCCGGCCTGGCCGCCGTCGGTGGGCTGGTCTACGCCACGGTGCTGATCACGGGAGTCTTCAGCCCCGAAAATTCGGCCATCGGTTACGCCCCCGTCCAACCGGTGCCCTACAGCCATGCGCTGCATGCCGGCGACCTCGGCATCGACTGCCGCTACTGCCACACGGGTGTCGAGACCCACGCCAAGGCGGTCATTCCCCCGACGGCCACCTGCATGAACTGCCATCTGAACGTCAAGACCGAGAGCGAGAAGCTGGCTCCGGTCCGCAAGAGCTGGGAAACGGGTGAGCCGCTCGAGTGGGTGCGGGTCCACGATCTGCCGGACTACGCCTACTTCAACCACGCCGGGCATATCCAGTCCGGCGTCGGCTGCGTCAGCTGCCACGGCCGCGTCGACCGCATGGAGGTCGTCGAGCAGGTCAAGCCCCTGACCATGGGCTGGTGCCTGGAGTGCCACCGCGACCCGGACGCGAGCCTGCGCCCGCGGGAATTCGTGACGGACATGGACTGGGTGCCCGCGGGCGACCCCGCCGTCCTGGGAGCCCAGCTGCGCGCCGAACACGGCATCAATCCGTCCACCTCCTGCACCACCTGTCATCGGTAGGAAAGGTTTCGCATGATCCGGAAGTCCGACATGAGTTCTGACCCAGGCAACGGCCTGAACTACTGGCGCAGCCTCCAGGAACTGGCCGACACCGACGAGTACCGCCATCAGCTGGAGAACGAGTTTCCCGGCGGCATCGACGCCCCGCCCGAGGGGATGTCGCGCCGCCGTTTCCTGCAGGTCATGTCCGCTTCGATCGCCATGACGACCCTGGCCGGCTGCCGCTGGCCCGCCGAGAAGATCGTGCCGTTTGTCCACCAGCCCGCCGGCGTGATGCCCGGCAAGCCGATGCAGTTCGCGACCACCATGGAGCTCGGTCCGGTGGCCACCAGCGTTCTGGCGACCAGTTACGACGGCCGCCCGATCAAGATCGACGGCAACCCCGATTCCCCCCTGAGCAAGGGCGCCACCAGCGCCTTCGCCCAGGCCAGCGTGCTCGACGTCTACGATCCTGACCGCAGCAAGAAGGTGCTGCGCCGTACGGGACAGCAGACGGCCGAATCCGACTGGAACGCCTTCACCGAGTTCGCCACCGAACGCTTCGGCGGCGGCCTCAAGGGTGTGGCCATCCTGACGGGTGCCTCGACTTCGCCGGCGCGCAACGCGCTGCTCGTCGACGCAGCCAGGAAAGGCGCCGGCATCTTCATGTGGGAACCGGTGTGTCGGGTGAATGAAATGCGGGGCGCGAAGCTGGCCTTCGGCACCGCCGCCCTGACCCAGCTGGACTTCAGCGCGGCCAAGGTCGTCGTGGACTTCGACGCCAATTTCATGCAGGACCACCCGACGGCCCTGCGCAACAGCAAGCAGTTCTCCGCCGGACGCGATCCCGAAGCCGGGCACATGAACCGCCTCTACGTCTACGAGAACACCTACAGCATCACCGGGGGCATGGCGGACCACCGTTTCCCGACCGCGCACGGGCACATCGCCGCGGCGGCCTGGGCGCTGGCCGCCGAACTGGTGCTGGGCGAGGGCCTGCCGCTGCCGGCGGGGTCGGGGATCAGCCGGGGCGACCTGAACCGCTGGCGCGGGCATGCCGCCGGCTCCAAGCACATCGCCGCGGTGGCCAAGGATCTGATGGACAACCGCGGGCACGGGCTGCTGGTGGCGGGCCTGCGTCAGGCACCCGAAGTCCACGCCCTGCTGCACGTGCTGAACGCGGCGCTGGACAACGCCGGCAAGACCGTCAGCTTCCTGCCCATCGACACGCCGGGGATCCGGTTCATCGACGAACTGGTCGCCGAGCTGAACGCGGGGCGCGTGAAGACGCTGGTCGTCCTGGACAGCAATCCGGTCTACACCGCTCCGGCGGACCTGGATTTCGCCGCGGCCATGGCCAAGGCCCCGACCCGGATCCACCTGGGACACCGCGACGACGCCACCGGTCGGCAGAGCACCTGGCACATCCCCCTGGCACACTACCTGGAGAGCTGGGGCGACGCCATGGGCTGGGATCTGTCCCACCTCGCGGTGCAACCGTTGATCGCGCCCCTGTACGACGGCAAGACCGTGACCGAGCTGCTGTCGGTGCTGACGGATGCCGAACCGCGCAGCAGCTACGCCATCACGCGCGACAGTTTCCACCGCCTGACCGGCGGCGCCGGCGCCGCGCCCGACGCCGACCCCGGTTTCGAGAAGAAGTGGCGGGCTTTCATCCACGACGGACTGCGTCAGGGCAGCGGTCAGGCCAGCGGGCGCAGTCTGGCCCTGGCCGGTTCACGCCTGACACCGCCGCCGCCGCCGCCGTTGCTGTCGGCGGAGAACCTCGAGCTCAGCATCGTCCAGGACCAGTCGGTTCATGACGGCCGTTACGCCGACAACGCCTGGCTGCAGGAAATGCCCGACTTCATGACCAAGCTCACCTGGGACAACGCCGCCCTGATCAGCCCGGCGACCGCGGACGAGCTGGGCGTCAAGCACGGTGACGTGGTCGAACTCGACTACCAGGACCGCCGGCTGGAGATGGCTGTCTATGTCCTGCCCGGCCAGGCGACCCACTCGGTCACCGTGAACCTGGGCTATGGACGAATGGACGCCGGTCGCGTGGGCCAAGGCATGGGTTTCGACACCTACCGTCTGCGGACCTGGGACCGGCTGCACGGCGGTGCGGGCCTGACGGTGCGCAAGACCGGAGCCACCTATCCGCTGGCCACGACCCAGGACCATCACGCCATCGACAACGCCGGAGCCGAGGAGATCCAGAAGCGGGTGCCCAGCCTGGTGCGCGAAGGCAACATCCAGGATTACAAGAACGATCCCGAGTTTGTCGATCACCTGGGCGTGCACACCCCGCCGCTCAAGTCGCTCTGGAAGGAATGGGAGTACACGGGCTACAAGTGGGGCATGGCGATCGACCTGAATCTCTGCAACGGCTGCAACGCCTGCATCATCGGCTGCCAGAGCGAGAACAACATCCCGGTCGTCGGCAAGGACGAGGTCGGCCGCGGCCGCGAGATGTCTTGGGTGCGCCTGGACCGCTACTTCCTGGGCGACGCCGAGGATCCCAAGGTGGCCCAGCAGCCGGTGGCCTGCGCCCAGTGCGAGACCGCTCCCTGCGAGCAGGTCTGCCCGGTGGCCGCGACCCTGCACACCGACGAGGGTCTCAACGCGATGGTCTACAACCGCTGCGTGGGCACGCGCTACTGCGCGAACAACTGCCCCTACAAGGTGCGGCGGTTCAACTGGTTCAACAATTTCGAGGATCTGACCGAAACCCAGCGGCTGGTGCTGAATCCCGACGTGACCGTCCGCGCGCGCGGCGTCATGGAGAAGTGCACCTACTGCGTGCAGCGCATCGAGACCGCCCGGGTCGACGCCAAGGTCGAAGGCCGGGGCATCCTCGACGGCGACATCACGCCGGCCTGCCAGGCGACCTGCCCGACCGACGCGATCACCTTCGGCGACCTGAACGATCCCGACAGCCGGGTCAGCAAGCTGCGCGAGGCCAGCCGGTCGTACGATCTGCTCAATTACCTGAATCTCAAGCCGCGGACCTTCTACATGGCCCGGATCCGCAACCCGAATCCGGCGATCGCCCCGGCCAGGAGCCATGGCGCCGGGCACGGGGGCGGCCACGAGGAAGGCCACGACAAGGGCCACGAAGAGCACGGAGCCGAAGCCGGCGCCCACGGATAGGGCGATGCGGACAGAACGTTTTAGCCGAGTTCCTGGAACACCGCTAGCGGAACTGGAGCCTGTTTTATGAAATCGTCGGTCACCGACCCTTACGACAACACCGTGGACGACCCCACGCAACCCCAGGAACTGATCCTCGGGAACCAGGATCTGACGTCCGTGACCGAAACGGTCTCGGACATCGTCCTGGAGCGGAAGACCCCCAAGGCGTGGTACGTGGCCATCACGTTCACCGCCGGGCTGACGGGTATCCTGTTCCTGATGATCGGCTACCTCTTCATCAAGGGTGTGGGCGTCTGGGGGCTGAACAATCCGGTGGGCTGGGGCTGGGCCATCGTGAACTTCGTGTTCTGGGTGGGCATCGGCCACGCCGGTACGCTGATCTCGGCCATCCTTTTCCTGCTGCGCCAGAAGTGGCGGACGAGCATCAACCGCTTCGCCGAGGCCATGACCATCTTCGCGGTGATCTGCGCGGGG
Organism: Candidatus Krumholzibacteriia bacterium; assembly: GCA_942492615.1. Lineage (GTDB taxonomy): Bacteria > Krumholzibacteriota > Krumholzibacteriia > LZORAL124-64-63 > LZORAL124-64-63 > CALOFL01. Next base: position 340,425 of record CALOFL010000009.1, read on the forward strand.
ATCTTCCCGGGCATCCACGTCGGCCGCGTCTGGGTGGTCTACTGGCTGTTCCCCATCCCCAACTACCACGCCATGTGGCCGAATTTCCGCAGCCCGCTGCTGTGGGACGTGTTCGCCGTCGGCACCTACGCCACCGTCTCGCTTCTGTTCTGGTACATGGGCATGGTGCCCGATCTGGCCACCCTGCGCGACCGGGCCCGCGGCCGGATCCAGCAGGTGGTCTACGGCGTGCTGGCTCTCGGCTGGCGCGGCAGCCACCGCCACTGGCACCGCTACGAGAAGGCCTACCTGCTGCTGGCCGGCCTGGCCACGCCGCTGGTGCTGTCGGTGCACTCGGTGGTGTCCTTCGACTTCGCCACCGAGCCAGCTGCCCGGCTGGCACACGACCATCTTCCCGCCCTACTTCGTGGCCGGCGCCGTGTTCAGCGGCTTCGCCATGGTGGGCACGCTGCTGATCCCGGCGCGCCAGTGGTTCGGCCTGAAGAACATCATCACGCTGCACCACCTCGAGAACATGAACAAGATCATCCTGGCCACCGGCAGCATGGTGGGCTTCGCCTACGCCACGGAGTTCTTCATCGCCTGGTACGGCGGCAACCCCAACGAGAGTTTCGCCTTCGTCAACCGGGCCTTCGGTCCCTACGCCTGGGCCTACTGGATCATGGTCTCGTGCAACGTGATCACGCCCCAGCTCTTCTGGATCAAGAAGGTGCGCACGAACATCGCGATCATGTGGGTCATGTACATCTTCGTGAACATCGGCATGTGGTTCGAGCGCTTCGTGATCACCGTCACCTCGCTCAGCCGCGACTTCCTGCCCTCGAGCTGGGCCTACTACGATCCCACGCTGATCGATATCCTGACCTTCCTGGGCAGCTTCGGTCTGTTCTTCACGCTGGTGCTGCTGTTCATCCGCTTCCTGCCCATGGTGGCGATGGCCGAGGTCAAGACCGTGATGCCGATCGCCGACGCCCACAGCGGCGAACGCCGGTCGGTGGGCGACTACCACGGCGACATTCCCCGCCACATCCGCAACGTTCCCAAGGAAGGGGGCAAGTCATGAGCGCCAACGCCGAACAGGGCGCCCTCTACGGTCTGCTGGCGGAGTTCGAGAGCCCCGCGCTGCTGATGGAGGCGGTCGAGCAGGTGCGCGACGCCGGCTACTCGAAGTGGGATGTGCACACGCCGTTCCCGGTGCACGGCATGGACGACGCCATGGGCATCCGCGGCACCCAGCTGCCGTTCCTGGTGCTGGCGGCGGGCTGACCGGCCTCTGCCTGGCCACGCTGATGCAGTGGTGGATGAACGCGGTGGACTACAAATTCGTCATCTCCGGCAAGCCGCTCTTCGGCCTGCCGGCCAACATCCCGGTCATGTTCGAGCTGACGGTCCTGTTCAGCGCCTTCGCTGCCTTCTTCGGCATGTGGATCCTGAACGACCTGCCGAAGTGGTACCACCCGCTGTTCACCAACCGGCGGTTCCGGCGCGCCACGCAGGACCGCTTCTTCATCGTGATCGAGGCCGCCGACCCCCGGTTCAAGCCGGACCAGACCCGGGCATTCCTCGCGTCTCTGGGCAGCACCGTGGTCGAGGGCGTCAACGAAAGCGCGGAGGACTGACCGATGCCACGCATCATCTTCTACATTCTGCTGGTCGTCGTCGCGCTGACGCTGATCCCCATGGGACTGATGTACCGTTCCATGCAGTCGGGGAAGAACCGGCCGCGCATCCAGGTCGTCTACGACATGGACGACCAGGCCCACTACAAGACCCAGACCGAGAACCCGTTCTTCGCCGACGGCCAGTCGATGCGGCACCATCCCGACGGCACCGTGGCCCGCGGCATGCTGCAGGCCGACGACGCCATGTACCGCGGCTTCGAAGGCGATACGGTCTACGTCGAGACCTTTCCCGTGGCGGTGACCAGCGCACTGGTCGACCGCGGACAGGATCGTTACAACATCTTCTGCGCGTCGTGCCACGGCCTCAGCGGCAACGGCCAGGGCCTGGTGCACCAGCGCGCGGCGGCCCTCGCGGAGGGCACCTGGACGCCGCCGACGGACCTGACCAGCCAGGCGGTCGTCGAGCGTCCGGTCGGGCACATCTACAACACGATCACGAACGGGATCCGGAACATGCAGCCCTACGGGCCGCAGATTCCTCCGGAAGACCGGTGGGCCATCGTGGCCTACGTGCGGGCCCTGCAGTTGTCCCGCAACGCGACCATCGACGACGTCCCCGCGGACGTCCGGGCGACCTTGACCCCCTAGGGGTCCGAACCTGATCCAGGGCCGGCTGCCGTCTGCCGACCGAGACTGGGGAGATTGTTTTGTCTCATTTCCACGTACCGCGCCTGGAAGACACCTCCACCACCATGGACGGTCTCGGAGGCAGGGTGTTCGCCGTCAGCGGCCTGATCGGCTTGGTGGGCCTGGCCGTCGCCGTCGGGCTGGGCCTGGCCGAAGGCGACGGGCTGAAGCACTTCGGCTTCACCTATCTCATCAGCTACGCCTTTTTCCTGAGCATCAGCCTGGGGGCCATGTTCTTCATGCCCCTGATGTACGTGACCAAGGCCAGCTGGAACGTCGTCATGCGGCGTCTGGCCGAGGTCACCGCGGCGGTCATGCCCCTGCTGGCGCTGATGGCGATCCCGGTCATCATCTTCGCCGGCCAGATCTACGGCTGGGCCGGCCCGGAGGCGGCGTCCAACCACGCCCTGGACCACAAGGCCGCCTACCTGAGCCAGAACGCCTTCATCATCCGCTGGGTGATCTACTTCGTCATCTGGAGCGGCTATTCCCTGTTCTTCTGGCGGACCTCCGTCCGGCAGGATACGAGCGGCGACGTGAAGATGACGCGCCGCCTGGAGAACTACAGCGGCTTCGCCCTGATGCTCTGCGCCGTGTCGGTGGCCGCCGCGGCCTTCGACCTGCTGATGAGCGTCGATCCCCTGTGGTTCAGCACCATGTTCGGCGTTTACTACTGGTCGGGCGGGTTCGTCACCTTCTGGGCGGTCATGACCCTGATGACGCTGGGCCTGCAGCGCGCCGGCCGCATGGAGCACATCGTCAGTCCGGAACACTTCCACGACTACGGCAAGGCCATGTTCGCCTTCACGTTCTTCTGGGGCTACATCGCCTTCAGCCAGTACATGCTCTACTGGTACGCCAACATTCCCGAGGAAACCAGCTGGTACCTGCATCGCTCGCAGAACGGCTGGGGGATGCTGGGCGTCGTCATCATCTTTGCGACCTTCGTGCTGCCGTTTGCGGGATTGGTTTCCCGCTACGCCAAGCGCAAGCGTCCGCTGCTGGCCTTCTGGGCGGTCTGGATCATCGTCGCCCAGTGGCTGAACCTCTACTGGGTGGTCATGCCCGAATTCAGCGACAATTTCGTGATCAGCCCCATGGACGCGGCCTGCTTCGTGGGGATCGGCGGCATCTGGCTGGCGGGCATCACCCGCTTGGCCATGCGCCATTCCCTGGTGCCCTTCAGGGACCCGCGGCTCGAGGATTCGCTGCGGTTCGAGAACGCCTAACAGGATCGGAACGGGAGTAGGATATGGCCACGGCCAAGGAAAAATCAGGATTCAGGGGCCCGGAGGTGGTGCTCAGCGCCCTGGCGGCGGTGCTCTTCCTCTATGCCCTGGTGCTGTTCCTGCAGGGCGGCTTCCAGGCCGTCCAGGCCCGGGAGTTCGAGACGAAGGTCTACGGGGCCGTCAACGAGGAGACCGAGGCTTCCCTGGCGGCCCAGAAGGCTCTCCTGAACGACCCGGCCCGCTGGGTCGACCAGGAGCAGGGCCGGATCGCCATCCCCATCGAGGACGCCAAGGCCCGGTTCGTGGAAAAGTACCGGGAAGATGCGAAGTAATCCCCGCCGCCGGTGCGGCGGTACGAAAGAGGTAACGGTTTGATCGGCAGCGCCAATCTCTCCTCCTGGTTCCCCGAAGCGGCGTCGGCCGGCGCCCAGGCCGTGGACGGGCCCTTCCGGTGGGTCTACATCGCCGGTGTGATGGTTCTGGTTCTGTACGCAGGTGCGGCCCTGCTCTTTTTCCGTCTCTACCGGCGGCAAGGCGAGGACCAGACGGGCGCCCCGGGCGCGCGGGTCCATCCGCTGCTGCTGGGGGTGTGGGTTCTCGGGGCCCTCGGCCTGGCCGGGTTGGCGTTCACGTCCGGTTTTTCGGGTTTCATCGACCGGAACACGCCTCCCTACGGAGCCTACAATATCGACGTGACGGCCCGCCAGGGCGGGTGGGAGTTCGTCTATCCCAACGGCCATGTGGCCGACACCCTGCACGTGGCGGCCGACCGGCCGGTCCAGCTGACGCTGCGGTCGGCGGACGTGAACCACGGGCTGTCGATTCCCGCGCTGAGGGTCAACCAGGCCGTCGTGCCGGGCCGGACCACGCGGGCCTGGTTCGAGGCCGACCAGCCGGGAACCTATGACCTGCGCAGCAACGTCTTCAGCGGGGACGAATTCACCGCCATGAACACGGCCGTCGTGATCCACGGCGACGGCGAGTTCGCGTCCTGGCTGGACGAGGTTTCGGACATCTTCATCGGCCGGACCATGGCCGAGGTGGGCGAACTCCTCTACACCAAGCAGGGTTGCGCCGTCTGCCATTCGATCGACGGCAGCAAGCTCGTCGGCCCCAGCTTCAAGAACGTCTACGGCTACGAATTCGACACCGTGGCCGGTGTCCGGGTGATCGCGGACGAGGCCTACATCCGCGAGTCGATTCTCGAACCGGCGGCTTCGATCATCGCGGGCTACCAGCCCGTCATGGTTTCCTACGCCGGCGTGCTCGACGACCGCGACATCGAGGCCCTGACCGCCTGGCTCAAGACCCTCTCCGACAAGGGCGGCACCGACAACGCTGAAATGCAGGAGGAAAACTAGATGGACTTCACCGCCACCAAGGGAGCGGGATATCTCAGCGGCGAGTCGGGGATGAAGGCGTGGTATTCCTCCAGCGACCACAAGAAGGTCGGGCTGCTCTTTCTGGTCTGGATCGCGGCGGCCCTGCTGCTGGGGACGATCTTCGGCCTGTTCATGATCATCAAGTCGATCGGCGGCCGCGGCCTCGAACCGCGGTTCATGTTCCAGATGATGACCTACTACCGCCTGTTCCTGTTCTTCCTCTTCCTGGTACCCGCCATACCGGCGGTGCTGGGACATTTCCTGCTGCCGCTCCAGCTGGGTGCGCGCAACCTGGCGCTGCCGGGCCTGGCCCGCTGGAGCCTGAGGTTCTACGCGGCCGGATTCGTGCTGGTGCTGCTGTCGATCGTCTTCGGACCGATCGCGACCGGCTGGACCATGGCCTCGCTGCTGAGCGCGACCGATCCGGGAGCGTTCGGGCTCGTCGCCCTGGGGCTCTTCTGCCTGGCCGTCAGCTGGTTCATGATCGGGGTGAACATCATCGTCACCGTGCACGACCGCCGGGCGCCGGGCATGGGCTTCTTCGATCTGCCGATCTTCTCCTGGTCACTCTACCTGGGCGCCTACCAGCTGGTGGTGACCGGCGCGGTGTTCGGCATCGTGATCCTTTATCTCGCCGCCGCCCGGGTCGCGGGCAAGGGCCTCTTCGGGCCCGACACCGACCCGCTGCTGTGGAGCCGTTATTTCTGGTTCGTCGCCTCGCCGGCGGCGATCTGCTCGCTGCTGCCGGCGGTCGGGGCCGTCAGCGAGATCATCGCCGGCGTCAGTCGCCGGGCCGTCGCCGGCTACCGGCTGACCGTCGGCGCGATGATCGCTCTGCTGGGCTTGAGTTTCGCGACCTACGGCCTGCAGCTGGCGGGGCTGGGGCAGGATCCGACCGCAACCATGGTGTTCTCGTTTCTCGGGGCCCTGATGACCGTACCGGTGGCCCTGATCGCATTGAGCCTGCTGGTCACCCTGTATCGGGGGGCCATCGGTGACGATTCGTCCGTCGTCTATGTCTTCGCCTTCATGCTGCAGGCGGGGATCGTCTGCATGATGGGTCTGGCGCTGGTCAGCCCCGGCCTGGGATCCTACCTGGGCCTGACCATGTTCGCTTCGACCCAGTGGGACTATCTGATCTGGGGCGGCGTGCTGGCGGCGCTGCTGGCCGGCCTGCACTACTGGTGGCCGTTGATGACCGGCCGGCATCTCAACCAGGAAGTGGCTCGGATCGGTGGGGTCCTCTACATCATCGGCGTCAACCTGGCGCTCTTGCCGCAGATCATCCTGGGCACACGGGGCGTCGCCAGCGATATGGGGGCCTTCGAACCGGGACCGACCGGCGTGAGCGAGCTGTCGGCCCTCGGCTGGCTGTTCGTCTACTCGGGCGTGGGGGTGGCGGTGGCGAACCTGGCGTCGGCCATGTGGTCCGGCGAGCAGGCCGCGGCCAATCCCTGGCGGGCCAGAACCCTGGAATGGCAGGCGGGGTCGCCGCCACCGACGGAGAATTTCGACACCCTGCCGCAGGCCGGTCCTCCGTACGGGTCCTGAGGCGGCGATCGGGCCGGGCGTCAATAACCGGATGATTTTTGTCACCCCCCAGGGTATTCTGGGGGGTGTTCTCGTCGAGGTGGTTTACCCAGGGGGCGGGGGGCGAAATCGAAATGAAGCCGCATTTGAGGGTCGCCCGGCCCACGGACAAGCTGGATGAAATCGCAACGATGTACCGGCAGGGCCTCGAATTGAAGATCCTGGCCGAGTTCCGGGGACACGAGGGTTTCGACGGCGTCGTGCTGGGCCTGCCCGATCTCTCCTACCAGATCGAATTCACCAACCACGTCGGCCGCGCCGTCGGCAAGGCGCCCACCCAGGACAACCTGCTGGTTTTCTACCATCCGGTCAAAGGTATGTGGGAAAAGGCCTGCGCCAAGATGGTGATGGCGGGATTCCGGACCGTCAAATCGTACAATCCGTACTGGGACCGGACCGGCCTGACCTTCGAGGATCCGGACGGATACCGCGTTGTCCTCCAGAATGCCCCTGCTCCGGGAATCACCGGCTAAGGGTGGCTTCTCAGGGGCCGGCCCTGTTCCTGAAAAACTCTTCCCAACAGCCGCGATCGGCGTCAGAATACTGAAAATGAATAGTGATACCCTTGTAAACCCAGTTTTTTTCTAGGAGTTAAGGGAACTCTGTTTTATTTTTAGCATTGTACCCGTGACAGGAGGCTTATCCGTGACCGATTCCCAGGAACGCGCGCCCAGAAAAAGACGGCTGCCGGCATCGTACTACAATTCGATCACACTCCTGGGCGCGGTGCTGGCCGCGCTGAGCTTGAGTTTGATCCTCTTCCTGATGGCGCTGGAGACTTTTTCGGACAGCCACAGCCCCTACATGGGGATCCTCGCCTTCGTCATCCTGCCGGTCTTCCTGATCATCGGCATCGGGATCGGCGTGTACGGCGTGCTGCGGCAGCAGCGCCGACGCAAGCTGGGGCTCTCGTCCACGGAACAACTGCCACAGATCAACCTGAACAACCCGACGCACCTGCGGGCCACGGTGGTCTTCGGGGGCGGGTTCCTCGTCTTTCTGGCCCTGTCGGCCTTCGGCAGCTACCAGGCCTACGAGTACACCGAGAGCGACGCGTTCTGCGGCACCGTGTGCCATGCGGTCATGAAGCCCGAATACACCGCCTATTCCGTATCGCCCCACGCCCGGGTCGGTTGTGTGGAATGCCATATCGGGTCGGGCGCCGAGTGGTTCGTCAAGGCGAAGATCTCCGGGCTGCGCCAGGTCTATGCGGTGCTGTTCGACACCTACTCGCGGCCCATCGAAACCCCCATCATGAACCTGCGGCCTTCGCGCGACACCTGCGAGCAGTGCCACTGGCCCGCCCACTTCACGGGTGAGAAGATGGTGGTCCACGACTACTACGGATACGAGGACGACAACGCCCACTGGCGCCTGAAACTGCTGATGAAGATCGGCGGCGGCGGGGCCGGTGTGTCACCGGCGCACGGTATCCACTGGCACATGGCCAACGCGATCGATTACGTCGCCACCGACCACAAACGTTCGGACATCCCCTGGGTGCGTTTCGTGGGCGATGACGGTGTCGAGAAGATCTACCGCAGCACCGAATCCGACTTCGCGGACGAGGACCTGGCCACCAGTGAAATCCGCAGGATGGACTGCATCGACTGCCACAACCGGCCGACGCACCATTACAACCCGCCGGGCAAGCTGGTCAACGAGGCCCTCAAGAACAACGTGGTCAACCCCACGCTGCCGGGCGTCAAACACCTGCTGGTCGATCTGATGGAGGCGGACTACGAGACGGAGGACGAGGCGCTGGCGGCCATCGCAACCGGGGTGCGGTCCTACTACCAGGAGGATCACCCGGAGGTTCTCGAGTCCCACGCCGAGGACATCGACACGGCCATCCGCACGGCTCAGCGGTTGTTCGGCGAGAACATCTTCCCGGAAATGAAGGTCAGCTGGCGGGAATTTCCGGACAACATCGGCCACCTGACGACCCCCGGCTGCTTCCGGTGCCATGACGGCCAGCACGAAACGGAAACCGGCGAGGTCATTTCCCGCGACTGCAACGTGTGTCACACCATCGTCGCCCAGGAATACAAGACGGGCGGCGAACTGGTGTCCCTCGACAGCGTCGAGTACGTGCACCCGGAGGACATCGACGGGGAGTGGAAGACGACCAACTGCAGCGAGTGCCACGAGTATTGATCGGGGGCCTACTTCGCCCAAGCCCCTGATCCTGAAGAAGGGCGCCGACCTCGGTCGGCGCCCTTCTCGTGTTCGACCGCGGACCGGGTCAACCGTCGTTGTCCACGGGGCCGTCCGGTGCCTGCGGAGGCGTGGGGGTCTCGTCTTCAAGATCCATCGCCCTGGCGGCCTGGAAGAGGCGGCCCATGGCCTCCATGTCCATGGCCATCTCGAAGCCGTAGACGGCATCGGCGATCGTCAGCGCTCCAGCGAAGGGGATCGGGTTGCCCGCGATCGTATCGCGTTCCTTCTGGTCCAGATCCTCCATCATCTCGGTGACCCAGTTCAAGATGGCCAGGAGATCGCCACTGACCACCTGTTGTACCCCGGGCCCGGCTTCCTTGGCGATGCGGGCGGCATCGGCGCGGGGCTTGCCCCTCTTGCCGGCCGTGGCGATCATGCCGGCCAGAGCGGCGGTGCCGTTGTCGGCACTGATGAACAACAGGTCATCCTTCGCGGCCAGGTGGACGCCGGGCACGACCTTGCGCAGGAATGCCGACATCTGTTCGGCCTGCATGCGCCCCATGCCGGTCAGCTGCGGACTCTGCGGCGTGCCCGAGAAGCCCTTCAGCTTCGATTCGTCGTAGGCCACCTTCCAGTTCCTGACCTCGGTCCCGGCGACCTTCACCGACGGCAGCGCCTCGAGGCTGATGCCGATGTCCGCGGCGGACAAACCCTCGAACATGGCAGCGAGACGCTCGAGGTCTCCGGCGGCGTCATCCGTTTTCATGACCACCTGGGCCATCATGCCGTCTTCGGAAACCGCCAGCGCCGAAGCCAGGGGATGTGCCCACAGATCGACCATGCCCAGGTACTCCTGGAACCAGGCCGCGTACTTTTCGGCCTGCTCGGCGTCGAGCTGCGCGATCTCGCGCTTCATGTTGGCCTCGTAGAACGGACGGAAGACCTCGAACTGGCGGGTCTGGTCGAGAGCCACGACCTGGAGGATGTCCTCGCCTTCGGGCAACAGACGGGTCAGGGCCAGGGCCTCGTCGAAATCGGGCTGCGGACCCGGTTCCAGGGGGCTGTCCGGGAGCACGGCGAATTTCATGGCGTACTGGAGTTCGTCGCCTTCGACCCCCAGGCTCATGTCGAAGCGGCGGGCCGAATCCATCAGGGCCCGGATCATTCCTTGAGGGCTTCGGCTTCCTCGGCGGTCATCCCGGGGGCGTCGACGATGTCGCCCGAGGCGGTGGTGTCGGGGATGACCGAGGCCACGGGAATGCCGGCCAGGCCCATCTCCACGAAGGGTCCGTACGTGGCCAGCACGCTTTCGAGATCCAGGCTGGCGGACATGACGCCGTCCAGGAGGCCCGCGGCGAATTCGGGCGGCGAGTCCGCGGGGGTGTAGCCGGGCATCGTGGAGATGGCGGCGTAGTCGCCCCGAATCACCGTGACGGTTTCAACCGTGTCCAGGCCGAGGCTGTCGCGGTCGGTGAACGACGCCTTGAGGGGCACGAAGTGCGTGAGGTAGGGCTCCTGGCCCATCATCAGGGGGGTGAAATCCATGCTCAGGGCCAGGGGACGGCCGGTGTCGACGATTTCCCGGAACCGGGGCAGGTGCTCCGACATCATGTCGGCCACGTCGATGGGCTCGGGGCTCCCCTCGGGATCCATCATGGCCGCCATCCGGTTCCATTCGCGGGACATGTCGTCGACCGAGGAGAAAACCACCAGGGCGGCCGGCTCCGCCGGCAGCAGCTGGAGAAGATCGTCGGGCAGGCGGAAATTCTCCGCGGCCAGGGCCAGGCCCTGCCCCAAGGCGAGAACGAGAATGACGCCAATGAATCGCATACAGTGGTGGTTCACGATATCCCTCCCGAAACGAACGTCTCCTGCAAGGAGACGGCCTAGAGTTTGACCGTCTTACAGAGCCACTTCTTCTCGCCGGCGACCCTGCCGCAGTCTTTACAAACGTACTTGGGATCCTGCACGATCTCCTTCAGTTTGTCCATGTCCTTGGCGATGCGGCTCTTGGTCCATTTGCACAGGACCTTGGTTTTCTCAGCCATGTTCCCTTCCCGGGAGTTTGTGCCCACCCCAGCGGATTCGGTCCGCTTCCGGAGTTGAATTAACCACGATCCGACCGGTTCCGCCACAAACCCGTAGCGGTTCGTCCCCATTTCGTGGAGATTATCAGGTATCATGAGCCAAATGCTGTCCCCTTTTCAGCCCTGTGGCCGCCTCGGGCGCCGATGCCCGGTACGGTCTGCGTAGGGGCGACGCGGAAACCACCACCATGAATGACAAGTCCACGCCCGAACAGACGCCGCCCGTCCCTCCCGTCGAACCCCGCGACCGCTATCTCAACCGGGAACTCGGTATGCTCCAGTTCCAGTACCGGGTGCTGGAGGAGGCCATGGATCCGGACAACCCCCTGCTCGAGCGGGTGAAGTTCCTGGCGATTCTGGGCTCGAACCTGGATGAGTTCTTCATGGTGCGGGCCGGCGGTCTGATCATGCAGAAGCGGTCCGGCATCGTCGATCTTTCCATCGACGGCCAGAGCGCGGCGGAACAGCTGGCCGCCATCCGCAAGGTGGCCACGGATCTGCTGGGCAAGTCTCGCAAGCACTGGAACGGGGAGCTGAAACCGGCCCTGGCCGAGGCGGGCATCCACGTTCTCGACTACGGTGAGCTGACCGACAAGCAGAAGCGCCAGGTCGAGACCTATTTCCGCCAGACCATTTTTCCGGTCCTGACGCCGCAGGCCTTCGATCCCGGTCATCCGTTTCCCCACATCTCGAACCTCAGTCTGAACCTGGCCGTGGTCATCCGCGACCCGGACGGCGATGAACGCTTCGCGCGCGTCAAGGTGCCGGCCATCCTGCCGCGTCTGGTCCCGATCAAGCGTTCCAGCGGGGGCGAGCGCAAGGACGGCACCGTCCCGCACAACCACTATTTCGTCTGGCTCGAGCAGGTGATGGCCCACCATCTGGAGACCCTGTTTCCCGGCATGGAGATCCTGCGCGCGCACACGTTCCGGGTGACCCGCAACGCCGACATCGAGCTGCAGGACCTCGAGGCGGTCGACCTGCTGGAAAACATCGCCGAGAACGTGGTCGTACGCCGCTTCAGTCCGGTCATCCAACTGGGCATCGAGGAGGACATCGTTACCGAGACACGGCAGATCCTGGTCGACAACATGGCTGTCGACCGCAACGACATCTACGCCCTGGCGCCCCCCCTGGGCATGAGCGGTCTCATGGGGCTGTGCGATATCGACCGCTTCGATCTGAAGTTCGAGCCGGCCCCGCCGGTGCTGCCGGCCCCGCTGCGGCCGGAGAACATGGAGGGCGACATCTTTGCCGCCATCCGCACGGGCGACATCCTCCTGCACCATCCGTACGAGTCGTTCGATCCGGTCATCGAACTGCTCAAGTCCGCCAGCCGGGACCCGCAGGTGCTGGCGATCAAGCAGACCCTGTACCGGGTGGGGCGCCATTCGCCGGTGGTGAACTACCTGCTGGAGGCCCGCCGGGAATACCGCAAGCAGGTGACGGTGCTGGTCGAGCTGAAGGCCCGGTTCGACGAGGAGAGCAACATCGGGTGGGCGAAGATGCTCGAACGCGAGGGCGTGCACGTGATCTACGGACTGCTGGGCCTGAAGACCCACGCCAAGACCCTGATGGTCGTGCGCCGCGAGGGCGACATCCTGCGGCGCTACATGCACCTGGGGACCGGCAACTACAACCACGCCACCGCCCGGTTGTACGAGGACCTGGGAATGTTCACCTGCGACGAGGAAATCGGCGCCGACCTGACGGACATGTTCAACTACCTGACCGGATACTCGAAAATCGAGGAATTTCGCAAGTTGCTGGTGGCGCCGATCAATCTGCGCCGGAGGTTCCAGGCCCTGCTGCGCCGGGAGATCGAGCACGCCCGGGCCGGCCGGAACGGGCACGTCATCTTCAAGTGCAACTCGCTGGTCGATCGGAAACTCATCGACCTGATGTACAAGGCGTCCGGTGCGGGGGTCCGGATCGAGCTCATCGTGCGGGGGCTCTGCGCGCTGCGGCCGCAAGTGCCCGGGCTGAGTGAGAACATCACCGTACGCAGCATCCTGGGCCGGTATCTCGAGCACAGCCGCATCTTCTATTTCGCCAACGGCGGAGACGAGGAGATCTTTGTCGGCAGCGCCGACCTGATGACCCGCAACTTCGACCGTCGGGTGGAGACCCTGTTTCCTGTCCAGGACCCGCAGTTGAAGAAGCGGCTCAAGGACGAAGTGCTGGCGGCCAGCCAGCGGGACAACCTGGGAGTCAGGCTGATGGACGCCGCGGGCGATTACAGTCGCCCCGAGCGCCCGCCGGAAAAGGACGGCTTCAGCTGCCAGTCCTGGCTCTACCGGAAACGAAAGAGTCAGGTCTCATGATCCAGACGCCCTGCCGCATCTACTTCCTGCGTCACGGTCTGGCCGACCGTGCGGCCTACTCCGGCACGGACGACCGCCGCCGGCCCCTGACGCCCTACGGCGCCGCTCGCATCGAGGCCGGGGCTGCGACCCTGGCCCGGCTGGATCTCGATTGCGGGGTGATCCTGACCAGTCCCTTGACGCGTTGCCGGCAGACAGCCGCCATCACCGCCGCGGTCCTGGGCCTGGACGACCGCCTGGTGGTGGAGCCCCGGCTTGCCCCCGGCTTCGGCCTCGACGATCTGGAAGAACTGGTGGCCGATCACGGCGAGAGCGGCGCCATCATGCTGGTCGGGCACGAGCCCGATTTCAGCCTGACGGTTTCGGGGCTCACCGGAGGATCCGATCTGGTCTTCAAGAAGGGGGGGCTGGCGCGCGTGGACATCCACCCGGGGGCCGGGCCGACGGGGGAACTGGTCTGGCTGCTGCCGCCCCGGATTCTCGCGCTCTGACGGCTGCCGCCCGACCGGGCGCGCCGGTGGGTCAGTCCTTCGGCGGCGCGGCCGTTTCGGCGGCCATCTGACGCCGCAGGTCCTTGTCGCCGATGCCTAGATTGGTGCCCACTCTGCGGGCCGCGTCGACCCAGGGATGGTTCAGCGGGACGATGTTGCGGACACCGGCCACCTCTGACAGCGGTACTGGTACGCACGTGGTGCCGCGCGCGGCCACCATCACGTTGAAGTGACCGGCAGCCATCAGTTCGGCGGCCTTGACGCCCAGATTGGTGGCCAAAATGCGGTCGTGAGCGGTCGGTTCGCCGCCGCGCTGGACGTGGCCCAGGGCGGTGACCCTCACTTCGGCGCGAACCAGGTCCTGCAGTTGGCGTGCCAGACGGCTGGCGAGCGATTCCTTGACCAGCTTGTACTCGTGAAAATCGGCCCGTTCGGTTTCGGCGTCTTCGGGACTCTTGGCGACTGCGGCCTTCTTCCTGGCGGCCTTGGTGGCTTCCGCTTCGGAAAGGGCGCCCTCGGCCACGGCGACGATGGAGAACTTCTTGCCGAACCGCAGCTGACGCTCCAGGAGGTAGTCGGCCACAGCCTGGATGTCGTAGGGGATTTCGGGCATGAGGATGACATCGGCCCCGCCGGCCACGCCGCTGCCCAGCGCCAGCCAGCCGGTCTTGTGGCCCATGGTCTCGACCACGATGATCCGGTCATGGCTGGTGGCGGTGGTGTGCAGCCGGTCGATCGCCGCTGTGGCGATCGACATGGCCGTGTCGAAACCGAAGGACACGTCGGTGCCGCCGACGTCGTTGTCGATCGTCTTGGGCAGGGTGATCACATTGAGGCCGGCCTGCGCCAGGTGGTACGCGTTTTTCTGGGTGCCGCCGCCGCCGAGGCAGACGACGCAGTCGAAACCGTTGCTGCGGGCGTTCTCGACGGCGGTTCCGGTCATGTCCAGGACCTTCTGGCCCATCAGCATCTTGCGGGGCTTGTCGCGGGAGGTGCCCAGGATGGTGCCACCGAGGGTGAGCATGCCGCTCATGTCGCGGTAGTCGAGGGGCCGGGTGCGGTTTTCGACCAGCCCGCGGAACCCGTCACGGATGCCCACCACCTTGATGCCGTAGTCCTGGATGGCTGCCTTGGTGACCGCGCGGATGGCGGCGTTGAGGCCGGGACAGTCCCCGCCGGAGGTCAGGATGCCGATGCAGCGCGTCTGGGACTTGCCCGAACCCATGTTGGGCCTTTCTTGAAGAGGACCGGATGCGTATGTCTTGAAGAAGACCGGATGCGTACGCCGTCATCATATACTGCACGGCGAGTCCCGTCCAATGGACGATTGAGCACCTACACAACCGGAAGATGCGACATCCTTGAGCTCGACACCTAAACAGCTGGCATTTCCGGTGCAGGACCCGGCGGCGGTGGACAGGTTCCTCGACCTGTTGGGAGCGGATTCGTTGACTCCCGCGACGGCCGTCGGCCATGAGCGCACGGCCTATTTCGATTCCTTCGACTGGCGTCTGTACCGGCGCGGCTGGACCCTGATCCGCGACCACGGGAAGCTTCGCCTGCTGGACCGTTCTTCCGGCCGGGTGTTGGCGGATCTCTCGGTCCCGGCGCAAGCGGCGCCCCGGTTCGCCTGGGAGATCGAACCCGGGGCCCTGCGCGACCTGCTCGCCGGCGCCCTCAAGATGCGGGCCCTCGTGCACCTGGTCACCCTTCGCGGACCGGTGCGGTCCTGGGACTATCGGGATCGGCGGTCGGACCGGGTCTGGCGACTGGAATATCGCGAACTCGAGCTCCGGCGGCCGCGTGTCGGCAGGGTGCCCTTACCGGTTCTGGCGCTGCGGCGCACCGACGGCGGCGCTGGCAGCGGCTCCGGCAAATTGATGAAAGTCGCGGCCAAGGCGGGCCTGCAACCCGTACCACCGACCTTGCTGGAACATGCGCTGGTCGGTGCCGGTATCGCCGCGGGAAGCTATTCGAGCAGGATCCGCGTCCCCCTGGAATCGAACCAGCCGGCGGGTGAGGCGGCGGTCGTACTCGCTCTGCATCTCCTGCGGAACATGAAGGCCAACCTGGCGGGGACGCTCAGGGACATCGACACGGAGTTTCTGCACGATCTGCGCGTGGCCATCCGGCGGACCCGCACGTTGACCGCCTTGATGAAAGGGGTCCTGCCGGCGGAGATCAGGCGCGATGCCGGCAGTCGTTTCGCCCGGCTGGGAGATCTCACCGGGCCGTTGCGGGACATCGATGTCTTCCTGCTTCGCTGTGGGGATTTCCGGAAAATGCTGCCCGCTGCGCTGCATCCCGGTCTGGAGGAGATCTTCACGCTGACGGCGAACCGGCGACGGTTGGTACGACCGGAAATCGAAGCGTGCCTGGGGCGTGATGACGGGCAGCAGCAGCTGCTGGCGTGGGAGGCGTTCCTGAAGCGCGGAGCAGAGGCCTGGGATCCCCGGCCTCCCGTAGCGGACCGTCCCGTCGGAAAGGTGGCCGACCGGATCATCTCCCGGCGCTATGCCGCGATCCGGCGCCTGATGGCCGGCATGGGCGCAGATCCCGCTGACCGGGACCTCCACCGCTTGCGCATCCGCTGCAAGAAACTGCGTTATGCCGTGGAGTTATTCGCCTCCATGTACTCCGCCCGCAAGGTCAGCAGGGTGGTGGGTCTGCTGAAGAAACTGCAGAAACACCTGGGGGAGAACAACGACCTGGCCTCGCAGCGCGACTATCTCCAGGGATTGTTGACCGCGCGCGGCGCCGCGGCGCTGTCGCCGGGAGCCGCCGCCGCCGTGGGAGCGCTCGTCGTCCGGCTCACCGACCGCCAGACCGTCGTCCGGGCCCGGTGCCTCACGGCCTGCGCCGATTTCGCCGGCGCCGAGTCGGCGGACCTCAGCGAACGCCTGGTCCGTTCCCGCCGCTAGCGCCCGAGGATCGTTGTCACGAACACGCGTTGCGCCTATACTCCGCAGTGAGACCTTCCCAAATCCTGTGACCCGGAAGAGGTGCCGGCTTGCGCATTCAATCCGCTACAACCACGATCGTTCTGGCGGCAATCGCCGTGGTGTTTCTCGCGATGGGGACGCCGGGCCGACTCCATGCCCAGGAACCGGAAGCTGCGGCCGACAGCGTGACGGTCGATGAGAAGCCCACCGACCTGATGCGGGCCCAGGAAATGCTGACCACCATGAGCGCGGGCATCGACAGCCTGTTGACCATCGAACCCCGGTTCAAAAAGGCGGAAGACGAGCTGTTCGATCTGTTGCGGGTCCAGGCGCTCCGGCACATCGCCAGCGTCGACGAGGCCCAACGCAAGCTCCTGAAGCTCCTGCCCGATCTGGACGCCGCCGACCCCGACGTGATCGACCTGAAGGAAAAGACCGCCGCCCGCATGGTCACGAAGTTCAACCTCTACGAACGGGCCCTGGCGTGGTGGAGCCGGGAGATCGATGATCTCAGGAGCCGACGCTCGGAGACGGCGGCCGCTGAGCTGGAGGATCTGGAACGGCAGATCAAGGAAGCGCGGCAGAGACTGGACAGTCTGCTCGACGGTTTGGCGGAGACGCTGGCCGCTGGCGATGCCATGGAGCTGGACACGGCAGCAGTCTGGGAGAACTTCGACAGGAACATCAACAACCGGGCGGAGAATCTGATCGGCAGGCTGCAGATCGCGGTGAACGCCCGGGAAAACCTGAAGAAGAAGCTGGAGCGCAGCCAGGATGCCGGCTCTCCCGAAGCCGAAATCGCCCTCGATCGGGCGCAGGTGAAAATGGCGGATGAGCGGGTGGATGGTCTGGCAAGCAGCCTCAAGCACACCGTGGATCTGCTGGGAACCCGGGGCTTCGAAACGACGCCCTACCGCCAGTTCATCATCAGGACCACGGGTGAGATTTCCGAGCGGGTCCTGGATCCGCGGATCCTGCTGGGGCTGACGAAGGACTTCCTCAAGGACGCAGGCCGGTGGTTGAAAAACCGCGGCCCCACCATCCTGGTCAAGCTCCTGATCATCATCGCCTCGGTTGTGGTCTTCCGGATCGTGTTCCGCCTGGTGTGGTGGGCGATGCGGCTGGTCGGACTGGTCAAGCTGACGCGGCTCATGGTCCAGCTGGGCAACAGCCTGCTCAACCCCATCGCCACGTTGGTGGGACTATTCATGGGTTTCTGGCTGATCGGGGCCAATCCGACGACCCTGCTGACGGGCGCGGGCGTGGCGGGCGTGATCATCGGTTTCGCCCTGCAGGACTCGCTTTCCAACCTGGCCGCGGGGTTCTTCATCCTGGCCACCCGGCCCTTCGACGTGGATGACGTCATCCGCACCGGGGACGTGGTCGGGACCGTCAAGGCGATGTGGATCGCCAACACCACGGTCGTCACCTTCGACGGCCGTCGGCTGCTCATCCCCAACCGCAAGATCTGGTCGGATAACATCGAGAACCGGTCCGTCGAACCCCTGCGGCGGGTGGACATCATGGTGCGGGTGGGTTTCGACGAGGACATCGACCGAACCATCGCCATCCTCCATGACCTGGTGCGCGGGGAGGGACGGGTGCTGGACAGCCCCGCGCCGGCCATATTCGTCTCCGAGTGGGCCGATTCCTGGGTGGATATCGCGGTCCGTCCGTGGACCGTCAACGCCGACTGGTGGCCGCTCTTGACGGACCTGCCGCGCCTGGCGGTCCTGCGTTTCGCCGCCGAGGGGATCGAGATTCCCTACCCGCGGCGTGAACTGAGGGGCATGCCGGACGGGCCGCAGCAGGACGGGGACGCACGCGCGACCCGGGACTGATTTTCGGGCCGGGCGCCTGGGCAGCGGACGGTGAAAATGTTACAATCATGGCCTGCGGAGTGCCGAACGCCCCGCAGTGAACCGGGTAAGGGGGCCCTGTGCAGCGATGGATCATCACCGCCTTCTGGGTCGTGGTCCTGGGGACCACGGCGCCGGCCGCCGCCGAGGATCCGCTGCTGACATTAACCCGGTTGTTCGCTCCCGATCCTCAGGCCGCCAAGGCGGATGACGAACCTCCGTTCTTCGAATGCGGTGTCGAGTTGACCGCACTGGTCAGCGAGAACTGGCACCGGATGTCGCCCGCCCTGCGCAGCAACATCCCGCAACGCTACCGGCCGGAGACGTTCCGGGATCCCGATCGCGGCGCCGACGAACTCGACGACATCTGCGACCGGTTCCTGGACTCGGAGCATTTCCGGGTCCACTACTCCACCCAGCCGGAACACCAGCCGCCCGGCTATCCCGACCTGCAGACGGTCCGCGACCTGGCTTCCCATCTGGAAACCGCCTATGCCTACCATCGGGACGTGTCGGGGATGGGTGTCGCGCTTACCGATGGTGATGCCGGCGGCGGGGTGGACCTGATCGATTGCTATTTTCTGCTGCTGGAGGAGGTCTGGGGATACGCCGAGAGGCTCGCTGCGGCTCCCGGCTACTGTGCCGACGCCATCCGGGGGAGGATGGCGGTTTCCACGGACTTTGACGCCTACGACTTCGGCGAACAGCTGCGCCTGACCTCGGAGCACGAGTACTTCCACCTGCTACAGTACGCCTACGGCGCCAGGAACTCATGGTTCATGGAATCGACCGCACGCAATTCCGAGTTCCACGTGTGGCCCGCCATCGCCAATCCCCGCGGCGCCCTGGCGTGGATGAGCGCGCCCTACCGGCCGGTCTGGGACGCCACGGGATTCCACCGGTACGCGCCCCATTTCTGGATGTACCTGGAGGTTAACCACGATCGGGATGCCGTCACCCGCACCTGGCAATCTTCCTGCGACCGCTGGGTGGTCGACGTCATTGCCGACCAGATGACCGAGCGGGGCACGGACCTCGCGGCGGTCCTGACGGATTTCGCGATCTGGAACTACTTCACCGGCTGGCGCGACGACGGCCGGCACTATGATCCTGCCTTCAATCTGCCGGCGGTCTACTATCAGGGCAAGGTCACCGCCTACCCCCTGCCTGCGGCCCGGCTGCCGGCGGCGGACATCGCCCGGCCGGCCGGCAGCAATTACCTCCGTTTCGAAGGTCAGGCTTCCCGCAACAACCTGCGGCTGACCGTCGACGGCCATCCCGATCTGGCGGGCCGGCGCGCCGTCGTCGTGCTGGGGGTGGATGCCCGCGGGCACCGGGCCTGGATCCTGGAACCCGACGCCGACGGCGACGTGGATTTCGTGGTGCCCGATTGGGGCATGTACGATCATGTGGCTCTGGTCGTCACGAATTTTCGCGAGGCCCCGGATGACTCGGTCCTGCTGACGTACACCTTCGCGGCCGAAGAGGTCGCTCTTGGCGCCGCGGCGAGTTCGCTGGCCCGCGTGGTCACCGCCGCTCCGAACCCTTTTGTCGGCAGCACGCGGATCGTCTGCTTCGCGCCGCGGGACGGGGAGATCTCCTCAGTCCGGATCTACGACACCGCCGGGCGCCTGGTCCGCACGCTCCTGGATACGCCGGTCTACGCCGGCCGGCACGAGCTGGTCTGGGACGGCACGGATTCCGGCGGGCGGCGCGTGGCCACCGGCATGTATCTGGTGCGCCTGCGGAACGGACCGCAGGAGCATGCGCGCAAGGTGATGTTCGTCCGCTGACGGCTCACCGGCGGACCGATGCGACGGCGGATCGCCGGAGCCTGGTTGCCACATCTCTCATCGTTTCAGAGCAGCAAGCTCTATATCCTATTTTATAACTGTGAGTTATGGAACTCTGCTATTGAGAGCAGGTGCCGTTCGTGATAGTATCATGCCCAGGTTACGATCGGTCGAAGAAGCGCTCATCCTCACGATCGTGTTCCGGTTTCGTCTGATACTCGCCACCCCACCGTTTGGAGAAACCATGTCCCGATCTCGTCAATGGATTCCCCTGACCATTATATTCCTGCTCCTGGCGGCGTGCGCGGCCCTGGCGGCCGACGGCACCGCACCGCGGCCGTTCGCCCCGGTCCAGGACGGATTCACGACTCAGGCCGAGGTGAGCCTGCCCTATGCGGCGAACCGTCCTGGTCCAGTTCAAGGTCCTGCCCATGGACAAATCCGCACTCGGCATACCCATGGTCCGCGGCTACCGCGTGCCCGGCGCCCGCACCGGTCTGCCGTCCGTCGACGCCCTGGCCGCCGCCAACGGTGTGACGAGCATCGAGCGTCCCTACGACGGCTTACGTTTCCAGGACAAGGCCGGCGATCTGGGCCAGGACCGCTGGTTCATGTTCCGGTTCGACACGGCGACCGACATGCCCGCGCTGGCCGACGCTTTCCGCGCGGATCCCGACGTGGCGGCCGTATCGCTGGACTGGCGGGCCTATCCCGCCGCGGTGCCGAACGACCCGATCTATGCCGACCAGTGGGGCCACGACAATACGGGCCAGATGGTGTCCTACGACTGGAACACCCACACCCACACCGGCCCGACCGTCGGGACGCCGGGCTTCGATTCCCACGCCCAGGAAGCCTGGGACAAGAGCCAGGGTTACGGCAGCAGCGCGGTCGTCATCGCGATTCTCGACAGCGGAGTCGACATCGACCATCCCGACCTGAATCTCGTGGCGGGATACGACTATGGCGACAACGACACGAACCCGGACGACGACAGCGGCAACCCCGGACACGGCACCGCCTGCGCCGGCGTCGCGGCCGCCGTGGCGAACAACAATCTCGGCGTGACCGGAATCGCCGGCGGCTGCAGCATCATGCCGCTGAAGGTGGCCAACAACGCCGGCTCGATGTACTTCTCGAGCATCCAGAACGCCATCTACCACGCCGCGGACAACGGCGCGGACGTCGCGAGCATGAGCTTCAGCGCCGACATCACCAGCGATGCGGCCACCGATGCGGCCCTGCTTTACGCCTACAACGCCGGCGTGGTCCTCATGGCCGCGACCAGCAACGAGAACGAGACCCACATCCGCTATCCGGCCAACAACCAGTACGTGATGGGCATCGGTGCGGCATCTCCCTGCGGCGACCGCAAGCGTTCGGCCGCCAGCAGTCTGTACGTCAACCCCGGTGTGGCGACCGACCCCAACGACTACACCTGCGACGGCGAGCGCTGGTGGGGGTCCAGCTACGGTTCGACCGTACAGGACGCCGGCAACGCCGTGGACGTCATTGCCCCGACCATCCTGCCGACCACCGACATCGGCGGCAGCGGCGGTTACGATCCGAGCGACTACTCCATGGTGTTCAACGGCACGAGCTGCGCCACGCCCTATGCGGCCGGTGTGGCGGGTCTGGTGAAGTCGGCCAATCCGGGATTCACCCCGGCCCAGGTCCGCGATGCCCTGGTTTCGACGGCCACCGATGTGGTCAACGTCGAGTCGGGCGCCGGCTGGGACCGCTACTCGGGCTACGGCCTGGTCAACGCGGATGCGGCCGTGGGCGGCGGCGGCCCGGTGGCGCCGACGGCGGCCTTCAGCAGGCACGCCCACCAGCGGCACCTTCCCGCTGACCGTAACCTTCACCGACGCGTCGGCCGGCGCCCCCACGAGCTGGAGCTGGACCTTCGGCGACGGCGGCACAGCTTCGACTCAGAACCCCTCGCATACCTACACCGCGGCGGGAATCTATACCGTCAGCTTGACCGCGACCAACGCCGTGGGCACCTACCGACGACGTGGTGAGCCTGACGGTCAGCAAACGCCGAGGGCAGCGACTCGGTGACCAGGAACGGGTACATCACCGTCACCGAGCCCGGCGTGACCACGTTCGTCACCGCCGACGGCGAGACCTCCGTGATCGGGACCGTCAGCGGCAGCTACCTGGACACCAAGGTCAGCGACGGCGTCAGCGAGACGATCACCGAGGAGGCCTACACCGGCCACCCGCGCAAGACCTACAGCTACGCCGAGCACCGCTGGAGCTTCACGCTGCCGGCCGGCGGCGGCGATGCGACCTTCCACCTGGAAGCGGCGCGATCGGCCAACGCCGAAGGCGACAACTTCGTCTTCGCCTACACGACCGACGGGGTCAACTACGTGACGCTGGCCACCGTCAGCAGCGCCACCGAGCAGAACTTCAGCGTGCCGCTCGGCCCGTTGAGCGGGACGGTGACCGTGCGTGCGCTCGACACCGACCGCAGCTTCGACAACACCGCCAACGATGATCTGTTCGTCGATTACCTGGCCTTCGAGGTCGGTGACGTGCAGCCCACGGCGCCGACGGCCGACTTCGCCGGTTCGCCCGTCAGCGGCGAATACCCGCTGAACGTCGCACTTCACGGATGCTGTCCACCGGCGATCCGACCAGCTGGAGCTGGACCTTCGGCGACGGCGGGACCTCGACCGCGCAGAATCCCTCGCACACCTACGTGGCGGCCGGGACCTACACGGTGAGCCTGACGGCAGCCAACGCCCAGGGCGGCGACACGGCCACCAAGACCGGTTACATCACCGTGACCGAACCGGGCACCGGCGGCTCGTCGATGCACGTGGCGGACATGAGCGTCACGCGGATCAAGTCGGGACCCAACTACCTGGGTGTCTGCAACATCACCGTGACCGACGACCAGGGCAATCCGGTCGGCGGCGCCACGGTGTTCGCCGACCATGACGGGGTCACCGCCGGTTCGACCAGCGGGGTCACCGCCGCCAACGGCACGGTGACTCTCCAGTCGAGCCCGATGAAGAGACCGAGCGGCGAATGGTGTTTCGAGGTGACGAACATCACCCATGCCACCTTGACCTACGACGCCGGGGCCAACGTGACCACCCGCTCCTGCGAGAGCGGCGACGTCAACGGCGCGGACGGACTGCGGGTCGTGGCGACGGCGTTCAGCCTCGGGCAGAACGCGCCGAACCCCTTCAACCCGATGACCGAGATCAAGTTCAGCCTGCCGCGCGACACCAACGCGACTTTGAAGGTCTACAACGTGCGCGGACAGATGGTCGCCACGCTGGCCAGCGGGGTCCTGCAGGCCGGGCCGCACGCGGTGACCTGGGACGCACGCCGGCACCCGAGCGGGATCTACTTCTACCAGCTGGTGACGCCGGACTTCAGCGAAACCAGGAAGATGATCATGCTCAAGTAGGCGGTCTCGAACGAAGACGCCCGGGGCCGACATCGCGCCCCGGGCGTTTCTTTTTGGCTGACCGCCGGTCGGACCCGTTAGAACGCGCTGACCAGGCCCAGTCCGACCCGGCTGAACTCACCTTCGAGATCCCGTGTGAATTCGAGGTTGCCGCGCAGGTTGCGCGCCAGCACGTGCGTGCCGCTGATGGTGACCGTTTCGTAGTCGTGCCCGTCCAGTTCGGAGTCGATCTGGTTGTACAGCACGGTGAAGTAGAGCCGGGACGAATCCCGCCGCGGGGCGAAGACCAGTTCGGCGATCATGCCTTCGGTCTCGACCCTGGCGCCGTCGACGACGAAGACCGGATTCGTGTCGCGGCGGAACAGGTACTGGAAGTTCAGGTCGAACATGCCGTTGCCCAGGGTGAAGTCGGGGCCGTGGTGCTGGAGCCGGTTCTTGTACGCGGTCGTGGCGGTTGCGGATGCGAAGCCCTTTTCCTCGCCGTAGTAGTAGAAGTAGCCGATCCGGAAGGGCTCGAAAACGTCCTGGCTGACGCGGAAACCGAAATTCTTGTACTTGTCGTTGTCGAACTTGCGGTCGTCGCCCGCTTCCGGCTTGCCATTGCCGTTGACCAGCATGCCCACCAGTCCGGTGCCGGTCCGCGCGATGTCGAACGTCAGCATCACGCCGCGGTCGTAGGCCAGGTTGTTCTGCGAATTGCCGACGCGGACCTTGTAGATCTCGTAGTCCTCGTAGGTCAGGCGCAGCTCGCGTTTCATCAGCGGGTCGGAGGTCTGGAACTGCCCGACCATGATGTCGAAGGGCACCCCGCCGACGTCGTTGAAGTGGATGTAGGCGTCTTCGACGCCGGCGACCTCGCCCCGCTCGGACATGTAGAAGTAGAAGTAGTAGCCCACGTTCCGGGCCAACGTGCCGCCGGACAGCAGTTTCAGGCCCCAGGGTGCCTGCAGGTCGTTGTTGATGTCATGCTGGTCCTCGTAGAGGGCGTAGGCGTCGAACCGGGCGGCGACCGGGAACGTCCGGTTCAGCTTGAGCAGGTCGTCACCGGCGCTGATGAAGTCCCGCTCGTTCTCCTGCTCGGGGATGACGAAACCGTTGCCCGCGAACTCCTCGCCGTAGGGCTTCAGGCGCGGAAACGGGGCGTGGCAGGTGGTGCAGCTGATCTTGTACTGCCGGGCGAAGGCGGGGATGGCCTCGGCCCGCGGGGGAGCGGTCGCCGCAACGAGAACGACCAGCAGCAGGGTGAGTGATAGGTGCTTGCGGTTCATTTCCTGACTCCCTTTCAGTCGAATACTTCGACCCAGGTGACGGCTTCGTTGATGATCTGGGGCGCGGACTCCTCGGCGGGAACTTGGAGAAATTCGGCCACCGGCGTGACGAGTTTCTGGTAGTTCAATTCGGCCCGGAAATTCACCCGGCCCGGGGCGATGTCGGCGGGCAGGGTCCACGTGAAGGTCTCGATCTTGGTTTCACGGGGCCCGATGCGGTAGTCCACACCCAGCGATTTCGTGTTCCACTGCTGGATCGTCATGCGGCCCTCCGGATCGAAGTAGGGCATCCGGAAGATGCGATCGCCGACCGGCACGCCGTCGCGCTGGATACCGGCGAAATCAGGCAGATCCTTGGCGATACCCATATCCTGGTAGGCCAGCACCTCGGCGGCGATGGTGTATTCCTCGCCCGCGAAACCCTTCGAATCGACGGGCAGGTGCCAGGTCTTGCCGGCGCTGTCGGTGGCCGTCACGTCCAGCCACATGATGCGGTCTTCCACCGATCCCGAGGGCACCTTGTGGCCGCACTTGCCGTTGAACAGCTGGACCTTGATGACCGCGGTACCGTCGTAGTCCAATTCGCGTTCGAGGGGATTCATGCGCAGCTCGATCGCCCCGTTGAGCTTGCCCGGATCGTGGGCGCCGTGGAACAGGTGCTGGGCCACCATGCTCTCGGCGGCCATCTTGGCGGACCGGCCCGGCCCCTTGGGCATGTGGCAGTCCTGGCAGTGCACGCCCTGGGCGAAATAGGGGCCTTCTTTCCATTCCAGGTGGGTGGATTTCACCCACACGCCGTATGGGCTCATCTCATTGTGGCAGGTGCCGCAGAAGTCGCCGGTCTTGATGAATTCGTTTTCCACCGTGTCGTGGTGCGGCGACGAGAGCCCCGGTTTCGGTCCGGTCTTGGTGCGCCCGGGAGCCGTGATCCAGTTGAAGTTGTGGGGAACGTCGCCCTCGAATCCGGTCACCGTGTGGCACAGGTCGCAATGAACGGATTCGTTGGCCCGGCTGTTCTCTTCCGGACGCGGGGGCGGGGTGTCCCCGGCGAGGAACGAAACCGGCGCGTGGCACCCGTTGCATCCGTCCCTGACCCCGGCGACCATCTCGTCTTTCCCGGCGTGGGGCACGGCGAGCTCGAAGTACTCGATCTCGTCCCAATGGTGGGTGTAGGCCTGGCTCATCATGGACTGGGTCCACTGCTGGTAGATGTCGTCGTGGCAGCTCGCGCAGACCTGGGGCTTCTCGTAATCAGCGTAGCTGCGGGTGCCGTGGGCGGCGTCGCCGACGACCGCGCCGGCGGCCAGGCCCGGCAGGAGGACCGCGCCCAGCGCCAATGTCATCCTTAATCTCATACTAAACTCCTATGGTTTATACTCTTACAGGCTCATGAACGAAGATTATCATAGGTTGTTCCAGACGCAAATGATTCCTGGAAAAGGGGTCGTAAAGCGGCTCGTTGCAGCGTGGGCCGGCCGGCACGGGGGGGCGGCGGCGAATTCGGAAGTGGCACAAATCATGCTTGGGTACTACCATGGTGCTCATGAACGGGCATCAGCCCGCAAGCGGCGAACAGTCTGACCTCTTCTTATTCCACGGTCACGCCGCAACCACCCCCTCTTACCCTTTTGCTGTTGTTGGGTCGGAAAGACGACCGTGACGTACCGGTATGTACCGTACGTCCGCGGTGGAGTTTAAATATTTCATGAAGAAATCAGTATCCACAGCCACGACCGGATTCGACCGGTTCGGGCTCCACGAAACCCTGGTCCGGGGCGTTCGCGCCGCGGGCTTCGATTCTCCCCGTCCGATTCAGGACGAGACCATTCCCGCGGGCCTGATGGGTCGCGACGTGCTGGGCCTGGCCCAGACCGGAACGGGCAAGACCGCGGCCTTCGCGCTGCCTCTGCTGCACCGGATCCTGCAGAATCCCGGCCCGGGGCCGCGTGCCCTGGTGATCGCTCCGACACGGGAGCTCGCCTCCCAGATCGTTGACGAGATCCGTACCCTGGCCCGGTTCACCCAGCTGGACATGGTCACCATTTTCGGTGGCATCCCGCACCGCAAGCAGTACATCGCTCTGAACAGGCGGCCCGAGATCGTGGTCGGTTGCCCCGGCCGTATGCTCGACCTGCTGGAACAGGGCGCCCTGGACCTGGACAAAGTCGACACCCTGGTAATCGACGAAGCCGACCACATGTTCGACATGGGCTTTCTGCCGGACATCCGCAAGATCCTGCGCGGGCTGCCCCACCAGCGGCAGAACCTGCTGTTCTCGGCCACCATGCCCAAGGAGATCCGCAAGCTGGCCAACGACCTGCTGAAGGTGCCGCATGTCGTCGAGCTGGCGGATGCCGCGCCGGCGGCGACCATCGACCACGCGCTGGTCATGATCCCGGAGCAGCGCAAACGCGATCTGCTGGAGCACGTGCTCACCGGTGACGACTGCCATTCGGCCATCGTGTTTACCCGCACCAAACACCGGGCGCGGCGCCTGGCCGAGCAGCTGTGCAAGGCCGGACACCGGGCGGTCGGCCTGCAGGGCAACCTGTCCCAGGCCCAGCGCGACCGGGCCATGCACGGTTTCCGGGCGCGGCGGTATGACATCCTGGTGGCCACGGACATCGTGGCCAGGGGCATCGATGTGAGCAACGTCTCGCACGTCATCAACTTCGACGTACCCAACACGCCGGAAGCCTACACGCACCGCATCGGCCGTACGGGTCGGGCGGAGCTCGAAGGCATCGCCTGCACGTTCGTCACCGGCAGCGACCACGGCTGGCTGCGGGCCACCGAGCGCATGATCGGTGCGCCGATCCAGCGTCGGCAGATCGCGGGCTTCGAAGCCGAGGCCGAAATGTCTCCGCGCCAGCGTCCGGCCCCGCGCGGCAACCCGCGCTACGGACGTCCGGCCAGGGCGCCCCAGGCCGGCGGTTCCGGGGGACCGAGCCGCGGACCGCGGCGGCGGCGCACCCGGTAGCCCAACGAGAGGCCGCACCATCATTCAGGTGGTGCGGCGCTCCCTGGCTGGTTCTATCTTCTGGTGGAAATCGCGGACCTTCGTGTCTCCCCTCTGATCCAACCGCCATGCCCTGGAGGCCCTTCCTTGGCCATCCCTGCCCGCAGAATCGGCCGTCTCGACGCCGCCATGACCAGCTGGATGTCCGCCAACGGCGTGTTCATCCTCCGCATCAGCCTCGGTGTCGTCTTCCTGTGGTTCGGTTTCCTCAAGTTCTTCCCCGGCGTGAGCCCGGCGCAGAATCTGGCCGGTGATACCATCGCGCTGCTGACCTTCGGGTTGGTGCCCGCCGGAACGGCGCTCTTCATCCTGGCGGCGTGGGAATCGCTCATCGGCCTCGGGCTGCTGTCGGGGTTCTTTCTGCGCGGCACCCTGCTGCTGCTGTGGCTGCAGATGCTCGGCGCCATGACGCCGCTCTTCCTGTTTCCCGATGACTGCTTCCAGTCGTTTCCCCTGGTGCCGACCCTCGAAGGGCAGTACATCATCAAGAACCTGGTTCTCATCAGCGCCGGTATCGTCATCGGCGCCACCGCCCGGGGCGGCCGCCTGACCGCGGAACGGCCGGCAGGCGATATCGTATGAGCGCATCGCTGACCATCCACTGGTTCCGGCAGGACCTGCGGCTGGCCGACAACCCGGCGCTGGCCGCGGCGGCCGGGCAGGGAACCGTGCTGCCGGTGTTCATCCTCGATGACCGGGGCGCGGGCGACCATCGCGCCGGCGCCGCCGGCCGGTGGTGGCTGCACCACAGTTTGAAGGATCTGAACCGCCGCCTGGACGGCCGGTTGCGTCTGTTCCGGGGCGATCCCGCCACGATTCTCCTGGAGCTGGCGGCCGGCCACGACGTGGCGGCCGTGCACTGGAATCGTTGCTACGAACCGTGGCGCATCGCGCGGGACAAGGCGATCAAGACGGCCCTCAAGGAGCAGGACATCGCGGTGCGGAGCTTCAACGGGTCGCTGCTGTGGGAGCCCTGGGACATCCTCAAAGCCGACCAGACGCCATACAAGGTTTTCACGCCGTATTACCGCCGGGGCTGCCTGAGCGCACCGGAGCCGCGCCGACCTTTGCCTGCACCGGAAAACCTGCAACTGGCGGCGGGAGAGTTCGCGGCTGTCGCCCTGGACGATCTCGGCCTGCTGCCCAGGATCCGCTGGGACAAGCAACTGGAGCCCCACTGGCAGATCGGGGAACAGGGGGCCGGCCGGCGCCTGCAGGATTTTCTCGACGAGGGTCTCGCGGGTTACAAGGACGGCAGGAATTTCCCGTCCCGACCGAACGTGTCGCGGCTGTCACCCCGTCTGCACTGGGGGGAAGTCTCGCCGAACCAGGTCTGGCACGCGGCGCGCAAGCGAGATTCGGGCACCGACCTGGACCACTTTCTGAGCGAGCTGGGCTGGCGCGAGTTCTCGCATTCCCTGCTCTACCATTTCCCCGAGCTGCCGCGGGAGAACCTGCAGGCGAAATTCGACCGGTTCCCCTGGCTGGACGATCCCGAAGCGGTCGAGCGCTGGCAGCAGGGACAGACGGGCTGCCCCTTCGTCGACGCCGGCATGCGCGAACTGTGGCAGACCGGTTACGTGCACAACCGCGTGCGGATGGTGGTCGGTTCGTTCCTGGTCAAGAATCTACTGCAGCACTGGCACCACGGCGAAGCCTGGTTCTGGGACTGCCTGGTCGATGCCGATCTGGCCAACAACAGCGCCGGCTGGCAGTGGATCGCCGGGTGCGGGGCCGATGCGGCGCCGTTCTTTCGCATCTTCAACCCGGTGACCCAGGGGGAGAAGTTCGATCCCACCGGCGCATACACGCGCCGGTTCGTCCCCGAGTTGAAGAACCTGCCCGACAAGTATCTGTTTCGCCCGTGGGAAGCGCCGCCGGAGGTCCTGGACCAGGCCGGCGTCACGCTCGGCGAAACCTACCCCGCGCTCATGGTCGACCTCAAGGAATCACGGGAGCGGGCGCTCGAGGCGTTCCGTTCCCTGAAAGAAGGCTGAGAGAGGACCCATCATGCCATTGGTCAACATCAGGATCACCAGGGACGGGGCCACCGCCGCCCAGAAGGCCGAGCTCATCAAGGGAGCCACGGACCTGCTGGTCCGGGTGCTGGGCAAGAACCCGGACACGACCGTCGTGGTCATCGACGAGGTCGACACCGACAACTGGGGCATCGGCGGGGAAACGGTGACCGCGCGGCGGAAACGATCCTGAACCCGGAAACGAGACGGGGGGGCCGTCTGGGGTCGAGGGCGCGCAGGGGTGGGCGGGGGGGGGGGGGGGGGGGGGGGGCGCGCTGGCGAAGACGTCGACGATCGCGATCTTCAGGTGCCCCAGGGCCTCATAGGTGAGGCGCCGGAGATTACGGCGCCTGGCCTTCGGCGACCGAGGAATCGCCGGATAGTCCGCCGAGATCTCGGTAGAAAGCCCCAGTGCTTCTCCGACCTCGTCGGCGATTCGGGTCGCCGCCCTTCCAGCTGTTGCCGATGGACGCCCCATAGGGCACAGGCGAGGCCGGAAGGGAGAGCAGACGGCGGGACGACACAACGATATTCCACAAACGGGAGAAGGAAAAAGAGACCGGGAGAACCGAAGGGGGGCAACCGGGAGGGAGGCCCCCGGACACGCCCCAGTGCTTCTCCCTTCGTCGGGATGATTCCCACCCTTCCAGTTCTCGTCGAACGCTTCGAAATGGAACACGACCGTCCGCGTGGAGTCCGCCCAGGCCCGGGTCTGGCGGTAGAAGACGGCCTGCTCCGGTTCGCCGAAACGGCCCTTGATCAGCCTGGCCTGTTCACCCTCGTCGTGGGCCATGGTGGCCCAGCCCGTCTCGACCAGCACGACCGGGCGGTCGGGGTGGAGCGATCGCACCGAATCGACCTGGGCGACCGTCCACGCCAGCGCGTCCTCGAGCTGCAGCCCGTTCCACAGCGGATGGGCGTGCATGGCGATGAAGTCGATTTCCCGCGCCAGCCGGCGGCTTTTTTCCTTGTTCCAGAAATTGAAGTCGTCCGCCGCCGTCACCGGCTGCTTGACGCCGGCCCGCACCCGCTGGACGTGGCCGATGAGCGAGTCGAGGGAACTGACGTGCGCGGACCACTCGATCTGCGTCTCGTTGCCCACGGACACGGCCATCACGATGTCGGCGTACTCCTGCGCGAGCCGGATGCCGCTAGTGACCTGCCGGCCGTTGGCCGCGGCGTCGTCCGGCGCGATCCACACGCCCAGCATGACCTTCATGTCGAATCCGTCCTCACGGATGACCCGCAGGATGGTCTCCGCCAGATCGCCCGCAGCGTAGATGCGCATCAGGTTCCAGTGGGGGACCATCAGCTGCAGATCCTCGCGAATCTGATCGGCGGTCGGGTCGGGACCGCCGGGACGCTGGCCGTCGCGGTGGGGGCCGTAGCAGACGGCGTTGCCGAGCCAGCGTTGCTGGTCGACCGGCGTGAAGGGGCGGACGGTGAAGGCCTCTTCGGAGCTGCCGGGATTGTCTTCCGCGGAGTCACCGCACCCGGTGCCGGCAATCAGCAGGGCGCAGGTGACGATCAGGACCGGTTTTAGATGGAAATGCCGCATGGTTCCTTCCTCGTTTGGTAAAACCCCTTGGTTCGGCTCGTGCTGCCGGTACGGCGGCGATTATCGCACAACCCGGATTGCCGCACCACGCCGAACGCCGGCGATCGAACGGGTCGAAACCCCGGGCATCCCCGGGATACGTTCCGGCCCGCAAACCCCTGCAGCGGCCCCGAATTTCGCTAAGGCGCGTCTCCACGAAGTCGATAAAACACGGTGACAGATAGGCATCCGTCCGTTCTCAGATACCCCTTTGGTAACGGGGCACCGCCGTGGAGGAGCCGCTTTGACCGCGCAGTCGCTTTCAAGGACCATTCCGTTTATCTGGAAAGCCGGCTGCGCCGTCCTGTGGATCCTTCTGATCGCCGTTCCCGCGGCCGCCCAGGATTTCATGGCGACGGGCACCTACGATGGGGATGGTACGTCCTCGCGAACCATCACGGGCATCGGGTTCACCCCCGACCTGGTCATCATCAAAGAGCGTCAAGGGCGAGCACTCCTTCATCCGTACGGCGATCATGCCGCCGGGATTGTCCGGCGCGCTGGGGGACCCCAAGCCCCTGGAAAACAATCGCATCCTGACCCTCGAGACCGATGGCTTCTCCATCGGTTCCGATCATGCAGTGAACGAGAACGGTTTCCCCTACTACTGGGTGGCCATGAAGACCGGCACCGGCCGGGTCGATATCGGCCAGTACCTCGGTGACGGCTCCAGCTACCACCCGATCACCGGTCTGGAATTCCGGCCCGCGGCGGTGATCGTCATCTCCGATGAAAATCAACTTGCGGTCGTCAGGACCGAGACCATGGCCGCTGGCTCTTCCTACCCCTTGAACGACGATCTCCCGGTACTCGGCGGTATCCTCGATTTCACGGACACCGGTTTCGACGTGGGGTTCAGCAGCGCGGTCAACGGAGCCGGGATTACCATGTATTACGTCGCCTGGTCGGCAGCGGCGGGCGAGGTCAGCACCGGCTCCTATCTGGGTGACGGCAGTGACGGGAGGGTCGTTCCGGACGTCGGATTCGCTCCGGAATATCTGATAGTCAGGGGAACCTGGGACCGGAGAGGCGTGCAGCGGATGGCGTCCGTCGGGGGCGATTCAACCCTGTTCTTCCAGAACCTGGACGTGAGCGAGAACATCATCCAGTCGTTCACGACCGATGGCTTCGTGGTCGGATCCGATGTCAACATCAACGATGCGGGCGTCAATTTCAACTGGCTCGCGTTGGCGAACCCATCCATCCCACCCCTAAGCAGCGATCTGCGCCTGCAGATGGGAGCGGACAACGCGGCGCCGAACGTCGGCGAGGTGGTGACCTTCGGTCTCACCCTGTCGAACCTGGGGCCCGCGGACGCCGCCGGGGTCACGGTGAAGGCGGTCTTGCCGGCCGGACTCGCTTATCAGTCGTCCTCCGGGGATCAGGGCACCTACGATCCGGGCACGGGCACCTGGACGGTCGGAACCGTACCCGTGGGCCCGGACATCAAGTTCGAAATCCAGGCGACGGTCGCCCCGGGAACCGGCGGCACGACCCTGAACCTGGACGCGATGGCCACGGCGGCCTCGCCCGCCGAGGACAACCCCGGTGACAACGAAGTCGCGGTGGCCATCACCGTGCCCAGCACGGATCTGGTTCTCATATCTCTCGTCAGCGACGCGAGCCCGAATGTGGGCGGTACCGTCGTCTACACGGTGGCGGTCACCAATGCGGGGCCGGACGAGGGCACCGGGATCGCCGTATCGGGGTCACTGCCGGCGGGCCTTTCCTTCCTGACGGCTTCCCCCAGTACGGGTACCTATGACAATCTGACCGGCACCTGGACGCTCGGCGCCCTGGCGGCCGCGCGGACAGCGACCTTGACCATGCTGGCCCGCGTGGAGCCCGGTTCCGGCGGCCAGACTCTGGAAGTGCCGTTCGCGATCACGACGCTGGATCAGGAAGATCCGACCGCGGCCAACAACACCGGGACCGCGACCATCACCGTCACCAGCAGCGACCTTGGCCTCAAGAAAACCGTCGACATTGCCTCACCCGATGAAGGTGCGACCGTCACCTTCACGATCGTGGCGACGAACGACGGACCGAACCGCGCCACCGGCGTCCGGGTGTCCGACGTGCTGCCGGCCGGGCTGAGCTTCGATTCCGCGGCGGCCGATTCCGGTGTCTACGATCCCGGCACGGGACTGTGGGACATCGGCACCCTGGCGAGCGGTGCGACCGCCAACCTGGATCTCGTGGCGACCGTCGCCGTCGGCACCGGCGGCCAGACCCTGGCCAACACCGCGAGCATGGCCGGCGTCGATCAGGAGGATCCCGATCCCGGCAACGACACCGCCACGGCCAAGGTGCTTGTCAGCAGCACGGACCTGCAGGTGGGCAAAGCGGTCGACCGGGCTTCACCCAACGAGGGCGAGACCGTCCTGTTCACCATCACGGTGGCCAACGCCGGGCCCACCGCGGCCACGGGTGTGGCCCTCACCGATACGCTGCCCACGGGGCTGACCTTCCTGGGCGCCGTGCCCAGCAACGGATCATACGACTCCGGTTCGGGCACATGGACTCTCGGTGGCCTCGCCGGAGGCGCAACAGACTCCCTCGAGGTCTCCGCCCAGGTCGACGCGGGCACGGCCGGTGCGACGCTCGTGAACCGGGCCTGGATCAGCGCGTCGGACCTGGCCGATCCGGTGGCCGCCAACGACACCAGCTCGGTCGCGGTCACCGTCGCGAGCACCGATCTGCAGGTGACCAAGGACGTGGACAACATCGCGCCCAACGAGGGCGACCCCGTGGTCTATACCGTCACGCTGGGCAACAGCGGGCCCAACGACGCGACCGGTGTCCAGGTCACCGACCTGCTACCGGCCGGGGTGACCCTCGCCGGTTCGACGCCGAGCCAGGGCACCTACGAGGACGTATCCGGGCTCTGGAACGTGGGACTGTTGACCAACGGCGCCACGGCGACCCTCACTCTGAATGCCACGGTCGACACCGGGACGGCCGGTTCGGTCATCACGAACACGGCCGCCATCACGACAGCCAGCCTGGCCGACCCGGAGCCGGCCAACAACACCGCCAGCGCCACGCTGACCGTCAGCAGCACCGACCTGCAGGTGTCCAAGATCGTGGACGAGGCCACGCCGTCGGTCGGCGGCACCATCGTCTACACGATCTCTCTCGACAACGTCGGCCCCAACATCGCGACCGGTGTCGTCCTGCAGGACGTTCTCCCGGGCGGTCTGACCCTGAAGACCATTACCGCCAGTCAGGGTTTCTATGACCCGGCCGACGGTCTGTGGACGGTCGGGACCGTTCCGGTGGGCAATACGGCTCTGCTCATTCTCACGGCCACGGTGGATGCGTCGGCCGCGGGCCGCAACATCATCAACGAGGCCTCCATCGTGACGGTGGACCAGGCCGATCTGGACGCCGCCAACAACGTCGCGGCCGCGGCCATCGACGTGCCCGAGGAGGTCGTCACCCCGGTCGTCAGCGTCCAGACCATTCCTGGAACCGTCGCGGAGGTCATGCCCGGCGACGATCCGCGTCCCGTTCTGCGGTTCACCCTGGCCAACCTGGGCGACCGGGCCGACACGCTGCGTTCCCTGACCGTGACCAACCTCACGGTGGGACTCGGGGGGCCGTCGCAGGCGGAGTTGGACGCCGAATGGGCGCCCCTGACGGTGTACGGGCAGGTCCGCGGCCTGAGCGGAATCGGACCCGAGCGCGCGCTGCCGGCCACCGCCTTCAGCGCCGGGCGCGCGTCCATGTCCGGCTTCGACTGGATCATCGATCCCGGCGACACCCTCGAGGTCCGGGTCGAATCGGCCCCCTCGCTGGCGGCCCGGGACAAGGCGCTGCTCGTGGCGGGTGTGACCTCCGCCGCGGACCTCGGCGTGCGGCAGACGGTCGTCGTCGAAGGCGGACTGCCCCTGCGCAGCGGCCACGACCAGTTCGTGGACGGCTTCGTCGCGGACCAGGCAGCGATCATCAATGTACCCAGCGGCACCGTCGCCGCCGGTACGGTGCGCAACCTGGTCATGGCGGTCGACCTGCCGGCGAACGGCTACCTGAAGGACTCCCTCTACGGCTTGACGATCGTGAACCGGGGCACCGCGACGGCAGCGGACATCGCGGCGATGGAAGCCTGGTCCGACGACGGCGACGGCGTGTTCGACGCCGCCGTCGATACGCTTCTGGGCGAGGTGATCAATTCCGGCCAACTGTGGCAGCTGTCCGGTCTGAAGGCGCCGATCACGTCCGGCGGGCGCCGTTTCTTCATCTCGGTCGATATCGCCGCGAAAGCCACGCCGGCCAATGATATCCGTCTGGAACTTCCCGTCGGCCTGGGCAGCGCGGTCATCATGGCCAGCGGCAACGACGGTCCTCTGGACCGGAGGCTGGTCAACGGCGGCGTGCTGGCCATCAGTATCGCCGACCGGCTGATGCTCAGCACCGAAGATATCGATCCGGGAACGGTACGGCCCGATGCAGGGATTATACCGCTGTTGACGGTCAATCTGGCCAACACCTACACCACGGAAAAGCTGCTGCAGTCGCTGACCGTCCGCAACGCGACGCTCACGGATCCGGCCGCCACAATTGACGACCGCGACGGGATCATCCGCCAGGTGGTGCTGAGGCTGGATGGCAACGGCAACGGCCTGATCGAAGACTACGAGACCGATCCGGCGCTGGGATCGGGCGCCTTCAAGGGTGACCTCATCACCTTCACGGGCCTCGACCTGCCCCTGACTCCCGGCGGCCTGGAACGAATCTTCGTCACCGCGGATGTGGATCCGGGCGCGGTGGCGGACGGTGACATCCTCGGTGCCGCGATCGATGGCGAAAGCGCTGTCTGGGCGCCCGGGACGGTTCTGGTCGCAAGCTGGCCGCTGGATTCAGGCGCCGCCTGGCGGGTCGACGGCATGATCGCCGCCCAGGTCGTCAGCAACTCCGTCCCGGGTCGCACCCTGGGACCGGGCGACGGTCCTGAACTGGCTCTCGACCTGCTGGTCCCCGCCAACGGTTACCTTGCCGACGTTCTGGTGGGACTGGGTCTGACCAACGCGGGTACGGCCGTGCCGGGCGACCTGGCGCAGGTGCGCCTGTGGGCGGACGACGACGACGGGATGTTCAGCAGCGCCACCGACAGCCTGCTGGGCAACATGAACTACCTGAACGGACACTGGTTGTCGCCGGTACTGAACAAGGATGTGCCGGTCGGCGGGGTGCGTCTATTCGTCTCGGTCGATGCGGCGGCGGTGCCGACCGACTCGGCGACCGTGCGGTTGACGGTTCCGCAGGACGGCATCGTGATGGGCTCGGACAACTCGGGGCCCTATGACGCCGCGGTTCCGCCCGGCGGCACGCTGGTGCTCAGCACCTCCGCCCTGGCATCGCAGACGGATTTCACGTCGACCGCGACGACTATCGGCCTGACCGGCACGCTGCGGATGACCGTACGCAATGTCGGTCTGGAAAACGTGATGGGGATCCTGCCGACGATGCTGATCGGCGAAGGGGATGCGGCCATCACCCTGGGCGCACCGTCGCCGCCGACCATGGATCTTCTTCCGGAAGAGGCCGGCGAATTCGTGTGGACCTACACCGCCACCGAACCCGGGACGATCACCGTGATCGGCGCCGCCAGCGGTACGGGATTCGATACGGGAATCGACCACGCTTCGGCGCCGTCGACGTCCGCCGCGCTCCGCGTCCACACGCCGGTACCGGGCCTCGACGCCTATCCGACCACCAACCTGCCGACGAGTGTGGCCCGCGGTCAGCAGGGGCTCGTGCCCCTGACGGTGACCCTCGTCAATCCCGGCGATCAGGATGTGGCGGTCGCGAGGCTCGACAGCTTCCGCATCCGGCTGGCCGAAACCGCCGACGGCCCCCCGATCACACCCGCCGAACTCATCACGCGGGTGACGCTCAGCGAGGGCAGCAACGTCTACTTCGACGAGAGCAGCCTGCCTGCCGTCGGTGACGAGATCGTCCTGCGCCTCTCGCCGCCGGTCCTGGTCAATGGGAGCGAGCCGGCCACGTTGAGCCTGTCCCTGTCACTGCGGTCGGACAGCACGGTTCCCTCTTTCCTGATGAGCATCGACGGCAGCGACGATTTCCACGCGGTGGACCAGGTCAGCAGCCTGCCCGTGGCTGTCGCCCTGGGCAGCGGGACCTTCCCCATCGCGACGAAAAAGGCCAACCTCGTTTCTCCCGCCGGACTGCTCGACGTCACCTGCGCGGCCGACCTGGAAACGACCGCCCAGCCGGGTCAGGCGAACGTGAACATCGCCACGTTGAACCTGGCGAACGATACCGACGATCCCACGGCCTCGGCAGTCCGGATCCAGGCCCTCGGCTGCGTCGTGCGCGATTCGCTGGGTGCGGTCGTGGCCGACCCGGCCGCGCTGT
Source organism: Candidatus Krumholzibacteriia bacterium (assembly GCA_942492615.1). Classification (GTDB taxonomy): domain Bacteria; phylum Krumholzibacteriota; class Krumholzibacteriia; order LZORAL124-64-63; family LZORAL124-64-63; genus CALOFL01. Next base: position 378,304 of record CALOFL010000009.1, read on the forward strand.
TCGACGCCGTACGCGTCACCACGCCCTCGCAGACGCTCTTCGCGGGCCCGCCGCAGTACCAGGACTCCTTGATGGTCATGCTGCTGGGCTTGCCGGTGGAGGTTCCCGTGGGGGCCAATGTCGCCCTTGAACTGACGGGCGATCTCGCATCCGACGCGCCGCCCGGAGCGTTCCGCTTCGACTTCACCGACCGCGGACAGTGGCTCGCTGAGGATGCCGGCGACGGCGGGCCGGTCGCCGTCACCATCATGCCCGCGACGCCGGTGGCCGGCCTGACGGTCTATGCGCCAACGCCGGCCCTGTGGGTGCAGGGCGACGGGATGCTGCCGGCGGTGATCAACCCGGGCGCCCGGGACGTTGCGGTCATGCAACTTGCGCTCGTCCATCCCGGAGCGGATGAAACGACGGCCGCATCCTGGGACAGCCTTGCCCTGCAGCTCGTCGACGCCTCGCGCGATCCGCTGGACCCGTCGGGTCTGCTCGACCGGGTGCGGGTTTTGGCGAACGGCGTGGCGGTCGGCAACCTGATCGATCCGGCGGCGGCCGACGGCGTGATGACCATCGCCCTGGCGGCGCCGCCGCTGGCCCCCGGCGATACGCTTGTCTGCGACGTGCACCTGGACCTGCGCACCGACGCGCCCTTGACGTCACTGGAGCTGTTCGCTGCGGTCGAAGGCATCGTGACCCGCGACACGATCAGCGGCGAGAGGCCGGCGCTGACCACCATCGGAACGTGGCCGGTCTGGTCGGGCCTGACCGCGATCATCGTGCCCGCGGAGGAGATGCTGCTCGGCGGATCGAATCTCATGCCGCCCCTGCTCGTACCACGGTCCGCTCCGGAACCGGTCCTGAACCTGACGCTGGCCAACCCGGCTGCCGCCGGTTCGGGTCCGCTGACGGTCACTTCGGTCACACTGGCACCGGCGGCGACGGACAACGATTTCGCTGCGCCCGGCGCCGTGGTCGCGATCGTCGCCGCCGCCGAAAGCGGTGTCGAGCTGGGGCGCAACGCAGCCGTTGATCCGGCGGCGACGGCCTTGACCGTCGTCTTCACGGATCCGCTCGTCCTGGCGGCGGGCGAAACCCGCGAGATCGAACTGATGGTCGGCATCCGGGAAGGCGCGCCGGCCGGCCGGCTGCGGCTGGCCGTCGACGCCGACGGGATCGTCGCCGGGCCGCAAGGCGGTCCGACCGGCGGGATCCGCATCCTGGGGGCAGCGGGACAGGCCCTGCCGGTGGTGACGGACATCGGAAACATCGGCCAGGCCAGCCTGCAGGACAGCTACATCAATTTCCCCAATCCGTTCGCGGCCGGCCGCGAGCACACGACGTTCGCCTACCACCTCAGCGGTACGGCCAGGGTGTCCCTGCGATTGCTGACCCCCCACGGCGAGAACGTGGTGACCCTGCTCGACGCTTCCGAACGCGGCGCCGGTCTGCACCAGGACACGGTCTGGAACGGACTGAACGGCCGCGGCCTGGCGGTCCGCAACGGCGTCTACATCGCCGAGATCGTGGTTGAATACAGCGACGGGACCCGCGACCGCGTGCTGCGGAAAGTGGCGGTGAAGCGATGAAGGCCCGCCTGACAGCCGTCACCGTCTGCTACTTCCTGCTGGTTACCGGTACACCGGTCTGCGTCGCGTTCGCCGACGATGACGCCGGCCTGCGCTCCGTGTTCGCACGCGGTGCCGGTGAGCGCGCCCTGGCGCTCGGCGGCGCCTACGGTTCGGTCAGCGGGGACCCGACCGCCCTGTACTGGAATCCGGCCGGCCTGGCCGGACTCGAACGTACGTCCGTGGCCGCGGCCCACACGAACCTGATCGGCATGGGTTTCCACGAGCAGTTCGGTAGCCTGGCGCTGCCCACCTGGCGCCTGGGCACCTTTGCCCTGTCGCTCAGGCGGTACGGCGTCGATGGAATCGAGGAGCGCGACGACCGCGGCACCCTTCTGGCCGACGACCTGCGGAATACGGAAAGTGAACTGGCCTTCGGTTACGGTCGCGCCATCGGCCCGGCGTGGCAGGTCGGCGCGGCGCTGAAGATGCAGCGCCAGGAACTCGCCGGCCAGTCGGCCAGCGGCCTGGGGCTGGACGCCGGCATCATCGTGCGGCCGGGTCTGGCCCTCGGTGGTACATCCCACTGGGCGCAGAACCTCAACCTGGGCTTGACCTTCCGGAACATCATCGAACCGGCGATCAGGCTCGAAACCGAAGAGGTGCGGGATCCTTCGGCCATCCGCCTGGGCGGATCCTACGCGGTTCCGCTCGGTACGCAGCTGCAGGCCCTGTTCACCGTGGACATCGAAAAAACGAAGGAAATGGATTCGCGGCTGCACGCTGGGGCCGAGGTCGCGTTTCTCGACCTGATCGCCCTGCGCGTCGGGGCCAACAACGGCACCCTGGCGGCGGGCCTGGGCGCCACCTATCGCAACCTGACCCTCAACTACGCCTTCGAGGACAATCCCCTGGAGATGGTGCACCGGTTCGGTGTCGGTTTCGCCTTCGGGCGCACGGTCGCCGAGCGGCGCCAGGCCGCCCTCGACCTGCGGGAGGCCGAGCTCAACGATCGGCTGGCCAAGGCCTTCGCCGCCGACGAACAGCAACGGGTCGCAGCGGCGGCCCAGGCGGTGAAGTCCGCGCTGGCCGCGGAAGAATTCGATACCGCGCTGGAAAGGATCCGGGCGCTCGAGGTGATCGCCCCCGACCATCCCGACGCGGCCGGTTTCGAGGCCGCAGCCCTGTTCGGCCGCGGCCGGGTCGCCGAAGGCGAGGGCGAATTCACCGCTGCGGTCATCGCGTACCAGGCCTGCCTGCGGGTCGATCCCGGACACGAGCGCGCCCGCGCCCGTCTGGAGCGGGTCACCACCGAAACCGAGCGGCAGGCGCAGCGGGACGAGAACATCCGGAATCTGTACCGCGACGCCATGGCGACTTTCGCCGCCGGGGATCTCGAACAGGCACGGGACCTGTTCGAACAAGCCCTGGTGCTTGCGCCCGGCGACGTGGAGATCCGGAAACTCGCCGATCACGTCGAGGAGTCGATCCGATTGCGCGACGAGGTCGCCGCCGCCCAGTCGGCGGCCCGCGAAGCGGTCGGTCGCGCCGAATCGCGGAGTGCGGCCCCCGTGGCCAACGCGACGCCCGCGGTCCCGGCCGCTGATTCCGCGGCGGCGACGCCGGCCCGGAAGACGCCGCCGGCGACGCCGACCTACGCCTCGTTGCCGGAAAGCCGCCGCCGCGAGATCGCCCTGCTCTACCGGCAGGGTGTGGATGCGGCCGCCGCGGGCCGCCGCGAAGATGCCATCCGCTACTGGGAGATCGTCGCCGCGGCCGCTCCGGACTACCAGCAGGTGAGTGTCCACCTGAAGCAGGAATACCAGGCCCGCGGCATGGAAGCCTTCGCCGAAGGCAAGCTCGACCGCGCCATCGAGATCTGGGAACAGGCGCTGGAGATCGATCCACGGGACGCCCGCACCCAGGGTTACCTCGAACGCGCCCACGAACATCGGGCCCGTATCCGGAAAATAAGGAGCGAAGGCGAGTGAGCCGGAGCAAGACCCAAGAACATCAGGGAAACAAGTTCCGACCGCGGGTGGGTTTCCGCACGCTGACCACCCTGGTGACCGCCGGACTGATCGCGGGCACCGTGCTGGTGGTCTCCCAGACGTTCGAGCGGCAGCTGCGGAACACGCTGCTGGCCCAGGCGGAGACACAGTTGCTGCTGGAGGCGCGCAACCTGGCCGTGCTCAGCGGGGACGCTCTTCTGAGCGATTTTCCCGAATTGACCCTGGTGCCCCTCGTGCTGGAGATCGACCGCTCCCGGCCGGACCTGGACGGTATCGTGATCGTGGATCACGAGGGACTGATTCAGGGCCATGTCGACCCCCGCCAGGTCGGCCAGCCCTGGACACCCCTGGCCGAGGCCCAATTCGCCGTCGGACGCGATTTCCTGATTCCGGGCGAGAGCCTGGTGCTGGGAGCCGATCGGATCCGGGCGATGACTCCCATCCGCCACCATACCGAGGGCGTGATCGGCCGGGTGTGCATCGATCTGGACAAGGGGTTCATCGAATCCAGGATCCGCGAGGCCCGCCGGCCGCTGCTGATGGTGGCGTCCCTGTTGCTGGTGTTCACCATCGCCCTGATGATGGGCCTGCTGTCGCTGCTCTTCCGGCCCCTCGAATCCATCGAACAGGGGCTGGTCCGCATCGGTCAGGGCGACCTGGACACGCCGTTGCCGTTGACCGGTTCGATCGAGTTGAGGCGGCTGGCGAAGACCCTCAACGAGATGGCCGCTCAGCTGCAGACGTCGCAGGCCCTGGCCGCGGCCAGGGAACAGGAGATCATCGAGACGCAACGGGAAGTGATCATCACCCTGGGCGACGTGGTGGAGAGCCGCTCGCGGGAAACGGCGAACCACACCCGCCGGGTCGGATTGATGAGCCGAGAACTGGCTCTGCTGATTGGCATGGACGAAACCGAGGCCGAATTGCTGCGGCTGGCCTCGCCGATGCACGACATCGGCAAGATCGCCATTCCCGACAGAATCCTCAACAAACCCGGTAAACTGACGGACGAGGAACGGGTGTTGATGCAGACCCACGCCGTCATCGGCTACGAGATCCTCAAGGGCTCCAAGCGGCCGATCATGCAGGCTGCGGCCGTCATCGCCCGCGATCACCATGAACGGTGGGACGGGCAGGGATACCCCAACAAGACGGCCGGCGAGGATATCCATCTCTACGGCAGGATTACCGCCCTCGTGGACGTGTTCGACGCTTTGGCGGGGGATCGGGTGTACCGCAAGGCCATGCCGCTGGACAAGATCCTCACGATCATCGAGGAGGGCCGCGGTACCCATTTCGAACCGCGGCTGGTCGACATCTTCATGTCCAACCTCAGCCGGTTCCTGTCCGTTGCCGAACGTTTTGCGGACAAGACCCGGGAAACGCCCGCCGATGCTCAGCCCGCCACCTCCCCGGTGGTCCGGGAAACCGAGCCCGCCACCAGCTAGACGTTGCCCGCTTCCCGGTGTAAGATCCCGCCACGCGATGCCCCGAAGCATCCCGTCATGAATCCTCACCCCAGGGCCCACTCGTCTGGGCAGGCCAAGGAGAGTCCATGAATACCGGATCGATCCGCAATCCAGGTCTGGCGGCCATGCTGCTGGCCGGACTGCTTGTGACCGGCTGCGGCGGCGGCGGCCCGAGCGCCGAGATGGAGCTCGGCGGCATCAACACGGGCGAGGTGCTCAAGGGGCTGCTCGACCGGACGGCGCGCACGCTCGCCGGCGTCCAGGACATGGCTTCGGCCAGGGCGGCGGCGCCCCAGCTCGCGGCCATCAATGACGATTTCGACGACCTGATCTATCATGTCCCCAATCTCTCCGCGGAAGGCCGCACGGAAATGGCCCGCATGGCCGCCCGCTCCCTGCCCGAGATCCAGGGCGCCGCCGCCCGCATCAACGGTATGCGGGGCCTCGACGAAATCCTGGGACCGGCCATGGACGAAATGGTCGACAAGCTGACCCAACTGCTCTAGGCCAAGAAACTCAGGAGAATCATGTCCGATCAGTCGACCACCCGTCCGCCGCGTGTTCTGGTCACCGGCGCCACCGGTTACATCGGCGGCCGTCTGCTGCGGCGACTGGACGCGGCAGGCTACCGGGTGCGCTGCCTGGCGCGACGCCCGCGCACCCTGCGGGCGCGGCTCGGCCAGCCCATGGAAGTCGTGCGCGGGGACGTGCTGGACCCGCCGTCGCTGGCGACGGCCCTGGCCGGTGTCGACGCGGCCTACTACCTGATCCACTCGATGGGCGCCGCCGACGGCTTCGAGGAGCGTGATCGTCAGGGAGCCCAGAATTTCGCGGCGGCGGCCCGGGACGCCGGCGTCGGCCGCATCATCTACCTCGGGGGGCTCGGCAGCGACGACGATCGGCTTTCGAGCCACCTGCGCAGCCGCAACGAGGTGGGGGAGATCCTGCGCGCTTCCGGCGTGCCGACCCTCGAATTCCGCGCTTCGATCGTGCTGGGCCGGGGCAGCCTCTCGTTCGAGATGATCCGCTCGCTGGTGGACCGGCTGCCGGTGATGGTCACGCCCAGTTGGGTGCGGGTCAAGGCCCAGCCGATCGCCATCAGCGACCTGCTGGATTACCTGCAGGCCGGACTCGACATCGACCTGCCGCAAAGTCGCGTGTTCGAGATCGGCGGCGCCGACCAGGTGTCCTACGGCGAGCTGATGAGTGAGTACGCCCGGCAGCGCGGCCTCAAACGTTTCATGCTGCCGGTGCCGGTGCTGACACCCTGGCTGTCGAGTCTCTGGCTGGGGCTGGTGACGCCGCTCTACGCCCGCATCGGCCGCAAGCTCATCGCCAGCATCCAGAACCCGACGGTCGTGCGCGACTTCTCCGCTCGGGAGGTTTTCGGCCTGGTCACGATGGACGCGAGCGAGGCCATCGCCGCGGCTATTGCCGAAGACGAGCACGCGGCGGCCGAGTCGGTGTGGTTCGACGCGCTGTCGTCGGGCGGCGCGGTCAAGACGTGGGCGGGATCCCGGCTCGGGAACCGGGTGTTCGACGCCCGCCAGGTCGCCTCGCACGCCGGGGTGGTTGCGGCATTCGCCCCGATCCGCCGGATCGGCGGTGATCGGGGCTGGTACGCCTACACCTGGCTGTGGAAGATCCGCGGCGGCCTGGATCTGCTGCTGGGCGGCGTGGGACTGAGGCGCGGACGGCGGGACCCCGAACATCCGGCGGTCGGCGACGCCCTCGATTTCTGGCGCGTGCAGGCCTACGAACCCGACCGCCTGCTGCGGCTGGTGGCCGAAATGAAGGTGCCGGGCCAGGCCTGGCTCGAATTCCGGGTGGAACCCGAGGGTACGGGCTCCCGGATCAGGCAGACGGCGGTGTTCCACCCCTCGGGCAAGCTCGGCTACCTTTACTGGTACGCGTTGTTTCCGATTCACCAGCTGGTGTTTGGTGGTATGCTCCGGCGCATCGTGGAACTGGGGGAGTCCCCGGTCCGGCTGTCGCCATCCGGAAAAGTCTCAAAGGAGAGATCATGAAGTTGCGACCTGTTGTATTGGCGGCCATGACGGTGCTGCTGCTCGTGTGCGCCTGCGGCTGCGGCAAATCGACGAGCGACAACGTCCGCATGGCGGGCAACATCCGTATCGACGAGGTGCTGCCCGCGCTTCTGGACCGCACCACGCGCACCTTGAGCAGCATCTCCAGCGCCGACGAGGCCGAACAGGCCCTGCCCGAGCTGGAAGCGCTCAACGAGGATTTCGACGAGCTGCTGGAATACAGCCAGGATCTGTCGCCCGAGGGCCGGCAGAAGGTCTCGAGTCAGGCCGCCGCCGCGTTGCCGGGTATCAAGGACATGGCGCGCCGGCTGCGGGAGAACGCGGGCTTCGACAAGATTATCGGGCCCACGGTCAACGATATGGTCTGGAAGATCGAGCAGCTGCTCTAGGGGGCACCCGTGGTTCCGCCGCTGACTCTGCTGGATCTGGTCAACTTCGGGATGGCGCTCATCATCTGGATGGTGCAGCTCATCATCTATCCGGGCTTTGCCCACTATCCCGCCGATCGCCTGGTGGGCTGGCACGGACGCTACACCAGCCTCATAGCGGTATTTGTCGTACCGCTGATGGTGGGCCAGCTGTTCCTGCTGGCCCGCGCCGCCTACCTCGGGGGCGGACCGACGGCCAACGGCATGCTGGTCATGACCCTGCTGGCCTGGGGCGTCACCTTCAAGTACTCGGTGTCCCTGCACCGCAAGATCACGGACAATCAGGACGTCGCCGGTTCCGTCGCCCTCCTGATCAAGACCAACTGGCCGCGCACGGTCCTGTGGTCCGGTGTTTTTCTGGTGGGATTATTCTCCGCGTGACGCTGCGGGTCCGGGCCGGTGGTGTGACGCCCATGAGGGTGGCCATCCTCGATCGATTCCACCCCGTCTCTCCTCATACCCTCGGTCGTATAGCGGCCAGGGCATGCCCCCTCGAGGTCTTCCACACGGCCCGGACTTTTTCTCCCTTTCCTCCCCCGGCACGGCGAAGAATGGAGAGGGACCTATGATTCTCAGATTGGTACCGGCCTCGCCCAAAACCGGCATGATCTCTTCATAGGCCCCTTTATTTCGCAGTTCGTGTTTCCTGTCGCCCGCAACGGATTGCCGGCTGGTATCCATAAGACGCCGGCGACGGGAAAAGGACGGAAAAATTTATCCGGGATCGACAATGGAATCATGGGCGCGGAGCTTGACGATCGCTTCATAGAGGCGGGACTTGACCAGGGTTTCCGGCAGGCCGAGGACCTCAGCGGTTTCCTGGCGGGAAAGGCCTTCGGTGTAACGCAGATGCAGGACCTCGCGGTGGTCCTCCGACAGCTGGGCGAGCGCGCGCTTCAGCTCGGCTTGCTGTTCCCGCCGCACCAGACGGGTCAGACATCCGGTCAGCTCGGCGTCCACCCTGGAGGCCGGCGGCAGCTCCCCGTCGTCCCGACGGCGGCCGCCCGCGCGGATGACGTCGAGACTGCAGTTGCGGGCGATCCGATAGATCCAGGCGCGGAAGTTGGCCGGCTGGGCCTTGTGCTTCAGGACGCGCAGGAACACCTCCTGCACCACGTCTTCGGCTTCCTCCTGGTTCTTGAGATACCGAAAGCAGAAACGCAGCAGGGGATTCCGGTAGATGTCGGCCAGCAGCCGGCCGGCCGTCGGGTCGCCTTCGCGGAGGCGGTTCACCAGCGTGGGTGTCAGGTCGGCCAGCGAAGGACCGGTGCCCTGCGGATCACTCATGGCGGGGCCTTTCTGGAGAATTGCCGTGTCCCAGTATATCACCACCGGGCCCCGAGACGGGACTTTTGGCCGGGGGGTTTTGCAACCGTGTCCGGTTGGGGTAGAATAAACATGACGGGAGTGCCGGCGCGGGGGACTCAGCAAGCGAAGGTGGTGCCATGGGTTGCGATCTTCCCGAAGCACAACTCTGGAGCTGGATAGACCGGGAGGCCCCGGAACTGGCGGGGCATCTGGCGGCCTGTCCGCTATGTCGAAACCGGGCCGAGCGCATGCGCCGGGACATCCGCTTCATCAGCGCCGATCTGGCCGAAGTGGTCCCGTTGCCGCAGCGAATCGGCAACTATTCCGTCAAGGGGCTGCTGGGCGAAGGCGGGCAGGCGCAGGTCTACGAGGCGGAGCAGGCTGCGCCGCGCCGGGCCATCGCGCTGAAGGTTCTGCGGGGCGGCCGCTTCGCGGGCAAGAAGCACATCAAGCACTTCCTGCGTGAGACCCGCGCCCTGGCCAGCCTGCAGCACCCGGCCATCGCCACCATCTACGAATCAGGACGCACCGACGACGGCTTCCACTACTTCGCCATGGAGCTGGTGCGGGGCCGGCCCTTGCACCGTTTCGTGGAGGACGGTGTCCCGGAGCGCCGCGCGCGGCTCGAGCTGTTCTGTCGGATCTGCGATGCGGTGCAGTACGCCCACGAAAACGGCGTCGTGCACCGCGACCTGAAACCCGGCAACATCCTGGTCACCGACGCCGGCGATCCCAAGATCCTGGATTTCGGGCTGGCGCGACTCACCCGCCCGGAAATGGAATCCACCGTATCGATGACGTTGACCGGACAGATGGTCGGAACGCCCCGCTACATGAGTCCCGAACAGATGGTGGGCCGGCCCGAGGAGATCGGTCCGGTGTCGGATGTCTATTCGCTCGGGGTGATCCTGTACGAGCTGCTGACAGGCCAGCCGCCCCACGAAGCCCACAGCTTCACCCCCGAAACCGTGATGTCCATCTGCGAGGAGGAGCCGCAGCGGCCCAGCAAGCTGGACGCTTCGCTGAAGGGGGATCTGGAAACCATCGTGCTCAAGGCCCTGGCCAAGGATCCGCAGGCGCGCTACGGGTCAGCCGCGGACCTGGCACAGGATCTGCGGCGGTTCCTGGCCCGCAAGGCGATCCTGGCCCGTCCGCCTTCCCGTCTGATCGGCTGGGGCCGGGCCTTTTCGCGGCACCGGATGCTGGCCGGGATGGGTGCCCTGTTCCTGGTCGTGGCGGTGGTCTGGGTCTGGCAGGCGGCCCAGCCTCCGTACGACCGGCAGGCAGCCCGGATCCAGGTGCTGGAACTGCGCTACCAGCTGTTGCTGACCAACCCCAGCAACCGGGTCAACCTGCATCAGGCGCTGGCGGCCGACCGGCGGTATCCCGGCCTGCTCGAAGCCGAACTCCTGCGGGCGCTGGCCCTGACCGCGGCGGGTGAACGCGGACTGGCCATCAACTACCTCGACAGCAAGATCAGCAGCCAGCCGCAGGGCTGGCCCTACCGGGCGCTGCGGTCGGAACTGGCGTTGCACGGGGAATCGGTCGACGAGGACGGATTCGAGGCCTGGGTGCAGGCCGGGCCCACCGCCGACGGCGTCCGCAGCCCTGCCGACAGCTGGTACCTGCGCTCGTTCACCACCCTGGACCCGGAGGCGGCGCTGGCGTGTTCCCGGAACGCACTGGACCTGGACCCGGACCACCGGCTGGCCCTGTCGCAGGCGGCTCGTCTGAGCGCGCTGGCCGGAGACCTGGAACTGGCCCTCGCGACGGCCGATCGTTTCGTGGAGCTGGGAAATCCGCAACCGGGGTTCTGGCTGACCTTCCGCTGCAATCTGCTGTGCCGTCTCGGCCGGCCGCGGGAAGCCTTGACGGCGTTGGACCTGGCGCTGGGTGAGCGGCCGGCCGACGCGAGGCTCCACACGCACCGCGCGCGGATCAACCGCTGGCTGGGCGATTACGAGGAGGCCGTGCTGGACTACCGGCGGGCGATCACCATCACGGAAGAAAAAGGCGACCTCGCGGGCTGGCTCCACTACCACCTCGGTACGCCGCTGTGGATCCTGGGCCGCCAGGAGGAGGCCGCCGGCGAATACGCAGAGGCCTACCGGCAGCTGGCGCGCACCACCTTCGGCAACGTGCGGCTGGTGCTGGTCCTGCGCGAGCTGGGCAAGGACCGGGAGGCGGACGAGGCGTTGCGCCAGGCGCGTGCAGGTGTCGGGGACGATCCGTGGCTGGCCTCCGTCCTGGCCTGCGTGGCCGGGGAGATCACGCCCGCGGACCTGGTGGCCGCGGCGGCTCCCGACGATCTCCAGCAGCAGTGCGAAGGGCTGTACTACGCGGGCGAGGTGCTGCGGCTGGACGGTGACCATCAGGCCGCCGCTGCCCGCTTCCGGGAATGTGTGGCCCTGGGTCAGACCCTAGACGAGGGCAACTTCCAGGATCGGCTGAGCGAATTCGACCTCGCCGGATGGCGGCTGGGCAAGACGGGCGCGGCGATCCATCACTGAGCGAGAACCGCCAAAGGCGGTCGCATCCCGACTCCGGGTGTGGTACAAGATGTGGGGCCGATCGCAGCAGCAACTCCAAGTCGGGACCGATGGCACATGACACCCCCCGGAATGATCAAGAAATGGTATCGCGGCGAGAGAGCGTTGCTCGTCGCCGGCGGTGCGGCGGGGTTCCTGCTGTTCTGGTGGCGGTTCGGGCTGGGGATCGTCCACCCTGCCCGCAGCGACTGGCTGTTGGGCAGCGCCGACACCGGGTTCCATCAGCTCGGCTGGATGTTCTTCCGCTCCGAAGCGTGGCACTGGCCGCCGGGAGCCATCACGACCTACATGGCGCCCTACGGCACCACCATCGGGCTGACCGACTCGGTGCCCCTGCTGGCGCTGCCGTTCAAGGCGATGTCCTTCCTGCTTCCGGCCGACTTCCAGTACGCGGGTCTGTGGCTGCTGGTCTGCCACGTCCTGATGGGCGTCTTCGGCTTGCGCCTGTCCGGAATCTTCTTCCGGTCGCTGGTGCCGCGGATCCTGGGGGCCGGGCTCCTGGTCCTGTATCCGGTTTTCCTGCTGCGCGACGGTCACATCGCCCTGACGGCTCTCTGGGTCCTGCCGGCGGCGCTGTGGCTCTACCTGAAACCCGCGCCCGACCCGGGCCGCGCCCCTGTCTATCCCTGGCTGGTCCTGGTGGCGACCGTGGCCCTGATCCATCCCTATCCGGCGGTCATGGTCTTCGCCTTCCTGCTGGCCGATCAGGCCCGGCGCCTGTGGCTGACTCGCGAGACAACAACCGCGTCGGCCCTGGTGACGGTAGCCGGTAGCGCCGCGCTGCTCGTGCTGCTGTGGTACCTGGCGGGGTTCTTCCGGCCGGGGCAGCTGCCCGTCGGCACCTTGCCGGCCGATGTCGGTTATGCCGCCGACCTCAATGCCGTCGTGAATTCCCAGGGACGGGCCGCGCTGCTGCCGGGCCTGCCGCAGGGTGCGGGTGATCCTTTCGAAGGGTTCAACTACTTCGGCGCGGGGGGCTTGCTGGCCTTGCTGGCGGCGGTCGCGCTCGGCGGGGGACGTCGTCTGGCGGCGCGCGCGGTCGGTCACTGGACCCTGGTCGCGGTGCTGGCGGTCGCGGCCCTGTTCGCCTGCGGGCTGCTGCCGGGAGCGGGTGAGCAGCAGTTCCGGGCCCAGGCCCGTTTTCTGTGGCCGCTGTACTACTGTCTGGTGGCTGCCGGGCTCGCGGCCGTGGCGCGCCGGCCTCGGATCGCCCTGCTGCTGACGGCGCTCTTGCTGGTGGTGCAGGTCGTCGATGTGGCGCCGCTCCTCGATCGCAAACCGGAATACGCGGCCCTCGGTTTCACCTCCCGCCTGCAGGATCCGCAGTGGCGCCGTGCCCTGGCACAGGCGGATCTGCTGCTGGTGTCGCCATCGTCGACGGCCACCACGGTGTTCGCGGACGACTTCGTGGATCTGGCCCTGAAGGCCCACGAGGCCGGTGTGCCGACAACCGCGGGATTCGCGGCGCGCAGCTACCGGGAGAACATCGCTGCGGCCGACAGGTTGACGCGCGACTACCTCTTCGGCGGAAGGCCCGATCCCTCAACGGTGGCGGTGCTCCGGCGTTCGCATTTCGCCGAGATGTTCCCCAGTTTCGCTGCGGTCCTGCGTTGCACCGACCTCGACGGCTTTCCCGTCTGCTTCGCCCGGGAAGGCGGTTTCCTGCCGGAACAGGAGTACCGGATCGAACCGGTCGCGCTCGACGCATTCCTGGCCGACCACCTGGCCAAGACCCTGATCCTTGTCGGCAGGGGTGATGCGCGCGGAGTGTTGACGGTCGCGGGCGCCGAGCGGCTGGCGGGCCTCGGTTCACGGATCAGGCAGCTGCCCACCGGGGCCTCCTACGTCGGCATCTTCGTCCACGGCGGTCTGGTGTTCGAGAGAATGCAGCCGAGCACCGCCATCGAGGCGACCGGAGCGAAGAACACGCCCCTGGGAGCGGTGATGATGAAGAAGCAGCTGGAGATCACCGCCAGCGGCACCGGCTCGGGAGAGTACGCGTCCCTGACCGTCGACGGCCGGGAAGTCTTGTTCAACCGGGAGGGTCTGAACATCGCGGTCCTGGACGATCGGCAGGAGGTCGTGGCCGTGGCCACCTTCTGCCCACCGCAGTCATTCAGCGGTCTTGCGGAGGCCCCCGCCGGCCTGGTCTTCAGGCTGGTAACGGCAGCCGGGAACTGATCCACCGTTCAGACGATCTTCCTGCCGAACGGCGTCAGCGCCAGCGACGCCAGCTTGAAGTGCTGTTTGGCGAACGGGATGCCCACGATCGTGATGCCGAAGAGGATGCCGAACACGAGATGGGTCAGCGCGATCCAGATGCCCCCGACCAGGATCCAGATGATGTTCATCACCACGCTGAGGCAGCCCGCGCCGGCGTCGCCCTGCGTGACGGTGCGGCCGAAGGGCGTCAGGCCCAGCAGTGACAGCTTGATGCACTGCACCCCGAAGGGGATGCCGATGATGGTCAGGCACAGCAGCAGTCCGGCGATGACGTACTCGAGGAAGATGAGCACGCCGCCGAACACGAACCAGATGACGTTGCCCAGAACACTCATGGTATTGCCTTTGGTTGGGGGTGGGCCGTTCCTGCAGGGTACACGGTGGGGGCGGGATTATTCAAGGGAGGGAGTGTCGAGAAGCAGGGGTGGGTTTGAGTCCCGTATTTTCTCTGTGTCTTCGTGGTCTTGATGGTGATGACCACAATGATCCGCTTCAGGATGTCGGGAGACAGCCCCGGGGTTGACGACCTGGCGTGGGCGGAGGCTTTCCTCGTCTCTTTGGTTATCGCAGCGGTATGGGTCCCGGCCAATGTCTACGCGGATGTGCCCCGGAGAATCGATGCCCTGATCTATCATCTGCCCATGGCCGCCCAGTGGGTGCAGACCGGATCGATGATGGCGACAGACTGCGGGGTCTGGTTCTATCCCGGCGGCTACGAACTGATGACGGCGGTGCTTTTCCTGGTCGGAAAAAGCGACCTGCTGTGGTTTGTGCCCGATCTCGTTTCCTGGACTCTCCCGGTGGTTTCGACCTACGGCCTGTTCTCCGCCTCTTGGGTGTCAACCGAACGCTTGCAGCCCTGGTTGTCGGTACTATTGTCCTGAGTCCCGTGGTCAGGTCGCAACTCACGAAGGGGAACAACGACCTGCTGGTGGCCGCGCTGGCCGTTGGGGCCGTTGCTGCCCTCGGGCGCCGTGTGGACAAGGGCAGTCGACAGGCGTGGGCTGCAGGACTTGTCTGCCTCGGAGCAATGGTCGGAACGAAATATGCGGCCTTTCCCCTGATGCCTATCCCGGTTCCGTTCGTCGCCCTCGAGGCGGCAGTCGGCGCGGCCATTCGGGCGCCTCGAAGTGCTGGCAGTGGTGGTGGCCGGAATCTTGTTGGTGAGCTTTCCGCTCCGCAACATCCTGGTCACGGTAATCCGGTTTTCCCGGTGGGTGTGTGGGGTCTTTTTCCGTGTGGGGAGATACCAGCCACGTGTCGCCCGGGGTTCCGGTAATTTCTCCCGGAACAACTGACCGCAACGTCCTTGGCGCACCAGCCGCCGGCCATCTGGCGTGATTTTGAAGCAGGTCTGGCATTGGGCGGCATTCCTACCGGTGCTGGCAGTCATGGCGCTGGTCCTGCGTCTGTTCAAGAAATGGTCTTGGTCTCTCGGTCGGGTGGATGGCCTGGCCCTGACCACGGCATTACTTTCTTTTGCGGCCTTCGTCACCCAACCGCTGGTCGTGGGCAACCATCTCAAGTCCATCCACCAGATTGCGAGTGGCACGTCTCTGCGTTTCGGGCTGGTCTGGATCATCTTGCTGGCCGTCTGGCTCTTTGCTAAGATCCCGGATCGCTTTTCCCTGCCGACCGCCGCGGTGCTTTTCGTCGCGACGCTGGTGATCAATCATCTGTTGCAGTTTGCCGTGGTTATCCTGGCCGCCAACCTCGTTCTTTGCCTGCTGGGGCGTGTTGCGGGTCCCCGCATGATATTCGCGGGTCTTCTGGTTCCGGTGGCCCTCGTGGCCGTGAATCTTGCCGCGGACCATGCGCGGCCCGTTCAGGAGGCCAACGCCTATACGGCGGCCTACCTCGGCCGGGGCGATTCGCGGATTGCGCAACACATTCGAGATATATCCGGTTCCCGCGTGATCATCCTGAGGGAGGGCCGAGGGCGTGGCCCCTGATCGGTCATGACCTGAAAACAGGTTGTGCAGGTGGGGATGTCCCGGTCCGCAGAGGAGTTTGTCCGTCAGGCCGATATCCATGATGCCGGGATGATCATCGTGCCGAAGTCTATCGGTCATGACGGGGTACGTACCTGGCGCAGCCCTTCAGGGAAATGGAGCGTGTCGGAAGCTTGCTGGGGCAGGAGGAGGTGCTGGCCGATTACGAAGACAGCCTCGTCATCGCGTTTGCCAGAGATATATAGGAGCCGACCACCGGCCTGCTCCGGTTTATTCTGTTTTCTGCCAGCAACGTCCGGACCGATTAAACCCCTGTACCTATTAAATATTCCATCCGAAGTACCATCCCCCCTCCTCCCCGCTGTGCCTGCCAAAAATCATCCGAGGCACGCCCGGTGCGGCCATATCGATTGAGGTAAAAAAAGCTGGATCAAGTTTTTTTCCGCTAAACACCTCCGAGCGACCGCCGGGATTTCGTTTGCGGGGTGAGATCAAGGATGGCCAAATTCTATCCCACGGTAATCCTGGTAACCACAATGATGGCGATAACACCAAGTGTCGGATTGGATAACTCACGTGTGCGCGCTCGCATCCAATAGGATGTCCCAGCAGTACCGGGAATGATTCGCCGGAATAGGTTATCGATTGAATCCCTTGGCGTTTTTGAAACACCGATCAGTCCAGCTAAATGGTTCATCTCTTGCGCTTCAAGGTATGAAAGTCCACTGGAAGGAGGCGGCGTGTCATGTGTCAGGAACCAGGAGATCATTTTGGTTCATCGTCCTGCTGTTTTTTGTGGGGGGTGGCGGTTACAGCCGGGTAACATTGGGGATGGGGGGACCGAAAATGAATTTGGGCAGGTCGCAACGGTTGAACCTGGTGACCGGGTCCGCGTGTCCCTGACAGATGGAAATACCATTGAAGGTCTGGTTGAGAAAATTGATGAAACAGGGATCTCACTCCATGCCCTTGAGGATGAAGGACCGATCCGTACATTCCTCTTCAAGGATATCAAATTGATCGAACGATATGTCGGTAGTTCAGGAAAGCATTTGGGCTATTTTGTAGGGGGATTCCTGGTAATTGTTACGATTTCCTTCGCAATCTGGGCGAGTAACCCTGAGGGGTTTGGGTCGCATAACTATTTCTTCCCAAACGACCCAGCAATTTGACCCGAGACCGATCCTCGTTTGGAGGTGAAATTGGGAGAGGGTTGTCGCTGTTAGCAAGGTAATAGCTCTCCAGTTTGAGTTGGATTTTTGGGAGCCGGATTTCATTGAAATCAAACTTACTGAGAGAAGGCAGCAGGGGGACCTGCTTTCTTGACCCCTGACAAGTGCTGAAACAATCGTTGCGTGTTTCAGGCAAGCCGTGGGCCCGTGGAGGTTGACCTGCCCCCGCTTCTACACCACGCCCCGGGAGTTGGGATGCGGCCTGTGGAAAATCGCCCGCACGAGCAATAAACCCCACCAACTTTGGGATTTATTTTGTTTTTGACGTCGACCCACCGCTACGGCAGCCGCACGACGAAGCGGCAGATGAAGGAGGCCCTGGCCATCGATCCGGCCACGACCTTCAACATGTACTTCTGCAACATCGGCGGCGGCCTGCTGGGCTACGCCACCTTCCCGGACATGTACCCCGAGGACAGCTACATGCACGGCGTGGTCTGCCTGTGGGCCTCGGTGCCCGGCGGCGCGGCCGCGCCCTACAACGAGGGCGACACGGCCACCCACGAGGCCGGCCACTTCCTGGGCCTGTACCACACCTTCCAGGGCGGCTGCACCGGCGGCGACTACGTGGCCGACACCGCTCCCGAGGCCTCGCCGGCCTACGGCTGCCCCCAGGGACGCGACAGTTGTGCGGGTGGTGGTCCCGATCCGATCCACAACTTCATGGACTACACCGACGACTACTGCATGTACGAGTTCACCGACGACCAGATCACCCGCATGCACCAGCAGATGGCCCTGTACCGCCCGACCATGTACGGCGGCACGGCGGTTCACCGTCGGTCCGAGCGCCTTCGTTCAGCGGCACGCCCACCAGCGGCGAGTACCCGCTGACCGTGCAGTTCACCGACCAGTCCACCGGCTCGCCCACGAGCTGGAGCTGGACCTTCGGCGACGGCGGCACCTCCACCGCCCAGAACCCGAGCCACACCTACACGGCGGCGGGCTCCTACACGGTCGCCCTGACCGTGGCCAACGAGTACGGTTCCGACACGCTGACCCGCAACGGCTACATCCACGGTGACCGAGCCGGGCACCGGCGGCGGCGCCATGCACGTGGCGGACATCGACGTCACGCGGGTCCAGAGCGGCCGGAAGTACTACGCGGGCCGACGTCACGATCGTGGACGACGGCGGCGCCCCGGTCTCCGGCGCCACGGTGACGGGCGTGATGACCGGCCCGACTCAGCGGGACGCTGAGCGGCGTGACCGGCACCGACGGCACGGTGAC
Source organism: Candidatus Krumholzibacteriia bacterium (assembly GCA_942492615.1). GTDB lineage: Bacteria > Krumholzibacteriota > Krumholzibacteriia > LZORAL124-64-63 > LZORAL124-64-63 > CALOFL01. The sequence goes on from CALOFL010000009.1 coordinate 396,312, forward strand.
CCTGTCGACGCCGACCAAGACGCCGGCTCGAGCGAGTTCTGCTTCGAGGTGACGGGCGTCACGCATGCCTCGCTGAGCTACGACGCGGGCGCCAACGTCGTGACGAGGCTGCGAGAGCGGCGACGTGTTCGGGATGGCCGGTCAGCGGCATCCAGGGCATCAACCCGAACCCGTTCAACCCGATGACGGTGATCGAGTTCGCACTGCTGCAGGCCGGGTCACGCCACGATGCGGATCTACGACGTGCGCGGCCGCCTGGTCGCCACCCTGGTCGACGGCCTCACGGACGCCGGCCGCAACGCGGTGACCTGGGACGCCGCGACCAGGCCAGCGGCATCTACTTCTGCCAGCTCCAGACCGGGCGACGTCGCCGAGACCCGCAAGATGACGCTGCTCAAGTAGCACGAATTCGAATTGTAGTGATAGTGGGCGCCGGGCCCTGGTCCGGCGCCCCCTTGCGGCCAACAGGAAAATTTCCATGCCTGGCCGGACCCGATTCACCGCCGACGGTATCATCGGCAACTACGACACGGCAACGATCGGTCACCATACCCCACCTCTACACGGCCGCCGGCCGTGGCAACCCAGCCCCGGTGCGCTGTCTGACACGATGTCGCCAGGGCGTGCTTGCGCTTCCATACTACTGTCACCGGGATTATACCCGGTCCCCCTCTCCGCTGGGTGGCAAGGGCGGTCGCATCTGCGCGGGGAGACTTGGAAGTCCGGGCGGAGAACCAATCGGCGGAGAACGTCTTTGTGCATGGGATCGAATTAAACGGCAAAAGCTGGATAGGCTGTTCCTGAGACATGATGAATTGAATGCGGGCTGAGTTATCCATTTACGATGGGGACGGGTATGGGAATTTCTAATGAGAATCCGCAGGGTGATTAATCTGCAGTGGTTTGAGTCCCCGGGGGGGGAGGCGGAAATTTGGATTAGGAAAAGCTGCAAAAAAATTGGCAGGTCAACCGACTTGTCTTTTTCTGGGCGTATAATCGCTTGGGGCAAAAGAGTTAGCGGAACTGGTTTTTCTAGCCGGTGATTTTCTGGAGATTTTCTTACTTAACACTCCCGCGATAAATGACCTCGGAATATGTCTCTGACTCTTGATTCTTGTGCTTTTTGCGGAGTTTTACTTAACACAGAAAGTTACTCGATGTGGATCAAGAAACGGGGTTCAGAGCCAGTCTTGATGGACCCGTTTAAGGGGTCCAGTGCCTGCCGCACTTTGAGAGGAATCTTCCCAATGGTGCTTGCGGTCCGGCAATGCTAGAGTTTAGATCAGACCAATGTTCAGCTTTTCGATACGAAGGAACTCCCCATGCTTGCGATCGCATCGGTTTTCGCTCTGCTATTGATATTTGCGCCGGTGGTCGCCTGGTCCTTTCCGGTGTTCCGTAATCGCGGCTTCAAGTTCTTGGACAACATGATCTGGTGGCTGGCAGGCATGCATGCGGCCGCCCTGTTGGCCCTCTGGTTAGGGTGGTTTGACCTTCCGTATTTTCTCTGTGTCTTCGTGGTCTTGATGGTGATGACCACAATGATCCGCTTCAGGATGTCGGGAGACAGCCCCGGGGTTGACGACCTGGCGTGGGCGGAGGCTTTCCTCGTCTCTTTGGTTATCGCAGCGGTATGGGTCCCGGCCAATGTCTACGCGGATGTGCCCCGGAGAATCGATGCCCTGATCTATCATCCGCCCATGGCCGCCCAGTGAGCGGGGGTGCAGACCGGATCGATGATGGCGACAGACTGCGGGGTCTGGTTCTATCCCGGCGGCTACGAGCTGATGACGGCGGTGCTTTTCCTGGTCGGAAAAAGCGACCTGCTGTGGTTTGTGCCCGATCTCGTTTCCTGGACTCTCCTGGTGGTTTCGACCTACGGCCTGCTCTGCCTATTGGGTGTCAACCGGAACGCTGCAGCCCTGGTTGTCGGTACTATTGTCCTGAGTCCCGTGGTCAGGTCGCAACTCACGAAGGGGAACAACGACCTGCTGGTGGCCGCGCTGGCCGTTGGGGCCGTTGCTGCCCTCGGGCGCCGTGTGGACAAGGGCAGTCGACAGGCGCGGGCTGCAGGACTTGTCTGCCTCGGAGCAATGGTCGGAACGAAATATGCGGCCTTTCCCCTGATGCTCATCCTGGTTCCGTTCGTCGTCTTTCAGAGGCGGCAGTCGGCGCGGCCATTCGGGCGCCTCGAAGTGCTGGCAGTGGTGGTGGCCGGAATCTTGTTGGTGAGCTTTCCGCTCCGCAACATCCTGGTCACAGGTAATCCGGTTTTCCCGGTGGGTGTGTGGGGTCTTTTTCCGTGGGGAGATACCAGCCACGTGTCGCCCGGGGTTCCGGCAATTTCTCCCGAACAACTGACCGCAACGTCCTTGGCGCACCAGCCGCCGGTTATCTGGCGTATATTTTTGAAGCAGGTCTGGCATTGGGCGGCATTCCTACCCGTGCTGGCCGTCATGGCGCTGGTCCTGCGTCTGTTCAAGAAATGGTCATGGTCTCTCGGTCGGGTGGATGGCCTGGCCCTGACCACGGCATTACTTTCTTTTGCGGCCTTCGTCACCCAACCGCTGGTCGTGGGCAACCATCCTGGGTCCATCCACCAGATTGCGAGTGGCACGTCTCTGCGTTTCGGGCTGGTCTGGATCATCTTGCTGGCCGTCTGGCTCTTTGCTAAGATCCGGATCGCTTTTCCCTGCCGACCGCCGCGGTGCTTTTCGTCGCGACGCTGGTGATCAATCATCTGTTGCAGTTTGCCGTGGTTATCCTGGCCGCCAACCTCGTTCTTTGCCTGCTGGGGCGTTTTGCGGGTCCCCGCATGATATTCGCGGGTCTTCTGGTTCCGGTGGCCCTCGTGGCCGTGAATCTTGCCGCGGACCATGCGCGGCCCGTTCAGGAGGCCAACGCCTATACGGCGGCCTACCTCGGCCGGGGCGATTCGCGGATTGCGCAACACATTCGAGATATATCCGGTTCCCGCGTGATCATCCTGAGTGGAGGCTTGAGGGCGTGGCCCCTGATCGGTCATGACCTGAAAAACAGGGTTGTGCAGGTGGGGATGTCCCGGTCCGCGGAGGAGTTTGTCCGTCAGGCCGATATCCATGATGCCGGGATGATCATCGTGCCGAAGTCTATCGGTCATGACGGGTGGCCGTACCCGGCGCAGCCCTTCGCGGAAATGGAGCGTGTCGGAAGCTTGCTGGGGCAGGAGTGGAGCGTCGATTACGAAGACAGCCTCGTCATCGCGTTTGCCAGAGATATATAGGAGCCGACCACCGGCCTGCTCCGGTTTATTCTGTTTTCTGCCAGCGTCGTCCGGACCGATTAAACCCCCTGTATCTATTAAATATTCCATCCGAAGCAATTATCCCCCTCCTCCCCGCTGTGCCTGCCAAAAATTCCATCCGAGGCGATCGTCGCCCGGTGCGGCCATATCGATTGGAGGTAAAAAAAGCTGGCCGGAATATTTTTCCGCTAAACGACTCCGAGCGACCGCCGGGATTTCGTTTGCGGGGTGAGATCAAGGATGGCCAAATTCTATCCCACGGTAATCCTGGTAACCACAATGATGGCGATAACACCAAGTGTCGGATTGGATAACTCACGTGTGCGCGCTCGCATCCAATAGGATGTCCCAGCAGTACCTGGAATGATTCGCCGGAATAGGTTATCGATTTAATCCCTTGGCGTGTTTGAAACACCGATCAGTCCATCTAAATGGTTCATCTCTTGCGCTTCAAGGTATGAAAGTCCACTGGAAGGAGGCGTGTCATGTCAGGAACCAGGAGATCATTTTGGTTCATCGTCCTGCTGTTTTTTGTGGGGGGTGTGGCGGTTACAGCCGGGTAAATATTGGGGATGGGGGGACCGAAAATGAATTTGGGCAGGTCGCAACGGTTGAACCTGGTGACTGGGTCCGCGTGTCCCCGACAGATGGAAATACCATTGAAGGTCTGGTTGAGAAAATTGATGAAACAGGGATCCTACTCCTGGCGCCCTTGAGGATGAAGGACCGATCCGTAACATTCCTCTTCAAAGATATCAAATTGATCGAACGATATGTCGGTAGTTCAGGAAAGCATTTGGGCTATTTTGTAGGGGGATTCCTTTGCAATTGTCACGATTTCGTTCGCAGTCTGGGCGAGTAACTCTGAGGGATTTGGGTCGCACAACTATTTCTTCCCAAACGACCCAGCAATTTGACCCGAGACCGATCCTCGTTTGGAGGTGAAATTGGGAGAGGGGTTGTCGCTGTTGTTAAGCACTCAGACAGTTTGAGTTGGATTTCCGGAGGCGGAAATTGGGGTTAGGAAAAGCTGTTGGGATTTGGCAGGCTGGAGGGTCTGTCATTTTTAGTCTCTATAACTGCATGGAATCAATTGGTTAGCGCGGGTGGGTCGTTTGGGTGGAAAATCTCTTAGAATCCAATCCTTAACATAAACCTCCAAACGACGGCCAAATCTCTACTGTGAGTCTGTAATTCTCTGCTTTTGGGGCGTTTTGCTTAACACAGAATGGCTGTCAATATGTGAGTCTTTGTGGACCCGATTACGAGGTTCAGAGCCGGAAATTATAATCAACCAAACCAATGATCGATTCATGTTCAATGTTGCAATAATGTTCGCGAAATGGGAAGCATCCCCAATATTCCGACTCCATCTTTATACAACGGGAGTGGATGTGCTTAAATTTCTCACATTCCAACGCTCAAATATTGGAGGAATACAATGAGAGTGATGCTGTCTTGTCTTCTAGGCTCTGGGTTTGTCTCTGTAGGCCTTATTGCGTGTAGTCGGGTTCAGGAGCCCACTTTGAAGGAAGGGGTGGCGGGAGTAGAAGCCTATTTAGGGAAGTTTGATCTTGGAGAGGGCATAGATGGTGGAATTGCTGTGTCAGTACTTGAGGTATTGCCATTTGGAATTGTGGAGGGAGCGAAATCGGGAGCAATAACGATCATTGGCAATTCTGTATCAGCTGCGGACGAATATGGGGAGATTATTACATGCTATAAGTTAAACCTCAATACCGGAAAAATTCTATGTTGTCGGGCACCTTGCGGATGGTTACGGAATTCCCTCAACGGAAAGTTTAAAAAACTATGATCTTCCTGATGAGGTGAAGCAATTGGAATTAGTTCGGGCCTTGAACGAGACCGAGTCTCGGGATTATGATGTCGAAGAGGTCATTCGAATATACCCCGACCCAGAGCCAGAAACTCTGTCATGGGATGTATACCAGAGAATTAATTTTTTTTCCTGGGTTTTACAATACTTTTATTATGCGTATAGCTATCCCAGATTTACCCCAGCCGTATAGTCAGTGGGCTGCTGCAGTTCAATTAGAGGGCTTTGATGGTTTCGAACAAATGTCTTTCTGCGGTTCCCCTGATAGTGGGAGGCTCAAGGTTGAGGGAACCCGTCACCAAGACAATATTTTTGATTTTGAATTCTCAACACAGGGAGGGATAATAGTTGCGGGCCTTGGAAATTCTGGGGGCTGGGGACTTATCCACGGCGAATTGTGGCTTGGGGTTATTGGCCAGTCAAAATTCTTTTCAGAAAATATCGAGGCGGTCCAAGTTGCCAGTCCCGACTTAAATGGGGACCAAATTGTTGAGATTGTGGATCTTCTGAGGTTTGCCGACATATACTATAGCATACCAAGTGCCGGAGATTTTGTGGATTACGATGGTGATAATCAGATTGATTTAACGGATTTCTCAATATTCGGAAATCACTATAATTCAAGCTGTAACTAAGCTGGTCTCATGGGCGGCCTCGAATGTGCGTTGCCAGCTACAGTAAGACTCGACGAGTCGTTATCTAATAGACACATTCTCTGATCAGCGAGGGCCGGATTAGCTCCTATTCGTTCAATTTGTAGCCGGTACTATACCACGGGTCGCTTGGTGGTTGAAAGGGGCGGGCTTTCTACCACCACCGACCCCCCTCCTCCCCGCACTGGGGGTGGGGGAAGGGGCTGGGCAGTGGATCGAATAGAGGAAAATAGGTCCAGCCTGAATTCTCTTCCTAAGCGACCCCGGGCGTCTGCCGTTATTTCGTTTGGTGGGTTAAAAAGTGTCGGCCAATATATTTTTCACCAAACGATGCCAAAATCCGCCTCTGGGTCTCCTCATTTTTTCTGCTTTTTGCGGCGTTTTGCTTAACACAGCTGGCGTCATTTTGAAAATCTGTTTCCTTGTTGGTGTTGAGGCTTGGTAAGCTGAATACTGCCGCCCAATTCTTGATTGAAGGGCACGCGGTTCTTATTGGGTTGTTCCTTAGGTTACCGCGATCAAGGCGAGCTATATTCAAAACAGGTTACGCTCAAAAACCGGAGTTGGAACAGAAGACCTTTCGGTCCGATCCTTTTCTCTTGGAGGGGGGCCATGAGTTTACGGTTGGTTCTGTTGTTGGTCACGGGGTTGCCATTATTAGCCTTTTGGGGATGTGGAGATGATGAACAGTCTCCAATTGCGCCTGACATTTCCTGCCCTGCACCGATAGTCGATTTAATGGCTACCCCACTTGGAACGAGTGCAAGTCTATCATGGACAGCGACAGGTGAAGATGGCGCAAATAACCCAGGAGTTATTTACAATGTAAAATATTCCACCTCGGTAATTACCCCCACTAATTTTTTTGAAGCCTCCTTTGCTGATAGTTTCGCCGATAATAGCCAACCTGGTAAAAAATTGGAAATTGAGGTGGAAAACCTCCCTTCCGATACACGTCTCAATTTTGCATTGGTTGCTAGCGATTATGCCAATAACACTTCGCGGTTATCAAACATTGCTTCCATGGTTTCTGGACCTTCGCTCAGTGCCTATTTTGAGGATGCATATTCGACAAGGGCTGTGGAGACTGATTCGGATGGGAATTTTTATCTTGCGGGTTTGGTTGGGATGAATAGGGTAAGACAGTTTTCTGAAAATGGTGAAGAGGTGTGGGAGCATGTATCACAATATGAAACAAGAGACTTAGCGGTTGGTCCAGATGGAACAATTTATGTATTGGGCGCGAGCACCATAACTCGATTATTGGTTGATGGTTCAGTCGAAGGTTTTTGGCAATTGGATTATTCTTCAAGACCGAGGTACAAGCGAATTACGGTTGATGGATTCGGTACAGTTTTTGTTTTGAAAAGCGAGGCAGCAAGTTCAGGTGATTATTCAATATATTATATTTGCCGTCTTGATGATGAAGGAGTGATTGAGGCGGAATGGCCGGTGGCGGATAACTACGTTAATCCCGATGGCGATATGGGAAACCTTGTCCAGGATCTTGAGGCGGATTGTCATGGGAATGTTTATGCATTGTTACACGGAGCATTATTTTGTCCGAATTGTCAATACGCCGTGCTTGTTTTTGGGCGAAATGGTGATCTTGTTTCCAAGTGGGGGCACCGCCTGACCGAATTCCATTGGCCTCACGGGATCGCCGTTGGCCCTGATGGTTTAGTATACATTTGTGATTTTGATACGAGCATTGTACAAGTTTTCACTTGGGACGGGGAATTCATCACGATGTGGGCAACACCTTGCAGGGGTCCTTTGGATGTGAGTGTTGACCCTAATGGGCGTGTCTATGTTAATGCAATAAATACCGATTGTGGCGGCGGCGTATACATATACCGATGACCTGTCCCGTGTCTCTATCGAATATTCCATCCGGAGCAATCATCGCTTGGCGAAGCCATGTCGTTTGGAAGGATAAATCAAGGGCGGCATATATTTTTCCTCACCAAACGATTCCCCCCGCTCCTCCCCGCACTGGGGGTGGGGGTGGTGGGGCAATGATTATTTTCCGATGTATTGGGCATGGACAGATTCGCCATCGTCCGTATTTATCAATAAGAAATCAAACCCAGTGACCTGCCCCCACATTTAGTGCCAACATCCCGCGTTAGGATGCAGCCTCGATTGACGGCCCAGGAGCCGCCTCCGGCGCACATGGCCCGTTTCGCAGCGAGTTGGGGGCCAAAATGGATTGTAGCTCATTTGCCGGCGGAGATTCAATCTAATAGCTGGCTCACCCTTGTCCTCGAAACTTCTCATGCCCATGCCGCTTCGGCCTATACCGGAATTCCCAGGTGCACGGAGAATAAAATCCAAGCCACCATGACCTCAGGCTTTACCTGAACAAGCTTTTGACGTCGCCTATGGATTCGGTCTGATTGGAGACAGGAGCTTCACAATTCAGTTGGGGCGCAATCGACCAGGTATTGTTTGTTGTATCCGAGATCACCTCTCCAAAGATCACTACTATATGTGATAATAAAATTTGGAGTCCAACTTAGCATTTCAGAAACCGGAACCGGTAATTGGTTCTCCATCAATACCCAATCTGACGAATTCCAACCCAAACGATAAACCAGCCCGTCAGTGCACAGCACATACATGCTGCCGTCAGTGATATAGATGGACGCCTGTCCATTTGGTGCATTGGGGTCAACAAATTCAGCCAAAGCAGGGACCGTGACAAATAGAAGAAGCGCAATGACTAAGTACCGCATTTTTACCTCCGGGAAAAGTCTTCTTTCAGTTGAAACTAAGATATCACATGGGGGTTTTGTTTGGCAGACGAAAGCCCGGACAGGGTAATTCACACAGGAGCCATGCGTTGGGCGGTCGACGCAAGGACGTGCCTAGCGGCTTTGTCGGGTGGAAGCTCTTGTTATAACCGCTAATCGAAAAACCCCTTAACCTTGTCCAGTAGCGATTTCTTCGCCTTAACCGTTGCTTCTATTTCTCGATTGAAACCCTTTTCTGTGAGCAATTGCGCAAACGAAATTCGCCAGGTGGCTGATGTCCCATCCGGCGAAATTTCTCCCGTTGCATCTTCGACCTTAGGTGCATGTAGAGTTACCGTGAAATATTTATCTGCTACCATGTTTGCCATCATCGCCATTCCCGCTTCGGCGAATTCGCTACTTTCGACTTCTCCCTCCACGTCTTCACTCTCATCGGGATCAGGGAACAATCTTGCGATCCGAATTCGACCGCCATCTATTTCCTCGAATTCGACACTACCCCTATCAGTTTCGCCGTCGTTTGACGAGAGGTAGCTTGTATAGACCTCCGAAATATACTGATATCGGTTTAACGCAATATCCAAGACGATTTCTCGCATTCCTTCTTCGCTATTTTCGTAGAACTCGACGCCAGCAATTTCCGGATCGGTCTGCAACTCCTCCTTAATCCGCAATAATTCGGCTTTAGGGCCGTCTCCATCAGTATCTGACGAGAAAGCCATCAAACTTTCAGATACAAATGTTTTTATCACAAGCCTTCCGGATGCATCCTTGTTGATCCAAATTTCTTCAGACATCTCCATGCATCCAGACACCAGCACGAATACTGATTCGAGCGCCATGGCCATCCCGCATTTCACGATTTAGATCCTCTCGCTAATCAGCTATAAAGTGGGCTTCACCTGCAAAGTCGTTTGGCGCAAACCTAGCGCAGCCAGGTGCGTGACATGCGGATTTGTCAGGTGGAAGCTCCTGTTGGTGAGGACGCACATCTATTTCAATGGAGTCGAAACCACCAAGCCTTTCTTCTGCCAAAATTCTAGCATAAAGTCGATAAAACCCTCCACAGGCCCTGAACCGCAAATCGGTGCTAGCTGCATTCCTGTCTTTGACAGCATGACCTTCCCCACGTCCAACTCGTTACCTTCGTCATCCGCAAATTCGATTTGTATGGGCCTGCCATAATAGTGGACGACCGCAAATTTCCCATGTCCAGTATGCCTGAAGCTCGCCAACTGTTGAAAGTTGATTAACCCTATATCTTCTAGATTGTTTCATGCCAGCCGGAGTGAGCCGAAGTTTCAAGTCAAAATTTTGTGGACCTTCTGTTCTCCCTCCTCCCCGCACTGGTGTGACCTGCCCCCTCATTTAGTACCACATCCCCGATTGGGATGAGATTGAGACCAGCGGCCCTGGAGCCGCCTCAGGTGCCGGCGGCCGGTAGCCCAAAGATCTGTGCAGCCTGACCTGATTGTAGTGCCTGCGTCATGTTGAGATGAGAACAATGATCGGATCAGTTCGGTGCAGTCCACATTCCGTAGGAATCCTGTCCGCTGATGTCGGAGGGATGTTTCCTGGGGCGGATCAACCGGACGCGGGTTTGAACCGGTGCGCGATTCGTGATATTCTCCGCGACCACTCAAGGGGAATCAACCTACATTGATGTCGCGGGGGCTGTTCGCTTTCAGCAGGACGCAACTCCCGCCGGATCGATTGCCGTATCCAGGTACTT
>CALOFL010000010.1:0-158421 GCA_942492615.1 Candidatus Krumholzibacteriia bacterium
ATGTCGCGCCGGGCGCCAAGGTCATAGGACCGATCACCCTGTCCAGCGGGACCGTGGTGGGAGCCAACGCCGTGGTTACCAGAAGCACGGAGACGGATGCCGTTGTCGTGGGTATCCCGGCCAAAGTCGTCAGCCACAAAGGCAGCGGCGAGTTCATCCAACCGGAGTGATATGGAAGCCAACCTGGTATTCGACTGGGCCGGGCCCGGGGATTTTCCGTAAATCGATGCCTTTGTCTCCAGGCAATTCGGCAACGACTCCATCCAGGCCTGCTCCGACCGCGTACATTGGCTCTACTTCGACAATCCCCTGGGTTTGCATTTATCGTTGTGCCGCGGTGGGGGCGAGATAGTCGCCTGTTGCGGCCACCTGGTCCAGCCGGTGACCGTGGCAGGACAGGAGTTCCTGGCAGGATTCGGGATCGACTTCATGGTGGCTGAACCCTGGCGGCGGCAAGGTCTGGGCAAACACCTCCTGGACCTGCGGCTGCAGCGCTTCGATCTTTGCCTTTCCATCGGTCAAAGTTCTGGCATGACCGCCCTCTACGAAGCCGTCGGGGCCAAAGACCTGGGCCCCCTGAAGCAGGGGATCTTTCGTCGCAATCCCGGCCTGACAGGGAGCCCCAAAGCAGCGGCGCGTAATCTGGTCGCATGGTGGCAGGGAAGGAAAGGCCCCGCGGTCCGCGCTGGCGACAGGCTGGTTTCCTGTAGCCTGAACGAGACTGTGGACACCGTCTCGCGATCTTCGGCAATGCTGGGACGATGGGTTCGCTGGCGTTATGGGGGACCGGCCTACCGTGACTACCGCTTCCAGGAGGTGCTTGCTCAGAACGGTCCGACGGGCGTCGTGGTCAGCCGGATGGAAAACAACCGCAACGTCGTGGTCGACTTGTTTGCCCTTCCGGAAAATGGCATGCGGGCCCTGGCCACAATCAGCCGTCTGTGCCCCGAACCTGAATCCAGGATCCTGTTTTCCGGTGATCTTCTGACCGGCCACTGCCGCCAGGCAGGCTTTCTCCTGCGCCCCCACGGGGCCCGACTCATTGCCTTGGCGAAGGATCGGGAGATCGTGGCAACCCTTCGCCCCGGAAGCCTGAACCTGATGGCCGGCGCCGCAGACGCGGATCTTCTGCGGAAGCCACGTCAACCCGCCTAGCGTCCGCAACTCCTGATGACGGCCTTTGCCAGCCCCAGACAACCCTTGATTGTCGGACGACGGGCGAGAGCCCTGCGAAAGACCCGGCGGGCCTCCAGGTGCATCCCGGCACGGCTCAAGGCCGCCCCGTACTCCTGCTCGAGAGTCTGGATCCGATCCTCGATATGATTCTGTTCCCAGGGTTCCAGATCAAGGACCAGTTGCTTCTCCAAGCCCCTAAGAAGTGCGGGGTACCGCTTGAATCCCCTGGCGGTGACCCCTCCGCCCCTCTTGCGGTATTCGTGCAGGATGAGGTCCACGAAGCCGAAATCGTACCCCGCGTAGGCGATGCGGCGCCACATGTCGATATCATCCGCATTGAGCATATCCTCATCGAAAGGGCCAACCCGGTCGAGGACGTCTTTGCGACACACCACGCTGGAGGTTCCCACGAAATTGGCCCTGAGCAGCTGGCTGAAGGCCTCCCTCGCGGGGAGGATCCGCACGGGTCCTTCACCGCCCAGCAGGCCCTCCCGAAAGTTCCGGTAACGGAACAGGAAATCCGCAATACAAACATCGCCCTTTTCGTCGATACCGCGAAAGTTCGAGAATACCAGTCCCAGTCCGGGGTGGGCGGCAAAGGCTTCAACGGAGGCGACAACCTTGTCGGGCGCCATCAGGTCGTCGGAGTCGAAAAAAGCGACCAGATCACCCTTGGCCGCTTCAACGGCCACGTTGCGGGGACGCGAGGGTCCACCCCAGTTATCCTGCCGCAGGTAACGAATGCGGTCGAGATAAGGGCTCAGGACCTCTCCGGTATTATCCGTGGATCCGTCATCGACAACCACGACATCCAGATGGGAATACGACTGGGCCAGGACCGAATCGAGGGTTGCCGGCAGGTAATCCGCGGAGTTGAACGTGGGGATGACGACCGTGACCAGTGGTTTTTCCATGTCTCCTCGCCAGATGGGATGACCGGACGGAGTGGCAGTTCAACTTCGACATCATACATGCAATATGTCATTGACCAATGGAATATTGACGGGCTACAAAGGATCCGATCGCCCGACCGTGCATGGGCATATCCTCTTCTCCCTTGAAAAGAGCATCGATCGTCATGAGACCCTTGGACAGCCAGATCACGACACAGGACGGATCATTTCAGATCCGCAAGCCCACCGGACCTACCGTCAAGCTCGCTTTTTTCGGGGATCTGGCCTTCCACGGACGCGGTCCTCGAATCCCTGGTCCAGGAATCACCAGATGCGGTTTTTGATGGCTTTCGGGATGACACCCTTCAGGCTGATCTGGTCATCGGGAACCTGGAGTCGGTCCTGGTCCGGCATCCCTATTCACCTTTGGGGGGCAAGGCTTGCCTCATCTCGGACCTCCGCGCACTGGCGGGCTTGGAAGCCGCAGGCTTCCATGTCCTCACTCTCGCCAATAACCACATCATGGACGCTGGACCGGACGGACTACGTGAGTGTCTCGAGGGAATCGCCGCCTCGCCGATCGCCGGTACAGGAGCCGGACTTGACGCCGAGCAGGCTCGACGACCAGCCTCTCGCCGGGTGGGGCCCATAACCTTCAAGATATTCTCGTACAGCTATGGCGCTGGCCAGATCGCAGGCCGCAGTCGTGCCGGCTGCAACGAGGCCGTGCTGGGAGGGATCCGCAAGGATGTTGCCGAGTTCTGCGAAGAAGGGGACTTCGCCGTGGTGTGCCTCCACATGGACGCCGAGTTCCAGCCCACCCCCGCACCCGACCGGGTGGCCATGTGCCGCAAGCTCGCAGAGGACGGCGTGCGCTGGTCATCTGCCACCACCCTCACGTCCTACAGGGAATCGAGGTCCACGAGGGATCCCTCATCGCCTACAGCCTGGGCAACTACATCTTCTCCATCCAGACGTACATGAGGCAGAATTCGGACGAGAGTCATTTGACGTGTCACCTTGAAGTCGAGGTCGACACGCATGGGCCCGTTGAGCGCCAGTATCGAACCGGCCGTCATCGACGATCGGGGACATCCGTCCCCGCCGTAGGAAACGCGGTCCGACGGGACATCCTGTCCATGGTGGCCGAAAGATCGCGACTGCTCCGCGACCAAACGGCCTTGAATGCAGGATTATATCCGCATGGCACAGGAATTCACCAGTGCCACTTTCAAGAACATGTACTGGGCAATCGGGGAGCGCGACTTCGGACGCCTGAAGCTGCTAACCCGGAGCCTTGCCATATCAAGGACCAAGCGGAACTGGATCCGCCACTATCTCATGAGCCGCCTCTACGGCCAATGATTACGGCTCCATACCCAGCGGAACCACTGGATCGCTGGGAAGATCGGTACCGTCTAGAAACTGCCTGAGGAAGATCTCCACGAGCAGGATCGTCCCGATGGCTCCCCATGTATGACGGCCGATGCGGTAATCATGCAGCAGTTTCTGGAGACCCTCGCGCCTGTATAGGCCACGATCAAGGCATCGTTCCGACATCAGAATCCCGTCGACGAATGAACGGACCGGGCGCCACTTCCGGTACCATTGGCTATAATTAGGGACCGAATCGAGATGAGCCGGATTTATTCTTCCCCACGACAGCCTACAGATAACCTGCTTCATACGGACACTCAACATCCTGCGATTGAACGCCTGATCGAAGTCATCGGGGTCATCATTGCCTACTGGAATGACGACTCTGTCCTTAACACGGGGAAGCCGACCGATGATCGGCATTTGCTATAGCCCCCAGCTGATCTGGCCGGCACGAGCGGGCAGGTGGTCCAAATGCGCCCCGGTGATCCAAATGTGCTCGCAAAATTGCGAGACGATCGTTCGTGCGCCATCGACCCGTTAATATAGTCGGAAAGTGCCGGGAACCCGATGGGCCCCAACAGTGCTTTGAGTAAAAGTCCTTGATGCAGAACCACGGGGCCAGTAAGTCATCGTCCTGGCACCGTTTTCGCAAGCCTTTCGAATCACCTCCGGAGAAGCCCCTACCAAAGCAAAATCATCGAACGGCCCCCCGATATGGATCTCACCAATAAGGCCCTGCAACTGAAGGCCTCGGGGAACGCTACGAGAAAAATTAGCGGCCATATAATGCATGTGCGCAGGTAGGACTCTGCCCTCCGTGAACCAAACCATTCTTCCAAACCAGTCTGCCATCATGCTGCCGTCGACCTGATAGAATGTCGATGGGGATGTCCAGCAACTCCGCTACCTTCTCGGCCATGCTCGCGTCCTGCGATCCGGGTTCGCCGATGGAAAAGGCGTGGAGCGGTATCTCCGCCCGCTGGGCTGCAACCGCCAGGATCCTCGAGTCGAGGCCACCACTACAGGAATACTGAATTTGTCGTCAAGCCCGAATAGCGCCTCAGGGATCTCTGGATAATCGCGTCATATTCCGCAATCGAATCGCGATCCAGTTTCCGATTACGCGGATAGCCGATCTCGGGCAGGGTGAAATCCGCCAACCCTGGATTGCAGATCAACCGGCTGCGCGCCGGTAGACGGTGGATTTCCCCAATAAGCGTGTGAGGCCGCAAGAGGTGGCCCAGGGCCAGCATTTCGGCCAGTGCATCCTGGTCAATCGTTTCGTTACCTTCTCCGGTCAGGAATTTGATTTCGGTCGCGACCGCCAAGCCTCGTCGCGACTGCCGGAAATAGACGGGCAATGCGGCGAACCTGTCCGACTCTACGATCAACTCCCCGGTGGTGTCGTCACAACGGGCGAGCGCGAAGACCCCGCCAAACGGGGCGCGGGTCTGAGCAGAATCAGACCCCCAAGCATTGAGAATAGCATCCGGAGTCGCCAGATCGGTGGCGTCAGGTTTGATCCAGCAGGATCCGGTCGCTATCAAGTACTTGGCATTATCCACCGCCACACCACCGGAAGGCATGATGCCGAAATGGGCAGACGCGCCGGCGATGCAGTTGCCACGGACCAGGTCAACCGACTTGCCCGGGAAACGGGTGATACGGGATTCGGTCCTTGCTCGAAATTTCTCGTGATCAGTGTCGGTCACACCATGAGGGTCGAAATACAGATATATCCCGCTCATTTTCAACTTCCTGAAGGTTCACGAGCTGCCTGCACGGCGACATACTAAGCACAGCCGATCATCCTGCCTGATTAAGGGCTCTTCCAGCGAACATCTTATAAATGCCCCGGGGCGCCGCCACCTTATAGCAGGCCACCCATTGTCACTAGAATATTCTACCGACCGGGCGCCATCAACCATTCACAAATTTTGGGGGCAAAGCGCTGGGATTGCGGATATAGTTACAGGCCAATGGAGACGGGGACGGGCCGACATGAACGACCAGCAGACTTCGTTCACCCGGAACCGGCCGACTGATTCCCAACCCTGGGTGGTCGTGCTGCGCTGCCCCGGAGCACTGCCGTTCTCCGGGATTACCGCACGTCATTCAAACTGATCATGGTTAACGTCAACGGTTGCGGTGGATTAGAGCCTATGGGTAAATTTGCTGAAGAAGCGTACTACCGGATGCCGTGGTGGATTCAGAATCTGATCGTGTCGTCGCTGGGCTACAGGCTCCACAGGAGACGATACGGGAAGATCTGGAAACAGTACTGCTCCCATCTTGGCGACACTGTAGACTATGACGAGACGCAAATAAAGGAGCTCCAAGAACAATCATTCGACAAACTGGTCCGCCATGCCCTCGCCCATGTCCCCTACTACCGGCGCTGGGCCGAGGGCAGAGGATTGACTGGTGGTGACAGCATCACCCTGGACGAAATTTCCAGCCTGCCTGTTGTCGGCAAGGACATGGTTCGCAGGTCCCCCGCCGAGTTCGTTGCCGAACCGGGCTCGTTTGTAGGAAACGTCATCACCCTGGGAACGAGTGGCACTACCGGGACACCCCTCTCCATCCAGTGCGATGCACCCTGCCGGGAAAAGCACTTCGCCTTCTGGACCCGGCTTAGGAAAACGTTTGATATCGAGCCGGGGGATTGGCGGGCGACCTTCTTCGGAAGGATCATCATGCAGCCGGACGCCCAATCACCTCCATACTGGCGCCACGACAGGCCGCAGAAGAATGTCCTGTATTCATCCTACCATATGCAGGAAGAGAATCTAATCGCCTATTACAACCATTTGAAGGCCTTTGACCCCCCGGAAATCATCGGCTATCCCTCGAGCCTGTCGATCCTTGCCCATTTCATGGTCCGGAATGATCTACCACGCCTTGGCCCCAAGGTCGTATTCACCACCGCGGAAACACTCCTGGCCGGCCAAAGAGCCGTCCTGGAAAAAGCCTTCAAGGCGCCGATCATCGATCAGTACGGCTGCACCGAGATGGTCCTTTTCGTCGCGCAGTGTCGCGAGGGAAAATACCATATACATCCCGAACACGGCTTCATGGAGATCCTGGACGAGAACGACCAGCCCGTTCCGCCGGGCACCGAGGGAGAAGCGGTGTGTACGGGTTTTCTGAACTACGGCATGCCGCTGATTCGGTATCGTCTTGGTGATCGTGTCACGGCCGGCAAGGACATTTGTCCCTGCGGTTCCGCGTTTCCGGTTCTCGAAAGAATCGAAGGGCGGGTTGATGCAATTCTCTATACTCCTGAAGGTCGACCCATCCCGCGGCTTGACCCGGTTTTCAAGAGCCTTTCCGGAATTCGCCAGACTCAGATCATCCAGGAAAAGGCCAACCTGATTGTGCTTAAGATCGTCATCGACGACGATCACGGCCATTTTGATCAAGACCAGCTGATCCGGGAATTGAAGAAGAAACCGGCGACACCGTCGATATTCTTTTAGACCGGGTCGATGACATCCCCAAGACAACCCAACGGAAGAATTCTGGGCCGTCACACCCAGAAATCCAGGGTGAAGCAGTTGCACAACCTGAATAGCAGCGGCGAGCAGGAACAGGATCGCGTCGATATGCGCTTCACGTCGTCCACTAGCCCAACAGCGGGATCACTTCATTCCTCGGTCCTTCTCGCGGTTCTCTGACCCGAGCCGGTACACCCACAAGGTCATCTTCTTCATCAGTGACCCTGACGAGATCTCCCAGTTCGAAGTCAAAGGAACCGCGTCATTCGACCTCGAGTACGCCTCGAATCCCCTTCGCGCACTTCACCGAATCCGGATGATCCTAAAGTCGCATACGGGGATCGTTCATACTCAGTCCCTGCAGCCGGGGGCTCTGGGCCAGGTTTAGACAAGGGCCGACACCGTCTACTGAGCACCGTCCACAGCAACTAGCCCTACTTCAAGAAATACTCCCTCGGCGACCGCCTCGAAGAGCCAGCTCGAGGAACGCTCCATCATCTGGAAAAAACACCCACTTGTCTGTATTTCGTCGGCGGTCAGATCCCATTTGTGCACCTACACCAATATTGATCCGGAACTGTTGACGGTCATCTACAGCGGTCTTGATACGCGGAAAGACTGGCAGCGATCCGCGCGGCGGAATTAAGCCTGCGGAAACAAGTCGGTGCGAGAAAGGCGATTTCCCTGATATGTGCAGTAAGTCGACCAGCCAGGAGAAAGGCCCCGACATCCTGCCCGGAAGCTTTCGCCGTCTTGAGCCGTCAGCATCAAGAACTCAAGCTGGCCCTTGTCGGGGACGGCCCACTGATGTCTGACTTGACATCGCTAACCAAGGATCTCGGTATCGACTCACGGGTGATCTTTGCCGGATATCAGGAGGACGTTAGACCATGGCTATCCGGAGCTGACCTGCTAGTGTCACCGTCTCGCTTCGAGGGATTGGGGCTCAGCATCATTGAAGCCCAGCTCGCGGGAATACCGGTTGTGGCTACTGCAGTTGGCGGTATACCGGAAATCATCCAAGATGGCGAGACCGGGATTTTGGTCAAACCGGAGGACCCGGCCCTGCTGGCCGCAGCGATCCTCGACGTTGTTCGTGCACCACAGGCGGCCCACAACAGGGCATCGGGAGCCCTGCGGAAGGTTCAGCGGCAGTTCGACATCAGGCGCACGGTAGCCCAGTACGAGAGCATCTACCAAGGCCTCCAGGCGCCGGTAGGAAGGGAAGACCGACGATGAGTGGGGCAAAAGTTGTCATTGGGGCCGTAGGCGTCATGTGTTTTGCCGATCACCATTTGTGTGCGGGTTTCGGTGTCGGCAGCAAGATCGCTAAGCACGGTGCGGACTTTCCCTTCCTTCATGTCAGACAGATCCTCGGGCAAGCGACTGTTCTTTTTGGCAATCTTGAGTCCGCCGTCGGGACACCGCAGGCACCGTCGAGCGCAAAATGCCCGTCCTTCTGCAGCGCACCCGAGGCGGTCGCCGCCCTGGGTTCTCTCGGGTTTGACGTCGTCAACCTGGCAAACAACCATTCCCTGCAGTACGGGAACGCGGGATTCAATTCCGGGCGGACGGTTCTAGAGGACCACAACGTTCACGCCATAGGCATCGCAGCGACGGAAGGTCGACTGTCAACCCATCCCGCCTATCTTGATAGAAACGGGATGATAATCGGAATTGTAGGCTTTTCCATCATCCCTGAGAACTATTTTCCTGCTTCCTGGAGTTATACCCGCCCCTCGGTCCAGGAAGCCCTCGAAACGATCTCCTTGGTCGCCGCTGAGGTCGACCATCTTGTCGTCTCTTGCCACTGGGGCCTTGAATTGTCCGATGCTCCTACCGCCGGTTTGATCGGCCTTGCCCGGGCCATGGTCGATGGTGGTGCACGCATTGTCTTGGGCCACCACCCCCACGTCTGGCAGGGCGTCGAGGAATACAGGGAGGGAATCATTTTTCATAGTCTTGGAGATTTTGTCTTTGATCTCGCTTGGTGCCAGCCCTGCCGCAGAACGGGCATAGCCATGATCACCCTCAACAGCAGGGGCATAGACGGCTGGCGTGTCGAGCCCGTCTTGATAAATGCAAATTGGCAGCCTGAGCCCATGAAGGGACGATCCCGGGCGGAGTTCCTGACAAAACTCGTCAGGTTGTCCCGCGAGGTTACCGATACGCCCGGGGGAACGCCGGACGCGCGGATTTCTCGGGATTTTGAAGTGGGTGTTCGCGACAGGGTCGCCGCCAACCAACGGCGGAAAAGGTTCCACGTACTGAAGAACATGTTCAGGCTCGGACCAAGACGATTTTTCGACATTACCGTGAAGCAACTGCAGGACTAGCAGCGTACCGTCATCCCACGTGCACACCTCATTTTCGGAGGCATTGATTTGGCAGGAAACCCGCATCCAATCCCTGATAGCCGGGAGACAGCAGCACCTTCAGTGGTTGTGGTTATCCCGGCCAAGAATGTGAAGAAAGGAACATCGCCGAGTGCATAGATGCCGTTTCCAACCGGAACTATCCCGACGGTAAAATCCGCCTTGTGCTTGTCGACAATGGTTCGACGGACAACACTCGCAGCGTCGCCAAGCAACTCGGAGCCGAGGTCCTCAGGATCGACGAAGCGTCGATCGCGCAACTGCGCAATCGCGGGGCAGAAGGGGGCCAGGAAGAGATCATCGCTTTCCTGGACGCCGACATGATTCCTTCCCCCGACTGGCTCCACCACGCCACCGGGGCTCTCCAACAAGAACGTGTCGGCGCTGTCGGGGGTATGCTTGACATCGTACAGGATCCTCCTGGGTGGAGCGTGTATGGAGTTTACGCAGATCGTACAAACCGGAGATCGCCGAATCCCCCTGGCTGCCCTCGGGCAATCTCATCATAAAACGGACTGCGTTCGATGAAGTCGGGGGGTTCGACGAAAGTCTGATAACGTGCGAGGACCTGGACTTGAGTTCGAAACTGTGGTCGAAGGGCTGGAAACTGGTGTTCGTCAAGAAGGCCGCCGTGATTCACACCGGCGAATCGAAGACCTTGTTAGCGTTCTTCAAGAAAAGAGCTCTGGAGAGGCAAGAACAGCCTATCCAGGTTGGCGTCGGAAGGTCCAACGTCAGATCTCTGCCGAGTATCATCCTGCCCCTGGTCCAGCTCGTAATCCTGGTATCGATACCCCTACTGTTTCTATTCGGTCAGATCCTGCTTGGGGGCATCATGGTGCTGGCTTCATTCGGTTTGCCGTTTTTGCGTGCCCTGCTGATCTCTTACAGAATACGATCGTTGCGGTATTTCCTGCAATTGGTGGTGATTTGGCACACCTATTACGCAGCAAGGGCTATTGCTTCGGTCAACAGTATCTAGATCGGACACCCAAACGATTGCACGGGCGCCGGACCCGGGTTTTAGTTGCCGAGGCTAGGTCTTTCTTAGTTTCTGAAGTACGAAATATGCCTTTCGGACCAGCCCGTCAGACACCTTCTGAACCGGATTCATCCTCCGGCGGTAGTCGATGGCATACTGGACGCCGACGACATCATTCTGCTGCCCATGACAGAACTGCTTAAGGTCCAGATACACGGATTCGTTCATGTACTGTGGGTGCAAACAGATCGTGATGATGCCCCAGGGAAACTTCACAAGCTTGGAGGATATCTGGGGAATGAAGAGAATACCCTGCCACTCGTAAGGATAGAAAGACTTCCCATCCGTTAGAAGGAAATCCCGGAATCCTTCAATGCTGCAATCGTATTCGAGTCGAAGGAATACGCCGGCGGCATGAACATCCGACACTGGATCCCCTGTGCCGACAGGATGTCAAGACCGGCCTCAATCTTCTCGACCTGAACCTCTCTCGGTAACCCGGCGAATTCGCCGAACTGGTTGACTCCCAGAATATTGTCATGCTTGAACAACTTGTGCGAATATCCATGCAAGGCCACTTCACAGCCGAGAGCAGAAAGCTCGGACCCCGTCCCAGAATTCCAGCGCGGCAACGGGCGTCTGGACTGAGATAGTATCTTCCCAGTTCGGAACGACACCGATGATCGCCGGCAATGTCAACTCGTTGATAATGCGCCTGATGCGGCGAAAACTCTCCCGCTCCATCCCCGGAAAGAAGTCGTCGAATCTGATCAGATATTTCGTCATCACACCAGATCCTGTCGTATCGAAGTACTAATGCCGTAACCGAAAAGTGACACCGGTCAATCAGCGGGATGTTCGCCAATCCTTCTAGAAGTACACCAAAGAGAATTCTCGTGCAATCTTCCAATTAGGTGCGATACAATGGGAACTGTACCAGATGCGATCCCCAGCCCAGCTGTCAGTATCTGTCTGTTCCCATTGCCCGCCTTGGCCTAGCCGGGATCTTCACGGCCTTCCTGGAAGCCGAGCAAATCCACAAGGAAAGTCGCCCGCAATGTCACGAAATAGTAATATCGAAATAAAGCACTATGAACCGTCAATGTACGGCCAGGTGGTGGACCTGCTAATACATGGTTTCGGACTAAGCCGGGACTACTGGCAGCACATCATGGACAATTTCTATGATCATTCTTTCCAGAAGTCCAAATGTTTCAGATTCGTTGCTGTTGAAGGCAACCGGCTCGCGGGATTCCAGAGCTACTTCTGGTGGCCGTACCTCGTCGACGGCTTGCCCACCAATTCATATCAGTCCGGTAATACGGTGGTACATAGCGACTTCAGGAGGCGGGGCGTCTACGGGAAGATGTTGGCGTTTTTCGACGATGTGCAGAAGCAGAATCAAATAAGCCTTCTGGTCGGAATTCCCGAGAACCAGTCCTATGCGGGATTAATTAGCAACGGCTGGTCGCATATATTCAATCTGGAGAAGTACATCAAGGTGATCGACCCCTTGCCCAAGACCAAACCTTTCGATTTTTCCGGCCTCGACCTGCCTACCGAGTGCGCTTCTATCGACCAGCCTCCGGCTCAGCAGGGCTTTGTCTTGAACCGGAACAAGGACTTCAACGACTGGTGGGCCTCATACTCCGTTTTCGAGAAGTACTATTTCTACACTTTCGAAGATGGCAGCAAACGCGTGGTTTTCGAAATGAAAGCAGAAGTAGAGCATTTCAAGAAGGTCCCCATCAAGATCCTTACCATTGGCCGGATCCAGACCAACCAGGACGACGTTCGCATCCTTGACGCTGCCCTCAAGTCGCTGGTGAAAGAGGTCCGGCGACAGAAAGCGTTCAACTTTCTCTATATCTCGCTCAACCCCCACCAATCGAATACGAATATATTCCGTGCATTCAAGCGCAGGGGCTTTTTCAAGATTCAAAACAACCGTAAAATCTATTTCTTGGTTAAGGACTACCTGGTTGGAGCTAAAGCGTACGATCCGAGCTTGTGGGAGATATACAAGAGCGACAAGGAAACCTGGTAGGTCCCGCGGTTCCCCGCTGCCATCTGGCACGCTCCGTAGCGGGATCTACAGGAGCTCGGACATACCACGCGCATTCAAGGTTCTAACGGGGCTTGAGGCGCCGTCCGAGGGAGTGAAAGCCGGTGCTCAGATTATTTGGCGAACCGCTTAATAGCAGACTGGTAAGGGCCTAGCAGGACGAGCCACGAGGGTGACTTTATTCACTGGCTTTCTTGACGAAAAATCTTAATCTTTATCCACTTGCGACCGTCAATTTCCATCGGCAAGAGACTCGCTGGCGAAACCGGCCATCAGCATGATTGGGCCTCAGCGACGCATCGTACTTATAGGCACAGGAATTGCTGAATCGGGCGATAGAATCAAGTAACCCTGGTTATTTACCGTTTGGGGACGGATTATGAAGAGGACTGCTGGACGATATGCATTGCTTGGTGTGGCATTTTGCCTTTGGACATCAAGTGCAGCTTGGGGCGCTCCCGACATTACGCAGCACCCAACCGTAATATCCGACGGTCAGAATGTGACTATCGGGGGCAACGGATTCGGTACGAAGCCGCTGGCCGCCCCCATCAAGTGGGACAAATTCGACAACGGGACGCCTAACGCTCCGCTAAACACCATACGACCTGAATGGAAGCCGTATTCCAATACGAGTACGTTTTTCCTCGCCGGCGACAGCCATTCGGGCAATCTCTCGGTGGGTACGACCTCTCAGACTGCTGTGGGATCCAATTACATCATGATCCCACCCAGTGAAGAAGTCTTCATCTCGTACTGGTACAAGGCTGACAACGTAGACCCGGATGATTACGGAATCGTCAAGATGGCGCGAATCAATTCGAGCCCTGCTGCTGGCGGCGGTGGCGTGTACAACGGGACCGGTAGCTATGGACTAGGCGGCAAGAGCATCGGAAATATGCACAACCAGGTACTCAATTACGACAACGGCGCTGACGGCGGACAGGTGGCCGGATACGCCATGATGGGCTGGAACAAGTGGAACCGGATCGACATGTATGTGAAGCTAGGCTCGCCCGGTGCCGCCAACGGAATCCACCAATGTCAATCCGTCGGCTACAACATGGCAAATCAAAGTGGGGTTGTTAATCGGGCTGCTGGAACGAATTTCAAGAAAGACGCCGTATACCTGGGTGCCTATATTTCGCACGGCACGGGCGTCTACCAGGTCTATCTAGATGATATTTACATCGACAACACGCGGGCCAGGGTAGAACTGGGCAACAGTTCGGTATTTTCGAGCTGTACACACCGAGAAATGCAGATCCCGACGAACTGGGCTGGATCGGGCAATCAGATTTCCTTCAACGTGAATCAGGGTACCTTTTCCGATTCCGAGCAGGTTTGGCTATTTGTCGTTGACTCCGCCGGAAGGGCGTCTGGCGGCGTCCCGGTTTCGTTCTCTCCGCCCAGCGGACCTCCCCAGGCTGCTTTCTCGGGAACGCCCCAATCCGGAACGGCGCCTTTAGAGGTGAGTTTTTCGGATCGATCCGCCCCCGGCGGGTCGCCGATCACCCAATGGGTATGGAATTTCGGCGATGGCACGACCGGTAGCACGAGCAATCCGACCCACGTCTTCAATGACGCCGGGCAGTACACGGTTTCGCTGACTGTGACCTCTGCCGAAGGAACGGACAGTATCTCGATCCCGGCGTTCATCACCGCCGAGGCGGGATTTGTTGGTCCCGGTCAACCGGGTCAACCGGAGATCATGCCCTGAGGCACGCTGACTCAGCCTATCCTTCGGTTCCAGGACCGAGCCCACGGCTCGGTCCTTCTTATTGCCGGCAGTTACCAGTGGGTCTCTTGGTTGTCCGACGCGAGCGCGCCGACGACCCGCCGTGTTATTCTCTCCGAATAAAGAGATTGCTGACAAGGCTATCGCTAGCCCAGCACCGAACCACCAATAGACTTCATAGAGATCCATCCCAAAAAATCCCAGAGCCAGCCTTACGACAATAAATCCGGCTGCGGCTTTGCACGATGCCACCAGATAGGACAGATCCTTGTAATGCTTCTGCACAAGACGGCGGTAGGTCTTCGGTAGCGCTCTTATTCTTGGCAGTGACGCGACCAACCGCTGCTGACGTCGGAAGGAGATCATTGAGGACCTGAAGGACATGAGCATGACCGATACAAGAACGAGGAAGATGGCCAGACCCTGTATGCCGAGATTGGTCGCGACCTCGAGGTAGAGGTTGTGGGTATCCTGCAACCTGCCGAACCGGGCCATCCTGACTGCGGGAAATGAAGCGACGCCGACCCCCATGGGATTATCCAGAAATATCTCGTATGCATCCTTAATGATCTGGACCCGGGCGACTTTGGATTGTCCCTCGGCCTCTTCGCCCTTCATGCTCTTGAATCTTTCGACATATTGGTCAGGAATGAAAAAGACGAAGACGGTACCGATAATCAGGAGCCATCTCAGGAATTTCAATTTGTGATCGGATTGAAACCACCACCACGATATGAACACGATGAATCCGAGCGACCATGTGCGTAGGATCCGGAATAGATGCGACGCAGATGATCGAAGTCGCCGCCGTCGCCAGAAAACCGATCCTGATGATCCAGGACTTGTGGTGGATGAACAGGAAGGCAATGAAGGGCAACGAGCCCATGGCTACTCCGCCCAGACTGTTGGGGTGCATGTAGATCGGCACCGCACCATGCAGGCGCATGATTCCCTGACTCTGCCACACGAGGCCACCGCTGATCAATCCCTCGACCGATTCCAGGGTTATATAGAAAATCGAAAACAGGAACGTGATCAGGAACAACTGCAGTTGTCGTGGTGATTCGATCATCACGACCATGAAGTAAGTCAGGATCGCGAACTTCACCACACGGTCATTGAATATCGACCTGGCGATGACCGGAGCCGCCGCAAACGGAAGCTGGGCGATCATGGCCAGGAAAAGCAACGCGATCATGACCAGCATGGGTTTCGATCTCTGGAAGTTCGGTTGCCTCGTCCCGAATTGCATGGAAACCAGAACAATAACCAGCATACCGACCAGGAACTCGAACCTGATAGTTGCCAGGAAGTCTCTTCTAGCGCCGATCTGGATGTAGCGCACGACCACAAAGGCGAGGAAGGCGAGAAAGGCATAGAGTTCGCGACTGGGGTAGCCAGGCAGTTTCAATTTGGTGCCGCGGCCTTCCGGGATCGTTTCGTGACCAGACGCACTCAATCCCAGGCTGCCCGAACCTGCTTCTGAATCCATTCTCGGACCCTCTCACGCAATTGGAGGTATTCTTCGTTGTAAGCAGAGCCAATGGACTCCAGATCATATTTCTTCCTCTGCAATTCCTGTCCCGCTTCACCCAATACCCTGCGGATGGCCGGATCCGCAACCAGCATCCCCGATGCCGTCGACGAGACCCGCGATGTCGCCCACCTGGACGAGAATTCCGGATTCCCCGTTGGCCAGGACCTCGGGGATTCCCCCGACGTCGACGCAATGACGGGGATCCGCAGGGACATCGCCTCCAGCAAGGTATAGGGCAGGCCCTCGTGATAAGAGGGCATCAAGAGCACATCGAGAGAGCCAGGTAGTCGAAGACATTCTTGCGAAAACCCAGAAACCGGATCCGTTCGGCCAGACCCAGCCTTTGCGCGTGAGCTTTCAATTCGTCTTCCACGGGTCCTGTTCCAATAATGTTCAGAACCGCATCCACATCGGCATCCAATCTGGCCATCGCCTCCAGCGCGAATTCGAGGCCTTTGACTCGCGAAACCCGGCCTACTGCAGCCAAGTGGATCTTTCCGGGATCCAACTCCGGCGGCCGCTTGAATTTACCAGATTCCAGCGGATCAATGCCGTTGTGAATGGTACGAGACTGCCGGGCTGTCAAGGGAGCCGGTCCGCTTGAGACGCAAATCATCGGTTACGTATACGGTTTTCGCCTTGGTCATGGTTCCGGCCCATTGTTCCAAGCGTCAAAAAATCGGGTCTTGAGGTATGGCACCGAAAAGAGTCCTCCGGACTCCACCAGCCCGTGCACCGTCCGGACCATGCCGAACCGGTGGTACCGCCGAGCCAGCGCGCAGTTCACGACCGCGCGGTAGCCGTGGGCATGGACCACATCGATCTCGTGTACGGCCAGCAGCGTCCCCAGCCGGCGGACCGCCCCCAGGTCGAAGCTGCCGCGCGTCGCGAGGATGACGGGCTCGACCCCGATCTCCCGGGCCTGCTTGGCCAGCTCGCGGTCGTGAAACAGGATCAGCAGGGGCTGCTGCCCCTGGCGGTGCAGCCAGGTGCACATGCCCAGAATGTGCCTCTCCACGCCTCCGAAGAGTTCGCCCACCGAGCAGATGGCAAAATTCATGCGAACGACCCTTGCTTCCATTTCGTGGAAAAATACGTGCCGCAAATCCCCGACGCGATTCTAACCCATCGTCGGCAGAATACTCCCCTGGTTTCGGTAAAAAAGCCCGGTGATGCCCGGACCTGTCCCGTTGTTTCGTCGCAAACTGGACAAATTTGATTCGATATTAAATCAAAACTTGAGAAAAGATCAAATGCACTTGTCATGGATTGCGGTTTACGGTATCATCTTGGGGCAATTGGAAGAACTCGGGGACTCTTTACAGTTGTTGATATTTAATTAGTTTCGCCCTGTTAAGGTAACGGGCCCAGTATTCCGGAGGGAAGTCGCCAATGCATGGATTGCACTGGATCGTCCGTGAGCGCGTTTTGATATCTGATGACATTGAGAAGCGGTTTATTTTTCAGCCATTCAAGGCTGGTATGTTCCTCCTGATGCTGCTCATGTTTGCCACGCCCGCCCTCGCCCAGGACGGCGCCACCCTGACGGTCACGGCTCTCACTGACACGCTGGTCTGCGGGAACACCAGGGACGTCACCTTCGGCTATGCGCCCGACGGCCCTTCGACTCCCGGGATGCGCGGCTATTCCGTGAACATCGTCGCACCGGTCAACCTGACGTTCGCGGCCGCCGACGTCACCGTCTTTTCTCCACTGGTCGGTGTCAATGACACGCATTTCATCACGGAGAACGGCCCGGGCGACGTGACCGTCGATTTCACCTTCCTGGCCACCGGCGCCGTCCTCGACCAGACCGCCGATCTCTTCACCATCACCATGAGCGGCATCGGCACCGGCACGGCGATCGTCGGCGTCAACTCCCAGGTCTTTCGTGACCTCGGCAACCAGACCATCACGGTCGACGCCTCAGCCACGGCGCAGTTCGAGCAGATCTGTGATGCGCCGTCCATCCCCACCCTCGACCCGGAACCGGCGTTCACCGGCGGCACGGTCAACCAGATCAGCTGGAGCGATGAAGGCACCGGCGTTCCGCTGAAATATCTGGCCCAGGTCAGCACGTCACCGGCGTTCACCACCCTGAAGGACAACAGCGGCTGGATTTCCGCCCTGACATTCACCTTCACCAACCTCGCCGACGGCGTCACGTACTACTACCGGGTCAAGGCCGGGATCGCCGCCGACACTGTGGTCAACTCGGATTACTCCGCCACCGAGATCTCCGTCCAGGATTCCAGCCCGCCGACCACGACGGCCGGTCCCCTGGATCCTGCGGTGTTTGTCGTGGGGTTCCAGGTGCCCTTCCAGGCCACCGACGCGGTCAGCGGCATCGATCAGGTTGAACTCTTCTGGCGCTACCAGGGAGGCGCCTGGTCGTCCTATGGTTCCTTTGCTGCCAGTCCGGTCCCCTTTGCGGCCCTGTCCGGCGACGGGCTCTATGAATTCTATACACGGGGCACGGATGTCGCCGGCAACGTCGAAGCCGTGCCTGCCGGGCCCCAGGCCGCGACCACGCTGGACACCTCCCAGCCCTTCGGCTTCTTCGACGCCAACGGCGGGGCCGTCGCCACCAACGACCCCAACGTGACCCTCGCCATCACCGTCGTCCGGGCCACCGAGATGCGGTTCAGCAACGACAACGCCACCTGGCCCGAGGGCTGGGTGCCCCTGGCGGCCAGCCACCCCTGGACGATTCCGGCGGTCGAGACCACGCAGACGATATACGGTGAATTCCGCGACGGAGTCGGCGGCCTGCTGGCCACGACCGACGACATCATCTATGACATCACCGCTCCGGGCGTGGCGACCGCCGTCACCGCCGCGGTGGGCCATGAAACGGTGACGGTGAGCTGGACGCCGCCGGCGGATACTGACTACGGCTACGGCGAGGTATGGCGCGGCGTGCTGCACGACGGCGCCGACAATTCGGCCTACCCGAACTACGCCGGCGCGACGATCCCCACGCCGCCGACCGACCGCGCGGCGGCCGTCGCCAGCACCGAATGGATCCTCGCGGGGGTCTCCGGACTCGGGGAATCCGTGTTCAGCGATCCGATCAGCGCGCGGGGTGTCTACTACTACGAGGTGTTCGCCTTCGATCAGGGCGACAATTTCAGTGGCCCGGCGGGCGATCTGCCGCGGTCCACGAACTACGTTCTCGCTGACGTCATCCAGCCCTACGACGGCGTGGTGGCGGTGCACGACCTCACGCTGCTGGGCGCCAACTTCGGCCTCGTGGACACCGATCCCGGCTTCAACGCCGAAGTCGATTACGGTCCCACGGACGACGCTACCGGCACGGGCATTCCCGAACCCGACGGAGCGATCAATTTCGAGGACGAGATGATCGCCGCCCTCAATTTCGGGACCGGCGCCAAGAGCGGCGCGGTGACCAGCGACAAGCCCGTCTCTTTGGCCTGGCGGCCGTCCGGACCGGCGACCTGGACACTGGCTCTGGTCAGCCCCCATCCCGGCCTCAAGGGCGTACGGTTGGCCTCGGCCCTGCCCCTGGGCGTGGTTCCGACCGTGACAGCCGGCGCCGGAGCCACCGGCGGCGGCAATCCTCATCTCCTGCTGAACGATGCCAGGCGCGGCCTGGACGCCGGCCTGGTGACGCTCGGCAGCTCCAGCGGCTTCACCACCGGCGATCTGCTGACGGTGGTCCTGCCCGTCGGCGCCGACAGCGACCTTCTGGCGGGCGACCGCGTGACGATCGAGCTGCGTGATCGCAGCAACCGGAACCTCGCATTCTCGCTGCAGGAGAAAGCGGGGGAACAGATTCCCGCGGCCTTCGCCCTCGACGGCATCTTCCCCAATCCCTTCAACCCTTCGACGACCATCGGGTTCAGCCTGCCGGTCGGTGCGCACGTCTCGCTTGAGATCTTCGGCCTCGACGGCCGCCGGGTGGCCGTACTCGCCGATGAAACGTTCGAAGCCGGTCGCCACGAACGCACCTGGCTCGGCCGGGACGACGGCGGTCGGCAAGTGGCCTCCGGAGTTTATTTCGCCAGACTGAGGGCCGGCGCCTTCAGCCAGGTGCTAAAAATGACCCTGATGAAATAGGAACCAACATGATGCGTCTGTTTGAAAATATTGCCGTCCTCCCGCTGCGACGGGCCCTCGTGGTCGCGATGCTGACCGTCCTGTGCACGGGCTCGGCCTTTGCGCAGATCGACCTGAGGTTCTCGCCCCAGGATTCGCTGATCACCACCGACACCGACGACATGCGGGTCTCGGTGTTCCTCGATGACGCCGTCTGGATCAGGACCGTCGAACTGACCGTCACCTACGACACCACCGTGGTGTCCACCGTGTCCGCCGGCCAGGGCGACCTGTTCAGCAACAGCAGCTTCTTCATCTGGGAAGGCTTCGAGGAGGACACCCCCGGTCAGTGGCACGGGTTCGCCATCGTCATGGGGGCGACCGACAGTCTTTCCGGACCGGGAGAACTGTTCCACTGGAATCTGGACGCCATCGACGCGGGTTCCACCGCGATCACGGCCATCGAAGCCAAGCTCTACGATCCCCGCGCCAACCTCATTGCCGACGTCAATCTGGCGGCCGCTTCGCTGACGGTCATCCTGGGCGTCAATGCCGTGGAGGACATCCCCCGGCCCCAGACCGCCCTGACCCTGTCTCCCAACCCGTTCAATCCCCGCACCCGGGTGGCCTTCGAGCTGCCGCGTGAAAGCCAGGTCGAGCTTACGGTCTACGACGCCAGGGGCCGTCTGGTCACCAATCTGTTCCAGGGCCTGGTGCCGGCGGGCCCCATGTCCGTCGCCTGGGACGGTCGTGACAGCCGCGGTGGCATCCAGCCGGGCGGCGTCTACCTCTTCAGACTCGTCGCGCCGGGGATGGAGCCTGCCCTGACCAAGGGTGTCCTGCTCAAGTAGCGTCCTGCTCGAAGCTTGGAGCGTGGGGCCGGAACCGAAAGGTTTCGGCCCGCTTTTTTGCCCGTCCCAGCGTCTGAATCAGGCCTCCCCCTCGCCCTGCTGGAGCACCGCCTTCAGAGCCACCAGTGTCTTTTCCAGCATCAGGCGGTGCTGCCGCCGGTGCTGCAGGGGAACCCAGAACTGGTGTCGATCATACACCGACAGTTCGTTCCAGCGATCGTGAAGGAACCCGAGGATGGCCTCGTTGGCGGCCGTATAAAGGTCGCGGACCTCGTTGAAGGTGAGGGTTTCGATGGCGGCGATAGCATTCGCGCTGACGGTCTCGAAGTCCAGGGGCGGCGGCGGCGGGTTGGACGCAGGGTCGAGTTTGCAGGCAAAGAACTCGACGGTGAAGTCGTCCCAATAGGCGATGTGACCCAGGGTCGCCTTGAGACTCAGGCATTCCTCGTCCGTCCTGCGATCGTCCAGGCCGCAGGGACAGTCATCCACCAGCCGGCGCAGGCGCAGGTCTTCATCCTTGAAGGCGTCGAGCAGGATCTTTCGTTCACCCACGGAACTCGGATCACTTTCCGGCGAGGAATCCGTTCATCGGGACAGTTGCTCCAACCGGATTATGCAGGCAGGACCGGCAGTAGGCAAGCGCCATCAGTCGCGCGCCGGCATCAATCGGCGACCAGGATGTGGTGGTGCCGTTTCTTGCCGACCTGGAGGGCCACGACGCCGTCAATCACGTGGGCGGCGGTCAGGTGCAGCGTTTCGTCGGCAACGATTTCTCCCCCGACCCTCACCGCCTGCTGCCGGACCATGCGCCGGGCTTCGCCCTTGCTTTTCAGCAGACCGGTCTCCACCAGGGCGTCGAGCAGGCTCAGGCCCTCGCCGCCGAAGGCCGAAGCAGGCCGTTCACTGGACGGTACCGTGCTGGCATCGGTGCCCTGGGCGAACAGGTTGGCGGCAGCTGCTTCGGCGGCGCCAGCCGCCTCGGTTCCGTGCACCAGGGCGGTCACCGCGCGCGCCAGCTCCTTCTTCGCCTCGCGGATGTCCGCGCCCCGGAGCTTTTCCAGAGCCTCGATACGCGTCGGCTCGAGCAGGGTGTACAGCCGCAGGAAGCGCGAGACATCCCGGTCGTCCACATTGATCCAGTACTGGAAGAAATCGTACGGCGAGGTGCGCGCAGCGTCCAACCAGACGGCGCCGTCGGCGGTCTTGCCCATCTTGGCGCCGCTGGCGGTCATCAGCAGGGGGAACGTCAGGCCGTAGACCTCGGTCTGGTTGACCCGGCGGCAGAGATCGATCCCCGAACAGATGTTGCCCCACTGGTCGTTGCCGCCCATCTGCAGCCGGCAGCCGTGGTCCCGGTTCAGGACCATGAAGTCGTAGGCCTGCAGGATCATGTAGTTGAACTCGATGAACGACAGACCGGATTCCATCCGCGACTTGACCGAGTCGCGGGTCAGCATCTGGTTGACGCTGAAATACCTGCCGACGTCACGCAGGAACTCGATGTAGCCGTAATCCTTCATCCAGTCGGCGTTGTTGAGCATGATGCCGTCGCCGGGGCCCGTCCCGAAACGGAGAAAGCGGGACAGCTGGGCCTTGATGCCCTCGAGGTTGCGGTCGATGTCCGCCAGGGTCAGCATCTTCCGCAATTCGGTCTTGCCGCTGGGATCGCCGACCATGGCGGTCGCCCCGCCGACGATGGCGATGGGCCGGTGGCCGTGACGCTGCAGGTGCATCAGGCCCATGATCGGCAGCAGGCTGCCGATGTGCAGGCTGTCGGCCGTCGGGTCGAAACCGATGTAGGCGTTCACCGTATCGTTGGCCATCAGCTCGGTGAGCGCCGCTTCGTCGGTGCACTGCTCGAAGAATCCCCGCCACTTCATCTCCGCGATGAAGTCGTCGAACTGGGTCGGGGTGTCGTCTGCGTGGGTCATGACGCGGTCCATCCAGGGGAATAATGTGTGGAAATCAACGTATGGTCGCTGTCGACGGTCGTCCGCCCTGAAGGCCGCCCGCCCGGTCGGTGGTCCTGACAAGACCGAACCCGAAGGCCGATCTTCCACCAGTGAACGGACGGTCTCCAGGACGGCGCCGGGACGCCGCACGGCGACCGCTTCCGGCCGCCCCACCCTTGTCATCTACCCTGGCGGCAGAAGCTTCTCGAGTGTCATGAAGAATTGAGGAAATGATACGGCCACACACGCCTCATCGTCCAGTACCGAATCGCCCCGGGCTACCAGAGCGGCCACGGCCATCGCCATGGCGATGCGATGGTCGCCCGCCGTTTCGAAAACCACCGGCCGGTCGACGGGTCCGCCGCGCAGGGCGGTCGGTCCTTCGATGCGCAGCCCGTCGGGCAGTTCGGTCACGTGGGCGCCGAGCCGCTTGAGGTTGGACGCCATCATCGCCAGACGGTCGGACTCCTTGACCCGCAGGTCCTCCGCTCCCGAGATGACCGTGACGCCCCGGGCCTGGGTGGCCAGCACCGCCAGGACGGGGATCTCGTCCACGAGAGCCGGCACATCGGGTGCCGTGATCTTGAAGGGGACTATCTCGGCAGCCGTAACTTCCACATCGCCAGCCGGTTCCCCTCCCGGCGCTCCGAACGGACGGGTGACGGCAACCTTGACTCCGGCGGACTTCAGAACCCGCAAGGCGCCGGTCCGGGTGTAGTTGAGGGATTGCCCCAGCGAGGTCACCGTGGACCCCGGCACGATCGCCGCGGCCACCTGGAAGAAGGCCGCCGCGGAAGGATCCCCAGGTACGCGGATATCCAGCGGCCCCGGTCGGACCGGACCGGTGACCGCCAGCTCACCGGTGCCGCCGGCCGCATCGCAGTCGACACCCATGCCTTGCAGCAGAAGTTCGGTATGATCGCGGCTGCCGCCGGCGCCGGTGATCGCCGTCCTGCCGGTGGCAAAAAGTCCCGCCAACAGCAGGGCCGATTTCACCTGCGCGGAGGGCACCGGCAGGACGTGGTCTGTCCCCCGCAGCGATGCACCGCGCACCAGCAAGGGCAGTCGTCCGGGCTCGCCGAGCCAGGTGATGTCCGCGCCCATGCGGCGCAGGGGATCAACCACGCGGTTCATGGGACGGCCCGACAGGGAAGCGTCCCCGGTCAGCGTGACGCCCGCGGCGCCCGCGGGCAGCCACCCCGCCAGGATCCCCATGAGCAGGCGGGCGGTCGTGCCGCTGTTGCCGCAATCGATCGTCACCGCGGCGCGCGGCGGCGATGCCGGCGGCGCCACCGTCAGGGCATCTCCATCCAGGGTTACCGACGCCCCCAGCCGGCGCACGGCTTCCAGCGAGGAACGGGTGTCCTCGCTGTCCAGCCATCCCGTCGACCGGCATGGTCCGTCGGCGATGAGTCCGAAGAGAGCGACGCGGTGGGAAATGGACTTGTCCCCCGGCACGGCCACACGGCCCTGCAGTGCGCTGGAGGCGTGGCGAAGGAGTCTGCTCAGAATCGTGCCTCCGGGAGCGAGCTCTGACCGAGGGTATCGGGATCTCCGTTGAATTCCACCGGGGTGTCCGCCATGACGTATTGACCTGTGCTTTCCGGAATATATCTTCCTCAGGGTAAGCAGTCCTTTGCTACGGTCGCCACTAAAGGTAACCTACGCTGTGCCGTTCCGGAAACCCCGACTTGAAGTTGGCCATGACGCACCCATCCGACCTGCGCCCCCCGTAGTCCCTGCGCCCTCCGGGCGTGGGCCGTTGCAGTACTTCACGGTCCACCACGGACGCGAGATCCTCGCTCTGGCCACGCCCACCATCCTGACCATGCTGTCCCAGACACTGATGTGGACCGTGGACACGGCCATGCTCGGCCGGGTCAACAGCGTCTCCCTGGCCGCCGCCGGCCTGGGCGGCATGCTGACCTGGGCCACCTACTCGCTGTTCAACAATCTCAGCCGGATCACCGGCACCTTCGTCTCCCAGTCCCACGGCAAGGACGACCACACCGCCGTCGCCCACTACGCATGGCAGGGTATCTATATCGCCGTCGCCACCGGACTCGTCCTGCAGGCCATGGGCTGGTTCAGTTATGTCGTCCTGCCCTGGACCCGCAATCCGGCCGATGTGCTGGACCTGACCTACGTCTACATCAAGTGGCGCAGCCTGAGCGCGGTCTTCACCCAGATCATCTTTGCCCTGATGGGCTTCTTCCAGGGCCGGCGCGACGTCAAGGTGCCGATGTACGCCGGTATCATCGGCAACGGCCTGAACATGGTGCTGGACGTGTGGTTGATTTTCGGCTGGGGCGGTTTCGAACTGTTCGGGAAGACCTGGCTGGCGGTGCCGGCCATGGGCGTCAAGGGTGCGGCGATCGGCACCAGTGTCGGCACGTTCGTCAATGCGGCCGCCCTGGTGATGTGGGCCCTGGCCCCCCGCCTGCGGGAGAAGTACGGCATCCACAAGGCCCGCCGGCCCGACTTCAGGGCGATCGGCAACATGATCCGCATCGGCCTGCCTTCGGCCTGGGAAGGCTTCATCGACATGGGTGGTTTCCTGATGTTCACGATCTTCGTGGGCACCGCCGGCGCCGTCCAGCTGGCCGCCAGCCAGATCACGATCCAGCTGCTGTCGTTCAGTTTCATGCCGCTGTGGGGCCTGACGACGGCGGCGGGCGTGCTGACGGGCAACTGGATCGGAGCCGGCAAACCCGACACCGCCGAACATTACGCCCGCCAGTCCTTCAAGCTGGGAACCTACTATTCGCTGGTGCTGGCGGGCGTGATTATCCTGCTGCGTGATCACATCTTCCGGATCTTCACCAACGATCCGGCGGTCCTGGCGCTCGGCGCGAGTCTCGCGATCGCCGCGGCCATCTTCCAGTACTTCGACGGCATCCGCATGCTCAGCAGCGGCATCCTGCAGGGCGCCGGGCGACACCCGCTACACCATGCTGGTGACCCTGGTGCTGATGTGGGGCGGTTTCATTCCGCTGTCCTGGTACCTGATCGTGGCCCGCGGCGGTGACGTGGTCGCCGCCTGGTACGGCGCCTCGGCCTGCTATCTCGCGCAGGGATTCCTGATGTGGCGGCGTTTCCAGTCAGGCAAGTGGAAGCGGATCGAGATCTTCCGCTGATCCGGTCAGATTGCGCCTGGTGATGGTCCCGATCAGCTCCACCTCGCGTTTGCCGGAGAGGTAACGCAGCCGGGAGCGGGCGCGCGGCACCGCGATGTCGATTGTGAGCGTGTTTTTCACGTCTTCCTCCAGCGCCCCTGATCAAAAACGCCGGCCGACCGTCCCGGTGAACAGGATACCCGGCATCTGCACCCCGGGCACCTCCTCGTAGCGCCGATCCAGCAGGTTGGTCCCGCACCCAGCGCGAACCACCCCGTTGGATGGTCGCAATCCAGACGGGTGTCCAGCACGAAGAACTCACGGAAGTCGTCGGGACCCTCGTTGTGCTGGATGAACCTGCCGGTGACCGTCCCGGAAAGATACCAGGGCAGCACGGCCGTCGCCCGGCCCGTCAGCACGTGGCGGGGCACCAGCAGCGTATATTTCCCCTCGAAAGCGGCGGCCAGCTGGTTGTCGTTCTCGAGCCAGGTGTAGCCCAGGCCCAGGGCGTGACCCCGGGGATGGCTCCAGCCCGCGCCGGTCTCCACGCCGCGGACGGTGCCCTCGGCGATGTTCAGCACCCGCCAGATGGTGTCGCCCACCGGCCGGGCCCATTCGATGCGGTCCTGCTCATAACGCTCAAAGTAGCCGGCCCGCGCGTTCCAGGGCCCGTCGTTGACTTCGAGACCCAGATCCCAGGTCCAACCCGTTTCCGGCTTCAGGTCGGGGTTGCCCACGTTGAACGGATCCACGTAGTAGAGATCGGTGAACGTGGGCATGCGATAGACGTTGCCCCCGCTGGCGCGGACGGCCACCGGCTCGGTCAGCTGCCAGGACACCGCGCCGGTGCCGGCAAACCGCGGCGTGAATTCGTTCCAGGTGTCCAGCCGCCCGCCGACCTGCCACCGGAGCCGCTCCCCGTGGCGGTCGATCTCCACGGCGGCGGATCCCCGGCGCCGGACATGCTGGCCCAGGGCGTCACCCTTGACTCCCTGCCGGACGCCTTCGCTGTCGATGTCCTCGTAGCCGGCGGCCACGCTGAAAGCCGCCGCATGCGGGCCGCCCAGGTCGACGAGGCCCCGCAACTCGGCCCCGGCCTTGCGGCTGACGTGGTCGTTGGTGTAGCGCTCCGGGTCGTCCCGGAAGAGCACGAAATGATCCCGGTTCCGGCGGCCGAAGACCCGCGGTTCCAGCGTGACCCGGTCCGACACCGTCCGGCGGTAGGCGGCCGACACGAACAGGGTCCGGGTGCGTTCCCGGGAGGGCGTCGGCGCATAGTAGTCCAGGGCGCCGAACTCCCGGTCGGCGTAGCCGCCGAACAGGTCCAGTTCACTCCTGGCGCCGGTATGAACGACGCGCCCGGTTCCGGACCACATCTCGGCGTCGTTGCCGCCCCAGGCCATCGTCCCGTCGTCCTGGAGCACGTCGTAACCGTCGGTCCTGAACCGTTCGGCCGAGAAGCGGGCGCCGGTGGCCCCGCCGGGCGCGACCAGGTTCACGCTGCCGCGGTCGGCCTGGATGCCGTTGCCCCCGGCGCCGAGGGCCAGCTCGCCGGCACCACCGTACTCGGCGGGCCGTTTGGTGACCGCGTTGACCGTGCCGCCGACGGCGCCGGCGCCGTAGAGCACCGAGCCCTGCCCGGGCAGGACCTCCAGCCGGGCCAGATCGTGCGTACCCACCGGCAGGTTCATCACATGGTGTCCGGTCTGCGGGTCACCCACATCGAAACCATCGAGGAGCATCTGGACCTGGTCGAAGGTCGAACCGCGGATCGTCAGGTCCGACTGGACCCCGTACTGCTGGCGCTGGCTGACCACCACGCCCGGTACCGTCTGCAGCGCCTCGGCGGGTGACCGCACGGGCAGCGCGGCGATGTCGACGGCGCTCAGCACGCCGACGGTCCTGACCATGCCCGGCAGCGCGGCCGGTACTCTCATGCCCACCACGTCGAACGGGTCGGCGATCCAGACCGTGTCACCGTCGATGACCGCGAACCGCGCCAGGTCCGCCTCCGGCGCGCGCATCGTATCGGCGGCCGCAAGCCGCGTCGTATCGGTACCGGCGGGAACCTGGGCCGAAGCCGTCCCGGCGGTCGCCAACGCGAGGGCGGCGAGAACCGCCGCCCCCGCGGGGAAGGATTTAGTCAATTCCATGGATCCATTCTCAAGCTGTCTTGGTCTTGGGTTTCGGTTTGGCGTTCCACAGCCGCAGCGCGAGCAGGAAACCGATCAGGGCCAAGGGAATCATGGCGATCGGCCAGGCCTTCCAGTTGGCCGGGTCGGTGGCCGCACCGATGATGTGCCCGGCCTCATCCAGTTCCACCTTGGGCAGGATGATCGCATAGGTCAGCGACATCACACCGGTGCCGAGATAGACGAAACCATCGATGATGCCAACGGCGATACCCGCATTCTTGGCCCCGCCGAAGTCCATGCTGGCCGTCCCCGACAGCATGCCGTGCACCCCGATGACGGCCATCGACATGAAGACCACCAGCCAGCCGACGATGGGGGTCGTGTAGGTGAAGGTCAGGACGATCGATCCCACCAGCATGACCCCGTAGAGCACGCCCGCCACCGGGCCACGCCGCGACTGGAAGACGTGGTCGCTGATCGTTCCGGCGAACATGCCGCCGAAAATGCCCGCGGCGAACAGCATCAGGCCCCAGTTCTCGTTGACGAAGCTGCTCTTGAGGCCCAGCACGACATCGGTCTGTTTGGCGAAGCTGCCGTACCACTGCATGATGGCCTGGCGCAGGAATCCGGAACAGAATTCCACCCCCGCGATGGTCAGGATGATGGGGTTGGTGAGCATCTTCTTGAAGACCACCACCGCGCCCAGCCGCGGCCCATCGTCGCCGCTGGTGGCGTCACCGGTGTTGAATTCACCCTGCCCGGCTTCGGCCGGGCTGTTGCGGACGATCAGGAAGTCCAGGACCCAGAAGATGGCCAGCAGCAGGGCCGGCATGAAGAAGACCCACGCCAAGCCGAGGCTCGACAGGATGCGGTACCCGACATCGAAGGCCAGGTATATCCCCAGCGAGATGAGGATCCCGAAGATGGCGCCGAAAACGCCCCGCTCACGGACGTGGAACCAGGGGGCATTGACCTTGACGATGGCCACGGCCCCGAAACTCTGGAAATACATGTTCATCGCGTAGAGCACCGAGAAGATGACGATGAAGTGTTCGGCCAGGAACTGGTGGGCCGGTCCGCTCTTCAGCAGGCTGAGCGACCCCAGCCCCATGAGAAAGTTCATGACCATGGACCCCCCGGCCCCCATGAGAATGGAGAACCGACCACCGAGGCGGTCGGTCAAGGGACCGTTGATCAGGAACGAGACGCCGTACACGATCGTCCCGACCATGAAGACGATGCCGAAGCCGGTGTTGCCCATCAGGGGCTCCCCGCCCGGTCCCGCGATTTCCTCGAAGGCGTACTGGCTGACCTTCAGGTTGTACCGCCCCATGTACAGGAAGGCGTACGTCAGACCCAGCGGCAGCCAGTTCATGAGCCGCCGCCGCAGATAGGCTTTGTCATGGCCCACATCCACCGTCGGCAGGATCCTGAACACCACCCCGACGATGGCCAGCAGGATCAGAATTTCCCAGTTGTCAGCAAACCATCCGAGCATGTTGTCGTCTCCCTTGCGTGGGGTTGGGTTTCACGAATGTTTCCGGTTCCGGTCGGGCGGAAAGGTGCAGGCCACCGCTCAGCCCTGTCGTCTGATCACCACCAGGGTGATATCGTCCGATTGCGCCTCGCCGGCGGTATGGTTCTTCACCGCATCGAAAATCGCCTCCTTGATGCCGGCAGCGGGCAGGTTCCGGCTCGCCCGCAGGACCGCCATGAGGGCTTCTTCCCCGAACATGGCCTCGTGGTCTTCCTCGTCGGCGCCCGGCCCGACGGCCTCGGTGATGCCGTCGGTGTATAGAACGATCACTTCCCCCGGTTCGAGCTGCACGGTGTCCTGCTGGTAGACCTGCTGCCCCAGCATGCCCAGCAGCAGCCCGCCGGTGGTCAGCTCCACGATCCGGCCGTCCTGCTTCAGCAGCAGAGGCGGGTTGTGACCGGCGTTGGTGCAGGTAAACCGCGCCCGCGGCACATCGAGCAGGCCGTAGAAGAAGGTCGCGAACATGTGGGGGTCCGTCGAGGCAACCAGCAGGTCGTTCACCCGTTGCACCACCGCCGACACGTCGCCCGGGTGCAGGACCTGTCCGTGCAGGCTGGCCTGCAGGTTGCTCATCAGCAGGGCCGCGGGCATGCCCTTGCCGGACACGTCACCGATGGCGATGCCGATCTTGTCGTCTCCCCGCGCCAGGAAATCGAAGTAGTCGCCGCCGATCTCCCGGCTGGGAATGCTGGCGCCGGTCACCTCGAAACCGCTGAGGACCGGTTCGGTGCTGGGCAGGAGCCGGATCTGGATCGCCCGCGCCGTCGCGAGTTCCTGCGTGAGACGGTCGTTCGCCAGCGCGATTGCGCGCCCCTGTTTCACCGCCGCGGTCATGTCGTTGAAACTGGCGGCCAGGTCGCCGAACTCGTCCTCGTTGGGGATGTCGATGACCGTATCCAGGTCACCGGCCGCGACCCGGCGGGTACCGCGGTGCATCACGTGCACCGCCGAAACGATGCCTTCGGAGATCCTGATTCCGAAGAACAGGGCGAAGACTTCCAGGACCAGGAAAGTGAACACCAGCAGGCCCAGGACGACAACGACCAGGATGTTCAGGTTGGAGTCCCCTTCCACGAATTCGG
The DNA here is from genome assembly GCA_942492615.1 of Candidatus Krumholzibacteriia bacterium. Lineage (GTDB taxonomy): Bacteria > Krumholzibacteriota > Krumholzibacteriia > LZORAL124-64-63 > LZORAL124-64-63 > CALOFL01. The sequence goes on from CALOFL010000010.1 coordinate 30,376, forward strand.
TCTTCAGATCGGCCCAGCCGACCCGCAGGTTGAAAATCAGCGATTTCGTATCGAGGCTCTCGTCCTTCATCCGCACGACGTCGACCAGGGTGGTGCCGAAGAAGGAAAAATCGTCCCAGTAGCCCTTTTCGCCGCTGACGTCCCGGTAGCTGACTTCCAGGCCCGGGAACGAGGCGAGATCCGCGGCGGTGGGCGTGCTCAAGACCAGTTCCCCGTCGCTGTGTTGCGTACCGGACGCCATGATGTCCAGCCCCACCTTGAGCAGCCCCGACAGCTCCCGCAGGGGCCGCTGCCCCAGTTGCCAGGCCTGCATGCGGGGCGCGTCGGAGTCCAGGTCGCGCCAGCGCATCAGCCACAGGCGCTGGCCGGCCAGGAACCAATCGGTCGTATCGGACCAGGCGGCGGCCACCGAATCGGCCTGCTCACGATGCAGTCTGGTCTCGTCCGCCAGGGCGCCACGCAGCAGTTCGGCCAGCCGGGGGGTCCAGTCCGGCGCGGGAATCACCGTGCCGCCGGCGGCCGCGGACCCGGCCCCCGGCCAGGAAAATGTCGTGTCGAACAGGGCGCCGCTCAGGTCGGCGCCGGCGGCGGTCATCGCCCGCCAGCTTTCGAGCGTGCCCTTGGTGCGGGCGGCGCGGGCGCCGCCCAGTCCGGTGTAGAGGATGGCCAGCCCCAGGACGATCATCAGCACCAGCGGAATGATCCCGATCAGGAATGCGCTGACGGCCAGCTTGGGGCGCAGGCGCAGGAAATGCAGACGCATCCTGATGGCCAGCTGGAACAGGGAGAAGAACCAGAACATCGCCAGGCTCACGAGGGACCAGGTGCCCAGCCCGTGCAACCGGCCGGTAGGCCCCTCGCCGTCGGTGAGTCCCCAGAACCGGGGCAGAAGGAAAAAGAGCAGGGCGATGGCGGCGATACCCAACCCGAAGCCCACAGCCCGGCGCCGCGCCGAGATGTGGCGCCAGGTGCGGTAACGCCGGCACATCAGGACGAGCGTCGACAGCGGCACCCCCACGCCGAGAGCCACGCTGTTGCCCAGGGTCGCGCCGAGCACGGCCGCCAGCACCAGCAGGGCCAACCAGAACCAGCGTCCCCACGTATCGAGCAGGATGAAGTGGATGGCGAACGCCCAGGCCGCGATGGCCAGCAAGCCCACCACCGCTTCGGCGACCGCTCCTGGAATCCGCCCGGTCGCACCCTGCAGCAACAGGACGATAGCGGCCCCCAGGATCAGCAGAAACACCAGGACGATGTCGTTCCAGCCACGGCTTGCGATCCTGGGAGCGGGAGAACTCACGTGATGCCGTGCTCTTTCTTGTATGCGGCCCAGTTTTCCTTGAGATGGCAGAACGCCTCGAAATCCGGGACGGTCAGGAACGGGTTGTGTTCCTTTTCGAAGCCGATGGTGGAGTGGGTCATCTCCCCTTCGCCGCCGTAGTAGTCGTGGCCGGGAAACACGGTGGTTTCAGGCGGCAGCTGCATGAGTCGGCGCAGGGAGTCGTATTCCTCGCGGGCCGAAGAGCCCGGAAAATAGGACCCGGTGCCGCCGACCTTGCCGCAGAACAGGATGTCGCCGGTGACCAGGTGCCCGGCGAAGAGGTAGCAGCAGTGGCCGGGGGAATGGCCGGGCGTGGCGATGACCTCGACCGCGAGACCGCCCAGCGGAATCACCATTCCGTCGGTGACCGGCCGCGCTCCCACCACACCGTCGGCGGCTCCGGCCAGGATCACCGCGCCGGTCAACTCCCGCAGCCGGGTCGCGCCGCCGACGTGGTCCCCGTGCCCGTGGGTGATCAGGATACGCTCGATGGTCAGATCCTCGGCCGTGGCGATCTCCGCCAGGCGGTCCGGTTCGAAGCCCGGGTCGACGGCCGCGCCGCAACCGGTGTCCCGGTCGCCCAGCAGGTAGCAGAAGTTGCGGTCGCCGCCCAGGTGTATCTGCAACAACCTGACCGCGCCCTGGGAATGGTCCTGAATCAACCTGACACCTCATCCGGGAATCGGCCCGCCCGGAAAGCGGGCGGCCGCGAACCCGGATCATAACCCGATCAGGCGGTCCCGCCAAGCCGGAGCTTGCCCTCCGGACGCGGGGAACTTACCCTGAGCTTCCAACTTCATCCGTTTCCGGGGAGAATCTGCCGCCATGTCCAAAATGTCCCACCCCTTTGTTCCCCCGTCATTCGCCGCCGTCGACGCCATTCTGGGCGAAGTGATCGGCCGCTGGCACGAACACGAAGACCGGATCGGCGATTGGGCGGCGGCCGTGGCCACGCTGCCGTGCCGCCACCCCGAAGGCTGGGCCATGACGGTGGAAACCCTGCAGTTGATCAACACTTTCCAGTGGCACGAGGAGGACCGCAGCCGGGACCATGCGGCTGACGACCGGATCCTGGCCTCGGTCAAGCGCTCGATCGACGCATCGAACCGGCGCCGGGTGCAGACGGTCGACAAGCTGGACGACCTGGTTTTCACCGGACTGAACGAGCTCGGCGCCCTGCGTCCGGACGCCCCCCTGCACAGCGAGTCGCCCGGCAGCATCATCGACCGGCTTACGGTCCTGGCGCTGAAGGTCTACCACGTCCGGGAAGCCATGACCGAGCTGGAGCCCGGGAGCGCCGAAGCTGCCGCCATGCAGCCGCGGCTGGACACCCTGACCGAGCAGAGTGCGGACCTGGGCGCCTGCCTGGACACCCTCCTGGCCGATATTCGCGGCGGACGCCACGGCCTGAAGCTCTACCGCCAGGTCAAGGTCTACCGGGATCCGCAGACGGGCAAGCTGCTGGCGGACCTGGATCAGTAGAAGCACATACCGCGGATAATGGCGACGCGCTCTTGCGGCCGGGCCATCCTCTGCCGACATTGATACCAGATCGTATCGCTCCTGTATTTATGCTCTCGCTCTGTGAATTGAGGAATTGTTGGATGATGAAGCGGATCACCACCAAACTGTGGGTCGCCGGAACGCTGGCCGTGCTTCTGGGCGCGCCAGCGGCAATGGCCGGGGCCGGGGATGTCGGCACCCAGGCGGCCGACTTCACGCTTACCGCCTTTGGCGGCGGCAGCTACACCCTCAGCGACTACCGGGACAAGGTGGTTTTGCTCAACATCATGGGCTACGGCTGAGCACAGTGCATCGCACTGGGCCCCGGTACGGAGGCCATGAACGGCAGCTATTCCGCAGAATATTTCCAGGCTTTCGCCATCGACGTGTGGGACGGCGGGGAGAACCAGGTCCGCATCTTCGAGACCAATGCGGGCATCAGCTACCCCATCCTCATGTTCGGCGGCCTCAACGGCATCCTGGTGGATTACAATACCAGCTACGACTACTTCTTCGTGATCGATGGTGACGGCGTGATCCGCTGGCGCGGCGCCTACGACGACCAGGCCATGCGCGAGGTCATTGCCCAGGGCATCGCGGAAATCGAAGCCAGGCCGGTCGAGACCAGCTCCTGGGGCGGCGTCAAGGCCCTGTACCGCTAGGCCCGGCGGCTACCCGGCATCCCCTCCCATTTTCTTCAGGAACGGCGTGAACAGATCCACCGGCACCGGGAAGATCGTGGTGCTGTTGTTCTCGGCGGCAATTTCCGAGAGAGCCTGCAGGTAGCGTAACTGAAGCGCCGTCGGGTGCTTCTCGATGATGGCCGCCGCGTCGCTCAGCCGCTCGCTGGCCTGGAATTCCCCGTCGGCGTGGATCACCTTGGCGCGTCGCTCCCGCTCGGCCTCGGCCTGTTTGGCCATCGCCCGCTTCATTTCCATGGGCAGATCCACGTCCTTCATCTCCACGGTCATGACCTTGATGCCCCACGGATCGGTCGCTTCGTCCAGGATCGACTGGACCTGGGTGTTGAGCTTGTCCCGCTTGGACAGCAGTTCGTCCAGTTCGGCCTGCCCCACCACGCTGCGCAGGGTGGTCTGGGCCATCTGGCTGGTTGCGAACAGGAAATTCTCCACGTCGATGACCGCCCGCTCGGGCTCCACGACCCGGAAGTAGAGGACGGCGTTGACCTGCACCGAAACGTTGTCCCGCGTGATCACGTCCTGGGGCGGTACGTCCATGGCGATCGTGCGCAGGCTGATCTTGACCATGCGTTCGATGAAGGGAATCAGGATGATGAGCCCCGGACCGCGGGTGCCGACGTAGCGGCCGAGCCGGAAAACGACCGCCCGTTCGTATTCCCTGAGCACGCGCAGGGAATTGGCCAGCACGAACAGGATCAGGAGGAGGAAAGTGCCCGGAAAGAGGAACGGCATGGCTGACTCCTTTGGTTAGTCGGTTTCGACGATCGGTCGGACGCGGACCACGCGGCCACGGACTTCGAGTACGCTGACGGGCGCATCGGCGGCCACGGCCTGGTCACAGCACGCATCCCAGATCTCCCCGTGGACGACGACCTTGCCCTTGCCCGCGGGCCCGGCGATCGGCTTCGACCACGCGGCCGGTCTCGCCCACGAGGGCGCCCAGACCCGTGGTCACGGGCCGTTTCTGGCCGCGCGCGACCAGCCAGATGCACAGGATGAAGAAGCCGGCGAAGACGACCACCGAGGGCACCAGGACCCTGAGGCTCACACGGGCCCACGCCTCGGTGGAATCGAACAGCATCAGCGAGCCGAGCACCAGGGCGGTGACCCCGCCGATGCTCAGCGCCCCGAAGCTGGGCACTTTCACCTCCAGGATGAGCATGACGATGCCGACGAAAATCAGGCCCACCCCCGTGTAATCGACCGGGAGCGTTTGGAAGGCGAACAGGGCGAGCAGCAGGCAGATGGCCCCCAGAATGCCCGGTACCAGGGCGCCGGGATTGCTCAGCTCGAAGAAGAGCCCGTAGATCCCCAGCAGCATGAGAATGTAGGCCAGGTTCGGATCGGCCAGACGCTTCAGCAGTTTCTGGCGCGCGCTGAGCTCGTACTCGACGATCACCGCGCCGGCGGTGGACAGCAACTGCTTCTGTCCCTGTACGGTCACCTCGCGGCCGTCGAGACTGTCGGCCAGGGCGGCAAGGTCGAGGGCAACGAATTCAATCACGTTCTGCGCCAGGGCTTCGGCGGCGGTCAGGTTCAGGGCCTCTTCGACAAATGACCGGGCGACGACCGGGTTGCGGCCCTTGTCCGCGGCGATGGAGGCGATGTAGGCCGCCGCGTCGTTGGTCACCTTGTGGGCCATGGTGCTGTCCATGCCGGCCCCGCCCATCTGGACCGGGCTGGCCGACCCGATGTTCGTGCCCGGGGCCATCGCCGCTACATGCGCCGCCAGGGTGATGAAGGCCCCCGCGCTGGCGGCCCGGCTGCCCTCGGGCGCGACGAAGACGATCACCGGGATCGCGGCCGCAAGCTGGGCCTTGACGATGTCCCGCATGGACGTGTCCAGCCCGCCCGGCGTATCCAGCTGGATGACCAGCGCCACGGCCCCGGCCTCGGTGGCCTCGGCGATACTCTCGACCAGGAATTCGGCGGCGACCGGCGTGATGGGACCGGAATAGGTCAGCAGGTGCAGCTCTCCGCCGGCGGCCGGCCGTGCGGCGGTCAGGACCAGCATCAGGATGAAGGGAAAAAGGCGCAGTCGGGGCAAGAGGGCGCTCAGGGCTGGCTGGCGGATATCCATGTCGGCCTCCTTCCGGTGAAGGACATGAACCAATCCCAAGATACACGAAAACGGCCGCGACCGAGAGTCTCAAATTGCCGAATCAGTTGCCGCGCATGGTGATCACCGGTGTGGCGAATGAATCCGGCCGTGCTGCGAATGTGGCTGCGGATTCCCGCGAACCGAAATAGAAGATGCGGCCGGCATGGTCCTGCCGTGGTGAGCGACTGCCGGGCTCGAACCGCATGCGCGTCACCGGATCGGTCAGTTTGCCGGTGAACTCGTGGGGAGATTCCAGGAAGTCCGCCAAGGCCTCGGCGGACGAAACGTAGTAGGTCTCCCAGTTGACGAAAATGCGGTGGTCGGCAGCGAGGACGGCATCGCGGTCGGTCCGGACCGGGCAGGCCACGGTCACACCCAGTTCATTCAGCCAGATTTCGGGGTCTTGCACGAAGACCTTCGCGCAAGGGCGTCAGCAGAAGCCCACCGGCCGGCTGTTCACGTAGGCCGGAGCCATTTTCGGGTTGAGCCGGACCTTGCGCACCGGGCAGCGGTCGTTGAGGGACACCTGGTCACCGTCAAAAAACCGCAGCCGAGGCAGGGAATCCGCGGGCGCCACGAATTCCGCCAGAGGCACCGCCTTCATGGGCATGGCCGTCGCGGGGATCGCCGCCGCTGCAGGATCTTCGCCATTTTTCGGGGCCGCGACCAGCCAGGCGACACCAGCGATGGCGACGGTCACGAGGATCAGGATCAGTGGGGTCGCTTTTCGTGAATTCAAGGTAGATCGTCTTTCAGCGGTAGAGTGCCTTGAGGGTTCCCCAGGCGGTTTCTTCGGTGGGTGTCGTGATCTCATCGGGGAGAATGGACACCGGCATGCCCATGAACAGCGCGTTGCCGCCGTCGCAATCCGACGAGGCGTCATAGGGCCCGGCGGCCCACAGGACGCCGGCGGGGATCGGCTGGGCCAGGACACAGGTCAGGGTGGCCAGGTTGATGGCCGGCTGGTCGTAGCACGCCGGCACGGTACTGTAGACCCCGAGGATCGGGTGCCCTTCGTGGGTGAATTCGGGATTGTACTGGACGTCGATGATGTCGACCTGCGCACCGCAGCAGACCTGATGGATGACCCAGGACAGGCGCGACACGGGCTGCGCGAGAGCCTGGCCCGGTTCGTAGCCGAAGACGCAGGCGTAGAGCGTGAACTCTTCGCCGACGGCCACCTCGATGGTATCGATGTAGACGTCCGGCGAGGCGCTCAGGCCCAGGCGGGGAAACGTGTTCTGGGACCGGGCCTCGACGGCGCCCAGCAGAAAGACGATCGCCAACACACCCAGCACCAGACCGAGATTCAGCTCAGAACGGCGATTGCGTTGGCGAACTTGGACACGGGCAACAGACCTCATGGGCGCCAATCCTCTGGATGCGGACGCCGCGGGCGCTACCTACCGGCCCGCGAATCAAACAGGAGTATTTAACTAGAGTATACGCAAGGCGGCCGCGAACCCGCAAGAGCCGCTCCTGTGTAGCTGCGGATTCACCACCGCCGCGTCGCTGCCCGGAGGCCGCTCCGGACGCCAGATCAACGCCTCGATCAGATAAGTGGTTCAGATAAGATGATTTCCGCCTGGCGCCAGTCGTCAGCCGTGGTCACCTTCCAGTTTCCCGGCTCACCGGGAACCACGGCCGGGTGATGCCCCTGGCTGGCCAGCAGACCGCCGTCATCGGTGAAATCCAACCCCTGACGGGACGCTGCCCGGTGGGATGCGTGGAAGATGTCCCAGCGGAAGACCTGGGGTGTCTGGACGGCCCGCAATGCCGGCCGTTCCAGATAGCGGGTGCCCAGTTCCCCGGTTTCCACGATGGTGTCCGGAACCATGACCCCCGGAATCGCACCGCCGGTGGTCTGCGCGGCGCGGCACAGACGCTGGAGCAGATCGGCGCTGGCAAAGGGTCGGGCCGCGTCGTGCACGGCCACCAGATCGTCGGCGGCTGGAGCAAAGCGTTCCGCCAGCGCCTGGACGGCCTGCCAGGTCGAAGCAGTCCGGGAATCCCCGGGAGGCGCCAGTGCGTAGACCATACCCAGAGCGTCCAGGACGGCGGCGGTCGCATCCCGCCATGCGTCGGGCACGACGACCACCAGGCCGGCGGGTTCCAGTTTGAAGAACTCCTGGAGGCTGACCGCAAACAGCAGGCCCCGTGCGGTCTGCCGGAACTGCTTGGGCACCCCGGACGTGCCGCGGGCCCGCGAGCCCTGGCCCCCGGCGAGCTGGATCAGGTGGAGTTTGCCGTCCGCTTCGGCCACCTCAATCTCCTCCGGTGGCGCGGCTCCTGGCCGGCTGCAGGGCCAGGGCGACCGCTTCTTCGACGCTCGCCACGGTTTCCAGGGCCAGCCCCTGTTTCCGGCCGGGTTTGCGGCCCTGGGCCGACCCGGCCAGCACCGCCCGCTTGAAACCGTGACGGGCCGCCTCCCGCAACCGGGATTCGAGATCCGCCACCTGCCGCACCTCACCGGTCAGACCCACTTCGCCGAGCACGAGCGTGTCCAGGGGAACCGGGCGCTCACGCAGCGATGACGCCAGGGCGATCATGATGGCCAGGTCCGCTCCCGGATCCTCGATCCTGCCGCCGCCGGCCACCTTGACGAAGATGTCGCACCCGGCGAGGTCGAGTCCCGCCCGCTTCTCCAGGATGGCTGCCAGCAGCGCCACCCGCTTGCTGTCGACACCCTGCACCACGCGCTGGGGTGTGCCGTAGCGGGACGGTGACACCAGGGCCTGCACCTCCACCAGGAAGGTGCGGGATCCGTTCTTGACGGCGCAGACGGCCGAGCCGGGTTCGGTGCCCCGGCGCCCGCTCAGAAACAGCACCCCGGCCTGGTCCACCGGCACCAGCCCTTCGGCCCTCATCTCGAGAACCGCCAGTTCGCCCGTGGTGCCGAAGCGGTTCTTCACCGCGCGCACCATCCGGATGGCCGCACCGCCGCTGCCCTCGAAATAGAGAACGGTATCCACCATGTGTTCGAGCAGCTTGGGACCGGCCAGGTCGCCGCTCTTGGTGACGTGCCCGACCAGGAAAACCGGACAGCCGGACCGCCGGGCGAAGTCGGCCAGCACCCCGCCGCAGTAGCGGATCTGCGTGGGGCTCCCGGGAAAGGAGTCGATGTGTTCACTGTGGAGGGTCTGGATCGAATCGGCAATGATCACCCGGGGCGTGTCGGGATGTTCGACCAGGTCCTCCTGCAACGCGGCCAGCAGGCTCTCCAGGTGGACCTCGGGCAGAAGTGCGAAGCCGTCTTCAGTCGCCGGTGCGAACCCCAGCCTTTCGGACCGCATCCTGATCTGGGCAGGCGACTCCTCGCCCGCGACGTAGACGACCCGGATGCCCTGGCGCACCCACCACAGGGCCAGACCGGTCAGCAGGGTGGACTTGCCGACGCCCGGCTCCCCGCCCAGCAGGACCACCGATCCTTCCACCAGTCCCCCGCCCAGGACACGGGCCACCTCGGCGGGTTCGACCGGCAGGCGGCTCTTCTCGGCCGAAGCGACCCTCGCCAGCGGTACCGGTCGCAGGCGTCCGTCTTTCCCGACCGCCTCCGGCCAGGCGGAAGCGGTCCCGGCCGCACCCGACTGCCCGAATCCCGGCGACCGCGTGCTCTTGGCGCTGAACCCGCGCGAGCCCTTGGTGCCCGCTCCCGAAACCACTTTGTGTTCCGCGAACGTATTCCATTCCTCGCAGCCGGGACACTTGCCCAGCCAGCGCAGCTCCTCGTGGCCGCAGGTCTTGCAGTAGAAGCGGGTGCTGTTTTTCGCCATGGAATCCCTTGCCGCCGGAGATCCACCCGGGGCGGTGCCCCGGGCGGCCGGATATTGTTCCGCGTCAGCGGAGGAGGAGCATTTTACGGGCCAGGACTTCGCCGCCGAATTCGAGGCGATAGAAGTAGGTCCCGCTGCCGACGTCCAGTCCGGCGCGGTCGCGCCCGTCCCAGGCGACAGAATGCGGCCCCGGCCGGCAGGTCGGTGTCGATCAGGTTGCGGACCAGCATACCACGCAGGTTGAAAATGGAAAGGCGGGTCTTGCCGGCACCGGCCAGCTCGAAGGCGATCCGGGTACGCGGATTGAAAGGATTCGGGAAATTGGCGCCCAGAACCGTCCGGACCGGGACGATCTCGTCCCGCACCGGTGTCACGTAGTGGATCAGCGTGAAATTCAGGCCCCAGGAGTCCAGCGTGCCGCCATTGCCGAGGATGTTGTCGATGACCTGCAGCGTCCAGGTGCCCTTGTTGGTCAGGTCGACCAGATCGGCCAGGGATCCCGGGCCATCGATCGCCAGGGTGGTGGCATAGGTGCCGACCAGGTTGGCCGACCCGGTCTGGGAGTGGTCGTGCAGGGTGATCTCGATCCCGTGCGGCGACGTGAGCAGCACCTTGAGTTCACCGACGTCCGGGTGGGTGATCTGGAGGTCCACGTCGACGGCCAGGATCGTACCCGAAGGCACCACCGGGACCTCGATTTCGCTGACGACACCCCAGCCGGGACCGTCGGGGATGGCCGCACCGGGTGTCGCGGCGTATCCCGAATCAAGCAGATCACCGACGAGGAAGGTCAACGGTGCCGCCGGGCCGGTGGCCGGATGGGTGGTCGTCAGGCCGTTGGCGCCGGAGGCCTGCAGGTAGTACTGCACCGTCGAACCGGTCGGCTGGCCGGGGATCACGGCCACAAAGCCGTAGGGGATGCCGGAAGGGCCCATGGGCTGGGCGTTCCACGAGCCGCCGTCCACGCGCCAGAATAGCTGGGGCGATGCCGCGTCCAGTCCTTCCCGCTCGGTGATCGTCGCGGCGACGCCGTACGGGCCCACCGTGTCGGAGATGTGACCCAGAGCATTGTGGGTGAAGACGGGGCCGAACCAGTGGGCGGCGGCGTAGGCGTCCACGACGCCCCACCCCACGTAGTTGTCGGGACTGCTGGTCTGGCTCGCGGTGGCGCGCAGGGCTTCGAGGACCTGCATCGGCGTCAAACCGGGGACCCGCTCGAGCATCAGGGCGACAACCCCGGCGGTCAGCGGGCAACTGAACGAGGTGCCCGAGGCATTCACGTAACCGAAGTCGTTGGTGGGGTCGGCCACCCGGTTGCTCGCGCCCAGGGCGGCCACGTCCGGTTTGGTACGACCATCGGCTGTCGGTCCGGGCGACGAGAAGTAGGTCACCACGCCATCGGCACCCACGGCACCGACGGTGATCACGCTGTCGCCGTCGGCCGGCGCGATGATGTGGCCCGTGGTGGTGCGATCATTCCCGGCGGAATTGACCACCACCACGCCGCGACCGGCCGCCAGGTCGGCGGCGATGGTCGTCACGGCCGTATTGCCGTCCAGGTCGGTATAGTCGTACCAGTCGACGTAGCCGAGGGACGAAGAGGCGATGTCGGCGCCGAAGCTCTCGACGTACTCGAGGCCGGCCACCCAGAGATCCTCCTCGAGGGGAACCTCGACCGCGACGTCTTCCGTCTTGGCCAGCACGACCTCGACGCCGAACGCCGGCGCGACCAGCTGGCCGGGCATGTAACCCGCCACGGTGGACAGGGTCATGGTGCCGTGGTTGCGGGCGTTCGCGGGATCGCCGGGCTCGTTGTCGACGTCGCCGTCGTCATTGACGAAATCCCACACACCCAGCACGGGAATCTGGTCGACCGCTTCATGAACGGTGCGGAAGCCGGTGTCCAGCATGCCGACCAGCACGCCGGCGCCCGTCAGGCCGATTTCGTGCAGCGGCACCACGTTGGCCTGCTGCATGGCCGCCAGGTTGGGGCCGTAGTCGATGGTCGTTGCGGCTTTCAATCCCGGTACCGGAGCCGGGGCCGGGCGATCGACCGGCGTGGGCACGGCCGCCCGCGTGAAGCGGTTGACCAGGTCGATCCGCGCGACGCAGTCCAGCGCAGCCAGGCGTTCCACCTGGGCGGCGGTGGCGGTGAAACTGGCGGCATTCAACCAGCGGCTTTCCTGACGAGGCACCGCCCCGGTGGCGCGCGCCCGGGCCAAGTAGGAAGGATCCACCGGCAGATCGGCCGCGTCCACCGGAAGACTCCCGGCGGGAAAGACCTTCGCCCGCCGGCGGGCGCTGCGGTCGTTCAGTTCAGCGGCCGCTTCTTCCAGGGCGGCGGCGAGTTCCTGGCCCTCGAGTCCCTTGTCGCCGAAGAACACCCAGACGTTCCAGGGGCCGTCGCCGGACATGGCGGCGGTCAGCCGCGGGGAGACCACAGCGGGCGTTTCCTGCGGGCGGGAAGTGATCGCCAGGACGGCTGTCAGGGCGAGGCCGAGGCACAGGAGCATCTTGAGGGCGGTTTTGGAGACCATGATCGACTTCCGGGTTGAATTGAGGGTCCAGGGCCGCGGTTCATCTGATTATACCAAAAAAAAGGGGCGGCCGAAACGCCGCCCCGGATTCGCCTGTCTGAATCGGCCCGTTCAATTGAGCGGGCGGGGCTCGCCCTCACCCGCGGAGGGCTCCTCGACCTCGATCAGGCCCATGTCCAACAGGACGTTGTACAGCCACCACTGCGCTTCGCCGGACCGTTCCCAGGCTTCGCCCAGGATCTGCGTGCAGAGCCGCGCCTCATCCTCGCTGCCGGGGACGACGTAGGCCGGCAGATCGTCCGGGGACTCATCGGCCATGCCCAGCAGCCACGGGGCTACGTAGGGGTTCTGGTCGATGGCGTGGTCGAGCGCGTCGCCGGCCCCCTCCTCGTCCCCGGTCATGAGGAACAGCAGCACCCAGGCCCAGCAGTAGATCGCCCCGATTTCGTCGTCGTATTCCTCCAGCAGGTCCCATGCCCGCTGCACCTCACCCATGTCCAGATAGTATCCCAGCAGCAGGGTGCTGTTGCCCATGTGGTCGGAGGGGTCGAGATCCAGCAGGTTCTCGTAGTGGGCGATGGCGTCGAAGCGGCGCCCCACGTTCCACAGGACCTCCGCCAGCTGCTTGATGGTGCGCAGGTAGGGCCGCGCTTCGACCATGGGCCAGAAGTCGCCCATGAACTCGGCGAAAAATTCCTCACCCAGACGGGTTTCCCCGCAAGTCGCCGCGTGTTCCAGGGCCGCGATGAGCTCGCCGGCGTCCTCGCTGGCGACGAAGGCCCGGATGGTCAGCGCGTCGACGCATTCCGGGTCCAGGGCCAGGGCCTTGTCGGCCAGGACCAGGGCTTCCTCTTCGTCGCCGGCTTCGTAGGCCTCGAAGGCCAGTTCCTGGGCCAGCTCGAGCGGGTCGTCCGCGAGGGAAGCCAGGCGCTTGTCGCGCAGGCCCTCGTCCAGCAGGCTGCTCATGTTCTGCCGGAATTCCTCTTCCGAGGCGATTTCCGGATTCTCCATGCCGCGCCTGGCTTCGCGCAGAAAGCGTTCGACGAGGAAAGGGGATTCCGGCTGAGGAACCTTATCATTCATGGAGGTTTCATCCTTGGTCAATGGCTCCGGTCGGCACACCGGCCCCGGGAGATCGGGAAACGGGCTGCACCGGACATGGAAACGCTAATCACTGGGGACGGCCCCGTCAAAGACTCGTTGGCCCCCATGAAGACCGTTTGGTATGGTTCCCGCATGACATATTCCACCTGCTGACAAGGAGCCTGTCGCCATGTTCACCAAGACCCGGATCGGATTGGCCCTCGGCAGCGGCGGAGCCCGCGGACTGGCCCACGCCGGTGTCCTGCAGGCTCTCGAGGAGGCCGGCATCAGGCCCCAGTTCGTCGCCGGCACGAGCATGGGGTCCATCGTGGGCGGCCTGTACGCCCAGGATCCCGACCCGGCCAAGGTCTGGCGGCGTCTGGAAGCCTACGTGAAGAACGAGGACTTCGCGAACTACTGGGCTCCTTTCGTCCCCCGGGACGAGACCGAAGCCCGCGATCCCCAGAGCCGCGTGGCGGGGATCTTCGACTACATGCAGCGCAAGATGATCGCCGTCAAGACGGTGACCCAGCCGTGGATGCAGGGCGAATCCAAGCTGCGCGGCCCCTTGGCCGAACTTTTTGGACCGGTGGGATTCGAGGAGCTGGTCATCCCGATGGCCGCCGTCGCCCTGGACCTGAAATCGGGCAACAAGGTCGTGTTCGACTCCGGCCCCCTGGTCGACGGCCTCTATGCCAGCAGCGCCATTCCCTCCGTGTTCCCGCCGGTCATGCGCGACGGCATGATGATCTGCGACGGCGGCGGTCCGTTCCGGGTGCCGGTCGAAGCCTGCCGCGACCTGGGCGCCAACTTCGTGGTCGCCGTCGACATCCCGGCGTTCGAAGAGACCGATTTCAGTTCCGGCCTGGACATGATCCTGCGCAGCAACACCATCGCGCGGCAGCGCCTGAACCGGTTCGTCTGCGCCTCGGCCGATTTTGTCATCCGCCCCCGCGTGACCCAGTACCACTGGGCCGATTTCACCGCGGGCGACGAATGCCGTGCCCGCGGGTATGAAGCCGCGCGGGAAGCCCTGCCGGAACTGGAAAAACTCCTGCGGTGGCGCCGGAGCTTACCCTACCAACTCAGAGGTCAGGCCCGCCGGCTGTTGCGGATGGGTTGACGGGGTATATCCCGGCCACGTTCGTTCCGTGGCGACATCTTCACCCCTCGAATTGTCCTGATTCTACCATCCCCCCTTATCCGCCCCTTTCGGCCTCCTTCGGCAATCACGGGATAGGTTTAGCCATGGCACGACCTTTGCGGTCCCCTGTCCTGAACCGACAGGACGCGGCTGAATCGGTCCGAATGGGCCATTTGCGACCATGCCTTATGGCATGTTGCACGGACCAGCTGCGGAAAGATGGCATAAGCCCTCAAACGAGGTAGTGGCTGGTGATGAATCGTATGAAGCAAATTTCAGGAATTTCCCTGGCGATCATGCTGCTGGTGACCGTTGGCGCGGCCAACAACGCCCTGGCGTTCGATTATCTGGAAATCACGGTGGTGAACCCGCACGTGGTGGCCGGCAGGCCCGCGGTGACCGTGGAAACGGATTTCAGCGTCAACGTGCGCGCGGTGAACGCCGATGGTTCCACTGACGTGAACGCCGACTTCATCCACGCCCAGCTCATATCGCCCGACGTGGCGGCGGTGCTGCCTTCGTCCCGATACCTCTCGGGAGGCGAATTCCAGTTCGACAACGTGCGCTTCCTGGCTGACGGCCAACCCGTGCGCCTGCGCGTGATCGACGCCGACGACGGCTCGGTGCCCGCCGCGGACGTCGCCATCAACTGCTACAACTACGTGCATCATTTCGATCTGGGGATTCCCAGCGGCGACAAGTTCGTCGACCAGGCCATCAACGTGACCGTCACCGCCCGCGACCTGAACGGCGTGGCGGTTCTGAACTTCCGCGACGACCTGACCTTCACGGCTCTGGTGGGACATTTCCCGTCCGGACCGACGGCCATGCTCAGCGGCGGGACCTTCAATCTGGGTGTGGCCACGGTACCGGTCACCTTCTGGGGCACCGACCCGATCACCCGTGAGAACGTACTGACGGCCACGAACTCCGTAGTCTATCCGGGACAGGCGACAGCGGCCCAGGGTGTGGCCACCGTCACGCCCCTGCGCCCCGGTCCTCTTGACGGCGTCGTGCTGTTGTTGCCCGGCGAGTCACTGACTCCCGGCGTGAGCCCCGGCAAGTCGGGCGAACCCAGCGCCCAGTCTTCCGGTCAGAGCTTCGGCGGCATCGCCGTCTACGCCACGGACCAGCACTGGAACCCGATCGAGGGCAACGGCCTGCCGTCCCTCAGCTGGGCCAGTGACGATCCCAATGGCACGGTTGTCCTTCCGGCCGGCGGCGTCATGGGCGGCAACCCCGAGTCGTCTCTGAACGCGACCCTCATCCGCTCGGGCACGACCCGGGTGACGGTGACCGCCAGCGGCGCGGTCAACGGGACCAGCCGCAGCGACGTGATCATCAACCCCCAGGGCCTGGACCACTTCGAGTTCGACACGGGTGTCTGGAACCCCTCGGACCCCCAGGTGACGACGATTCCCTTCAACATCCGGATCATCGCCCGCGACGCGGCCAACAACATCTTCCCCCTGAATGGCACGGTGAGTCTGCGCGCCAGCATCGGCGCGGCCGACGAGAGCGCCGACTACATCCTGACCAACAACTCGACCTTCGTGGACGGTCGCCTGGACGCCCTGGTGCAGGTCACCAAGCGCGGGTTCAGCGCCTACCTCGTGGTCGATGCCGGAGTCGTGGGGACCTCGCCGGCCTTCCAGGTCAACGCCGGTCCCTGCGAAAAGATTCTCATGTCGTTCCCCGGCGAGACCTGGGTCAACGGCCTGAACGACGAGAACTTCAGCGGCAACCAGGGCACGCCCAACGCGGTGACCGCCGGCGACGTCATCGACCGACATGGAAATCCGCCCGGTCGACCGCTACAACAACCTGGCGCCCGGCAGCCGCAACGTGACCTTCAGCTGCCCGTCGGGCTGGTTCGAGCTGCCGGACTATCCCGGCAACGTGATGACCATCAACAACGCCACCGAGCGCCCGGGTCGTCCTGCGTTCGGCCGACCAGATCCAGTACCTGCAGGCCGAGTCCAGCGGTATCGACCCCAACAACTCCAGTGCCGTCCAGGTGTCTCCGGACTCCTACGCCCGCATGGTCGTCGAGGCCCCGGGCGAAACGCTCGACCCGGGAATCTTCGATACCATCGAGGATGACGGCAAGATCGGCCAGGCCTCGGTGCAGGATGCCGGTGTGCCGTTCGACGTGCGGGTCTTCGCGACCGACGCCTACTGGAATCCGGTCAGCGACCTGGACTCCGCCCTGCCGGTGAACATGGACTTTTCCAGCAGCGACGGTGCGGCCGTGCTGCCGGCCAACCCCCAGTCCATCGCCGACAACGGGGGGACTTCCAGGTTACGCTGATCACCCTGGCCGATCCCAACCACCAGACCGTGCGGGTCGACGACAACGGCAGCGCCGTGGCCGCCTTCGCCTCGATCCCGGTCAAGGCCGGCGTCATCGACTACTTCGACATCGGTATCAACAACCGCACCAACCCCACCCCGAACGACGTCCTGACGGACATCCCGGACTTCCGGGCCGGCTCGCTGCTGCCCAACGTCACGGTGGTGGCGCGTGACGTGTTCGGCAACCACGTGAACGACTATGCCGAGAACGTGACGCTGTACGTGAACCACGGCTCGGGCATCCTGAACCCCGTCTCCATCGACCTGGGCGACGGCCTGGGCAGCGGCACCTACCAGGGCAGCTGGCGCGGCCCCATCCAGATCACCCGCACCGGCACCGACATTCGCCTCTACGTGCGTGAAGACACCTACGCCAACACCGACAGCAGCAACACCTTCGTCGTGTTCGCCGAGGCGCAGGACTACGCCGACCTCATCGTCCTGCTGCCGGGCGAAACCCACACGCCGGGCATCGCGCCCGGCAAGGTCGGCACGCCGCTGCCGGTGGCCGCCGGCGATCCGGTCGTCGCCACGGTCATCGCCACGGACGCCTGGTGGAACCAGGTGCCGGTGCAGCCGCAGATCCACTTCACCAGCGACAACTACTTCCAGATGATCACGGCCAACGACACGCCGCTGGATCCCGACGGGCCGGCGACTTCGACCTGTTCTTCAAGACGGCCACGACCCACGCCCTGCGCGGCGGCCGACCTGATCACGCCGGCCATCGAGGACGTGAGCACCATCGAGGCGACGCCGGCGACCCTGGACCGCCTCATGGTCCTGCTGCCGGGCGAGGCCTCCCAGCCGGGCGGCCCCGAGCCGGACGGCAAGATCGGCACGCCCTGTCCCGCAGACCTCCAGCCTCGAGTTCGATGTGCGTATCCGCGCGGTCGACCAGTTCTGGAACCAGGTGAACAACAGCAGCGAACACGTATGGATCGCCAGCAACGACAACTCCATCACGCCGACAAATCCGCTCAACAACGGCCAGTCCCTCGTCTCGGGTGAAATCACCATGCCGCTGTTCCTGACCTCGACCGGCTTCGTGACCCTGGCCGGCACGGCCCTGGACAACACCGACATCACCGGCCAGCAGGTCACCGTCGAGGTCCAGCGGGGCGCCACCTACCGCATCACCACACCGGCGACGGCCCTGGTGGGCCCGCCCCAGACCTTCAGTTTCGACGTGAGCCTGGTCGACGAGAACGGCGACCCCATGCCCACGGCCAACAACTGGTTCAACGTGAGCGCCCTGCGCAGCAACCTCGAGCCGGCCAGCAGCACCCTGCTGATCACCAGCGGCCAGCTCTCGGGCGGCACGGTGACCATCAGCGGCCAGGCCTACGACACGGTCGAGGACATCGTCCTGCGGATCACCGACACGGCCGGCCGCAGCAGCTACAGTTCGACCATCCAGATGCTGCCCAACGGGCTGGAATACGTGGTGACCATGGACGCGGCCGACCCGCCGCGCGTCGGCCCGCCGGCCACCTTCCCGGTCACGCGTGGCCCTGCGCGACGTGGACACCCACACCATCGTCGACGCCGACCGTCGGCTCGACGTCGCGATCATGTCGTCGCTGGGCGGGATGGGTCTCGGCACCGTCGGGACAACCAACCAGCGGCTCGACCACGGCGTGATCAATTTCCAGCAGACCTACACCCGGGCCGAGAACATCTACGTGACGGTGACCGACACCACCGGGCTTTCCGGTTCGAGCCCCGTCTTCGCCATGCAGGCCGACGGCTACAAGCGCCTGCAGATCGTGGCGCCGGGCGAGATCACCGAAGCGGGCATCCCGGCCTTCGAGGCGTCGGGCAAGAGCGGCACTCCCGATGTGCAGCGCTCGGGCGAACTTTTCCCCGTGACGGTGCGCGCGGTGGACCAGTACTGGAACCTGGCCGACACCACCAATTCCGGGACCCTGCGCCTGGTCGCCAGCGACAACAGCTTCGCCGACGCCGGCAATCCGCAGGAGAACTACGTGCCGTTCGTCAACGGCCGGCGCACCTTCAACGGCTACCTGACCGACGAGGGCACCGTCTCGGTGACGGTCTACGACGAGGACGACCTGGCCAAGCCCTCCCAGGCCAGCTACATCCCGGTCGATCCGCCGTACGCGTACGAGATCACCGTGCCGGCCACGGCGTCCACCGGTCCGGTGCCCGGCTTCCAGGTGACGGTCAAGCTCATCGACCCCGTGACCGGCAACGTGGTGCCCACGGCCATGAACCGTTTCTACCTGACGCCCGCTGCTGCCCAACCAGGGCGCGGCCAACGGCACCCTGGGCATCGACGAGGCCCAGCTGGTGGGCGGCGTCGCGGTGATCAACACCCAGAGCTACAGCACGGTCGAGGACATCATCATCCGCGTGACCGACGACTTCGGGCGCGAGGCCTTCAGCTCGGTCATCGCCATGGACAGCGGCGGGTTGTACTTCGCCGTCACGATTCCCGATACGGCAGTGGTCGGTCCGCCGTCGACCTTCCCCCTGGTGGTCGAGCTGCTGGACAGCAACACCGGCGAACGGGTCATGACCCAGGACCGGTTGTTCAACATCACGGTCATGAGCGCCCAGACCGGCCTGGTCGGCACCGGGGCCGTGGGCGTGGCCCAGGGCATCCTGGCCGGCGGCATGCAGACCATCTACCAGGCCTACAGCACGGCCGAGGAGATCTTCGTCCAGGTCGCCGACACCACCGGCATCACGGGGATCAGCAACACCTGCCTGGTGCTGGCCGACGGCTTCAAGCGCATCCAGCTGGTGGCTCCGGGCGAGAGCGCGGTACCGGGCGCCATGACCGGCGACGGCAAGGACGGCGATCCGCTGACGCAACAGGCCGAGGCGCCGTTCACCCTGACCGTGCGCGCGGTGGACCAGTACTGGAACCTGGCCGACGACGTCGTCGACGGCGCCATCACCCTGAGCAGCTCCGGCGGCCAGCTCGACCTGGTCGACCCGGCCGACGCGGGCGTCCCGTTCATCAACGGCAGTCGCGACATCGAGGTCGTCCTGGGCAACCCGGGCGTGGTGGCGGTGTTCGCGACCGACGCGGCGCATGGCAGCGTCAGCAGCGGCCGCGTGGACATCCCGGTCAACGAGGCCGATTACGAGATCATCCTGCCGGATCCGGCCACGGTGACGGCGGGCCCGCCGTCGACCTTCACGCTGACCGTCCGGCTGGTGAATCCGGAGACGGGCGAGCGGATCGACGCCGGCGGAGCATTCGAAATGACGGCCCTGCTGCCCGACCGCAGCGGCGCCCACGGCACGCTGGGGATCGAAACCGGCACCCTGGTGGGCGGCGAAGCGGTCATCAGCGGCCAGAACTACGCCATCAGCGAACAGATCGTGGTCCGCGTGCGCGACGACCGTGGCCGCGAATCTTTCAGTGACCCGCTGACCGTGGTGCCCGAGGGCGTGCGCTACGCCATCGTCGCGCCCGATACGGTCATCGCGGGCCTGCCGTTCGAGATGTCGGTCCAGCGGATCGACATCGTCACCGGCCAGCTGGTCACCAGCGACGACCGCAACTTCACCCTGACGGCCTTCAGCGGCAATTCCCCGCGGCCCGACTGGGGACTGAATCCCGCCGGTGTCCTGGCCGATTCCGTCGGCACCACCAGCGACGGCATCCGCACGTTCTTCAGCCAGAGCTACGACCGGGCCGAGACCATCTACCTGCGGGTGACCGACGGCAGCGGCGAACTGGCCTACAGCGACGTCATCGTCGTGCTGCCGGCGCCCGCGGCGGTGGTCTGGAGCTCTGGGTCGAGGATCTTCCCGGCCATGAGCTGGATCACGCCCTGCGGCCCAACGATGCGGTCATGGTCCATTTGCGGTCCACCGACGCGACCGGCAACCCCGTGCGCGGCGTGCCCCTGCAGGTCCAGGTGTTCGAAGGCGACGGCGGACTGGGCAGCGCCAAGGCCCAGGTATTCTCCATGGTCGCGGACATCGCCGGCCGGGGCAGCGTGGAGCTTACGGTCCATGAGTTCGGGACCCGGGACATCCGCCTGCAGGCCGTCAGCGGCGAGCTGTTTTCGCCCGAGGTCCTGCTGGAGGTCATCGGACCGCCGGCCACGACCCTGGCCCTCGACCCGGTCGGGGCCCTGTTCCGTGACGGCTACTACGTGACCCCCAACACCGAAATCTCGCTGTCGGCGGTGACGGAGGATCCCGGAGGTATCCAGGCCATCTTCGTGGATGTGGATATCCTCGATCCGCCCCGCCCGACGGACGTCTTCACCGGCCCGTTCACCCTGGCCGACCTCGGACCCGAGTTCCTGGAGCCGGGCACGCACACCCTGCGCTTCTTCGCCGAGGAGTCCAGCGGTGTGGTGGAGCCCGTGCGCACGGTCACACTCTATACGGCACGGGCCATGGACACCGACCGGACCATCACGAATCGGCCCAATCCCTTCAACCCCAACGAGGGTCCGACCATGATCCTGTTCCAGCCCACCGGCTCCGGAACGGTCACCCTCACCCTGTACGACCTCTACGGCGACGTGGTCATCAGCGAACAGCTGCAGGTCGTCGCCGGCGAGCTCGTGCAGTACCCCTGGAACGGACGCAACGGCAAGAGCAACGTCGTGGGCAACGGCGGCTACATCTGCCGCATCCACGGCGCGGGTATGGACCTGCGCCGCAAGATCGCGGTGGTGAAATAATGAGGGCAGCAACAATGAAACCGTTTGATCGGAAACTGCTGGGACGCCGCATCGGCGCGGTCGTGTTCGGGACGATGATCCTGCTCGCGACTGCGGCCTCGGCCACGGATGACGGCGGGGTGGCGGGCACCTTCCTCCGGTACGGCTCGAGCGCGCGCAGCCTGTCGCTGGGCAACGCCGTGGTTGGCATGGCCGACGACGCCGCCACCGCCTACTGGAACCCGGCGGGGCTGGCCCAGCTGCGGACCATGGAGATCACCGGCATGGGCGCGACCATGTTCGATGACACCCGCTATGGCTTCTTCTCTCTGGGCATGCCCACCGACAGCTGGGGCACTTTCGCTCTGAGTGGGATCTTCACCACCAGCGGCCAGTTCGAGCGGGCCACCTGGGACGCGGATCTCGACGAGACATTCAGTCAGCGCGAGAGCGTGGTTTCCTTGGGTTGGGCCGGTTCCTACAAGCGGTTCTCCTTCGGCGACGACCCTCAAGTCCGTCAGCCAGGACATCGGCGGCGCCTCCGGCAGCGCCATGGGCCTGGATATCGGCATCTACTACCGGCCCCACCGGCTGTTGAGCGTTGGCGGATCGATCCAGAACGCGCTGGCCCCCAAGATCACCCTGGTCGACTACGAGGAGGAATTTGCCCGGAGCGCACGCGCCGGACTGGCCCTGCGGTTCTTCACCGGACGCCTCCTGCTGACCAGCGACATCGTCAAGACCAAGTGGATGGACACCAGTTTCCGCACCGGCCTCGAAGCCTGGCCCCTGCGTTCGTTGGCCCTGCGCGGCGGCTACGACACCGAACGCGAACAGTTCAGCGCCGGCGCCGGCTTCCGCCTCGACAAATGGCAGTTCGACTACTCCTTCGTCAATACCGACCTGGGCATGCAGAACGTCCTGAGCGCAACCCTGCGCTTCGGCGTGCCTTTCGGCGTGAAGGTGAACAGTGACCGGGCTCTCTTCAGCCCCAACGGCGAGGACCGCGAGGTCCAGTTCGACATCAAGACCGCGGTGCGCGGCGATATCGAATCCTGGGAAGTTGTCATCGCGGATGAGGAAGGCAACGTCGTGCGCACCTTGTCCGGCAACGGGAACCCGCCGGAAATGGTGATCTGGCGCGGCGAGGATGAGGACGGCCGCATGGTCGGAGACGGCACCTATCAGGCCCGGGCCACGATCGTGGACACCATGGGTGAATACTGGAACAACACAACGAGCGTGGAAGTGCTCGGGTTCATGGATCGAACCCGCGTCCCCATCCGCGTCGAAATCAGCGGCAACGCATCGTCGTCATCCGGGGGGACCGAATAATGGCCACCAAAACAACCATGATAGCGGCTGCGGCCGTACTGACCCTGGCCCTGCTGGGACCGGCTGACGCCGCCCTGGGCGAAAATGTCGCCGTGGAACTGGCCGTGCCGACCGAAAACGCCCTGTGGGACGCGGCGGGCGAGGCCTATGAAGTCGGCGTCGACAAGTCGGCGGCCATGCAGCAGTACCGCCTCTTCGTGCAGACCTACAGCGGCAGCGATCGAGCCGCGGCCGCCCAGTACATGGTGGGCGAATGCTACTTCGCCGCCGCGGACTACGAAGGCGCCCTGCGCGAATACGCCAAGGTGTCGGGCCGCAAGGGCCGTGACGACTACCTCAAGGCGAGCGTGCTGCTGCGCCAGGGGGAATGCAACTACAACCTGGGCCGTTTCGCCAAGGCGATCGAGTACTACGACCTTCTGGTCGAGAAGTACGACGACACCTTCCTGCTGGCCGAGGGCCTCTACGAGATCGGCCTGGCCTATATCGTCGAGGGGAACTGGCTCAAGCTGCGGACGTCGTACCGCGAGCTGCTCGAGCGGCGCCCCGGCTACGGTGAGATGCCCCAGGTGAAATTCGCCCTTGGCCTGTTCGCCTACCAGGAGCAGAACTACGCCGAGGCCATCGCGAATTTCGAACAGGTACCGAGCGATCGCGGCCTGTACTATCTCGGGCGCTGCCTGGAGGATACGGGGCAGTACATCCTGGCCATCCAGCGCTACCGGCAGGTGCTGCGCAAATACCCCGACAGCCCTCTCGCCGACGACGTGTCCTTCAGTGTGGCCGAGGCCTTCTATCGCTCCGGCCAGAACGCCGTAGCCATCCGCAGCTACCGCGACTTCCTCGAGGATTACCCCGAAAGCCCGTTCGTGGCCAATGCCCGCTACAAGATGGCTTGCGTCACCTTCAATGAGGGACACTTCGATGAATCGGTTCGTGAACTCGAAGAGATCGTGCGCGCCTTTCCCGACAAGATGATCGCCGGTTACGCCCAGTATCTCATCGGCGACTGCTACATGAATCTCGACCGCAGGGCGGAGGCGATCTTCGCCTGGACCGACGCCGTACGCCGCTTCGAGGGCAGCCGTGTGGCCAGTGCCGCAATGCACAAGATCATCTACTCGTACACCCTCGAAGAGAACTACAGTCAGGCCATCGTGCTGGCCGACGAGTTCCTCAAGGTGTACCCCGGCGACAACCTCGCCGCACGGGTGCGCGTCCTGCAGGGTTTCAGCCATTTCCAGATGGAGGAATACCGTGAGGCCATCATGTCCTTCCAGAACGTGGTGGACAAACACGTCAACACCGACGTGGCCGAGCGGGCGCTCTTCCTCTCGACGTTGGCCTACTCCCGGATCGACCAGCTCGACCGGGTGATCACCAACTACAATTTCCTGGCCAGCAAGCTGCTGCCCACGCCCAGCCCCTGGCGGGCCGGCACCTACTACTACCTGGGCGAGGCCTATTTCGACCAGGGCCTGTACCGTGAGGCGGCCGGCATGTACCGGCTGGTGCTCACCGGGTACCCGCGCAGCAACGTGGCCGCCGCATCGTTGCAGGGCCTGGTTGCGAGCTTGAGCCGCAACGGCCAGTACGAACTGGCCCTCGAGGAGCAGGACAAGTTCCTGCTGGCGCTGGCCAACGCCGACAGCGACAAGGGCACCAACAGCCTGGCGGTGGGTTCGATCTACTTCAACCAGCACAACTACGAGAACGCCCTCAAGCAGTTCAACGACTTCCTGGCCAACAATCCGGACGATCCGGCAGCGGCCACGGCCCTGGTCAACCAGGGCGACTGCTACTACCGCCTGCAGTACTACGAACAGGCCATCGAGAGCTGGATGACCCTACTCAAGCGCTTTCCCGAGGCGCCGGAAGTCGAAGAAGCCATGTACCGCATCGCCGACACCAGGTTCGGCCTGGGCCGGTTCGATTCGGCGGCGGCGGCCTACGAGCAGCTCCGCAACCGCTTTCCTGAAGGGTCCTACGTGGCCGACGCGAGCTTTGGCCTGGCCAACTGCCTCTACAACCAGGGAAACGACGAAGGTGCCATCATGGCCTTCAATGCTTTCATCCAGACCTATCCCGATGATCCGCGCGTGGAAGATGCTGAGCTCGGCGTGCAGTCCTGCTACTACCGCAGCGGCAAGGACATGGAAGAGTATCTCGCCACCAACCCGGAATCGCCCATGGCCGCGGACATCTACTGGAACAAGGGTCAGGACGCGTTTGCCGCCGGGAACTTCGCCGAGGCGGCACGGGCCTTCGAGCGTGTCACGCTGGACTACCCGGAAAGCGAATCCGGACCCGGCGCCCTGTTCTATCTGGCCGAAAGCTACTACCGGGCGGAGGACCTGAACCAGGCCCTGGCCGGGTACCACAACTTCATGACCACGCACCCGGACCACGATCTGGCGGAGCTGGCCCACCTGCGGGCGGCGACCGTCCTGTTCAAGCAGGAACGTTACGTCGAGGCGGCCCAGGGTTACGAAACCCTGGTCGACCTCTTCCCCGCGGGTGAATACGCGCCGCTGTCCACCTACAACGCGGCGGTCTGCTACCAGGAGATCGAGGACTGGCATGCGGCCATCGGCGGTTACGTCCGGTTCATCGTGGACCATCCTGACCATGAAAACGCCCAGGGCCTGTGGATCCAGGTGGCGAACCTGTACCAGGAGGAACTGGGCGACTACCGGCAGGCGGTCGAGGCCTACGAGCACGCTCTCGAGAGCGGCGATGCGCCGGTGGCCGAGATGCGCTACCGGCAGGGTGAGTGCTTCGAAAAGGACGGCAAGATGGAGGCCGCCCTGGGCGCCTACGAAGCGTCAGCCGGGACCAGCCCGGCGGCGGACGCATTCCGCATTGCCAGCCTGGCACGTCTGGCCGAGATAGCCGAGGAGCGCGGCGACAACCGCACCGCGGTCGGTCACTGGCAAACCATCATCAGCGCGGGCGGAAAGCCCGAGTGGACCCAGATGGCGCAGGAGCGTATCAGCCTGCTGCAGTCCGTGGGTATGGCGGGCGGCTAGAAACCCGTCGGAGACGACAATGCGGCTGGTCCCGGGTGTGCCCCGGGGCCGGCCGCGTTTTCCGTTTCCGATGGTTCCCCATGGTCGGTCCTGGTGGCAGGGAATTCTCGAAAAGACCTCAGAATCGGCCACCGCTCCCACCGGTGGCATACCCTTTGCGAAGTTTCCTGGAAAGCGCGTCGAAACGCATCAAACGGGCGATTCGAGGCTCACATCACCCGGGGGAACTGGCAGATTGCACGCTGCCGTCCCGCGGAAAAAGCAATCAGAATGACCGCGGCGCCTCGGCCGCGGAACGGAGGACGGCAAAATGTTCGGCGATCTGTCCCTCATCGGAATCTTCATGGCCTCTCCGACCATGGTCGTGTTGGCCCTGTGCTCGATCGTCACGGTCGGGTTCACCGTGGAAAGAATCCTCTACTTCAAGGGGACGCGGTACAACACCAAGGCCTTCATGTCCGTGGTGTCCAAGAAGCTCAAATCCGGCGACGCCCGCGGCGCCCTGGAATTCTGCCAGGCCAGCAAGAGCCCCGTGGGCCGCGTCATGGCCCAGGGTATCAGCCACTTCAACCGCTCGCGCGACGAACTGGCGCAGCGGCTGGACACGGCTATCGACCTTGAAACGGTCGAGATGGAACGGAATCTGGGCGTGCTGGGGACCATGAGCAACATCGCACCCCTGCTGGGTCTGTTCGGTACGGTGGTCGGTATCATCCGCGCATTCGCGGACATCGCCCGCACCGGCAGCGGCGGCGGCGCCGTCGTGGCCATGGGTGTGTCCGAGGCCCTGATGACCACGGCCGCGGGTATCATCGTGGCGGTCATCGCCACGGTGTTCTTCAACTTCTTCGTGCGGCGCATTCGCACGCGGACGGCCCATCTGGAGGACGCGCGCGAAAGCTTCTTCAGTATCTGGGGACAGATGCAGCAGAAGCGTGCGGCCAAGCATCCGGCCACCACGGCGGCGGCCCGCGACAGTATGGAACAGGAACAGAGCGATTCCCTTATCCCGGTCCTGAGCTAGGAACCCGAGGAGACGACATGGCGGTGCGCAGACGAGGCAGCATGCTCGATGGCCAGAACGAGGCCAACATCACGCCCCTGGCTGATGTGACGACGACCCTGATCGTGGTCTTCCTCATCACGATGCCGGCCCTGCTGTGGAACGGCATCCAGGTGAACTCGGCCGAGGCCGGCAGCGAGCAGGCGGTGGTCACTCCCACCGAGTCCACCGAGGACGGTCTGTTGACCGTGGTGGTGGCGCCGGAGGGGATTTCGCTCAATGGGACGGCCATGGAACCGGAGGAACTGGAGGCGGAACTGACGTTGCGTCTCGCCGAACGCAGTGACAAGACGGTGGTCATCGTGCCCCATGACGAAGTCATCCTCGGAGCGGTTGTCGAGGTCCTTGACATCGCCAAGGCCAGCGGCGCCGAAAACCTGGCCATGCTGAACCAGATCGGGAGCTGAAGGTGAAGAAGAAGAAATCATTCCAGACCGAATCCAGGACGACGGTGGTGCCGATCATCAACGTTTCCCTGGTCGTGGTCTTGACCTTGATGATGATCTCGCCGTTCCTGAACAACGACGAGGTGGACGTCGACCTGCCCCAGGCACGTGCAGCCGAGGTGGACGACACCGACAACGTCGAGATCACCTTTACCCTGGAACGGGAAATCTTCGTGGGCGAAGACCAACTGGCCCTGGACGAAGTGACCCACTACCTGGGTTCGATATTCGACGGCACCACCCATGCGGTGGCAGTGATCAAGGCAGACCGCAATCTGCCCTACGGTGAAGTCGAGCAGCTCATCGCCGTCGTCGAAGCCTCCAACGCTCCGCGGGTGGCCCTGGCCACCAGGGAAAGGGACGAGGAGGAGCAGCCATGATGCAGCAGCACATCGACCGGTCACGGCAGACGAAGGGCGGCATGACCGTCAGCTTCGTCCTGCATGCCGGCCTGCTGTTCCTGCTGACTTTGGTCGTGGGTGCGAAGGTGGCCAGCCAGACCGCCGCGGACGAGCTGATGGAGATCGCCTACATCGAAGCCCGTTACGGTGAAGACGTGGCCGCCAAGGTCAAGCTCAAGGAAAAATCGTGGCGGCCGGAACCGGCCGGACGCGGGGTCAACACCGACAGCGCCATGCAACCGCCGGAATCCTCCTTGCCGCCACGGCAGGACTCGAAACCCCTGACCCGGCCCGAGCTTCCGGTCACCGAACCGGTGGCGCGCCAGCAGGTGGCCGAGGTAGCCGCTCCGACAATCGCCCCGGTGACCCAGAAGTCGCAGACCCTGGCCCAGGCGCCGACCCTCGAGGCCAAGGCACCCCGGCCCATGGCCCGTCAGGTGATCGACGCCAGCAAGTTGCGCGGTAACGTCAACGTCGAGGTCACCGATGCGGCGCCGACGCCGGCACGGTCGACCGCGAGACCGCAGGGACAGTTCAAACCCCAGGAGGGGGCGCTCAAGAGCAGGGCCGGCGGCATCGTGGCCGGCAGCGATGTCGTGGCTGCGACCGGTACGACCCGCACCTCCGGCGTGGTGGACGCTCCGGCGGCAACAGCTGCGGGGGGTTCCCTCGAAAGCAGCAGCCGCGGGACCTACGCCGCGCCCGGATCCGCACTGGCCCCCAAGGGCGAGGGCGGCGGCAAGGCCGGCGGCAAGGGCGTCGTCGATGTGACCGGACCCAGCGGGACCGGCGGCAAGGGCAACGGCCGCAAGACCATCCTCAACTACGGATCCGGCAGCGGCGGTCGGGGCGGCGGACTGTCGGGCCGCGGCCGGTTGGCCGAACCCGAACCGACGTCCGCCATCGTCAAGAAGGCCGCTCCTGCGGCTGAGCCCAAGCAACCGGCGGGGGATGTCAAGCTGGACGCCAAGGGCGTCGGCATGACCATCAGCGGCCAGATTTCCGGCCGCAAGATCCTCGAGAGCGTGGCGCCGGAGTATACCGCCAAGGCCCGTCAGAACGGCTGGGAAGGTGTGGTGGCCGTCCACTTCACCGTTCTGGCCGACGGCCGGGTCAAGGACAACACCTACTTCGAGCAGTCGTCCGTGCATCGTGATTTGAACCAGATGGCGCTCAAGGCGATCAAGAAGTTCCGTTTTGCCCCCTTGCCCGCCGACCAGGCCGCGGTCGAGCAGTGGGGCGTCATCACCATCGTTTTTCGATTGAACTAGGAGACCCGGACCATGAAGACGACGTTCACCATCCTGATGTTGCTGCTGCTGTCGGCCGGTCCCGCTTGGGCCCAGGAAGAGTCCGGGGACGAATTTACCGCCGCCGGCGAAAGCGGCGCCGCCCTGCCCGAGATGGTGGTTGAGGCGGAGAATGAAGTTCAGCAGGAGATCGACAAGGGCACGTTCGAGTTCGAACTGGACGCCACCGCGGTGGACTCGTTCTTTACGGCCATGGACGAAGAGGTCCTGGGCGTCAGCCCGGTCAGCGGCCTGCAACCGCACCTGAACAATCTCGAGATGCTGGCCAGCGACCAGCCGCCGCATTTCTGGATCCCCGCCATGGCGTCCACACCGGTCGCCACCTTCTACCCCACGGATCCGGAAGGACACAAGGTCAAAGACTGGTCGCTGTCGGTGACCGACTTCCGCGGCAGTCCCTTCCGCACGTTCAAAGGCAGCGGGCGCGCACCCGGACGCCTGGACTGGGACGGGCTGGGCGACAACAGTGAAATGCTCCAGGTGGGATATCCGTACAGCTACGTCTTCACCGTCACGGACAAGGGCACCAACACCTACAATCACGCCGGCGTGAGCTTCAGAATTCCGGCCCTGGACTATCGCCAGGACGGCGACCGGGTCCTGGAGATCGCCGGCGGCCAGCTTTTCGTACGTAACGAAACCGAACTGACCCGGAGCGGCGAGAAATGGCTTGTCCGAGCCAGCGACGAGATCCGCCACCACCCCTACTCGCCCGTGCGGGTGATCGTGACTGCCGAGACGCTGGATCTGGCGGCCGAACGGGCTGACCATGTGGCCACGTTCCTGGCCTCGGCCCTTATCCTTCCGCGGGAGCAGGTGGAAACCGATACGGTGCAGAAGGCTGACCTGAAGGCGGAGATGGACGGTTCCGTTGCGGTCGTCATCGAACACGTGAACGACTGAAAGGCTGAACGACCACCCCGATCATTCCGCCGGAGGACCGTGAACGGCCCGCCGGCGTCCTACTTGACCACCAGACTCACCAGCTTACCCGGCACGTAGATCTGCTTGACCAGGTTCTTGCCCTCGAGCCAGGGTTTGATCTTGTCGGCAGCCACGGCCATGGCCAGGACCTCGTCCTTACCGGCGTCCGCGGCGACCGTCAGCTGATCGCGCACCTTGCCGTTCACCTGCACCGCGACGGTGATCGTCTCCTCGACGAGATAGTCCGGATCCGCCTCGGGCCACGCTTCATAGGCCAGCGTCCCCTGATGTCCCAGCAGTGACCAGAGTTCTTCGGCCATATGCGGAGCATAGGGACTCAGCAGCAGGACGAACTGCTCGAGCACCGCCCGGGGCCTGACCTCCAGCGGCGTCACCTCGTTGACGAACACCATCATCTGGCTGATGGCCGTGTTGAAGCGGAGGTCCTCCGTCATGGTCGTCACCGCGGCGATCGTCTTGTGCAGGATCTTCAGCGTATTCTCGTCGGGCGCGATGTCCTGCACCCGCGCGTCCAGCCTGTCCTCCTCGTCGCAGAACAGCCGCCAGGCCCGGTCCAGGAAGCGCCGCACGCCCTCGATACCCTGGGTATTCCAGGGCTTGTCCCGTTCCAGCGGACCCAGGAACATCAGATAGAGCCGCAGGCTGTCCGCGCCCTGTGCGGCGATCACGTCGTCGGGGTTGACCACGTTGCCGAGGCTCTTGCTCATCTTCTGACTGTTCTCGCCCAGGATCATGCCCTGGTTGCGCAGCTTCGTGAACGGTTCCTTGGTCGACACCAGACCCAGGTCGAACAGCACCTTGTGCCAGAACCGGGCGTACAGCAGATGCCCCACGGCGTGCTCGGCTCCGCCGATATAGAGGTCGACAGGCAACCAGTACTTCTCTTTGCCACTATCCCAGGCCGCCTCGTTGTTGCGGGGATCGATATAACGGATGTAGTACCAGCTCGAACCCGCCCACTGGGGCATGGTGTTGCTCTCGCGCTTGGCCTTCTGGCCACTGACGGGGTCGTCGACGTTGATCCACTCGTCGATGGTAGCCAAAGGACCTTCGCCCGTGCCCGAAGGTTTGTAGTTCTCGACTTCGGGCAACGTGAGGGGAAGTTCGTCCTCGCCCAGCAGGCGGACCGTACCGTCGGCCAGTTTCAAGAGCGGGAACGGCTCGCCCCAGTAGCGCTGGCGGCTGAACAGCCAGTCACGCAGCTTGTAGTTGACCTTGCGCTCGCCCAGGCCCTTGGCTTCCAGCCAGTCGATCATCCCGGCCTTGGCCTCGGTGACGCCCATGCCGTCGAGAAACCCGCTGTTGATGGCCACGCCCTCGCCCGTGTAGGCCTTGCCGTCGAAGTCGGTGGGCGGCTGCACGGTGCGGACGATCGGCAGGTCGAACTCCTCGGCGAACTCCCAGTCGCGCTCGTCCTGGCCCGGCACGGCCATGATGGCGCCGGTGCCATAGCCCATCATCACGTAATCGGCGACCCACACGGGGATCGCCTCGCCCGTCGCCGGATTGGTGCAATGGGCACCGGTGAATACGCCGGTCTTGGTCTTGGCGATCTGGCGGTCGAGGTCGCTCTTGGCGGCCGCCTCGGTCTTGTAATTCTCCACCGCCTTGCGCTGCCCGTCGGTGGTCAGCTCGTCGACCCAGGGGTGCTCGGGGCTGATCACCATGTAGGTGGCGCCGAACATGGTGTCGGGTCGCGTGGTAAAGATTTTCAGGGCCTTGTCGGAACCCTCGACGGGGAAGTCGGCCTCGGCACCCTCGCTGCGACCGATCCAGTCCCGCTGTCGTTCCTTGATGCCCTCGGGCCAGTCCAGGTCGTCCAGGTCGCTCAGCAGGCGCTCGGCGTACTCTGTGATCTTCAGCACCCACTGCCTCATGGGCTGGCGAATCACCGGGTGGCCACCGACCTCGCTCTTGCCATCGACAACCTCTTCGTTGGCCAGGACGGTTCCCAGCTCAGGGCACCAGTTCACCGGCGCCTCGGACTCGTACGCCAGGCCCCTTTCATACAGCTTCGTGAAGATCCACTGGGTCCAGCGGTAAAACTCGGGATCAGTGGTGGAAACTTCCCGATCCCAATCGTAGCTGAACCCGATCATCTTCAATTGCCGCTTGAAGTTGGCAATATTCTTCTTCGTGGTGATGGCCGGATGCGTGCCAGTCCTGACGGCGTAATTCTCCGCCGGCAGGCCGAATGCGTCCCACCCCATGGGGTTCAGCACGTTGAAGCCGTTCATCCGCTTGAAACGCGCGATGATATCCGTCGCGGTGTAGCCCTCGGGATGCCCCACGTGCAGGCCTTCGCCCGACGGATAGGGGAACATGCCGAGCACGTAGTACTTGGGTTTGCTCGACCCGTCCTCGGCCTTGAAGGTCTCATTTTCCGCCCAGTACCGCTGCCAGCGCGGTTCGATGCTTGCGGGATCGTAGGCCATGGCTCGTTTCCTGTTGAAAAGGCTGTATTCGCAATCCCCGGATATCTCCCGTGAAGCAGGGAATATGGGACATGGGGGCCGAAATGACAATGGTCAAGGATTCCGCCCCGGGGTAGCAGCCCGTCCGGGTTCGTGCTAAGGTTGGGCGTCGGCGAACACCAGACCACTGGCAAAAGGAAACTTGAATGCACCAGCGCGCCCTGGCGATCTTTTTTGTTCTGGCCCTCGCGGGTTGCGGCGGTTCCCAGGTGGACGTCAACGTGGACTCCGACGGACGGGACCGGCACGAGAAGATTTTCGATGAGGAATTGGGCCCGCGTGCGGGTGACTACGAAAAGGCCGTGGCCTTCATGTTGCAGCCGGCTGCCTACGCCCCTGCGACCCTCGCTCTGGACGTCCGCGGTATCGTGATGGTCAAGCTGCTCATCGGACCGGACGGCAAGGTCCTGGAATCCCAGGTCATCCAGAGCGTTCACCCGGATGTCGACCGGGCCGCCGAGGAAGCCGCACTCCGGAGCAAGTACCGTCCGGCGCGTCTGAATGATGTTGCGGTCGAAGGCACGTTGACCGTCCCTTACCGCTTTCCGCCCGCAGCCGACTGAACCGATACCGCTGTTTCAGAACCCGATCCCCAGACCCGCCAGCAGATGGACGCCGACACTGGCGACCTTGGCCGTCCCTGCGGCCACATCCACGCGGGCCCCCGCAGCAATGAACTGGGCTTCGGCGGCAACGACCATCCTGCGCGAAAGTACCTGCTCGTAGCCGGCCCCGGCAACGGTATCGCAGCGGCTACATCGGGGCAAAACCCTGGTCCGCCCAGTAGGCGTCCTGGTAGATCTTCTCCAGCTCCAGAAGCTGCTCCAGATGACCGTCTTCCCATTCCACCAGCCAGGTGAAGAGCTGCTTCAGGTCGGCGTCATCGGTCTTGGCCGCGTGTTCCTTGTAGTAGGCGATGGCCTTGTTCTCGAGATCGCAGCCGATGCTGATGACCGCCATCTCGAACTTGCCGCGCTGGACGGCCTTCTTGAAGTCGTCCGTGATCACCGTCTGGGAGCCATGGTCCACTTCGGCGGGATGCACGTCACTCAGGTCCAGCTTGCCCTTCTCCACCAGGCTCTTGTACTGGTTCATGAGGATGCGCACGTGGTCGTCCTCGTCCTTGGCCAGCATTTCGAACATCGCCCTGGCCGCCGGATCCTCGGCCTTCTCGGCGGCGTGGCTGTAGAGCTGCTGCCCCTTGACCTCCACCATCACGGCGTCCTTGATGGCCTTGATCATCTCCAGATTCCTCAGGTCCTCGGTCATGTGATTCCTCCCGCACGGTGTCGATGGTCCCTAAAAATCCATCACGTTCATCTTGAAGTACTTTTTCGGATTCCGTCGCATTCGTCCACCAGCCGCTTGCAGCGAAGTCATGGTCGAGTCGGCCGTCGTGTAGAGGGTCGGGTCGTTCAGCAGCAGGGCCGCGGTGCCGTCGCCCGTCGTCGAGCTTGACCAGGATCGAGTCCAAGCGCACGGCCCGCTCTCGGTGAGCACGCCCATCAGGCTGTCGGCGCTGGCCATCGCCGCCGAGGCGTCCTCGAACGTCCGGTCGATCTTGCCCGACTCCATGACCCGCCGCAGTTCGTTCGACGTGGCCAGCAGGTTGTCGAGAATGACCACGATGTCGCTGTGGTTGTCCGTGACCATGTCGTCGATCTTGGTCAGTGTCTCGTTGGCCTGGGCCAGGGTTTCGACCACCTTGCCTTCAACCTTCACGTTGTCGACCAGTTCCGTCACCTTCGCGGTCAACGTGCGCATCTCGGACAGGGCGGCGCCGGCGGCATCGGTCATCGAAGCGATGGTGCCGGCGGTCCTCCCCTGGAATATATGCCCCTCGACCACCGCATCGCCAGCTGCCGGGATCGATCTCGATGACCACCTCGCCCACGATGCCCTTTTCGCCCAGGGTGATGACGGCGTCCTCCCGCAGATCCACGGTGTCGTCCAGCTGGATCTCCACCCGCACGGAGCCCTGCAGGATCTGCATGCCCGTCACCTCGCCCATGCGGATGCCCCGCACCTGGACCTTGTCGCCCTCCCGCAGGCCCGCGACGTTGGTGAAATCGGCCTGGAAGAAGTTCTGCCCCTTGGAGAGGTCGACGTTCTTGAACCACATCATGCCGCCGATGAGCACGGCCAGCGCGGTAACCGTGAGAATCCCCACCTGAAATTCATTGATTCTGTTCTTCATCCCAAACTCCAAATCCACGGGTCGCGTGCATGGTGAATTCGCCGTCGCCGGACGGTGCCGCCCCGGGCGCGGACTTTCCTAGAAGGCCCCCAGCGGCCCCTGTGAATTGCCTTCGATGAACTGCCGCACCATGGGGTGGTCCGTGTCCGGATTTCGTCGACCGTGCCCGAGAACACGATATTCCCCCGGCTGAGCATGGCCATGCGGTCGGCGATCTTGAAGGCGCTGGGCATGTCGTGGGTCACCACGATACTGGTCACCCCCAGCTCCTTCTGCAGCTTGATGATCAGATCGTTGATCGCGTCGCCGGTGATCGGGTCCAGCCCCGTCGTCGGCTCGTCGTACAGGATGTACTGCGGCTCCATGACGATGGCCCGCGCCAGGCCGGCCCGTTTTTTCATGCCCCCGGAAAGTTCGCTGGGCAGCTTGTCGTTCGAGCCCGACAGACCCACCATGGCCAGACAGGCGCAGGCCCGCTCGTGGATCTTCTCCGTCGACCAGTCCGTGTGCTCCTCCAGCATGAGACCCACATTCTGCAGGATATTCATCGAATCGAAAAGGGCCGCCCCCTGGAACAGGAAACCGAATTTCTTGCGCAGCTCCATCAGCGGACCGGCATCCAGTTCGAATATCTCCTCGCCCTCGACCCAGATGCGGCCGGCGTCGGGCTCGAGCAGGCGGACGAGCTGCTTGAGCAGGACCGATTTGCCCTCGCCGCTGCGCCCGATGATCACCAGGGTCTCGCCCTTGTGGATCAGCAGGTCCGCGTCCTTGAGCACCACTTTGGGGCCAAAGCTCTTGGACAGGCCTTCGACGGCGATGCCCGCAAAAGCGCGCGGATCGGCGACCCTCTGCCGGGGCGGGGGCGGTATGTTGTACTCCGGACTCACGTGCAAGGGCCTACTTCTGGAAAATGATCTGGAACAGGATGATGGCCAGGAAATAATCGGCCACCAGGACGCTCAGGCAGCTGCCCACGACGGCGGTCATGGTGGCCCTGCCGACGCCCTCGGCGCCGCCGCGGGTGTGAAAACCGTTGAAGATCCCGCTCATGGCGATGATGCCGCCGAAGACAACCGACTTGGTCAGGCCGCCGAGGATGTCGCTGTGCTTGTAGAACATCTGCAGGCCCTCGATGAAGACCCCGCTCGAGATGTCCAGGGTGGCCACCGACACGGCGTAGCCGCCGAAGATGGCCACGGCGTCGGCGAAGATGGTCACCACCGGAATCATCAGGACCGAGGCCACGAAGCGCGGCATGGCCAGGTAGCGCACCGGATCGATGGCCATGATGCTCATCGCATCGAGCTGCTCGGTCACCTTCATGGTGCCCAGCTCGGCGGCGTAGAAGGCGCACAGCCGGCTGCCGACGACCAGGGCCATCAGCACCGGACCGAGCTCGATGAAGACGGTCTTGGAGATCATCACGCCCAGGAACTTCATGGGCACGTAGGCCTGCATCTGGTAGACGGCCTGCACGGCCGTCACGGCCCCCACGAACACCGAGGTCACGATGACCAGGGGCATCGAACCGACCAGGACGACGTGCATCTGCTCGAGCACCTCGCGGCGCATCTTTCCAGATGTGGGGGGTCTGCAGGATGATGGCCCGCAGCAGCAGGGTGCCTTCCCCGGCGGTGAGGAACGCGCGCGTGACCACGTGGCCGATTTTTTCGAAAAGCCGCTTCATGATCGCCCGAATATAGGTGCCCTTCCGTCCGAAGTCTATAAATCCCGGGCCGCGCGGACTACCGCCGCAGATGTTCCAGGATACCCCGGAGCGTCTGACGGGTGAAATCCCGCTCCCGCTCCCGGATGTCGTCCGGCAGACCGGCGCCCCGCGCGAAGCGGGGATCCACCTGTTCCAGGCGTCCGGCCAGCAGATCCATGAGGGCCCCTTCGTCGGTCGGCTGTTCTGAATGGGGCAGTCCCTGGAGGGTCTCGATGGTCTCGGCCACGGTCTGCACCCACAGGTCCAGCTGGTCACGAGCGCGGGTCAGCAGCCGGCGGACATCGCCGGTGTGCTCGCCGTGGTGGGCGAACAGCAGGCGTGTGGGCAACGGGTCCAGCGCCAGGAGCCGGTCCAGCGACGCCTTGGCCACGTCGGGATAGAACCGGGGCGGCGTCGCCGGCCGCAGATAATAGTCGAGCGTTTCGGCTCCTTTGCCCAGCGTGGAATAGGTGCCCGCGCATTCGCCCAGGAAGAGGTGCGCGCCGTGGCGGAACGCCACGTGGTGAGCCGCGTGGCCTGGCGTCGCGATGGTGTCGATCCCCACCGCCGCGATCACCGCCGGATCCGCCAGCGCGGTCGCCGGGACCGGCGGAGGCTCGCCGTAGATTTCCGCCTTGCGGCCCAGCACCTGCCGGGACCCGGCCCACAGGCGGGCGGGATCGACCAGATGGGGCCGCCCCCGCTCCGCGCAGACGACCCGCGCTGCGGGCCAGCGCTCCAGGATGCGGGCCGTGCAGCCGCCGTGGTCCAGATGGATGTGGGTCAGGAGGATAAAATCGAGGCGGTCGACGCCCCTGGCTTCCAGCGCGGCGATCAGATGGTCCGCGGTCGCCGGCGGCCCCGGGTCGACGATGAACACCAGGTCGTCCTGCACCGACAGCCAGCAGCTGATGAAGCGGCGCTGGCCACGGATCTCCTGGTCGAGATCGATCAGGTCCAGGCGGGGAGTCCCGCCGGCCGCGTCAGCGGGCGAGATCGGCAAAGCGGGTGTACTCCTTGTGGAAGTGCAGGTCGAGCTGGCCGATCGGGCCGTTCCGCTGCTTGCCGATGATGAGCGTGGCCATGTTGCGAATGGTCTCGTCTTCAGGCTTGTAGACTTCCTCGCGGAAGATGAACATCACCACGTCGGCGTCCTGCTCGATCGCGCCGGACTCCCGCAGATCGCTCAGCATGGGCTTGTGGTCGGCGCGGGCTTCGACCCCGCGCGAGAGCTGGCTGAGCGCCACGACCGGCACGTTCAGATCCTTGGCCATGCCCTTGAGGTTACGGCTGATGTTCGAGATCTCCTGCTGCCGGTTCTCCACCCGTCCGGGCGAACTCATCAGCTGCAGGTAGTCGATCACGATCAGGCCCAGACCGTGCTGCTGCTTCAGGCGGCGCGCCTTCGCCTTCATTTCCAGTACGGAGATCCCGCTGTTGTCGTCGATGTAGATGGGCGCCTGGCTGAGGCGCTCGCAGGCCTGGGTCAGCCGCGGCCAGTCCTCGGCCCGCAGCTTGCCCCGCCGCAGGTTGTGCAGGTTGAAGGAGCCGCTGCTGCCCAGCATCCTCATCACGAGCTGCTCACGCGCCATCTCGAGGCTGAAGATGCCGACGCCCACGCCTTCGTTGACGGCCACGTTGTAGGCCAGATTCAGCGCGAGGCTGGTCTTGCCCATGGACGGCCGCGCCGCCAGGATGATCAGATCCGATTTCTGCAGGCCGCCGGTCTTGCGGTCCAGTTCGGCGAAACCGGTGCGCAGCCCGGTGACGTCGTCGTTGTTCTGGAAAGCCTCTTCGATGGACTTGAAGGCGCCCGGGACGATCCGTTCGACCGACGAAAATCCCTGGCTGCGGGTGTCTTCGCTGATGTCGTAGATGCGGCCCTGCGCGCGGTCCAAAATCACGCCCGGTTCCTCCGCCCCTTCGAATGCCTCGGCGCTGATGGTGTTCGACACGTTGATCAGATTGCGCAGCAGGGCTTTCTCCCTCACGATGCGCGCGTGGTAGGTCACGTTGGCGGCGGTGCCCATCATCGCCGACAGATCGATCAGGAAATCCATGCCGCCGACGATGTCCATCAGGCTCTTGCCCTGGAAAACCTTCTGCTGGGCCTTGTCCAGAAACTCGTCGCTGGTTTTTTCGAGCATGTCCGACACCGTGATCGGATCGACGGCCTGGTCGTTTTCGTACAGCCGGCACATGGCCCGGAAGATGAGCTGATGCTCCAGGCGATAGAAGTCACCGAATTCGATTTCCTCGCGCGCCAGGCCGATCGCTTCCTTGTCCACCATGGCGGCACCGAGTACGGCCTGCTCCGCTTCTTCGCTGAAGGGCAGCTGTCGGTTGCCCGCCAGGCGTTCGTAGCCGTAGGCGGACTTTCCCCGCCGTCCGTCCTGGGGATCGCTGGGTTGTGACTGGACTTCCAAGGCGGCCCCGATCTGCTGGGTTGTGGGTCCCGAAATGTGTTACGCCAAAATATCACGGGGATCGGTTACAGGATACCGGAGGGCTTCACAATCCTGTGGATAAGCGGGGGACAGCTGCCGTCATCCCGGGGAAAATCCCGGGGACAAACCGGATATCAGGTGGAAAACCCCCGTCAGGCGGGGGATAATCCCCGCGAAGCACCTGGCCGCCCTCCGGCCGGCGTGCGCCGGTCGGCCCAGCCGGCACCGGAACCACCTCCACACCGGCATTAGAAAGGTCCCGTCATCGCCATGCCGTCGCGCAACCCTCACCAGCAGGCCCTGGAGATCATCCGCGCCCGTCGAGAGACCATCGTACCCTGGACCGGAGAAAGCCAGCTCCCCTGGCAGGAACCGGATTTCAGCCGGCGCATGCTTGCCGTCCACCTGGACCCGACGACCCAGATGGCGAGCCGGGCTCCGGAGATCATCCACCGCCACCTGGACTGGCTGCAGGCCCAGCTGGCGGCCGCCCCGGGGCTGGACGGATCACTGCCCATCCTGGACGTGGGGTGCGGGCCGGGCCTGGCCTGCCTGGAACTGGCGCGTCGCGGCAAGCCCGCCGTCGGTTTCGATTTCGCCCCGGAACCCCTGGTCTGGGCCCAGAAGCAGGCCGCCGCCGAGGGGCTGGGCTGCCGTTTTCTCGAACAGGATCTGACCTGCCTGCCCGCGGACTTCGCGGCGGCCGTCGGCCCCTGCGATGCAGTGACCTTCTGGTTCGGTGAGTTCCACTCGTTCCAACCCGAGGTGGCGGCGGACTTCCTGCCCCGCCTGGCGGCATGCCTGCGGCCCGGCGGCCTGTTCGTGCTCGAATACCAGCCGTGGGACATCTTCGTGAAGGAAGACAGCACCGAGTGGTCCTTCGCGCAGGATTCCGCGCTGTGCCCCGAACCGCACCTGTGGCTGCAGGAGTTCGTCTGGGACGAGGCTGCCAGGACCGAAGTCCATGTCCACTGGATCATTGAGCTGGAATCGGGTAACCTGAAGCGGTTCACGCAATGCCATCAGGGATGGACCGATGCTGAACTCGTCGCCCTGCTGGCGCAGGCCGGGTTGGGCGATCCGACTTTCCACCCTCCGGTGACGGGCGTGGACGAACAGTTC
The DNA here is from genome assembly GCA_942492615.1 of Candidatus Krumholzibacteriia bacterium. Classification (GTDB taxonomy): domain Bacteria; phylum Krumholzibacteriota; class Krumholzibacteriia; order LZORAL124-64-63; family LZORAL124-64-63; genus CALOFL01. The sequence continues at coordinate 70,032 of CALOFL010000010.1, forward strand.
GAGTTTCCTCTGCTGGTGACCCGAAAAACGTGAGCAGGTCCGCCATAGGCACGATGTCAGCACAACCCGGACACCTCGCCCGCCGCGGCCGGGGCACCCATGCGTAACCCGCGCAAGCTGCTGCCGTTCCTGCTGGGCCTGGCGGTGTTCCTGGCCCTGCACCTGAGTCCGGGCCTGCCCGACACGACGGATCCGGCCGGCCAGGCGGTCCACCTGACCCATGAAGGCAAGGCCGCACTGGGCTTGTTCCTGCTGGCGGGGATCTGGTGGGTGTTCGAGGTCCTGCCCGTCGGGGTCACCGGCATCGCCATCGGCGTGATCCAGTCCCTCTGGCTGATTCGTGACACCCGCACGGCCTTGACCGACTTCATGGACCCGTCGGTCTGGTTCATCTTCGGCTCGCTCCTGATCGGTTCCAGTTTCGCCAAGACCGGCCTGACCCGCCGCCTGGCCTACCTGATGCTCAGTCGGATTTCCGAGCGGTCGGTCATCATCTACCTGGGCGCCTTCGGCATGACGGCGGCTTTGACGCTGGTCATGGCCCATACCGCCGTGGCGGCGGCGATGTTCCCCATGCTGCTGGTGGTGCTGCACCTCTACGAACCCTCGGGTCGGTCCACCCGCTTCGGCAAAGGCCTGTTCATCGGCATGGCCTGGACCGCCGGCGCCGGCAGCATCATCACCCTGCTGGGGGCGGCGCGCGGCGCGGTGGCCATCGGGTTCTTTCGCGAGTTGACCGGCCAGGAGATCAGTTTTTTCGAAATCACCCGGTTCATGCTGCCGCTCGGGCTGGTGATGGTGCTGCTGGTGTGGGTCTACATCTGCCTGGTCTTCAAGCCGGAAAAAGACTCCGTTCCCGGGCTGCGCGTCAAGGCCCGGGGGTTCTACGAAAAGTTGGGACCGGTGTCGCGTCAGGAAATCGGCACGGTCGCGATCGTCGGTGCGGTGGTGGCCGTGCTGACCCTGCGTTCCTTCGTACCGGCCATGGAACCGGTGGCCAAGAGTGCGGTGATCCTGACCGCGGCTCTCGTCTTCTTCATCGCCAACATCCTGACCCTCGAGGATCTGCAGAACGTGCCGTGGAACATCGTGTTGCTGTTCGGCGGCGCCATGAGCATCGGCTTCTGCCTGTGGCAGACCGGGGCGGCCGAGTGGATGGCCCACGGCTGGCTTTCCCTTCTGCACGACGCCCCCTGGCTGGTGTTCATCATGGGCACGGCATTCCTGGTGCTGCTGATGACGAACTTCATCATGAACGTGGCGGCCATCGCCATCACCCTGCCGGTGGCCCTGGTGATGGCGCCCTACATCGGGGTCGAACCCGAAGTGGTCATGTTCGCCTCCCTGGCCGCCGCCGGTATGCCCTTCCTGCTGCTGGTGGGCGCGGCCCCCAATGCCATCGCCTTCGAAAGCAACCAGTTCAGCACGAAGGAGTTCTTCGTCTACGGCCTGCCGGCCAGCGCCATGCTGATGGCTGTGATCACACTCTTCGTCTGGAAGATCTGGCCCTGGATGGGGATGCCGATCCTGATTTAGGGCGGACGGTGGTCAGGACTCGGCGGCAGCCGTCAGATTGCCGAGACTCTCGAGGATGCGGGCGGGACCCGGCATCTGGTCGTACTGGCGGATCCGATCACGCTCTTCCGGAACGACGCAGAGCGGAACGTTGCCGAGGGCCAGAATCCGGCACCCGGCCGCCAGAGCCCGCAGGTAGAGTTCTCCAAGGCGGGGATCGGGATCATCGGCGCCGTCGCCCAGGACCACCAGGGCCGCCGGGTGCTTGTCAAGAGCAGCCAGGGCGCCGTTCAGATTGGTGCACCGGATCAATTCGAAGCGGCCGGTCAACACGGCGGCAAGGTCTCCCCCCAAGGGGCCGGACTCGGAAAAAATGACCACCAATGGTGTCTTGTCTGGGACGTGTCTGCGTAACCGCATCTCTCGTCCTAACCTTCCCCCGCCCAGCAACGCGAAAAACAGCGGAAGCCGGATGGATCCGGAATGACTCTCGCCCAGCGCCATCCGGACCGTCCCCGGCTTCCACAATTGAACGGGCGACTTTCCCAGCATATTTTTGGTCAAACCTGCGATCCAAATCACATCGCATACGTTTGTCGGAAAAGTCGCCCGAACCCCCCACCGCCAGCCGGAATCTGTCTCTGGAATCGCCGGACCGGTGTCTTCGCTTACGCGGCTGGCACCGGATCCCCCTTGCCCGGAATTCCTGAATACTCGGTAAAGGCAATGGCCATGCCAAGACCGCGACTCGAGCGCCATACCCTTAAATCGTTACCATAAAACAACTTAGTTGATTATGGTCGGCCGCTGCGGCGGCAAACTCGCACCATGGTGCATCATGAATGTTGCATGCAGACGTCAGAAAAAAATGTAAATCGATGTAAATAAGATATTTAAATGCGCATCATTTCTGGTGCACCTGGTGTAACAAAAAGAGGGATAAATCAGACAGAGTCCTCGAAGTCGCCGGATCGCAGGCCCAATTCACGCATCTTCCGCTGGAAACCCTGTCGAGTCATCCCGCTGGCAGCGGCCGCGCGGGTGACGTTGCCCTTGGTCTCGCTCAGCCGGGCGGCGAGATAGCGGGTCTCCCACTCCCGGGTCATGCGGGCCTTGGCTTCCGGGAACGCAGCCGACTCGTCGGCGAAACCGGCGCCCTGGCTGAACATGTCACCAAGGCCGATCATGCCGCCGCGGCAGTTGATCACGGCCCGTTCGACGAAATTCCTCAGTTCGCGCACGTTTCCCTCCCAGCGGGCCTCCAGCAGGGTCTTTTCGACCACGGCGGAGAAGCCTTCGACGTCCCTGCGGAACCGGGGAGCAGCTTCGGCAAGGAAAGCCCGTGCCAGAGGCAGGATGTCACCGCGCCGCTCACGCAGGGGGCTCAGATGGATATGATAGATGTTCAGGCGATAGAAGAGCTCGGCACGGAACTCGCCCTCGCTGATCGCCCTCTCCAGGTCCTTGCTCGTGGCCGCCAGGATCCGGGTCGTCACGGCCAGATCCCGGTTGTCCCCCAGCCGCGTGAAGACCTTTTCCCCCAGCGCACGCAGCAGCTTGATCTGGAAGGGCAGGGGGCTGTCCCCGATTTCATCGAGAAAGAGGGTGCCGCCGCCGGCCAGCTCGAACTTCCCCACCCGGGCCCGATCCGCCCCCGTGAAGGCGCCCTTGACGTGGCCGAAGATCTCCGACTCGATGATGTCCGCCGGCACGGCGCCGCAGTTGATCCCGACAAACGGCTTGTCGCGACGGGGGCTGCCGGCGTGGATGCGGCGGGCGATCATCTCCTTGCCCGTGCCCGAATCGCCGGTGATCAGGACGGTGGCGTCGGTCGCCGCCACGTGGTCCACCTGTTCGAGCAGGCGGAAGGTCCGGTCGTCCCCGGCCACGAACGCTCCGGTCAAGCGACCCAGTTCGTCCCGCTGGGCCTGGAGGTGTTGGCCCACCCGCCGGGAATTGAGGGCCCTTTCGATCAGGTTCATCAGCTCGAGCAGATCGGCGGGTTTGCCCACGTAGTGGAAGGCTCCGATCTTGATGGCCTGCACGACGGTGCCCAGGTGCTGGTTGCCCGACAGCATGATGACCGGGGGCGCATCATCCCCGGCCTTGATGCGCTCGAGCACCTCCAGCCCGCCCATCCTCCCGTCGCCGAGATCCACGTCCAGCAGGACCACCTCCGGCTGGACCTGTTCGAGCATCTGCAAGGCCGCAGGACCGTCGTGGGCCACCGCGATTTCGAACCGCCCGCCCAGGCCGGCCTGCAGGTCGGCGCAGAACTCACGGTCGTCGTCGACCAGCAGCAGGCTGGCCTCACCCATCGCGGTCCTCCCGTGCGGCCAGAGCATCGACCAGCGCGCGCAGCTTGCGGACGTCGTTCCAGGTCTCGCGTTTCCAGCCGGGGTTGCGCAGCAGGGCCGCCGGATGGTAGGTCGCCAGCACCGGAATGCCTTCGTAGAAATGGACCGTCTCACGCAGGCGCTTCAGCGAGGCGTCGGTCCCCAGCAGCGTCTGGGCCGCCACTCGCCCCAGGCAGCAGATCACTCGTGGATCCAGGATGGCCAGCTGCCGTTTCAAGTGGGGCTCGCACGCGGCGACTTCGGCCGGCTGAGGGTCGCGGTTGTTCGGCGGCCGGCACTTGAGGATGTTGCAGATGAACACGTCGTCACGACCGTAGTCGATGGCCCCGAGAATCTTGGTCAGCAGCTGCCCGCTCCGACCGACAAACGGCTCGCCCTGGAGGTCCTCATCGCGGCCGGGGGCTTCACCGATGAACACCACCGCGGCGTCGGGATTGCCCGCGCCGAAAACGGTATGGGTGCGCCCCCCGGACAGCTCGCAGGCGGTGCAGGGAGTGACGATGTCTTTCAAGGCCTGCAGGGCGACCGCCTTGTCAGGCACCGGCGGGCCGGCGGTCCGTCCCGGTCCGCGATCGATGAGTTCCAGGGTGTCGGTCAGGAACTGGTGGCACTCGCGGTCGAATGCGGGGTCTCCGGTCGCGGGCGGAGCGACCGGCTGCGCGACCGGGGCGATCGCGGCGGCCGTGGTATCACCGGACACCTCGGCGGCGGCGTCCGCAGCGGCTGGTGCCTCATCAACCGGGCCTTCGTCCAGATACCAGTCCATCCCGGTGGGGTCGTTCTGCCGGATCCAGGACAGCAACTCCTCACGGATACGTTCGCGATGATCCCCGCCTCGGGTCATAGGGGCTTCCAATCCGTGTTACTCAGAGGTCTTCGCCCGACCCAGCCGTTCGATGATTTCCCCAGCCAGGATTTCCTTGGGCAGCGATTCGCTGGCCCAGATGATACCATCTTCGCCCAGCAAGGTGACCTGGTGATTGCCGCTGCCGAATCCGGAGCCGGGCGCGGTGGGATCGTTGGCCACGACGTAGTCCATGCCCTTGGCCTGCAGCTTGGCCGCGGCGCGGGCCACCAGGTCCTCGGTCTCCAGCGCGAAAGCCCACCACCGTCAGGCCACGGTCGCGCCGGCGATGGGCGGGCACGTCTCGGCCAGGATGTCCGGGTTGCGGGACCATCGCCAGCGACCAGCCGTCGCCCAGGTCTTCCTTCTTGAGCTTGCCGGGTCGGCCGCGGCGGCGGGCGGAAGTCGGCCACCGCCGCGGCCATGATCAGCCAGTCGGCGCCGGCGTCCAGCGCCTTTCGCCACGGCCTGCGGCCATCTCTGCGGCGGATTCCACCGGACCAGGCCCGCCAGACCCCGCGGGGCGGCGGTCAGGGCCACCGGGCCGCTGAAACGAGGGTCACCTCGGCGCCGGCGGCGACCGCGGCGGCGGCCAGGGCGTAGCCCATGGCGCCGGTCGAACGGTTGGCCAGGTAGCGCACCGGGTCGATGGCTTCGTGGGTGGGGCCGGCGGTGATCACGACCTTCGGCCCGGCCAGGGTCCGTTCACCGCGGCCGGCTCCGGCGATCGGCGACATTCCCGTCCGGCGGTATGGACACGCCAGCTCGCGCACCGCCGCCAGGATCTCCTCGGGCTCGGCCATGCGGCCTTCGTCCACCGTTCCGCAGGCCAGCCAGCCGGCGCCCGGTCCCACCAGCGTGACGCCCCGCTCTTCCAGCAGGGCACGGTTGGCCTGCGTGGCCGGATGCCGCCACATGTTGTCGTTCATCGCCGGAGCCATCAGCACCGGTCCGGGAAAGGCCAGCAGCAGGGTCGAGACGATCTCGTCGGCGATCCCGTGCGCGGCCTTGGCCATGGTGTTGGCCGTGGCCGGCGCGACGACCACCAGGTCGGCCCAGCGGGCGTACTCGATGTGGTCCAGGGCTTGGCTCTGCCCCTCGCCCCACAGATCGGTGGCGACGGGGTTCTCGGTCAGGACCTGGAAGGTCATGGGCGTGACGAACCGGGTGGCGGCCTCGGTCATGGCCACCTTGACGGAAAAGCCCGCCTGCACGAGCAGACGGGTCAGGAAGCAACTCTTGTAGGCGGCGATGCCACCGGTGACCATCAGCAGAACACGCAGGGTGGATCCCGACGGGGAAGCCATGGGCTACTCCCCGCCTTCTTCCTCTTCCCTCTCGAGCCGGACCTGGCGGGCACGTACCTTCACGTCATAGTAATCGATCTTGCCTTCGATCAGGCGATCCACGGCCAGCGTGGTGATCTTGCCGGGCAGGCTGACGTTGTACATCCGGGCCCGATCATTCAACCGCCGCGCCTCGAGGGCGGCGATCTTGATGGCCTCGAACTTGTTGGGAATCAGTGCGGTCACTTTTTGACGGGGGATATAGGTCATGGGGCCATCCTCATCCTGAATAAGGGGTCCAAACCGGCCGCCCCCCGCGGGGACGCCTATGCAGACAAGGCACACCGGTCCGACGTGTTTCCGACAACCGCTAAACAATAGCCTTTCGGGGAGATTCCGCAAGCCGGGAAGCCGCGGGGCCCGGTCCCGGGTCAACCGGACGGATCGGTGTCGCGCGCAGCCAGGGGCGGCTGCGATAGGCCTCGCGGCGGCATTCCTCGGCCGTGGATCATCGCCCGCATGCGGCCCACGCCGCGGTCGAGGTCGTCGTTGACGATCCAGTAGCGGTAGCGGTCGGCGTAACCGACCTCGTCGCGGGCGTTTCGCAGCCGCGTGGCGATGACCTCGTCGTCGTCGGTGCCCCGCGAGCGCAGGCGCCGCTCCAGTTCCTCCCACGAGGGCGGGAACAGGAAGATGCTCACGATCTCCGTTCCCGCAGCGTGGGATGACCTGCACCCCTCCCTGCACGTCGATGTCCAGCACCGGGATCTTGCCGGCGGCGGTCATCTCGTCCAGCCGGCTGCGGCGGGTGCCGTAGCGGTTGTCGTGGACCTGGGCCCACTCGACGAAGGCGTCCTCGTCCAGCAGGCGCGTCGAAGTCCGCCTCGTCGACGAAATCGTACTCGCGGCCGTCGATCTCGCCGTGCGCGGATGGGCCGGGTGGTCGTGGAGACCGAGAAGGCCAGCCGCGGATCGGCGGCCATCAGCCTGGCGATGAAGCTGCTTTTGCCCGCCCCCGAGGGGCCTGTGATCAACACGATCATCTGCCGGTCCCCGTTGTTTCCTACTCCAGGTTCTGGATCTGTTCGCGCATTGATTCGACCTCGTCCTTCATGGCGATCACGGCCTGGGTGATATTCATGAGGTTGGTCTTGCTGCCCATGGTGTTGACCTCGCGGTGCATCTCCTGCAGCAGGAAGTTCAGCCGCTTGGCCACCTGCCCGCCCTCGTCCAGGGCGGCGTGGAAGCTGGCGATGTGGATGCCCAGCCGCTCGATTCCTCGTTGATGTTGGCCTTGTCCGCAAGCAGCGCCACTTCCTGGGCCAGGCGCTGGGGATCGAGCTGGTCGGTCAGCATCTTGGCCAGCCGCTCCTCGAGCCGGGTCTGGATCTCGACGGCCGCCTGGGGCGCCAGCTTCTGGACCACCTCGCCAGCTGGCCGGACAGGGTGTCCAGGCGCTGACGCATCTCGTCGACCAGGGCCTGCGCCCTCGGCCTTCTTCATCTTCATCAGTCCGCCGTGGGCCTCCTTCAGCGCATCCAGCAGGGCCGGCCGCACCTCCTCGATCCTGGAGCTCCGGTCTCCTCGGCGCGGAACAGGTCCGGCACGCGCCAGCAGGTGGTCCAGCGTCACCGGATGCTCCACGCCGGTCTCCTTCTTCCAGCTCGGCCGGCGGCCGGCACGGATCATGGCCAGGCCCTGGGCCAGGCGCTCGGGATCCAGCCCGCCGGCGGCCGTCTTCTCGCGATTGGTCACCTGGGCGCTGAAACGGTCACCCGGCCGCGGGCCACGTTGTCCTTCAGGAACTTGCGGATGTCGCTTTCGAATGAGCCAGCAGCCCGGGCAGCTTGAGGCTGACGTCCAGGAAGCGGTGGTTCACCGAACGCAGTTCGACGGTCACGGTGACCGGGCCCGATGGCCCTTCGCCGCTGCCGAAGCCTGTCATGCTGAGCATTGGTCCTCCTCCCGAAGGCGCGTGCCCGACCGATTCGGCCGATGTCTGGTCAGGGAATCTTAGGCCGGCGGGCCGGCAAGCAAGGCGAACACCCGGCGGCCGGACCCGGCGCCGGATCAACGTTGTCACCGACCGGCGGTTTCTACAATGCCCCGACACGGAAACCCGTTCGAGCGGAATCGACAGGAAAGGATTCGAACATGAAGACCTCGTCGCGGACGCCCTCTTGCGGTCTGGCTGCTTTCCTGTTGGCCGGGCCCCCGCCGCCGCCCAGACCGATGACCGACCGGCAGCCGCCGACCGCAACTGCAACCTCCTCCCGGGACCGTCCAATCCCTGCCGTGCGCGCCGGGCTACACCGACTGGGACGGCATCAACCAGTTCCACTTCGGCGGTCACGTCAATCTGGGCGAACTCTTCCCCAACGTCGAATTCACTCCCGGTTTCGAGCTGGGCCTGGGGAACGACCTGACGCTCCTGACGATCAACGGCGACGTGACCTACCAGTTCACCGAACTGGTCACCTCGCCCTGGGGCCTGTACGGCGGCGGCTCCCTGTCCCTCAACTACCTGGACTTCAACCGCCCGCGGTCGGGCGATCGGACACCGACCTGGGCCTGAGCGCGTCTGGTCGGCGGCACCAAGCAGATCTTCGCCAACGGGCACCAGGGCCTGGCCGAGGTCCGGTTCGGCATCCTGGACAGCCCCGACTTCAAGCTCACCTTCGGCTACACGCTCTTCTAGGGTGGAAACGGAGCGTCCCTGGCTGGACCTCGATCTGCTGGCCGCGATGCTGGCCGATTGGCGTGCGCGCTGGTCGGGCCGGAAGCTGTTCCGGACGGCCGCGGGACCGGACTGGATCCGCCTGCATCTCGCCGGTGATGAGCGCCCCGCCATCCTGCTGACCTGCCTGCCCGGAGCGGCCGTCGCCCTGTCTCATCTGGGCCGCCTTCCCGAACCCGTGCACACCGCCCTGGCGGCCACCCGGCAGCATCCGCTGGGTCCTTTGCTGGCCGGCGCCGAGCTGGTCGGTTGCGGCCTGCTGCCGGCAGACCGGGTCGTGTGCCTGGACTGGGCAGATCCCCGGGGCCGGCGGCTCACCCTGCTGCACCAGCTGTTCGGATCGCGCGGCAACACGGCGCTGGTCGACCCCCGGGGCAAGCTGCTGTGGGCGTGGCGGCGACCGCCCCATCTATTGCTGACGGTGCCGCCGGCGGCGGCGGTCTGGGAACAAGATGTCACGGGTCCGCCCGCGGACCGGGTCTCGGCGCCGGCGCTCGACCACCTGGCCGGGGCACTGGCCCGGCGGTCGCACCAGGAGGCCGTCAGCTGGTTGAGCCGACACCTGCGGTCCACCGACAAGCTCGTGGCCAACCTGACCCGCGACCTGGACCAGCGCCGAACAGGGCGACGAGTTCCGCCGCAAGGCCGAAGCCCTGGCCGCCCACCTGCACGAACTGACCGCCGGGCGCCGCAGCCAGCGTGGTGCTGCCCGATCCGCGGGACGGTACGCCGCTGGTCATCGACCTGGATCCCGCCCTCGGACGCCGGCGGCAACCTGGAGGCCTGGTTCAGGAAGGCCCGCAAGGCCGAACAAGGGCCGGGACGTCATCGCCGGTCGCCTGGAAACCGCCCGCGGGGAACAGGCGGCCCTGACCGCCGCGCGAGATGCCCTGCCCGACGCCGGCGAAACCTCCCGCACTCACTCCGCTGGATCGTCTTGACGCGATCCAGGCCTGGGAGCAGGAATACGGCGGACACCGTGAAGAAGCGAGTTCCGGCAGCGGCCGCCGCGCCGCCGGGTCCCAGGAACCCGGCCGGCCGTTCCGGCGCTACCTGATCGACGGCCGCTGGGAGGTCTGGGTCGGGCCGCAACAACCAGGAGAACGACGAACTGACCCACCGCGCCGCCCACAACCGCGATCTCTGGCTCCACGCCCAGGGCGTTCCCGGCAGCCACGTCATCCTGCGCACCGCGGGTCGGCCCGAGCAGGTACCCAAGGTGATCCTGGCCAAGGCCGCCGCCCTGGCGGCCCAGAACAGCAAGGCGCGCCACGCGTCTCTGGTGCCGGTCGTGTACACCGAGAAACGCTATGTGCGCAAGCCGCGCAAGGCGCCGGCCGGCACGGCGGTCTGTCTGCGGGAAAAGAGCCTCTTCGTGGAACCGGGGTGGGCCCGGGCGGAAACTAGCTGTCGGCCGCGGACGGATCAGTCGGGATACTTGGCTCGCGATCGCTTCCAGTCAGCGCGGGGACGCTCGCGAAGAAGATCTCCACCAGGTCCGGATCGAACTGCCTGCCGGCCGCCGCGCGGATCGTCGCGATGGTGTCCTCGTGGCTCCAGGCCTCCTTGTAGACCCGCGGCTGGTCAGGGCGTCGTAGACGTCGGCGATGGCCACGATGCGCGCGGCCAGGGGGATCTCCCGGCCGGCCAGACCCGCGGGGTAGCCCGTGCCGTCCCACCACTCGTGATGGCACGAGGGCCACCTCGGCGCCCATGGCGATCATGGCGTAGTCGCCGAAGTCCCGCATCAGGCCCTCGAGCAGCTCCGCGCCGACCAGGGTGTGGGTCTTCATGATCTCGTATTCGGCCTCGGTCAGCTTGCCGGGCTTCAGCAGGATCGAATCGGGGATGCCCACCTTGCCCACGTCGTGCAGGGCGGCCGCGCGGGCGATGGTGTCGATGAACGACGCGGTTCACTTCCGGTAACCGCCCGACGTGTCGACGAGCTTGCTCGGCCAGGTACGGGCGTAGGCGCAGATGCGGTTCAGGTGGCCGCCGATGTGGGTGTCGCGGATCTCCGCCAGCAGGGCCATGCCGCGGATCACCGCGTCGCGGCTGCGGCTCAGTTCCGCTCACCAGGCGGATGTTCTCCAGCGAGTAGGACATCTGGTCGACCAGCATGCTGCACATGCTGATCTCGCGCGCGTCGAAGGTCCCCGTGTCGATGCTGCCGAAGTCGAACACGCCCACCGGTCCGCTTGTTGGAGATGACCGGCATCACCAGGTTGCTGCCCAAATCCGGGCTGAGGGCGTTCACGCCCTCTTGCAGAGCCATGTTCTCCACGTGGATCAGGTATTCCTCGCGGAATGCCTGGGAGTGCATGCTGTTCGAATCCGACCGGGCGATGCGCAGACCCACCGGCACGTCGGGATAGCCGACGGCCGCTTTCAGCACCAGTTCGTCCCGTGCGGCATCGAACAGAAACAGGGCGCAGGAATCGCAGCCCAGCACCTTCCAGACCCCGTTGACCACTTCCTGGTAGGAAGATTCGTCGACGGTCATGCAGACCAGGCGGGCGTTGAAGGCCTGGACGGCCTGGAAACGGTCCACGCGGTGGCCCGGGCCAGGCTTCTGGCCGGCGGTTGTTTTCGTTCCCGAGATGTAGGCCATGGCCCCGCTCCAAGGTTGTGCGGTCGAATGCCCGACGGCGTTCACCGGACTGCTGCCAACTTCGCTATCGGCATATCTGCATGGAACTTGAAGGAATTTCGGGGCATGACGAGACACCGCAGGCCATCGACGGAAACAGCTAGCCCTTGAGCCGCTCGATCTCCTCGATCAGGACGGCCTCGAGATCGTCCTTCTCGATATTGCGGTGCAGTTCGCCCTTGCGGTAGATCGCCACCTTGGTGCGGCCGGCGGCGATGCCCAGATCGGCGGCCTTGGCCTCGCCCGGGCCGTTGACGATGCAGCCCATCACCGAGATGACCTTGTCGGCCGGCAGATCGCGGGCCAGTTCCTCGACCCGGCTGGCCAGGGCCACCACGTCGACTTCGACCCGCCCGCAGGTCGGACAGGCCACGACCCGGGCGTAGCCGGCGCGCAGGCCCAGGGACTGCAGCATGTGGAAGGCGGCCGTGACCTCGTGGACCGGATCGTCGGCCAGGCTGATGCGCACCGTGTCGCCGATGCCTTCGCTCAACAGGACCGACATGGCCGTGACGGAAATGGCGGTGCCCGCCAGCAGGGTCCCGGCTTCGGTCACCCCCAGGTGCTGGGGCACGTCACTGATCGTGGCAAACCGACGGCAAGCCTCGACGACTTCTGCCGGCGTGCTGCTCTTGAGACTGACCGCCACGTCGTGGAAACCGACCGCGGCCAGGGTCTCGATTTCGTCAACCGCACTCTGGACCAGCGCGCCGGCGGGATCCAGCCGGGCCATTTCTTCGTACCGCCGGTGGAGGCTGCCCTTGTTCACGCCGATGCGGATGGGCATGCCCTTGTCGGCGGCGGCGGCGGCCACCTCCCGGACATACTCCTTGCGGCCGATGTTGCCGGGATTGATGCGCAGCTTGGCGACGCCGGCCTCCAGGGCGGCCAGGGCCATCTTGTGGTCGTAGTGGATGTCCGCCACCAGGGGCACGTTGACGCTGGCGATGATCCAGGGCAGGGCCGCGGCCGCTTCGGCGTCGTTGACGGTCACCCGCACGAATTCGGCCCCCGCGGTCGCCAGTTCCTTGACCTGCTGGATGGTGGCCTCGTGGTCGCCCGTCCGGGTGGTGGTCATGCTCTGCACGCGTACCGGGGCGTCGCCGCCCACGGTCACGCCGCCGACGGTGATCTGGCGGGTCGGCCTGCGCGGCGCACAGACGTTTCCGGTGACCTGGTCGTTGCCGTTCATCTAATCGCTTTCCAGGGCAGGGCCCGCCACGCGCATATCGCCGCGGCGCACCGTCACGCCCGTCTGATCGAGGTACTCCAGCATGGGGATGCCCAGCTTGCGGGTCAGCCCGCTCAATTCACGGAAGGTGGCAAACGCCATTTCCGGTGCGGCGGCAAAATGGTCGCCCAGTTTGCCGAGCAGGCCGCGCCACGCTTCAGCGGCCACAATGTAATCGTTGTTGATCGGCACGGCATACCCGTGATCGACCAGGTGCTTCTGGACCTCGGCCGGCTTGCAATCCTTCAGTGCCGGATCCGTGGCGGCCGCCCGGAAGACCGACGAAGCGGCGGCCCAGCTGTCCAGCCCGGGCCAGTCGAGACCGAATGCCTTGAGCTCCAGTACCGCCTGCTCGATCGCTTTCTTCAGGGCCGCGCTCAATTCCGGGCCCGCGGTGGACAGTCCGATGCGGTCGCCGGCCACGACCCACGAGGCCTGTTCCTGCAGGGCCATGCAGATCTGGTTCCACTCGTTCGCCCCGCCCTTGAACTTGCACCGGCGCCGCGCTTCCTCCTTCGGAATACCGATGCGCAGCGGGAATTTCCGGGCGTATTCGTCGACGAGTCCGGCGATCCTGCCGGCGAGGTCGCCCACGAGCTCACGGTGGTAGAGCCGCTTGCCGATCAGCACCGCTTCCGGGTCGTACTCCTGGCCCATGGCTTCACCGAGTGCCAGACCCGCGAAACCGGCAGCCTTGAGATTCTGCCGGAAGAGGTCCGCCGGATCACCGGTTTCCATGACCGCCAGCATGTCCAGCGCCGTGGCCTCGAACCGCTTGTGTGTGCGGGGCCGGGGATCCAGAACGATCCCGCCGGCGATGCTGGTGACCGGGGAATAGAACCGCAGAACGAGCCGGTCGTCACGCATCGCCACCAGCTCGTCCTCGAGATGGAGCTGGGCCAGGCCCTTGCGCGGTCCGCCGTCGCCGCCGAGTTCCTGGACATCGAGCAGGATGATCCGCCCGAGGACCTCGCGGCCCGCATGGTGGATGTGCAGCCGCTGGCGATTCTTGATCACGCCCCGGTAATGGGGCATCAGGTTGACGCGGATGTCCAGGCGGCGGGTGGGCGCCGCCGCGCCGGCCCCCGTGATCTGGAAGCCCCGGTGGATTTCGTCCTTCTTGATGCCGTGCAGCGCCAGGGCCAAGCGCTGGCCCGAGGATCCACGTTGCGCCTTGTGGCCGTGGACCTGGACCTCGCGCACGCGGACCGGCGTCGCGCCGGGCTGGACCTCCAGCCGGTCGCCCACCGCGACGCCCCCGCCCCAGCAGGTGCCGGTGACCACGACACCGGCGCCGGGCAGGGTGAAGATACGGTCCACCGGCAGGCGAAAGATCCCCTCTTCGGCGCGCACCGGCAGCGCCAGGGCCTCGGCTTTCAGCGCCGCCTTGAGTTCCTCCAGGCCCGTCCCGCGGTGCGCCGACACCGGGATGATCGGCTTGCCGTCGAGAAAGGTGCCTTCGACCAGCTCCATGGCCTCTTCGCTGGTCACGGCGATGAAATCCTCGTCGACCATGTCGGTCTTGGAGATCACCACGACGCCGCTGTGCACCCCCAGCGAGTCGAGGATCTCCAGGTGCTCGATCGTCTGGGGCATGATGCTCTCGTCGGCGGCGATCACCAGAAAGGCGAGGTCCACTCCGCCCGCACCGGACACCATCTGCTTGACGAATTTTTCGTGCCCGGGCATGTCCACCACCCCGAGCATCACGCCGTCACCCAGATCGAATTCGGCGAAACCCAGCTCGATGCTGATACCTCGCTCCCGTTCCTCCTTCAGACGGTCGGTGTTGGTCCCGGTCAGCGCGGTGATCAGGGCGGTCTTGCCGTGGTCCACGTGGCCGGCGGCGCCGAGAATGAAGTGCCGTTCCTGGGGGGTCATGGGATCCTGTCGTTTTGCGCTCGCATAAGCCTGCCTTTCGGCTCAGGAAGATAACACAGGGCCCGGAAGGCCGAAAGACGGACTCCGCGTGGGACCTTGGCCGCCGATTCCCCGGTCACGGTTCTCTGGCGTGGCATTCTCAAAATCCCTCAAGTTACGGACGTTTTCCGCGAAAACCACTCAGGAAGCTCTACTTAACCTGTGTTCGCCCAGAATCGGGAACCGTAACGCCAATGACGCCGACCGCGGCCCTCAACAGCGAAATCATCAGCGACCTGGACGGCAAGCCCCTCGACAGGAATGCCGCCCTGTTCCTCAAGGCCATCGACAAGTTGTTGACGGTCGGGGCCTACTATTCCGCCGAACACAGTCAGTACGCCGCCGTTGCCAAAGAATCATGCGCCCAGATCGTCCAGGCCATCGGTACGGGCAGGGTCATGGCCATCGAGATCACCGCGTCCGGCATGATGGTGCGGTCACAGCTGCTCGATCCGCAGCACCGCAACATCCGACTTCTCCACGACCTCCTGGTGCCCCTGAACATCGCCCGCCTGGAGATCAGCGCCGGCTTGACGCCGGCGGACCTGCGTCAGGCCATCGCCGCGCTGCAGGAACACAAACTGAACCTGGGCAACACCGAAGGTTTCCAGGAGATCAGGATCGAGAATCTGCCGCCGACGGTCAGCACCGCCAGCCGCAGCGTCTCCACCGACACGGGCGACCGCGAGGAAGGTGCGCATTCCCTCGACGACCTGCTCAGCGGCTTCGGCGCCGGCCTGGATGAAAGCCTCACCGGCACCGCGGCGGAAGACGAGCAGCTCGCGCGCACTTTCCTGGCAATCGTCGCCCAGATTCTGGAGAACCTCGAACAGGCGGAGACCTCCCGGGACGGAAAATCCGCGGATTCCCGGGTGGCCCCGACGTCGGAGAATCTCCAGGCCCTGCGCGTCGCCCTGCAGCGCCTGGTGGAGGTGAATCCGGATCCCCAAAATCTTGTCCGCCTGATCAGACACGCCAAACACGCGCTCGAACTCAGCCGCGATTCCCGCTCGGTGGATCTGGTCTTCAGCCTGCTGAAGCGTGAAGTCGAGCAGTTCGGCGACTGGAAATCCCACGCACAGGAAAAATTCGAGGGGAAGGCCCGGCGGAAACCCGGACTGAGTCTGACGGCTTTGCACGAAGCGCTGGCCGACCTCGATGCGACCGAGTCGGAGCCCGTCGACCGCGACCTCCCGTCCTCTGGCGCCTACCTCGGCATCTGCCTGCACCTGCTCGGCGCCGGACCTTCGGCTATCCTGGAGACCAACATCCTGGCCAATCTCGCTGAGGCTCTGCGGAGCCGCAGCCTGTCGCCGGCCGACCTGAAGCTCTGTTCCACGGCGGTGGCGGCCGTCGCCATGCAGGACGGCCAGGCCGCCGTCGACAAGGTGCTGCCGGCGTTTACCGGGCCCCTGCTCGCCGCCAGACCGGAATACCTGGGGAAATTCTGGGGTCGTCTCTGGTCGGTGCTGCCGCCGGAGCGCCGCACCACGGTATGGCCGTACCTGGTCAGCGATCTTCTCCAGGGCCTCGGAGTCGGACAACCCGGGGTCCAGGGGAAGCTGTGGCTCGCCGCCGGCAAGATCCATCCCAAGGCCGCATCCAGGCTGGCGCCCCGTCTGAACGATACCGCCGCCGGGATCAAGAAGGAGATCCACCCCAGTCTCCTGTGCCTCCCGCTGCGACGGCTGTACCCCGTTCATCTGGCCCTGCTCAAGTCCAGCTTCGCCGCGGAATACGGCCCCCGGCTCCACCAGCATCTGCGGCGCCATCCGGCCAACCCGCTCGTCGAGATCCTGCTGAAGGCTTCGGGCGATTTCGACGCGGGCAGGATCCGTTTCTATCTGACGCTTGCCGTCCAGAACGATATCCAGACCATCGAGCCCAAGCAGCGACGCCACGCGGCCAAACTGATCGTTCACCACCTCCTGAAGCTGCGGACCTCCCGCAGGAAAGAGCCCTGGGTGATGACCGCCATCGAGCATCTCGGCAGCCTGGAGCCCGGCATTGGCCGGACCCAGCTGCACCGGATCCGGGACGAACGTAGATTCTTCTTCCTGCGGGCCTGGCCGAAGCCTTGCCGCCAGCTCGCTGCCCGGCTGATCGTCCAGCTGGACCAGGCGCCGGCTGATCAGGACGGGAGCGCATAACATGGAACGCCAATTCAGCGATCTGATCATCCTGCTGGCCAGCGGCATCAACCAGCGCCGGATGTATTTCGACGCACACCCGCGGGTCAAGGCCGTCTCGCTGGATTTTTCGCAGAGGCTGGACGGGCTGGTGGAACGCAGCGGGCAGGAAGAATTTTCCTTCGGGGTGTTCGGCGGCAAGTTCATCCGGCACGGCAAATACCTGGTGGGACCGTCGATCGCCGGCAGGTCTCTCATTGAATTCGCCGAGAGGCTGGGCTGCGGTGGTTTCGTCTTCCACCAACCCCTGGCGGTGACCGAGGTGGCCACCTTCTTCCGCCTGGGAGCCGCGCAGAAAGACAAACTGGCCGGTCTCGAAGAGGCCAAGGCCCTGTTCGCCGCCCACGGCATCGAACACATCCACCTGGCCGACCCCCTGAGCGAGGGTGGCGACTCCGGGCCCGAGAACGCCGACGCCAGGGAGACGGAGGCGATCTCGGACTTCATGGCTTCGGACTTCACCCCCTTGCTGGATGTCTATCAGGCGCTGTACGAAACGGTGGCCGGCAACTGCCAGGCCATCATGCAGAGCGAGGATCTGGACATGGCCCGGGCCCGCTCCAGCGGGGAGAAGCTGGTGGATGTCTCCGCCGGCGGCGCCATGGATGTCATGCAGTTCATGCGGTATCCGGACTACGACAGCTATACCATCGGTCACTCGGTGCGGGTCGCCGCCCTGGCCTCCATGCTGGGCCGTGCGCTGGGCTATCCTCCGGCAATCCTGGGAGAGCTGGCCACCGCCGGCCTGGTCCACGACGTCGGCAAGGGGCATGTCCCCGAGGAGATCCTGTTCAAGGCCGACAAGTTGGATCCCGAAGAGATGAAGATCGTGGAATCGCACCCGACGCTCGGGGCCCAGATCCTGCTGGCCAGCGGCGAGAAAGGGCCCATGATCATTTCCGCGGCCTGGGGCCATCATATCCGCGAGGACGGTCGCGGCTATCCGATCATGCCGGCCTGGTTCAAGCGGGGTCAGGCCGCTTCCCTGATCCACATCTGCGACGTCTTCGAGGCGTTGACCGCGGTGCGGCCCTACAAGGCGCCCATGGCGCCGCGACGGGCATTCGAGATCATGCTCAAGGACAAGGGTTCCTACCACCCCGCAATGCTGGCGAGGTTCATCCGTACGATGGGAATCTATCCTCCCGGCAGTGAAGTTCGGCTCACGGACAATCGCAAGGCCGTGGTCGTGGGCAGCGGCGTCGACATGGAACACCCGCAGATCAGGGTGACTCATGATGCCGGCGGGTTGCCGCTGCGCAATTCGGACCAGCCCGCCATCAAGCTCGAGCCCGGCGGTGAGATCGGCATCGAGGAATTTCTGCTCGTCGGCACGGCCAATGTCGTGCCCGCCGGCGCTCCGGTCGAGGCCGACCTGATCCCCCTGGCCTGAAACCGCGAAACCGTCGCAGCGCGAGGTTCGGATCCGCGCCGACCGCGACCGCTAGGGCCGAAGGGCCTCCCTGAGAACCAGGGCGGTCTGCTTCCGGTGGACTCCCAGGTGAAATCCCAACATGCAGTGCCAGCGGTGGGCGTCGAAGTCCCCGAACAAGGGATGCTTGTGCGTCCGTGACCCCCGCAGCGATTCCAGGGCGGCCACGGTTGTCAGATGATCGGCGACCGACTGGCGAAAGGCATCGATCTGTTCGGGACCCGGGTCGGCGGACGGCAGGACATCCGTCTTGGGGTTGATGGCCCCGCGACCGGACGGCGTCTCCCCGCGGGCGAGGCTGGCTGTGACTGCGGTCATGCTGCGGTTCACGATGGCGTTGTGTTCGAGGATCATGAAAAAGGACCAGTTCCGCATGTCCGGGTCGACACCCAGCATCCGCGGAACCAGGACGCGGCGCCGTCCCGCTAGCTCGCCGACGTTTGCGGCATGATCCAGGTAGAACGCTGACGCTTTCTTGATCTGCGCGTCCGCCATCGCCCGGCTGGTCACCACGAAACGGGCACGGATGGCGACCTTGATCAGGGCCCGGGTCACGCGACCATCTCCGGCTCGGCGCGCAGGGCCGCGGACATCATGCGGCCGCTGGTCAGGTCGGCCGCGATGTGCAGAATGATCGCGACGAACAGCGAGCCGCTGAACACCGTCAGCAAGGCCATGACCACCCCCACCAGAAACGTCCTGGCGATCCCGGACCAACCCTGGTAGGCATGGCCGAGGCCGAAAATGACCGACGACAGTGCGACGGCGGGCCAGAGCCCCACCGCCGCCGTCAGGACCGTCAGCAGCAGGCCCCGGTAGATGATCTCCTCGCAGATACCCGCGGTGATGGCGACCATCCGGAAGTGCCCGTGTTCCGCGTCGGTGGTCGGCGCCATACCGGCCAGCTCGCCCATGTTCTCGCGCAGTTCCTTCAGTTTGGCGGGACTTCTCATCACCGCGACCATCTGCCAAGTCAAGAAGACCACGCCGGCCAGGCCGGCGCCGATGGTCAGCCACTGCCAACCCGCCGCCGCCGGCAGCAGCCCCAGGGACAGGACATCCCTGCCGGCAGCCAGCCACCAGCCCAGCAGGGCCAGGGTCAATCCCCACTCCATGACCAGGATCCAGCGGTAGGACTTGATGCGGGCGTCGGCCCGACCCTCCTGAATCCAGCGCAGCAGGCGGCGGAAATCCCAGATTCCCAGCAGGGGAAAGAACACGGTCAGGACGAACAACAGAATCAGGGCGAAGCTATCCAGGGTTCCGATCGTCATATCATCTACCTTTCGCTGAATCACTGCCGCCGCGCCCCTTGAGGGGCAGCAGGGCCAGGGTAAGTGACAGATGCTGGTCTTCCACGGAAGGCCGGGGATTCCTGGCCGCTTCGTCGGCCAGGAGTTTTTCGATGGCGCTCAGGTGCTTGTTGATCTTGGCGAGAAAGCCGGGCGACGCCCGCAGATGCATCCGCGTGGCCATCAGGTTCCGGCCCGGGCCTTCGGTTGCGGTCTCGGGATGTTCGAGGGCGGCCTCCAGGTCGCGCTCCGCCATGCGGAAGGACGCGGTCATGGTCTTGACGGCGAGCTTGACCGCAGCCTCCCCCCCGGATCGCGCATCGAATTCGATGCGGCCGGCCGCCGGCAGGAAGAGGGCCTCGTGCCGCTTGCCCTTGGGACGGGTGCCCGTGCGGCGCAGCAGGCCCGCCTTCTCGAGAATCCCGACGTGGTGGTACAGCGAACCGGCGCTGCGACCCATGATCGCGGCCATGTCGGCGATCGCCAGGGGCTCGCGGCTGGTGAACAGCCCCAGGATTTCGAGTCGCAGGGGCGAGGCCAGCGCCGACCATTGGTCAGGGCGGTTGGCTTTCAGGGAGGTGCCTTTGGTTGTTTTCATCTGCGGAAGGTACGGTATTATTAAAATATTCGCAATATTTTTATTAAATTTTTTTTATTTTTTTTAACCCATACGCGCTATTTCCCCATGCGCCACTACGGGAACAACCGTCCCGGGGGCCATTCGACCCGGACCGCATCTACGGCTTCGACAAGGACTTCGGTGATGTTACCTCGCGGTGCGGTCAGGACCCGTGCGTTCGCCGGCAAGGTGTAGGCCACGGACATCCGGGCGGAAATCTCCGCTTCCAGCAAAAGCTCGGGATCCAGAACGCTCTGCGGACAGCAGGCAAAGAAAGTGTCGTCCAGGAAGAATCCTGTTTCGCCCTGCCGAGGGGTCCCGAAGGCTTCGAAGTAGTCCACGGATGCACCAGCGGTAGCCAGACGTACGATCAGGCGGACATGAAAAGCCACCGTGTCGGTAAAACCGAATCTGTCGGTGATCTCCATGGTGCCGACGGACCAGGTCCCGGACACCGCCAGGCGCAGTTCGCGAAAGGTCGCGATGTCGTCGGGAAACGGGAAGGAGGTCGAACGGCTGGAATCCGGGCCGTCGTAGGCGTAATCGCCGGTCAGCGCCGTCAGTTCGATCTGTCCGAATACCCCGTCGTCCGCTGGCGGCCGGGTCGGTTCGGAAGTGCTGCAGGCTGTCACCGCGCCCAGAGCGCACAATCCGACCGCCGCCGCCCAGAATCGCTTTGTCATCGTGATGGCCTCCGGATTCGGTGCTGAGAGGCTGACTGCTGAGTCTCAAGATGCGGTCGTTGCGGTCAATTTGGCAAGGCTCTATCAACCAACTAAGGATAGTTACTGTTTGGCCGATAACATCTACATGGAAACCACCTCTCAAATCCTGGTCTCCGACCTCGTGGAACAGGTTGGCAGTCTGCCCCAGGTCGCCGCCAAGGTGGTGACCCTGGCGTCGGACCCCGATTGTGATATCGGCAAGATGGCAAAGGTCATTTCCTGCGACAACGCCATGACTCTCCGCTTCATGGCGCTGGCCAACAGCCCCTCGGTTTCGTGGGGACAGGAAGTCAAGAACCTCCACTCCGCTCTGGTGCGCCTTGGTCTGCGGCAGGTCCGCAATCTCGCCCTGCTCATGGGCATCCACGACATGGAGCCGGGCGATGACAATAGCTGCTCCGGCGGCAAAGACGAGTTCTGGCGCTACTATCTGGCCACCGCCAGCTGTGCCCGGGCCCTGGAATGGCTGAACCCGCAGTCCTCGACCGAGGAGAACGCCTGGCTGGCGGGTATCCTTCACGGCATCGGCATCACCGCCATGCAGCAGAAGGCCTGTACCGAGTTCCAGCAGGCCCTGACCCTGGCCCGGGAAGAGAAGATCCCGCTGGCCGCGGCGGAAAAACAGATCTTCGACTTCCATCATGGAGACCTCGGCGCCGGCATCCTCCAGGCATGGAGTCTGCCGCCGCTGTTCGTCGAAACCGTCCGCGTCTGTCCGGAGCATACCCTGCCCGCCGACCTTTTGCCCGAAACACCGGCGCTCGTCGGCGTACTTCAGGACGCCATCATGACCGTCCGGGCCATCGGTTTCGCCGAGAACGGCGATGGTGATCCCGCGCCCAGCATCCAGGAGTTGCGCTCCCGCCTCGAGCTGGCCGATCCGGCCCTGGACGCCCTGGCCGATAAGGTCGACAACCACATCATTGAAATCAGCGGCCTGATCGGGCTGGGTGATTCGCGCGATACGTTTGCGGCCGCGCTGGAAGCCTCACGTGGCACCGTTGCTCATCTGGGATTGAGCGGATTCGACGACAATCAGGCTCGTAAAACGCTGGAGAGCCAGCTCGCTTCCGCCTGCCAGATCCAGCAGCGTCTCCTGCCGGAGGAATGTCCCCCGCTGGAGGGCTTCGAACTGGCCGCGGCCAACTTTCCCTGCCATCACGTGAGCGGTGACACCTACGATTTCGTGACTCTCGGCGATGGGAGCCGGGCCATCGTCATCGCGGACGTCTCCGGCAAAGGCCTGCCGGCGGCGCTGCTGGCCAGCACGGTCCAGGCCAGCATCCGGGCCCTGGCACCGTTGTTCGACGATCCGGGGAAACTGCTGGCGGCAGCCAACAAGGCGCTGTTCCAGACGACAGACGACGGCAAATTCACCACGTTGTTCCTGGCGGCGGTGGACCCCGACGGTCAGAGCATCCGTTACGCCAGCGCGGGTCACAACCCTCCCCTGCTCCTGAGGGCGGACGGTCAGGTTGAGTGGCTCGATCCCGCCGGCACCCCCCTGGGGATCATGCCGGAAATGGAATACCCCGTCATGACGGTTTCCCTGGCCGACGGTGACCTGCTGGTAGCCTATACCGACGGCATCACCGAGGCGATCGATGGCGAGGAAGAGGAATTCGGGGAGACCGGACTCGAACAGATGGTCAGGGCCATGGCCATGCGCCCGCTCCCGCGGATCATCGACTTTGTCATTGCTGCGGTACACGCCCACGTTGAAGGCCTGGAGCAGGCCTCCCCCACCGATGAACTTCTCAACCTCGATCGCACCGGCGGGATCAGCCATGATGTCGGTGACGATCTGACCCTGGTGCTGCTGCGAAAATCCCCCTGATATTACCGGCTGGTGGAGAGGGCGTTGGGGGGGGGGGGAGGGGGAGGGTTCGGGGGGGGGGGGGGGGGGTGGGGGGGGGGGGGGGGGGGTGGGTGGGGGGGGAGGGGGGGGGAAAGGGGGGGGGGGGGGGGGGGGGGGGGGTGGGTGGGAAGTGTGGGGGGGGGGGGGGGGGGGGGGGGGGGGGCGCTTGGCCTGCCGGGCGAGCTGGAGTCAGTTCCTCCGCTTCATCCACTCCTGGCCGGTCGGATGATCATCGTCATCACCTCTGGCGGACCAGTTCGTCCAGGGCCGCGGCCGCGGCCCATCCGGACAGGGCAGCCCCCTCGACGCGCGGTCCGGCGAAGGCGTCGCCGGCGATGACCAGCCCCGGCGATCGGCTGAGAATCAGGCAGGCGTTTTTTTCCACCGCCACGGGCTTGCTGTAGCGCCAGCCATGGACCTGGAAATCCACCGCTGCGGCCGCGAGCCACCGGCCGGCGGCCGCCAGCAGTTCCTGACCGCTCGTCTGCCGGTCCCGATCCCAATGCTCGAGACTGTAGTCGGAGCTCGCGTGGATGGTGATCGCCGGAACGGTCGAGACGCCCTTGGCCTGGTTGTCGGCGAGCCAGGCGATGGGGCCCGCGTCAGGAGAGACAAATCCCGGCGCCGGGATCCCGGACGGCCCGTCCAGGACGGCCATGACCGCCAGGCAGCGTTCGTAGGTGATGCTCTCCAGGCTCGTTCGCGATTCGGCCGCGATGGCCACGGCCCCCGACTCCAGCAGCGCCAGCGCCTGCGGTACCGGCGCCGTCAACAGCACCGCCCCGGCGCGCAGCGACGATCCGTCCTCCAGTTCCGCCGACCAACCGTCGGCGTCCTGCCGCAACGTGACGACCCGTCGGCTGAGCAGAACCTCGACGTCACGGGCCAGATGCTTGGCGACCGCGTTCATCGTCGGCCGGCCGCGATAGCGGGGATGACCGCCGGTGCGGCCGTCGGCGCCACGATACCACTCGGCGATGATCCCGGACGTCGCCCACTCCGCCATGGCGCCGGCGAAACGGGGGTCCTTGGCGGTCACGAACTGGGCGCCGTGATCAAAGGTCGCCTCACCGTACCGCCGGGTGGCCAGTCGCCCACCGGGCCCGCGCCCCTTGTCGACCACCAGGACCCGGTGACCCCGGCGCTGGAGGTCGACCGCGGCAGTCAGGCCGGCCATGCCGGCGCCGACAATCAGCACATCGGCGAATTTGCCGCCGGCGGCGGAACTGGCGTCAGCGCTGGTCATCCAACAACCCCGATCCACGTCCCGGGGTCCAGGGCACACCCGCAGCGTCCAAGGCGGCCTCCAGCCGGGGCAGTTCCCGGTCGACGATCGTCCCCAGTTCGTCTTTCCAGGAGGTGAACATCGCCAGCCCGACAGCCAGCTGCTCCCGCTGCTGCGCCGTCGGGCCGTAGGTCGCGCCGGACGCCGCCGACCGCGCTGTTCCCAGGCGATCCTGGATGGACAGCGGCCCGCCTTCGTTCATCATCCCGCGCACCCGATCGCCGCGCAGCCGTTCGGTCAGGTTGCCGAGGCGTTTGTCGAGCGCGACCACCGTGGCGTAGAGGTCGGTACGATCGACGTTGGCCCGATCGAGCGCCGCGCGGATGGCGGCTACCCGCCGCTCGGTCTCATCCAGCGTGGCTCCGGCGCCGCTCAGGTCGCGCTGCAGGGCCGCCATATCCTGCAAGAACCCACCGAACTCTGCCGGAGTCATTCCCGGCAACCCGCGTTCGCGCAGGGGCACGACTTCGAACCGTTCCGGACCGGCCAGGACCGTCGTTGCACCATCGATACGCTGGGACAACTCCACCGAGTAGGTACCCG
The DNA here is from genome assembly GCA_942492615.1 of Candidatus Krumholzibacteriia bacterium. Classification (GTDB taxonomy): domain Bacteria; phylum Krumholzibacteriota; class Krumholzibacteriia; order LZORAL124-64-63; family LZORAL124-64-63; genus CALOFL01. The sequence goes on from CALOFL010000010.1 coordinate 94,515, forward strand.
GCGGGGCCAGAACGCCCGCTTGATTCTCGTCGGGCTGTCCGTCCAACTCGGCCGCGTAGCTCGGGTACCGCAGGTCCCAGGCCACCCGCTGCACGCCCGCGGCGGCGGGACCGGCCACTGTCCTGACGACCGCGCCGGCAGCGTCACGCACCGTCAACAGCACCGCCGGAGCATCCTCGTGCCGCTCCCGGTGCAGCGCCTCCCAGCCGGGAGAAGGCGTGTCCCGACCCTCGGCCGCCAGCTTCTTCTCTTCTTCCTGCCGCACCTGCCGGGCCGTCTGCAGGGAGTCCCGCAGGTAGTAGGTAAAAACGGCGCCGAAAGGCGGATTGGGCGCCGTGAAGAAGGCGGCGCCCTGGGATCCCTTTTCCCGGCCGCCGATCACCCGGCGCGGCAGATACCACCACGCACTGCGCACCGGATAGAGCTGCGCCGGCTCGGCCAGCGACTCCTCCGTGATCTTGCGCAGCGGCGTGTAATCGTCCAGGACGTAGAATCCGCGACCGAAGGTGGCGCCCACCAGGTCGTTCTCCCGCTCCTGGATCACCAGATCGCGGAAGGGGATGTTGGGCGCGCCGCTCAGCTTCAACCACTTCCGCCCGCCGTCGACGGTGGTGTAGATGCCGAACTCGGTGCCGACAAACAGCAGGCCGGGCCGCTGCGTGTCCTGCACGAGGCGCCAGACGATGTGCCGCTCGGGCAGGTCGCCGGCGATGGCTTTCCAGGACCGGCCGGCGTCGGTGCTCTTGAACACGTAGGGTGCGAAATCGCCGTGCTTGTGCCCGTCCAGCACGGCATAGACCGTGGCGCGATCGAAGCGGTCGGTCTTGATGTCGTTGACGTAGATGCGCTCGGCAATCCCCTTGGGCCGCTTGGCCTGCCGCCAGGTGACGCCGCCGTCCTCGGACACCTGGATCAGTCCGTCGTCCGTGCCCACGTACAGGAGGTTCTCGTCCAGGGGCGACTCGGCGATCGAGGTGATGGTGCCGTAGTCGGACATCGCGTACAGATCCCAGGCGGCGTCGATGCTCCACACGCGCCCCATCATCGGCCGCAGCAGACGTTCTTCGCCGCGGGTCAGGTCGCCGGACACCGCGCGCCAGCTGTCACCGCGATCATCGCTGCGCCACAGCCGCTGGCTGGCGACGTAGAGCCTGGCCGGATCGAAGCGGCTGATCAGGATGGGGCCGTCCCAGTTCCAGCGGTCCTTGGGTTCGTCCGCCCCCGGTCGCGGCTTGATCGCGACCGTCTCGCCCGTGGGGCGGTCCACCCGCCAGTGGTTGGAACGCTGCAGGCTGGAATAGATGATGTCCGGATTGGTGGGATCGATCGCGGGCTGGTGGCCGTCGCCGAACAGGGTCACCCGCCAGTCGGAGTTGCGGATGCCGTGGCGGTTGTCCGTGCGCACGGGCCCGTACTGGGTGTTGTTGTCCTGGGTGCCGCCGATGATGTGGTAGAACGGCGTGTCGTAGTCCACGGCCACCTTGTAGAACTGCGTCAGCGGCAGGTTCGCCACGAACTTCCAGTGCCGCCCGCGATCCCAGCTTTCGTACACGCCGCCGTCGCAACCGGCCAGGAGGTAGTCGGGATCGTCGGCGCGGAACGCCAGGGCGTGGTTGTCGACGTGCTTGTGTTCCTCGCCGACCAGGACGAAGGTCGTGCCGCCGTCGTGGGTGACGGACATCTGGACATCCATGAAGTACACCCGGTCGAACTCGTGAGGGCTGGCGAAGATCTCCTGGTAGTAGTGCGGACCGGTCCCGCCGGAGATCTGATCGCTCCGCTTCTCCCAGCTCTCGCCGCCGTCGGCCGAGCGCCAGAAGCCGCCCGTACGACTGCCCAGCTCGATGGCGGCGTAGACCACGTTCGGCCGCTGGGGCGAGACCGCCAGACCGATCTTGCCCATGTCCTCGGTCGGCAAACCCGTCTCCAGCCGCCGCCAGGTGCGGCCGCCGTCGGTCGATTTGTGGATGCCGGATTCGGGGCCACCGTTGATCAGGGCCGCCACGTCGCGGAAGCGCTGGTGCGTCGTCGCGTAGAGCACATCGGGATCGGACGGGTCCATGACCACCTCGTTGACGCCCGTGTAGTCGCCGCCACCGAGGACCTTTTCCCAGGTGACGCCGCCGTCGGTGGTCACAAACAGGCCGCGCTGGCCGCCGGCCGACCACAGCGGGCCCTGAACGGCCACGTACACGATATCCCGGTCGTCGGGATGCACGACGATCCGCCCGATATGCTCGCTTTCCTTCAGTCCCAGGTTCTGCCAGGTCCGGCCGCCGTCCCGGCTGCGGTAGATGCCGTCGCCGTAACCGACGTGCCGGCCGCCCACGTTTTCCCCGGTGCCCACCCAGACGGTGGACCGGTCGTGGGGATCGAGGGTCAGGCAACCGATGGAATAGCTGCCTTCATTCTCGAAGATGGGTGTCCAGGTCGTGCCCGCATTCTCCGTCTTCCACACGCCCCCGCTGCCGGCCGCCACGTACCAGGTGGCCGGATCTTCTGGATCGAGAACCACGTCCGCGATGCGGCCGGAGGTGAATGCGGGTCCGATGCCGCGCAGCGCGAGACCGGACAGCGCCGCGCTGTTGAGCGGCGACGGATCCTCGTCGGCGGCGGTCGCAGCCGGCGGGGACGCCAGCAGCAGCATGGCCGGCAGGAACAAGACGAACAGGTGATTCCGGGACAGGCGGGTTCTCACAGCGGGTCTCCTTCGCAGCAATGCCGGTCCCTCCACTGGGTCCGGCGGGCAGACTCTAACACGATTACGGAGAACTGGCGCGGTCTACCGCAAAAACAGTCGCACGGCGAAGACCACGACCGTGACCATGACCAGACGGCGGATCCAGTCGTGCCCCTTGGCCACCGCCAACCGGGTCCCCAGCCAGCCGCCCAGGGCATTTCCGGCCGCCAGCGCCGCGCCCAGCCGCCAGTCGACCTGCCCGTGCCACACGAAGACCGCCAGGGCCGCCACCGTGTAGACCATGACCACGAAGACCTTGACCGCGTTGATGCGCACCAGGTCCATCCCGTGGACCAGCAGCCCCGAGATGATCAGAAAGCCGACGCCGGCCTGGATGAACCCGCCGTAGATGCCGATGCCCAGGAACGTCAGCATCAGCGCCGCTACTCGCGGCGGCGACAACCGGGCGGGATCGAACTGCCAGCGGCGCGAAGGATCCACGACCATCACCACGACGACACCCAGCATGACCAGGGCCAGGATGCGCTGGAACGCCTGGTCGTCGATGTCGATGGCCAACTTCGCTCCCAGGACGCTGCCGACCAGCGCCGGCCCCGTGCAGATGAGCGCGACCTTGAGCGGCAGCACCTTTTGCTGCCGGAAGCTGCCCGAGGCGACGATGTTCTGCGCCAGGATGGCGATGCGGTTGGTGCCGTTGGCGACGGCGGCCGGCAGGCCGAGGAAGATGAGCACCGGCAGAGTCAGCAGGGAACCGCCGCCGGCCAGCACATTCAGCAGGCCGGCAACGGTGCCGACACCAAACAGCAGGAGAAGGTGAAGAGGGTTCATCGCTCGCCATTCATGGGATCCGGTATCCGGTCCGGGGCGGATCTACCGGGAACACCATGCCACGCCGTCTTCCATGGATCGGAAAATCCGGGCTTCTGCGAAGATTCCCTTGCCGTCGGTCAGGATGATGAACATCCGGATCATGCCGTATTCCGAATCCCGGGCGATCACGAAGGCCTGCTTGACGACCTGCAACCGGGGCAGACTGCGTACATGTGTGCCCATTTCGTTGTAACCGAACGAAATCCGTGCCTCGCGCAGGTCGGTCAGGAAATTCAGGCCGGCGGTAAATTCGGGATGGTTGAGGATGGCCGTATTGGCCGCGGTCAGAAGGTCCAGGCTGATCTCGCCCGTAAACGTCTCGGTGAGCAGTCCAGCTTCACCATCGACTTCGAATTCATGCTTCATGATGCACTCCCAGCTGCCAGTCACCACGCCCGGATCTTCCCGGACGATCTCCGGAGCCCCGATCATGTGCCGATCCTCGACGCGCGCGACATTCTAGCACGAAATACCGAATTTGGGGCCCGCTTCCGTGTTGCTGGAGAACTCCAGGCCGCTGGCCACATTCTTGCTTCATTCAGGGCAAGACGCCGGGCAGAAATCCGCCGGGCGACACCGGGCCGCCGGGCGGGCGGCGCCATCATCCTGGAAAGGCACGAATTGTGGGCCTTAGTCATCCGATAGCCAGATACCGGGTTGCCGGTTCCGCTGCCGGTCATTTGGCGGTAGCGTTGGCGATATTCAGTGCATTTTTCGCGGGGCCGGACGATTGCGTGGCCGCTGCGGCCGTCTTTACCCAGGAGGCGTCCGGCACCCTGGCCGACGGTTCACGGATTGCCCAGACTGTCATCCAGCCGGATGCCATGCCGGGATTGCGGGTCATGGCCTACGAACTGGGTGCCGGCCGCAGGTTGGAGATTCACACCAACCTGGACAGTGCGCGCGGCGCTGAAATCGACTCCCTGGCCGCGGTCGTCGGGCGTTGTTACGGTTTTCTGGAGACGGCAACCGGGCGCCGGGTGCCCGGCGGTGTCTTGCTCTACGTCCTCGAGTATCCCCGGCGCCCGCGCTACTACCGCTTTCGGGCCGAAGTGGACGATTCCGCCGACTGGAACGAAATCCGCGTCGCCCTGCTGCAGGCCGGCAACCCGCTGGTGGGTCCCGGGGCCGGAGCCCATGTCACGGAGTTCATTTTCGACACTCTGCCTCATGAACTGACCCACAGCCTGCTGACGGCCGAGCCGACCGTCCGTCACGACCTGGACGGCCACCCCCCCCTGGGCACACGCTGGTTCATCGAGGGTGTGTGCGAGAAGCTGGCCAAGGATTTCGCAGCCGCCGAAGCGCCGGAGTTCTTGCACACCGCTCTGCGTATGCGCCATCTCGACGGCTCTTTCATGCGCCCGGAACTGGGGTCGATCGTCTGGAAGTGGGGTCAGGCCAGCGAGTTTTCCCTGATCGATGAAACCGAGCTCTACGGCCTGGCGATGATGATGGTAACCGCCTGGCTGGAACACATCGATCTCACCGACCTGCTCGACCGGATGTCCCGCCGTGGCGGCGACATCGCCGGCGAAGGTCTGCTGAACCTGCTGCGGGAGACCACCGGCATGGACCGGACGCAATTGCTGGCCGGAGCCTGCAATCCCGCCGGCGGGGATTTTCCCGCCGCCGCTCTCTCGGTTCGCTAGGATCCTCGCCGACGTCCGGATGCCTACCGACGGATGCGGCCTGGCCTTCAGGACGCAAAACGCAGCCTGACCTCGTCGATGCTCTCCTCGGACCCCACCACCGTCACGCGGTCGCCCAGTTCCAGCCGGGTGAAGCCGTGGGAATGGAGCAGGCGTCCGCCACGCTGCACGTGAAGAACGAGAACGTCCAGGGGCAGCCGCACGTCGCGCAGGGCGGCCTTGTGCAGACTCTTATTGCGCATGGTGATGTCGACCAGGTCCTCCTCGGGGTCCAGCCCCAGCAGCAGGGAGGTGGCCGACGGGGAGCGCACGCAATGGTCCAGCAGGCTGACCAGGGCGGTCCCCGGATCCACCACCAGCACCCCGAGGTCGCGAAACCGGTCGAGATAACTGCGGTCGTGCAGATTCACGATCATGTTCTCGGTCCCGAAGTGTTCGTAGAGCAGCTCGCACAGCATCAGGTTGTCCTCATCCGAAAGCAGGCCCACCACCGCGCGGGCGCGGTCGGCGCCCACGGCCTTCAACGAGTCGAGATCGATCCCGGCGATGGGCTGGATTTCCACATCCGCGGCCTCCACTTCCTCCAGCCGCTGGCCGGCGCGCCGGGAGGCGATGCGGACCTCCCAATCGTGCTCGCGCAGCTGCCTGGCCAGCGTCAAAGCCTCTCCTTCGAGCCCGAAAACCAGGGCGTAGCGCGACTTCCCCTCCTCGCCGCCGTCCGCCCGGGAATGGGTTTCGCCCGCCCGTTGCAGGGCCCACTTGAACAGCGGCGGCCCCACGACCTGGTTCAGGACGATGACGGCGATCAGCATGGTGGCCAGGGACTCGCCCCATCCGGGAAAAGACACCGCCACCTCCTTGGCCAGCCCCAGCCCCACACCCGCCTGCGTGATGTACGTCAACCAACTGATGCGGTTGTGCCGCGCCGGCGCGCCGGCCAACATGCCGCCGCCGCTGGCTCCCAGGAAGATGGCCAGCAGCCGAACCCCGAAGAGGATCAGGGCCAGGGCCCAGGTCTCCGCCAGCACGTCCAGCGCCAGGGTGGCGCCGGTCAGGGTGAAGAACACCACGTAGACCGGCGGGCCCGTATCGTGCAGCAGCTTGTCGAAATCGACGCGGTAGGCCGTACGGTTGGTGACGATGAATCCGGCGACCATGCAGACGAACAGGGGTTCGAGCAGAAACTCCCAGGGAAGATGCTCCTCGCTGAAGTGCCCCGCCTGTTTGCTGACGAAAAACACGCCGTAGCCGCACAGCAGCAGGGCGACACTCTTCACGCGCCAGGGAAGCCTGAGGCCCAGCAGGACACCCAGGAGGCGGCCCAGCAGGATACCCACCGCCAGGGAGGCTCCCAGTTCGGCCGCCAGCAGACCCAGGAAACCGAAGTCGAACGCGGCCGTGGTCAGCAGCGCTTCGGCGAGCGCAATGGCCCCGGCGAACGCCACGATCACCACCACGTCGGAGATGACCGTCACACCGAGGACCGTATTGGTGAACGGCCCGCGCGCCCGCACTTCCTTGACCACGGCAATGGCCGACGACGGCGATCGCGCCACCAGGATCGCACCGGCGAGCAGGGCGACGGCCAAGCGGCCGGCCGGACCGAACGGTTCCAGGAAGGGCAGCATCCCGGCCAGCAGGTAGACCGTCAGCGTTCCCAGCAGGAAGGTGAAAACCACCAGGCCGGCGGTGACCCAGGCGATCCCGCCCATCCGCCCGCGCAGATCCCGCAGGTAGAGCTCGCCACCGGCGGCAAGGGCGATGAACCCCAGGGCCATTTCGTCGATGAACCCCAGGCGTTCGGTTGCCTCGACGGTGATCAAGTCCAGCACGAACGGGCCGGCCAACATGCCGGTCACCAGATAGCCCGTAATCAGGGGAAACCGCAGGCGCGCAAAGGAATCGCCCAGGCGTTCGGAAGCGATCGAGATGATGATGAATCCGAACGCAAACATCAGGATGCTCTGAATTTCGGACATCCGCTGATCCTCGTTGGTGGGCGGTGCGGTCCCTGGGTTTCGGGCGGGAAACCACTAGTATCTAACATGGACGAGGCAATTCCTCCACGGCGGGAAGGAAAAGTCCGCGGCCATCAATGCGTATTCCTGCTCGGCGGACATGCGGGAAAACATGGCCAGGGGGCGGATAATTATCAGAATCAATATCAAAGGTCAATGCCCGGCTCAGCCACCGCCTTTGGTCGCGAAATACCGGAAGCTGACGAAGGCGGATCCGGCGGTATCGTACCGCTCGATCGCGATGACCTCCATCCCCTCGGATGCGAGCAGATCCAGCACGGCCGCCCGCCGAAGGGTGTGGATTTCCATCACGCCGTCTTTGCCGTACCTCAGGCGGCGGACGAGGTTCAGCAGGCGATTGCCCAGCATCCGGTGGAGCAGGCCGGCGAGGCTTCTGGGGTTCTCGCGGGACGGCGTCTGGAAGACCAGCACCCCGTCCGGGCCCAGGACGCGGCAGAATTCGCGGATCAAGGCCGTCTGGGTCGCCGGCAAAGCGTGCTGGAGCGTGATATTGCTGTAGACAAGATCGACCGACCCGCTGGCCACGCTTGCGAGATTGTCGGGATCGTTGCGCTCAAACGTGATGTTGACGTACGCAGCGTTGGCCGCGCGGGCTTCGGCCAGCATGGATTCCGCCATGTCGACGGCCAGGACCCGCTCGAAGGCGCCCGCCAGGGCCCGGCTCAGGCGCCCGACACCGCAGCCGAAATCCAGGGCCAGCCCGCGGCGCGGTCTTATTCCCAGCCGGTTGATCTTCGCCAACAGGACCTGGATTTCCTCCTGCCCGGTCCCAAAGAACTCGTCATGGTCCCAGCGACCACCTTTTTTTTGCGGATTTGTCAGAACGGCCCAGTAGGGATCGCTTGCCCCCAGGGCCTCCCATTGGTCTTGAAACCGATCCTTCATCGCGGTGACTTTCCGGCTGATCTCGGAGATCTCAAGTGATTGTCATCAAATCATTTCGTCCATGAGGGCTTCGAACGGACCCTGACAATCAACTATTACCACACTTCGGACCGGAACGCCTCCATCTTCGCGGGAATGGGGCTTCGCGGGCACAACCGGGGCTCAATGAGGACTTTTCGGAGGTTTTTTCTCCTGTTTAAACATGGTATGATCCCGGCGAATTGGGTGGGGTGGTGAGCTCCGGGGATGCTCCGCCGAAACCACGAACCACCCGCCTGGGTCCCACGTACCTCACGGTCCAGCGAAACCAGGCCTTGCCAACCTCACTGCATCTGCAAGGGAGACTCCATATGCGAAAACGTCAATATTGGCCTGGGCTGCTGGCCCTCGCCCTCCTGTTCATACCACTGGTTGCGACCGCGACGTCCATGCGGCCGCAGAACGTGGTCGATCTCGTCGAGCTCTCCGAACGCATCATCGTCGGCAACGTCGTCGACCTGCGTGACGGCTTCGATGCCCAGGGCGTGCCCTACACCGAGATCACCCTGCGCGTCACCGATTCGATCCGCGGCGCCAACGGCAGCACCTACACCTTCCGCCAGTTCGGCCTGCTCGAGCCGCGCACGCTGCCGGATGGCCGCATGAGCCTCGCCGTCTCACCCGATGGCTGGCCCCTCTTCCGGCAGGACGAAGAAGTGATGGTATTCCTCTACCAGCCCGCTTCGGTTACCGGCCTGCAGACGACCGTCGGTCTGCTGCAGGGCAAGTTCTCCCGCGTGGGCGATGAATTCGTCAACGGCGTGGACAACATCAACGTGTTCCATGACGTCACTATTGATCCCGGCCAGCTCAGCTCGCAGGAAGAGCAGCTGCTGCGCAACCCCTCGGCGATGAAGGCCGACGCCTTTGTCGGCATGGTGCGCCGTGCCGTGGAAGACCGCTGGATCGAGACGGGGGTGATGACCCATGCGAAGTAACATCATGACGACCCGTCTGGTCATCCTGACCCTGCTGCTGGCCGCCCTGACGTCCCAGGCCTGGGCCGGCGGCCCGTTGATCCTGTTTGATCCGGCCACGAAGACCCCCTATGCCTATGCGGGCTTCGTACCGGTGGTCACCGATCTCGGTAACCTCGGCGCCGTGGCCAACGCCAACGCGGATGTGCTGGTCAGCAATTCGGCCGCCCAGTGGTCCGGCGTGGCCACCTCGTCGTTCAGCGCCGCCGTTTCCGGCGACTTCGCCGCCGCCGGCCTGCCCGACATCACCGGCGCCAACGCCGCCCTGGTGATCGGCGTCGACAATCCGGGCAACGGTATCTTCGTGATCTACGATACCGACGGTACCGTGACCCAGAACTTCCTCGGTGCGCCTCCGGGAGTCCTCGGCGTGGCTTCGCCCGAGTTCGCGGTGCCCGGCTCGCCTCAGCTCACCGAGAGCTGGGTCGTGCTCAACGGCTCCACCATCGATCCGGGTGACCTGCCCGGCGCCGCCTCCTGGTCTGGCGTGATCACCCATGAAATGGGCCATTCCATCAACCTGGCGCACACCCAGACCAACGGCGGGATCATCTTCTTCGGTGACTCCACCGGTCCGGGCGGCTGCACGCCCCCGTACGGCGGCGGCCCGTCGTTCGCGACCCTCGAAACGATGTTCCCCTTCATCGACCCCAGCCCCGGTTCGACCGGCGTGCAGCAGGCCACCATCGAACATCTGGACGATACGGCCACGCTGTCGGATCTCTATCCGGCGGCCGGCTATCCCGGAAACTTCGGGATCATCGAGGGCACGGTTTTCGCCACCAACGGCGTCAGCCCCCTGACGGGCGTCAACGTGATCGCCCGCAACGTGGCCAATCCCTTCTTCGACGCCCAGTCGGCCCTGTCGGGCGACTTCACCCAGGGTAGTATCGGACCTGACGGATCGTTCCGCCTGACGGGCCTGACGCCCAACGCCGATTACGTCATCTACGTGGACGAAATCATCCAGGGCGGATTCAGTACGTCCCCGCTGCAGCCTTTGGGCGCACCGGAGGAGTTCTGGAACGCGACCGAGGCCAACAACAACGTGGCCGATCCCCCGTGCGACTTTACCGCGGTCAACGTGGTGAGCGGACAGACGGTCACCACCGACATCCAGCTCAACTCGGCGGCCGCGCCGCCGGTGATCGGCGTTTCGCCGGGCGGATTCAGTTTCTCGATCCCCACCAACACCACGGATTTCGGCATCCTGAACATCCAGAACGTGGGCGGCGCCGGGGCGCTGGACCTGAACTGGAACCTCGAGGACGTGCAGCCGGCCATCGGCCTGCCCGTCAACGGCGCCTGGTCCCTGGACCCCGCGCGCGTGCAGATCGCCGGTGCGACCCGCGTCGCCCCGAGCGATTCCCGTGACCCCGTGTTCCAGCGCGCCTGCAGCGACTGCGGTCGGGAACATGCCGCCCGCAAAACGCCCATCGACCTGTCCGCGGCGGCCATGGCCCCGGGCATGATCAACGACGGCAGCTTCGAACTGGGCGGGTTCGGCGGCGCCTGGACGGAATTCTCGAGCAACTTCGGCACGCCCATTTGCGACGCGGGACTGTGCGGCACCGGCGGCGGCACCGGCCCGCGCACCGGGACGTACTGGTGCTGGTTCGGCGGCATCGCCGCCACCGAGATCGCCAGCGTGAGCCAGAGCGTGGTGCTGCCGGCGACCGGCTCGCTGAGCCTCGAGTTCTACACCGAACTGCCCGCGTGTGACTCGGCGGCCGACTTCATGGAGGTCCTGGTCGACGGGACGCCGGTCTACTTCGTCGACGGTGCCGACGCCGCCTGCGGCACGATCGGCTACGACCTGGTCAGCGTGGACATCTCCGCCTACGCCGACGGCGGTTCCCACACGATCGAGTTCCGATCGGAGACCTATTCGGTCAATACCGGCGTGACGAACTTCTTCCTCGACGACGTCAGTCTGGTCGAGGTCCTCGGCGACTGCCCGTGGCTCTCCGCGTCGCCCCTGTCGGGCACGACGCCCCAGGGCGGCAGCTCACCGGTGACCGTGCAGGTCGATGCCACCGGTCTGGCTCCCGGCATCTACGTGTGCGAACTGCGCATCGCCAGCAACGATCCCGCCAATCCCGTGGTCACCGTCCCGGTCGACCTCGAGGTGGTTGCCAACAATGAGATCAATGCCATCGTCTTCCCGATCCAGTCGCTCAACGGTCCGGTGTCACTCTTCGCACTGCCCAACGGTGCGGGTGATCCCCTGACCGCCGCGCAGCTGTGGAACGGTGTTCCGGGAGTCTCGCCGATTCCCGTGGATGCCACCATCGGCGTGCGTCTGGTCGACGGCATCGGCAACCCGGTCGTGGGCTTCCCCCCCGAGCTGATCTCGGTGGCGTCGCTGGGCGGCGGCTGGGCCCAGTGCGCGGCCTTCCCGCTCATCGCGGACGGACCGACCGACGCGTCGGGTCTGACCACGATCAGCGGCACCTTGTTCGCCGGCGGTCACAGCGGCCCGGGCGAACTGATGGTCGTGACGGTGAACGACCCGCTGCTGGCATCGACGTCCTACCCGGGTGGTCTGCCCGGTCTGGAGTACTTCGTCAACAGCGCCGATATCCTCAGTGATCTGCTGGTCAACCTGACCGACATTCCGGATTTCGCCGCCATCTTCTTCGGCGGCGCTTACGACTACGCCGCCGATTTCGAATGGGACGGCGTGATCAACCTGTCGGACGTGACCCGCCTGGCCTCTGGGTTCCCGTCGGCCTGTCCGGCTCCGCCCGTCGCGGCAGCCGACCAGGACGGCGTCGCTGACGTCCAGGCGAGCGAGGTGATCGGCGTGGTCTTCGACGCCGCCGGCACCACGAGCGCCCGGATGATCGAACCCGGTGTGCAGACCGACGCCTATGTCGTGCTCAGCGGTCCGGCCGCCGAGCAGGGCATCGAGGCCTTCGACGCGCGGATCCGGGTCAGCAGCAACGTCACCGTCCACCAGCAGAACCTGGTCGGCCAGGGGTTGAACATCGCCGACGGCGACGACTTCGTGGTCGGCCTGGCCGCGCCGCGCAACGCCACGGCGTCGCGTCCGCTGCAGCTGGTCCACCTGCGGGTGTCGGTCACCGACACCAGACCCGCCTACTTCTGGATCGAGTCCAGCCGCCTGGCGGACCAGGATCTGCCGACGGTGGTGCGCGAAGGCAAGCTGCTGAGCGCACGGCCGGCGTCCGGTGACGTGTCCCGTCCGGTGGCCAGTCTCAACGACAAGGACTTCGCGATCGACGACAACACGACGCCGAGTCCGCGTCTGTCCATGCGGATCGCACCGAATCCGTTCAACCCGATGACGGCGATCCGTTTCCGCCTGCCGGCCGACGGTCCGGTGGAACTGCGGGTCTTCGACGCCCGCGGACAGCTCGTGACCACCCTGCGCAGCGAGGTGATGGCGGCCGGCGAACACGAAGTCGTGTGGAACGGCACCGATCGCAGCGGGCGCAATGTGGCTTCGGGTGTGTATTTCTCCAGGCTGCAGACCGACGCCGGTACGCTGCTGGAGAAGATGATGCTGATGAAGTGATCGCCGCCGGGTGATCGCTCACCGAGCGAGTGTGAGGTCCGGGCGCCGCGGCGTCCGGACCTCTTTTTTATCGTGGACGGTGGCGTGCGGTCGAAGTGCTCACTGATCGGGACGGTCCAGCTTGGCGGCCATGCGCGAACTCTTTACGCACAGGATCGAGACGGCCAGGAGCAGGACCAGGATATCCACGGCGCCGGCCACCTCCCGCGGCACCCCCGCCAGATGGAGCGCGAGGGCGGTGCCGGCGACCGCTACACCGGTCAGGACCGAATACCATCCGCTGCGCGCATTGGCCTCGTACCAGAGCGTTTCGTTTTTCCGGGTGGCCGGGGTGCGCAATCCGTAGAGATCATTGGGCGGAACGCGACGCATGACCAGGGGGACACCCAGGCCGGCAATCACCAGCCCCGTTCCGCCGAATATCATCAGCAACAGCATCAATATCCTCTCAGGTTCCAGCTTCCCGACTAGTTCGCGACGAGGTCGACCCGGTAGACGGCAAAGCGCGGCGTTTCCCCGCCGGCAGCCGCCAACGTGACCAGTACCAGGGCGCCGGCGATTCCTGCGATCAGCATCAGTCGGGTCATGGGCGGTCCCCCAAGAGCACCCGTGACGCCCCGGCGAAGGTCACCAGCGACAGGAACGTAACCACGACCCCGGTCAGCAGTACCAGTGCAAAACTCCACGGTGCGGTCGCGACCCTGAACACCGTCACCCCCGCCACGGCAAGAATCTGGGTAACGACGACCACCGCGGCGATCCAGGAGCTGGCCGCCGGATTCCGGAACAGGAACACGATACCCGCCAGGATGGCCGCCAAACGCGATTTTCTGATGAATACGATCGGCAGGGCGTAGATGGTCAGAATCCCGAATCCGGCGCCGAAGGCGGTTGCCAGCACCACGTACCCGACCAGCGAGTGGAAACGGCTCGCCACCAGCAGGAGCATGATCCTCTCCGGTAATCCGATGATCACCACGGCCACCAGGTAATTCAACCAGTTGTCCTGCAGGATTTTCCACGTTCCGGCCGTCCCGTCCGGCACCAGACCGCCGGCGATACGGCCGTAGAGGATGATCATGATCGCGATCGTCAGGGGCACGCCGACAAACAGAAACTCCTTCCAGACGCCGGCGGACACCGTCACACTCACGGCGACGGCAGCCAGGATCCACGGCCAGTGACCAGCCACGTCCTGCGATGCTCTGTTGAATTCTTCCACCACCGGTTCCCCCATCCCGACCGCCCCGAACTACCGCCTCGCGAGCGACACCCGTGCGAACGGGCGGATCTCGTCGCCGTTCTCCATGTCGACGAGCCAATCCCAGGAGTCGGCCTCACGCCGGTAGACGAAGGTCGTGTGGATGATGCCGTCCGTTCCCATATCGAAGTCGAACGCGAGTTTCTCCCCGTCCGGCTTCGCATAGCCGACGGGCGCGAAGTTGCTGGTGCCGGTGACATCGAGCCACAGGCATGCATACCGACCGGTCGGCTTGTCCCAGCCAATGAAGACGATGGCTTCATAAGCCGGCGCGCCGCTGCTGTCCTTTTCCCGCGCGACTTCATGAAAGCGCAGGTACTGGTGGCCGAGCACCCATTCGGCGACGAGATCGTGGGTGATCGCGCCGCCGGCAATCGTGCCGGTCATCACCCAGTTCCCGACCAGCCGGTCCAGCAGGGCGTCCTCGAAGTGCTGTTCCGCGGCCGCGACCGGCAGCGCCAGCAACCAGCATACGGCCGTGACAAACAGTACTGTCCTCATTCCGACGACCTCCATTGGTTATGAAACCTGGGCCCGAGTGACACCCGGGTTATCCGTTCAGTCCCACATAGGCGGCAAGTCCGGCAATTGCCAGAAACACGATCCAGCTGAGGTGCTTCCCTCGTGACGCTACCAGCGCCAGGGCGCCACTGACCATGAACACCGCGCTCACGGTCCCCAGAACGACGGACTCCAGGTCGGCAGGAGCATGCGCGACGGCCCACAACAGATAGCCCAGCCCCCACCAGGCGACGGTCGTCAGATGCCAGGCGAACCGCAGCGTCCTTCTGGTGAAAAAGTCGCTGCCGAACAGCCGCGGCAGTCGTGTTTCGCGAAATAGTCGGATCAGGATGTAGCGCTCACCCAGGTAGGAATGCACCACGCCGATCAGGAAACAGAGAAGAGCGGCGACGATGAGCACGGGTCCCCTCCTTCAGGGTTCAAGCCCCAATTGCAGCTGTCCGGCGCCTGTCGTGGACACCGGCCATCAGCCCGGGCCGGCGCTTCTCAGCCAGAAGACAGCCTCCACCCGGTTGCGAAAGGCACGCAGGACGACGGGAGACGACTCCAGCTCCGTGAAAGCCTCCGACATCCTGGCCAGACCGAATTGCGGGTCCTGCGGCGCGATGACGGCGGTGCGGCCACCTGCGCGGCGCCCCGCGATTGCGGCGGCTTTCCGGACGAATCGACGCAGGACATCGGTGGTGATGTGCGCGACCTCGGCCAGCGTCATGTCCCACAAGACGAGAGTCGTGGGCGCCTCTTCGCTGCTGGTCTCCAACGCCTGGTACATCTCGGTTTCCACGACCGGCCCGGTAATGACGTGGACCGTCAGGTCGTCGGCTTCATACCGTGTTGTCTTGATTGCCATGATCCTGTTCCCCGGTCAGGGCCCGCGTTTCACGGCCGCCAGAACGGCCGCGATCAGCAGACCGAGCCCCAGGCCCGCGACGATACTGCCGACGAAGGCGAGGGGTGATTTCTCGAGCAGGAAGAACCCGACCCCGACCCCCAGCAACAGTCCGCCGCCGACAGCCCACGTGCTCTTGTCGTTGATGATTTTCGATTCGTCCATACCGGACCCCCCTATTATGCGCGATCTCCAGATCCATGAATCCGGACGGCCGGCGGATCAACGTGCCTGCCGCCCGACTATCGGCTCCCGTCTTCCTGCTCCCGCATATACCGTTCATAGACCACGGGGACGAGGTCCTCCATGGCCGCGGGCATCGCGAACTCGGTGCCCGCCCGCGTCAGGGCGATCGGCATGATCATATCGATGCTGTCCTTCATCTCCCCGTAGGCTGCGGCCCAGCCCGCGACGTAGGACCGGAGATTCGCGGTCGAATCGGTGAAGAACAACTTGCCGTCACTGTCCCGCATCGTCTTCAGGGCCGTGGCATCCTCGCTCAAAAATCCCGGTGCCCACAGAATGATGTTATCCTGATCGTAGGCGATCTGCCACAGGGACACGGTCGGGCGGTTCGCCAGGCTGATAACCTCGTCATGGTAGTGCGAAAAATTCCTGATCTGGACGAACTTCAGGCCGTTGACCTCGTGCACCACACCGGTGAAATGGAACCGAGTCTCGAAATCCAGGGGAATGACTTTCAGGTAGTACGCCTGGTTCTCGGCGACGCGCTGGTCCCTGTTCTTTTCGAGGGTCACCCGGTACTCGTTCCCGAACTCGTCGCCGACGATGTTCCAGTCGCCCGCGAGGTCCAGATCCCGTTGCAGGATGGAGTCCGGCTGCAGCCAGTCGTCCATCGCATCGCAAAAACAGCCGCTCAGGCACGCGATGACAGCGCCCGCGACAACCGCGGTGATGATGCGCGTGGGATTCATATTCATGAACGGTGCCCTTTCACGGGGTCGGTCTTGCCGCTAGATTATACATTACGGTTGCCGAGAGTCACCACGGAAGCAACCGGACCGGCGGTCATCCCGTTTGCAACGGGCTACATCGACCGGACTTCGTAGATGCGGATGCTCTCGATGAAAGGATTACCCTGGGCCAGCTTTTCCGCAGCATCCAGGCTCTCGGCCTCGATGATATTGTAGCCGGTGATCGACTCCAGGTTCCACGGTAGTTCCCGCGTCCCGTTTTTCGATATCTCCCGACCCGCACTGAATCCGCCCTGGTCCACGACAACGTCGGCGATCGAGTCAAACCAGGCCTTCCAGGCCGCCATGATTTCGGGGGTCGGCTTCTCGAACCCGAAATGAAGAAACATGAATCTGTTCATTTCCATCTCCTTGCTGAATGGTGGCCGCCTGGCTCACGACAGATCATTTTCCGCTACGGTTTCCTCAGTTTTCCATACCGACGGAAGAGCGGAGCTGCCCGACTGTTTCTAACTTGGCTTCTTCGCCGACCAGGTCCACGCGGCCGCGCCAAGCGCGACCGGCCCATCATGAACAAGGAGCTGTCCGCACATGGCCTCACCCGACCGTCTCCGCATCCGGCTGGCCAACGCCCTGTGGGGGCTCTTCGCCGGTGACGCCCTCGCCATGCCCGTTCACTGGTACTACAGCCGCCAGAACATCCGCCGCGAGTTCGACGGCGGCGTCACCGGCTACGAGGCCGCGCGGCACCCGCACCCCGAAGCTTTCATGATCGGCATGGGCTATCAGCCCGACGTCGAAACGGCACGACGGAAGGGCAGAGAATACGACATCCTCGGTGATCACGCCCGATTCTATCGCACATCCTACACCGGCGAACCGACCATCGCCCTGACCGAAACCGAGGGCGAACACGGCAACGCCGTGGCGGGGAAAGACGATCGCTACCACTACCACCACGGGCTCGCCGCGGGCGAGAACACCCTGGGCGCGCAACTCGTACGGGTGCTGCTGCGGTCGGTCGCCGCGCAGGGACGGTACGACCAGGACGACTTCCTGGCCCGCTTCGTCAGCTTCATGACCGGCACCGAGGACCGCAATGATCCCTACACCGAAATCTATCTGCGCCGGTGGTTCGAGAACTACTCGCGGGGATTGCCGCCGGCCGCCTGTGCGGAATACCAGCGGAATATCTGGTCGATCGGGTCGCACGGCGGCATGATCCGGCCCCTGGTCCTGGCCATGCTCGGCGCCGGGGACGCCGCGGCGGACACGGCGCCGGCACCCTACCAGGCCACCGGCATGGCCCTCGAGCACCAGAACCTGACGCACCGCTCGGAGAACGTGGCCGCCGCTGTCGCGGTGACCGCACCGCTGCTGCTGGAACTGCTGCGCGGCGACGACGCCCGCGCGACCCTGCAGACCCATGCGGCCGGTGTCCGCACGCCGGCGGTCAACGGCAAGGACCTCTTCAAGGCCTACCGCGATCACGGCGGGCCGGGCGGCATCCCCCACGACGAGATGTGGCGCCTGCACACCGAGTTCGATCCCCAGCCCCTGGATCTGGCCAAGCTGGACGCCGATTCGACCGAGGACGAGGTCATCCTGGGCCATTTCGCGACGGCCTGCTATCCCGAGCACGGTCTGCCGCTGATGCTCTACCTGGCGTACCACCACGACTCCGACGCCCGGGCCGCGCTGCTGGCCAACGCCAATGCCGGCGGCGACAACGTGCACCGCGGGATGGTGCTTGGCCTGATCGCCGGGGCGGCGCGCTCTGATTTCCCCGAGGAACTGAAGAACGGGCTTGCCGCACACGCGGCGCTTGCGACCGAGATCGACGCTTTTGTCGAGGTGGCATGCTCGGGACGCAGAATATTTTAGGGGTCGGGCGGCGCTGCTGCCGGTTCACTGTATCGGCCCGGCAAGATCCGCCGCCGACTCACTCGAACCGGATATCGTCCAGATAGAACGTCACCGGACGTCCGCGGCCGCCCATGGCCCACACGAAGGGGGTCTTGATCCGGGTCAGGTCCTTGTTCTTCAGATCGATGCTGTACTGCTTCCATTCCGTTTTCAGCTTCACGCCCTTGAGTTCGGCCTTCACCGTGTCCGCGTACTCCTTGTCCGATCCCAGGATGCCCACGCTGAAATCGATCTTCTCGCCGCCCTCCTTGCCGCGCGCCCAGAAGGTCAGCTTCTTCGCGCCGGTCAGGTCGAAGCCGCCCGGCTTGTCGCCCCAGTCGTTGGCCGGATGCTGCCACGCCACCCCGACCCACATGCCGGGAGCGTCGTACAGCACCTCGAGGCAGGTCGGGCCGCTGTGGGGCGAGACTCTTGATTCCGGATCGAGGGTCAGCGCATCGTAGCCGCCCATCCAGCCCGAGGGCACCCAGGGCCCGGGCGCACCGTCGGCGTAGACAACCACCGGCAGCTTCACCCGCGTGTTTCCCGGCGGTCCTTCCACCTTGATCGGAACAGTCGCAGCGGCGCCGGCGCCCGCTCCGTCACTGGCGGTCATGTACAGGCGGAAGATACCGCCGCCGGGCATGACCAGGGTGGCGGCGGTCGGTTGACGACGCGACGATGATGCCGTCCAGCTCGAACGGAGCCGCCTGGGCATCGCCGCCGGTGAGATATTCACCGCTTCGCCCCGCACCAGCCACTGCACCGTGACCTCGGCGCCCTCGGGATCCACGATGTCGAGCGCCACCCGGACCGTGTCACCCGCTTGTACCACGTCCGGTCCGACCAGGCCGAAGGACCGGATCTCCGGGCACAGGTTCGGCGGCGGCTGTCCGCTCCAGACCTCCGTCATGGCGTCGACGGCCGCCAGCTTGTCGCCGTTGGGCAGGAACATGCCGAACCAGGTGGAGGTCGCCTCCATCTTGAAGCCCCAGGTGAAGGCGAATCCGCCCAGGCAGAGCCCGCCGGCTTCGAGGCAGCCGGCGGTGTAGGCGTCGCGGTACACCGCCGCTTTTTCCGTGCTGGTCAGCTCGGGCGGCGCCCCGAATTCCGTCATCGCGGTTTCCCAGGTGCCCGGCGGACCGAACTCGGTGATGATGATGGGCTTGGCGCCCTTCATTTTCCGGTAACGCTCGGGAACGGACGGCAGACCGCCATAGGAGTTGATGCCCATGATGTCGATGTCAGGGCACAGATCATGGACGGCCCTGACCCGGCGGCCGCCGATCTCGGCGGTCACGGTCATGGTGGGGTGGTCGGGATCGAGGTCCTTGATCATCGCCGCCAGGGCCTGGACGTGCGACCAGACCGCCGCGTCGTCACCGTCGGCGAAGCCCTCCATCTCGTTGCCGACGGCCCAGACGAGCAGGGCGGGATGGTCCTTGTAGGCCAGGACGTCGCTGCGCACGCGCGCGAACTGTTCGGCCACCATGTCGAGATCGTTGTAATCGAAGCCGTGTCGCGGATGACCCAGCCAGTGGCCGACCACGACCGTCAAACCCAGTGCGTGGGCCTCGTCGAGCTGAGCGCCGAGATCGCGGTCCACAGCCCAGGTCCGGAACGTGTTGGCCCCCGCCACCGCGAGCAGATCCTTTGGTCCACTGCCGCCCGCACCCATGATGAAATACGGTTCGTCGCCGCGCATAAGCTCATGCCACCGCGCGGGCCGTCTTCCCGACAATTCCACGGCCACTGGCCCGGGCCTCCCGGGCGGCCCGGCAGCAGAGAACCAGAAGAACCAGAGCAACCTTGGAGAACATCTGGTGAGGAGGGCAGCACCCTCGTGCTGTGGGGAGGCCGCACACGGGTCGAGACCCACGGGCGGCGCGGGACGATTCACACGATGCGGGGACCGAAACCGCGGAGATGGGGTTTCGGGAGCGTGGGCGGTATCGCCGGCGGCTTCTGTCTTGATTCCCACACATCGCTGTTCGGTACCGTGTTATGACTCCGGCGTCCAGGCAGGTCTCATCGAGTGGGCCGCCCCTACCACCGTAAACGCCCCTGACGGCCGCCAACTACCGGCTCAAGTCGATTTGCCAATATGCCGATCCAATAACGTCCCCACGGATTGCCCAGTAGCCGTCGTCGCCACTGCCCGAACACCTTGGGACCGCGGATCCGTTGCACATGGGTTTATCAGAAAACGTAAGGAAAACGCCGTGAAGAAGATCAGTCTCATCCTGGGTGTGGCCCTCATCGCCGTCGCGTTGGCCGGGTGCACCGCCATGAAACAAGGCATGGAGAATCTGAGCAAGATGGCCGCCGAGCAGGAGGCTGTCAGGCAGCAAGCGGCCCAGGCCGCCTGGGAATCGGACATCGCGACGGGTCGTTACAGCGGTACCGTCAGGGTGGCCCTGATCCCCGTGGTTCCCGACAACAGCGCCAAGACCGGCATCAACCATGAGGCCGCCGTCGCCATCCTCAAGAAGAATTTCGCCGACCATCGGCAGTTCGAGCTGCTGGACGACCGGGAGACCGAACGCGTCAAGCGCGACCTGCTGCCCCGTACCGGTTCACTCACCGCCAGCAAAGTCAACTCCAGCGCCGAACGCCAAGCTGATTTCGGCGGCGTGGACGCCGACGTGATCCTGCGCAGCGGCCTGAGGACCGAAACCTTCACGGGCATCAACAAGAAGACCGGCAAGATCGGTCAGGGCGTCAAGGTGATCTGCTGGACCGAGTACATGGTGATCGGTGTCGATCAGGTGAGCAAAGGCAGCTTCGAGGAGACCAACATCTTCAAGAACGAGGAAGCCGTGGTCAAGGCGGCGCAGTCGTTTCACGAGAACGTGCTGAACAACCTGATGGTCGAGCTCTTGAAGGCAAGAGTCGGCCAGAGCGAGCACGCCGGTATGTAGACGCTGATCCGACAAGTCTTGATCGGGGCGCCGGATCACGCCGGCGCCCGCCGCCTTCGGAGCGACCGTCCCCCTACAGCCACATGCGGTCAATACCTGCAACACGGCGCGCACCGGCCAACTGTCCACGGTGCATGTACCAGTGGTCGGCCGCATACTGCAGGCACAGTCTGTAGGTACCGAAAGTGTCAGCGAAACCCTGCGGCACCTGCGCGCTTTTCCGGTCGAGGTCGTGTTCGGCAAGCGCCGCCAGGACCGCCTCTGTCGACCGGCGCATCTCGCGGCACTTGGCCAGAACCTCTGGAAACGGCGGGTACCGATTCATGTCACCGCTGACCTCGTCGCCGTCGAAGCACTTTGCCCAACCCGCCAACGGGTTCGGTTCCCCCAGCATGAAGTCCCGCACGACAAG
This sequence comes from Candidatus Krumholzibacteriia bacterium, assembly GCA_942492615.1. Lineage (GTDB taxonomy): Bacteria > Krumholzibacteriota > Krumholzibacteriia > LZORAL124-64-63 > LZORAL124-64-63 > CALOFL01. The sequence goes on from CALOFL010000010.1 coordinate 116,064, forward strand.
GGCTTCGATGTAGGCCAGATGCCCCAGCACCCAGAGCGTATGGCCGCTCCCGGCTCCTGCTGACGGCACCAGACAATGGTCGCGCATGTCGTCGATGCGCGCGAGGACCCGCTCGCTGCTCCTGCTGAGATTGTCTCGTATGAGATCGATCGATTGCATGATTCCACCTTCGGCGGCGCCGCCGCCGGGACGGCCGGTTTGCCGCGCGGTCGCGAGAACGGGCGGCGGACCTATGCGGCGGGAATTCCCGATCCCGGTTGCCCGTAGCGGCGGGCGATGAATTTCTGCACCACGCCCAGGCGCAGGTACCGGCTCCGGATCGCCGGAGGCAGATCCTTGAAGTCGGTGACCAGGCCACGGCAGGAATTCTCGCCGCAGAGGCAGGGCATCGTCCAGTAGTTCTCCGCCATCGTGGTGGAATAATCGAACCGGATTTCGTCACCCGGAGCGATGGGAGCAATGGCCACCAGGCGTCGGTTCCCCGCGATACCCGCATTGGGGTGGCAGGAATGGTTGGCGAACACGCCCGGGGCGCCGAGCAGGATGTAGGTTCGCCAGCCGGTCTGCAGCAGGTTCGCCCCCAGATCCGTCCCGTGGATCGGATGGTCCCGGTCGTACCGGGGCCCTTCCAGGACAAGGATCAATTCACCGGAAGCGTATTGGCGTCCGGCGAACAGGCCGCGACCAACCGGGCAGTCGGCCACCGTGAGTGTGTCCAAGGCCATGGGCCTCCAGGGGATGGCTCAGACCAGGGAGTTCTCCTGGAAGAGCCTGTTCAGACGTCTTTCCTTGCGGTTGCGCCACTCGCCCCGATGCCAGGCGTCGCTGACAAGCAGGGGCAGGGCCACCGTGGCCTCGCTGTACACCATCTGCTCGTAGACCATGTCCACTTTGCCCCAGGAACAGGCTTCGAGCAGCGTCGAGCCCGACAGGGCCCCGTCGCGTTCGTCGGCGACGGTGATCTGGACCGCGTACTTGTGCATCGGCTGTTCCTCGCCCAGGATCTCGGTGGCCACCACCACGTCCTGGGTGAAATTCTTTGGCACGCCGCCGCCGATCATCAGGATCCCGGTGTCGCCCAGCTCCATCTTGATCCGCGTCAGTTCCCGGAAGTCGGCCACCGAGTCGATGGTCACGTATTCCTTGCTGTGCCACTGGTGGTGGACCAGGCCGAATCCGGCCGAGCAGTCGCTGAACGCCGGGCAGAAGATGGGCACATCCTTGCGGTACGCCGCGTGCACGACGGACCGGTCGGCCTTCACGCCGTTCCCGTCCAGCCAGGCACCCATCGCCCGGATGAACTCGCGGGAGGAATAGGGGCCGGCAGGCAGCGAACCGGCGATGTCGGCGATGGTCATGTCGCAAACCCGCAGTTCGTCCTCGTCGATGAAGGTGTCGTAGATCCGGTCGATGCCCAGTTCGCGGAGCTGGTTGTCGTCCACCCGGGGCGAGCCCTGGTAGTGGCGGAAGCCCAGGGCCTCGAAGAAGTCCTGGTCGACGATGTTGGCGCCGGTCGAGACGATGGCGTCGACCATGTCGTTCTCGATCATCAGGGCGACGGCGTCCTTGAGGCCCGCCGAGAAGAGGGAGCCCGCCAGGGTCAGGATCACCCCGCAGCCGGTGTCGGCCAGCATCCGGCTGGTGATGTCGGCCGCCGTGGCCAGGTTCCTGGACTGGAACGCCATGTCGGCATAGGACCGGATCAGGGGACGGGCGTCAAACGCGGTCACGTCGACGTGGCGCACGACATCCTTCAGGAAATCACTCTTCTTCAATTGCCTTACTCCTTGCTCAGGGGCGGCGGCCGAGATACGCCATCGTCTGGTAGACGAGGCGGGCCGCCAGAAAATCAGGGGCCTTGTTGTGCTCCTGTGGAAGCAGCTCCACGACGTCGAACCCGACGACCCGGCGGGCGCGGCAAACGGCATCCAGGAGCTTCGTGATCTGGCGGTAGCGAAGACCGCCCGGCTCGGGCGTGCCGGTCGCGGGCATCTCCGCGGGGTCCAGGACATCGAGGTCGATGGTGACGTAGACCGGGTCGCCGAGCCTGGCGACGACGTCGCCGATCCAACGGCCCTCGTCGTCGAGATCGTGGGCGAAGAACGTCCGGTCGGGCCGGTACCGTTCCATTTCGGCGGCGTCCATGCTGCGGATGCCGACCTGCACGTAGTCACACACCTCCGCGGCCCGCGCCATGACGCAGGCGTGGTTGAAGGGGGAGCCTTCGTAGCTGTCGCGCGTGTCGGAATGGGCGTCGAGCTGGAGCACGGTCAGACCACGGTGGTGCTCGGCCTGGGCCCGGATCAAACCGATGCTGACCGTGTGCTCGCCCCCGAGACCGACGACGATCTTGCCGTCGCCGATCAGGGTGCGGGCCGCCCGGTGCGTTTCATCGACCAGGGTCTCCGGGGTGGCGTGTTCCTCCACGGGGGCCATGGTGATGATGCCCTGCCGCCAGGGCTCGCTGCGGGTCTCGATGTCGAACAGCTCCATGTTGGCCGAAGCCGCCAGCATCGCCTCCGGTCCCCGGTCGGCCCCCTTGAGCCACGTGGAGGTCCCGTCGTAGGGCACCGGAAGGACGGCAAAACGGGCGTCCCGATAACGACAGGGTGTTTCGAGACCGCCGAAAGCCCCCGGATTCTCGTTTTCAGGCCAGATCATAGGTCGTCGTCGTCGAAATCGTCGTCGTCGTCGAAATCGTCATCGTCGTCGTCGTCGAAATCATCGAGACCATCATCCCCGAGGACGGCGTCGAAATCCTCGAATTCATCGTCGCCGATATCCTCGAAATCGTCTTCGAATTCCGAACGGCGCGATCTGCTGCGAACCTGTTCGAACCTGGAACGCGTCGGATGGGACTTCTTGCTCTTGCCGCCGGCTCGCCGCCGGCTGCGGGGTTTGGATTCGTCGTACTGATCGGACGAGTGTGCTGAATAAGAGTAGTTCATCGGAGCCTCCTCCAATGGAATTCCCTGCCGGGAAACCGGCCCGGCCGGGGTGCCAATGCGTAACGCATCATGTCTGCGGAACCGCCGCGGTTTCGAAGCGATGGACCATCCGTAGATCGGCGTGGTCGATCCCCAGTTTCCGGGAGAGGTTCCCCCAGATCTCGACGGGGTCGGTGCTTCCGCAGGTGAAGATGTCCATGGCCAGAAGCCCCAGATCGGCATACGTGTGCACCGAGCAGTGACTTTCGTCCAGCATGACGATGGCCGTACATCCAGCGGGCGAGTTGTTGCCGAACTGGTATCGCATCTGCGAGATGACCGTGGCTCCGGCGCTCTGGGCCGCCTGGGCCATGGAATCGAGAAGGAGCTGGTCGTTCACGCACAGCTCCCGCGGTACGCCGCGGCAATCAATTAGTAGGTGTTGTCCCTTATGCAACCCATCAAGACCCCCGTGTTGAAGACAAAAGCTGGTGAACCGCCTTACGCTTCTGTCCCGGGGGGTCCAGGGCTTGGGGACGGCAGGAGACGCCGGCCATGCTGCCGGCGCATGCAAAACGTTAGCGCCGCTAATTTTGGAGGGTCAACAAAAATAGTGAGGTGGGAGATGTTTTTTTTGACTCCACTGTAAATACATGCAATCAAACAGATTAATGGCGTCCCGGACGAGCGATTCGAGCGGTCGCCGGCGCACCTGAACCCGCTTGCAGGGTGACGGCGCTGCTCCAGGCTCCTTGTGCGAAGGGGGGCTGCCGGCCTACGCGGCAGGCGTTTCCGTCGTCATCCTGGGCCGATCTTCGGGCAGCACGAACCTGCCGGTGGCGACGGTCAACGACGCGGTGGTGATCAGCGAGCCAGGCTCATGTCCGCTTGTACTCGGCTTCGAACAGGACCTTCCACTCGTTCCCATCCGGGGACATTTCCATCATCCCTTTCAGGGTACCGGGTGCCGAAAAGTCGTAGGTCATGCGGGCGTGCATGCCGGGACCGCCGTGGGCAAGGGTCAGCACGTCGTTTTTGACCGCTCCCGCGAACACTTCCGGAGGTGAGCCCATGCAGTCGAACCAATGGAGGGTGTACTGATCCTCCTTGGGGTCATAGGTATATACGCCGTGCCCGGTGAACGTGATGACGCCGCCGCGTTCCTGCTCGTAATCGGAAATCAGGGCAAAGCCGCCGAGGCTGAGCCGGTGCTTGTTTTTGCCGACAGCAACGCCACCCTGCGGATCCCACTGGGAAGGATGCATGGTTTCGGCCCCTTCCCAGGAGCCGGCGAGATTTTCGAACAGAAGGTGGCCGGTTGACGGTTGCGGCATGTACATTGGATGCTCCTTCGAGACATGGTTCCCAATAGCGAACTTCCGATCGGCCTATCGATCGATTCACCTGCAAGCGCTTGTCAGGTGCTATCCGCGGCTACTGCGCAGGGGTTTCCAGGCGGATGTCACGGCGCCCGTGCCAGACACCGAGCGAATCGCGTGAAACCGGCATGACGTTGGGCATGCCGCCCGGTCGCGTAAGCTCCGCAATTAGCTCAGCCGTAACGCGAGGATCGTCGGCAAACCAAGCCCCGTCTAGCCAGTACTCGGACTGTCCCGGTGCCTGGACTGTATAGTGGATGTGGGCGGGTTCACCGCCATGAGACTGGTACGCCGCCGGCCGGATCGTCTCGAACCGATAGTGTCCGGTCGAGTCGGTCTTCACCCACCCCCGCAGGTACCCGTGGCGGCGTCCGTTGCCGGTCTCGTCGCCGCGTTTCGGGTATACCCCCTCGGCGTTGGTATGGTAGGCGTAGATCAAGACGTCGGGCGCGGGAGTGATACCGTCCGCCCGAAAGACATACCCGGTAACGACGAGTCTTTCCCCGGGTTCATTGGCCGACGCGATGCGGGTCGACCACGATACCGAGGCGGGAGCCTCGTCCGTGCCGCACCATTCGCAATCCTGGGCGAGCGCCACCCCGATCGCTGCCGGCACGACGAGGAGGCCTAGTAGTTGTGCCAGTCGGATGCGTTCCATTTTCAAACCCTTCCGGTTCTTGTCAAGACGCCTGCGGGACGGATGAGCTGCCTACCACGGGTTCGCCGCACCGTGCATGACGCGAACCGCGAAGGCCTGACCGACGTGATAGTAGTGGTGTGTCAGCACAAGGTGCCCGAGGAGCCAGCCCTTGGTCTGCCCCGTGTAGGCCTCGACAATCTTCGCAGCAACATCGCCCCCGGCCCCCTCGTCCATGAACACCTGGCGCAGCCGCGCGGGTGACAAGGTGCTCGCCAACTCTGCTGAGGGAATGGACCGCACGGTCGCTCTCGTCCTGCTGGTGACGGCCGCCCGGTAGGTGTCGAGTTCGGCAAGATCGATCTCCTCGGCCAACGCGGACACCTTCGCTCGGGTCATACCGGTTCCGGTTCCCCGATTCGAAACGCGCAGCCGGGCAACCCGGTCGCCTTCGTCGAGGACCTGGACGCCGTCGGTCAGGACCCGGTTGACGCACACATCCTCGCAACGGGCGAGATGCCACAGGGCCCAGGCGATCGGGTTTACCCGTGGATGCGGCGACTGTCTCACCTGAGTTTCGCTGAGCCCCGCCACAAGTTGCTCGGGATACTCCTGAAAACCCTCGTATCGTTCGAAGAAGAACTGCTTGGCGTCCATCTCCACCTTCCTGGTTCATTCAAGCCGTATTCGATGTCCGCCTTGCACCGACGCCGCGGCGGTATCCGCCTGTTTGCCCTGCGGCTACAGGATGCGGGCTACGCGGAAGCGCCTTTACTCGTGTCCTACACTTCTCCTGATTATCATCGTCACGGTGGTGGCCGGTGGCCCGGCTGCTGGGCCTGATGGAAGAGGAGCCCAGGGGGATTCTGATCGTCGGCGCCAACCCCGTGGCCAGGATGATAGGCAAGGCGCTGCTGCAGCAGGGCTTCCGGGTCAAGCTCACAGACACCACCTGGTCGGAAACCCAGGCGGCACGGATGGATGGCCTGGATACCTACTATGGTGACCCGGTGTCGGCTCATGCGGACCGGCAGCTTGAACTGGAGGGCATCGGCCGCCTGTTCGCCATGTCCCGCCGGCCGGAGCTGAATACCCTGTCAGTGGTCAAGTTTCGGCGCGAGTTCGGCCGCAACCGGGTCTTTACCCTGCGCAACTCCCAGGAAAAGGACGCCTCCGACAAGCGCCGGGTGGCGGAGACTTTTCGCGCTCCGCGCCTGTTCGGGGAGGGTGTTACCCTGCAGAAACTGTCCAGCCTCATAGCCCAGGGGGCGGAGGTCAAGGCGACCCTGCTGTCGGAAACCTTTGACCTGGCGGCCTACGAAAAAGCCAAGGGCAAGAGCCATATCCCACTGTTCGCCCTGGACAAAAATCATCACCTGCGAGCCTTCACCGACGATTACCAGCCCGAGGTAAAACCCGGCTGGACCCTGCTCTCGCTGGTGTCCCCGGCAGTCGAGGCACCCCGGAGTCAGCCGACCCTGGAAGTAGAGGAGACAGCCCGCAACTGGCCTGACGCCGCCTCTACCGGTCTTTAGTGTATAGCGCGCTGGCCAGGATGCGATATAGTGCGGGCGGGATTTGCTGCAGCTAGCAACTCATAATGTAACCGAGTCAGGCACTTCAGCCGCAACGGGGAAAATCTATGAAATACAACAGATCCATTGTCATTGTTCTGAGCTCTGTACTGGTATGGGCGGGGTTCAGCACGACTGTGGCGGCGGCGGTGGTCAGCACCGGCGATGCCTTTGCGATGGAGCAGTCTGCGACGGGGGGCAGCGAACGCCTGGCCGAGGTGCAGGCCGTTATGGCGCGGCATGATGTCCAGCAGGCGATGATCCAGCTGGGGTCGACCCGGTGGAAGCCGAGCTGCGGGTGGCGGCCCTGAGTGGCCCGGAGCTGGCGCAGCTGCAGGGCCAGCTGGACCAGTTGCCTGCCGGGGGCAGTCTGCTGGGCCTGATCGGCGCTGTATTTGTGGTACTGCTTATCCTCGAAGTCACCGGCGTGATCGATATCTTCAAAAAAGTCTGAATGGTAAAACCCTCACGGGCGGTTGCGCCGGGGTGTGCTTCAGGCCTGTCTGCGGTCGACCCTGGCGGCACTGCTGTTGATGTTCCTGCTCAGTGCCTGCGCCGTGAATCCCCGGCTGGATCTCGCCGCTACCCTTCCCGGTGCGGCTCCGGTGCGGCTCGAATCGGTGCCTTTTTACCCCCAGCAGGCCTACCAGTGTGGTCCCGCGGCACTGGCGGGGGTACTCGGGGCGGCCGGTACCACCATCGATCCCGAAACCCTTGCCTCCCAGGTCTATCTGCCGGGCCGCCGGGGCAGCCTGCAGGCGGAGTTGGTGGCCGCTGCGCGGCGGGCCGGTTTTATCCCCTACCTGACCGACGAGCAACCGGCGGCTCTGCTCCACGAATTACAGGCGGGCCGGCCCGTGCTGGTAATGCAGAACCTGGGAGTCCCGATTTTCCGACCTGGCATTACGCGGTAATGACGGGTTTCAACACCTCCGCCAACCGGATATATCTGAACACGGGAGACAAGTCTGGCCTGGCCGTGGACGCCCCGGAATTTCTTCGAACCTGGAACTGGGCGGGGCGCTGGGCCATGGTGGTGCTCAGCCCGGGGCATATGCCCGCCCAGGCCAGCCTGTCGCGCTACACGGAAGCCGTCCTCGCGTTTGAGAAAGTGGCAGGTGCTGATTCGACTGCCCCGGCCTGGCAGGCAGCACTGGAACGGTGGCCGCAAGCTCCCGGTCCCTACCTTGCGTTGGGCAACCGGGCCTATACCGGGGGCAATCTGGCGCTGGCTGTCGATTATTACGGGCGCGGCCTGCGGCGCACCGGCAGTGACACCGCCCTGGCCAATAACCTTGCCTCTGTGCTGGGTGAATTGGGCTGTGCCGGCGCGGGTATTGCCCTGCTCGAGCCCATCCACGCGGGCCTGCCGGAGGCTTCCGACTGGCGCCCCGTCACTGCCGCGACCCTGGCCGAACTCGCCGCGATTGAGCCCGGTGACGAGGACTGCCTGCCGTTTCCTCTACCCGATCTGAGCCGCTGGTCGATTGTGCTGGTCCTCCGCAGTCGATCCGGTAGATCCGCCGTTTTTTTACTGCCTACCACAGCTGCGCTCGGCGCCCAAGGGTGATAGGCTTCTGCCCCTCAAAGTATCCTTACCCTGGGGAGTGATCAATGCGCATAGCCTGGGCTTTAGCCCTGTTGGTAGTGGCCGGCTGCAGCACGGTTACCAGTCAGCCTGAACCGGCCGCTCCGTTGGCGTCAAACCCGATTATCCCCTGCACTGACCCACGCCCTGAGCTTTGCACCATGCAGTATGCGCCTGCCTGCGCGAGCCTGGCAGCGGGCGGTTTCAGGACTTATGCCTCGGCCTGTAACGCCTGTGCCGACAGCGCGGTCGTGGGCTACCAGAACGGACCCTGCAGCGAATGAGCCTGACGAACCGGATACTCACTGCGATGGCGGCGGGCATCCTGCTCGGCTCGCTGCTGAACGCACTGTTGCACGGCGCCGCGCTACCCGACGGCCTGCGCGAGTTTATCGACCAGGGTCTGGTGGGCGGCCTGTTCGATGTGGTGGGGCGAATTTTTATCGCCTCCCTGAAGCTGCTGGTCGTGCCCCTGGTGCTGGTGTCCCTGATTTGCGGTGCAAGTTCTCTCGGCGACAGTGCCCGGATGGGGCCCATTGCCTTCAAAACGCTCGGGCTGTACCTCGCCACCACGGCGATAGCGGTCACGCTTGCGCTGGTAGTTGCCAGTTTTATCGGCCCGGGTGAGGGCATGAACCTGGCGATTGCCGCGACTTTTCAGCCCACCCCACCGCCCCCGCTGAAGGATGTGCTGGTCAATATATTCCCCTCCAACCCGGTGCGGGCCATGGCCGATGGGGAAATGTTGCAGATCATAGTCTTCGCACTGCTGGTGGGTTACGCCATTTCCCACGCCGGGGAGCCGGGTCGGCGCATAGCCGGTTTCTTCCGCGACCTCGAAGCAGTGGTCATGAAAATGGTGGAAATTCTCATGGCGCTGGCGCCCTATGGGGTGTTCGCACTGCTGGTAAAGCTCTTCGCCCAGATGGGCCTGAGCGCAATTGCCGACCTGGCAGCCTACTTTTTTACCGTGCTTGGTGTACTGCTGCTGCACGCTTTCGTGGTATACGCCCTGCTGCTGCGAACGCTGGCGGGCCTGTCCCCGCGCAAGCTGTTCAGTAAAATGCGACCGGTCTGGGCTTTCGCTTTCAGCACGGCATCCTCGGGTGCAACGCTGCCTGTCACCCTCAACACGGTGGAGCGGCGGATGGGCGTGCACAACTCGGTAGCGGGCTTCACGGTCCCGCTGGGCGCCACCATCAATATGGACGGCACGGCAATCATGCAGGGGGTGGCCACGGTGTTCATCGCCCAGGTGTATGGGATAGATCTCACCGCTACCGCGCTGTTGACGGTTATCCTGACTGCCACCATGGCGTCCGTTGGCACCGCCGCGGTTCCGGGCGTCGGCCTTGTCACCCTGGCGCTGGTGCTGGGACAGGCGGGTCTGCCGGTGGAGGGTATCGGCCTGATACTTGGCGTCGACCGCCTGCTGGACATGGTGCGTACAGCCGTCAATGTCACCGGCGACGCGGTGGTCTCGCTGATTGTGGCAAAAAGCGAAAGACAGTTTGATCGGGAAGTGTTCGAGCAGGTGGGCAGCCAGCCGGCCTTCAAGCCGGCCGAGATCGATCCACCAGGACTGTAAGGGGCGCCCTGGGCCGCGATAGGCCGGGCGCCCTGATATTTGGTAGAAAGAACGGGGTCTGGCGGTATTTTTCCCGGAGGCGACCGAACCCGGCCCATTTTTACCATAGGACCCAGCCAGAAAATGCCCATTCAATGCACCATCGTACCGGTTACGCCCTACCAGCAGAATTGCTCCATTATAAAGTGTGAAACCACCGGCAAGGCCGCCATCGTGGATCCCGGCGGAGACGTGGAACGGATTCTTGGTGCGGTCGAAAAAATGGACGCGAGCGTCGAAAAGATTCTTCTCACCCATGCCCACATGGACCACTGCGCCGCAGCGGATGTGCTGCGCCAGCAGCTGGATGTGGCGATCGAGGGTCCGCAACGGGAAGATCAGTTCTGGCTGGACAAGTTGCCGGAGTGGTGCCAGATGGCGGGCTTTCCCCACGCTGATGCTTTCCTCCCGGATCGCTGGCTGGAGCAGGGCGATACGGTAACCGTTGGGGAACAGGTGCTGCGGGTGTTCCACTGCCCCGGACACACGCCGGGTCACGTGGTATTCCTGTACGAGGCGCAAAAGGTCGCCTGGGTGGGCGATGTGCTGTTCCAGGGTTCTATCGGCCGCACCGACTTCCCCAGGGGTAACCACGAACAGCTGGTTGCCAGTATTCGCGACAAACTGTTCCCCCTCGGGGATGACATCACCTTCATTCCCGGCCACGGCCCCACCTCTACCTTTGGCCAGGAGCGACGCACCAACCCGTTTGTGGCAGACAGCCGCTATGGCTGAGCCCGATCCGGAACGCGAGAACCTGCTGCGCGCCGAATACCTGAGCCAGACCGCGCGGATCCACTGGCACGAGCTACTGCTGCGGGCCGAAGACCTGGCCAGACCGCGCGCATCCGGGCGTTTCGAGCAGTGGATTGCCGAGGGCAGCGTCGCCCCGGTGACCGAGGAGCAGGCCCGCGCCTGGTATGAGGCCAACCCGGCACTCTGGGCGGTGGTGGCGGCGCCCTGGGTGCTGGTGCAGCAGCGCGCGGAAGAAGCGAGTGTGCCAGGGTAAGCGCGCAGCCCCTTATTATTTTGTAGCCTCGATGGGGTGGACCTCTCCTCGAACACGGTTCCCCCACCTTGACCTGTTAAGTCCGGCAACCCCTGCCTCGTAGGGGTCGCGTCCAAAAGTCGGCGGCTGCAACTCCAGCCCACGATCCGGCGGCGTCGCCGTAATGCTCGGATGATATTTTCTCCGGCGCCGGTCTTCCCGAGCAGTTGGTGGATTCAGGAGCGCCAGGGCGAGTGTCGCGCCGGTAACCGACGACCATCTGGCCTCTCGGTCCCAGCCACAACTCGCTGTAGATATCGGATAGCAGGTAGTGGTAGTAGGGATGGTCCGATACCAGCGCGCCCAGGGGAACTGGTGGGCGAAGTGCTCCAGGGTGAAGCGGTGGTCCACCCTGGGGTGCTGGCCTGCAGGGCGCGCAACAGGTCGATGAAGGCGGCGGCGCTGAGGTCGCCATTGGTGTGGGCGTGCAGCTGGTACCCCGCCCGCCAGAAGGCCTGCGCCCACTGGGTTGTTACCGGCAGCGGGGCCATCCACAGGCCTTCGTGGCCATCGATATAACCCGGCGGCCCCATTTGCGCCAGGCCACTGAAAATCGCGCCGTCCATCATCAGTGAAGGTTCCCACCATCACGCGGCGGGAGCTGCCTCCCGCCACTCGTCGATTTCCAGCATGGCCTCCGCCGGGCTTTTACCCCGGGCGAGAAAGTCGGTGATGATGGGCATGATAATGCGCAGGGGCGCCTGGCTTTCCTCGGTGATCTGGCGGACCAGGGCGATCTCCCCGGCCGGGTCGCCGAAGACCCCCGTACCCATATCAAGTACTGTGGTCACCCCGATGAGCCATTTCCAGGAAATTACCCATACCCTTGCCGAAGCGGGTGGGCTCGAACAGAAAAGGCAGCTTGGGAACAACGGCTTTCAGGCCATTTTCCCAGAAATGGCCCTTGGCCCAGTCGTTCTCGTGGTTGCCCTGGTGTCCGCCTCGGTGATCCCGAGCATGGCACGCCGCGTCGTTGCCAATCAATTCATGGAACGAGCGGTGCCAGATAATCACCGGGGTGTTCGGGAACCATGCGTTGAGTTGCTGGCGGTAAACCTCCCCGTGCCACAGGGGAGCCCCAGGCGATAAACGGCACGCGCTTGTCGGTATGCCGCCACTAACTCCTGCAGGCGGGCTTGTAAGCCTCGGGGGCGGGCTTACCCGTGGGCAGGGTCCAGTCATCGGGCGCCAGGAATGGGAACTGGGTGAGCACTGCCGGCAGGGAGGGGTGCACATGGGGGTCGATAAAACCGGGCATGAGAACCTTGTCCTGCAGGCTGCGGTCATGGTGACCTCGCTCACGGCCGGCCGGGGGGGGGGGCGGCCGTCGGCCACCGCCACGGCTGTAGCCTCGGGCAGGGCCGGTTCCATGGTGATAATTTTTTTGGCGGTGTAGACCACCAGATGGGCGCCAGATGCCGCTGAAGCCACACCGGTCAACAGGGATGCCAGTAATAGCTTTCGCAACAATCCCATCTTTCTCACTCCTCATTGTGGTTGCGGCTGGGGCATCCTTTGCCCGTGAAGGGTTTCAGCGGATCATCTTGATCCAGTCACCGGTGCGGGGTTCGCCCCGGGGGTAAAGGCCGTTGAGGAGGCGCAACTGGGCCTCTGCATCCGGGATGCGCACACTGGCGGCGAGGCTCGCCATGGTGGCCCCCCGCGGCACCTGGATATAGTGAATGCGGTAGCCGTTACCGGCCTGGCGCTCCCGCGGATGCATTGGCCGGAAACTCTGGATTGCAGCCAGCAGCTGGGGATCTGCCGCGGCAAAATTATCGGACCTGCCATCGAACAGGTAGCTCAGGCTGCCGTAGTCGATGACGGCCAGGCGGCTGGCGCTGCCGCCGCTGGAGGCCACCGCCGTGTAACCCGCAAGACCCGCCTGGTCGAGCTCCAGGCCACTGGCCAGGCTGCCCGTCGCGCTGCTTTCCAGTACCGAGCGCGGGGTGCTCGCCTGGTCCCGGCGCCGGATGGTGAGGGTCAGGGAGGCGGAGCCGTCGGGGGCGCTGGCGACAATTGCCCTGGAGCCTGCCGTCACCTGCCAACCGGGCGGGGGTTCGAAACTGAAGCCCAGCTTGTTGTGGTAGTAGCGATTCTCGGCCCGCTCGCTCTGCACGCTGGGGCCCCAGACCAGCCCCTCGATCTGGCGGCGGAATTCCCCCGGTACTTCCGGATTGACGGTGGTTTCACCTGGGGTCAGGTCGCCCGCGGTGCGGATCACCGTCTGCAGGCGCTGGTCATTGCGCGGGTGGGTGGCGTACAGCCCGTGGTAGCTGGCCACCGGTTTGCCGGTAGACTTGGCTTTCACCCGCTGGAACTGCTCCTGGTCCTTCAGCACGCCGATCACCTCCAGCAGCGAGTCGGGGTCGTAGCCGGCGTTGTACATGTATTTCGCCCCGAGCCCGTCTGCCTCCAGTTCGTGTTCCCGGCCATAGCCCCGCACCAGCTCGGTGCCGTACATATTCGAGGCGTCGGCCAGCTCCCCGCTGCCGGTGAGGATGTAGGCGGTGGTCGCCACCACCTGGTTGGTGATGCTGGCGGTCTGCTGCCGCGCCGCGTGGCGGGCGGTGACGTGGCCGATTTCATGGGCCATCACCCCCGCCAGCTCCGCCTCGTTGTCCAGGTAGGCCAGCAGACCGCGGTTAACATAGATAAAACCGCCGGGAGTGGCGAAGGCATTGATATCGGGACTGTCGATCACCGTGAAGGTAAAGCTATCGTCCGGCGCATCGCTGTGTCGCACCAGGCGCTGGCCGATGCGATCCACATAGGCGGCCAGTTCCGGGTCGTCGTAGACCGCGCCCTGTTCCACTATCTGCTGGTGCATGTCCTGGCCGACGGAAATCTCCCGTCCCTGGCTGCTGAGGACCACGCTGCTGCCCCCGGTGGCCGGGTTTCCGGCGCAACCAGAGGTCAGTGCAAGAGTGGAGCCGGCGAGGAGAAGCAGGGCGGCCGTTCGCAACATCGGGTCTTTCCTAGTAACGGCTCGACAGGAACTGGAGCAGCTGGTCGCCAATTCCGTCACAGGCGGTGCCCTGCACGGGGGCTCTGATGGGAATGGGTATGACCACGGCAGGCATGTAGGATTGTCCGGTGGCGCTGGTACTGATGCGTCCCACCTCCGCGTGCTCGGTAAAATCCCAGATCGTCGCCTCGTAGTTGGCGTCATTGCTCCAGGTGCCGAAACCAAAACAGCCGCCCCCGCCCGGGCCCACCGCGCAGGTCATGGAGCCGCTCGAGTCGCCGCGCACGGTCGAGCCGTCGATCCAGACCATATACTGGGTTCGCAGCGACGCCAGTTTTTCTGCCACCACCGGCTCGCGCTGGATCAGGCGTTCCAGATCGGCGAGCTGCAGCGGCGCAGTGCGCGGCTCGAACCAGGGGTAGAAGTCGTTGATGAACTCGAGTTCCCCTATCACCTCGACGCTGCTGTCCCCGCTGGAGATATGGTCACCCACACATTCCACGAAATCCGGCTCGGTATCGTAGTCGCTGGCGTGGCGCCGCCCCAGGATGACTACCGTGGAGTTGCCGATGCCCTCCGTGGGTTCGTTGAATACCATCTGGTCGACGGTGGATGTGACACAGCCGGACGTCAGGCAGATAGCGCCGCCCAGTGCCAGCGCGCAGGCTGAATTGCGTATTTTCACAGGTTTGCCTCCCGCCCGTTGCCGAGCCTCTGTTGCAGCCAGGTCTGCACCCCGGGCACCCTGGCGAAACTGGTGGCGAAATTGGCCCCGGCATCGCGCAGTGCCATGACTGCCGCGAGATTCACGGCGGCCTGGTCGGTCTGCAGGAACGCGGTGGGGGTTTTGCCATAGGCCGGCATGGTCCAGTCGGCGATGGGGTCGCCCCCGGTGGTGACCAGTTGCAGATGATAGCGTATCCAGATCTCGTAAACCTTGACGTTGGTATGTGCGGGAATAGCATATTGCAGTTCGGCTATCTGTGGAATAAGCACGGCATCCACACTGGGGTTCATCTGCCCGGGTCCCGGCTGCCCCACCATCGGCACTACCCGGGCGAACATGCCGTTGAGCAGCGTATCCCACATCTGCACCTGGGCTTCACCGGACTTCACCAGCCAGCTGGACTCTTTCTTGCTCTTGGCTTCATCGTAGAACTCGTGGTTGGCAAAACCAGGGTCGTACCACACGCCGATGGTCAGCGGCAGTTTCTCCATCGTTGGCGCGGGGAAATTACCCTTGACCACGACCTCCGCGGGGCCGCAGCCCGCCAGCAGCGCCAGCAGCAGGGCGCCCGCCAGCCGCAGCAGCGCTCTTGCGTCAGGGACGGAAATCATTAAGCCCGACAAAAGTGCCTCCATTGCGATAGGTCAGCTCGCGCATCAGGGTAGCAAACCGGATGCCGGTGGTCTGCAGGTGCGGCGCGCGGATAAATTGTACCGGAAAGCCCACCGCGTGGATGCGCACCAGCCGCTCCCCCTGTGCGTTCGACTGGTTGATACGGTCCACGGTATCGATCACCTGGGCTATGGAGTCACCGGTGAACTCATCGCCGAACACGTAAATGCTGATTTTCTGGCCGGGCTTGTGAAACGCGCGGATGGCGGCCTCGATCCCCTCCACCGGGCTGGAGTTGCTGAAGACATTCCAGTTGCGCAGGTTATCGATAATAACCTTGCGCCGGCCCGCGGTGTCGGGGATCCACTGGCCGCGGTAGCGACTGAACATGTAATTCCCCATATCGTTCAGCACCTGGATACCCTTGACCTGGGGGTAAATGCTCAGTGTAGCCTGCAATTCCTCTATCATGCGCTCCCAGGCGTAGGAGAACATGGAGCCGGAGGTGTCGATAACGAAGATAATGTACTCGCTGTCCACCGGGATGCCGCCGATCAGGTTGTTTTTCGACTGGTGCTGGGCGCCCAGCAGGCGCTTCTGTTCGTCCGACAGGCGCTGCCGGGCTATCGCCAGTTGTTCGCTGACCACGTCGTTGGTGTTGTCCTGCACCTGGATGCTGTCGTAGCGGGATCTGGCACTGGCCAGCTGTCCCCGCAGGATGGCGATGCGCTCCTCGTATTCCGACAGCTGCTCGTGCTTCGCGTTCAGGTCGCGGTTCAGCACCCGGCTTTCGCCGCGAATCTCGAACAGCTGTTCCTGCAGATCGGCCAGTAACCCTTCGAGGTTGTTGGTCGACGCTTCGATGATCTGTGGTTGTACCGTCTTGGTAATCATCAGCAGCAGGATGATCGCGCCAAATCCACAGCAGATCACGTCGAGGAACGACAGCGAGAATTCGGCCGGAGCCCGTGACTTGCGCCGCGCCATCAGGGCCAGTCCCTCGACGGGCTCATGAAGGAGCCCCTGCTGACCTGGGCCAGTTGCCAGAACTCCGAGGCAGCCATGGGGTCGCCCTCCATGGGCGCCAGGATGATATTGACCGGCACATTGCGCGGCAGCATTTTGCACCGCCTGGCGGTACAGCCGCTGGCGTTCATCGCCGCTCACTTTGCTGGACCTGGGCGGGCTGGCACCCTGGGTGGGCAGGCCGTCGGTGATCAGGAAGATATTGTCCGGCGCCGGAGACAGGTTTTGCAGGGCAAGAAAGGCGTTCTCCAGGCTGGTGCCGCCGCTGGGGGTGATCTTGCGCAGTTCGCTGGTGACCTTTTCCAGCTGGGCCTGGTCGGCGACTTCCAGCCATTTGCCGTCGCTGCCGGCCAGGGCTGGGGCGGCTTTGGTATTGAAGGTGATCAGCTGGTACTTGCTGCCCACCGGCAGCTGGGCGGTAAGCCAGTCCACGGTGGACAGGGCCCGGGTCCACTTGTCCGCCTTGCGCTGGATCGCCGTATCCATATTGCGCAGGCGGATGATATTGACCAGCTTGTCCGCCAGCATGCTGGCGGAAACATCCAGCAGAATCGCGATATTCCTCCCGCCCAGGTTGAGCCCGGTCAGGTACTGCCGGTTGCCCTCGCCGACAAAGGTGCGGGCACTGTTACCGCTGTCCTCCTGGGCGGACTCGCGCAATTTTTTCACCTCATTTTCCAGCGAGCGGATCTCGGCCTTGAGGGCTTCGATGTCGCTGCGCTCGGTAAAACCGTCCTTGCGCAGGTCGGCGATCAGGGCCTCGTACTTGTCGATATCCTCGGTGATCCGGGTCGCCTGGCCCTGGGCCTCCACCATCTGGTTATCCACCTCCGACAGGGTGTTGCGCAGCTTTACCAGGCCCGCCTGGCCGTCCCTCACATCCTCCTCCATCATGTTGACCTCGGACATCAGGTCGCGGTTGAGGTCCTTGGTTGCGGTCTGGATGGAGTGGTCTATGATCAGGAACACCAGCACCACCGCCCCGAAGCCACAGGACATGATGTCCAGGAAGCTGAGGTTGAAGGTGGTAAACTCGCGTTTTTTTCCTCGCCATAAGGCTACTTAGCGCATCACCTCGATCAGCTGCAGTTCCGGCCCGTCACCGATCCGGATGCGTGTCACCGCCGCCCAGCGACTGCTCCGCCCGACCGGGGGAGCCGTTGACCAGCACCGCGGCGCCCGCCCCCGCCAGCTGCCAGCCTGTCGCGGTGCGCTGCAGCGCCCACCCGCCCCCGAGGCTCGTGCCATCTGCCGCCAGTGGCGTGGCCCTATGGCCCTCCAGCAGGTGGGTAGCGGCGGGTTTTGCCGCCGTCACCGGCATCGGGGTGATGACCGCCGGCCCGGTTTCGTTACGCGCTGGCGCCAGACTGGGCAGGGCGGTGACGAAACTCAGTGTCTGTTCGCGTTGCACCAGGAAGTCGATGTGTTTTTCCAGGGCGAATGCGCACGCTGTCCGCGGCCAGCACTTCCAGGCCCGGCAGTTGCTCGGCGAGGCCCGGCAGCAGCCCGGCCAGCGGGTCGGCGATCAGCCGGTCGCCCGGGCGCAGCGATCCGATGGCTTCCCTGGCACTTTCGAACAACCGCTGTCCGGCGCTGAGAAGTTCACCGCGGTTGATGCGCGCGCGGTAGCCGTTCACCTCGAGGTTGGTTTCGCTGTCGCTGCCCAGGGCGCGCAGGGCGTCGGGCAGGGCGTCGTAGAGTTGCTGCTCGGTGCTGGCCTTGCGGCGCGGGTCGAACCGGGTCTGGCGGATAAAAGCGGTGGCAATGATCTCTACCAGCCGCTCCTGCAACTGCAGCAGGCCGGTTCCGGGCAGGGGCACGGTGCGCTGCAGCTCGACCTGGCCGTCGCGTCTGGCCAGTTCGCTGATGACCGCCTGGTGCAGCTGGATTTCCAGGTGGAACAGGCGGTCGGCGCCGCCGTAGCAGGCTGCCCAGGGCGACGCTGCGGTTGACCAGGCCCACCGCGGCGAAGGGGCACTGCTGGACAATGCCCAGCAGCAGGGCCAGCTGGCCGCGCTCCATGGTGCCGGACACGGCCATCAGCACTTCCTGTGGTTGGCCGGCCTCGCGGTGCAGTTCCTGCAGGTGGGCGTGTACCAGGTCACCGGTGTGCCGGGCCGGCCCCAGCGCCGGCTGCAGGGTCTCGGTGCTCAGCTGCCACCAGTAGCGGGTGTTGATATCGCGCGGTTGCAGGCGGGCGGCGGCCCGGGCCGGGTTGCCGAAGCGATACTGCTTGTCCGACCAGCAGGGCGTAGCCCGGACTTTGCAGGTGGGCGCCGCCATGCCACAGCTGCAGGTTGCTGTCGTTGATGTCCAGTAGTGCGATAGTCATGGCAGGGCTCTTGCGATGGCGTCAACGCTATTCACTGTTCTCAATGACCACCAGGAAGCGCAGCAGGCGCTTGTCGGCGTAGCGCTGGCAATCCAGCACCAGGCGCTCCTGGGACAGCTGCAGCTGGTGCAGGCAGAACATGATGATGATGCTCAGCACCAGGGCCACGAAGGTGCTGTTGAAGGCCACACCCAGGCTCACCGTCACGCCGGTGATGTCCCCTTCCACCGCCTTGTAGGCCTGGCCCAGGGCGTCGCCGATACCGCGCACGGTGCCGATAAACCCGATCGAGGGGATGGCCCAGGCGATGTAGCGCACCATGGACAGCTCCGAGTCCAGCCGGTCCGACTCCACTTCACAGCTCTCCTTGATGGTGTCGGATACCGCCTGGATACTGCCGGTGGTGGCAAAGCGCTGCAGCGCCGACAGCAGGGTGCGCGGCAGCAGGTAGTCCTGCTCCTTCTCCGGCAGCGCCTCCAGTGAGCGGCTGTACTCCCTGGAATCTTCCGGCAGCACGCTGGTGCCCTCGGGAATATCCAGCAGGCGCCGTCCCAGCAGGTCCTGTTCGTGGATGGCGCGGCGGCCCTTGTAGCCCATGATCGCCAGCGCCCAGATCAGCAGGATGAAACAGGCTTCCTGTTCGTAGTCGCGAATCACCACGGCGAAGCTGCGCTCGGGCACGAAGTCCTCGCCCGCCGCCTGCAGTTCCATTTCCTGCTCGGATCTGGGCATCGGCGCTGGGGCGGATCGCGCCCACGTAGACCGCGTGCACCACGATCACCGCGATCAGCAGGGCGAACAGCTGGTAGATGAACTCGGATGACATCCTTTGTTTCATAGTCCTGGTCCTATATATCCACCGGAAAGGAGACTGACAGGTCTTCGGAGATTTCTTCCGAGGAGCGGTAGTCAAAGGGCGGGTCGCGCGCTGGTGCGGCGTCGGCTGTCCCGGCCAGTCTGGCGTCTGCGTGGTCGGCGCTGTCGCCGCGCCGGCGGTTATCGGCTGTTTCGGTTGCTCGCGGGCGCCGCGATCCGCCTGTTCGTCCTCCGGCTGCGCCAGGCTGGCGCTGCCGCCAGCAGCAGTGCAGGCATGAGTGCCAGGCCATTGTGCTGTTAATCTGATCATGCCTTACTCCGCATAGCGCGCCAACCGGAATCCTACGTCATCGCGACCCGCTTGCCCATAATCGCGGTAGGACAGGCGCAGCTCGGCAATTTTGCTGTGGCTCCAGCTGGCCCCGCGAATGACATAGTTATCACCGGACTGGGCGCCCAGGGGGTCGACCTCGGTGGCGCCGTTGGCAGAGGGAATGCTGTAGACATCGTGTACCCATTCCGCCACGTTGCCGCCCATATCGTACAAGCCCGTTCTGGTTGGCCTGGAAGGAGGCCACCGGGGCGCTGACCACATGGCCATCGGTGTAGCCACTGAGTATGCGGCCGGTGACATAGGCGGAGGTGTTGTCGGCGTAGTTCTCCTGGGAGTCCTCTGGCGGCGGGAAGTCGTCGCCCCAGGGAAATTTCAGCAGCGCATCGCCATCGGCCCGGGCAGCCCAGGCCCACTCGGCCTCGCTGGGCAGCCGGTAACCGGTGGCTGCGGGGTTGTAGCCGTTGATTATGCCGTTGGTTTCGCGGTAGAAGGGCGGCAGCCCCTCGCGCTTGCTCAGCCAATTGCAGAAGGCCGCCGCCTGCTGCCAGCTTACCTGCACTGCCGGCTGGTGGTCGCGGTTGAGGCTGTTGCCCTCGATCTGGCCCGAGTTGTGATCTGCCTGGAACAGGCGGAACTGGGCGTTGGTCACCTCGGTGGTGGACAGGTAAAACATGCGCCGCAGGGACACCGGGTGCAGTACCTCGTTGGCGCGGCGCCCGGGTTCCCGGCGCGAGGCGCCCATGGTGAAATCGGCAGTGGGCGAGTCCGCCGGTTTGAACAGCAGCAGGGTCTGGCCCAGGGCGGTGGTGATCTCCGGTTTGATACGCGCCAGGCGCGCCTGCCTGTTCGGTTTGCAGGGTCACCTCCACCAGCTGCTGCAGGCCCGGGGCGCGGGGTGACGCGCCGGCGCACGGTGGCGTAGCCGTCCAGGCTGACCTCCACCGAGTGTTCAACGGCGGGCAGCGACAGGGTCTGGCTGCCCTTGCCCTAGGCCTTGCCATTGATGCGCACGGCGTTGGCGCCGGGCTGAAATGCGAAGCGCACCTCGCCCAGCTGGGCCTTGAGTTTGATGGTCTGGCTGTCACTGCCGGCGGCGGGCATTTGCACGGTGTCGCTGTAGCGCCGGTAGCCGGGTTTGAACACCGCCAGCCGGTGCCTTGTCCGGGGTGATTTCCAGGGTCCAGCGGCGTCTGGCCCTGGAACTCACCGTCCAGGGTGACATTGGCGCCCGCTGGGGACGCTGGCCAGCTCCAGCACGCCGGCCGCGGGTTGCAGGGTGACGGTGCCCAGGTCCAGGGGCTTGGCCGGCGCTCGATCGCAGGGCCTGCTGCCAGTCGGCGTAGGCTGCCAGCTGCAGCATCAGCTGGTGCTCGCCCTGCATGATTTCCACCACTGCCGGGGTGGTGCCCGCCGCCTCGCCGTCCACCAGGATAGTGGCCCCGGGGGCTGGCTGTCGATGGTGACCTCGGCCCAGGCCGGTGCCAGCTCCAGTTGCAGCTGCTGCTGCACATTGCGGCCCGTGACCTCCAGCGTCTGCTGTCAGCGGCAGGATAGCGCTCGGCCAGCTGCAGAATGGTGTTCGCCCGCTTCCAGCGGCAGGTCGCCAGCGGCGTTCTGCCCACGGGCTCGCCGTCGATGAACACGCTGGCGCCCGGCGGGTTGCGTGTCGATGCTGACCAGCCCCGGCAGCAGCTGCAGCACCAGCTCCAGCGGTCTGGCTGTCGCGTCGGTCCACGGTCACGGTGGTGTCCAGCGGGTGATAGCCCTCGGGCGCTGGCGCTGACCGTGTAGTCGCCCGGGCGCAGCAGGTAGCGCTCGCCGAAGGGCAGGGCGAGGCCACTGAGTTCCACCGAGGAGGGCGTCTCCGCGATCACTACCACCTGCAGTGAGCGGGCGCTGAGCAGGAACAGCATGACCAGGGCGAACAGCGCGGCGCAGGCCAGCAGCAGCCAGCGGCGCGGTGTTGGCGTTGCCGCGGTTGCTGGCGGCGCGGCTGTCCAGCGGCTGGAACGCGCTGGGCTCGATGGCGTCCGGGCTGCTTTGCTGTCCGGATCGGTGCTCACTATCAGATGAGGTTCCGTGCAGGCGATGGTCACCGGGCGGGGCTGCGGCCTTCGTGCCTGACGGTGAAGGTCCGGCGCACATCGCGGTAGCCGGTGCGGCTGCCCACCGCGGTATAGGTGCCGGGGCGCAGGGTCAGTTCGCGCTGGTCGAAACTGCCCAGGCGGGCCACCTTGTACACGATGACCTCGGTCTGCTCGTCCGAGCGCAGGGTGACGGTACGATCGGTGTATTGGCCTGCTGCAGCAGGGCGATCCAGCTGTTCGATCTGCTGCTTCAGCACCGGGCCGCGGGGGCTGATGGTGCGCGCCTGCTGCAGCAGTTGTTCGGTGGCCTCGGCCACCGCGACGTCCTGACAGGCGCTGGGGTTCGTCGATGGCGGTGCGGAACTGCTTGTCCAGGCGCGCCCGGCCCTGCTGCGCTTGCCAGCCCCTCGCGGGCGAACAGCACGTTGGGGTCGATTTTCTGCGCCTGCTCATAGGCGTTGACCGGCTGCTGCCACTGCTCTGCCTGTTCAGTCCGCTGGCCCGCTGCTTGCAGGCTGGCCAGGCGATAGGCGGTGTCGGCAGTATCCACTTCCTGCAGGGCGCTGGCGGCCTCGGCTGGAGCCGGCTTGCAGCTGTGCGGCGCGGCGAAAGGCCTTGCGGGCGCTGTCGAAGCGGCTGGCGTCCAGGGCGGCGTAGCCGTCGCTCATGGCCTCGTTGAACTGCTGGTCCCGGTAGGCGGCAGGCTGACCCGCTCCAGTTCGCTGCGGCGCGCTGGTGTTGCGGGTCCAGTTCACCGCCTCTTGCAGCAGCTGTTCGGCGCCTGGCCAGGTCACCGTTGCCTGCTCCGCCGTTGCCGCCTGTCCAGCAGCGCCAGCAACTGCGGCAGTACCTCGGCGCGCTGGCGCAGGGCCGCGAGCTTCGGCATTGTCCGGTTCGATCAGCTCGGCCATGTCCAGGGCGGTAGTGGCCGGCTCGCCGATATCGCCTGGCCTCCAGCGCCTCGCGCGCCAGTTCCAGCTGCGCTCCAACTCGGTCCGGAATGCTGCCTGCAGCGCCTGCAGCTGCCGCCAGGCCCTCCTGGTACTGCGCTTTGGCCGCCTCGTACTCGCGGCTGCGGTACAGCTCGTCGCCTGCGGCGGCGAGTGGCCGCCACGGCGGCGAAGTCCTCGGGGGCCCACTGCTGGACGCCGCGCTCCTCCAGGGCGAACTGTATCTCCAGCAATTCGGCAGCACGTCCTGGGCCTCCTTGCGCAGTTTTGCCAGCTGGGCGTCCGACCAGGGTGAGGCGTCCTTGCTGGCGTGGCGGGCGGATGGCTTCGCGGCCGGTGCTTGCGTTGCCGCTCTGCGCTTGCGGGTCGCCGGCGGGCGCTGCGCGTATCACCGGCGCCGGGCGCCGGTATCGGTTCGACCTGCTCCGGCAGCCAGAAAATACCACCAGTACCGCCAGCAGACACCAGGCCACCCAGTGCCGGTAACACCCAGCGCCGGGGTGCCCTGGCGGCGCTGTGCTGCGTGTGCTGGTGCGGGTGCCGGGTGGCGGCTCGCACCACGTCAAACGGAGTGGGTCTTAGGGGGCTCGTTTGTGGGATGACATGCAGTGGCGGGGCCTTGGGCGTAAATGGCGTTGAAGGGCTCAGAGTGTATCAGTCGTGCGGCGGTTTCCTGCGGGCAGTTCCAGGGCGCCGATCTCGGCGCGGTAGATATCCGCCAGCAGCTCGCGCCACTGGGCGTACTGGTCCTCGACGTTGCCGCTGAGGGTTACCGTGCGGTCCTCCAGTTCGATCACCTGGGGAGTGATCTCAGCCTCCAGTGACATGCCCAGTTCCTCCAGCGCCTGGACATGGATCTGCGCCTCGTTGCGTTTTTCCAGGCCACTCTTGAGCAGGTAACCGCCGCCGATGACGGCCACCTGTCCGGCGATGCGGGTGGTTGCGCTGTCACCGGTGGTGGCGCCGGCAATGCCCGCGAGCCACGGCCACGCCGCCGGCGATCAGGTTGCGGGTGCTTTCCGCCCGCAGCTCCCTGAGGGCCACCGCTTCCTGGTAACTCAGCTTGCGCCACTCCTGGTAGGGGACCGTACATCTCGTCCGAGAAAGACCTGTAATATTCCTGCAGGGTATCGATGAACATCTGGTCGCGCTCGCGGATGCTGCGCACCCGCTCCAGCATGGGGTCGTTCTCGGCCGGCAGGCGCAGCACCAGGTACTCGCTTCTTGCGGTTCTGCTTCCAGGTAGCCGTCGAAGGCGTCCGGTGAAAAACTGCGCGCAAACAGCAGCTCGGTGACCAGGCGCACGTTTTCCCGGTCCTCCTCGCGCAGTTCCTCCTGCAGCTTCCAGCAGGTCGTTGGCGATGGTGTTGTACACCGCCTGGAACGGGTCATAGTGGTGCGCGTGGTCACGCTGCGGTAGGCATAGCGGCTGGCGTTGCCGGTGTATTTTTTGTCCAGCCAGACGTAGCCCCGCGAGTCGGTGGCGGTGATCTGCAACTGCAGTTCCTCCCCGTCGGAGTGCAGGATCTTGCCCTGCACCAGCAGGTCGGTGATCTGTGTCGTGTCCGGTACTACCCGCACCGCGCCCCAGGCGCCGCTGTCCTGCATGGCCTGGGACAGCAGGTTGGGCATGATAGCGGGCCTCGGCCTTGCGCACCTCGGGATAGATCTGCTCGTCTTCGTCGTAGTCATCCAGTCCCGGGTCGAAACATGGCGATGCCCACATCCAGCAGCAGGTGCTCGGGAACGACTCGAGGAGGCGTCTTGATCGCTGGGTACGGAGGTGCTCTTGATGGTCTGGTTGACGCAGGCCCCAGCAGGCATAAGCAGCCATAATGCCACACCGCCAGCAGTCTGCAGACAGCCGTGCCACCATTGGCTGATACCCTTGTACTTGCGGTATTCATCCCACAGTTTTTCCCGCACCGCCGGATCGGGTTCGCGCATGGCGGCCTCGCGCAACTGGCGTGCCACCACGTCGTCATCGTTGCCGCTGGGAATGTCCTTGGGCGGCGGGTACTTGGCGGTGTCCTGGGGTGGCGCGCCGCCACCGCCGCCGCCGGCGCCGCCCATGCCGCCACCCGGTGCTGTAGCCACCGCCGCCGCCATGCCCTGGGCATCGGCCGTGCTGCCGGCCCGCCCCGCCACCTGCCGCACCGCACCCGAGCCTGGCAGTCCGGATTGGGTCTGGCGGTGGTTTGCGTCTGGCGGGCGGCGCGGCGCTGTTGGCCTCTGTTCCTCGAGGATCATGGCATCGAACTCGCCGGTGCCCTTCTCCAGCTGGGCGTCGAGGATGGCGACCTGCTCGGCGGGTGTCAGGGGGCCGCCGCCACTGCCGCTGCCGGCATAGCCTGGGATACTGCCCTGGCCGCCGCCGGGATAGCTGCCCGGGGCTACCTGCTGTCCGGCTTCGCTGCTGCCGCCGGGTGCCACTGCCTGCCGCCCGGCCTGGCCACTCTGCCTGGCCGCTGCTCCCGGACTCGCCCATGGCCTCTTCCGCATTGCCCAGCACCTCCTCGAAGCTGGGTTCGTTATCACTCATGTCGGGCAGGCTGTCGCTGCTGCCGGCGCCGTCTCCGAAACCGGGTTCGCCGGCACTGGGCAGGCCGGTTCGCCCGACTCGCCACCGGCACCGTCCTGCATACCGGGATCGCCGGGGTGCCACCGCTCTCACCCTGGGGAACTCGCCCGGGGAAACTCACCCGCCAGCCCTCGGACTGCCCTGCTGGACCCGCGCTGCCCTGGGGAACTTGCTGGCAGCTCGCCATTCGCCGCTGAGCCTGGCTGCCGCTGTCCGCCCTCGCTGCCGCGGCGGGCTGCTGGAGGCGGCTGCTGCTGGGCTGCTGCTCGCCGGAACTGCTGCTTGAGGGGAGCTGCTGGAGGACTGCTGCTGGAGGAGAACTGCTGCTGGAGGATGAACTGCTGCGGCGACGGAGGAACGTGGACGGCGTGGAGCTGGGAGTGGAGGGTGTGGGTGTTTGCGGTGCGGGTCGGGTTGCTGGCGCTGGGGCAACCGCTCAGCAAGACGCAGGCAGCGGCAATGGCTGCCAGTTTTGCCAGGCTGTTTTGCTGTGCCTTATTCAATGCCATAAGCCCTGACCATTTTTTCGGTATCCACCGGTTCGCCGTTCTCGAAACGGGGACGGAATTTCGTCTTGCGCAGTTTGCGCATCAGGCGGTTGGCCTGAGCGGTCGTCCTCGTTTTCATGCTGCCGTCCTGGCGCTCCAGGTCAGTCACACCGCCCCTGGTCGTGTCACCCCGAATTCTAACAGTGGATATTGCCCTGCTTCCGGCGCTCGCTGGCGGCGGTAGCGGGCGAATGCCCTCGAGATCGGGCAGCGGCACCGGTTCCGCGAACAACTGCGTCTCTGTACTTGGGCATCATCGCGCTGGCGCAAGTTCCGTCAGCAGGATTTGATACACCTCGCCGGCTTCATCCGTTTTGCCATTCCACAGCGCCCAGTCGCCCAGTTGCGCCACCGCCTCCGCGGCCTCGTGGCTGTTGTCCTGGCCGTGCAGTCGATCCTGCTCTATGTCATAAATTGAGACGATCACACTGCGGCCTTTTTCGTAGATTTGTGCAGCGATAAGCGTAAAAGCGGGTGGCCTCCTGCTGGGGCGACCGTAGTCGGCGCGAAGGCCAGGGCAGCGTTGGCGTTGGGGTCCTGGCTGGCGGCAATCAGATACTGGGTGCGCAACATAGCATACAGCGGGTAGCAGCCTGGAGACTTACTGCCATCCTCATCGATAATTTCGTCTGAGCGCCTGGCGTGTACAGCTCCCACATGGCGGTCAGCCGGCCCGAGGCCCTGCACGCCCATACTCAGGCGGTAGGCGCGGTATTGCCAATCGGCCTGGTTCCATCAGCGCCGCAACACGCTTCTCGCCGCTGCTGAGGCTGCGCACTTGCACGCGGTACAGGTAGGCCTGGCGATTGTCGGCCTCACTGTACTGGCCCAGCGCAATATAACTCTGGATTTCGGCCTCCAGCAGGGGAATCTGCTCCGCGCTGTACAGCGCCGTTGTTGATCCGCGCCAGGTGAACACCACGCTTCAAAATATCCAGCGCCTCGCCGTGGCGCTCCTGTTGCTGCAGGGCCAACCCCAGGCTGAGCATTTGCTCTGGTAAATGAGGGGCATAGGCACCGTGCTCGGTTCCGATGCTGATGGATGGCATCGAGAAGGCTCTCCGCTCCTGCAGTGGCGTGGGGGCGGCGTTGTAGTGTCCGGCGTCCATGAGAGCATCTGTCTTCACGGTAGCCATCTGACGCCTGCTCACGCTCCAGTGCGATGGCCGGCGTCGGTGAGACTGCGCTTGGCATTGCCCAGGCTCGTCCCGATCCAGGCTGGACGAACGTGTGCGTGGGTGCTGCATCGCCAGTAAAGCGTCAGCGCAATGAGCAGCGCAGCAGTACTAGGCGCAGCAGCGTTGCCGGTGCACTGCCCGCCTGATATCCACGGGTGATTGTCACGGTGCATATAGGAGCGCTTCCAAGAACCTCACGGCGCATCGCTGTCATGTATACACATTCAACGGGCTGGCGCGGACAAAATGACGTGATGAATCAATTTGATCAAGATACCGCCGTCAGTCAGGTGGCAGACCAACTCTGGCGCGGGAACTGCGCGAGGGCTGGCGGATTGGCGCCGTCCCCCTGGTGGCTATGTGCTGGCGAGTCGCCGGTCGGGTCCTCGCGCGAGGCGCTGCCCCACAAGGATCCCCTGACTATCAATGCATTTTTTATCTCGCACCCACCGTGCTGGGTGCTATCGATTGCCAGGTGGAGTTGTTGCGCAGTGGACGCAATACCAGCTTTCGCCACCGTCAAGATGTACCAGCAGGGTGAATTAAAGGTACAGGTGACCGCCGCCTATACCGAACTGGCCACGCTGGCAGGGGAGAACTGGTCCAGCTATGCCGCGGCCCGAGTATCCCGGCTGGGATGAGTGCACGCCCAGCGGCCAGGACCGGGTCGAATTCTTCCGCGACCGGGTGGATATTCGCCTGGTCAGCGGGGTGGAGGTGTTCAGCAAGCGTGAACCCAATGGCAGACAACGGTGAGTTCCGCGGCTGGATCGGCATCGCGACCGCGCGGACCCGGATGTTATTTCCCTGTTGATGTTTGCCGATGCCTTCGCACCCCCGGCGTTCACCCTGTTCGGTCCACTGCATTGGGTGCCCACGCTGGAACTCACGGTGCAGGTACGGGCGCGGCCCTCACCGGGGCCGCTGCAGGTGCGCTTTTATTCCCGCCACCTGACACAGGGTGTCATCGAGGAGGACGGCGAATTCTGGGACAGCGCCGGCCAGTTGGTGGCGATCACCCTCAGTCGCCAGGACCGCCAAGCTGCGCTCTCAATTGAGGCGCCTGAGTAACGGCTTGGCCGAGGTCAGTAACGCCGGCCACCCAGCCCTGGGGCCGGCGCGTATCGGTAGCGCCCAGTAGCCATCCATCCTTCCAGCATGATCGACTGGGTGCGGCCGATAGTGTTCTTGCTGTGCGCTACCTTGTGTCCCCATCCTCTCCAGCAGCCGCATGGTGTCCGGGCTGATGCCCTGTCCTCGACCCGCAGCTCGTCCGGGAGCCACTGGTGGTGAATGCGGGCGCGACGCCGGTGGCCTCGGCGATGTTCATGTCGTGGGCGATGACGTTGAGCAGGATCTGCAGCACGGTGGTGATGATGCGGCTGCCGCCGGGGCTGCCGGTCGCCAGCCAGGGCACACCATCCCGCAACACAATAGTCGGACTCATCGACGACAGGGGGCGTTTGCCGCCCTCGACGCTGTTGGTCTCGCCCTGGACCAGCCCGAACAGGTTGGGCTTGCCGGGCCTGGCGGCGAAATCCCCCATCTCGTTGTTGAGCAGGATGCCGGTGCCCGGCACCGCGATGGCCGACCCGAAACTGGCGTTCAGGGTGTAGGTGTTGGCGACCACGTTGCCGTCTTCCGGTCCACGACAGAGTAGTGGGTGGTCTGCCTGCTCTCAGGGCGCAGGGCCTGCCGGGCTTGATCTCCGTCGCGGGCGTGGCCGCGGCCGGCTCGATCCGCTGGCGCAGGGCCTGGGCGTAGGCCTTCGTCGGTCAGACGGGCCACCGGCACCTCGGTGAAATCCGGGTCGCCCAGGTACTTGCTGCGATCGGCATAGGCGAGCTTCATGCTCTCGGCCAGGAGGTGTAGATGGGCGGCACTGTTGTGGCCCAGGGCGCTGCAACGGCCAGGACTCCAGGATGCTGAGGATCTGCAGGATATGCACGCCGCCGGAAGAGGGTGGCGGCATGGATACAATTTCGTAACCCCCGATAGCTGCCCCGTACCGGCGCGCGGACCAAGGCCCGGTAATTCTTGAGGTCGTCCAGGGTGATCAAGCCCTGGTGGGCTTTCATGTCGGCGACCAGTTTTTGGGCGATGTCCCCTTCGTAGAACGCCTTGGCGCCCTGCTCGGCGATCAGTTTGAGCGAGGCGGCCAGATCCGGTTGCGCCAGCGTTTCGCCCGGCTGGTAGGTGGCGCCGTCGGCCTTGAAAAAGATGTTCATGCTCGCCGGCCAAGGCGCCATCCGCTCGCGGGTTTCCCGCAGCGACTGCGCCAATTCCGCATCGACCGGAAAACCCTGTTTGGCCAGTTGCGCGGCCGGTTCGACCAGTTGTTGCCACGGCAGGCGACCGTGGCGTTCGTGGACCAGTGCCAGTCCGGCCACCGTGCCCGGCACGCCAGTCCGCCTGATGGCTAAAGGGGAATGCGCGGTTCGTCCATCCCCGCCCTGCTCGTTCAGGTACAAATCCCGCCCTGTGGCGGCGGCGGGCGCGGTCTCCGTCGAAATCGAAATGGCTTCGGATCGCCGAGTCCGGTCGCGTTGTAGGTCAGCATGAAGCCACCCGCCGCCCAAGACTGTCGTGGCCTGCAGGGTAACCGCCAGCGCGAAGCCGACCGCCACCGCCGCGTCAACCGCGCTGCCACCCTTTTTGAGGATATCCACTCCAATCCCGCTGGCCGATGTTGTCCTGGCTGACCACCATGCCATCTGGGGCGAAGATCGGATGGATGCGGGGTCGCGGGGGGAGAAGACATGGGGTTCGGTCACGCCCGTGCCCGGCGGCAGGAGACAGCACAATCCCAAGAGCAGCAGACACGGGGCGCGAAAGATGAGGGATGGTGAGCGCACGGCGGCGGCTTAGGAAATAGGCGGAGGCCGCCGGCGACGCGCCCGCCGGGCTCGAACGCCGGGCGGGTCATGTAAGCGACCGAAACAGGCTCTAGAACAGCTTGAACGCGGAGCCGAGCAGCGCGGTGGCCGCTCCGAGCAGGGCAACGATGCTGATCACCATGGCTACGGTGACGCGGGTTGTCGACGATCCGCCCGCTTCTGGTGCTCAAATTGACGGTGGCTTGTCGGACCGTACGCTCCGAGGTTTCCCGGGCAATGGTTTCGATGACCGGCTGAATGCCGCCGCGAACCATCTGAATGATCTGCTGCTTGAACTCTGGTTCTGTCGATGGCCAAAGTCAGCGTCTCCTGGCTGTGCCGGTCGACCCGGGCCTCGATCTCCTTGAGCAATTCTTCCCGGCTGACCCAGCTGCCGTGGGCGACATTGCGCGCTGGGAAACACCAATTCGCTGACCTCGCGACGCGGCCTGTTCGGCCACGGCCCTGGGCGCTTTCCTGCGCGGTGGGTGCGCGCCGTGCGTTCGGCCGTGCCTCGCTGGCGATTTCGGTGGCAACCTGTCTTGGCCGCTTCTCTGCGAGGCGCGCACCGCCGCGTGTGCGGCTCGCCGGCCCAGATCCTCGGCGACGCCGCGCGGGCGGTCTGAACCGCGATCTCGCGGGTCAGTGGTTGGGCACCAGTTCCTGGATGATGTCCCCGGGTACCTTTTCGGCCGACCGTCCAGGCCACCTGCTCGGCGATTTGTTCGACTTCCGAAGCGGAAAGCCTCCAGGCCATTTCGGCGGGAACGCGGATCGGAGCTTCGGCGGCGGGAGCGGTTTTTTCCGGGGTCGCCGCGATCTCGGGAAGCACCGTCGGCTCTTTTTCGACCACGCTGGGCGTGGGGACGGTCGTCGCGGGCGCGACCGGTTCTTCCATGGAGATGGCCGCCGTGCCCGCGCTGACCATTTGCATGACCGCATCCAGTTGGTCCGGGGTGTAAGGTTTGGAGAGAAAACCGACCGCGCCGCTTTCCTTGGCGTCCCGCTTGTCTTCGTCGGTGGCGTTGGCGGAGCACATGACGATGGAGAGAGGGAGCATCGGGCTGGTGCTGTCCGGTGATGGCGCGGCTTTTGGTTTCGAAGCCGTCCATGCCGGGCATCATGACATCCATGAAAACGATGTCGGGTTTCTGGTTTCCAGGTACTTGATGGGCAATCCTCGCTCGATCGAAACCAGTCGACCTCGATGTCGCCTCGAGCAACAGCTTGCGTAAGGTCAGAGGTGGGCGACTTTGGAGTCATCCACCACCAGCGCCTTTTTGATGTTCATGCAGGCCTCCTACGGCACGAGAATCGTCGAATAATTTTGGGGTGTCCTGTTATATTAGGACGATAATGCATTTGTTTTCGATACGTTGTAACTGTTATGCAATACTGTGAATATTAACACTAGTGGTTGTAGTCAGAATCTTCGCGAAATGCAGCTGAGGATTCCGCGGGAACGACCCAACCTTGAACCGATACGATACTCTTTAATAATTCCATCGGAGGAACCATGCCATGAAACGAACCCTGCTCGCACTGATCGCCCCGCCCGAAGCGGGTGGTCGCCCGTTACGGCTGCGTGACCTGCACCGCGGCGCCGATCGGCGTGTTCTGGTTGGGGAGCCTGGCCAGCATCGGTTACGGCTTGGCCGGCGGCACGCTGGGCGATCTGTTCGGTCCGCCTGGGATTGCGGCCGGCGTCCTGCTGTGGCTGATCGCCGCGCCTGGGCGCGCCTGGTGATCCG
Source organism: Candidatus Krumholzibacteriia bacterium (assembly GCA_942492615.1). Lineage (GTDB taxonomy): Bacteria > Krumholzibacteriota > Krumholzibacteriia > LZORAL124-64-63 > LZORAL124-64-63 > CALOFL01. Next base: position 147,630 of record CALOFL010000010.1, read on the forward strand.
GGGGGTGGAAAGCGATCTGCTCCATCGCGCGGACAGCACGCACGATCATCAAGTGGAGGCCACAGGACCGACGAGGACCTGTTTCACCAGCCTGAGCCACTCCTGGACGTCACGCAGCAAGCAGCCAGGGAGAAGCTGCGGCTTCCCTGGCCGGGGGGTTCAGGTGCCGTTCATCCGCTGCATCTCTTGCTCGCGGCAACAAGTCCTCGCGGCTGATCCCCAGATACAGCGCGCTGGCGCTGGCGATGTAGATGGACGAGTAGGTGCCGACCACGATGCCGACGATCATGGCGATCGAGAAGCCGCGCATCTCCACGCCGCCGAGGAAGTACAGAACGATCACCGACAGCAAAGTGGCCAGACTGGTCATGAGGGTGAGCGAGAGCGTCTCGTTGATCGAGCGGTTCATGATCTCCAGCACTGAGCCCTTGCGCCGCTTGCGGAAGTTTTCGCGGATGCGGTCCAGCACCACCACGGTGTCGTTGACCGAATAGCCGATCACCGCCAGCACCGCCGCCAGTACCGTCAGGTCGAATTCGAGCTGAAACAGCGAAAACCAGCCAACGGTGTAAATCACGTCGTGGATGGTGGCGGCGATGGTGCCGACCGCCAGCCGCCATTCGAACCGGAACATGACGTAGATCCAGAATGCCCAGCAACGCACCCAGCCTCGCCAGACCGCCCTGTTCCACCAGTTCCCGCTCACTTGCGGTCCGACGTACTCCCGCGGCAGGACGCCTTCGCCGCCCGCCGGCGCTCTGCAAGGCTTGCAGTACCTCGTTGCTCAAGGTGGCGGCGTTGCGCTCGTTCGCGCGGCGGGATGCGGATCAGCACATCCCTCGGGAGGTGCCGAAGTGCTGGGTCTAGGCGTCGCCAAAACCTGGCCTTGGCCAGGGTCTCGCGCACCTTGGGGATTTCCACCGGCTCCGGGTATTGCACTTCGATCACCGTGCCGCCGGTGAAATCCAGTCCCAGGTTCATGCCCCGGATCAGCAACGAGCCGAGCGCGATCAGCAGCACGGCGACGGACCAGCCCATCGCCAGTTTGCGCCAACGCAGAAAGTCGATATTGGTGTTGTAAAGGTTCAAACGCCACATAGGAGCCATTTCCCGTGCCGACGGATCAGACGGCCAGTTTTTGCAGCTTGCGGCCGCCGTAGATGAAGTTGACCAGCGCCCGAGAGCCGGTGACCGCGGTGAACATCGAAGTCAGGATGCCGATGCTGAGCGTGACCGCGAAGCCCTTGATCGGGCCGGTACCGAAACCGAACAGCATGATCGCCGCGATCAGGGTGGTCAGATTGGAGTCGATGATGTTGAAGGCCCGGTCGAAGCCGGCGTGGATCGCCGCCTGCGGACTGTTGCCGTTGCGCAGTTCCTCGCGGATACGTTCGTGAAATCAGCACATTGGCATCCACCGCCATGCCCATGGTCAGCACGATGCCGGCGATGCCCGGCAGGGTAAGCGTGGCCTGCAGCATGGACAGCGCGGCCACGATCAGCACCACGTTGGCGGCCAGCGCGGCGGTGGCGATGACGCCGAACCAGCGGTAGCGCCCGATCATGAACGCGGCGATTACCAGCAGCGAAACCATTGCGGCTGCGGAAGCTCCTGCTCGATATTCCCCGGCGCTGGGCTGCCACGGTGCGTCCTCGATGATCTCGATCGGGCTGGCCAGCGCGCGGGACAGCGGGCGTGCCGTCAGCGCGATCTGCCAGGGCCGTGCTCCGTGCCCCCGCAGTACGTGTGTCACGGCCGCTTCGCCGAGATCGTCAGGCGGCGACCAAGCGAGCCGCCGGACTGTGTCGGGGAGAGCAGATTCTCGCTGGGCAGGCGGTGTTCGTCGGCGAGTGCGGCCACGGCGGCGCGGCACTGCACCAGGCGCTCGGCAGCGCTGGGCTCGCGGTCCGCCCACCCGCGAGAGCTGGCGGTGGAAGCCCTGCGTCGGCAGCGTCGTTAAGGGCGGGTCGATATCGGCCGAATCGAGCGCGCTCTCGACGGCGGCGAACCGGGCGTAACCCAATGATCTCGCGTGTCGTCCCCCGAAACCCGGAATCCGGCCCGAGTCTCGCGCACTGCGGGGGCAGCGCCAGGGCGGCTGCCACGATCGAAGCATCCGGCAGCAACCGCCCCCGGCGAGAGATCGCGCTCCGCGGCGAGGCGGTCCCTCGTGTGCCACAACTCCCGCACGACGGCCAGCTGGCGCGGTCTGCGTACCTTGTGGGCCCCGAGGTCCGCCGCCACGGGTCGACCCGGGGGGCTCGCGGGGGCGCCGAGAGAACGGCGGCGAACTCGGCTCGCCCACTCGATCTTTTCCTCAGCTAACAGCTGCGCCTCCAGGACATCCCGAAGCTCGATCAGCACCTCCACGTCGAGTGCCGCATAACGTAGCCACGGCTCGGGCGGCGGGCGCGAACCAGTCGGCCGCCGAGTGACCCTTCTCGAGCACATAGCCGAGCAATTCTTCGACCAACGTGGCGAGCCCGACCCGCGGATAGCCCAGCAGCCGGCCGGCCAGCTCAGTATCGAAGATGCGCTGCGGAGCCATCCCGAGGTCGGCAAGACAGGGGAGGTCCTGGGTGGCTGCGTGCAACACCCATTCTGCGTCGGCGATCGCTTCGTTCAGGACACTTAGGCCAGCATTGAACGGCATCGGGTCGATCAACGCCGTCCCCGCGCCCACCCGTCGTATCTGCACGAGATAGGCGTCGTGACCGTAGCGATAGCCGGAGGCACGCTTTTCGGCGTCGACGGCCGCGGACCGCTCCCGCGAGGCCAGCCGCCGAGCGGCTTCGGTCAATTCCCGGTGTGTGCCGATCGGTACTGGCACTCCGTCACGGGGGTTCAGCGGCGGTATGTAGCGGCCCCTCGTCCAAGGCCTCGGCGCAGCGTCGGTCACGCCGATCACGGTACGGCCCTAGCTGATGGATTCCCAATACGGTGGCGGCGCGGTTTCCCCAGCGGTACGGCGAGCATCGCCGTGCTAAGACGCTCTGCCAGAGCCCTGGGCTCGATCGATGACTCCTGCCCGCATCGTGACCGCGACCATCTCGGCACGGTCGCCGGTGTTCAGCTTGCGGCCGATGCGCGCCAGGTGACTCTTCACGGTCAGCGCCGAAAGGCCGAGGGCTCCGCCGATTTCCCGGTTTGTCCGCCCATCGGCGACGAGCCGCAGCACATCAATCTCGCGCTGCAACAGTGCGCTTGTCAGATCACCCGCGGCGGATGTGGACGCATCCCCGAGCGCAACGTGCCCATGCAACTGCGGCACCACGGGAAAGGCCCGCACGCCCGCCGCTAACGAGCCACGGACCGCGAACGGATCCCTGCCAGGGGCGAGCATGACCGCGCCAGGTGGCCGATGGCGCGCAGTTCGGCCAGCAGTCCCGTTCCGTTGCCGTCGGGCAGCACGGCCGCCGCGATACACACCGTGCCTACCCCCAGCGACACGCTCGCTGAGCGCGCCTCGGCGGCGCTCCCGGCAAGCCTCGTCTCGAACTCGCGCAGCAGGCTCAGGCGGCGCAGCACCGAGTCGCGAAGACCGGGTGAGGCTCCAACGATGAGCAGGGCGGGGCGGAACCTGCGGTTGTGGCCATGGGGTTGCGCCTGCGTGGTCTCGATCAGCGCCGTCAACGTTCCTCCGCTCCGCCTCTCGTGCTACATCGGCGCGGTTGGCGAAGGCTGAAGGATCTGTCAGCGCGCGCGCGTCTCCGGCGGCTCGACATCGGCAATACGCCGGGCGTCAGCGGCGGCAGCCCGGCCACCGTGCACAACAGGTCACACCAGGCTTCGAGGTGTGAGCCGGCATCCGGTCCGACCGGAGTCCAGGAAGCACGAATCTCGATTTCCGCGTTCGCGGGCCGCTCGACCATCGCGCCGAAACTTTCCGACGACACCCTGGTCACGGTGCCGCTCGGCGCCAGCCAGGTGATGCCCCGAGCCTCGGCCTTCCACGAGCCAGGTCCAACCGACACCACCTAACAACGGGTCGATCGCCATCTCTGGTTCGAGCTCGGACGGACATAGGTGACGATTCCGGAAAGTTCCCTTCCACGTTTCGTGCCCCGCTGGGGCGTGCAAAGGCACCAGCCGGCCCGTCGCCAGCTCGACGCGCTCGTCGACGACATCCGCCGTCAACGCGACCGCAAGGGAGCTGGCGGTGGCGCGGGAGATTCCTCAATCGCGACTTCTGGCCGGACCTTCGCCCCGCGCAGCTTGCGTCCAGAGCGGCCCGAAACCCGGCGGGCGGCTCGTCAGTGCGCTGAGCGGGCATGTGGGGCAGCGTAGGGCCGGTGGTCGGGAAGTGGCCGGCGACACGCGCCCGAAACCCGAGCGTGCTGGGAACCCAATGCGTACGTCATGCCGGTCGAATCGAAGGGAAATCGCCAGTAGCCGGGACGGCTCCGAAGACGAACGGCTCGGCGTCCAGGAGAGCAGCTCCGCAGCCGGAGCAGATCACTTCAAAGCACACGTCGGGCATATCGGCGCCTGGGGGCCGTTCAAAGGCCCCATTCATGCCGGCAAGCCGATTAAAATCGGTGTCACCCAAAGCGGCCAGCCAGTCGACCTCATCCGATGTCCGCATCGGCACCTCCGCGCCGGCCCGGGCGACACCCTCACCGCCCGCGCCGAAGATCGGTATCCGCTGCCGGTGCCCGTGACATGTACGCAGCTGCTGCGTCTCCGGCACATCGTTCCGGCCGAGACCACCGTGACACAGGGTGGGACGCCGATCGCCGGACGCAGCCCGGCGTGTCGGCCACTCACGAGACAGGAAGCGTCCGTGCACTCACCCGAGTGCGAACAAGCCGCACGCAGCGTGCGAGGATGCGGCGGTGCCGACCGCCACGACGGATGCCGTTGCCGAATCCGCCCTGCTGAAAGCGCGGGGACAGCCGGTGCCACACGTACCTGTCTGGTTTATGCGCCAGGCGGGGCGATCACCTGCCGGAATATCGCGCGATTCGCGAGGGCATTCGATGCTCGACGCTTGCCGTCGGCCGGACCTCATTACCGAGATCACCTTGCAGCCGGTACGCCGATACGGGGTGGATGCGGCGATCCTTTTCAGCGACATCGTCGTGCCGGTCGCTGCCGTGGGATTTGATATCGACATCGTTCCCGGGGTCGGCCCCGTGGTGCCCGATCCCGTGCGCGGGGCAGCCGATGTGCAGCGATTGCGCCCACTGGAGCCGGGAAACCTGGATTTTGTCCGCTCAGCGGTTCGGGCTCTGGTGGCCGAGCTCGGTCCTATTCCGCTAATCGGTTTCACTGGAGCGCCGTTCACGCTGGCCTCTTATCTCATTGAGGGCCCGGGCCTTCTCGCGACCTTCGCCACACGAGGCCTTTATGCACGCTGATCCGCGACTTTGGCATTCGCTTTTGAACCGGCTTGCGGAGATGTGTGGAGCATTCCTGAGGGCCCAGATCGAGTCGGGGGCCAGCGCGGTGCAGCTGTTCGATTCCTGGGCGGGAACGCTACCGCCGGCTGATTATCGTCGTTTTGTGCTGCCCCATTCCGCCAGCACCTTGCGATCAGTGGCTGATCTCGGCGTCCCCCGAATTCATTTTCGAGGTCGGCACTAACCGAATTGCTCCAAGCGATGGCCGAGCCTGGCGTCGAGGTTGTGGGCGTCGATTTCCGGGTACCATTGAACGAGGCCATACGGCGCGTATCAGGGCTGGACGTACCGTACAGGAGGCCCCGCGCTGTTATTCGCGCCATGGGAGACAGTGGCTGAGGCGTGCAGGCCGCTAACCGCAGCGCATCGGCCCAAGGCGCATCTTCAACTTGGGGCACGGCGTGCTGCCCGAAACGGACCCTGACGTGCTCGCGCGGATTGTGGATCTCGTTCACGAGCTCACCGCGCGCTGACCTGCTCGCACGCCCCCCGCGACTATGACGCGGCCGTAGGCTATGACGCTCACAAGCCCGCCGATCTATTCCGCTCTATTCCGCTGGAGTTCGGCGTGGGGGATGGGGGTGCAGGCCGCTGCCGCTTGCGGCCGCGCCGAATGAGCCATCCGGGGACGGCGACGATGACGATCAGGGCCATGAACGGAAGAGCGGCACCAACGACGGTCAACGCAACGGCGACCGCGGCCGCGAAGGCATTCCAGCCGCCGCGCAGCCCCGCGAGCAAGCCGCGCTCGGCGTCCCCGTCAGCGACCGGAGCAGCCCGCCCGACGAGTGTCGTGGTCACGGTCGCCTGAGCGGTCCTATCGGCGAGAGCTTTCTGCTGCGCCTCCAGAGACTCCAGGTCTGCCTGCCGGCGAGATAGCTCGGCCTCGATTCGCACGATGTCCTCGATGCTGGTGGCCCGCATCAGAAGTGCCCGAACCCGCTCGACACTGGCCCGCTGGCTGGCCACCGAGCCTGCGTCCACAACTGGCTGGTCCACGTCGACCGTCGACTGGCTCTGCGTCAGCTTGGTACCGAGGCGGGCCAGGTCTCGGATGAACACGGTGAAGTCCTCGACCGGCACGCGAAGCGTCAGACGCGCGGTCGTCCGTCCCGGATGATCAGGGTCTACGTCCGTCTGTGCCGCCGACACCACATCTGCCCCCGGCGGCCAGTGCGAGATCCTCGGCGCGCGTCGCCGCCCGGCCGACGTCGTCCACCCGCACCGTTATCGAGCCGGTCTTCACCTCGGACTTATCCGTCAGGATCGCCCGGGCCTGCACTTGATCCTCCTGCCCGCCCCCATCACGTCGGTCGCGGGGCGGGCACCGCGGCGTCCCGCTGCTCCACGGCCGTATCGCCGCCATCAGCCGAAGCCGCCGCACTCGAGCCGCTGGTATCAGCGCTGTCGCCGCTGCCTCCGCAACCGGCGAGGAGTACTAGCACCCGAACGCCGCTTCGCACGATCGCGGCGACGTCTCGGCGCATCTGAAACTCCCGGGTCACTCGATCGTCAATCAGGTGCGGTTGTGACGCCGTGGAACCGCTCCGGTTCCATCGGCGGGTGTCTCCATCTGGAATGGTGTGCCGCATGCCGCACGGACGCCCGCAACACGTCGCCGTGATCGAGGGCGGCATCTCCGGTTTGGCGGCGGCCCTGGCACCTTCGGCAAGCCGGTGGTCCGGCGTGGCGCATGCAGTTCTCGACGCAGCCCCGGCGATCGGTGGCAAGCTGCGCGTCTCCGAGGTTGCCGGCGTGCCGGTCGACGAGGGCGCAGATTCCGTGCTGGCGCGGCGACCTGGGCAATTCGCGCTGATCGACGTCGGCCTCGGCGACCTGCTGTGCCATCCGCGGACCACCGAGGCGTCAGTGCTGTCCCAGGCGATTGCGGCCCATTCCGCGCGGACATTCGTAGAATTCCCGGGCGATCTGCGCTTGCTGGCTCTGTCCCAGGTACTGGGGCCCGCCGAGCTGGCCCGCATTCCGCTGGACCACTTCCTGCCGCGCACTCGAGTCGAAGGCGACGTCTCGGTGGGGTTCCTGGTTACCGCGAGAATCGGGCGCCCGGTAGTAGACCGGCTGGTGGCGCCTTTGCTTGGCAGGGGTTTACGCGGGGCACGCGGACGCCCTGTCGATGCGGCGACCATGCCGCAACTTTATGAACAGGCTGTGGCACATCGCTCACTGCTGCAGTCCGTGCGGGCTGCCGTCAAGCCAACCCCGGAACAGAGGCCGGTATTCGCGAGCATCGCAGGAGGAATGGGCCGACATAGCGGCGATATGCACATGCGTCGGCCGCTGTCCGCACCCAGACAACGGTCCACAATCTCCGCCGAACGGAAAACGGTTGGCGACTTACGGTCGGGGCGGCCAGCGCACCCGAAGCCATGGACGCCGATGCCGTCGTGTCGCGGTACCACCGCGTCCGCGAGCAGTTGCTGGCGCACGACGCACCAGCCGCGGCGACGGACCTGGCCGGCATCGAATCCGCCAGTCTCGCGATTGTCTCTCTCGCCTATCCGCGCAATACCGTATTGCCGCCCGGCTCGGGATTTCTGGTGCCCCCGGCGGAAAATCGGCTGGTAAAGGCGACTTTCAGCAGCAGCAAATGGCCGTGGTATCGAGAAAACGACGTGATCATCGTGCGGCTATCGATCGGCCGCTACGGCGAGGAACGCGACTTGCAGCGCACAAGGAGCTTGCTGCCCTCGCCGCACGCGACTTGGCTGAGATCACAGGCATCGCCGGCCAGCCCATAGACACCCGCGTGACCCGCTAGGGTGGCGCGCTCCCGCAATACACCGTCGGTCATGTGCAGCGGGTAGCCCGGGTCCGGGCGGCCGTCGCGCAACTGCCCGGCCTAGCGGTATGTGGCGCTACGTATGACGGCGTGGGCATCGCGCGTGTATCGCGGCGGCGCGGGACGCAGCCGACCGGATCGGAGCGGACTGGCCGCGAGGCAGAATGGCCGCTATGAGCGGCTCGCTCGCAACCGCACCCGGAAGCACGACCGTGGCCAAGCCCAAGGCTCGTGATCTCAATCAGCTGATCCGCTACACGATGTGGTCGGTATTCCGGGCTGCGGGCCGACGCGGACCTCATGGTCTGGTGGCACGCCGAGACGCATCGAGGCCCTGCAGGAGATGCCGCCTCATACTGTGGCACCGCCGTTTCCGCCAGCACGACGTTCGGCCGGCAAGTGCTGCACCGGTCTGGTCGCAGATGGCGCTGCACCGCCCGGCCGAGTTCAACAAGAGCCACATCCCGGCGTTCCTGGCCGACGAGGAGCCGCGCGCCTACGTGTGCGTCTACCCGTTCGTGCGCTCGTACGACTGGTACCTGCTGCCCGACCAGGAGCGCCGCGACATGCTGGTCGAGCACGGCAAGATGGCGCGCGACTACCCGGACGTGCGCGCCAACACGATCGCCTCGTTCGCGCTCGGCGACTACGAGTGGATCCTGGCCTTCGAGGCCGACGAGCTGTACCGCATCGTCGACCTCATGCGCGACCTGCCGTTCTTCACCGGCACACGTAAACCAGTACACGAACTGGTGAGTGCACTCCCGTGAATTCGATGGGTAAGCCGGCTATTCCGACTTTGGCTCCAGTTTGACGCTGATCGAATTGATGCAATATCGCTGATCAGTGGGCACGGGATAGCCCTCGCCCTCGAATACATGGCCGAGATGCGAGCCGCACGCCTTTGCAACGCACCTCGGTGCGTACCATTCCGAAGACTTCACGGTCCTCGATGACCTCGACCGCATCCGACTCGGTGGGCTGGGTAAGAGCGACGGCCACCGCGGTGTGAAGCTCGAATTTGGTGTCGCTGCGGAACAGTTCGGCGCGCAAGCCCAGCAGCGAGTACACCCCTTCGGTCTTGGTGTCGACGTACTGCCCGGTGAACGGGCCGCTCCGTTCCGGCCTTGCGCAGCACCTCGTATTCCTCGGGCGTCAGCTGCTCGCGCCACTGCGCGTCCGTCTTTTCAACGCGATATGACATGACTCGAGCCTACGTCCATTCGCAAACAACTGGCCAAACAGCGAGCCGCACTACCCGTGGCTCATGGTCCTTGACCTGGTCGGCAAATTCGCCGTTCACGTGCAAGTGGTTGAGGTCGCCGACGACGACGATGCGCGCCTCCAGGTCGATGGCGAGGATCTCGTCGACGAACTGGCGAACCACCCCGGGGAGGTGGGATAGGTCGGCTACGTCTTCGCCGTCCACACCGGTCGCCGCGGCGTACCGGATCCGCACGATCGGTGACAAAGCAGTAAGCTCTCGTATCAGGCGTGCGTCGTTCCTATCATCCGCCAGTGGTGCTGTCCGCGACTCGCCGCGATCGACGAAGCACCGGGCCGGGGACTGTGGGGTGAGCGAAGCGGCGTGCCCCTCTGCCCGCTTCGTTGCCCGAATTGGCCTGTCACCGGCGCGTCGCTCAGCCGGAACTAGGGGGAAATGAGGATCCTGGTCTCACCGCCATCGATCGGGAGGTTGTCTCCAGTGCCGCAGTCGGACGCGATCAGCAGCCGATCACGGATGCGATCGGCCCGGAGGGATTCCGGATTGCATTCCGCGCCGAGGCCGCACGCGGGGACGGTCACACCATCGGACCGCTGCTCGACGCGCAGCGTGAGTGGAACGGTGAGGCCGGACTTCGCAGCCGAATAGTTACGTGGCTGGCAAAATACGACCTGGACGAGTTGAGCACCGAGTTCGACAAAGAGGAAGAAGGATGGCTCGGTCCGGGATTCGGGGGCGTCCGGTCGACCTTGGATGCGCTGGTTCAGGCCCTCGGATCGTCCTCCGATGCCGAGATCGCGACGCTGACCCGCGGGAAGCGCCGGGAATTCCTCCAGCCCTATATCGATTATCTGCAACACCATATGCAGGCCCTCAGTGATGTTTTCCAGAACGAGCAGCTGATTCCCGAGGAGCTGCGGCGCCAAGGCTTGCGCAGCCAGTGCTTGATCTCAACGAGATGATCACGCAGGCCATGCTGGAGGTCAACCAACGTTGTAAGGCGTGGGTTGCTGCGGCGCCCAAGCCGCCGGCGCCGCCCGTGAGTCGCGCTCAGAAACGTCGACCTGCCAAGACCGACGGTTCGGAGGAGTACAACTCAACCACATTAAAAGGCTGTACAAGATTTATGTTCCTGACGATGTGCAATTGCAGCATGCGATCAACGCTTTGTCGAAGCGCATCCAGAATTGGTCAGGGAGACTCTCCGGGAGCGCCAATTTCGTCGTCCAATATATGGAGCATCTCACCGCCAAATTAGTTGAACTAAAAGTGCCGAGACTTCATTTCCGTGACAGCGTGGACCGAAATAGAGTCATCAAGGCGCTGGACGACGCGGCCAAGACCGGTTTTCCGGAGACCGCGCT
>CALOFL010000011.1:0-42666 GCA_942492615.1 Candidatus Krumholzibacteriia bacterium
GGATCTACGACACCATCACCGCGGACTGGGAATACACGACGCATTCCTACAACACGCCGGAAGGTGGCGCCTCCGGTCACGTGGACATCGGCGGACGATTCGTCAGCCACATGTTCCAGATCGAAACGGACAACTCCCTATGACCTGCTGTTCTTCGCCGGCCACGACCACAGCTGGACCTGGAATTCGCCGGGTCTGTATGGCTCGGGCCTCGGCCGGATCCTGGGCGGCTCCGTGATCGCCTACAGCGAGACGTTCCCGCCGGGACCGAAATTCTGGTGGTGCCGCTCCGACCAGAACGGTAGCTGGCAGTACACCAGCAGTACGTGAGGTCAGTTGCTGTACCGCGCCGGCGAGCAGTGGTTCTCGACCGGCCAGTACACCTATGGCGATCCGGTGATGGACCTGTTCTTCTACCACGGCCCGACCAACACCCTGCAGCAGGTCGAGACCTGGAACACCAGCCAGCCGATCAACCATGCCGGCACCAACGTGCACTGCCGCCCGTCCGCCATGGGGACGACCCAGTTCACGCCGGCGATGTCGCCGAACACGGTACGCCGCTCCGAGATCCTGAGCTCCGGTTCCGTTTCGACGGTGACGGCGAAGACCTGGCCTTCGTCCGGGCCGACGCCCACATAGTAGAGGGTGCGGCCGTCCGGCGACCAGAACGGATCCTCACCGCCACCTCGCGTCACCGGATGGATGGGTGCGCTCTCCGGGTTCTCGGCGATAAACGGCCGCAGATAGACCTCCATGCGTCCGGTGCCGTTGGTCTTGTACGCGACCCACTTGCCGTCGGGCCGGAAGCTCGCCGACCCTTCCGCCCGGTCCGAGGCGTAGAACACGCGCCCGCTGTCGCCATCGCCCATGTCGAAGAGGTAGACCCCGGGTTCACGGCCGTCGGAGGGGTTGTGGCTGGCCAGGACATGGCGCCCGTCCGGGCTGATCGCGATCTGGTTGCCGCTGAACGGCTCGCCACCGGCCCGGGGCAGCAGCGGCTGCGGAGTCGCGCCGGGCACGGCATCGATCACCATGGGTTCGGAGGCGCCGCCCCCCTGCACGGTGAGATAGGCCAGCCGGCCGTCCGGCAGCCACGCCGGACCGTAGGCGAAATCACTCTTGGGCGAGACCTGGCGCGTGAGTCCCGATGCGATGTCCAGCACCCAGAGGCCGCGTCCGTCGCCCCTGTCGTACAGGAATAGGCCAACCGGCGGCCGTCGGGTGAGAGCGCGGCAATCTCCTGGAGCTCGCCCGGCACCGTCAGCAGCGTTTCGAGCACGCGATCGGTTTCATCGACGACGACGATCTCGGAGCGCTCCTGAGCCTTGTCCCGCGTCACGTAGACGGCCCGCTCGCCACTGCGATCCATGAACAGAATATCCACCCCGGACAGGACACCCTTGGCCGGACCGGTGACCTGGGCGGCCACCGGATCGAAGGGCGCGACCCACAGCGCGTCGTCACGCTCGAAGGCCAGGTGTCCGCCGGGCAGGACATGCGGCCTTCTCGCGTTTTCGAGCACGAGGGAGGCTTCGCCGGTCTCGAGATCGATGCGGAACAGGTCCTGGGACTTGGTCGAGGGACTCCAGGTCGACGCCAGCAGGTAGCGCCCGCCGGCGCGGGGCATCTGGTACCGGTTCATGAAGCGGTCGCCCTGCCCGGTCACCGCCGTGATCAATTCCGGCGTGCCGCCGCCCGCACTGATGCGGTAGAGTTCCTTCCCGTCGGCCGAGTTGACGACCAGTTCGTCTTCCGAGAGATAGCCGCTCCGGCGGCTGAGCAACCCATTCTGCTCCATCGCATAGAGCCTGGTGCCCGGCCCGCCGTCCACCGGCACCGTCCGCATCGCCGAAGCAATGCGGACCTCGTCCCGCACCTCGAACAGGATATCCTTTCCACTCGGCGAGAACATGATGCGGCGGTCCGCACGGTCGGTCTCGGGCAGCTTGCGGAAATCCGGCTCCGACCACTTGCGCACATAGATGGCGGTCTCGGTCGCCGCGGTGTCGCCCGTCCGTTCGCGCGCGACGATGGCCAGCGTCTCGCCGTCGGGTGAGAAATCGAATCCTTCGACGGAAGCGAACCGGTCGGCCAGCGGGACCGCCACGTGCAGCGGTCTCCCGGGTCGGCTGCGGCCGGAGCAGCCACCCGGCGCCCGCGCCGAGCACGGCCATGGCCAGCGCGAAAGCCACGATCGCGGCCAGCGGCAATCGGCGTCCGCCCGCTTCCGCGCTCGGCAGCGGCTCGGTGCGCGCCCGTTCCAGCTCGATGCGCACGTCGCCGATGTCGCGGTACCGGTTGTCCCGGTTCCGCTCCAGACAGCGCACGAGCACGTGCCGCACCAGGGGCGGCGTGCCGGGCGGAAGCAGGTTCAGGTCGACTTCCTTGTGCAGCACGGCCCCGATGGAGTCCGAGGCGGTCTCGCCGTGGAATGGGCTGGCGCCGACCAGCATCTCGTAGAGCACGACGCCGTACGACCAGATGTCGGTGCGCTTGTCCACGCGGCGCCCGCGGGCCTGTTCCGGACTCATGTAGGCCGCGGTGCCCAGGATGGTGCCCTCGATGGTCGGCGACTGCTGGGCCGCGGTCATCGTCGCGCTGTCGAAACCGAGGCTGCTCGAGGAGGTCCCGGTCTCGTCGGCGCGGGCCAGGCCGAAGTCGAGCACCTTCGCCTTGCCCTCGGGCGTGAGCTTGATGTTGGCGGGCTTGAGGTCGCGGTGGACGATGCCCGCTTCGTGGGCGGCCTCCACGCCGGCGGCGATCTGGACCGCCAGTTCCAGCGCTTCGTCCAGGGGCACCGGGCCCCGGTCGAGCCGGTCGGCGAGGGTCTCGCCCTCGACGTATTCCAGAACCAGGTACTTGGCCCCGTCCTGTTCCTCGACGCCGTAGATGCCGGCCAGGTTGACGTGGCTCAGCGCAGCGAGCGCCTTCGCCTCGCGCTCGAAGCGCTCCAGGCGGGCGGGGTCCTGGGCGAAGTGCTCGGGCAGCTCCTTGATCGCCACGTCGCGGTCCAGCCGCGTGTCGCGGGCCAGGTTGGCGGTCGAGCTTCCACCTTGCGCGTCAGGTTGGTATGGTCGAGGCTCAGCGACTCGGTGATCGTGCCAACGTATTCTTCGATGAGACGCAGCTCCGGTCCGATGACGATGTCGCAGATCGTCTTGAGGGAGTCAACGAGTTCTCCGGAATGGGTTTCCGGGGTCTTGGTGCCGTACTTTTCCATGCTCACGTCTCTTTTCTGAGGTTATGGTGACCATTAATTATCGATGGCGTCAGGCGAGGGTTTAGTCGTTTTTGGCAACCCATGCGATTGGAAATCAGTCCTACTTCAGTCTGGTGGACGAAGGATGGTTCTTTGGTGTCGATGCCGTGGAGCGACATCCGGTCAGCGAGGTCGTTTCCTTCGAGGCCCGGGTGCTTGGCCGGGTCCCGACAGGCAGGCGCGGCTCAGAGCCGCGCCCCGCAAATCTTGCAGTGTTTCGCGTCGGGGTCGTGACCCATGGCGCGCACTGGGGCAGGCCGAGCAGTGACCTTCGTTCGGTGGTCATGGTGACGATGGCCCAGTAGATGCTGCGCGGGATGCTGTCGAAACCGTTCTCCTCGCCCTCGATCAGGTACATCAGCGAGCCGAAGACCACCACCAGCGCCATCACGGTCAGAAAGAAGACCACGATTTTCCGGCCGCCCGACCGGAGGGCCCGCATCAGGACCTGGGCCTCGTCCAGATACTGCACCAGCTTCAGCACGCGGAAGATGCGCAGAACCCGCAGGATGCGGATCACCAGCAGGTAACTGCGGCTGGCGGGCAGCAGCAGGCTCAGATAGGTGGGCAGGATGGCCAGCAGGTCCACCACGCCGAAGAAGCTGGTGGCGTAGCCCACGGAGCTTGCCGATGCACCACAGGCGCAAGCAGGTACTCCAGGGTGAACAGGACGGTGAAGAACCATTCGACGGCCGTCAGCAGTTCGGTGCCGTACTGGGCGCGTACCGCCGCGACGCTGTCGAGCATGACCGCGGCCACGCTCAGCAGGATGCTCCAGATCAGGATCAGGTCGAACAGCCGGCCGATCCGCGTGTCCGCCTCGAAGATGATCTCGTGCAGACGGGCGCGCACGGGATCGCGCGGCTTCTTCTTCTGGATCGGAATGGACATGAGCGGATCATAGGACGCTCGACGGTTCCCGTCGAGGACCGTTTGGCCCGGCAGCTTCCGTTACCTGCGCATCCGGTTGGCATACCGCAGATGGCACCGATCGCTGAATGCGGCTAAGATCTGGCCGGGAACGAATCACCCGGGGGCGGCGACGGGACCCGGACCGGCGTCGACATGATCCGCGGCGAGATCGAAAGGACCGATGTGAGCAGAACTCTCGGTTTGTTGGGCATCATCGCGTGCTTGGGCGCGGTTTCCGGCACGTACGCCCAGGACGACCCCAGCGTCGACGAGCAGGTCAGCGCTTTCGTCCGCAGGATCCTTCAAGATAAGAGCGGCCACATGTGGTTCGGGACCAATGGCGACGGGGTCATCCGCCTCACTGGGGAGTCTCTCGAATACTTTTCGGTTCGCGAGGGCTTCGGTGGTGAGGCGGTGCGAGGCATCGTCGAGGATGCCGGAGGGCAATGTTCAGTTCGGAACGTCGGGCGGAAGCTCACGAGATTTGACGGCGTGTCGTTTATGAACTATACCGAGCAGGACGGCCTGGCCAGTGATGATGTGTGGAGTCTCGCCATCGACGGCAAGGGGGTCATCTGGGTCGGCACCTTGCAGGGAGTGAGCTGCTTCGATGGCGAGGTGTTCACTCCATTTGAACTGCCGGAGTCCGCGCCCGACCCTACCAGAGGCGTGACGAGCGCCAGGATCGTCCATTCCATCATGGAAGACAGCAAGGGGCGGATGTGGTTCGGCACCACCGGCGGGGCCTGGGCCTACGACGGAGAATCATTGTTCAATCTTGCGGAGAAAGACGGCCTGTGCAGCAATTCCGTGAACGATATTCTGGAGGCCGCGGACGGTGAATTCTGGTTCGCCACGCACCACCAGGGAATCTGTCGCTGGGATGGGCGATCATTCACCCATGTCGGCGCACCGGAAGCAGTGGCGGGAACCGAGGTGTGGGATCTCTATGAAGATCGCGCCGGCAGCATCTGGTTTCCCGTTGAAGGTCATGGGGTGTACCGGTACGATGGAACGTCATTCAGGAATTTCTCCCAGAAGGATGGCCTCGCCAGTCTTGCCATCCAATGCGCCCATCAGGATCGGGAAGGCCGGCTTTGGTTCGGGGGATGGCTGGGGCTCTATCGCTATGACGGGAAGTCTTTCGTCAATTTTACGCGCAGCCGCCTGTCTCCGTTCGGGCCCGTACAGACAGAAAGTGGAAGGCGATGATCAAGACCATGGCGGACGCGGCCGCCTTCGTCAGGAAAGTGAAGATCTGCACCGTCTTCCCCTCGGAGAAGACCGAGCACACCTCCTTGTATGAGCACGTGGATCTGCCGGAGAAGCAGCCGGGCGAATCGGGCTGGGGCCAGCGGGTCGAGGCGGTCTGGCCATGGAAGAACCAGCTGCCGGCGAACTACCCCGAAGAGATCTACTACGGCAAGATCAAGGGCGGTCTTGCGGTGCTGATGGAGATGGGCTACCTCGCGGAGGTCCATTTTCCAGCCGCCTACAAACCCGTGGAAACATTGAACCCGCTGGCGCAGCAGGTCTATGGCAAGATCGATCTGGAGCCCTGGACCACCACCGACCTCCGCAACGAGATGAAGCGGGAAACCGGCTGTTCCAAGAGCCAGTTCGATACCGCGCTCAAGAACCTTCAGATATCCCTGAACATCGTGCGGGACTGCGCTGCCGAGCAGGACACCTGGCTCACGTTCCGGGAAGTCCATGCGGAGGTATGGAACCGACATGTCCATCAATAAGAACACGCACAGCATCCGGTCCCGGGCGCGGTCGGCAGCCTTGATTCCGCTGATCATGCTGCTGGCCGTCACTGCGGCGCCGGCCCGCGATCTGCTCGACGCCGAATACGCCGAACTGCTGGCCCGCATCTACAGCGGCCGCCAGGGCGCCGCCACCGCCCTGCTCGACTCCCTGGACAGCGAATGCGCCGGCGAACCTTTCTTTCTGATCGCGCGGGCGCGGTTGCTGCTGGAGGCGGTGCCCGAGGACGACCTGGACAAGTCCGTCGCCAAGGAAATGGGCAAGCCCGTCCTGGAGACGTTGCGTCAGGTGATCGACACCTGCGACCGCCGCCTGGAGGACGGGGGCGACGAACTCGCGCTGCGGCGCCTGCGCGGCTGGGCCTGGATGCTCCGGTCCCAGACCCACGCCCAGGGCCGCAGTTTCTATGCGGCCGGCCGCGAAGCGGGCCGCGGCAAGGGTGATCTCGAATTCTATCTCGAGACGTACCCCGACGACCCGGTGGCCAACGGTCTCCTGGGCGCCTTCCTCTACTTCTCCGACGCCGTGCCGGCGGTGCTCCAACTCATCTCCAAACTCATGTTCCTGCCCACGGGCGACCGGGCCCGCGGCCTGCGGATGATCGAGCTGGCCGAAACCGGACAGAGCGCCAAGACCGAAGACTTTCGCACCCTCGCCATGACGGTGAACGTGGTTTTCGAAGGGCGCTGGGAGGAGGGTCTGCCCCAGGCGATCAGGCTCCAGGAGGATTATCCGGCCTATGTCCGCATGGTCCTGCCCCTGTCGGCGATGCGGTTGCTGGCGCCGGTCTTCGGTGCCGACCTGACCGCGCGCATCGGTGTGTCCGAGGCGATCGTCGCCGGTCGCCCCGGCGAGGAGGTCGACACCGCCTCGCTCTGGATGAGCCGCACCTACCGGGCCTGGATCGACCGGTTGCTGCTGGGACCCGCTGCGGCCGAGATGGGTTTCGCCGCCATCGTCGCCGCGGCCCCGACCGAGCCCGACTGGGTGGCCGCATTCGCCGCACGCCAGCTCGCGGAACTGGCTGCCGACCGGACCGACGGTGTGCCCGATGACCTGATCGCCGCGGTCTGGACGGTCGCGGCCGACTCCCTGCCCGCGGTCGCCGCGCAGCTGGAAGGGCTGGCCGACTCCTCCCTGCGCGCCGCCTTCTTCGCGGCGGAATGCCGATTGCGGCTGAATGAGACCTCCCGGGCCGAGCACCTCTACCGCCAGGTCGCGACCTGGGAGGGTCCTGACCATCTGGAGCCGTTCCGCATGGTCGCAGCGGCCCGGGTCGGCGAGATCAAGGCCCGCGACGGACGCTACCGCTCGGCGTCGCGCTGGTACGAACGGGCCGCCAGCCACCATCGCGATGTCTACCGCGTGGACTGGATGCTGCAGGGCCGGGCCCGGCATTTCGACGAGCTGAGCCGCGATGGTGGCGCGCTGTCCAGCGAGCCGATCCTTTTTCTGGCGCCCTGAATCCCGTCATGCCGGCAACCCAAGCCTACCCGTCGCCCGCCGGTTTCAGTCGGTCGCCGAGATTCGCGCCTTCGATTATGATAACAGGAATTCAGCGGCGGCCTGATCGTCAGGTTGGTACCGTCGGTGAATGATGACGGTCGAAGATGTCGAGGGAGACATCGACGACCGCAATTTTATTCGGGAAATCTATCCAGGGGGGTTGCGATGAATTCCGCAAGATGGACCATGTTGATGATGCTCGCGATGGTGATGCTCGGAATGATGTCCGGGTGCGCATCGAAGGATTCACAGACGAGCCCGGGCGAGTTCATCCACTTTGTGGATGTGTATATCAACCAAGAAATGAAATACGTCACCCTCGAAAATGACCAGGAAATCGGTACGCTCCTGGTCTTTCCGGGCGACTATCTCTACATCAATAATTTGACCCAGGATAAAGTCGTGATCGACCTTGCCCCTGGGGTTTTCGCTACCTCCGAACTGCAGGTGGCAATCGCGGGCAACAAGCGGGTGAAGCTCTTGGTCCTCAAGGAGGCGGTGGTTGCCGGTTCCTTCAAGAGCACAAAAGACGGCGGCCCGACAATAGACGGTAGTCCCAAGGTCAAAGTGGGGGAGGAACCCTGATCCCGGTCCGGATTCGTATTTCCTTGGAGCGGATGGCGGCGAGCCATCCGCTTTCTTCATTAAGGTCTGAACGGGTCTGGAAGAGAAGGCCGCCACGCAAGACCGGCCTGTTCGCAGCGGTGCCGAACCCGTTCAATCCCGCGACAAAGCTGTCATTCGAAATGGCCACGGCCGGCGCGTGGCCTCCGGCACATACTTCTACCGTCTTGATGTCGGAAAGTATGCGGAGACCAGGCGGATGGCGTTGATCAAGTAGGCGAATCCGGGGCTGGCCGGTCGAATATCCGTGTCAGCGGAAGGTGGCCTTGAGCGTTCCCCAGGCGGAGGATTCGACCGCCACGCTGCAGCCGTCGTCGTCCAGGACCAGTGAGCCGAGCACGTTCCAGGAACCGGCGTCGATGGTGCAGCAGATGAGGGTCGCCGCGGCGGATGGGCCGATCCCGCCGTCCGGCCCGGTCGGCGCGGTATTCCCCAAAATCGTGGTCTCGGTGGCTTCCAGAATTGTGGCGGTGCCCAGGTGGATGCCGCCGCTGTAGTCCTCCGCTCCATTTTCGACGATCTCACAGTTTTCCAGGATCACATGCCCGCCGTTGCCGACCGATAGCCCGCCCGCGCCCAGGCGTGCCGCGTTGCGACGGATCAGGCAGCGGCGCAACGTGGCCACGGCGCCGTTGCCGAAGACCTCCACGCCGCCGCCCGTTTCCAGGACCACATTGTCCTCGACGGTGCAGTCCTCGATCAGGGCGTGACCGGACCCCGTCCAGGTCATGCCGCCACCGACCAGGGTCCGGTCGCCGTTGCGGAACACGCAGTTCTGCACCAGCGGCGTGCAGATCCCGGTCAGGAGCAGTCCGGCCGACTCGGTGGCCTCGTTCCCGTCGAAGATGCAGTCGCTGAAAGTCGGCGTCTCCGTTCCGATGACGAAGGCTCCGCCGCCGATCGCCGTCTCGTTGCCGGCAAAGACGCAGTTCGCCACCGTCAGCGCCCCGCCGTCCACCATCAGACCGCCTCCCCAGGAATTGTGCGGCGTGGAACCCCAGGCGGGCAATCCGTTCGCAAGGGTCAACGCCTCGATCCGAGTTGCGGCGTCAAGGCCGGCGCCGTAGATGCAGCGCCCGGCCTGCCCGCTGTCGATGACGACGTCGGCCGGATCTCCTGTCGCCCCGCGCAGCACCACGCCGGACGGCAGGATCAGATCATGTTCGAGGTAGGTGCCGGGGGCGATGACGACCTCGTCGCCGGGCACGGCGGTGGCCAAGGCGGAGGCGATGTCGGGATGGTCGGCCGGAACGTTCCGGATGGTGGCGGAACACGGTGTGACGACGGTGGCGGCCGCGATGACCAAGCCCAGCAAAGGGGTGTTCCAAGCGGACATCTCAGGGTTCCTTCGGGTTCGCACGTTGGGGTCGTATGCAACGACCATCATGATAACACATTATCTCTAACGGTTGGCGGTCGGTTCCGGGGGTAGGAACACCATGGCACGGATGGCCGCTCATGAAAATTCGATGATCACATTTGTCGCGTTGTTGCGCGTCCTGGTATGAAGACAATTGGACCGGTATCCCGGACCGACCCTCGAACCAGGAGACCTCAAGATGACAACTTTCCGTAAACCCCACCGGAAACTGAAGAAACTGCTCGCAGTCACCCTCCTGCTGGCGCTGGCGTCGTTGCTGGGCGCCTGCAGTGCGGACGACAACCCGGTCGCTCCGGCCCAGAACGATCCGCCCAGGGAACCGATCCTCTACGAGATCCAGATCGATCTCGACAAGATCAAGATCGACGGGGATTGCGACCGCGACCCTTTGATCGGAGATGCCAACCCGGGTGAGTTCGACTACACGATCGAGATCTGGGCGCGTGACCCCAACGACACGTACGTCCTGGAAGAGGAAATCAAGGGCTCCTTCACCAAACGCGGCGGGCAGACCTACACCCTGGACCGCATGGAGAATTTCCAGGTGCTAACGGGCAAGAACTACTACGTGGGCTTCAAGGCCACCGAAAGGGACGGTATCGCCAACGATGACGACTACGTGGGTTACGCCCAGGACGTGAACAAGACCGGCGGCCAGCTGGACTACGACCATACCCTGACCATCGGCGACGGCGGCTGCGGGTTGACCCTCACCTACACGGCGAAGGAGATTCCGGTCATCTGAGCGCGGTTGCGCCGCTTCGCCAGACGACGGAACGGCCCACCCGGGGAGTCGCATCTCCGGGTGGGCGGTCGCCGGTCGCATGCGAAACTCAACCGACTGCTTGGATTGCCTGCATCCTCTGCTCATCCTTCCGATTTCATATTGCACGCGGCGCCGCGATCTGAAACCCTGGGCGCGTAGCGACGTCTATATCCGGTGTACCGGTGTTTTTTACGATCTTCCGGAGGTGTCCCGTGACTGGATTTCTGCGTTCGTTTGCCGCGTCCTTCCTGGCCCTGGTGGTCCTGCTGCTGGTCATCGTGGGAGCAGCGGCCATGAAGTTCGACAAGAAGAGCAAGATCGAGGATCACAGCTGGCTGCACATCGATATCTACGGCGATGTGCTCGAGTACGATCCGCCCGGCGACGTGTTGAGCCAGGTAACCGGTGGTGACGCGCTGACGCTGCAGAAGATCCTGGAAAACCTGGACAAGGCGGTGGTCGACGAGCGGATCGACGGCGTGCTGCTGCAGCTGTCCTCGAGCAACAACCTCGGGCCGGCCAAGATGCAGGAGATCCGCGGCGGCATCGAGCGGGTCCAGGCTGCGGGCAAACCGGTCTACGGTTATGCCGACGCCATGAATACGCGGACCTATTACCTGGCTGCCGTTTGCGACTCACTCTACTGCCCGGGAAGCGCCTACGTGAATTTTCAGGGCATCGGCGGCGAGTCCGTCCACGTCAAGAAGGCGATGGAGAAGCTGGGCATCAAGCCGGAGCTGCACGCCATCCGCCACTACAAGGCGGCCGCCCAGATGATGACGCGTACCGACCTGTCACCCGAAGCCAAGCAGAACCGCTCGCTGCTGCTGGGTGACATCTGGGAAATCGTGGGCAAGGCGCTGCAGGAGGACCGCGGCCTCGACGAGGCACGGGTTGTCGAACTGATGGAGCATGCGCTGTTCACGCCGGCTGAGGCCGTCGATATGGGCCTGTTCGACCGCATCCTCTACTGGGATGAACTGGAGGATATGCTGAAACTCGAGGACGATGACCGGCTGCGCGTGGTGTCCCACCAACGCTACGCCCAGGAATCACCCGCGGATCTGGACCTCAAAGGCGACAAGAAGATCGCCGTGGTCCACGCCCAGGGTAACATCGGCGGCCGCCGGAATGCCGTCAACCCGTTGCTCGGTATCATGATGGGACATGAGACCATCGTGAACGAGCTGCTGCGCGCGGAGCAGGACGAGGACGTCGCGGCGATCGTGCTGCGGGTCGACAGCGGCGGTGGCGACGCGCTGACCAGCGACCTGATCGGCCACGCCGTGCAGCAGGTCAGTCGTAACAAGCCGGTGATCGTCTCGATGGTGGACGTTGCCGCGAGCGGCGGCTACTCGGTGTCCTACCGGGCGACGAAGATCATGGCCGGCCCGGCGACGGTGACCGGTTCGATCGGGTCGATCTCGGGTAAATTCGACCTGAGCGAACTCAACGAGAAGATCGGCGTGACCCACGACGCGGTCACCAAGGGTCCGAACGCGCTGCTGGGGACCGCGAACCGGCCCTACACCGCGGAGGAATGGGAGATGTTTTCCGCCAACCACTGGCGCGATTTCCGGAACTGGATGGACGACGTGGCACAGCACCGCGGCATCGCGGCCGCCGACATCGACAGCCTGTGCATGGGACGCATCTGGTCGGGGCGCCGTGCATTGGCGGTCAAGCTGGTCGACGCTCTCGGTGGACAGCACGAAGCGGTCGCACTGGCCAAGTCAGAGGCGGGTCTGGCCGTCGACGAACCGGTGACCTTGTGGCACCTGCCCAAAGCACAGGATTTCCTGACCGCAGTCATGGGAGGCGAGGAGACCGCGGCCGCCGCCGTGCGCTGGGGACTCTACCGTGAAATCCAGCAGGAAACGGCCACGACCTGGAGCTACCTGATCTCCGAGAGGATGGCTGTCGTCGATCCGCTCGTCTGGCGCTGACGGTCGTCACCGCTCGGGTAGCAGGGCCGGCCAGTTGATGACCAGGTCCGCGAAGCCGGGAGGGATGGCTTCGATGGTCATCACCGTCAGGAAATTCTGGGCGTCGCCGGTCATGTCGATCAAGGGGCCGTCGTACTGCATGCCGTTGTGGGAGAACAGGGGCTCGGGGGCGCCGATCTTCACGCCGCCGTCTGCGGCCGTGATGGTGGAGGAAAAGACCGAACCATCGCTGTCCTGGAACACGAGTTCCCTGCTGTCATCCGACCAGAACTGCCAGGCCCCTTCGGTGGTCGAGACCCGCCGGGTGTATTCCATGCCGGGCCAGGGGGCCAGATAGACCTGGCCCAGTCCGGTCTCCATGGACCAGAAGGAAATCCAGCGACCGTCGGGCGAGAAGCGCGCGGCCCCGTCCTCGGCGGGGGTGCGGCGCAGCAGGCGGGGTTCGTCCTGCCCCGTCAGGTCGGCGACCCACAGGTCGCCGGCGGTTCCTTCGCCATTGATCGTGTAGAGCAGGTAACGGCCATCCGGCGACAGGTCCCAGATCCGGGTGCTCTTGCCCGGATCCAGGATCATCTCGGCGGGCTCGATCCCGCTGACCGCCTTGCGGTAGACCTTGTAGTGGTCCTCCCGATCGGAAACGAAGTAGAGATAGCGACCATCCTTGGACCACAGGGGATAGAGCTCATCCGTGGTCTCGTTGGTGAATCTGGACTTGAATTTGCGCTCGACCTCGTAGATCCAGATGTCCCGGTTGGTCCGGGTGGCTTCGAATACGGTCAGGGCGATGAAATCCCCGTCGGGTGACAGCACCGCCGTGTTGAAGGGGTCATGATCCTGGATATCCTCGAAGACGGTGCCTTTGCGATCGACCCAGGCCAGGCTGGCGGACAGCGTGATGTCCTGCCCGCGCAGATAGACAAGGGATCCGCTGGCGGAGGACGAGAAGACGCCCTTGGCGGCTCCGCCGACCACCAGGATGTCCGACGCGACCGTCACGGGGTCGCCCGTGAACTTCAGGCTCCCGGTGTCGAAGGGCTGGGCCATGAGGACCTGCTTGCGCATGTACAGCAGGTGACCGTTGGAATACTCGACTCCGGCCCGGTTCTTCATGAGAACCCGGGAGGAGTCACCGTCGGTGCTGGCGATCCGCACCTCGCTGTCGCCTTCGGACGTCGACCGGGCCATGTAGAAGAACCGGCGGCCGTCGGGCAGGAACCAGGGGTGCCGATGGGAGTCGAAGCCCTCGTCGCCTTCCAGATCAGTCACCGGCACGGGTTCCCCGCCGAGGGCGGAGACCTTCATGATGGGGGCGTTGAAGTTCGGAGCGAAGATGATGGTGCCGTCGGGGCTCCACGACCCGCCCTTGGCGTTTTCAGCCTGGCAGATGGTCTGATCGGGACCGCCGTTCACCGGGATCTTCTTCAAACCCTCGTTGCGGTCGAAGAAGGCGATCCACTTGCTGTCCGGCGACCAGAAGGGGTACTGGGCGTCATCGGTCCCGTCGAGGGCGACCGCCTGGTTCGAATCGAGGGACCGCAGATACAGCGAGACCGAGTCCTTTTCCTTGTCCTGCCCCCCGAAGACCACGTACTGGCCGTCGGGCGAGATCACCGGCAGGCCGGGAAACGACGTGTTCAGCTGGAAACCCACGCCGGGGGGCGCCGGAATGGCCAGCTGGATGGGCGTGGACGGTTCCGAACCGCCCGAGCCGGCAAAGGAGAGGTACCCCAGCGCGGCCACCGCGACCGCCAACAGGGCCCAGGGCAGGAAGCGTAACCGGGAGGGCGCATCGATCCCGATCGGCCGGACCGCACCGGTGAAGGTGCCCGACTCGGCGTCGGGTTCCTCCAGCCGCACGCGGGCCTCTCCGATGTCGCGCAGCCGCTGACGCGCGTTCCGGGTCAGGCAGCGCCGGATCACGCGCTCGACCTGGAAAGGCGTGTTGTCCGGCAGCAGGTTCCAGTCGGGATCGGTCTTGAGGATGCCGGCCAGCGTGTCGGTGATGGTTTCCCCTTCGAACAGGCGGCGGCCGGTCAGCATCTCGTAGAGGATCACGCCGAAGGCCCAGATGTCGGTGCGCCGGTCCACCGACAGGCCGCGGGCCTGCTCGGGGCTCATGTAGGCGGCGGTGCCGAGAACCATCCCGGCCTGGGTCACCGCGGCCGTCAGCGTGGCCATGCCGGTGATGCTCTCCTCTTCGGCCGTCGACTTGCCGGCCATGGCCATGGCCAGACCGAAGTCGAGGATCTTGACCTTGCCGTCGGGCGTGCGCTTGACGTTGGCGGGTTTGAGGTCGCGGTGGACGATGCCGTTTTCGTGCGCTTCCTCGAGTCCCTCGGCGATCTGGGTGGCGACGTTGATGGCGTCGTCGACGGACAGGGGACCGGGCTTGAGGACCTCGGAAAGGTCCTCGCCCTCGACCAGTTCCATGACCAGGAAGATGGCTTCGGGCGTCTCTTCGAGCCCGAAGATCGAGGCGATGTTGGGGTGGTGCAGCTGGGCGAGCACCTTGGCCTCACGGCGGAACCGGGCCAGCCGGTCGGGATCGCTGGCGAATTCGGGGGGCAGGACCTTCAGGGCGACATCGCGGCTCAGCGTGGTGTCCTTGGCGCGGAAGACCTCGCCCATGCCGCCGGCGCCGATCTTCTCGATGACTTCATAGTGGTTCAACTTGTCGCCGGGCTGCATAGGTTCTCCGGGGCTGGAATGATCTCATGATTCGGAAATGGGGCTGCGCGGAATCCGAGAAGGATACTCCAAATCCGGAAAATCCGCATGCTGGATGTCCCGGACGCTACATCTGAACCCGCACGGTCTGGACTGCGTTCGCCGGAAGCGTGATCTCGGCAAACTGTTCGGCGATCTGCAGGTTGAAGACAAGGGCTTCTTTTGTCGTGTTCAACAACTGGACGCTGAGCAGCCCGTTCGCGTTGATGGTGGCGCAGGCGTGCAACGCATCGGTGTCCAGGCCGTCCAGCTGCCGCCGCGTCCAGACGGCGCGGTCACCCGGCCGGATGGTCCGGCTGAACTGCGCCAGGACATGGTAGATGGGCGTGTAGTAGATCTCCCGGGTCGCGGTATCGATCATGATGGGCGCGCCGCAGAAATTGTTGACGTGGTTGGGCCCGCCGTCGCGGTCCAGGACGATGTTCCAGTCCACCCAGCCGCTGACCCAGTGATCCAGGCTCACGATGATGTTGCGCGCATAGCGATGAACCGGCGTATAGATGGGATGGTCGGCGGCCGCCGCCCCGGCCCAGCTCGCGGTGTAGGCCCAATCGGTGGCATTGGCGTTCCACCAGAACGTGTCGTTGTTGAACCAGCCTGATTCCTTGAATCCGACGGGATCCTCGATGCCGCCGGGAGCATCCCGACCCAAACCATCGATACAGCCCTCCGTATGGATGATGGCGAATTCCGGAAACCGGGCGTGCACCCGGTCGAGGACTTCCTCGAAGACCTTGACTGTGCTGGCATACCAGTGGATGGCGGCCCCGTAGACAAAGGGCGTGGTCTGCGGATCGGCGAAGATCACGTCGGTCCAGTGCTCCAGACCGTCGCGGTTCTGATCGTAGATCAGCAGCTTGGTGTCCGCATGCCGGCTGTCCCGCAGGCGAGGCCCCAGGTGGTTCTTGATGAAGTCGTTCTGCGATTCCGGCGAGAAGATCCATGCTCTCCCACTGCCCGCCGTTGCCGTGCGGTTCGTTCACCGGCGTGAGACCCCAGACTTCGACGCCTGCGTCCGCATAGGCGTCGAGGTACCTGACGAGGTAGTCGGCGTAGGTCGCCTCGTACTGCGGTTTCAGGGATCCGCCGGTGCCCTGCCAGTTGTTCTCGGGGGACTGCGGGATGTACCAGGTTTCGATGTCCTTCATCCAGGCAGGGGCCGTCCAGGCCGAGGCGATGATCTTCAGTTCCCGGTCGCTCTGCGCCTGCTTGATCGCCAGCGCTTCCTGGATCATGGGCAGCAGGTCGTAACCGGGCTCCTTGACCCCGGGATAGTCAGCCGGGTCGAAGCCGGCGGAGTCCGGCGCGATGGTGAAGGACGCCAGTTCCTTGTCATCCGGGCGGTCGGCATACGAGTACTTGCCCTCCACGGAGAAATCGCAGGACCCGATATGGGTCCGGGTCAGACTGAAATTGGCGCCGGTCTCGCCGTAGATCTTCTCCATCACGTCCCGGCGCTGCTCCGGTTCCAGGTGCGCCAGCACGAACGCCGACGACTCCGTGAACGACGTCCCGATCCCTTCAATGGTCTGTTTGGTGCTGTCGGGGTAGATCGTGATCACGGTGCCCGCAGCCAGGCCCGACTTGAAGGCCACGTTCTCCAGGGGGGCCTGCTTGGCGCCCTCTTCGGAGGTGAGCAGGATCTCACTGGTGGTCAGCGCCGGCAGTTTCTCTTCCGGCGCTGCACATGCTCCCAGCAGCAGGACCGGAACCAAAGAGGCCATCAAACGATTTCGCTTCCTCATGCCGACGCTCCTTGACCGTGTTTTTCGAAATCCAGGATCATATTTATCTGGCGGTTCCCCGGCCTTCACCCGCACCGTTCAGGAATGCCTGCAGATTGGCCGACTTTCCCGAAAGATTCAGTTTCCGGCGGATGGCGTTGCGGTGGTTGTTGACCGTGCTCGGTGAACAGTTCAGCACCTTGGCGATTTCCTTGCTCGTCATGCCGTCCCTGATCATCTCGCAGACCAGGATCTGTCGTTTGGTCAGGTTCAGGCCGGCCGCATCCAGTCCGCCCACGATGCCGATCTCGCGGCCGACATACTCGATTCTCCTGGCCATCATCTTGAGAACTTCCTGCTGATGGCTGTCGGCCGAGATCCGCAACTGGTCCAGCAGCGGGGACAGGATCAGAACCAGGTTGTTCTTGAAGTTCTCGGAAATGCTCTGCTTTTCCTTTTCGATCAGGGTCAGCATTTCGGCCGAGCTTTCGCGGGACAGCTTCAGCCGGGCCTCGGTTTCCTTGAATGACGTGATGTCGTGAAACTCGACCATGAGGGCTTCGCTGCCGTTCACCTCGATCAACTTCATGTGGATGACCACGGGCACGGCCTTGTTCGACTTGTGCAGCATGGTCGACTCGATGGTGAACTGGCCGTGTTTCGCGATCTCGTTGTTGATGACTTTGATCTGCGCCCTTGTTTCCCGGGTCACCTGGCCGAACGGGGGGTTCGCCTTGATTTCCTCGCGCGTGAAGCCCGCTATACGGCACCGGCCTTCGTTGACCAGTATCCAGTCCATCGATTCCGGGTCTTCAGGGCACCAGGATACGATGGAGACCCCCACTTCCAGCTGGTCCAGCAGGTACTGGCCGGTTCCACCCAAGTCCATCCAAAGCCTCCTGGCGGCAAATCGTTCGCCGGGACGTGAAAACGAAAACGTCGACGTTTAAGCACCCATTAATGCCTATAACCATAGGTATAAATTGATTAATTTGTCACTATTGCAAGCTGAGATAATATTGATCATAATTGGAGCCAGTCATCAAGAGTTTTTTACGAAATAGCGATGACTGAGGCCGTTATGCCGGTGGGGGAACATCGGGATCAGGGTACGACCGTCAAAAAATTCTTCTTGAGCCAGGGATGACCGGTGGATGGGTCTTGGGCGAGGGCCATTTCACGTCGGGAGCTCTGGCTCATTTTTTTGTCGATGCTCCCCGGGCGGGACCTGCCGGTCTGCTGGTTCGCGCCGGCTACCAGCGGCATCACGCCGGTCGATCTTCACCTGCGGCGAAACTCATTCGGGGTGGACGGAGTCGGTGATCCCCAGCAGGTCGAACGGCGGTTCCTGGAAGTTGTCGTGGAACAGAACGGCCACCAGCGCTATGTAGGCGACAAATCCCAGGACGATGGCGATCTGCAGCCCGGAGGTCTTCTGGATGTCCTGCTTGGCGTTGACGTCGCAGACCTCACCCGGGCAGTGCTGGGCCTTTTCCTTGTAGATGAGCGCATAGACCTTGCAGCCGATGCAGATGCCGAACGACGTCTCGAAGAACAGGAAGACCAGACAGATCAAGCAGATCAATCCCGTGATGGGGCTGAAGGAATTCACGACGACCTGCAGGGCGAACATAATCGTCGCCAGCACGATACCGATGATCCAGGCGAACTTCTTCTGCTGGGCGCCGACGTATTCGGGTGTCTGGTTGCGGACGATCAGGCGTCCGACAATCAGTGACGGCGCGAACCGGGGGTTGATCACGACGCGGATCAGGATGTCGGTCAGGAAGATCGTGACGGCATACTTGAGCAGCAGGAAATCACTCTTGAGGATCGCGGCGAGGATCGCGATGAACATGATGACAAACAAGATACCCGAAGCCGCCCTGATCTCACGTTCGTTCAGGACGGGGATGTCGTAGCCGTCGACGGTCTCGCCGAAATTGATGATCTTGCCCATGATTCCGTTCTGCCTTTCGCTTTCCGGTTGATCGACCAACATACAGACGTACATACCCCGGATTGGTTGCAAAATGAAGATGATTTTGGCGCCAACCGGTCGGACGGCTCCCCCGGACGGACGATATTCGTGGCTGAGCAGCCCAACGACAAGATCGTCTATGACGCCCACCGCTGGGGGAATTTCGATATCTACGTCTATGTTGTGCCCTGAGCGGGGCGCCGCGCTTCGCAACAAATATCCCTGTCAGTCCGTAGCTTAGGGCTCGTGCGTTTTTTCTGAAAGGATCACCATGTCCAAGGGTCCATTGATCATCAGCTGGGTGCTTGCCGTTCTCCTGGGCGCCATGTTCCTGGCCGCCGGTGCCGGCAAGTTCGGCGAGGATGCCGGCCCGATGTTCGCCGCCTGGGGTTACGCCCCGTGGTTTGCCGTGTTCGTCGGCGCGTGCGAGGTGCTGGGCGGCATCGGCCTGCTGGTTCCCAGAACCACACGCCTGGCGGTGATGGGGCTCACGCCCATCATGTTGGGGGCGGCCTATACGCACGTTGCCAACGGCGAAGGGATGGACATCCTGCGCCCGATCGTCTTTCTTGTGCTGCTGTGGGTCCTCTGGTGGCTGAGGCGGCCGCGAGGCGCGGTGTCGGCCTAGAGCCGGTTACTACTTTCCATTGCACTCCGTCCACAGCTACCGACGGAATGGATACCATGACGGCATTGCGTTTCTCCGCCCTACTTCCGATCCTTCTGGTCCTCTTGCCGGCCGCCGCCTCAGCGCAGGCGTCGGCGCCGAACGTCGACCCCAACGCCGGTTTCATTCACGCCACGGTCACCTGGCCGGACGGCGAATCCAAGACCGGATTCCTGCGCTGGCGGGACGAAGAAGCCTTCTGGGACGACCTGTTCCATTGCGGATACCGGCACCTGGTCTGGGGCGAACACGCCGATCTGGATCAGCTGCGCAAGGATCGTCGCGCCGAGTACTTCGCCACGCACGGCCTGGTGGACCGCCTGCTCTATTCGATTCACGAGGATGACGAGGAGGCCCTGGGCTGGCGCATGTTCGTCAGCCGCTTCGGTGATCTGCGCAGCATCGAGATCCACGACGGCAAGGATGACTTCGCGGTCACCGCCGACGGCGCCCGCCATCAGATCGGCGGCTTCGGCCGCGACGCCGGCTCCACCCTGATGCTCCATGTCGGCGAGGAAGAAGCGGAGAAGATCTCCTGGAACGACCTGAGCGAAATCGTCTTCTCGCAGGCGCCGCCCGGCACGGCGCCCTATGCCGAACGGCTTTACGGTCGGCTGCAGACCACGCAGGGCGTCTACGAGGGGTTTATCCAGTGGGATCAGTCCGAGTGCACGACCGTTGACGTGCTGGACGGCGAAGAGGGGCGGCACGATGTCGAGATCCCGATGGGGGATATCCGGACGATCACCCGGGCGCGTGACAACTCCGCCGCTGTTGTCCTGAAAGACGGCACCGAGCGCAACCTCTCCGGCGGCAATGACGTCAATTCCGACAACCGGGGCATCATGGTCGAGGTGGCGGGCCTGGGCCGGATCACCGTGCCCTGGAAGAGCTTCGCGAGCCTCACCTTCAGCGAGGGGCACGGCAGCGGACCGGCCCGGACCACCTACGCCAACGCGGCGCCGCTGCAGGGCCAGGTCGCCGTTGCCGACGGAGGGGTGCTGTCCGGCCGGCTGGTCTTCGACCTCGACGAGGCCTGGCATTGGGATCTCTACAACGGCGTCGACGCCGACGGGCTGAGATATGACATCCCCTTCCACAACCTGCAGCGGATCGAGCCGGGTCCGGATAACACCTGTCGGGTGACCCTGAGCGACGGCCAGATCCTGGAGCTGGGGGAGGACCAGGATACCGGTCGTGAAAACGGGGGCGTGCTCGTCTTTGTGACCGAGGGGGCAGAGCCGGACCATGTGCCCTGGAGCGAGGTCCGGAGCATTGCATTCCGGCTCCAGCACGACCAGTAGGGTTCGGGATTCGGCCGGGGAATTCCCCTGATCAGTATTTGAGCACCCGTAAGGGGTTTGGGGGCCCCATTCAGCCGTTTTCGCCACGGGACCGGGCCCGGCCGGGTGGCACCAAATATGCATCCCGTTGGGCGCGGTAGGGTGTCAATTCTCCAACCAACGGGTGTGTCATGTCTCGTTTCAAGCTCATTTTTGTCCTTCTGTTCGTTGTGGCCATCGGGTCCGGTTGCGCCTCGGCGGACAAGCGTCTTGGCCAGGGAATCGAAATGGAGCAGAAGGGTCAGTACGAAAACGCCGTCGTGCGTTATGTGCAGGCCCTCGAAAAAGACCCGAACATGGACCAGGCCAGAATGCGCCTGCGTGACGTCGGCGCCCTGGCCATCGCCGAGAACTTTGCCGAGGCTGAAGCCTGGCTCACCCGTGGGGATCCCGTCAGGGCCGCCGACCACTTCCGGCGCGCCGATGGCGTCGCTGCCCGTGCGAACTCCGTCGGCGTCCGCCTCGAGCGACCCGACGGGTATGATCCAACCCGCAGCGATGTTTTCGACGAGGCCTTCACCGCCCTGGTCGCCAGCGGTGTTACCGCCCGCGAACAGGGGCGCTGGGAAAACGGTCTGGCCGCCTTCCAGCGCGCGCGCAACGAATTCGAACCCTCTCGCGAGCAGCGGAACGAGACGCTCGCCGAGGAATCCGCCTTGCTGGTGCAGT
Source organism: Candidatus Krumholzibacteriia bacterium (assembly GCA_942492615.1). Taxonomy (GTDB): domain Bacteria; phylum Krumholzibacteriota; class Krumholzibacteriia; order LZORAL124-64-63; family LZORAL124-64-63; genus CALOFL01. Next base: position 21,279 of record CALOFL010000011.1, read on the forward strand.
GGAGCGACTATGAATACGGCAGGGGAAACCTGCGCCGGGCCTTCGCGATCGCCGAGAGAGTGCAGGCACTGGAATGGAGCCCCTTGGACAAGTCCGCCCACGCCGCTGAAAACATGGAGCTTTGCCTGGCGGAAGGGGAAGTCGAGCTGATCGTTTTGCCGGTCCAGGTCAAGGACCACGATGTTCGCCGGGCACGCGGGCGCCGTCATCAGCTGGCCGCCCAGCTCGAAGCGACGCTGCAAGATGGACCCTGGCGCCAGCCGCCGGCGTTCGTCTACCTGCACAATCCCCTGACCGCGGCCGATCTCATCGCCCACGGTGGCCTGCTGGACGGAGAGTACCGTCCCGGGGCGCTGGCTCTCATCCTGCGGCTTGCGGACGCCGACTATGCGGCCTATCTGCAGATCATCGACATGGAGGCCACCGAATTCGACGTGCGGTCGAAAAACCAGACCGCGCCGGACCGGGCCGGCCAAAGGCAGACCTTCGTTCGTGAGGACGGTCAGCGGCGCTTCCACGCGGAAGCGCGGGTCGTCATCGCCGATCCTGTGGGCAACCAGATCGCCGACGTGGTCGTTACCGGCAGCGGTTCGGCGCCGTTCTCCCGCGGCGTCTACGACGGGGATCCGGACGAACTCAATCTCGCCAGGAACCAGGTCGATTTGTTCGACCGCTTCGTCCTGGAGGCGCAGGAGCAGACGGCCATGGATGCCCTGGTGATGGAGCTGGCCCAGCAGATCGCGGGCGCCGTGTACCAGCCGACGCTGGCGCAAGTTCCCTGACCGCTGGGGCGGCACCAGCGAACGATGGCTGACCGCGTCCACCCTCAACGGAGAAATCCGGCGCCAGCACTGCCCCCGATACCGAGGGTCAGGCAGGGGATCCCATCCGGATCCCCTGTGATTGTCAGCGTTCCATCGCCGTTACCCGGTCCAGGTTCTTCTTGAACAGCTCGGTATTGCGGTCGGCGTGGGCCTTGGCGATCTCGTACGCCTTGGCATAGTTCTCGCGGGCCAGCGCGAGCTGGCCCATTTTTTCGTAGGCTTCGCCCAGACTGTCGTAGACATTGGGATTTTGCGGGTTCGCTTCGGCGTTGAAACGAAACACGGCGATGGCCGTTTCGACCTGTTCCTCCGCCGCGAGGGAATACCCCAGATTGTTGACCGCACCGCTGCTGATGGCGCCGGCCTTGTGGGCCTCGCCGAGCGCGTCGAGCAGCAGCTCGGTTCCCGCTGCAGTCGCGCCGGCCTTGAGCATATCCATGGCTACCGCCAGATTGTCTTCGTAGTGCTTCTGGGCGCGCGTCCGTCCAGATCGATCGGCCAATTCCTCCGCATATTCCTGTTCCACATCAAGATGTCCGAGCAGGGTCTCGTAAGCGTAAGCCGCGGCCATATGCGTGAGGGTGCTCGCACCGTAGGCGTCGGTATTGACGAGCGCCACGACACCGATATCATGCTCGGGCATGAAGGAAACGTGGGCGTGGTAACCGTCGATCCCCCCGAAGTGATGCATAAGGAGCTCTCCCTCGAAGTCCGAGTGGTACCAGCCCAGCCCGTATCCTGTTCGGCGGAAACGGTAGTATTCGCGATCGGTCGATGCATATGAGGCGTGCGCGGCGCGGACGGCGTCCGGATCCAGCGCCGCTTGGCCATCGATCATTCCGTCGTTGAGATTGACGATGAGCCACCGCACCAGATCGGACGCCGAAGCCACCATCCCGCCCGCCGGGTGCATGGTGGCGTCGCTCTTGTACTTCTCCGGCCGGTAGGTCGCGCCGGTGAGCGTGTAGGGAAAGGCGAAGTTCCCCTGGGCCGCGAGCTCGATCGAAGTCGTGGCGTGCTCCATGCCGACCGGTTGCAGCACCGTCCGGGCAACCACCTGCTGCCACGTTTCGCCGGTGACCTCCTGGATGACGTAACCGAAAATGTTGTAGCCCAGATTGCTGTAGATAAAGTCGGTCGGCATCGGCTTGCTCCGGGTCAGCATCAGGTCGAGAAAGTCCGGCTTGCTGAGCGAGTCGACGAAAGCCAGCTGGCGCTGGACCGGCCGGTTGTCGATGCCGGTGCGGTGGGTCAGCATGGCGCGCAGGGTGATGTCGGCAGCCGCCAGCGGCTCCGGGAGTTCGAGGTCCGGAAGGTAGCGGCTTACCGGTGCATCGAGATCAAGCCGGCCCTGGGTTGCCAGGACACTCGCGGTCATGCCGGTGAACGATTTGGTGGCTGATGCGATATAGAAGCCCGTCTCCGGCGTGACCGGGAGGCCCTTTTCCACATCGCGAAGTCCGTAACCCTCGACAAAGAGGATCGAGTCGCCCCTGACCACGCCGATCGCAAAGCCTGGCACGACCGCGAAGGCCTCGAGCGACTTGACGACGAACCGGTTCATCTTCTGGTCGAATGCGGTGTCGGCAGCGGCCGGCCCGATGTGTCCGGTCGCGATCGTCAGCATGATCACGAGAGCTATGGTGCCTTTCATGTCACTGGTATCCTTCAGTTTGGCGAAAACAACCCCAAATAGGTCTCCTATGGGGATTGTCATCAAGACGCACGGCTGTGCAAGAAAGTTCGGTGGGTAATCCACTCTTCCTGCTTCACCGGTCATTTGCTGCGGCCCCGGATAGCCGTCTTCGCTCACGGTCCCCCTACTATGGAAATGGAACACCGTCGAGTGCGCAGGCAATCAATAAGCAGGCCGCCACTCAATCGGCGCAAGAAACCATCGAGTCAGGGGCCTTGAACAATCTAGGTTATTTATCAACAGCCGCTTGCAGGTGAGTTGCTATTGGGTTGGGTTTCTACAGCAACCTTCCGTCAGCGCCTGTGTCCGCTGATCACGATCTTGCGCGTTACCTCCCCGCTCTGCGCCCGCAACCGCAGGAAATAGGTCCCGCTGGCGACGGGCCGGCCCTGGTCATTCTGCGCATCCCAGGCCGCTTTCAGGAATCCGGTCCCGCGGACATCCTGCATCAACCGCCGCACCCGGTGGCCGCGAAGGTCGAAGATCTCCAGACTTGCGGATTCGCGGGGCGGAACCGAAAAACGGATGGTCGCCGAACCGGACGCGGGATTGGGCCAGACCGCATCGATAACGAGCCCTCGGGAAACCACCGGCGTCTTGTCCACGTTGACGGGACCATACCAACTGCTGACGCCAAACGGGTCGGTCATGCACAGCCAGTAGTCGCACCGGACAGCAGGAGCCGCGGTGTCGACACAGGTGAATGTCGGGCCCTCGTCCGACGATTGCCTGGACAGCTTTTCGCGCGGACCGTCAGCTGTCGACCGATACACTTCTGCGGTCACATCGGTGCCGCCAATGAAAGCGAACCAGCGCACTTCTACCTGCCCGTCGACCAATCTCTCGGCCGTGAAATTCCGCAGGTATACCGGCGTAGTTTGTTGGCTATAGATCACGCCCATGGTGTTCGTCCCGGCCAGGAGCCTTTCGTCGGCATCAAAATCCAGGGCAGTGATCGCGGCGCCCGGCAGGAGATCGGACACCCAGGTCCAGGAGTCGCCTCCGTCCGAGGACTGGTAGAGTTTGCCGTAATTGGACGACCCGGCGAAGATGAAGCCCGAGGAGTTGACCGCGACGGCCTGGATCCGCAAGTCGTTCAGGCTGGCGTCGACCAGTTCCCAGCTTGCGCCGTCGTTCTGTGACCGGAACAGACCGTGGTAGGGGATGGCCGCGAACATGGTCCCTCCGGGCAGCGAGGTCATTTGCCTGACGTTGGTGTTCGGCAGGCCGTTGTTCAAGGCGTTCCAGGAAACGCCACCGTCCTGGGATCGGTAGATCCCGTCGTAATAGCCGCAGGCCACGAGATCACCGTCATCCTCCACCATGAGGAACTGGATGTCGCCGAAGGGCAGGTTTCCACTGACATCGGTCCAGGAATCGCCCTTGTCGCTGGAGCGCCAGACGCCGCCGGAAAACATCCCGGCGACGAACAGGTCACCAGTGACGGGATGGACCGCCAATCTTCCCGCCCGTTGAATGCTCGGCGTGGCTCCCGTTCGCGACCACGTCGTGCCACCGTCGGCGGATTTGTAGACATGAGTCCGCCAGGTGCCGGCGAACAGCGTCCCGTCGGGATGGCGGGCGAGGGTCAACACATCGGGATCGTCGATCCCTGCGTTGACGGGGTACCAGGTGGCCCCGCCATCGTCGGTGCGGTGGATCCCGTTCTCGCTGACGGCCGCGTAATTTGCTCCGCCGCCGAACTGCAGGTCGTTGATGTGGGCGCGGTTGATCCCCGTGCTGGACGGCGCCCAGGTCGCACCGGCGTCACTCGAACGGAAGATCCCGCCGCCATTGCCGGCGGCCAGGAATTCGTTGGCATTGAGGAACAGCAGGTCCATGACGTCCCGCAGGCCGATGCCCGCGCGGGCCGGCGTCCAGTTCAAGCCGCCGTCGCTGGAGACGTAGGTCCCGGACTGGACGGTGGCGGCCCACAGGCGTCCGGCGTCATCCAGGCCGAGCGCCTGGCAAAAACCGTCGTCCAGACCGTTGCATGCCAAGTTGGTCCAGGAAGTGCCGTCCCATTCCGACTTGTAGATCTTTCCGCCGTAGGTGGCCGCGAAGATGTCATTCGGCGGAACGATCAGGAGATCATGGATCCCGTTGACCGACAATCCGGCGGCGAACGCCGTCCAGGTTACGCCGCCGTCGACCGAGCGGAACACCTTGTTCTGGTCGGTGCCGGCAAAGAGCGGCCCACCGTTGGGCACGACCGCCAGGGCCTGGGTCTGCACCGCGGGAAAGTTCGTGCTCACCTGCTGCCACGATTCGCCGCCGTCGATCGACCGCGAAACCTTTTCCGATCGGGCGGCATAGAGGATGTCCCGGTCCGGGTCATAGGCCAAGCACCCGTAGGTGCCCACGAGGTCGGCGGCCGATGCTTCCCAGGCGGAGCCGCCGCTTAATAAACGATAAATCTTGCCATCGAGAGCGGCAGCAAAAACAGACCCCGTGCCGTTGACGACCAGGTCCGGAACCGTGGTGGTTTGCAAGCCGGTGTCCTGCCAGGTCACGCCGTTGTCTGACGAATGAAAAACACCTCCGCTGAACCAGAGGCCGGCGTAGACGTCGCCGTTGGGCGCGACCGCGAGGTCCCAGACCGGTCCTCCCGCCGGTCCCTGGCTCTGTTGCCAGTCGTAGGTCTGGCTCCCAGCCGGCAGGACCCACAAAAAGCCTGCGGCGGCGACCAGGGCAAGCATGGAAAAACGGGCAATAAGGATCTTCCGGTGGTGACAATACATTTCAGGCCCCCCTTCCTGAATCATGGATTGATCTTCTCAATATAGTCCTGTTTTTGACAGAGCGGCCTCATAAATGTGGCGTGGTCGGCCCCGGCCCAGACCGGACTTTGGCGATTTGCGGATTTCTGCTAGGCTGACCGGGATCGACCCAGGACCCGAACGTCAGCCCGGGGAGGAACCCATGTCGCAGTCCGTCAAAGCGCCCATCCATCTGTGGATCATCGGTGTCGTCACCCTGCTCTGGAACCTGATCGGGGCCTACGACTACCTGATGACCCAGACCCGCAACGAAGCCTACATGGCCAATTTCGAGCCGGCGCAGCTCGAATATTTCTACAGCTTCCCCGTCTGGGCCGAGGCCACCTGGGCCATCGCCGTGTGGGGGGCGCTCCTGGGCAGCATCCTGCTCCTGTTGCGGAAACGCCTGGCCGCACCCGTGTTCCTGGTGTCGTTCGTGGCGATGGTCATCACGGCCGTCTACAACTACGGGCTGTCCGAAGGCATGGAAATACAGGGGACCGGCGGGTTCATCTTCTCGGTGGTGATTTTCTTCGTGGCCCGGGGGGGGGTGAGTCGGGCGTGAGCCATTCGGATTGTACCGGCGTCGCCGAGATGAGCGGATGGCGAAGGCGGGATTCCGGCGCGAGGTGTACCGCGCCCAGGACACCAAGCTGGCCCGGGACGTCGCGCTGAAGATCCTGCCCGCCGAGTTCGCCGCCGACCGTGACCGTATGGCGCGCTTCGAGCGCGAGGCCAAGGTGCTGGCCTCGCTGAACCATCCCAACATCGCCTCGATCTTCGGGTTCGAGACCACCCCGGAAGCCACCTTCCTGGTCATGGAGCTGGTCGAGGGCGAGGACCTGGCGGACGTCATCAAGCAGGGGCCGCTGCCGGTGGCCGAGGCCGTCGACAATCGCCCGGCAGATCGCCGAGGCGCTCGAGGCGGCGCACGAGCAGGGCATCGTCCACCGCGACCTGAAGCCCGCCAACGTCAAGCGCACGCCCGACGGCCGGGTCAAGGTGCTCGACTTCGGCCTGGCCAAGGCGTGGAGCAGCGGAGGACCACGTCGTCGAGCCTGTCGCACTCGGCGCCGACCACCACCCCTGGCGGCACACAAGCGGGCGTGATCCTCGGCACCGCCGCCTACATGAGTCCCGAGCAGGCGCGCGGCAAGTCGGTCGACCGGCGCGCCGACATCTGGGCCTTCGGCGTCGTCCTCTTCGAGATGCTGACCGGCAAGCAGCTCTTCGTGGGCGAGACGGCCAGCGACACCCTGGCGGGCATCCTCAAGTCCGACCCCGACTGGGACCAGCTGCCCGCTGGCCTGCCCTTCCAGGTCGACCGCGTGCTGCGGCGCTGCCTGGCCAAGGACCCGCGGCAGCGGCTGCGCGACATCGGCGAGGCGCGGGTCCGCCTGGAGGATCCGACGGCCGAGTCGGGCATGTTCTCCGGGCCGATCGCCGTCGCCCAGGACACGAGCGGCCGGGGGCCGGCTGGGCCGGGTCGTCCCGTGGGCGTTGCTGGCGGTGAGCCTGGCGGCGCGCTCGGCTGGCTGCAGGCCGGGCGCGGGCGAAGAAGCGGCCGAAAGGCGCACAGCACCTGGCAGTGCCGGCGCCCGAGGAAATCGACTTCCACATCAGCGGCTCGTTCCCGGGCTTGCCCGAGATTTCGCCGGACGGCAACCGCATCGCCTACAGCGGGATATCCCAGACCGACAACTCGGTCCGCCTGTACGTTCGCGACCTGGACGACAAGTACCCCGTGGCGCTCAGCGACACCAGGGACGCGCAGTATCCCTTCTGGTCCCCCGATGGCCTCTGGCTGGCTTATTACGTCAGGAGCGAGGGCTTGCTGAAGATCCCCGTCGACGGCGGTCCGCCCCAGATGGTGGCGACCGCGAGCAACGGCAAGGGCGGCAGCTGGAACCAGATGGGCGAGATCCTCTTCACCACCGACTACAACACGTTCATCTTCCTGTGCCCGGCGACCGGGGGCGAGGCGCGGCCCGTCACCGACCTGGAAGCGGACGAGGGATTCAATTCCCATCGTCACCCGCAGTTCCTGCCCGACGGGAGGCATTACCTCTATTTTGCCCGCGGCAACGGGCGCGAGGAATCGGAGATCAGGTTCGCGAGCCTCGACGGCGACTCGACGAAGGTCGTGATCCGGACGCCGCTGATGGGCGAGTACGCCTCGGGCTATCTGGTCTACATCAGCCACGGGGATCTGGTGGCCCAGCCTTTCGACCATGAGCTGGGCGAACTGTCGGGATCGCCGACGCCCCTGGTCGAAGACGTCATGACCGTGCCCGGTGCGGCCAAAGGCGTGTTCTCGGTCTCGCAACAGGGCAAGCTGGTTTTTCTGGAAGGGGAGGCCGGAGAGGAGGCTTCGCTGACTTGGCGCGAGCGCGACGGCAAGGAGGGTGATCAGATCAGCGAGCTGGCGCGGTACGACATGGTGGCCCTGTCGCCCGACGGCCGCAGCGCCGCCGTCGGCATCATCACCGAGTCGGCCGGCACCTGGGATATCTGGGTCGTCGATCTGACGCGGAACTTCGCCACCCGGTTCACCGTCGATCCCGCCGACGACTCCGATCTGGTCTGGAGCCGGGACAGCCGCGGCCTGTACTTCGCGTCCGACCGCGAGGGCATCGTGGCCTTCTACTACAAGGAGATCGGCAGTCCCGAGCCGCCGCGCGAGATCTTCAGCACCGGCGAGAACATGCGCTTGTGGGACGTGTCGGCCGACGGCCGAACCATCTTCTATTCGGTGGCCACGGCGGGGACGGCCTGGGATCTGTGGAGCGCCGACGTGGGCGGCGAGACTGAACCGCGCCTGCTGCGGGCGACCGTCGAGAACGACGTCCGGTGTCAGCTGTCGCCGGACGAGAAGTGGGTGACGTTCGCCTCGCGGGAGTCCGGCCAGAACCAGGTCTACGTGGCGCCGTGGCCGGCGATGTCGCCGATCACCCAGGTGTCGACGACGACCGGGACGTGGTCGCGCTGGGTCAACGACGGCAAGGAAGTGATCTTCCAGGAGGAACTGGGGTCCGTCGTGGCGGTCCCGATGACGGTCGCGAACGGCCGCATGTCGATCGGCCGCCAGGAAACCCTGTTCGGGTTCGCCGCCCCCGTCCTGGAAAGCATCTACTGGGACGTGTCGCGGGACGGCCAGCGCTTCATCACGGTCAACACCCGGATCGCCGCTTCGCCCCGCTACGTCAACCTGGTCGTGAACTGGCCGCGGATGCTGGGGGCACGCTAAAGGCCGCCCTCCCGTAGGAGAGCGGCCTTGATCACGAAGAACTTGTCTGCCGTTACCGGTACAGGGCCTTCATGTTGCCCCAGGTCGTCTCGTCCGTCGACACGACGCCCTCGAACTCGAGGCTCACGTTGTCAGCGTACATGGTCGAGAAACCGCCGACCACGGCGCCGGTGATGGCCGAGAGCTGGATCGTCAGGAAGTCCGTGTTCGCCGGCACGGCAAAAGCACCGGAGAAGTTGGTCCAGTTGCCGGGGGTGTAGTTGCCCAGGACGCCGGAACCGGCGATGACGCCGCCGTTGGCCTGCTCGGCGAAGACCTCGACGAAGAACACGCCGCCCAGACCCGCGCCGCCCAGCAGAAGGTCGAACGAGTAGGTGGCCGTCCCGGCACCGGACGCGCTGCCGGCGGGGGTCGACTGCTTGAGCGTCAGGGCGAGGCCTTCGGCGTTATTTTCCAGAAACGCCACGTTCGTGCCGGGCGCCGAGGGACCATTGTCGCCCGACTGGACCACGACGTTGGACAGACCGCTGATGCCGAAGACATTCCAGCCGGTCAGGTCGCCGGTCTCGAAACCGGGGTTCGTCAGCAGGTTCTGGGCGGAGGCGTCACCGACGACCGCCAGAGGCAGGACCAGTACGGTCACCAGGCAAGCCAGTAGCAAGCTTTTGCAATTCTTCATCGTTCTGTTCTCCTTGGTGCGAAAATTGTAATCGTTCCCGGAAAGCTCCCCGTCTTTCCTTCGTCCAGTCGGGCGAAGCATGACTGGAAGTCAGATTGCCCATCCTACACTATGTTCGGTCTGCGAACAATGTATTTATTTCATTTCCGTATTTTTCGACAAACCATGGGAAAAACACATGATCTAGCTGATTCGAGTTGATCTCTGGTTGTGGAATGGGGCCTGGATATCATTTTGGCTTGTTCGGTAGCCGAACAAAGATTACAATGGACTGACCGTTGTCCGCCTTCTGCGCCCGCTGGGCGGTGGGTGTACCAGACCAACTCCTGAGATTCACAAAGGAATAAGGTTTTGCCGTGAAAAAGTTCCTCCTGCCACTCGTCGCCCTGGTCCTGATCGCAAGTGCCGCCCACGCCCAGGTCGGCAGCCTGATCTGGGCCGAAGAATTCAACGATCTGGACAACTGGATCAAGCAGACCGGCAACGGCAGCTGGGGCTGGGGCAATGGCGAGCTGGAATTCTACAAGGAAGAGAACGTGGACATCGCGCCGGTGCCCGGCGAAGCGGGGAACAACGCCCTGCGCATCACCGCCAAGCAGGAAAGCGGACCCGGAATCACCGACCAGTGGGGCAACCCCCTGAACTACACCTCGGGCAAGTTGGTCACGAAGTCGACGGTGTCGGTCAAGTACGGCGTGATCGAGGCCAGGGTGCGGATCCCGGACATCGCCGTCGGCGGCTGGCCCGCGGTGTGGCTGCTGGGGACGGCGAACTACGCCTGGCCCCGCTGCGGCGAGATGGACATGATGGAGATGGGCGCCCGGCAGTCCGGACGGGATCTGCACGACACCCACAACGGCGGCAACGGACTGAACAACGCGACGGTCAATCAGGTGGTCGGCGCCAATGCCATCTACTATTCGGATGCCGCCATCAACCCGGGCAACCCTTCCGGAGCGGCCAGCATTTCCTATGATCCGACGGACGTCTACTGCCGCCCCTACTACAACTACGCGACCCCGCTGATCGAACGTTTCCTGACCTATCGGCTGTACTGGGACGACACCAGCCTGCGGTTCACGGTCATCGACAGCGGCGTCGAGTACGACCTCTACGAGACGCCGTTTGCCATCGACGCCGAGTCGGACGAGTTCCAGCAGCCGTTCTACCTGATCGCCAACCTGGCGATCGGCGGCGCGTTCACCGACGCGTACAACCTGGGTGATCCCGGCAGCGGGGTCCCGGTCTCCATGCCGTACCCGGCCGAGATGTTCGTCGATTACATCCGCGTGTACGAATGGAACGGCCAGGGCGAGGTCAACCTCGGCCCGCCGACGGCCCAGAGCGGCAAGTTCGGCATCTACACCGATGAAACCCCCACCAACGGCGGCCTGCAGGCCGAAGTCACGTCGCAGATCTACGTGTGGGAAGGGACGCTGACCGACAGCGCCATCCCGCCTTTCGAAGGTGACAACGCCCTGTCCTGGCAGACGACGGGCAAAGGCTGGTTCGGCGCCGGGATCATGTCGATCCAGCCGCTGAACCTGTTCGACTTCGGCGATGGACACCTCAAGTTCCGGATCAAGATCCCGGCGAACGTGACGTTCAAAATCGGTATCATCGACGCCTGGAACAACCAGTACTACGTATCCTTCCCGGCTTTCCAGACTACCTACGGTCTGGTGCGGGACGGTCAGTGGGGGCAGGCTTCCATTCCGGTCGCGGACATCCGCGGTACCGCCATGGACTTGCGCATGCTGAGCTATTCGTTCGTCATCCTCGAAGAGCAGGGCACCGCCTGCTCCTTTGCCCTGGACGATATCTACTGGGACGCCGGTATCGTCTCCGCGGTCGACGACCCGGATGTCGCCGAGCGGCGTTTCGAACTGCTGGCGAACGTGCCGAACCCCTTCAATGCCATGACCGAGATCCGCTTTGCGCTGCCGGTAGCCGGCCCTTACGAAATCGTGGTCTACGATGTTGCCGGACGCCGCGTGACCGGGATGAACGGTATCGGTGCGGTCGGGACCAACGCCGTGCGCTGGGACGGCCGGGACGCCTCCGGAGCCGATATGGGGTCGGGGGTCTACTACTTCCGCCTGCAGACCGCGGCTGGATCAAAGACCGGCAAGATGGTCATGGTGAAGTGATCTGGTCTTCGCCTTGTGGCCCGGGAACCGGCTTCCCGGGCCAGCCTTCCCTCTGGTTCGCCGGGCCTTGCTATCCGTGCTGAACCGCTGATTTTGAACCCCGTATTTCAACAAGAACAGTTCTCAGCAGCCACAAAATGTTGCCGATAGTGGTCTTACGTTTGAGGTCACGGGCTTGGCCATGCCGACGCAGCATTGCTGCGCGGCCGGCCGCTACCGGAGCGATACCCATGAACAGCAGATTGAAGATCGCCAAGGGTCTGTCGACCGAGATCCTGGCCCTGATGGCCGACTGGCAGGAAATCCGCGGCCGTTTCTACCTGGCCGAGTGCGCCCAGAACCACTATGGCGAAGAGACCCTGCTCGACGTCCTCAACCACCCCGGCAAGCCGTTCATCCCGTTTTCCCAGGCGGGGGAGGAGCCGGTGGTCCTGATCCAGAAGTCCAGGATCGTGGGTCTGCGTCCGTCCGATGCCGACGATGGCCGGTGGCCGGAAATGCCCTGCAGGGAATCCGAGTGCTGGGAGTCGGCGAAAATGGCTTTTGCGGGATTCACGCTCGAGGGTCGCGCCTACACCGGGGACATGGAGCCGCACCGGCGTCGGCTGGCGGATCTGCTCAACCAGGGGCCGACGTTTTTCGTTTTTGAAACCGACGAGGGACCCTGGATCGTCAACCGCGACCTCCTGAATCACCTGGTCCCTTTGGCTTAAAAGGATGCGTGGCTAGAATGAACTACATCAGCAGATGTATCGACAGCATGCTGGAACGCGGCAGCGACGGCCTCGTGCTCATGGCGGGCAAGCAGCCGGTCATGAGGATCGAAGGCAAGGCCCAGGCGATATCATCGACGGCGGTCACCGAGGCCGACCTGGGCACGTTTCTGACCGATGCGCTCGCCCTGCCGCCGGCCGCGCTCGCCGCCGAGGCTCCGGAGACGTTTTCCTACCAGGGCGCGGCGTCGCCGGTCATGATCAGGAAGGCCCGGATCGACGGGGTGCTCTCCCTGCAGATCACACCGGCGAAGGTTCCTGTCGGCGCTGGCGCACCGGCGGCCGCGCCGACGACCACGCCGACGGCCTCGATACCGACTTCAGCGGCGGCTCCGGCGGCCGCACCTTCAGCGCCGGTGCCGACGCCCGCGGTACCGCCGCCGGCGACCGCAGCGGCTCAGGCTGCGGCCCCCGCCGGCCGCATCAATGAACTTCTCATCGCGATGGTCACCCAGGGCGCCAGCGATCTGCATCTGTGCACGGGGGTGCCGCCTTTCCTGCGCAAGGACGGCCAGATGGTCGCCCTGCCGGAGGAGCCGTTCACGGACGAGCAGCTGCATGCCGTCCTGATGGCGATCATCCCCGAGCGCAACCGCGTCGAATACGCGGAGAACTGCGACACGGACTTCGGCTACGAGATCCCCGGTCAGGCGCGATTCCGCTGCAACTACTTCCGCGATCGCAAGGGCTGCGGCGCCGTGTTCCGGCAGATCCCGGTGGAAATCCTCTCGACCAAGCAGCTCGGGCTGCCCGACCAGCTGCTGCGGCTGTGCAATCTCACCAAGGGCCTGGTCCTGGTGACCGGGCCCACCGGCTCCGGCAAGTCGACCACGCTGGCGGCCCTGATCGACCACATCAACAAGACCCGCGACGATCACATCATCACCATCGAAGACCCCATCGAGTTCGTGCACCAGAACCACAAGTGCCTGGTCAACCAGCGCGAAGTGAACGTGCATACGAAGGGATTCAGGCAGGCATTGCGGGCCGCGCTGCGCGAGGATCCGGATATCGTGCTCATCGGGGAGATGCGGGATCTCGAGACGATCAGCATCGCCATCGAAACGGCCGAGACCGGCCATCTGGTCTTCGGTACGCTGCACACGACCACCGCCGTCAGTACCATCGACCGCATCATCGACCAGTTCCCGGCCGACCAGCAGGGTCAGATCCGGGTGATGCTCTCCGAGTCGATGCGCGGGGTGATTTCGCAGACCCTCTGCAAGAAGAAGGGCGGCGGCCGCGTGGCGGCGCTCGAGGTTATGCTCTACACGCGGGCCATCGGCAACCTGATCCGCGAAGGCAAGACCTTCCAGATTCCGTCGGCCATCCAGACGGGCAAGAAGGAAGGCATGATGCTGCTGAACGATTCCCTCGTCAAGCTGGTCGGCGAGGATAAGATCACGGCCGACGAGGCCTACATGCGGTCGGTCGACAAGGACGGCATCCAGCCGCTGCTGATGGACAAGGGGCTGACGATCGGCGTCTGATGGTCGGCGTTTGATCGGCGGCGGCCGGAACCCGGATTACCGGGTCGGCCAGTTGTTCCGGTCGCCTTCGGCCAAGATCACCGCGAGCTCGTCCCGGTCGATCTTGTGGAAGCGGGTCACGAAATCGAAGTGATCCTGCTCGCGCTCCTTCAGCCGGGCGATCTGCTCATCTCTGCTCGACACGTCGAATCCCTTCGCGCGCAGCTTGGCCCTCTGTTCCTTGGCGGAGTCGATGTGGTAACGCATGCTGACGGCCATCCGGTAGATCTTGCGGCGCTTTGCCGGCGTCATTTCCTCTTCATCTGCCGCGGGCAAGGAAGCCGACTGGACGGTGGCCGATCCGGAGTATCTGGCCGCCGGTTCGACCTGTGCGCTCCGGGAGGCCGCGACATTCCGGGCAGGCCGCAGTTTGGGGTGCTTCGCCTGGAGCGCGGTCAACGCGAACAGGAACACCAGAAAAACCGTCCAGGCCGAGCCCGTGATCACGCTGCAGTAGATGACCTTGCTGCGTAGGGGGCGGTGGGTTTGCCGGGCGATCCCCATGACGCCCAGGCCCGAAAAGGCCCCGATGGCGGTCGGAATCGCACCCCCGATGGTAAAGACCGGGATCACGAAGCAGGCGGCGGCAAATATCCACGCCCAGCGCGGAATCGGCGGTTTGGCGGCCTTTTGAGCTGGCATGACGGCTTCTTTCGTTGGCTGAAAATCCGGTACATCCGGGTTTTTGGCGCACTAAGCCGACAATTGAGCAGGATCCATGCCGTGAAGCAGGGCGGGTGGGAAAGACAGGCGGTCTGGCATACGGATTGCTCCCTCTGGTGGGAATTTCGATTTCGTGACCCCTGGCAGCGGGAACCCCTCGATGGGCCCATTGGAGCGACCATGAAAGATCGACAGCGCCACGGCAAACGGCCCATGGCCGGCATTTTGACCGCATGCCTGGCCCTGGTGCTGGGCGGCGCCGCGCCGGCGGCGGCCCAGGAAACTCCCGGCGACTGCCTCAGCGCGGAGGAGGCCCTGCTGGGCCAGCTGGTGAACGAGTACCGCGCGAACCAGGGGCTCGCTCCGGTTCCGGTGACCGTTTCCCTCACCACCGTGGCGCAATGGCACGTCTGGGATCTGGACGCCAACAGTCCGCACGGCGGCGCCTGCAATCTTCACAGCTGGTCCGACGGAGCGCTCTGGACTCCGGTGTGCTACACGGCCGACCATGCGAACGCCAGCGGCATGTGGGACAAGCCGCGCGAGATCACTGCCAACGCCTACACCGGCAATGGCTTCGAGATCGCCTACTGGACTTCGGGTACCGCCAGCGCCGCCGGCGCGCTGAGCGGCTGGCAGAACAGTGCGGGCCACAACGATGTCATCCTCAACGCGGGGATCTGGCAGTCGTACAATCCCTGGCCGGCGATGGGCGTGGGCATCCGCAATGGTTACGCGGTGATCTGGTTCGGCGGGATCGCCGATCCGCAGGGGCCGAGCATCGAGTGCGGTACCACCGCCACGGACCAGGTTGCCTGGGGTACGATCAAGGCCCTCTACCGTCCCTAGGCTGCAGCGGAGCCTGCCCGGATTCATAACCCGTCAAGACCGGCCACGCCAACCGGCCGTCACCGTCGGTCCCGTCAAAACGACCAGAAGCGTGGAATCATCCACGAGGCCGTGACCCAGACCACCAGGTTCAGGACCATCCCCAGCCGCAGAAAATCGGTGAAACGATAACCGCCCGGTCCGTAGACCAGCAGGTTGGTCTGGTAGCCGATGGGTGAGGCGAAACACGCGGACGCCCCGAAACAGATGCCGACGATGAAGGGGCGGGGATCCACGTCCAGGGCCGTGGCGGTGGCGATGCCGATGGGCACCAGCAGCACGGCCGTGGAGTTGTTCGAGAGCAGGTGGGAGAGGATACTGGTCAGCACGATCAGGGCCACGAGCACGGCATGTGGGCCGGCCCCGTGGAACAGGGACAAGAAGCCGCGCGCATAGAGCTCCGCGGCTCCGCTGTCGGTCATGGCCGCGCCCAGGGCGATGGTTCCGATGATCAGCATCAGCACCCGCACATCCACCGCCTCGTAGGCCTCGTGCAGCTTCAGGCAGCGGGTGACGAGCATCAGGAAGGCCGCGGCCAGGACCGCCGTCAGGATGCTGGCCAGTCCGGTGGCCGCGACGACGACCATGGCGACGAAGATCGCCAGTGCGATCGGCGCCTTGCGCCGGTTGGTCAGGTTCGGGACGGTGTCCTCCACGATAAGGAGGTCGGACTCGGCGCGGAGCCGCTCCAGGCGCCGGGCGTTGCACTGGACCAGCAGGATGTCACCGACATTGAGCCGCAAGTGGCTCATCTTGCCTTCGGTATAGTGCAGACGGCGGCGCTGGGCCCCGACGACCAGGAATGAGTCGTCGCGGCCCAGATAGGTGTCCTTGATGCGCCGGCCCAGCAGGTGGGATTCCGGCGGGACGATGGCCTCGATGATCTGGGTGTTCTCCTCGTAGGGCAGGGGCAGGGCCTTGCCGGTCATCACCGGCAGGGTCGCATCGGTGCCGCTGAGGATCTCCACGAGCTCGGCCGCCGTCGCGCTGACCAGGACGATATCCCCGCCGGCGAGGGTGCAGTCGTCCGTTTCGGGATAGCAGATCCGGTTTTGGCGCAGCACCTCGTGGACCTCGACGCCCGGATGGTGGCGCCGCAGCGCGTCGAGCGCATCCTCGCCGACATGGGCGCTGTCGGTCGGGATCGTCAGCTCGGCGATGTACTTGTGCTTGGGGCCGCTGTCGCGATGAAGGATGGGCGGATGGGTTCGCGGCAGCAGGCGGCCCGACAGCAGGAACAACAGCACCCCGCCCATCAGGGCCACCGGAACGCCCACCTTCGCCAGCTCGAACATGCTCAGGGGCTCCAGCCCGGCCGCGGCGGCCAGGTCGCTGACGATGATGTTGGTCGAGGTTCCGATGAGGGTGGTCGTGCCGGCCAGGATGGAAATGAACGAAATCGGCATCAGGAAGCGCGCCGGGGAAAAATTGAACTGTCCGCTCAGGGCCAGGATGACCGTGAGCATGAGCACTACGACCGGCGTGTTGTTGATGAAGGCGGACAGCAGGCCCACCAGGACGAGGCTGGTCAGCAGCACGAGGCGGGGGCGGCCCTGGGTGAGCGAGGCCATCATGCGGGTGATGAAGACCAGGCTCCCGGTACGGATCAGACCCTTGGTCACGATGAACAGCGCACCGACGGTCAGGGGGGCAGGATTGGCGAAGCCCGCGACGGCCTGCTGCGGCGCCAGCACGCCGGTGACCATCAGGGCCACCATGATGCCGATGGCCGTCAGATCGTAAGGCAGGCGCTCGCTGATCAACAGGACCAGCGCCACGAACAGGATGACAGTGACGGTCAGGATTTCCACGGCTACGTTCGATCCCCGTTCGGGTCAGCCAGCACATCCACCGACAGCAGCGTCACGTCGTCCTGGAGCTGTTCGTCGGGACACCAGTCCTCGATCCGACCGAGGGCCTCGGCCAGAGCCTCGCCGGCCGGCCGGCCATGGAGTTCGACCAGCCCCTCGAGCATCCGGCGTTCACCCATCTCCTGGTCGTTCTCGTCGATGGCTTCGAAAGCGCCGTCGGTGTACAGCAGCAGGCGGTCGCCGGGTTCCAGCTGGATCGTCCGCTCCCCGAACTTGAAATCCGGCAACACGCCGATGGGCAGGCCGCGGGCCAGGGGACAGGTCTTGGCGCTGGTGGCGTTGATGAGCACCGGCGGCGGGTGGCCGGCGGTCACGTAGCGGAACCGTCGTGAGCGCAGGTCGAGAATTCCGTACAGAATGGTGAAGAACTTACCCGTCTCCGGACCGGCGGCGTAGAGGCGATTGAGCGTGGTGGCGACGGCGGCCGGTTCGGCAATAACGAACCCGGTCGGACTTGCGGCGGAAGGGTTGAAGAGCACCGAATCCTCGGGCAGGGGTGAAAGCCAGCGGTACAGGGACGCCGAGAGCAGGGCCGCCGGCACGCCGTGGCCGCACACGTCCAGGATGTACAGGCCCACGTGATTTTCGTCCAGGCGCATGACGTTCAGGCCGTCGCCGGCCAGTTCGTCACAGGGCCGGAACCGCCAGGCGAAATCGAAGCCGGGCACCTGGGGCAGGGCTTCGGGCAGCCAGGCCTTCTGGATGACCGCCGCCTCCTCGAGGTCGCGCCGCATCTGCGCGTTGATTTCCCGCAGGCGGTCTTCAGCCTGCCGCCGTTTCGTGACGTCGGACTGGATCCCGATGAAGTGGGTCACCTCGCCACTGTCGTCCCGCACCGGGGTGATGGACAGGCGGTTCCAGAAGGGCGTGCCGTCCTTGCGCCGGTTGAGGATCTCGACGGTGCAGTCCCGACCCTCCTGCAGCGACCGCCGCATGGTCAGGATGGTGTCCTGGTCGGCGTCCTTGCCCTGGAGGAACTTGCAGTTGATGCCAAGCACCTCTGCGCGGGAATAGCCGGTCAGACGTTCGAAGCCGTCGTTGACGTAGATCAGGGGGCGGTCCGGCAGCCGGGCGTCCGCGATGGTGATGCCTTCGGCGGCCACCGCCAGCGCCCGGTCCTGCAGGGCCAACCAGTCCTGATCCTTTTTCTGTCCCTTGGGCGAATCCAATGAGGCCTCCCTGGGTCCGAGACGGGAATGAGCGGCGCCGCCACATGATACGATGAAAACCCCTCGGACCGCATGCACCGGATTGCGACCCGGTGGTGGTCCGACGATGCCTAGTGTAAACTGTTGGGAAACACGAACCCAGAGGATATCATGAAACCCCGCATCATCCTGTTCATTCTGTCACTGGTGGCAATCCTGCCGGGAGCAACCGCCCTGGTGGTCGGAGGGACCGTGGAAACGACACACAATCTGATCGATTTCGGCAGCGGGGACCGCAGCGAGTGGTCGGTGGTCAACGACGGGGTGATGGGCGGTGTTTCGCGCAGCGGCCTGCGGCTGACCGATCATGAGACCGGCATCTTCGCCGGCGTGCTCTCGCTGGAGAACAACGGCGGTTTCGCCTCGGTGCGGGCCGCGGTCGGACACCGTGATCTTTCGGCCTGGGCGGGCCTGGAAATCAGGGTGCGGGGAGACGGTCGCACCTATCAGCTGCGCCTGCGGACCAATGACCGCTTCGACGGCGTGGCCTACCGGGCGTTCTTCGAAACCAGCGCGGACGAGTGGACCACCGTGCGGCTGCCTTTCGCCCGGTTCGAGCCCACCTTCCGGGGGCGCACGCCGCGCGACGCGGGTCCGCTCGACCCGGCGGCCGTCCACCAGGTGGGCTTCATGCTGGCGGACAAGCAGCCGGGAGCGTTCTCCCTGGAGATCGATTTCGTCAGGACCTGGGTCGAAGAGTAGGTCGGCCCGCGAACTACCAGTCGAGCTGGTAGCAGATCACCTCCAGCGGCGCGCCCTCCTGCACGTCTTCTTCCTTGCCCGTGGCGCCTTGCTGGTTCAGCCACGCGTCGAGTGCCCCGACCACCACGACCACCCGGCCGTCGGGCATGATGTTGACGGCATCCCGCGCGGGGTCGTGTTCGCCGCGCAGCGCGACCTGCTGCATGAACTTCCCGTCGGCGGCAAAGACATCCAGCACGACCCAGGTGCCGTCCGGAGCGCTCCGGTTGCCGTTGCTGGTCTGGGTCCAGATCCGGCCGTCATCGGTGACCGTCAGGTTGGTCAGTACCGGTTCGGTATCTTCGATCGTGATTTTCTGCGGCGGCCGCGGGTAGTTGGCCCCCACCGCTTCGATCACCTGGCGGGCCATCTTCTTCTCCATGTCGTTCCGTAGCGAGGTTTCGTACTTGCGGCTGATGGTTCTTTCCACGGATCCGTCGGCGCCGTAGACGTTGATGAGATAGGCGTTCCGTTCGGGCCCGGCATAGACCTTGCCTGCGGGGCCGACGGCCAGCCGGCTCCAGACGAAGTCCATGGCCAGTTCGTCCAGCTCGAACGCGGCCATGTTGACCTCGTGTTTCTTCTCGAGCAGGGCGGCCTTCTGCTTCCCTTCGCCGTCGCATCGGGCCAGGAAATAGGTCTGCTGGTTGGCGCCGCCGTTGAAGACCATGCGGATGCCCGCCAGCACCATGTCCTCCTCGACGGCGCGGGCGGCGATCAGCACGCCGAACTGGGCCGGATTGTCCGGGCCCATGCTGTAGGCGGTCTCGCCGGCCGGCAGGCCGTCCGGCGTGATCTTGATGATGCGCCCGGGCATGGTCTGCACCGCGTGGATCGTGCCGTCGGCGCTGATGAACATGTCGGCGGGGTTGCGCATCTCGCCGGGGCCGTCGCCCTCGCGGCCCAGGGTGCGGAGAAACTCACCGTCGGGGGCATAGACTTGAATCTCGGAGAGCTGACTGTCGAGAATGTAGATGTTGCCGTCGGCGTCGGCGCGCACGGCGCCGAGAGTGCCGAAGAAGATCTCGTCATCCGGGCCGCCGGCCCGCCAGAGTTCGGTCATGCCGACGACCTTCAGGCCCTCGGCGGGTTCGGCGCCGTTGTCGACGACCTCCGGGGCCGCCGTACTGGCGCCGCCGATCATGAGGCAGAGTGAGACCATCAACAGAACACGAAGATTCCGGCAAGAAAACATGATGAAGCCCTCCTGGTTCAATCAGCGGTGACCGGCCGCAGGCCGTTTCACCGCGAGGCGAGAATCCCCAGCACCATCATGCTGGATTGCAGCGGCGCGGAGCATAGCACAAATCCTACGTTGCCGCATACGGACGCCGGGGGTGCGGTGTTGCATTTCGGTGGTACCATGTCTGGCGGGCCGGTCAGGAAACTTTCGACACTCGTCCCGGGAGGCGCCATGCCCACGATCAAGACCCGCACCAAGCAGAAAAACGCCATCGCCGGCGGATCCATGGAAACGACGGCCGAGCTCGGGGTGCTGTTCGGCTGCCTCAGCGGCGTCTGCGGCAAGTGCGCCACCAATGTGATATCCGGCCTGAACAATCTCTCGGCTCCCAACGATCTCGAGCAGGCGATGGGGCTGGAGCCCGGGCGCCGTCTCATGTGCCAGAGCCACATCCTCAAGGGCACCGTGAAGCTGGATCTGGATTGACGCCGCTTCGGTCGACCCCGGAACCGGAAAGACACGGAGGGTGATCCCCGATCGCGGGGGTGTTATGGTGGGCCGGCGCAACGGGCAGGATGCGGACGTCGCGGAACCGCCGTTGCCGTCGTTTATCACGGGTGACAACGCGGGGTGCACATGAAGAATGTCGTCATCGGGATCCACGGGCTCGGACCCAAACCCCCGGAACATGTCCTGGAGGCCTGGTGGCGTCAGTCGCTGCGTGAAGGTGCCGCCCGCTGGGGCGCTGACCTCGCGACGCTCGAATTCCATCTGGTCTACTGGGCGGATATCCTCCATCCGACCCCGCTGGACCCCGAAGTGTCCGACCAGGACAGCCCTTTGTACGTTGCGGCTCCCTATGTTCCGAGCATGCGGTCGGTTCCGCCCCGAACCAACGGCCTCAAGAAACGCATTGTCGATTTCCTGGAGCAGAAGTTCAGCCGCCTGCTGCTCAACGACGATTTCTCGATCAACTACCAGTCGGTCACCGATACGCTGATCCGTCGCTATTTCAAGGATCTGGATGCCTACTACTCCGTCGCGGCGGCGGCCGCAGATGCGGCGCAGTCGGCCAGGGAGGCGATCCGCGACCGGCTGGTCGCGACACTGAAGAAGCACCGGGGAGACCGTGTCTGCCTGATCGCCCATTCGATGGGCTCCATCGTGGCCTTCGACG
>CALOFL010000012.1:0-23205 GCA_942492615.1 Candidatus Krumholzibacteriia bacterium
CCTTCAGGCCCTTGTCGTCGTAACTGCCGACGGCGATGGGAACGAAACTCTCGTCACGGCTGACCATGTTTCATCCTTGAGGAATAGGAAGGAAGACCTGGAATCCCGGCGTCGAGGCATCCAATCTAACATCTGTCTCGGCGCGGGGAAAGGACGATGGTGCCCAATCGCGTGAGCGGGCAAATGAAACGCCCCGATCGATTGATCGGGGCGCAGTACTGTGGCGATAAGGGCCGGAGCCTGATCAGCCCGCGGGCTTGGGATGGCAGTCGTTGCACTTCGTCGGAGCCTTGGTGTCGGCGTTTTCCTTCTTGGCATCCTTGTGGCAGCTGACGCACAGCACGTGGAAGGGATTCTTCTTCAGGCTCTTTTCCTTGCAGCTGGGCGTCGTCGCCTCTTCGGGATCGAGATGGCACGAAGCGCAGGAAGCAACTTCCATGTCGGCGACCGTTTCGGCGGTCAGACCTTCGGAGGTATGATGGCAATCGACGCAGGCCGCGAGTTCGAAGTGGGCCGTGTGGGGGAATTCCACGGCCGCTTTCGTGTCCGCGCAGGCGTCGAGGGTGATGTTTTCGGGCATTTCACTGGCGAAAGCGACCAGGGAAGCGGCGGACAGGGCGATGATCGTCATCAAAATGAGCTTCCGCATCATGGATCCTCCTAGCGGGGTTCTCTGGAAATCCGGCCGCGGTCGACCGGCTTCGTAACCTGACAAATCTATAACCGAACCTGCGCCTGAGTCAACAAGATAGTCACCGAACTGTCACATTGAATTTGAATCTACCAGTTCTTCTGGGCCAGAGTGCGCTCGTAAATGGTTGCTATATTACGCAGTTGGTGATCCAGATCAAAACATTGATCCAGGACATCCTTGTCCAGGTTCGCCATGATGTCCTGGTCTTGCCCCAGGGACTCCCGCAGGGGAACATCCTCGTCCCAGACCCGCATGGCACACCGCTGGACCCAGCTGTAGGCGTCCTCGCGGCTGATGCCCCGGTCGGTCAGCGCCAGCAGGACCGCCTGGCTGAAGTACATCCCCCGGACCTTCTCCATGTTGCGCTTCATGTTCTCGGGGTAGACCACCAGGCCGCGGATCAGCCAGGTCATCTTGGTCAGCATGTGGTGCAGCGTGTGGGTGGCGTCGGGAAAGATGATGCGTTCGACCGAGCTGTGGCTGATGTCCCGTTCGTGCCACAGCGCCACGTTCTCCAGGGCGGTGTGGGCGTACCCGCGCAGCAGGCGCGCCATGCCGGTCAGCTTCTCGCTGACGATGGGGTTCTTCTTGTGGGGCATGGCGCTGCTGCCCTTCTGCCCCTTGCCGAAGCTCTCCTCCACCTCGTGAACGTCCGTGCGCTGCAGGTTGCGGATCTCGACGGCCATCTGCTCGAGCGTCGCTCCCAGCACGGCCACGGCCGACAGCCAGCTGGCGTGCCGGTCGCGCTGGACGACCTGGGTGCTGGCTTGGTCGACCTTCAATCCCAGGCGCTGCATGGACTCCACTTCCACCGCGGGGTCCAGGTGGGCGATGGTGCCGACGGCCCCGGAGATCTGTCCGTAACCGATTTCCTCCTGCACGAAGTCGAGGCGGTCCAGGCCGCGCTTGAGGGCCGACCAGTACACCATGAGCTTCAGGCCGAAGGTCGTCGGTTCGGCGTGGATGCCGTGACTGCGGCCGATCATGACCGTGTTCTGGTGCTCCCGGGCCTTGGCTTCGACGGCATCCAGCAGATCGACCAGCGCCGCCCGCAGGATCCGTCCGGCCTCGAGGATCTGCAGGGCGAAGCTCGTGTCGAGTAGATCGCTGCTGGTCATCCCCTGGTGGACGAACCGGCTGCTGGGACCGACGTGCTCGGCCATGCTGGTCAAGAACGCGATCACATCGTGCTGGACCGTCCGTTCGATCTCCAGGACCCGCGCGGTGTCGAAACCGCCCTTGGCGCGAATCTCGGCGGCAGCCGCGGCGGGGATCTCGCCGCGGTCGGCGCGCACCTCGCAGACCACCGTCTCGACCTCCTGCCAGATGCGGAAGCGGTTCTCATCGGACCAGATGGCCGTCATCTCGGGACTCGCGTAGCGTTCGATCATGGTCATGTGCCTTCGAAAAAGGTGAGCAAGAGTGCGTCGGGTCCGGCAAGGCAAAAACTACCTGCGGGCGCCGCCGTGGTCAAGTGGGGTCCACCCGGCCGCAAATTCATTGCGCCGGCGACGGGTCCGGGTATCTTGGACCCACGCCGCCACCGTCACCCCGACCCGAACCGGTGCCCACCATGACCGAGAACAGCACCAGGACCAGTCTCGACCGTCGCGGTCTTCTGCACCTGCTGGTGGTCTACCTGGTATGGGGCAGCACCTACCTGGCCATCCGGGTGGCCGTCCGCGAGGGCGCCGGTTTCCCGCCGTTCACCATGGCCCTGATGCGGGTCATGGTCGCCGCGGTCATCCTCATGACGTGGGCGCGGCTGAAAAAGGACCGGATCCGGCTGACCCGCACGGAGATCATCCTACTGTGCGGCAGCGGCAACCTGCTGTGGGTCGGAGGCAACGGCCTGGTCACGTGGGCCGAGATGCGCGCCTCGTCCGGACTGGCCGCCCTGCTGGTGGCAGCCATGCCCATCTGGGGCGAGCTGATCACGGCGATCGTCGACCGCCGCCTGCCGACGTTGAAAATGACCGGCTCGATCCTGCTGGGATTCGCCGGGGTGGGCGTGCTGTCGTGGCCGGTGCTGCAGTCGGGAAACCGGGCCGACGTCATGGGCGTTGTCGCCCTGCTGCTGGCGCCGCTGTTCTGGGCCATCGGCTCCATCTGGTACCAGCGCCGCAAGCCCGACCTCACCGTGCGGGTCGTATCGGCCTGGCAGATGATCTTCGGCGGGATCGGTTTTCTCGTCTTCATCGTCATCCGCGGTGAGCCCCTGCCCCACCCCACGCCCGAGGCCTGGGCGGCCTGGGCCTACCTCGTGATCTTCGGATCGGTGTTCGCCTTCACCAGCTACATGGCCACCCTGCGCCTGCTGCCCTACCAGGTCGTGATGACCTACGCCTACGTCAACCCGGTGATCGCCGTCTTTCTCGGCTGGCTCATCATCAGCGAGGTGGTCACGGGCTGGACCCTGGCCGGCGCAGTGCTGGTCGTGGCCGGGGTGGCGGGCATCTTCAACAATCGGACCTAGCAGCGGAAGTCGAACCCACCCGAGGCCAGGTCAGAACGACCAGTTCACGATCGGGAAGAGCTTCAGCTTCTCCTTGCTCTTGATGACGTTGATGAGTCCGATCTGAAGACCGCTGCGCATGACCTCGGTGATATTCACCAATCCGAGCTGAAGGCCGCTGAATTCGTCCGAGGTGTTGATGAGCCCCAGCTGGACCCCCGAGGAGCCCCCACCCGAGTGGGTGTAGGCACCGACCTGCAGCCCCTGCATGTTGCCGTTCGTGATGCTGGCGATCCAGTTGTTCTGCCAACCCGTGAAATCCCCGTCCACGACGCCGCCAGCCAGCCACTGGACACCGGTGAAGGAACCCGAATTCTGTCCGAAAATCCCGAGGTCCAGCCCTGTCATGCTGGCATTCCTGCTCCAGAGTCCCAAGCGGAACGCGGTCACCGATTGATCCTCACCCACGATCTGGACGGAGGGGACGAGGGCGAGGTTGATGGGCCCGTCGGCCAAGGCCAGGGCCGGGACCAGCATGGTCACCAGGACAAAGAGAAGCATCGTTTTCTTGGAGCTCATCGATTCCTCCATGGAAGTGGCGGGAATGATCCGCCTGTTGATCGGGATTCAAGGAACCCCGGGCTGATGGCCGACGAAAACCATAAAGCCAAACGGGCCCGGAAGCCATCCATTCAGATGCTCGAACGGTCAGGATCGTCGGGAGGGTCCAGTAGCCGTTGTCCAGCAGGCGTGGGCGCGATCTGCACTGTCAGCGGGTTCGCCCCGGGCCAAGAGGAACGATCAGCCCCCCTGATTTCCGGTCCTTCCGTGGCTTTTCCGGCCAGCCGACCGTGACCTCGCATCCGGGCGCAGGACCCCACTCGCTGCGTGGGTTCTCCAGCAGAATCAGACCCTTTTCCGCACATCCATACCGGCCGATCTTGCCGTTCGGCAGATCGAATCCCTCGGAAATGACCCGGACCACGCCGGCGCCCCGCCCCGGGGATTTGGCCGGCCGGATTCGCACCGGCGGATCTTCACCCCGGACCAGGAGCAGGAAACTGAGGCTGGCCCGCGCCTTGGGGAGTTTCGCCTTGTCACTCAACCGTGACAACCAGGCAGGCGTGTCTCCGGTCGGAAACGTGAAGTGGCACCAGGGGGTGCTGCGCAGCCCCGGCATGGGGCAGTCTCCGCTGTGGGGGCATGGAGCAGGGATCGACCATCCCCGGACCAGGGCGGCTTCCCGAATACGGGAAAGGAAACGCCCGGCATCGCGCACGCCGGGTTCAATCAGGAGTATGGCTCCCGCGGGCGCCACCTGGACCTCCCACCGTTCCAGGAGCTGCTCTTCCCTGCTGGCGCCCTCGACCGCCCGGCCCGCACGCGGAGCGCGGTCGAGTTCGTTGACGAAGTTGGCCATCACCAGCAGGTCGGCCGGCTTGAACCTGTTCTGCCCCACCGGCTGGTTGTCGGTCCGGATCTGCCACTGCGAACCCGCGGCCATGGCCGCGAACAGCTTGCGGCCGGTCTTGAGGGCCGTTTCGGAGCGGTCGACCGCCAGGTAGTCCAGGTCCTGGTCGCGCAGGCCCGGGCGCGACAGCCACAACGCCTGCAGGAAGGTCAGCGGGCCGGCCCCCAGATCGACGACGCGGGCTCCCGGCTGCAGACAAAGATCGAGCCCCATCAACAGACGGCCCTGACGGTAGATGTTCCAGGGCAGGTAGTAGTTCAGGTAGGCCCCGAGGAAATCGGGCCGCGACATGTAGTCGCGGGGAAGGTCCTCGCGGTTGACAGTCAGATAATCGGACAACTGCCGGATGACTCCGGGCAGGACGGCGCGGTGTTTCGTCTTGAGGGGATAGGCTTTCGCCAGGGACCGCTGCATGGCGGCCAGACCATCGAGGAGTTCGGCCGAAGGCAGAGGGAACAGCCCCGCGTCCTTCATGACCCGAGGTGCTTTGCGGGTACCAGATGACCGGTCACGTAGTCGGCGACCGCAGCCTCGAGCAGGGTCTGGGGCCGGTCGTACCCCGCGGCCGCCAGCTTCGTCATCCGCGCTTCGGTATGGTACTGGTACTTGCCCTTGAGGTGGTCGGGCATGGGCACGTACTCGATGGCGGGTTCGCGTCCGAGGGCGGTGAAGATCGCGGTGATCAGACGGTTCCAGTCCTTGGCCTCGCCGCTGCCGATGTTGAAGATACCGTTGGCCTGCGGCTGGTCAGCGAACCAGATGGTCATGTCGACGGCGTCCTTCACGTAGACGAAGTCGCGCTGCTGGCCCCCATCCGGATACTCGGGGCGATCCGAGGCGAACAGCTTCACGACGCCCTTGTCGCGGATCTGTTCGTAGCCCTTGCAGACCATCGAACGCATGTCGCCCTTGTGCCACTCGTTGGGCCCGAAAACGTTGAAGTACTTCAGACACACGATGCGGTCGAGCAGCCCGGCGGCCCGCGCCCACCGATCGAAATCCTGCTTGGACTTGGCGTAGAGATTCAGGGGCCTCAGCTCGTCGAGGCGATCCTCGTCGTCGTCATACCCCTGCGCGCCGTCGCCGTAGGTCGCCGCGCTGCTGGCGTTGATGAACCGCACCCCCGCTGCGAGACTCAGCTCGCACAGCTTGCGCGTGTACCCGAAGTTGTTCTCGTCGAGGTACGCGGCGTCGGTTTCGGTGGTGCTGCTGCAGGCGCCCATGTGGTAAAGGGTCTCCAGGCGGCCCGCGTTGCCCGCGGCCAGCCAGGCCAGGAAGGCGTCCTTGTCCAGGTAGCGTTCGTACTGCAGGGGTTCCAGGTTCGCGTTGCCGGCGGCGGTGGCGTGCACGTCGACCACGATGATATCCTCGCGGCCGGCGCGGTTCAACTGCCACACGATGTTGCTGCCGATGAATCCGGCGGCGCCCGTCACTGCAATCACGGCTTGCTCCCGTCTAGAAGAACTTCTTGGCCAAGCCCAGGGCGCCCTGCTTCCAGGGCACGCGGTGGGACACGCCCGACGCTTCGGCGAACTCGGCCTGGTGCGCCAGATACCACTCGAAATTGCGCACCAGGGCGTCCTGGTTCGAATACTGCGGATCGTATCCGATGATGCGCCGGGCCTTGTCGATCGAAACGAACGAATCCTTGCTCGCTGTCTCGTACACCCATTTATACAAGGGCGAAACCCCCAGTTTGTCGAGCAGGCGCAGCGTCCAGATCACCGGCGCGGCCGGGAAACCCTTGACCTTCTTGCCGTGGCCGGCGTGGTCGAGGACGGCCTGCCAGTCCTCCTTCATCGTCGTGTACTCGCCCGCCCCGATGTTGAAGGTGTCGTTCACCACGTCGTCGGGAAGGGTGCTGCACAGCCAGATGGCCTGGCAGAGGTCCGCGATATCCAGCAGCTGGTAACGGTTGTTGCCGCTGCCGATCATGGGGAAGCCGCGACCGTCCTGGGCCCAGTCGTACAGCAGGGCGAACACGCCCAGACGCTCGGGACCGATGAAGCTCTTGGGCCGGATGATCGGCACGACCATGCCCTGCTCCCGGAACTCGTGACACACGTTCTCGGCTTCGACCTTGGCGTGGCCGTAGGGACCGACGCCGTCCAGCTGGTCGTCCTCCAGCAACGGGTGATGATCCGGGATGCCATAGACGGCGGTCGAGGAGATGTGGACGAAGCGCCCGACGCCGTGCCTGCGGGCGGTGTCCAGCAGCAGCCGGGTGCCGTCGATCCCGGTGGTCACGATGTCGTCGTGCGGATACAGCGGCAGCGCCATGGCGCCGTGGATCACCAGGTCCACGTCCGCCATCGCCCGGTCGACGGCACCCGGGTCGCGGATGTCCCCCTGAATCGCTTCGATGCGGTCACGGCAGTCGGTGTAGGTGAACTCCGCCAGGTCCAGGGACCGCACGCTCACCCCTTTTTCCAGGAGGTACCGGATCAGATTGATCCCCGTGAATCCGGCCCCGCCGGTCACCAGGACCTTCCTCCAGGAAGGGTGGTCCGCGGGGCCCGGACGGCCGCCTGCTTCTTCAGACATCACTTCAACATCCTTGCGTAAGTTGTTATTTTATTGTGCTTCTTCCATCAGGATCTCACTTGTCCATGGTGTCCCGTTTCGCTCGGCGAGAAACGGGACCACATCGCCGACCGTCGCGTCATAGAACAGGCGGTAGGCGGTATCCAGATCGACCAGCTTCACCCCGGCGACCTCGCGCAGGATGTCCCACGGGCGCAGCCCCGCCTTCCACGCCGGTGAACCCGGCTGAACCCCGTAGACCAGGGCCCCGACCAGGTCGACCCCCTCGGAGTTCCCGAACATTTCGGGTTCGAGCTTGACCAGCTGCAGCCCCATGGATGCCTGGCGGTAACGCCCGTAGAGATTGATCTCCTCGATGACCTTGGCCACCCGGGCGGCCGGCACCGCAAAACCGATCCCGACGCTGCCGCCGGACCCCGAGAAGATGAAGGTGTTGATGCCCACGACCTCGCCGGCGGTGTTGACCAGCGGGCCGCCGCTGTTGCCGGGGTTGATGGCCGCGTCGGTCTGGATCATGCCCAGGTACGCGCGCTCGTCCTGCTGCATCTTGATGTCCCGGTTCAGCGCGCTGATGACGCCCACGGTGACCGTCGGCTGGGTGTCGGCCAGGAGGTAGCCGTAGGGCGAGCCGATGGCAATCGCCCACTCGCCGATGACCAGATCGTCCTCGTCCGCCAGGCGGGCGACCGGCAGACCGCGGGCTTCGATCTTGAGCACCGCCAGGTCGTAGCGATCGACCGCATCGAGCAGGACCGCCTGATACTGGCTCCCGTCCGACAGGGTCACGATGATCTGCAACGCACCCTCGACCACGTGCTGATTCGTGACGATCAGGCCGTCTTCGGTCACGATCAGGCCCGAACCCATGCTCGCCACGTTGCGGTAATAGTCCCGGTGGGGAATCAGACCCAGGTTCTCGTAGAATTCGATGCTCGGATTCCGCACCGACTGCTGCTGGATCACGTTGATGCTGACGACAGCCGGCGCCACCTGCCGGGTGGCCAGGACGATGGCGTTGGACCGTTCCCGCTGCAGGGTCTCCCCGGCGGCGGGGGTCTCCCCGTCCGCGGCCAGCGAATCGACGGCGTTGGCGACCCGGGGGGTCGCTTGCGTGGCGACGTTGCCCGCTTCTTCGCCGGCGGGCCTCAGCCAGGGCGAATCCGCGCGGGTCGCCAGGATGATGCCGCCGAGGGCGGCGCCGACCAGCAGACCCAGAACCGCACCGACCCATGCGCTGCGTGCTGACATCTACTTGCCGCCCTGCAGCTTTTCCCAGTCCGCCATGAAGGCCGCCAGACCCTTGTCCGTCAACGGATGCGCGACCAGCTTCTTGATCACCTCGGGCGGAATCGTGGCGACATCCGCCCCCAGCAGGGCCGAATCGACCACGTGCAGCGGGTGTCGGACCGAGGCGACGAGGACCTCGGTCTCGTAACCGTAGTTCGCGTAGATATCGACGATGTCGCTGATCAGCTGCATGCCGTCCTCGCTGACGTCGTCCAGACGGCCGACGAAGGGCGACACATAGGCGGCTCCGGCCTTGGCCACGAGCAGGGCCTGCGAGGCCGAGAAGACCAGCGTGCAGTTGACCCGGATGCCCTCAGCCGCCAGCGCGGCAGTGGCCTTCAGACCTTCGTAAGTGGTCGGCACCTTCACGACGATGTGTTCGCTCAGGGACGCCAGATGCTTGCCCTCGGCGATCATGCCCGCGGCGTCCAGGGCGGTCACCTCGCCGCTGACCGGCCCCTGCACGACGTCGCAGATGGCCTTGAGCACGCTGTCGGTGTCGGTGTTGCCTTCCTTGGCCATGAGACTGGGGTTGGTCGTGACGCCGTCACACATCCCCATGGCCTTGATTTCCTTGATGGCCTCGAGGTTCGCGGTGTCGATGAAAAACTTCATGGCTCGTCTCCTTCGCCTGGCGCGGTCGCGTTGAATTCCGGATCCATCAGTTCCTCCGGATAGGTGACTTCTTCGAGAAAAAGGCCGGCAGCCGGGGCCATCTTGCCGGCGGCGCTGCGGCTGCGTGCGGCCAGGATATCAGGGATGTCGTTGTCCCGCTCACCGACACCGATTTCAATCAGGGTGCCGAGCATGTTGCGCACCATGTGGTGCAGAAAGCGATTGGCGTGAACCCGAAAGATAGCTGAATCGTCCCGCCATTCAAAGGCGCAATGGCTGACTTCACAAATGTTGGTGTTCGCCTTCAACGAGGACGCCTTGCAGAAACTGGTGAAATCGTGCGCCCCGCAGAAAGCGCCGGCACCCGCATCCAGGACCGCCCGGTCAAGCGGACGGAACACATGCCAGGACAGTGGCCGGAAGATGTCCCGCACCAACAGGATGTTATAGCTGTAGGAGCGGGACGTCGCCGAGAAGCGCGCGTTGAAATCGTGCGATACCCGGCGAACCGCGCGGATATCGATGTCGTCGGGCATCATCCGCGGCAAGGCGCGCATGATGCGCTCCACCTCGTCATCCGTCGCGACCGTCAGGTGCGCCGTCTGCCCGCGCGCGTTCACGCCGGCGTCGGTCCGGCCGGCCCCGACCGGAGTCACCGGACGGCCCAGCAGCCGCGTCAGGTAGTCCCGCAGCTCGCCCTGGACCGTGCGCGCCTCCGGCTGGATCTGCCAGCCGTGGAATTCGCGCCCGTTGTAGGCGATATCCAGACGCAGGCGGTGCCCGCGCCTCATGGGGCCACCGGTCGACCGGCGGCCGCGACCGTCCAGATCACAAAGGCCAGCCACAGGACCAACGCCCCCAGCTGCAGGACCGGGACCGGCCTGCGGCCGAGGGCCGGATCCGGCCGCCGGTGCCGCAGGGAAAGCGACAACGCCTCCGCCCGGCGCACCAGGGACTCGAGCAGAGGCACCACCACGCGGGCGCGGTCGGTCAGATCCCGCCGCCACCGGCGCAGACGCCCCGGAGCAGGCGGCGCCGCTCCGGCAGGCCCGGTGCGCCGCAGACGCACGACCGCCTCGATCCGGCGTCCCTCGCCCAGCACCGCCGGTGCGGTACCCAGGGCGACTGCCAGCATCAGCGGCAGGTCTGCGGTCGGCAAGCCCAGTTTCTGCAGGGGCCCCAGCCACCAACCGGCGCCCACGACCAGATCGTCCAGCGGGGTGACCCGCAGATACAGACCCAGCCAGGCCACCGAACAGATCACGCGGCCCAGGGCGCCCAGCCCCGCCAGGAAACCCGCGGCCGACGGCCGGCCCAGGGGCGCCGCCCAGGTCGAGGTGAACGTGTGGACCAGCACGACCAGAATGCCGACCGCGGCCCAGGGCCGCAATGCCCGCCACTGGTGGCCGGCATCCAGGCCGGTGCCCAGCATGGCGACGATCAGGGCCACGAGCATGGCCGCCAGCAGCACCGGGCCCGCCACCATGCAGGTGACCAGACCGAGCAGCAGACCGCCGAGCCGGACCGCGGGATGCAGCCGGCTCAAAGGCGACGGGCTCAGGCCCGCGGCGGCGAATGCGGAGCCGTTGATCAACCCGACTTCTTCCCGGCCAGCAGGCCTGCGATCTGCACCGCGTTCCAGGCGGCGCCCTTCAGGAGATTGTCCGCCACCACCCAGCACAGCAAGGCGCAGGGATCGGTGGGATCCGGCCGCAAGCGCCCCACGTGAACGGAGCGGGAACCGTCGATCTCCAGGGGGGTCAGGTACTCGCCCGGTCCGGCGGCCGACTCGACGCCGGGAAAGTCCGCCAGCGCGGCCTGCGCCGTTGCGGCAACGAAAGGCCGGTCGCATACGAGCCGGATGGCGGCGCTGTGACCGTTGACCACCGGTACCCGGGTCGCCGTACACGAGACGGCCAGGTCCGCACCCCGACCCAGGATCTTGCGGAGCTCGCGCACCACCTTGACCTCTTCCTCGTAGGAGCCGTCGTCCCCGAGCGTACCGATGGCCGGAATGACGTTGCGGTGGATCGGACGCGGAAACGCGCCCGAGGTGTCGGGTTCACCGGCCTCTTCGTGCATGAGGGCGGCCACGGTCGCCTGCCCGCCGCCGGACACGGCCTGCAGGGTGGTGACATGGGCCTCGCGCACCCCGAAAACCGCGTGGAGCGGCGCGACGGCCAGCGCCACCTGGATGGTCGAACAATTCGGGTTGGCGATGATCCCACCGGCATGACCGGGCTCGAGGGCGGAGACCAGATTCCCGTTGATCTCGGGCACGACCAGGGGCACGGTGTCATCCATCCGCCAGGCGGACGAATTGTCCACCACCCAGACGCCCTGCTCCCGGGCCAGCGGCGCCCACTCCAGGCTGGGACCGCCGCCGGCGCTGAACAGGGCGATGTCCACCCCGGCGAAGTGCTCGGCCGCCACCTCGTGGCACTCCAGCTCCCGTTCCCGGAACGGCATTCTCGTGCCGGCGCCGTTCGCCGAGCTCAGCAGGACGGGATCACCAGTGATGAAAGTGGCTTCTTCCAGCAGGTTGAGCATGGTGCGGCCCACCAGGCCGGTGGCCCCCAGAACGGCGATTCTCACGGCTGACCCCTCTCCCGATTCGGGAATGCGGTTGTTCGTCGCGGCGGCCCCATACTAGCACCGCCGCACCGGAGGGTCAAAACCGGGGATTGGCCGCCGGCACCGGCGGTGCTAGTCTCAGGCCCAACCCATCATCGCGGCTGATCCCGCACGGACGAAAGAGATCTTGCATGCTGCAGAGCCAAGGATTCGCCGGATTGCCCGCCTGCCTTCGCCCGCTGGCGACCGGCCTGCTGTTGCTGGCCGCTGCCATTGCCGGCGGCGGCTGCACCGAGGATGCCGGCATGCGGGCCGAGAATCTGGAAGCGCTGGCCCGCTGGGAAGACATGAGGCTGGCCCCCCAGGATTCGCTGCAGGCCTTGCTGGCCGGACCGGACGCCCACGTCCGCCTGGCGGCCGTGCGGACCGCCGGTCTCATCGGTCGCAATGACATCCTGCCCGACCTGACCGCCGCCCTGGACGATCCCAGCATGACCATCCGCAAGGAAGCCGTCTGGAGCCTGGGTCTGCTGCAGGATCCGGCCGCGGTGCCGGTTCTCGAGAAGACCGCCGGTGACCCGCGACCGGCGCTGCGCCTGGCCGCGCTGGCGGCCCTCGGTCAGGTAGCCAACCCCGGATCCGCCCTCCTGGAAGCCGCCGCCGCCGCGGACGCCGCCGAAGCGGCGCTGGCCTGGGACGGCCTGCGCAACGTGGCCGCCGACGTGCCGCCGGAGCAGCTGCTGCCGGCCATCCAGGGCGGCCTGACCAGACCGGAAACCGAGGTGCGGTGGCGTGTCCTGCGCTGCGCCGAACTGTCCCCCGATTCCAGCCTCATCGCCTTGATCGTGCCGTTGGCCCGCGCCGAACACGTCCAGGTGCGCGTCCATGCCTACCGCGCCCTGGCCCGCCTTGACAGGCGCGCGGCGCTGCAGGCGGTCATCGACGGCTTCGACAGCCACGACCGTTTCCGTGGACGGAACCGCAGCCGGGTCGATATCGCCGGCTGCCGTGCCCTCGGCAGGCTGGGCGGCCTCAACGTCGAGGCCACCGACCCGCCGGACGATCCGGGCCCCATGGCGGCCCTGCTCATCCGCACCGCCGGCAGCGATGATCCGCACGCCGCCGCCACGGCCCTCGACGCCATGGGCCAGGTGGTGGTCGGCCGATCCCTGCCCGCGGAAGCCGCCGACCAGGAGAGTCTGCTGCCGGTCTGGCGCATCCGCATGGCCCGGGCCGCCTTCGCGGATCTGGACAGCCCCCATACCGGGATCCGGGCGGCCGCCGTCGGCGCCTACGCGGCGCTGCGGGGCGCCGGCGGAATCGCACCGATTCTCGAGCGGATCCCGACGGAAAAATCCGCGCTGGTGCTTGCCGCGGCGATGGCTGCCGTCAGCCGGTTCGATCCGGATCCGGTCGGGCGCCTGCTGCACTGTGCGGAGATCGTCTATCCGGCCGGCTTCGGGGAGGACGAGCTACCGGCCCGCTGCAGCGGCGCCACGCGCGCCGCGGCATACCGGGGCCTGGCGCACGTCCTGCGCGAAAGACCGGACGCGGCGGGCGGCGGGCGCGACCTGGCCCGGATCGAAAGTCACCTGGCGGCCGGCCTGGATGACGCGGATTTTGTCGTGGCCGCCACCTGCGCCGAACTGGTGAGCGACTTCCCCTCCCCCGGATCCCTGGCCGCCCTGATCCGGCTGTGGCGGCGGGCCGACGGGCCCTACGTTGCGGATCTGCAGCTGGGGGTCCTGGCCGGGATGAAAGGTATGCTGGACCGGGAGCAGAGCGCCTGGACGGCGCCCGACAGCCTGCGCCAAGAGGCCGCCCGGATCTGCCGTCAGGCCTTCGATGCACCGGACATCCGCATCCGGCGGGAAGGGCGCGCGGTCGCCGTGGTCACCGGCCTGCTACCGGACCACCTGATACCCACGGCGGCCAGCCTCCAGGCCACGGTGCCCGCCTTCGTGCGCAGCGCCGAGCAGCCGGCGGTCCGGCTGCCGTTCGACGCCCCCCGGATCCGGTGCGAGACCGAGCGCGGCTCGTTCACGATCCAGCTGGACGGCCAGATCGCCCCGAACACCTGCGCGATGATCCTCGACCTGGTCGAGAGCGGATTCTACGAAGGGCTGACCTTCCACCGGGTGGTGCCCGATTTCGTGGCGCAGGGCGGCGACCCGCTGGGCCACGGCTGGGGCGGACCGGGATACACGATCCGCAGCGAATGGAGCCGCACGCCGTACCGTCGCGGCATGGTCGGCATCGCCCATTCGGGCAAGGACACCGGCGGCTGCCAGTTCTTCGTCACGCTGTCCGAGCAGCCGCATCTGAACGGCCGCTACACGATCTGCGGGGAAGTCGTCGACGGGATGGACACGGTGGACCGGCTGGAAGTCGATGATCGCTTCCGGCTGGAGATCGTCACGAAGTGACCGGGGCGCACGACCGGGCCGGATGCCGGCATCACCGGGCCCGGTCGCGCGCCGCTGCGCTCAGCTGCGCAGGGCCTTGAGCAGGGTCCCCCAGGTGGGCGCCGCCCCGTACATGAGGATCCCCATCCGGAACAGCTTGCCCGCCGCCCGGGCGGCAAGCCAGATCGAAACGGCCATCAGCACCCACGACAAGCCGATCTGCCACAGCGGCGGCGTCTCCACACAGACGCGCATGAACATCAACACCGGCGAGAACAGGGGCACCAGGCTCAGCACGACCGACAGGGTCGAGTCGGGCGAGCGCAACACCAGGCTGAGCATCATCATCGGGATGATCAGGCCGCTCATCAGCGGCAGGTGGAACTGCTGGCTGTCCTGGACGGTGTTGCACATGGCCCCGATGCCCGCGTACAGCGTGGCGTAGAGGAAGAACCCCAGCAGGAAGAACATGATGAAGGCGACCAGGATGATCGGCGTCATGAACGCCGTATCCATGCTGAAGTCCCCGACCGCGACGCCCCGCTGCGACAGGATGAAGAAAGCGACCGACCAGATGCCGAACTGCGTCAAGCCCGCCAGCCCGATGCCCAGGACCTTGCCCAGCATGAGGTGGCCGGGCGAGATGCTCGCCAGCAGGACCTCGACCATGCGGCTGCCCTTTTCCTCGATCACCGCGGTCAACGTGTGGCTGCCGTACATGATGACCATCATGTAGATGATCATGATCAGCACGAAGGCCATGATGTAGGACACCGCCTCGTCCTGCTGCTCCTCGCCCCCCTCGGTCGTCACGGCGATGCTCGACCAGATGGTGCGGGCCGCCAGGTAGGCGAACAGCGTGTCGGGCACCTGGGCGGCGGCGAACCGTTCCTCGCGCAGGACCCGGTTCAGGGCCGGACGCAGCACCTCGTCGCGCATCACCATCGCACTGACCGACTTGTTGTAGAAGGTGGCCTTGCCCGAATCCAGAAAATCCGGCGCGATGACGATGCCGCTGTGGACCGACTCGTCCAGGATGGCGTCCTTCAGTTCCTCGATCGCCTCGCCGGAAGCTCCCCCGGGGGACCCGATCAGGATGAGCTCCACGTTCTCGCGGCCCTGGTCGATCATGACGGTCTCGAGCGGCGCGAAGTACTTGCCGCTGGGGTCGACGACCCCCACGGTGCGGGCGTCGTCGCCGCCGGTTTCGGCCAGCAGGACGGGCAGGAGGATCACCAGCGACATGAGCGCGGGCCCGAGCAGGGTGCCGATCACGAAACTCTTGGACCGGACGCGTTCGAGGTATTCCTTGCGGATGACCGTCAGGATCCGGCTCATGACCGCACCTCCTGGCGCTGGCGGGCGACCGCTTCGAGGAAGATCTCGCTCAGGCTGGGCCGGTTGGCCGAGAACAGGGTCAACGGGCCGGCCGCCGTCAGGGCCGGCAGCAGATCCCGCGCGGCGGTGCCGGCGTCCAGGGTCAGGCGCCAGCTCCCCTCGTTGTGCTCCCGGCGCAACACCCCGGGCAAGTCGGCCGGCGGCTCCGTTTCATCGTCCCAGGCAACCCGCACCGACTGGAGCGGGAACTGGGCCCGGACGGCGGCCATCGTCCCGTCGAGGATCACCTCGCCGCCCTCGATCAGGCAGATGGCGTCGCAGATCTTCTCCGCCTCGGCCAGCATGTGGGTCGAAAACACGATGGTGGTCCCCTTGGTCTTCTCCTCGAGGATCATGTCCCGCAGCAGTTCGATGTTCAGGGGGTCCAGCCCGCTGAACACCTCGTCGAGGATCACCAGGTCAGGTTCGCAGATGAACGTCGCGGCGAACTGGATCTTCTGCTGCATGCCCTTGCTCAGGGCGTCCACCTTGCGCTCCTTCCACTCGCCGAGGCCGAGCTTGTCGAGCCAGGCCGCCGCCCGCTTCCGGGACGTGGCCCGGGGCACACCCTTGAGTTCGCCGAGGTAGGCGAGCTGGTCCAGGCATTTCATCTTGCGGTAGAGACCGCGTTCCTCGGGCAGATAACCGATCCGGTCCCGCATGTGGCGATCCAGGGGCCGACCGGCCAGCAGAATCGTGCCGCTGTCGGGCAGGATGATGTTCATGATGCTGCGTATCGTCGTCGTCTTGCCCGCTCCGTTGGGCCCGAGGAAGCCGTAGATGCTGCCCCGGGGGATGGCGAGGTTGACGTCGTGGGCGGCACGGACGTCGCCGTAGGACTTCGAAACCGATTCCAGCTTCAGAATGGTCTGTCCCACCGGCGGCAACTGCAGGGTGGCGGTACTCATGAGACCTCCCGTCAGGGTCAACGAAGGATTTCTTAGCCGGCATTATACTCCGGCAGGAATGCAGATCAACCGCAGTCTTTCCCAGTGAAAAGGTAGGACTGCGTTCCGGAAGCGGCACGCGGGTGTGGACGATAGAGCCAGAGAGACGTATTGTTTGCATGGGGAAACAATATCCGCGGATTCTTCAAGGAGGCCGACCAGGACCATGAGCATGCCACGTGGTTCACTGCGCAAGATCCTCGTCATCGAGGACAACCGCGAGGTCATCGACCTGCTGACCAAACATCTGACGGCCGAAGGGTTCCAGGTCGATGCCGCCGCGGACGGTGAGGCCGGCCTGCGCGCCTTCCAATCGGGCCAGTACGGCCTGGTTCTTCTGGACTGGATGCTGCCGTCGATGAGCGGCATCGATGTCCTCCGTGAGCTGCGCACTTCGGACTCGCGCACGCCGGTCATGATGCTCACCGGCCGCATCGACGAGTCCGATAAGGTGCTCGGCCTCGAACTCGGCTGCGACGATTATCTCACCAAACCCTTCAGCATCCGGGAACTGACGGCGCGCGTGAAGGTCCTCTACCGCCGGATCGAACGCGCCGAGGAGCTGGCCCGGATCACCTCCGGCGACCGCATCTTCGATCTGGGACCCATGAAACTCGACCACGGCAAACGGACGGTCCGCATCCAGGGCGAACCCGTCCCGCTGACGGTCAAAGAATACGACCTGCTCTACACGTTGGCCTCCCAGCCGGGTCAGACCTTCAGCCGCCGCCAACTGCTCGACCTGGTCTGGGGAGAGGAGTCGGAGGTCTTCGAGCACACGGTCAACAGCCACGTCAACCGGTTGCGCCAGAAGATCGAGGACAACCCCAACCGGCCGCGCCTGATTCTCACCGTCTGGGGTGTCGGCTACCGCTTCACCGAAGAATACAGCTGACCTCAGGTCTGCCGCAGCTCCCTGGCGACGACCGCACCGCCGAGGACCGCCAGCAGGAACAGGGCCCCCGCGGCCGCCGGTTCACCCAGCACCAGTTTCCCCAGCCCGAACAGGAAACCGTAGACCCCGGCGCAGCCGGCGGCCCAGACCCCCAGCCGGGACCAGCCCAGGCCGTCGCACCGGACGTCCGGCTGGCGCCGGGCGCTCGGGCTCCAGAAGCCGCCGGGCCGGACCAGGCGGTAGAACGCATCCAGGCGGTCGGGGTCCACCGGGCGCGTCAACAGCGTCACCGTCAGCCAGACCGCAATGGTCACCGGCACCAGGATCATGGCCTTGTGGTGGGTCTGCAGGACCATCTCGCCGAACCTGACCGGCGTGCCGAACAGCGCGTACTGCGACCCGCTCTGCACCGCGGCGGTCACCTCGAAGGCGACCGCCAGCGTCACCGAACTGGCCAGGGCGGCGATCTCGCTCCAGGCGTTGATCCGCCACCAGAACCACCGCAGGATCAGGACCGGTCCGATACCGGCGCCCATCGCCCAGACGAACAGCCAGGCCCGGCCGATGCTCGTCAACCAGAAGGCCACCAGCACCGCGCACACCATCATCAGCAGGACGCACACCTTGGCGGTCAGGACCGCTTCCTTCTCGGTGGCCTCGGGCCGCAGGAAACGGCGGTAGATGTCGTTGACCAGATAGCTGGCGCCCCAGTTGAGATGCGTGTCGATGGTCGACATGAACGCGGCAAAAAAGGACACCAGCAGCAGCCCGAGCAGCCCCGGGCCCAGAACTTCGAGCATCACCAGGGGGTAGGCCGCTTCTTCTCCCTTGCCGGCGGGCATGGTCGGGAAGATGACCAGGGACACCAGCGCGGTCATGATCCAGGGCCAGTAGCGGACGGCGTTGTTGGCGACCACGAACCACAAGGTGGCGCCGCGGGCGTGGCGCTCGTTCTTGGCCGCGGCCATGCGCTGGATCAGGTACCCGCCGCCATCGGCGTTGTGGCTGGCCCACCACATCAGGGAGACGAACACCAGGAACTTGAAGAAGTCCGACTCCAGCCCCAGATCGCCGCCGGGAATGAAGGCCAGGGTGTTGTCGTTCACCAGCGGCGAATCCAGCAGGCGCGCCTTGAGCTCGGTCACCCCGCCCACGTGGCGCACCGCCTTGACCGCCACGGTGATCGAGCCGATCATCGCCAGGCCGAACTGGATCACGTCGGTGACCACCACGCCCCAGAACCCGGCCAGCAGGGCGTAACTCAAGGCCAGCGCCGCCCCCCCGATAACGGCCAGCTTGGGGTCCATGCCCAGGACCGACTCGGCCACCGTGCCCATCCCCTTGAGCACCCAACCGAGCACGATGAAATTGTAGAGGATCGCGAAATACCCCGCCTTGAATCCGCGCAGAAAGGCAGCCGGTTTGCCCGAATAGCGCTTCTCGATCAGCTCGTTGTCGGTCACGACCTCGGCCCGGCGCCAGAACCGTGAGAACAGGAACACGGCCAGCATCTGACTCATGACATAGTGCCAGCCGAACCAGTTGTACCAGATACCGTGGTCGCGGATGAAACCGGTGACCGCCAGCGGTGTGTCGGCGGCGAACGTCGTGGCGACCATGCTGGTGCCCAGGACCCACCACGGCAGGGACCGGCCGGACAGGAAATACTCCTCGGTGGACGACGAGGCGCGCTTGCGGAACGCCAGTCCCAGGGCGACGGTGAACACGGCGTAGATCGTGATGACGGCCCAATCGAGGGCGTGCAGGTGCACCATGGACGGAATACCTCATGGGTGGCTGATGCAAACGTGACCGGGTGAAGCTAGCACGCCGTCCCAGGGTGGTAAAGCGGCGGCCGGCATAAAGCAACCGCCGGCTCCCGGGGGAGCCGGCGGTCATGCTGCAGGCAGGGTCCGCTCAGCGGATCAGCGTCATTTTCTGACGCAGACTGCCGTTGGCGGTCTTCAGCACGTAATGGTAGACACCCGAGGCCACACCGCGGCCGGTGTTGTCCATGCCGTCCCAGCGTTCCTTGTGTTCCCCTTGACCGACCGGACCGTCGACCAGGGTACGGACCAGGCGGCCGCGTTCGTCGTAAATCCGCAGCGAGACCGTACCCTGATTGGGCAGGGAGAATTCGATCCAGGTCTGCGGATTGAAGGGGTTGGGATAGTTCTGCGCCAGGGTGGTCACCCGCGGTACGTCCGGCTCGTCGGGCGCGGCCGAGACGTCGAGCAGGGCGTTCTGCTGGGCCACCAGCACCGGGGTGCTGCGGCCGTGGGCAGCCCAGGAATCGTAGAGCTCCTGGCCCAGCGTGTTGGTCGTGTTCTCGTCCCGCAGGAACTCGATGTATTCCTTCGATGTGGTCTGGTAGTAGTAGGCCACCTCGACCCGACGGGCGGTGCTCGGCAGCACGTACTGCGTGTCGTCCCAGTACTGGCCGTCGGCGTAACTGTAGCCCACCGGGGGCGACTGGGCCTCTTCGAATGCCGCGTTGGTGAACCCGCGCGGCGGGATCCGGTTGTCCACGTAGATGGTGTCGTTCAGCGGGAAGAAGAACGACGGCCCGGCCGGCATGGCGATGATCCCTGCCAGACGCGTCGAGATGCCGGGTTCGACGTGGTAGATCTTGGCGTCGGCGTCATGGCCCAGTTCGCCCGTGGTGCCGTCGTAGTGCCCCGACTCGTAGACCATGACGTCCGCGGCGTCGAAGGCCTTCACGTTGAGCCAGATCGCGCCGGCCCTCGGGGTAGCCCGACGGCAGCTTGTGGCCGGTCTCGTTGGTGATGCGCACGTGACGGCCGCTGGCCGCTCCACCGGGGCGACCATCGAGATCCATGGTGGCGGCCAGCTGCAGCATGGCGGGCGCGCAGGCCTTGCCCGCCTGCAGGGCGGCTGAGTCCACCTCGCCGGGTAGAAGTCGGGAGGATGTCCGGCATGAACGTGTTGCCGCCGGTCAGGTCGTGCAGCCGAGATCTTCCCGCACGGGAGCGCCCGCGTTGCAGCCCGCGCCCTGCACATCCCGCATGTGGCAGTCCTGGCAGGTCGAGACCATGCCGTCGGGCTTGTCGCCGGCGAACTGGGGGCGTAGACGCCGCCGTTGGCGTAATCGCTGGCTTCCCACTCGCTGAAGGTGCGCTCCACGGGGTACATGTTCGGCCTGATCGCCGTCGGGGTGGGGCGCGTCGAAGGTCCTGCGGCACGTAGTCGCCCGGGAGCCGCCTTGGACGAAGGCCGGGTTGCTCACGTCGTGGCAGGTGCCGCACAGGTCGGCGCTGCGGTGGAAGTCCGACTCCAGGAACTGGTGGCTGGCCTGGGCGTCGGCATAGGGGCCGCGCATGATCGGGTCGGGATCGGTGACGAACTGGCCGTTGGCCGTAGCCCGGGCGGCAGGGTCGAGGACCGGCGAGGATGTCCTCGTCACGGGCCGGGCTGACGCCCGCGACGTAGTACCGGGTCCACGAGGCGGTGGCAGAAGTCGCACTGGATGCCCTGGCGGTCCTTGGCGGTCAGCATGCCGCCGGACGTGTCGATGGAGCGACCCTCCTGCCAGCCGCCCGGCGTGTGGCAGCGCAGGCAGAGGTCCCCGACCGAGGGCACGACCTGCTCGGCGATCACCAGGGTGGCCTGGTACAGGGGATCCCGCATGGCCTGGGCCATCATGCTGCCCTGCCAGTTGTGGTAGGGCTCGACGGCTGTGTCGTAGCCGCCGTGGCAGGTGACGCAGGTGGTCCGGCGGGTCGTCGAGAGTGCCGGCTTCGAAGGGCTGGGTGCCCGGCATGTCGAAGTCGCGCAGGGTGGTCGGCACGACGCCGTAGGTCACGGGCGTGACCGTGAACGCGGACGGGCTGTCGTCGTGGCCCTCGTTGCCGGCGTTGTCGTACGCTTCGACCCGCAGGAGATTGTTGCTCCCGGGCAGATTGGGGAAGAACAGGTCGAAGGTACCGGTGTTGGGCAGCCCCTTGGCCAGAGGCTTGTAGGTGGTGCCGCCGTCGTCGCTCAGATAGAACTCGACCGAAGCGATGCCGCTGGCGTCGGTGGCCGT
Source organism: Candidatus Krumholzibacteriia bacterium (assembly GCA_942492615.1). GTDB lineage: Bacteria > Krumholzibacteriota > Krumholzibacteriia > LZORAL124-64-63 > LZORAL124-64-63 > CALOFL01. The sequence goes on from CALOFL010000012.1 coordinate 21,310, forward strand.
CCACGAAACGGTGTTGTGGGTGCCCGCGGGAATCGATTCGCCACCGGTCGGCCACAGAATGGTCACGTCCGGCGGTGTGCTGTCGCTGCCGCCCGCCGGGGTCACGAAGTCGACGCTGCTGCCGGGGTCGTAGATGTCGGTCACCGTGACGTTGACCAGACTGCCGAGGTTGCTGCTCTTGAGTCCCGGAAAGGTCGGCGTGTTGGACCAGTTGACGGTGTCGGTGACCTCGACCAGGGTGCTGAAGCCGTCGTTCTCGGCGTCGTCGTTCTCGACGTTGGCGATCGCGACATCGATGTTGGTGCCGCCGGCCAGCTGGACTTCCAGGGACAGGCCGTAGGGATTGCGGGGCCCGCCGCCGTCGAAATCGAAATGGCAGACGCCGCAGTGGCCAGCGTTGCTGGGCAGGTCGTCGAGGATGCGTGTTCTCGGCGACTGGGGTAGCAGTTGAAGAAGGCACGACCCCGGCGGTAAGGGTTGGTGGGCTTTGTGGGTAGCGGTAGGCGGTTAGAACGACTAGAATCAGATAAAATGGCGACGACATGATCCCATCCCCTTTGTCGTAACATACGACAAAATCAGTGGCGCTGGGCTTTAACCAGTCTTGATTGATAATAACAAATCGACGCCAAACGAAAAGACACAATCGGTTGAGAATTGTTCTCAAAATGCACAAATAACCAGTAACTATTTCTGATTACAGGTACTTGAACCGTCAGCGGAACTGCTCCAGAACGCCGGCGTCAACCCAATAGATGTCCGCGCTGCCACCGCCGGGGCCGGTGTGCAGATCCAGCAACCCCTGGCGGGTCAACCGGCCGTCGGGAAAATATTCTTCGAGCGGGTCCGGTGGGGGCTAACGAGAAATACATTCTCCGCCGAAACGAATCCCATACCGAGGGGTCATTCGGTCCGTTGTGCTTGTCCCTCTTACCCTTGGCCTTGCCCCGCCGCCGCACTCCCGATCGATACAATGATGCTGAAGTGGTCGTCGGCGATGTTGTCGTTGCTCAGTCTCCCCCCAGCAGGTGAGCCAACTCTCGTCGAGCGCCACGGTGGCGTTGTAGTGTCGGCGCCGACGTTCGCCTGATCGTCCAGCCTGGTGGGTTCACCGAGTCAGTCTCGGCCGGTTCGGCGGCCCAGCGCGCTGGATGCCCCTGCGCGTCCTCGCCTGAAAAATGTAGGGTACCGTCGACGCCGGGAAGTTGCTCGGCGCCGCAGTTGTCACCAGGCCCGTCAGCACCACGGGTTCGCTCCAGCGGCCGTCGACCAGACGGGCCAGATGGATGTTCTGGTTCGCCCAGCCGGTGCCCTGTTCCTGACCAGGAGCGGCACGGTTGGCAAGCATCAGCACGGTCCGGCCGTCCGCCGAGAGCGTGGGTTCGAAACACGCGAACGCGGGATCGGTGTGGAAGGGGACCGTGGCCGGTTCGGTCCAGCGGCCTGCCTCCAGGCGGGTTTCCAGAATGGTCACCAGACCCTGCGCCATGACACCGTACCACAGGGTCCGGCCGTCGGCGCTGAACAGGATGTCCCGTTCGTTCAGGCCGGTGCTGACGAGTCCCGGCGCGAATAGTTCCGGCTGGTGACCGGGAGGATCCTGCCCCAGCCACGGGCCCGCGGTGTGCGGCCACCCGGGAGCCGCCGGCTCGGACGCGGCTCGGGACGCATGACCGGCCACGCTGTCGGCAGCGGCCAGCGGACGGCCCGGATGCGCCAGAAAATCCGCTCTCATGACGTGGATGCCGGGATTGCCGCCGCCGGGGCGACGGTGGTCGAACTGCAGTTCACCCCAGGTGCGCGGCCACCCGGATGGCGATCCCCGTCCAGGTTGACATGAACATGAAGTGGTCGCATCCACGGCGTCCATGGGATAATGGCCGGAGCCGTCGTTGA
>CALOFL010000013.1:0-235804 GCA_942492615.1 Candidatus Krumholzibacteriia bacterium
TGGATGGCTGTTAGTCCACCAACGCTGATACATAGAGTGGCATGATTAGCTTGCCGGAGGTTGTATTGGCGATTGACTGGACATTGGCTGCCACCAAGCGTCATTCAGATCCTGCTGAAGCTTGGCAAGATCCGCCAACTGGAAGTACGCACTCCAGGCAGTTGTGGACCGGCCATTTGATGTAGACGAGTGGCTTTTTGGGGATTGGCCTAAAAATAAGAAATGACTTCAGCGACTTGTTGTGATGATGGAGCTTCCGCGTACGACGCCAATGATGACTTCGACCACGCTCCTCCTGGTGCGTTCCATATGCCCAGCACACAATCCGCATCCGCTGCCGGAAGGCTGCGGGCCCTATCTGGACGAGGGATTTCAACAAGCCCGCTTCTGGCTTTTCCCGTTCGTGAATGCCGAGGATCTGGATGCACCAGTCCAGTCCGTTTCATTCCAGGCGAACGTAATGCTGGACAGCGCGCCAGGGCAGTCCGTAACCGTAACGGAAAAATTGCGTGGAGGCGCCCATTGGTTTTGGATAACTGCGGTCGGTGCGCAGCGTACGAATATAAAGACAAGTACAACGTACCAAAGTGACTGCCAGTGGAGTGATCATCCCGGTTCTGAAGAACGCAATTACTCCTTATCTCATTTACAGATATTTCACACGCTTTAAAGCAGTTTGGGTATTGAAACGTCTGAAATTTAGCCGCTGTATGCTGAACTACGAGAACGATAAAAACACATGTTTTGAGCGGCACAATCACACTTGGAAGGGAACTCGAGCTTGAGACACCGGTGGAGTGCGCATTGGCAGACAGAATACCCGCGTTTTGACATGGAGGACATCACATGAACAACAATGATAGAACCATTCTCGGTTTTACACGCATACCACCTGGAGTTGCGACCCGGTGTTTGCCGCAAAAAGCACCGGCCAGAGGGCCCATCACCAACAGGATGGCCGAAAGCCGTTACACGGCACGAATTCACCAGAAGGTATTTCCGTGACATGCACGATTGACACCGATGGAACAGAAGCCAAGCTATCTGCCCATCTCCGCTCAGATAAAGATCTTCAAGGAGGCAAGATCACCTTACCGCTCGAGCTCGATATAGCCGGTTATACCATCGCACCAAGGCTATACAACGGCAACAGGTTTATCGTCTCTCCTCAGCCGTACTGCCCCTACCTTCTCACATAGCAGTTACGCCGATGGTCCTATAGTTATAGCCGACGTACCCAGGCTCAGCGCGGACAAGGGGTATAGTGAAGGCGGAGCCGCTCCCAAACGCCTCGCCATCCCGCTAGCCATCATGCATACGATCCACCCAAAACGGCGGAGATATTATATTATTATCCAGACGTATACGGAGATTGGGCATCAGCGGCATCACCGAGACCTGCCTGGGAGCCGCGGATTTGTTTGCATCCCCGTGATGCGCTTGCGCCGTGGTCAAGTTTACCCGGTGACGCAGATGAACCTGATTACGCACCTAAAGGAGGAGAGGACGAGTTTACAACAACCGTACGCCGTCACCATTCGCGTTCATCGCCAAGCTGGCCCAATACGGGCACGAGCACGGGGGCAACGAACAACGCCGACCGAAACATGTCATTTGCCACCGCGGAGCCTATAGAGTACAAACGACGACCAAATAATATTGGCGGGAAAGATCTTGCTACTACAACAGGCAATACTAAGTGCAATACCCCAAATAATATGTTTGACCTGATGGGTTGGCGGCGGACCAACATTTCTTGCACTTTACATGTCCAACAATCCGGACCGCAGAGAACGAGCGCTCAAAATGCTGGACACCTGGGAACGTGACCGCCACCAAGCGGATTTTTTGCGGACATAACGGTACGGGAATGGTGAAGCTCGGGGTCAAACGCGCCGGATGCACCGTGACCGCTGATTCGTCGGTCCTCGAGTGTACCCGCGATGTGCTCAAAGTGATCGAACTAGCGTGCCCAGAGAAAATCGGGGAATCAAGCGACTACCAGCAAGAGCAACCGGGACGCAGCTGTGGACACGGCAGCCGCCATGGTCACTTGGGATATACGACCGCGAAATGGACAACGCCGAAGTAACTACGCCCTTACCGCTGGCCTTGTTCATCATTTAGTGGCAACGGATGACCAAGCGTGACCACGTGCCTGCCAAGCTCGCCGACCTGTTCTACAGCTTCCCGTATGACGCCCAACTCCACCCGTTTCCTACAAAGAGGTGACCGGCATACAACCGCGGGGGCAGTGTTTGCCAATGCAGAACCAACGCATGGCGCTTCCCGGATCTTGCACCGCCTCAGGAAAAGAACTACTCACCCTACAGCACGACTGGTGAAAAACGTTATCTGCATATACACAAGACGCTTGCCGGATACCCCCCAGATGATCGTCCGGCCGGAAACGAAGCACACATGGGACACCATCCCCACGGGATCAATCAGCGAGAGACTGGGTGAGGCGGACGAAACCGCCGGCGGGCCAAACAGCTCTATTGCGGCCGTGGAGCGTGTGCTGCTTCTCATCGTGTCCAGATCCGCGACGTCGTCACAGCTCGTCGTCGCTGCGCCCGTTCACCGCCGGGACTAGGTGATGTCCGCGCACCGGGCCGAAAGCCGACAGGGGCATTGCCAGCCCAGGGCCTTCGACCGGCTGACGGACCCGGAAGCCGAGGACGATCACCGATCACCTTCGGCGATGCACAGGGTATCGGGATTGTTCTCCAGGTCGAAAGGCGTCGACCGTACTCGACCAGCTTCGATATGGAACGCCGGGAACAGTTCCAGTTCGATGTGCGGATCGCCCACGATCCCGTTCGATCATGAAATCGCGCAGAACCATCTCGTACAGCTCGCCCATCAGTTTTCCGGCGAAGATGAAGCTCAGGCCCAGGCCCAGATGGATCAGCAAGTGCGTCCTTCGAAGGCGCCAGTGACGAGGGACGGTCAGCTCGGTGATCGTCGAGGAACTCGGCGTAGGTGCCCATGCCGGGAACGTCGTAGCTGATTCCGGGGCCGCGCAGCAGACTGGTGAATTCGATCGTGCCGTTCTTGGCGAACAGGTTGGTCAGCACCGCCTGGAGGTCGAAGGCGCGAGATGTTGTGAGCTGGTTGAAGCTCGTACTGCTGCGGCTCCACCGGCTCCGACATCGTCCGATGTGCGTTCGAGGTCCTCGATATCGAGACCGACCTGGCCGGGGGTGTCGACGCCGCCGGCGAGATCCTCGGCGGCGTCGATGGCGTAGGCGTCGAGCTCCCAGTCCTCGGTGGTGGTGCTGGCGGCTTTCCAGGTTATCCGGATTCACCAGCCCAGTTCGCGCACCTTTACTGGACCACCAGGTCCGAGAAGTAGACGTTCATGAGCTTGTCGTCGGTAGATGCTCTCGTCGAGCCGCTCTGCAAAACCTCCGCGTGCAGGTTCATCTTCCCGCCCGGCTGGCTGATGTCCTCCACCGTGGTTTCGGTTAGGGCCATGATCACGGTGTCCCGCATCTGGGGCAGCCTGATCTCACGGTCCGCGGTGATCCTGTCCCTGACCCTCGAGATTGACGTTGATCCGGAGGATAGCGGGCACGCTGGGAATCCGCCAGGGTGACGATGATGTCATCCAGGCCAACCATGACGCCGTGCTCGGGAACTTCAGAGGTCATTCCAGCTAAGCCATCACCGGCCAGCGGAGCCTTCGCGGTCCTCGAGTTTGGGGACATGACGTACTGGGTCAGGCCGATGAGCACCAGGGTCTGGACTACGACGATGACCCCCAGAAGGACGGCCTTGTTTTCGAGGCATGCCCTTCCGGGATCGGTTCGGTCCTCCGGGGTTGTGGTTCTGAAGCTTTCGGCCATGCCAGAGCCCCTTGTCCGAACTGGTCGCCGTTCCTGCGCCTGCTCGCATGTGTGGCGAGGTCGTTTGGCCCGGCCGTACCGTCACGACCTTTATCGTCAGTCCACGGCATCCGCTCAGGATCCTTTCCCACCGAATACCGGGTCGATGTGATCCTCAAGTTCTCCGCCGGGAAGGTCCTTCTTGTCAAATCTGCAGCAATATTTCCACCCGTTCTATTTTCCCCGCCCTGGGAGGTGCCGTTGTCGTCGATGGTTAGCTGATATTCCCCGTAACCTGTGGCCGCGATCCTCTCCGGCAGCAACCCCAGACCTTGAAAGTATCGTGCCACGGTCACCGCTCGGGCCGCGGACAGCTCCCAGTTCGAGGGATAGCGGGCCGTGGAATTGATGGCACGCTGTCGGTATGACCTCGATGCTGATCTGCGAGGGGAACTTCCGGAAGAGTCGGTGAGGTCGCCGAGGACCCGCTCGCAGGAGTTCCGCCTTGCCGGCGAAGAGGAACGGGGCGTCGATGGAACAGGACGCCGTTGTCCGGACTCGACCAACTGCCGTCGAGTCCCTGTTCGATAATCAGCTGTTCGACTCCCGCACCCTGCTCGAAGTCCTGAGTCCCGTGAACTCGGGGCGCGTCCAGCAATACGGGATTTCACTCCGATGACGGATTCGCCGCGGCAGCACTCGAAGGCCTCCTGGAGGACTGGGCCGCCTGCTTGAACTTCTCGATCCCCTGAGGGACGAGAAGAACGATCAGCAACAGCACCGCGAACATGTCGCGCGCTGGCGGTCGGCCATCAGCCAGCCGCTGTACGCCCTGGTAGCGCTGCTCGCCTGCTCGGGCAAGCCGGGCCTCCTGCCGTTTCGCCGGCTGGGCTTCGCCGCCGACTTCGGTCACGCTTTCGTCTTCTTCCTCCGAACGACTTTCGCAGGCTACTGCATAAACGATTTTGAGCTTCTCTTCGACGATGCAGCGAGTCACCGTCAGGATCGCCACAGATGCCGTCGATGATCATCACCGCGCCATTCATCTCCTCTTCGAACGGGTCTTGAGCTGCTGCCAGCGGCAGGAAAAGCGCGTTGGCCAGGACGGCGCCGCGGGCGGTGGTCACCAGCGCCAGGGCCATGCCCGAGCCGATCTGGGCGGGTCCAGGGACGCCGCGCTGACGATCGACTGCGGCACGATCACGCCGAAGCCGCCGTGCCACCGGCGGCCACGTGCGGTAGATCCCGGCGCCCCTCGAAATGACGGTTTCGATCTGGCGCAGGTCCACCTGTGCAGGATCTCGAGCAGTTGGGGACTTGGTGCCGTCGACGGCCGCGAGTCCTCGGTGATGAAACGCCTGCTCGGTTTCCGAGTCGTCTTCCAGCCAGAGCATGGCCACCTCGCCGCGCACGCTCGGTATGGCTGACCATCTCGCCGACGATGATCAGTCCGCCGACCTCGCCGCGAAGCGTTCGAAGGTCTTGCGAATGATGCCGGCCAGCCCGATGATCCGCGGCAGCGGGAAATGGATCAGCAGCGCTCCGGCCGTCCCCCCCAGGACGATGGCCGCCGCCGGGAGGTTGACGAACCCGCCGACGTTGCCGCCCAGCAGGATGGACCAGCCCACCAGGCCGAACGCCGCTGCGATTCCGATGATGGTTGCAATGTCCACTACGCCGCTCCCTGACTGATCATGCGGGGGCCGTTCACGGGGCCGGCCCCAAGGATTCGGAACCTCAGCCCTCGAACACCGAACCGGTCCCGCCGGCCGGCACGGGATAGATACGTGCCCGCGAACGGTAGGCCACCGCCAGACGGATCACCTCGTCCATCTCCTCGAGCACCATGATCTTGCGGCCCGTCGTCAGGCTGATCAGCGTGTCCGGGGTGCTTCTCGATGAACTCGACCAGGTCGGCGCCGAGCACCAGCTTGTTCCCGTTGGAGAGCTTGGTTACTTTGATCATCTCGTTTAGCTCCTCACGACGGCGTACCAGTTACGGGGATTTCACGTTCGTCACCGTATAGCGACCAGTTCCTCGAGAACCTGGTCTGCCGTCGATATCACCCGGCTGTTGGCCTGGAACGCCCGCTGGGCCACCACCAGATCGGTGAACTCCTGGGCCGGATCGACGCCCGACCTTCGAGCATGCCGGCGAGATGGATGTACGTGCCGGTACCGTCGCCGACGAACCGTGCTCCCGAGTGTCCCCGAGTTGCCGCTCATGGAAGGTGTTGTCCTCCTGCGCTGCAACCTGGTTGCCGGCGTTGTTGAACCGCGCGATCCCGATCCGTCCATTGGCGAGCGTCTGCAGGGTGTCGTCGAGATAGCTCGATACACGCCCGGACTGGTCGATGTTGTAGTCGTTCAGGCGACCCGTGCCGTAGCCGTCGGCCTGGGACTGGAGGGAACCGCCTTGCCTGCGTACTGGGTCAGGCCGTTCAGCACACCCAGGCTGGCCCAAGTCGAGCTGCGAGGGTGATGTCCCAGCCACGTCCCCCGGGTCTGCCTGGAAGGTCGGAAGCTCAACCGGCCCGCCTCGTCGTCGTATGCGCGAAGTGACAGGACCTCGCCGTATCTGATCGAAGCTCACGTTGCCGGAGCCGCCAGAGACCAGTTCCTCGGTGCCCTCCAGCTCGGCCGTCCAGGTGCCACTGGTTGTGCCCAGTCCGTGCAGGTCTAGGTGAACTCGACGATTGTGGACCACGCCCAGGGAGTCGTAGGGAACGGCTGAACCGGTGGCCAGAGTCTCCGGCTGGGGATCGGTCGCCTGCCTGTTCGGGCGAAGCCGAGCAGGCGCCTGCGATGGGGTTCTTCTCGCTGTTCTCGGTTTCGCTCGATGTCTGATGTTGCTCGAGAGCGTTCTCGGTACCGGTTCACCCATGGTCGACCAGCCGGCCGGAGACTTCGCTCAGGGTCACCGGTTCGGACGACACCCGAGGCGTATCTGCAGGTCGATCATCAGATCGCCATGATGGTGGTGCCGGATGCTCAGAGTGCAGCCTGGGTACCGCTCACCGGACGCCGCCGATGCTGACGCATCAGTGACGCCGTCGGGTTGGTGAACTCGTTCAGTGCCAGCAGCTGCCCAGACCATTGCCGTCGTAGACATCCACCAGCAGATCGACCTCGCGGGTCGGCGATCGTCCGCGCCCTGCAGGCCGAGGGACCCGTGCCGGCGAGCCAATGGTCGGTTCGTAGTGGAATGCTCTGGCCGAAGTCCGCGCGGTTGGAGGCGATCAGACCCAGGCCGCAGTGGTGTCCGTGGCCCTGGTCGTTGGTCAGCCTTCCAGCTGATGGAGCCGCTCGGCTCCAGGGCGACAGTCGATGGCGAAAGGCGTGTTGAACTAGGGGATCCGTTCAGCCAGTCGCGATCGAGGTCGGTCAGGATGTCCTGGCCGAGGTCGCCCCACCACGAAATCCGGTCGGTGACCGGCGAAGCCGTCGGTGCTCATGCCGGTCACGGTGATGAGGTCACCGGCGCCGTGCCCAGGCGTCGATCCCCCGGGGCCGGTCAGATCGGCCAGCATGTCGGTGCCCCCGGCGCCGGCCAGCAGGCCCCGGTGCGGACGATAGTGCCCTGCCCGTGGCTGGCCGCGTCGAGATTGCCAGGCCGCCGCGCGTGCTCGACGCTGCCGACGGTGATGCTCGCGTCCAGATCGATAATGAGATCGCTGATCTGGCCGGTGCCGATGTTGCCGGTCGCATCGGCCATCACACCCTGCAGCTTCAGACCCGTCGCCGGAGGCCGACAGGTGTTACGGCTGTCGAACCCGAAGACTTCCGGCGCGACAGGTAGACGCCGACACCGTCGCTGAGGATGCGAAACCACGAGCCCTGCAGAGCGAGATCGGTCCGCTTGCCAGTCCTCTAGAACGCCCGGTTGAAATAGCGTGTCGATGCTGCCGACCGTCGTCCAGGCCGATCTGCATCGGGTTGCGCCCCCAACCCGCCGCTGATCGGACGTCGCTGGCGCTCAGGATCGTCTGCGACAGCATCTCGTAGCCGTGGCGCGGCCGGACTTGAACCGCACCGTGTTGCTGTTGGCGATGTTGTTGCCGATGACATCAAGGTTGGTCATGTTGGCGGCCAAACCCGAAACACCGGTATAAAGAGACCTGAACATGGGATCCTCCCGAATCATGAACCGCCCATCGGCGGCGGGATCAACTGACTTTGTAGATGTCCGAAACGAAGAACTCGAGGCCGCCGACCATGACGACAGCGGCATTGTTCTCGTAGCGGAGACCTTCGACCGGTCCGGTCATCAGGGCGGTGAAGGCCACCGGCAGTTGCCGGGCCGTCCTCCAGGGTCACGGATATCAGATCGTAGACCCCGTCCGCACAAGGTCGCTGGTGTTCATCCGGCCGTCCCAGGGACATCGTTCAGACCCTTGCCGAGGTTCCACCTCGAAGGTGGCCACGACATGCCTTCCGCGGCGACCCCGGAGGCGCGCCTCGCCTCGATGACGGCATGGCCCGGCTCGCGGCCGCGTTGCCGGACACCTCGCCGGCGTCGACCCAGGTCCGGTTCCCCTCCACGGTCACCTGCTTGCCCACGAGGCCCAGCATGGCCGTGTTGTTGATGGTCTGGCCGACCAGGAGGTTGTCCTCCAGTTTCAGGTTCATGGACTCCATCTCCTCCAGCATGGTGAACTGGGTCAGCTGGGAGGTGAACTCCGCATTGTCCATGGGGCTCATGGGGTCCTGGTTGCGGATCTGGGCCACCAGCAACGTCATGAAGTCCATGCGGCTGATGTCCGCCGCGCTCGTCTCCGGCTGACCGATCACGGGACCGTAGCCGTTGGTGATACCTTGGACGGGCATGATCTATCCTTCCTTCCGGGGCATGGCGGAATCCATGGAATCGGATTCGTGGTCCTGCCCTCGCGGTGACTGCTGTTCCTGTTCCGTGCTGCCGCTGTTCCGGTCACGCGACGCACCGGGGTCCCGGTCCCTGTGTTCCGGGGAGTCGTCGGCGTTGGCCGCTTTCAAATCGACCTTGACCTCGACCTGCTGGAAGCGGCCGACGCGGTTCAGCAGGGCGTCGGTCAACCGGTTCAGGTCTTCCTTGAGGATCGCTTCGGCCTCCGGGCTCGCGGTGGTCATGGCGACCTTCAGCTGATTCCCGCGCGGCGTGAAGTCCACCTGCAGGAAGCCGAGATGATCGGGGTTGAGCTTCAGAGTGAAGGTCGTCGGACCCGAGCCGTCGGCGATATCAGCCGCGAAAATCTGGAGCTGGGTCATGATCTGCTGGGTCAGGTCCGGCGGGATGGTCCCCTGGCCCGGCGAAGTTCCGGCGACCAGGAGCCCGGCGGCGCCAACGGTCGACAACCCGGCCAGCAGGGGCGGTGTGCCGACGATACCCGGCGGCGTTGTGCTCGGGACCGCCGCGGCGGTCTCCCGGCCAGCGTCAGGGGAATTGGCTGGGCCGGCCGGTCGCCGGCGCTCGTCGGCGGCGTCCCGGGTGCGCGTCTGTTCCGGTGTTTCGGTACGGCGCGACTGCCCCTTCTCCAGTATCTCGATGAAGGGCCGCTCGGCGGCCGCATCGGTCCGGGCGGCGCCCGCTGCGCGCTGGGTGCCGTTGCGGCCGCCGTCGGCGCCGGTCAACAATGGCAGCAACGTGTTCATCCCTCACCTTCCAGGCTGAGGCCGGTCGTGATCTGCGCCGCGAGTTCCGGCGGCATGTGGACCAGGACCCGGGCCGCTTCGCGTTCGCGCATCCTGGTCATGACCTCCAGTACCGTACCGATTTCCAGGGCCCCCAGAATGGGCGCGGCGTCCTGGGGTTTCATGTTCTCGTACATCTTGGCGAGCTTGGCTGCCGACCGCTCCCGGTCTTCGCTCAGCAGTCCCTGGCGGGACTCGATTTCGCGGGCCACCGCGAGCAGGCGATCGCGCGCTTCGCTGAGAATCTGGTTCTGGACGACCGTGGCCTGCCGCATGAGCATCAGCTGGTCCTTCTCGCGACGCAGCGCCGTCCGCTGCTCTGCCAGCTGCTTTGCGGCCAGATCGGCAGCCGACGGATCGAAGCCGGGCAAGAGCGGTACTCCCGGACTGTTCAACTGTCCCATCTGGCTGCTCAGGTAGGCGACGCCGCCGAAGATCAGCACGAAGGTGAGAACCGAAAATATCAAGACGCTCTTCATGACGGTCGTCCTTCCCCGGTTGATGCCGAACGCAGGACCGAAATACGCGGATCGGCCCAGTTGGTGTCGCCGCCGTGACGTCCGCGGTGGCCGTGGACACCGGCGATTTCGTCCATCTGTTTGGTTTCCCTGCGTACCAGCCGGGTCAGCCAGTGGGCCCGGTGCTGGTCCCGCAGGCCGTTGATGATCTCGAGTTCCCGCCAGGCCTCATGCAGGCGCGATCGGGTTTCGTTCAGTTGGTGTCCGGCAGCGTCTCTCTCGACACCGAGGGCCTCACGACGCAAGCGCAGGTGATCGAGCCAGGCGGTCTTGGCGATCATGTCCGCGACGCGCGGCATCTGTCCGCCGGTGGCGGCGGCCTCCGCGAGATTGGCCGCCAGGTTGTCCTCCAGCGCTGCCAGGCCGGCTTCGATTGCGTCAAACCGGTGCCGGCACTCGGCCAGTTCCCGGGCCAGGACGTCGACGACACGACGGCGCTGTGTGCGCACCTTCTCCAGTTTGAAGTCGAAACTCATGCCGTGGCCTTTCCGGTCAGCTCCCGCAGGCGGCCCAGGGTATCGGTGAAGTCCGACCCCTGATGCCCCGCCTGGGTGAGAAAGGAATCGATCTGGTTCTCCCGCGCGAGCGCCTCGTCGAGGACGGCGTCGGTGCCCGGCACGTACGCGCCGATCCGAATGAGATCCCGGTTGTCCTCGAGCGCCTTGAGCCATTGCATCAAACGTGCGCCCGAAGCGAGGTCCGCCGGCGCCAGCAGATCCGAGCGCAGGCGACTGACACTGCCGAGCACATCGACAGCCGGGAAGTGCTGGCGCCGGGCGAGGTCACGGCTGAGCATGACGTGCCCGTCGAGAATGCTTCTCATCGCATCGCCCACCGGATCCTGGATGTCGTCCGCTTCGATCAGGACGGTGAAGAAGGCGGTCATGGAGTTCACGGCCGACCAGCCGGCCCGCTCGCACAGACGCGGCAGGGCGGCAAAAACGGAGGGCGGATAACCTTTGGTGGTCGGCGGTTCGCCGGCGGCCAGCCCGATCTCCCGCAGCGCCATGGCGTAGCGGGTGATCGAGTCCATCATGAACAGCACTTCACGGTCGCTTTCGCGAAAATGCTCGGCGATCGTCATCGCCGTGTCGGCGCCCTTGGCTCTCATGACGGCACTTTCGTCGGAGGTCACCACGACGACGACGCTCTTGGCCAGGCCGTCGGGCCCCAGGTCCTTTTCCACGAATTCGCGGACCTCGCGTCCACGCTCGCCGATGAGTGCCACGACGTTGACCTCGGAACTGGCCTGACGGGCCAGCATGCCGAGCAGGACGGACTTGCCGACGCCGCTGCCGGAGAAGATTCCCAGGCGCTGGCCACGGCCCGTGGTGACGAGGCTGTCGATGGACCGTACGCCCGTCGTCATGACCTCGCGGCAGCGCAGGCGTTGCATGGCTGCCGGCGGTTCGGCGCCGAGGCGCCGTCGAGGCAGCGAATCCAGCGAGGGACCGCCGTCGAGCGGTCGTCCCATGCCGTCGATGACCCGCCCCAGCAACGCGGTTCCGACCGGAACGTCCAGCTGTCCGGACTCCAGGCAGACGCGGCGGCCGGTCGCGATTCCGGTGGCGCTGCGGTAGGGCATGACCAGGAGCGAATCGCCCCGAAAACCCACCACCTCGCACGTGATGTCCCGGTCATGACGCCCGCCGTCGATGCGGCAGAGCGAACCGACCGGGGCGTCGAGGCCGCTGACCTCGATGATCATACCGACCAGGTTGCTGACCCGCCCGACGGGCCGGATGGTGTCGGTCTTGGCGATTCCGGTCATGACGCCGTCCCAGTCATGGGCCATGATGCTCCCCCTTGCCGTGTTCCAGCGCGGCCGTTGCCGCGTCGGACAGGGCCTGCAGCTGGCTCTCGAGAGAGGCATCCCACTCGCGCCCAGCGGCCTGCACACGGCAGCCGCCGCGGGTGACCCGCCGGTCGGCGACGATCTCGCCGATACGCAGGTCGGCCACGGTGTCCGGATGATCCTCGAGCCAGGCGGCGTCTTCGGGATGCACGGTGACCGTCAGCGGGGTGTCCCGCTCGATCTTGAACAGGACCGTTTCGATGGTCGCCGTCAGAACGGCAGGGTCGGCGGCCACGGCGGCACGTACGATCTTCGCGGCCATCGCCACCGCCAGCGCAGCCAGACGGGGCGCGTCCTGGCTCCGCCGGCGTTCCTCCGCCGCGGCGAAGCCTGCTGTCCACGCGGCCAGGTTCGCCCGGGCTTCCTCACGGCAGCGGGCCGTCTCCGCGGCGTGCGCGGTTTCCAGGGCTGCCAGTTCGGCGGCAAAGGCGGCCCTCAGGTCGGCTTCGGAAATCTGGTCGGTCAGGCTACGGCCAGCCGGTTCGGTCGGGCCTTTCGCTTCGTCCCTGAGGTCGGCCGCCGGCACCCAGACGGCCGCTTCACAGCGGTCGGCGGTGACCGTCGCCGTGTCGGCCGGGCTGGCGCGGACAAAACCGTCGGACGCGGCCGACGTCCGGACGACATCGTCCGGATCGACGTGGAAGGGCTCAGGTGACCAGTTCCGCATCCTTGCCGCCCTTCCCGATGGTGATGGTCCCGGTTTCCTCCAGGTTGCGGATGACATCCACGATGCGCTTCTGGGCATCCTCCACGTCCGCCAGACGGACCGGCCCCATGTAGTCCATGTCCTCGGCGATACCTTCACCGGCGCGCTTGGACATGTTGCTGAAGATCTTCTCCCGGATCTCGCCGGTGGCGCCCTTGAGCGCCAGAGTCAGCTCCTTGCCGTCGATCTCCTTGAGGATCTCCTGGATGTGGGCGTCATTGAGCAGGACGATGTCCTCGAACACGAACATCAGGTTGTTGACCTCGTTGGCGACCTCGTCGTCGATTTCACGCATCTCGTCGAGAATCTCCTGCCAGACGTCGCGGTCGACCTCGTTGAGGATTTCGGCCACCTGTTTGGAGCCGCCGAATTTGGATTCCCGGGCCGAAAGCTCGCCCTGGAGCTGTCCGGCCAGCACGGCCTCGACAGCCTTGAGGGTTTCGGGATTGGGTGCTTCCAGCACGGCCATGCGGTGGGCGACGTCGCCCTGCATATCGGCCGGCAGCAGGGCCAGGATCGGCCCGCTGGCCCGCGGGTCCATGTGGGCCAGTACTACCGCCACGGTCTGGGGATGCTCGTTGCGCAGGTAGTTGGCGATGGTCACCGGATCGACCGCCTTGAGGTGCTCGAAACTCTTGATCTCGCTGTAGCTGGTCACGCGGCTGAGCAGGGACGAGGCACGGCGCGAGCCGAAGCCCGCCTCCAGGATCTGCTTCGCGGTCTCCTCGCCGCCCATGGCGATACCGGAGATCTTGCCGCTGCTGGAGATGAAGTCCCCGAGGATCTTCTTCTTTTCCCGATAATCGACGTGCCCCATGCCGGCAATGGAATGGGTCAACTGCTCGACCACCTTTTCGGGCAGCCGCGACAGGACCTTTCCGCCCACGTCCGGACCCAGGGCCATCAGGAAAACCGCCGCTTTGCGCACGGAATTATCGTTCACTGGTCTCTCCCGCCGTTTCCCGGGTCATGCGTCCGATCTCCATCTCGTGGATCCAGGACTGCACGACATCGGCCACCCGTTCCGGATTGTCGGAAGCGTAGTCGCGGATGTCGCCGATCACCTGGTCGTCCATGTTGGGGATACCGTCGAAGTGTTCCTGCTCGTCCTGATAGGGCGCCGTCGCGCCGCGCCGCCGGGAACTGTCCAGGCCCGTTCCGGCCAGGAGACCGCCGATACCGCGGCGCAGGCTCAGCAGCAGGATGCCGAACATCACGAACAGGAAGGCCTTGCCTCCGTACTGGTTAACCAGTTCGATCCAGGTGGGCGCCCCGGGTGCATTGATCTGCAGCGGGTCCTGCTGCTGGAACTGCATGTTGACCACTTCGATCTGGTCGCCGCGGGCTGCGTTCACACCGACGGCCGTCTGGACGATGCGGCGCAGGTTGTTGAGTTCGTCCTCGGACAGCGGCTGATAGACCGTCCGGTCCCCCTCGCCGTCGAGCCCGTACTGCCCGTCGACGAAGACGGCGACCGAGAGCTTGCTGATGCCGCCGGTCTGGCCGACGATGCGCTCGACAGTCCGGTTGATCTCGAAGTTGGTCGTGCTGTTCTCGTCGGTCGTGCCGCCGGTCGGGTCGCTGGTCTCGTTCCTGACCTCACTGCGCACGACGGTGTTCCGCGGGTCGAACGTCTCCTTCTCGGTCTCTATTTTCTCGAAGTTGAGCGAGGCGTCGACCTGGACCACCGAGCGGCCCGGGCCCAGAACCCGGTCGAGCATGCTCGCGGCCTTGCCCGCCAGGTAGCCTTCCACTTCCTTGCGCAGGGCCAGCTGCGTTTCGGTGCGTCCGGACTCGCCGGTCTGGATTTCGGCCGACAGCACCGTTCCGTGCTGGTCGATGACCGTGACCTGGTCCGGAGCCAGGTTCTCGACGCTGCCGGCGACGAGGCTCTGGATGCCGTTGATCTGGTTTTCCGCGAGCCGGGCGCCGCGTCCCATCTGGAGAACGACACTGGCGGTGGCCTCGGCGGCCAGTTTCTTGAATATCGAAGGTTTGGGCAGGACGAGATGGACGCGCGCTGACTGGATTCCTTGCAGGGATTGGATGGATTTGGTCAGTTCCCCCTCGAGCGCCCGCTTGAAGTTGACGTTCTGGAGGAAGTCGGTCAGACCGTACTGCTTCCCGTCGAAGATCTCGAAGCCGACCGTACCGCTGGTCGGCAGACCCTTGGCGGCGAGTTCGACGCGCATCCGGTGGACCATGTTCTCGGACACCATGATCGTCGCACCGCCGTTGGCCAGCTCGGCCGGAACGTCCTGCTTCGCCAGTTCCTCGAGCGCGGCCGCGGCGTCCTCAGGGCTCAGATTCGTGAAAAGAACGGCCTTCTCATCGGTCTGAAGCCAGAGAGTGAACACCACGACACTGATCACGCTGGCGGTCGCCACCGCGCCGAGCAGGACCTTCTGGTTGAACGAAAGGCCGCCCAGGCGGGCTTGAAAACCGTCGGTCAGATTTCGCATTCCATCCACTGCAGCACCTCAGATTCTGAACGCACGCCGCCTAGACCTGCATCCGCATGATTTCCTGGTACGATTCCAAGAGCTTGTTCCTTACCTCGAGAAGCAACTCGAAGGCCAACTGGGATTCCTTGGCCGCAATCATCACGTCGTGGACCTCGCCGACCTGTCCGGTGACCATGTCCTCGACCATCTCCTCACGGGTTGTCTGCAGGTCGTTGACCTCCTGCAGGGCCTGCTGGAGCTGGTTGGCAAAGTCGGCTTTCGGCGCGGGTCCGGCGCCGCCGGTCCCGTAGACCGCCCGCGGGTCGATCGAGCCGAGTGATTTGATGCCTCCAATGGCCATGATTCCTCCTTATCCTTCGTTCCGGCTTCAGATCTTCAGAGCGTCGTTGAACATGTCCTTGGCCGTCTGCACCGCGCTGATGTTCGCCTCGTAGGCCCTGCTGGCGGTGATCATGTCGACCATCTCGGAAATGGGATTGACGTTGGGCATCAGCACGTAACCCTGCTCGTCGGCATCGGGGTGGCCCGGATCGTAGACCACCCTGAATTCCGAAGCGTCCGGGGCCACGCCCACTTCGCTCTCCAGACCGCCGCCGGACGTCGCACGGCTGAAGGTCGTTTCCCCCAGGTGCCCGGGATGGGTGCGGGCCAGGCGGCTTTCGACGCCGGTGCCCATCTTCAGGGAGTGGCGCTGGAGCTTGCTGCCCAGGACCTGCTCGAAGATCGCCCGCTGGCGCCGGTAGGGCGTGCCCTCGGCGGTGCGGGTCGTCTCGGCGTTGGCCAGGTTGCGCGACACGACATCCATCTTGGTGCGCTGTCCGCGCAGACCCGAGGCGCTGATCCTGATGGCGCCGAACATTCCTTCACTCATGGTCGTACTCCCGTTCTGCGCCTATCAGCGCATCTGGCCCTTGATGGCGCCGCGCAGCATGCTGTAGCGCATGCTCAACAGGCGGGTGGCCATCCGGTAACTGAGATCGTTCGTGGCCAGGTTGGTCATCTCCAGGTCGATGTCCACGTTGTTGACTCCGTTGTCGTAGTCGTTGCCCGTCGCCACGATCTGCGGCGCGGTATCCGCGAGGTCGCTGCCGCCGATCGGCAGGTGTTCGGGGTGGGTGCGGTAACCCTTGAGCCGCAGGCCTTCGTTGGCCAGCATCTCCTCGAACTTGACCTTGCCGGCGCGGAACCCCGGGGTTTCGACGTTGCTGATGTTCTCGGCGGTTACCCGCTGGCGCTGGGCGTAGACCCCGACTGCCTTCTTGAGCGCCGCGAGATGGTTCTGGTCGAACATGCCGGTCTTGATCATCGTTTCACCTCGGGACTTCCAGTCCCATGCCCGAATAGAGGTTCAGTTTGTTGCGAAGCGTGCGGACGCTGATTCCCAGTTCGCGGGCCGCCCGGGTACGGTTGCCCCCGGTGATGACGAGCTTGCGCAGGATGAGTTCGCGTTCCATTTCCTTCAGAGTCATGTCGGCCGTCAGGGGCGGTTTCACGTCCCCGCTGTCCATTTCCCTGGCCAGGCCCAGGACCGTTTCGTCGAGCACGCCCTTGCCTTCCATGATGACCGCCCTTTCGACGACGTTCCGCAGCTGGCGGACATTGCCGGGCCAGTCCATGGCGGTCAGCACCCGCAGCGCCGACTCGGTGATCTCCGGCACCGGGCGCCCGTTGGCCGCGCTGAACTTGCGCAGGAAGTGGCGGGCCAGCGCCGGGATGTCGTCTTTGCGGTCCCGCAGGGGCGGGCTGCGCAGGGGGATGACGTTGAGGCCGACGTACAGGTCGGCCAGAAAGCGCCCGCCGTCCACTTCGTGCTTGAGATCGCGGTGCGAGGTGGCGATCAGGCGAACCTCCAGCCGGTTCCATTCGCCGGATCCGGGGGTGGCGAACCGTCGCTCTGCCAGAACCCGGGCCAGGTGGGCCTGCAGCCCCGGCGGCATCTCATTCACCTCGTCGAGGAGCAGGGTTCCGCCCCTGCCGACGACCAGCTTGCCCATCTGGGACTGACGCATACCGTCCTGCCGACCCTTGTCGTAGCCGAAGAGTTCCGCCTCCAGGACGGGCTCGGGGATTGCGGCGCAGTTGACCCGGTGGAATCCGCCGTCGTCGGCCGCCGCGGCGCGGTGGACGGCTTGGGCCATGAGACCCTTGCCGGTACCGCTTTCGCCCTCGATCAGGAAAGGACCGCGAAAACCGCCAACCATGCTGATCTTCTCGCGCAGCTGCTGGATGGCCGGGTTGCTGCCCACCAGACCCAGCTGCAGCGCCTCGCCGCGCAGATTCCGGCGCAGGAGACGGTTCTCCCGTTCGAGCTCGCGGAACTTGAGCGCGCGGTTGACGGCATGATCAAGGCGTCCTTTGCCGAAGGGTTTGCGCAGGATGCCCGCATTGCGGACCAGCGGGATTCTGGCGGCGGCGTTCAAGCCGCCGGCGGGCGACATGAGCACCACGGCCGGTCCGGATGCCTGCTCGAGGTCCGGAAAAGAACCGGCGCTCACGAGCTCCACGGCCGCCAGCACGAGATCCACCTGGCTGGACGCCATGCTCTGTGCGGCCTCGGCCGGCGTGGTGGCTGTGGTCAGCGCGAAACGCGAGCCGAGCGCTGCCACCAGAAACTCCCGCACCGAAGGATCGGGGTCCACAACCAGGATTTTGGCATTGGTTTCCATCAGTCCATCCTCCGCCCGTACGGTCTGCCCGTCGTCAGGGCGTTCATGCCATGACCCGGGTGGTTTCAATCAGATCCAGGTCGTTTTTCTCTTCGCAAACCAGGATCTCCTCGATGATCGCCGCCACCGTCTGCAGGGCCTGGTGAACCCGCGCCCGGTCGTTGGCCGGCCAGCCGTGGCGATGCTTCTCCCAGGCGGCCTTGCTGCGCTGTTCGGTCATTTCCAGGCGAGAGATGATCTCCAGCGTGCTCTTCTTCTGTTCGAGAATCCGACGCACCTCGCCCAGCGATCCGCCGCGGCGGACGATGTCACCCTGGGCGCGCGACAACTCGAGCACGCGGTCGTAGAGCTGGCGCTCCTCCTCGTAGAGATTCAGGAGCCGGTGAAGCATCTCGTAGTCACCGGCAGCCGGCTCAGGGAGCGAAATATTTTGCAGCGCCATAGGGCTCGCCCTCTCTGCGGAATTGCGCCAGCAACTCCGCCATGTCGGCCATGGAGCAGGCCTGGTCGGTCATGATATCGTCGGCGCCGGAGGAGCAGACCGTGCGGTATCCGGCAGCCGAGGCTTCATACGCGAAGGCGACAAAATCCAGCCCGGCCAGCTGGTAGGTTCCCCAGCGCATCAGAAACGGTCGACCGCTTCGCGCCATGACTTCATACAGCGACCGTGCCTGTGCCGTGTTTCCGGCCAGGAAATTCTGGTCGGCCGCGGCGGTCACGAGCCAGGTCCGCTGGCCGGCACCGAGTCCCGTCAGTGCAAGCGGATTACCGAGTAGTTCCCGGATCGGCTCCAGACTTTCCTGCGGACGCCCGGCCGCCGCCAATCCGTATGCCAGCCAGAAGCGGGTGACGTCGCCCGTCACTGCGGAAAATGCGGGAGTCTGGTCGAGAACGGTCTCGAGCGCGGCCGGCTGCCCGGTGTGCAGGGCGGCCCGGATGCGGGTGATGAAATTCGCCTGCAGGTCGTCGAGGCCCGCAGAACGGTCGTAGACAGCGGTATTTTCCCAGGCCAGCGGCAGGTCCGGGTCGGACGGGAGACTGGCGATGAGTGCCACGACCTGGTCCGCCAGCTCGGTTTCCGTGGCAATTTCCTGGGCAGGGGACCGCGAAGTCCCCAGGCACAGTCCGGCGCACCAGATCAGTACTAAGCCTTTGTAGAATGGTAGATTGCATCCAGACATACTTCTCGATCCCGTTCAGGATTCGTGACGCTTCTGGTGCACCAGCGCAAAGGGCGTGCCGCGCCGGGGACGGGGCGACCGTGGGTGGGGTAGTCAGGAGGACGGGAATGCCAAGAAAAGGAGGGCCCGCAGGCCCTCCTCTTGCTGTCGCGACGGGCCGTAGGCGCTAGCCGGCGGCGCTCTCGCTCTTGGAGCTGCCCTCGTTCTCCATGCTTTCATAGATCCGGAGTTTTTCCCGCAGGGTCTGACGACTGATGCCGAGGATCCTGGCGGCCTTGGACTTGTTGTTGTCCGTCATTTCCAGCGTGTACTGGATCTGCAACCGTTCCACATCCGACAGCGGCATCAGCCCGGTGGCCTGCCCGAGCGCCTGCTGGCGCGAGGCGGACCGCGGATTGCGGCCGGCGACGATGTGCGCCGGGAAGTGGGACGGCAGGATGGTATCGGGCTCCTCGAGGATCATGATCCGTTTGAGCACGTTCTTGAGTTCCCGGACGTTGCCCGGCCAGGGATACTTCTGCAGCATCTCCAGCAACCCCGCGTCCACCCGGGTGGTCTTCATGCCGAGCTGGGTATTGAATTCACGCAGGAAGGTGTTGATGAGAATCTCGAGGTCCTTCGGCCTTTCCCGGATCGGCGGCACCTCGATCTCCACCACCTGCAGCCGGTAGTAGAGGTCGTTGCGGAAGGTCCCGTCGGCGATGGCCTCGTCCAGGTTCCGGTTCGTGGCCGCGACGATCCGGGCGTTCACCTCGAGGTCGTCCTTGCCGCCGACACGGCGGAAGCGACGGTTCTCGAGAACCCTCAGCAGACGACTCTGCAGCAGGACTCCCATCTCGCCGATTTCATCCAGGAAGATGGTGCCGGCGCCGGCCAGCTCGAACAGGCCCTCCTTGCGCCCCTTCGCGTCGGTGAAGGCCCCCTTCTCGTAGCCGAAAAGTTCGCTCTCGAGCAGCGTCTCGGGTACGGCCGCACAGTTGATTTCCATGAAACGGTCGGAGTTGCCCAGACTCACCTCGTGGACGGCCCGGGCGACGATCTCCTTGCCCGAGCCGGACTCGCCCTGGATCAGGATCGACGTGTCGTTGCCGCTGCGGCTGGAGCCGATCTTGTCCAGGATGTCCGCGACCTTCTTCAGGCCGGAGCAGGCCTTGATCATGCCGAGGTATCGGCCGTCGAGGTCCCCGGCCGGAGCCGGGGCGGCGGCGGGCTTGCTCTTGGGGGCCGGCGCCGTTTCGGTAACCGTGACGACGGGTTCGCCGGTCGCGCGCAGCGACGCCCGGACCTGCTTCTTGATCTCCCCCAGCTTGAAGGGCTTGGGAATGAAGTCGTACGCTCCGAGGCGCATCGCCCGGACGGCCGTATCGACGTCACCGTAGGCGGTCATCATGATGACCGGCGTCTGGTTGCCCTGGTTGCGCAGGGCCTGGAGAATCTCGAGGCCGCTCACACCCGGTAGTTTCAGGTCCGTGACCACGAGGTCAAACACGGTGGCGTGGCACTTGGCCAGCGCCTCCTCCCCCGTTTCGGCCGCTTCGACCAGGTACCCTTCAGCCTCGAGAGCTTCCAGCAGGGAAGAGCGGATGGTGGCTTCATCGTCGACGATCAGGATCCTGGCGCTCATGACATCTCCTTGTTCTGCAGTTGTTCGGATTCCATTCCGACAGTCATGTAAGGCAATGTGATGTTGAAGGCGGTCTGCCCGGCAGTGTGTTCGGCGCTGATTTCGCCCCCGTGGGCGAGAACGATCTTGTGGCAGATGGACAGACCGAGGCCCGTGCCCGTGGTCTTGGTCGTATAGAAGGGGCGGAACAGCTTGGCCGGATCGGCGGTCCCGAAGCCAGTGCCGTTGTCCGTGACGGAGATGCCGACACCCGGTCCTTCCCGACGGCTTCCCCGGTCGGCCGCGGGCAGGTCCAGGCTCCCGCTGCCCTTGAATTCAAGCTGCACCTTGCCTGCCGCGGGCGCCGCGTCGATGGCATTGAGCAGCAGGTTCAGCAGAACCTGCTGGATCTGGGCGCCGTCGACCGGCAGCGTCAGGAATTCCGCACCGGGTTGGCCTTCGTTGTCGCTCAGGACCAGACGCAGACTCTTGGCGTCGGCGCGGGAGCGCACCAGGTCCAGGGCATCGCGGCCGAGCTGCGGCAGGTGGGCGCTGGCGAATCTGGGTTCGTAGGGACGGACGAAATTCAGCATCCGGGTGATGGTCTCGTTGATGCGGTCCACCTCACCGGTGATCACGTCGATGTATCGCGTTCGCTTGTCACCGGGCGACAGCTGACCCGCCAGGAGTTCGGCCTGGGCGCTGAGGCCCATCAGGGGATTGCGGATCTCGTGGGCCAGGGTGGCGGACATTTCGACGAGCCCTTCGAGACGGTCGGCGCGCAGGCGTTCGGTTTCGAGCTTGCGCGATTCGCGCAGGTCCTCGGCCACGACCACGAGCCAGGTCTCGTCGCGCACGGCGCCGGCCATCACCGAGGTCTGGACCAGCACCGGAATACCGGTCCCATCGCTGCGGCTGATCTGCCCTTCGCCCCGGAAGGTATCGTGATCCCGACCGAGCAGTCGTTTCAGGAGGGGGCCCGCTAACTCGTCCAGCTTGAGCAGGCCTTCGAGGAAGAGCTCGGGAAAGCGGGTCAGCTCCGGGTCCTCGGGTTTGCCCACCTGGCCACGCCCGATCTGGAAGAGAAATTCCTCGGGCACCCAGGAGCGGGCGTCGGTGCCGGTCAGCAACTCCTGGCCGGCACGGTTGCAGTAGACCGTGCGGCCGTCCTGGGCGATCACCCAGATACAGCTGTTGACGGTTTCCAGCACGCGGGTGTTGAACACACCGATATCGCGGATACGGTCCAGCATCTGGGCCCCGGCGACCTCCTCCGAGAGGACCACCTGGACCGCTTGCAGGAAGGGCATGAAGCGCTGGGTCACCGCCTGGCGGCTGGCATCGCTGCCCAGCAGCAGCAGCAGGTAGCCCAGACGGATTTCCTGATGCTCGAGGGGCAGCGCGATCACGCGGCGGCCTTGCTTCTGCCCGGGCGTTCCGTCGGGATCGATACCGAAGACGCCCGGCGCCAGGATGTTCCGGGCCACCGAGGCGTCCACCTGATCCTGCAGCTTGACCAGCACCTTGTCCCAGGCGGATTCCTCCCAGCGCCAGGTTTGACGCGGCGAGTAGAGACCGCCGGCCGCCGACCGCAGGATCAAGGCGGAGCCTTCGGCGCCGATGAACCCCGCCAGACTCTGCAGGATCTCCCGCAGGACCGCGTCCCAGTTGCCGGCGTTGCTCAATTCACGGCCGAAGCGGTAGAGCAGCGAGAGCTCCGCCATGGCTTCGGTCAATTGCTGGTTGGCCGCCTCGAGGCTTTCCTGGGCCTGGAGCATTTCCCGAGCGGTCCTCTCCGTCTGGCCCTCCAGCTGTCGCCGCAGGTTGCGAAGCATGTCCTGGGAACGACCGGTCGACGCCAGAATGAGCCGGCTCTGGTGGCGGAACTCGAGCCGTCTTTCGGCCCTGATCAGCATGTTGATCCAGGAGGAATCGGCGACCGGAACGGCCAGGGCGTCAAACAGTCCGCAACGGAAGAAATGCACGAGGTCCGGTCCGGCCAGATCCCCGTGCAGCAGGATGGGCAGGTAAGGAGCCCGCAGGTCGCGCAGGTCTTCGAGGAATGAACCGAGGGTGTCGAAACCGCCCCGACCGGCAAAGGCGTCCTGATGCAGAAAGACCAGCCGGGAGACAGGGCCGGTGGACGCCGCCGACTCGTTTTTCAACCAGTCGCGGGCGCTGTCCGGTGTGGTGAAGGTCTGCGTGGTCTTGCCGGCGATCCGGTCGGCGTCCGGCCAGCCGTGAGGCCCCAGGAATACCGCCTCCTGGGGAATCGGCGCCGGTACCCGATAGACGTTTTCTTCCATGTCACATCCCTGCGATCAGAAAACTGATGGTGTGCGATCCTTCGCAGGGAAAACTGTAAAGTTATTTACCAGTATTTGCAAACAAAATGTGGGGCCGTGAACCGGTCCCGGATGAAATCTAAAAAAGACGGATTGGAGCCCCGGTCAGAGGTCCTCCAGGTTGCGTATCAAACGATCAAGTCTATCGGCGACATGGTTTTCCACCGACACCGATCGGTAGTAGCCCTGCCGGAGCCGTTTCCTGACCTCCTGGACGAGCTCGGCGCGGACTTCCGGCTCCTGGGCCAGCGCTTCACGGCCGGCGATGACGTCGCGCCGCAGGGCCATCAGCTGGTGGGCGGTCGCGGAAATTTCGGCCTTATCGGTCGGAACGGGCGTTTTGGTCACGGATTCTCCCACGGGGCTTCGAACGCGGTTTTGATGCGCATCATCGGCGCGTTCCGTTTGACGGAAGAGGTCCGTCAAACCACGCCGGTTCAAATTGAATCCCTGGATCTTGTCGGTAGCCATGATGGTACCCTCGTCTCTTCCATTCTGTCGGGTGAATCCTGTCCCATGCCAAGCAAGCGGGATGCCGATCCCGAGAAGAGCCTCGATCCGCCGGACTATACGTTCATCGGCACCGCGCGCCCAGAACTTGAGAGGCCGCCGGTCGCTTCAGACGGAGTCGAAACCCCACACCGCGACGGTCAAGGCTCCCAGCTTGATCTTGCCCGCCGGAGTGACGGACCCGAGCCAGACCGCCGGGTCGTCCGTCACAGCCGGTGCCCCCTGCCCGGCTCCCTGAAGGTACCGCGACAGCTGTTCCGGTTGTACGACCGCCCACAGGCCGCCGTCGTGCACCTGCAGGCCGGCGCCGCCGGCCAGAAGGCGATCGACCAGATGGTCGGAACCCGGCGGAGCCAGGACCCAGCGGGCCAGTCCCTTTGCGCGCGCCCGGTGCAGCAGCGGCAAGACCAGGCCGATGGGCCCGTTCCATTCGGTAACGTAGTCGGCGAAATCGGCACCCCTGCCGCAAAAAGCCGCGGCGGCCGCCTGTCCGTCGGCCGCGGCGGCCACCAGTCCGCGCGTTCCGGGCATCCCGTAGTGCTCGCGGAAATCGTCCGGCAGCCGTTCGGTGCGCAGAGGATGTCCCCGGTAGAGCGCGGCGACGGCTTCGGTATCGGTCGGTACGAATTCCCTGATGGAGAAGCCGGCCGGTGTCTCTTGCCCATCACCGGTCGCTGCGAGTTCGAGGTGGAATTCCCAGCCCGCCGCCCGAAAGCCGCGGCCGGCATAGACCGACGGCTGGTCTGACCACAGCACCGCCAGGGGGATGTTGCGACGCGCGAGGTCTGCCACGAGCCGTTCCTGAAGCATCCGGCTGAGGCCCTGGCCCCGGTACAACGGGTGGGTGACGACGCCGCCGACGGCGGCCACCGGTATCCTGCCGCAGCTGGTGACATACTGGCGAACGACGTAGGCCAGGCCGGCAATCAGCTTACCGTCGCGGATGATGCCCAGCGACTGGTCGGCGTTGGCCGGCGACAGCAGGACCGGTCGGTCCTGGCGGGCCGTTGTGGGAGCACCGGCAGGCTGGAGCGCGCTTTCCACCAGCGCGAGATAGGTGTCGAAATGCGCCGGAGCGATGGGACCGGTTTCCATGGCAAGCCTGTTCTGCGGAGGCAATGATCTTCGTGACGACAGCACTTTACCGGGGTTTCCTCCCGGGTGGCAACAAGGAAACGAAAGCATGAAAAATCAATATTTCCTCAAGTTTTGGGCGCTCCTTGTCGAAGACTACCCAAGCTGTTCCGGGGTCTTCCATGAGGGATGTCCCCGGGCATCACCGCCGCATCGGCCCACGTGGACGATGGCGGCGCCAGCAAAGAACCCTTCATGTTTTCAAGGAGGAAAGCAAATGGTTATCCGTATCAACACCAATGTCGCTTCGATCAACACCCAGCGTCACCTGCTGAACGCCACCCAGGCGTTCGCGAAGTCCATGGAAAAGCTGAGTTCGGGCATGCGCATCACCCGCGCCGGGGATGACGCCGCCGGTCTGGCCATCAGCGAAAGCCTCAAGGCCGACATCCGCGCCCTGAACCAAGCCTCCCGCAACGCGTCGGACGGCATCAGCATGCTGCAGACCGCCGAAGGGGCCATGGACGAGGTGTCGAACATCCTCCAGCGCATGAAGGAACTGGCCCAGCAGTCGATGACCGGTACCGTCGGTGACACCGAGCGGGGTTACCTGAACGCCGAATACACGGCGCTGATGGAGGAAATGGACCGGATCGCCGTGACCACCGACTTCAACGGCGTCAAGATGCTTGACGGCTCCGGCGGCCTGACGGGTATCCAGGTCGGCATCACCGTCACGCCCGAAGACCGCGTGAACGTCGACCTCAGCCAGTCGACACGGGCGGCGGACCTGGGTCTGGCCGCCACGATCGATACGCAGGCCGGCGCCGAGTTCGCGACCCAGGAGATCAACACCGCGATCGACAACGTCGTGGCCATTCGCGGCGGCTGGGGCGCGGTGCAGAACCGCCTGGAGTCGACTATCCGCAACATCAGCATGACCGCGGAAAACCTGTCGGCGGCCAACAGCCGGATCAGGGACGTGGATGTCGCCTACGAGACCTCCAAGATGACGTCGTACCAGATCCTGCAGCAGGCCGGCGTTTCCATGCTGACCCAGGCCAACCTCGTGCCGGGGCTGGCCTTGAGCCTGCTGGTTAGCTGATTTATCAAGTAACGTCTGTAAATAACAGCCGCTTCGTAAATTACGAGGCGGCTGTTTTCATGTTTTAGCTCAAGTTTTTCAGGAAAACTGCCGAAATACCTAACGAGAGACAATCAAACCGACAGGGAAGGCGGGGGCTTCCTTCAGGGAGATCCGGATATGATCACCATCGGCAAGATCCAGGGAATACTCGCGCACGGTCCGACGACCGTGTCCGCTCCCGCTGTCTGGACCGGACCGGACGCCCTCCTGCGGCAGCATCCGGCCGAAACGCAGGCGTCTCCAGCCAGCGAAGCGGCCGTTCACCCCGCTGCGCCCGAGCCGACCGTCGGCCAGCAGTTCGCCGATCCCCGGCACATGAGCGACTACCGCCGAGAGGTGGCTGCGGCCATCGACGAAGCGACCGTCGACCCCCATCTCGTCGGGTTCAGCCGCGATCCTGACACGAACGGCACCATCATCGAGATCCGGACACCGGACGGGACGCTCATCACCCGCTTCCGGCCGGAGAATGTCCTAAACCTGGAGCGGTCGATGGTCGATCTCTCAGGTATGGTCGTCGACCAGCGTACCTGAGGTTTTCCGCAAACCCCAGGAAGTTTCGATTTTCCCGGGAGTGACCCATGACCACCGTGGCCTTTTCAGGACTCGCAACGGGGCTCGACACCGCGAGCATCGTTTCCCAGCTGGTGGAACTCAGACGCCGCCCCATCTACCGGCTGGAAAACCGCCGGACCGATTTCCAGAACCAGCTTGCCGCGCTGTCCACCCTCAAGGAAAAGCTGCTGACGCTGCAGAAGGCGGCCGCCCGGCTGGACTCCGCCGCCGAATTCAATTCCCTCCAGGCCACCTCCAGTGACGAAGACCGGCTGCGGGTGACGGCGGGCACCGGAGCGGCATCCGGCGTCTACGACATCGTCATCGAATCTTTGGCCACCGCCCGCAGGGACATGAGCCAGGGATACGACTCCGCCGCGGCGGATGTCGGTGCGGGCACGCTCCTGTTTGTCGTCGGCGGCACGAACGTCAACCTGACGGTGGAACCGGGCACCACGCTGTCCGCGCTCAAGGACCGCATCAACGACGAAGTGGATGGTATCAGCGCGACGATCGTGAACGACGGTTCCCCGACCGGCGGCCACTACCTGATCCTGCGCGGCACCGAACCCGGTACGGCCGGCAACTATGCCGTGAACGCGACTGGCCTTACCGGCGGGCAGGCGCCGGTCTTTACGGTCCAGCAGAGCGCCGCCGACGCCAGCCTGACGGTCGACGGACTGTCCGTCACCGCCGCCGGCAACCAGGTCTCCGACGTCATCAGTGGCTTGACCCTCGATCTGCTGCAGGCCGCCCCCGGCGAAACGATCCGGGTGAGCGTCGAGCGCGATCCGACCGAAATCACCGGCAAGGTCAAGGAACTGGTGGACGCCTACAACGACCTGTTCATGTTCGTCCAGGAACAGTCGCAGCCGGAAGGCGATCTGCGCGGCAACCCCACGCTCCGCTCGGCTGCCGACCGGATCGAGAACATCTTTACCGCCGCGACAGTCGGCGGCCCCGGCGGGATCAGCCTGCTGGCCCAGGTGGGTATCACGCGCGGCGACGCCCGCCAGCTGGAATGGGACGAGGACAAGTTCGCGGCAGCGCTGGTCGACGATTTCAGCGGGGTCCGCGACCTGTTCGTCGAAAAGGTGGGCAACCCCGGCAAGAGTTACCTCATCCAGACGGCCGTCGACAACATGACCGACTCGGTGACGGGTCTGTTCAAGATTTCCAATGATGCGCTCAACAACAAGATCCGGTCGGCGGACCAGAGCATCGAGCGCTACGAACGAAGTATCGAAAGCTATCGGCTGACGCTGGAGCGACAGTTTGCGGCCATGGAGATGATGGTGGCCCAGCTCCAGGCGCAAGGCAGTTACCTGTCGAGTGTATTCTACCGGTAAACGAAGCGACGGTGATCAGGATGAACGGCGGAACAGGCGTGCAGCGCTATCTCGAGGCGGACATCAACTCCATCACCATGGAGAAGATGATCGTCCTGCTGTACGAAAGAATGATCCGTGATCTGACCGAAGCGGCCGCGGCCGCCGCCTCCGGCGACCGGCCCGGCATGATCGGACACGTCAACCACGCTCAGCTCATCATCACCGAACTGAACAACGCCCTGGATCACACTGCCGGCGGCACTGTGGCCGCCAACCTCGAAGCCCTCTACGATTTCCTGTTTCGTGAGAACCTCGAGTTCCTGGTCGATCAGGATCCGGTCCACGCCGAGAATTGCCTGCGGGTTCTGGGCCCCCTGCTCGAGGCCTGGAGCGGGATCCCCGGCGGGACTGCCGGGTCGGGCGGGCGGCCGGGCGAAACCCCGTCGACGACCGCCGAAGCCGAAGAGCCGGCCGAGGCCGCCGGTCCGGCGACGCACCGGGCCGAATCGAGCCCGTCACTCTTTTCCGTATCGGCGTGACATGAACCTCGCGGAAGCCATCCAGAAAGCCCTCGAATCGACACGGAGTGTCGCGGCGTCGCTGGACGCCGGCCGCCTCGACCGGTGCCTCGTTCTGCTCCAGGCCAGGGCCGCGGTCATGGCCGCATTCGAAACCGCCCATCGCGCGGCGCCGCAGGCGGAGCGCAACGCCTGCCGGGACGCGCTGGAAGAACTGCTGGCGGGCGACGTGGAGCTCCAGCGGCGGACCAGCCTGGCGCTCGACGAAGTGGCGTCGGCCTTCAGGGAGAGCCTGACGATGGTCTCCCGACCGGCAGGTTCCGGTACCGACGGAACGCAGACCGGCTGCCTCGACCGCAAAGCCTGAACCACCACCGGTTCACAAAAAAAACCTCTTTCCGGAGAAAGAGGTTTGTCTCTGCGCGGATTCGCCTGCTGCTCAGCCGCCGCCCTTGCCCTTGTCTTCGGCTTTCTTCTTGATTCCGTCCACGTTCACGGCATCGGAATCGGCGGCGCCCAGCGTCGTGCTCTTGATTTCCTCGTAGATCTCATGGCGGTGAACCGGGATGGAACGGGGAGCATCGATGCCGATCTGGACCTGGTCGCCGCGGATGTCGACGATCATGATGGAGATATCGTCCCCGATCATGATCTTCTCGTTGCGTTTTCGGCTGAGTATGAGCACGGGACCTCCCTGTCCTGTCTCCGGCCCGTCTGTACGACAGACCGGTCTGGGCTAGACCCCTACGGTTTTCGGTTTATCCGCAACGGGTTCAGCCTGAGACTCAACGGTTTCGGGGCAAGAATCAATATTTTCTTTCCCTTGACCATTTCTGTCCGCATTCTCCGACGGCGGGCCGGATACGGCAAGCCCAAATTTCAAGTAATTGATTTCGTGCTTGAGACTGTAGTTGTCCGCCGCTTGAGGCGCCTGGACGCCCAGGCGACTAGTCGAGTCTATCACCAATGGTGCCAGAAGGTTGCCGGTGATGCGGGTTCCGCCGGCAGCTATCGTGGCGATGATCAGGGCCACCCTCTGTCCCGGAGCGCCAGCGCGGATCTTGAGATCCTGCGACGGCGTCAGGTCCCACTTGTATTCGTCCAGGAACAGTTCGGGCTGGCACACGGGAAAGCCGAAGTCACCGCGGTCCAGGGACTGCAGCCACAACATCGGGACATCCTGGCCCATTTCGAGGATAAGCCACCGGCGAAGATCCGGCAGGCCGACCAGACCGTCCGGAAGCTGGATGACGTCTTCCTCTCGGTATTCGATGTCGCCGAACCGTACAGTCGAAAGCTTCTGCATTTCTGGCTCCTTGTTGGGGCGCCGCGTCGGTGTGGCGCCCGTGACTCTATCGCAAGTACATCATCAGGTTGTTCTCGAACAGCTTGCTGGTCACCAGCAGGCTGGCCTGGTAGCTGCTCTCGGCCCGGCTCAGATTGGCGGCGAGCTGGGCCACATCGGCATCCGCTTCCGGGGAAAGTTGGGTGCGCAGCCGCTCGTCGCGCTGCACCAGGATGTTCTCCGCCCAGTCGAGGCTCTCCTGCCGCCCCCCCGTCTTGACCATGAGGCCGGCAATGGTGGTGTTGATGGCCAACAGCTCGTTGACGGTACTGGCCACGGCGTCCTTGTCGCCGGCCGCCAGGCTGGCCTGAAGGTCCTCCAGCAGTCCGAACAGGCGCACCGGACGACCCTGACCGGCCAGGCCGAGAATCCCGGCCGTGTCGCCGGGAGCGGCACTGGCAATGGTGAACACGTCGGGTGTGGATCCGGTGACCCGCAGTCCGGCCCCATCGATGACCAGCTCGAGGCCCGGCGCCGCGTTGTTGAACGCCGTGCGCAGGTCCCCGGCGGTCACGGCGTTCGAGAGATCGACGGTGGTCGTTCCGTTGGGGCCCGCTACCTGGATGCTTCCCAGAGGGAGATTGCCCGCGAGCGCCGCGATGTCGCTGAGCAACGTGTCGGCCGACAGCGCCGGCCGCAGGTCGTCTCCGTCCAGGTAATTGTCCGGCGAGGTGCCGGCCAGCCCGAGGCTGTTGGCGGTCGTCCCGCCGTCGACTTCGGCCACGGTCAACGGACCGGTGCCGGTAAGCTGGATTCCGGTACTGTCGGCGGCTACCGCAGCGGTCACGGTACCGGAGGTGCCGGTGTTGATCCGCTGCAGGACATCCGCGACAGTCAGGGCTCCGGTCAAATCGACCTGGAAGACGCCGCCGTTGCCGTTGGCGATGGAGATGCTTCCGGCGTTCCAGCCGGCGCCCAGATTCAGATCCGCCAAGGGCGTCGTCGCATCCAGGCGGGGCGCCAGGTCAACCGTTCCTTGAAGAAGCGAAGAATGACTGCCCATGAAGACGCTGCCGGGAATATTGAGCGCCAGCGTCGAATTCGGGCCCGTCCTGGCGAGGATCTCCCCGTCGTCGCCCAGATATGAGACGGTGCCGCCGGCCCGCGTGAACGGCGTCGAGCTGCTGTTGCGTCCGGCGAACAGGTATGTCCCCTCGATGGAGGTGTTGAGCACCTCCAGCAGGCGTCCCATCAGGTTGTCCGCCTCGACCACGGCGTTGCCCATGGACGCGGGCGAAGCCAAAGCCGAGGATTCCCGCAGGGCCAGCACGCGGATGTCCGCCAGGATGTCGCTCACCGTCTGCAGGGCGTCGTCGGTGCTGTCGACCAGCGTCCGGCTGCGGCTGACGTTGCTCCGGTACTGGTCGTTCCGTTGGATCAGGGCGTTCAGCCGGTGGATGGATCCCACCGCGCGGGGATCGTCGGCATAGCTGTTGACGCGCTTGAGGCTGCCGGCGATGCGCTGCTGGTCGAACAGATAGTTCAGGCTGCGGTTCAGGTCGCCGACCAGAATCGCGGAAAGATAGTTGTCGGTGATCCGGATGCTCATCGTTTCAACTCCTGGATCAGACCATGTTCAGTAGCGTGTCGTACATTTCCTGGACGGTGGCGATGACCTTGGCCGCCGCGTTGTAGCTGTTCTGGTAGCGGACCAGATTCGCACCTTCCTCATCCAGGCTCACGCCGCTGATGCTGGCCATCCGCGCGGACAGCGAGGCCACGACGCTCTGCTGGTTCTCGACCATGAAATCGTGACTGTTGCGCTGCCCGGCGATTTCCAGGACCAGCACACGGTAGGACTCTCCCACCGACCGGTTGTCGGGCCGCAGCCTGCCGTTGTCGGCCAGGTCGGCGATGGCCAGCGCCAGTTCGTTGTCGCCGTCGGCGCCGGTGCGACCGCGCGCCACCAGGCCGGGGTTGTCGGCCACGGCACTGTTGACGGCGATGTCGCGCATCGTCGAACCGGTGAAGAAGGCGATGCCGCTGCCGGCGACCGTGGTGCCCTGGGTGTGCAGGGCATTGACTTCGGCGACCAGCTGGGCCGCCACGGTGTCAAGCTGGCTGCGCACCTGGTCCAGATGGATGTCGCGACTGTTCAGCAGCCCCTGCAGCCGTCCCTCGGACAGGGTGACGGCCTGCTGGCTGGCGGCCGTGACGACGTCGAGACGATAGCCGGACCCCGCCGCGGCGGGTGTGCCTTCGAGCAGGGTGACATGGTCTCGGGCCACCATGGTCCGACCGGCCAGGATGATGTCCTGTGAACCGTCGTCGCGGTTCAGCACGGTGACCTCGGCCAGTTCCGCGATGCGCGTCACCAGCAGGTCCCGCTGGTCCCGCAGATCATTGGCCGGCTGACCGTTGGTTTCGGCCGACATGACCTGGCGGTTCATGTCCCCCACCCCGGTCAGCAGCCGGTTCAGATTGTCGATTTCCGCCTGGATGTTGCGGTTGAGATCGTCCTCGATCTGTCCGAGCGCGTCGTCGATGGCGTGGAAGTCGTCCACCAGGGTCCGGGCGGCGGTGAGCACACCCTCCTTGAGGCCGAGGCTGAACGGAGGCTGGGCCAGGTCGTTCCAGGCAGCGAAGAATTTGTTCAGGGCGTTGCCGAGGTGGTCGTTGTCGACCGACCCGAGCACGCCTTCGATGTCGTAGAGCGTCGTGTCGACCGACGCGTAGGAATTCAGCCGTGCGGCCTGGCTGCGCAGATTGCCCAGCAGAAACTCGTCCTGGATCCGGCGGATGCCCTGCACCTCGACCCCGCGGCCGATCGACCCGTACGGGAGGATGCGCGGCTGGCGGGTGCCGAAGACGACATCCTGCCGGTTGTAGCCGGGTGTATTGGCGTTGGCGATGTTGTGCCCGCTGGTGGCCAGGCCCGCCTGGGCGGCGAGCAGGGCCGACAAGCTGGTATCCATGATCGAGCTCAGGCCGGACATGCGGTTCCTCTCAGGCTTGGCGGACGATGACCCCGCCGGGGCCCCGTTCGGTGTTGCGGGCGCCGTCGTCGTAGCAGCCGGTCGGGTCCTCGAGGACCACCCGCTTGAAGATCTCGGTCTCTTCGCGTGCCAGATCCAGACAGAACTCCGCGAGAATACGGTTCTGCTCGTTCTGACGGGCCAGGCGCGCGGCGGCGTGTCTCACTTCACGCAGCGCATTGATGACTGCCGGGCGCGCCGTGAGGTCCGTATGCTCGAGCAGGCCTTCCACGCTGGCCGCCGGACCGCTGAGGTCGCGCGCGCCGGCGAGGCGGTTCAGGAGCCGTTCCCGGGCGATCCGGGCCGCGTCGGCCCGCGGCAGGTACGTCGCCCATTCCCGGGCGTTGCTGGCCAGCCGGTCCACATCCTGCCGTTGCATGTAAGAATTCTGGCGAACGGCCAGACGCAGCAGCCGGCGATAGTGACGGGCTTCTTCATGCAAGAGGACGCCCAGACGGCGGCAATCATCAAAATCAAGCAGGGCGCAGGGTTTCTGCATCAGGATCCATCCTCCGGTTCGGGGACACGCAAGGTTGTCGGCGTACGGTCAGACGCCAGATCCATGCCACCGCCGAGATTGCGGTAGCGGTCCATGACCTGGCCCACGTAGCGCACGGTTTCCGCGAATGCGGGAATCCGCTCGCCGGCGGCCATCACCGCCCCCGGTCCGGCGTTGTAGGCCGCCAGGGCCAGATCCAGGCGGCCGTCGAACCGCTCCAGCATCCGGGCCAGGTAGCGGGCCCCGCCGGCCAGGTTGTCCCCGGGATCGGTGATGTCGGTGACACCGACCTCACGGGCCGTCGCGGGCATCAACTGCATCAACCCGAAGGCTCCCTTGGGGGACCGGGCCGCGGCGTCGCCGCCGGATTCTTCCATCATCACTGCCAGCACCAGGGCCGGATCGAGACCGTTGGCCCGGGCGGCACTGGCCAGCGGTTTTTCGTAACGGTGGAGGGTGTCCGCCACGGCGGTACCCTGGGACGAGGCGAGCATCCTGGTCCGGATCATCCGGGTGCGGAAATCCGAAACCGGTTCGAGGGTGCGGTAACGCGCCAGGGCCTTTGGCGCCGGCGGCCCCACCGGCGGGTGGGCCGGTTCGCGGGCGCCGTCACGAGCGGGAGCGGACACCGGCGCCAGCTGATTGACGATCATGTCCGCGATACCCATGCCGCCGCTGGAGCCGGCCAGACTCTTGGCGATCTCGGCGTCGTGCATCTGCCGGTAGAATTTCGTCGCACCGCCGCCGTTGAACAGTTCACTCTCGGGCACCGTCTCCCGCATGGCCTTCAGCAGGGTATTGAGGAAGACACCCTCGAATTCCCGTGCCGCCTGCTCCAGGCCGGCCCGATCGGCGACCTCGTCGCCGGTCCCACGGGCCGCGTTCAGCACACCGGTGCGTTCGGCGCTGCCGTCGGTGGCGGCGACCGGAAGGTCGAGCAGGCGGGGACCCTGGATTTCCATGTGGATCGGTACCTTTCTACATCAGGACCAGTTCGGCCTGCAGCGATCCGGCGCGCTTCAAGGCCTCCAGGATGGCGATGATGTCCCGCGGGCTGGCGCCGATCTCGTTGAGAACCGCCACCACGTCGGCGACGGTGCTCGTGTCCGGGACACGCAAGACGCGTGCGTCGCGGTCCTCGATGTCGGCATTGACCTCGGGCACCACGACGGTGTCGCCGCGGCGGCTGAATGAGCTCGGCTGCGACACGTCGTAGTAGGTGTTGACCACGACACGCAGGTTGCCGTGAGCGACGGCCGCCTCGCGCAGCTTCACGTTCTTGCCGACGATGATCGTTCCGGTCCGCTCGTTGACCACGACCCGGGCCACGGCGTCACTGCGGGCCTCGAGGCTGCTCATGGCGGCGATGAAATCGACCGGGTTAGCGGTGAACGAACCGGGCAGCAGAACCTCGATCCGCTGGGCGTCCCGCGCGATGGCCAGGTTTTCACCGAAACCGGCATTGATGGCCTTCGCCACTTCCGCGGCCGTCGTGAAATCGGGATTGTGGAGCAGCCAGGCCATCCGGTCGGCCTCCATGAACCGCCCCTCGAGCGCCACCTTGACCGTGCCGCCGTTGGAGACCAGACCGGCCTGCGTGTGGTTCTTGCGGTAGCTGTTGCCCATGCCGGCCTTGATGTTGAAACCGCCGATGGAGACGCTCCCCTGGGCCAGCACACACACCGTACCGTCGGCCGCCTTGAGCGGCGTCATGATGAGATGCCCCCCTTCGAGGCTGGTGGCGTCGTTGAGGGAGTTGACCTTGACGTCGATGCGTCCGCCCACATTGATGTTGGGGTCGAGGGTGGCCGTCACGATGACCGCCGCCACGTTCTTGGCTTTCAGGTCGCGCGGACTGACGGTGACATCGAGTTTCTCCAGCAGGGTGGCGATGGAGTTGGCGGTGTTGTCGGCCGAAAAGCCGTCGCCGGTCCCGTTCAGGCCGACCACCAGGCCGTAACCCACGAGGGGCTCGTCCGTCGTACCCTCGAGAAACGCCAGGTCCTTGATGCGGGACTGATCCTGGGCCAGGCCGGGAGCTGCCAGGAGGCAGGCGGCCAGGCCGATGCCGATCAGCCGCGTCCAAGGCCCACTGCGGTTGCTGGTTCGTACCATGCGAATCCTCCTAGAACAGCCAGTTCAGGATACGGGTGACGACGCCGGGTTGGGCGGCGTCGTTGACCACACCCGAACCGTTGTAGGCGATCTGGGCGTCGGAGATGTAGGTGCTCATGATCGTGTTGTCGGAGTTGATATCGCGGGAACGACAGATGCCCGTGATCTCGATCAACTGCTTCTCGCCGTTGATGTTCACCATGCGCGTGCCTTCGAGGCGGTAGTCCCCGTTGTGGAGCACCTCGACGATGCGCGCGGTGATCTCGGCCCGCAGGCTGCCGTTGCGCTGGGTGTCGCCGTCGCCGAGATACTTGTTCTCTACGGTCATGTCCCAGGGTTTCAGGAAGTCCAGCCAGCCGAGGGCCGGCCCGCCGCGGGTTTCGCTCCTGTTGTTCGCTTTCGTCTTGCTGTTGGCGTTGGCGGCGGCCTGCTCGGTGATGATGATGGTGATGAGGTCCCCCACGCGGTGGGCCTTGATGTTCGTCACCAGCGAGGATCCCGTCTCGAAATCCACCAGCGGGGTCTTGGCCCCGGCGTCCGGCGTCAGCGCGGGCGCGACCAGGCAGCCGGCCAGCACCAGGCACGTCGCCAGCCAGGGGGATCTGAATGTCTTCATCTTGTGCCACTCCATCATGGTTACCTTCTCATTTCCACGAGGCCCGGTCCTGCGATCCGCGCATTCACCAGGCGTCCTGTCAGTTCATTCCTCACGGGGATCATCTGGCCGAGGCTGCCCGGCTGCCGGGCCAGGGCCGCGACCGTCACCGAGACCTGCCCCCGCATGATGCGCAGTTCGACGCGGTCGCCCGCGTGGATCAGCGGCGCCCGTTCGAGGTGGGCCTGGCGCAGATCCTGACCGGCGGCGATCGCCGTCGTGGCCCGCATGCCCTTCAACTCACCGGGACCGGCGACCAGTCCGTGGCGGTCGTCCGCGAGATCGCGCCACCGCCAGGTGAACATCGTTTCGTCGAGTACCGTGTCGGCCGAGATTTCGCCGATTGCGGTCCCCGTCATGCCGTACCAGTGCAACGTGACAACGACCGGGAGGCGTTCCTGCAGGTCGCCGGCGGTGACCGTCACCTGGACGAGATTCCTGCCGGCGGCGAGGATCTCCCGGTGTGCGGTGGACACCTGCCAGTCCCCGGCGACCGCGACCGGGACGTCCGGAATCTTCAATTCGATCCAGGAGGCGGGTGCCCCCGGGCCGGCGCCCGGCACCAGCGGCTGGACGGCGCGGCGAATGGCCTGTTCCAGATCGGCGGACAGCAGCGAACGACCGCCGAACACGAGATGGCATTCCTCGGCGCCGGACAGCGTCACCCCGTCGGCCAGGCCGACGGCGACCAGCTGGCGCAGGATTCCCCGGCGGCTGACCGTGACGACCGAGTTGGGCCGGCTGCCGGCGTGGATCACCAGGTCGGCGGCGGCGGCCGGTACCGGGGACAGGGCGATATCGCCCAGCCTGGCGGCCTTGCCCACCACCGTGGCCGTATCCGGCAGGACCAGGCGCCACCCGCGCCCGGCCTGGGTCGGTGCCGCTGCGACCAGGAGGATCGCTGCGATCAGAGCGCATTTGATCAGGCGTCGCACGGTTACCTCTTGAGCCTGTTGACGGTCTGCAGCATCTCGTCGGCCATCGTGATCGTCTTCGAGTTCAGCTCGTAGGCGCGCTGGGCCGAGATCATGCTCACCAGTTCGTCAACGGTTTCCACGTTGCTCATCTCCAGGAACCCCGAAGCCGTCTCACCCATGCCGTTGCGTCCGGGGTAGTCGAGAATCGGACGCCCGCTGGCGGGCGTTTCCACGAAGATGTTGCCGCCGCGGGCCATCATACCGGCGGCGTTCGGAAAGCGGGCCAGTTCGAGCTGACCGATCTCCTGGATGTTGGAGTCGTCGCCCTGCAGCATCACGCTGACGATGCCGTCGCGTGAGATGGACAGCTGCACGGCATCCTCGGGGACGGTGAGCGCCGGTTCCATCCGGTAACCGGCGGACGTCACGATGTTGCGGTCGGCGTCCATCTTGAAGCTGCCGTCGCGCGTGTACTTGATGGTGCCGTCGGGCAGTCGGACCTGGAAGAAGCCGTCGCCTTCGACCATCAGGTCCAGGGGATTGCCGGTGGTGACGACCGTTCCCTGACTGAAATTCTTGTTCGTGGCGACCAGCTTGACGCCGTGGCCGATCTCGACCCTGGTCGGCAGCGCCCGTCCTTCGGCGTCGACCTGTCCCCCGGGCATCACCTTCTCGTAGAGGAGATCCTGGAATTCGGTATGGCTCTTCTTGTAGCCGGTCGTATTCACGTTCGCCAGGTTGTTGGCGATGGTATCGATATTCATCTGCTGGGCCTTCATGCCCGAAGCTGCGGTTCCCATGGCTCTGATCATGTCGCATCACCCTTTTCGGTGAGGGGGTCCACTGCCTAGCCGCCCACACGCGGCAGGCTGTTCACTGATTTTTCCAGCATCTCGTCTTCCGTACTCATGACCTTGCTCTGTACTTCGAAGGCCCGTTGCGCCGCGATCATCGCCACCAGCGTGTCGATGGGATTCACGTTGCTCCCTTCGAGATGCCCCTGGGCCAGGGAGACCTCCACGGCGTCGAGTTCGACGGGCGGCATTTCCGTTGGCGAGCTCAGCAGGCCGCCGCCCAGGTGCACCAGCCGTGAGGGATCGGCGAAGTTCACCAGGCGAATCCGGTCGGTAACCTTGTCGTCGACCATCACCGTGCCGTCCGCGGCGATGGTGAATTTTTCGCCCTCGAGCCGGATGGCGCCCTTCTCGCCCAGGACGGGCAGCCCGTCGGGCGTCACCAGCCGCTTGTCCGTGTCCAGCGCGAAGGAACCCTGCCGCGTGTAGGCCGTGCCGCCGGGGGCTGCGATGGCGAAGAATCCGCTCCCGATGACCGCCAGGTCGGTATCCCGGCCGGTGCCCGCTACCAGGCCCGGCCGGTTGTCGAGGGCGTGGTAGAGCTGGATTCCGTCGGGCGCGCGCGGACTCGCGGGGAGCGGCAGACCGCCATCCGGGTTTTCCATATTTGACTCCGCAGCAGTGGCTTCGGCCACACGTGTCAGAATCTGCTTGAATCCTGACGTGTTGACGTTGGCCAGATTGTTCGCCAAGGCGTCGATACGGGCCTGTTCCATGTGCATGGCCCGTTCAGCTGTGTTGAGGCTCCTGATCAAGGTCGATCCTTCCGGTGGATAGACTTCTCCCATCTTCCCGTCGAATCAGGCGCAAGGCCCGTGCCCGTCGGCTGCCGCCCCGGTGGCGCGGCACGAAGGCCGGATGGGGAAAAAGTTTCCCCTGGTGCTGCGGCGGGCTCTGGGAGGGTCTGACGGCGGTTTCGGGCGGCACCGGCCGGACCGGAACCGGTCACGGGGATCGGTGGCGGAGCGGTTGGCAAGAGGGCAAAAGTGAGGAAAATCAGCCGGCGCGAGGGTGGCCCCTCCACGGCGCTGTCAGGAAGCGGAGCACCCGGTGGGTAATTAGTTGACGGAAGGTTCCAGGGGCCTCTTGGCACTGTCGGCGGGCTCTGCCGGGACGTTCGCCAAGGGAATGGTGAACGTGAACGTCGACCCCTTGCCGGGTACGCTGGTGACGGTGATCTCGCCGCCATGACTCTCGACGAGCTTCTTGACGATGACCACACCCAGGCCCACGCCGCGGATCTGCCGCTGGGTCGACCCGCGCGTGTAGGGATCGAACAGAACGGCCAGCTCGTCGGCCGGCATCCCGATGCCGCTGTCGGCGACCGAAACCTGCGCCCAGCCCTGCCTGGCGATCGCCGTCACCCGGATCCAGCCCGACTCCACGTTGTACTTGATGGCGTTCGAAAGCAGGTTGCGCATGATCTGCGTCACCCGCAGCGGGTCGGCAAGGACCTCCAGGTCCTTGCTCGCCAGATCGAGTTCCAGCTGGATATCCGAACTGTCGGCCATCGGCTGCAGGTCCTTGGCCACATCGGTGATCAGCTCACTCAGATCGATGTCCTGACACTTGAGGTTGACGAACCCCGCATCGATCTTGCTGATATCCAGGAAATCGTTGAGCAGGGCCGTCATCTCGGTGATCTTGCGGTTGACGCTACCGAGAAATTCACGCTGGGTGGGGTTGATCTCACCGGTCTTGCCCGTCTCCATGAGCGATACGTAACCCTGGATCACCGACATCGGCGACCGGAGGTCATGAGCGATCATGGAGTGGAAGTCGGCCTTCATCTGTTCGGCCGCAAGCTCCTGGGTGATGTCCCGGAAGGTATAGGCCATGGCCGATTCGCCCTCGTCCAGCTGGATGGGCGCCGTCCGTGCCGCCAGATAGATCGTGTTGCCGTCGACGACCACCGGCAAGCGCATGTCCTCGCGCGTTCCTTCGCGCAGCAGGGCCACGGTATCGTCGGGAACTTCCAGGGCCTTCAGGATCTCGGTCATGGTCTTGAAGCGTGCGACCTCGCGCGGCATGCGCAGCAACGTCAGGAACATCTGGCTGGCCAGGACCAGGTCGTCGTCCCGGCTGCAGATCGCCACCGGTTCATGCAGGAAGCGGAAGACCTGGTTGAGCTTGTTGCTTTCCTGCCGGAGCTTGTCCTGGAGATCCTTGATCCGCAGGAACGCCCCTATCTTGGAGTGGAGTTCTTCGGCGGTGATGCCCTTGGTGATGAAGTCGTCGGCGCCCATGTCCAGGCCGCGGATCTTTTCCGAGGTCTTCGACTCCGAGCTGATCATCAGGATGGGGATACCGCGGGTCTCGTGGTGCTGGCGCAGGATCCGGCTGACGTCGAAACCGTGCATGCCGGGCATTTCCTTGTCCAGCAGGATGAGGTCCGGCAGAATTTCCATGGCCGTGCGGGCACCGATCGCCCCGTCGGCGGCCGTCACCACGCCGTAGCCTCTTTTCTCGAGCAGGCGCTTGAGATAGAGACAGGTCGGCGCGGAGTCGTCCACCACCAGAATCGTTCTGTCTTTCGGATCGGTCATGCCGAAAACCCCATCGACTAGATGGTACAAACCGTACGATCAGGCTGGAATCCTGACCTCGGGTATGTCCCTGTTATCGTCCAGTTCCGGGAGTCCTTGAACGCAATGATGGGAATTGCGGGATGCGTGCCGTCCAGTCCGCCGTGCCGAGTGCTCAGCCCAGATCGTCGATCAACAGCGCGATGTGTTTTTCGAGGTTGGCCGAGCCGATCGCGTCGATGTGGGTGAAGAAGACCGCCACTTCGTAGCTGGAGCACTGCTCGTCGGGAGCGTCGGGCTGGGTGCGGACTACGAGCCCTTCGCACGGGATGGGAGCCAACTCCGTCTGGCCCGGATTATCGGCCAGTGGTACCGAGACCTCGATCTCCATGGCAAGCTTGGTCATCGGCTCGATGAAATGGTCGGAACGGAAGTAGATTCCCGAAGAGCTGATGTTGATGGTCTCCAGGGTGGATATTTCCCGGGAGCCGTCGGGGCGCGGGAGCGTTACCTCGAGCTTGAGGTTGGCGTTGACCCGATTGGATTTGCGCCGATCCGCCTGATGATCCGTCATACCCATACTCCTTTTGAATAGAAGTTCACTCGTAGAGGAAATCATAAGCGCATCAGATAGTGTTTGGAAAGAACGAAGAGGCCGTCAGCCGGCGCCCCGATTAACGAGGCGCCGGCCGCTCTGGCTCACTACTTCTTCTTGTGACGGTTCTTGCGCAACCGCTTCTTGCGCTTGTGCGTGGCAATCTTCTTGCGTTTGCGCTTGCGACCGTTAGGCATTTCAACCCGCCTTTCCGAATTTTGGTACCGGTGTCCGGTATATACAGGCATACGCACGGAGGAGCCAGAGGTCCCCGTGCACTTTCCAGTGAGGGCCCAAGATAGGTAATCGATTGATTTCCGACAACCTGGAACTTGTCCGGGGTCAATCTTTGTGGTTCAGCCGGCCCTTGAGTTCGTTCGAGGCCTTGAAATAGGGAACCCGCTTGGCTGGAACATCCACCGCGGCGCCCGTCCGGGGGTTGCGGGCCAGCCGGGCGCGACGGGTCTTGACCTTGAAACTGCCGAATCCGCGCAGCTCCACTTTGTCTCCTCCCACGAGGGCCTGGCCGATATTCTCCATGATGATGTTGACGATCAGACCGGTGTCCTTCTTGCTCACTCCCGTTTCCTGGGAGATGATCTCAACGAGTTCGGCTTTGGTCATGCGAGGCTCCCTGCTGCGCTCCTGTGCGGCTCACCGGACGCAACTCAATTGTACATTGTTAGTTACATTGAAGATTAATATCATAGGCGGGGATCCAATACCAGAAAAAAATGTCCCCCGCAGTCTGCCGCGTGACCCCCTACAGAAACCTACAACACGAAGAGAGTAGATACCGAGTTGGCCAAGCACGAACAGCGCAGAGAACATTTTCATTGTTCTCCGCAATGGACGTGCCACGGCCGCCGTCCCGCTTCGCGACGAACCGGAGATCCAGTACCGTGCCTGTAACGATATAAATTGAAGCAACTTGAGGGATTCGCGGTCAAAAGACAGAGGCCCTCGTGGAGGCACCGCTGGGGCTTTCAGGACCGTTTTCGATG
Organism: Candidatus Krumholzibacteriia bacterium; assembly: GCA_942492615.1. Classification (GTDB taxonomy): domain Bacteria; phylum Krumholzibacteriota; class Krumholzibacteriia; order LZORAL124-64-63; family LZORAL124-64-63; genus CALOFL01. Next base: position 41,459 of record CALOFL010000013.1, read on the forward strand.
CAATCGGACACCGGTGGGAACCGTTGCCAGGGCAACTTGCACGGGCTCCGAAACAGTCGCGAGTGGCGGTCAGGCCAAGGCGGCGAACAGCCGGCGATGGGCGTCAGTGAACAGGCAACCGCGTCTGTTCATTACCGTTTCAGCCGTTGCGGTCGCCCGGTCCAGGGCGTAGTCCGTGGCGTCCGGCCCCCAGCCCCAGCGGAAATTGGGGACGTGTTTGGGAGGCATCCCGGCGCCGAAGATGTTCGTGGCGAAGCCGACGGCCGACCCGGTGTTGAATAACGTGCCGATCGCGGTCTTGGCGTGATCGCCAAGCAGAAGTCCGATGAATTTTCGGCCGGTGGCGACGGCACCCTCCCCCAGATCGACCCGGATTTCGCCGTAGTTGTTCTTCAGATCGCTGCAGGTGGTCATGGCGCCCAGATTGATCCAGGAGCCGAGGACAGCGTGGCCGATGAAACCCTCGTGCTGCTTGTTGGCAAAATCCCCGAAGGTGCTTTCACCGATCTCGCCGGCGATGCGGTTCACGATCCCGAATGAGGACTGACCGTGGATGCGGGCCCCGGGTTTCACCAGCGAGCCGGGCCCCAGGTAGAGGGGGCCTTCGAGGTAGCAGTGGGGCATCACCCGGACGGACCGGTCGATGATGACCGGACCGCCGGCCGTGCTGATGGCGGTGCCCGGTGACAGCTCGACGTCGTCAGCCAGGAACAAGGCCCGCGGATCGTCGATCAGGCAGCCAGCGGTACCGGCGCCCGGGTTCTCGAAGCGGGATTCGCCGACCCAGCCCGGCGATCCGCGGTCCAGGTCGGGAAAAATGCCGAAGGCCTGCCGGCGAAACGAACCGCACCGTCGGGCGAGATCGAGGTCGGCGGTCATCGCCGCTGTCGTCGCCGGTACGAGGTCCCAGATCCAGCGGGGCCCCCGGTTTTGGACCACCGCCAGCTTGTCCAGAATCGCAATGAGCCCGGGCTCGACCGGGGCGGCCCCGGCCGGAGAGATGCAGGCGCCACCGCCAGGTAGGTCCGTGCGCTGCGGGTTCGGGAACGGGTGATCCAGAGGAGGAATCTCCCCGCTTCCGCTCCGGGTCCAGCCGCCCCGGACGCCGACGCCGTCTTCCCACCGCCGCCAATGCTCACCCAGAGCGGCAGCCCGCTCTCCGGTCAGCAGGGCGGCGACGATGCCGTCCTTGTCTTCCCAGATGAAGTCGGCGGTCGCCGGTTTGAGTGCGAACAGGTTGGCGGTGATCGCGGCGTCCGGCGCCAGACGGCCGCTGACGAACAGGAAACGGGCCGCCGGGTCGGCGGTCATCGCAGCGAGCGCCGCGGGCCCGACCTGCCAACCCTCGGCGCGATGCAGGTCATCCAGCAGCGGACGGTTCAGCAGAATGCCCGGTCCGGACGGGGCGGTCAGGCCCGCCCTCTCGCGAGCGGTGAACATGCCGCAGCGAATCTCGAACAGCGGGGCGCTCCAGGTGAGCGGGCGGAAGCGACTGAGGTTGTGGTCCTCGAACAGGACGGGGATAAAACTCACGTGAGCGCTCCGTATCAATTGGTGAACCGGGTCGGAATCTGTCGGAAGTCCTGCGAAAGGTACAGGCAGCGGGCCCCGCATCGCCACCAAATTCCCGATCCGTGTCCGGTCCGGCTCCGGGACCAGGCTCCATCACGCGCGCGGCGGACCACACACCCAAATGTTAACGCGTTGGGGCACAAAGTTATAGGCGCATGGTGCAGCTCATCGCCCTGCGGGCGGGGTCGGAATGTTATTTTTTTCCCATGAAGCGGATTTCCTGGCGGCGCAGGTCGCCTCGGCAGTGTGCGTCCTTGCTGAACAGGCAGGCTCTAAGGTGTTGTGCGGGTGTCAGCTGGGGAATACTGAAAACGGTCTGATTCTCAGAATCATCAACAAACGCGGCCCTGGAAAGAGTCTTTTGATTTTTGTTTTTCAGTCCTTGATAAATCATCAATTATCTATTGTTTTCATTTTTAATAGACAGTGCAGGAAAGCGCTGTCGCCAACCGGAGGGAAGCACCCCTTCCCCCAGCACGGCCGGGTCGCCGGCCTGGAGGTCCTCATGAAGATCGCACGCATCCTGTTCCTGTTCGCCATCCCGGTGCTCCTCGTCCTGACCGGAAGCCAAGCCGTGGCCGCGGACGGTGAAGAGGTCAAGTCTCCCGACAAGATGGACGGCAAGGAACTCTACCAGAGTTTCTGCAAGACCTGCCATATGGAGGATTCCGAGTCGGGCGAGTACACCCCGATGTCCCTGATCATGGATCAGTGGGACGAGTTCTATGACGAGATTTTCGTCGAGACGCACCAGGAAGTGCCCAGCCCCGTCGCCGAGGGCAAGATGGTCACCGACGTGATCGACAAGGACATGATCAAGAAACTGCGGAAATTCTGCGTGGATCATGCGGCCGACAGCGAGCAGCCGATGACCTGCGGCTAGGAATTTAGCCGCGCTGCGGCCGCGACGAATGACACCGGCGCAAGCCGAAACACTGCGACCCGGCTACTGCCGGATTCCAACCCCGGAGGGGCGGAAATGAAGAAGACGTTGACCACTCTGCTGACACTGATCGCCTTGCTCGCCATCGCCACGTGCGCCTTGGCGGAGGCCGACACGGATGCCAAGATCAAAGCTCTGGAGAAGCGGCTGCAGGGACTGGAAGCCAAGGCCGCCAAGGACCGCATCCAGTGGACCGGCGATCTGCGGGTCGAAGCCCACAGCACTACCGGCGAAGTCGACCCCTACATCGACGGCATGCGCCTGCAGGCTTTGACCTACGGGGCCATGTTCTACACCGACCCCACCGTGAACCCGACTTTCGACCCCATGGTCCCCTTCTCCCCGGCCGACATCGACCAGTTCATCGGGATGAACTACGCGGCCTTCCAGGTGTACTCCGGGATGAACCGCTTCCCCGAGGTCAAGAACTGGGTGCAACAGATGATGGCCACCAACCCCAACATGGGCGCCATGATGAACGCCTTCGCCCAGGACGCCTATCGTCAGGGCTTCAAGACCGACAACGACATCCTGTACACCACGCGCCTGCGCCTGAACATGGCCGCCAAGGTCGCCAAGAACGTCGACTTCACCGGTCGTCTGAGCATGTACAAGCCCTGGGGCGCCTCGACCCAGACGGGCGCCTTCAATGGACAGGCCAATACCCTGAACACCGACGCCAACTGGCCCGGCGTTCCCGGAGACGCCACCTTGAAGGTGGACCGCGCCTACTTCACCTGGAAGAAGATCGGCGGCGCGCCCATCTATCTGAGCCTCGGTCGTCGTCCCAGCACGGACGGTCCTCCTCTGCATTACCGCAACGATGAGATGCGCGCGGGCACGCCCATGGGCACGATCATCGACATGCAGTTCGACGGGGCCACCCTGGGCTACAATTTCACCGACAAGACCACGGTGCGGGCGTGCTACGGCCTGGGCTACGAGAGCCAGTACGGCAACGGCTCCCTGGACAAGGACGCGGCCCTGAAGGACGCCCACTTCTTCGGTTTCAACATCGATGCCTGGAACACGGACGAGATGCAGATCCAGACCACGATCGCGCGGGCTTTCGACATCACCGACGGTTTCGCCGGTCAGATCATCCTGCCCAACGACCCGGTCACCGGCCAGCCCATGCCCGGCCCCATCGTCACGCGGTTCAGCCCGTCGGCCAACCTGGGCGACTTCGACATCGCCAGCCTGATGCTGGCCCGCCGCGACGGTCCGATCGACTGGTTCGTGACCGGCAGCTGGAGCAAGAGCCGTCCCGATGAAGGCGTCACCGGACCCTTCGGCGGCTTGTTGAGCGGCCCCTACGACAACCCCGAAAGCCAGAACGGGTCGATGTACTACCTGGGCGCCCGCTACAACTTCAACGAAGAGAAGACCAAGCTGGGCCTGGAGTGGAACAAGGGTTCCGAGTACTGGTTCAACTTCGCCCCCGCCCAGGACGACGTCATCGCCGGCAAGACCAGCACCCGCGGCACCGTGTGGGAAGGCTACGTCACCCACCGCGTGAGCCGCCGTTTCGTCATGAAGCTGGCCTACATCAATTACCAGTACGACTACACCGGCTCCGGCTGGCACGTGGGCGCACCCGCGGACCTGGGCGGCATGCCCGTCATCCAGGGTTTCCCCACGTACACCAAGGCCGGGAAGATTTCGCTGGGCTTCAGCGCCCGGTTCTAGAAGGAGATCTTGATGAAACCCACAGCGACCCTTCTGCTGTCGCTGGTGATCGTCGCCTTGGCTGCCGGGGATTCCCCGGCCGCCAAGCGGACCTACACTCACCAGGAAGACTATTTCGAGCACTACGAGGGCACCGCGACCTGCCTGGAGTGCCACGAGGAAGAAGCCGAGTCCTTCTTCCACAGCCAGCACTACCAGTGGCAGGGCGAGTCCCCGCACATCGTGAACGCCGACGGCGAGAAGCTGGGCAAGATGAACACGATGAACGACTTCTGCACCAATCCGCTGGCCAGCTGGATCGGCAATGCGGTCAACGTCGAGGGCAAGGTCATCGCGCAGGGCTGCTCGAAATGCCATGCCGGGCTGGGCAAGCCGCCCACGGCGGAACTGAGCCGCGAACAGCTCGAGAACATCGACTGCCTGATCTGCCACGCTTCGGGTTACCGGCGGGATCTCTACCAGGACGACGCTGGCAACTGGGAATGGCGCCCGATCCTGTGGAAGAACCAGAAGGGCCTCGATGCTATCAGCAAACGCATCTCCATGCCCGAACGGACGATGTGCCTGCGCTGCCACAGCGGTGCCGGCGGCGGCCCCAACTTCAAGCGCGGCGACCTCGAGTACGCGCTCAAGGACTGCGAACCGGAATTCGACGTCCACATGGCCACCGCGGGCAACAACATGCAGTGTGTGGACTGCCACGGCGGTGACGACCACCGGGTCCGGGGCCGCGGCGCCGACCTCTCGGGGACCGACAGCCCGGACAATCCGCTCTACTGCACCAGCTGCCACGATCCCAAACCCCACGGCGTGAAGGCACTCGACCATCACACCTACCGGATCAACTGCACCGTCTGCCACATCCCGGAGTTCGCCAAGGCCGACCCGACGGACATGCGGCGGGACTGGTCCACACCGAAGCATCATGAGATCGCCAACAAGTTCTCGGCGACAATCACCTTCGGGCAGAACGTCACGCCGGTTTACGCCTGGTTCAACGGCCACACCAAGCTGACCAAGATGGGCATGAAGGTGAAGCGCGACGAGGCGGGCGTGGTGACGATCATGGCGCCGCAGGGCAGCCGCAAGGACAAGAAGGCGAAAATCAACGCCTTCAAACTACACGAAGGCGTCCTGCCGCTGATGACGGACACGGAATGGCTGATCCCCATCGCGGTCGATGAATTCTTCATCGACGGCGACATCGCCAAAGCGGTGGCTGAAGGTGCCGCCGCCGCGTACGGCGTCCACGATCCCGACTACGAATGGGTGGAATCCAGACGCTACATGGGTATCTTTCACGAGGTCCAGCCGGCGGCAAACGCCCTGACCTGCCTCGACTGTCACCGCGAAGGCGGGCGGATGGACTGGCAGGCCCTCGGCTACCGCAAGGACCCCCTGCTGGAAGCGATGAACTGATCGGTCGGAGTACCCGGGAAATAGTGAAGGGACCTCCTGCTTCCTGCAAAAGCCGGGGAAGGAGCAATCCTTCCCCGGCTTTGCGTTACCAGCGGTTCGGGCACGGCGCGGTTACGTGCGTCGCTGCCACCAGCCGAACAAGACGGCATGGCCCATCCGCTTGAGTGGATCGAGGGTCGAATACATGACCGGCACGACCACCAGGGTCAGGAAGGTAGCCACGGCCAGGCCCCAGATCACCGCCACGCCCATCGGCCCCCACCACTGGCTGGATTCGCCGCCGATGACCAGGACGCGCGACCAGCTGTCCGTGCGTCAGCGCGGCGAAGTCGAGGGACATGCCCGTGGTCAGCGGGATCAGGCCCAGGATGGTCGTCAAGGCGGTCAGGATCACCGGCCGGAAACGGGTCATGCCGGCCCGGATGATGGCCTCGTTCTTTTCCATGCCGCGTTTGCGCAGCTGGATGATGTAGTCCAGCAGCACGATGGCGTTGTTCACCACGATGCCCGCCAGGGAGATCACCCCCACGCCGGTCATGATGATACCGAACGGTGTCTGGGTGATCATCAACCCGGTGAACACCCCCATGAGCGACAGGATCACGCTGAACAGGATCACCGCAGGAACCGTGACCGAACTGAACTGGCTGACCAGCACCACGAAGATCAGCATGATCGCGATCTGGAAAGCGTTCTCCAGGAAGACGGAGGCCTCCTCCTGGTCCTCGCTCTCGCCGGTGTAATCCAGGGAATAGGTGGGAGGACGATCGTAGTCCGCCAGCAGGCCCTGGACCTCGGCCAGCAGCGCGTTGGCGTTGTAGCCTGCCGCGACATCGGCCGAAACCGTGACCACGCGCTGGGCGTCGATGCGGTGCACCGCGGCCAGGCCCGTGCCGAACTCGGTCCGGGCGAAGGCCGACACCGGGATCGTCTTGCCCTCGAAGAAGACCGTGGCGTTCTCGACGTCCTCGACCTTGCCGCGGAACGGCTGCAGGTAGCGGACGATGATGTCGTACTCGTCCTCGCCCACGCGGTACTTGGCGGTCTCACTGCCGTGCAGCGCGGTGCGGATGGTCCCGGCGATGTCGAAGGTGCGCAGGCCGTAGCGGCCGGCCTTCTCGACGTCGGGAATCACCCGCAATTCGGGCAGGGCGTGATCGTAGTTGTCGACGATGTCGACCAGGCCCGGCACGTTGCGGATCTTCTCCTTGATCTGACCGGCGAGGTCGCCCAGCACGTCGAAGTCGTCGCCGGAGATCTCGATGTTCACCGGCGCCCCGGTGGGCGGTCCCTCCTCCATCTTCTTGACGGTGATCCGCGCCCCGGTGAAGGCGGACAGGCGGAAACGCAGATCCTCGAGCGATTGCCGCGAGGACGTCCCCCGGTCGACCATGTCGACGAATTCGAGGGTGATGGATCCCTGGTGCGAAGGCAGGGAGCCGCCGCCGGTCTGCTGATCGATCGGCGTCCCGACCGAGGTCGCATAGTCCTTCAGGTCCGGCACCGCCGCCACCTCCTTTTCGATCATGGCGGCGTAGTGGTCGGTCATCTCGATGCGGGTGCCGCTGGGCGCGTCGATGTTCACGTTGGCCAGCTTCGGTTCGGTGTCGGGAAAGAGTTCCACGCCGGCGTTGAAGCGTCCGAACAGGACAAACACCACCACCAGCAGGGCAGTCATGCCGATCACGACGGGAAAACGGTGCTGCAAGGCGTAGACGAGCGTCGGACGGTAGCTGCGGACGCCAAGTGCGATCAGCTTGTCGCCGAACAGCTTCTTTTCCCCCTCGCCACGTGGTACGCCCATGAAGCGGGAGCACAGCACCGGATTGAAGATCATGGCCACCAGCAGCGAGGCGATCAGGGTGATGACCACGGTGATGGGCAGGTACTTCATGAACTCGCCCATGATGCCCGGCCAGAAGACCATCGGCCCGAACGCGCAGACGGTCGTCAAGGTCGAGGCGATGACGGCTCCGGCCACCTGCGCCGTGCCGTAATCGGCGGCCTCCTCGGCGGGCCTGCCCTTGCCGCGGTGACGGTAGATGTTCTCCACGATCACGATGGCGTTGTCCACGAGCATGCCCAGGGCCAGGATCAGGCTGAACAGGACCACCATGTTGAGGGTGATCCCCAGCGCCGAGAGCACGATGAAGGTGATCAGCATGGAGAACGGGATGGCGATCCCCACGAACACCGCGTTGCGCAGGCCGAAGAACGCCAGCAGCACCAGGACGACCAGCAGCAGGCCGCTGAGGATGTTGTTCTCAAGCTCGCCGACCATGCGCTTGATCTCCACCGACTGGTCGGCCACGATGCTGACTTCCGTGCCGGCCGGGAAGGTGGGCCGCAGACGTTCGATCGTCGCGATGACCTCCTCGGAGATACGGATGATGTTCTCGCCGCTGCGTTTCTTGACCACCAGGGTGACCGCGTCGCGACCGCCCACCCGGCTGATGGTCTCCCGGTCCTTGATCCCGAACCTGACGGTCGCCAGATCCCGGATGTAGACCGGCGGGTCGATCCCGGGATTGACCACGAAATCGAGGATCTCCTGCGCGTCCTCGACCTCGCCGGGCACCCTCACCTTGTAGTCGAGACGCCCAGGGACAGCTTGCCGCCGGGGATGGTCATGTTCTGCAGGGCCACCGCGTCCTGCACATCCAGCAGGCCCAGGTCGTAGTAGGCCAGCTTCTCGGGGTCGACGTCCACCTGGACCTCGTTCTCGATGCCGCCGACCAGGTCGATGCCCAGTACACCCTTGATCTGTTCGAGGGCTTCCTGCAGATCCTCTCCGGTTTTCTTCAGCAGGAAGAGGTCGATGTCCCCGGCCAGGTTGACCTGCATGACCGGGAACGCGTCGGCGGAACTGATCTCCTGGACCACCAGGTCGTTGCGCGGGTCCGTCGGCAGGTCCGGCTTGGCCAGCTCCACCCGGTCGCGCACCGACTGCAGGGCGTCGCTCATGTCCACCTTGGATTCGAATTCCATCGTGACGACGGACATGCCGTAGGAGGATGAACTGGTCATCTCCTTGAGGTCCTCGACCCCCTTGAGCTGCTGCTCGAGCTTGCGGGTGACCAGGTTCTCCATGTCCTCGGGGCTGGTCCCGGCGTAGGGCGCCACGACCATGACGAACGGGATCTTCACGTCCGGCGACGACTCGCGCGGCAGCCCGACATAGGTCTTAACCCCCAGCAAGGCGATGATGGCCATGAAGGCGAAGATCATCGGGTAGCGCTGGATGGCTCCGCGGGTGATTTTCATCGGCCGGCCTCCTCCACGTCGTCGTCCGCGAGCCTGGACTCGGCGGCCGCCGGTGTGGCGATGCGGGACCCGGCCCGGCTGCGATCGATCTCCGGCGGGTCGGTCTCAAGCGAGCCGTCGGCCGCCGTCGCGGTCTCGGTCACCTTCACCAGGTTGCCTTCCCTGAGGTCCCGGTGACCCCTGACGACGAGCTGATCGCCGCTCTCCAGACCGGAGCGAACCACCACCATCAAGCCCTGGTCCGCCCCCAGCACCAACGATCTGAGGACCGCCCGGTCACCCTCGACGACGTAGACCGTCGGTCCGGCCCTGCCCGGCAGGATGGCGTCACGCGGGACGGCCACCACGTCGGTGACGTCTCGCTCTTGCCCAGGCGGGCCCGGCCGATGACCCCGCTGCTGAACTTGAGGTCCCCGTTGGGTACTTCGATTTCCACCTTGAACTTGCCGGTCAGACGGTCGGCTTCGAACCCCACCCAGGTCACCCGCGCCGGGGCCGGCTCGAAGTTGGCCCCCATGACCACCGCTGCCGGTTGCCCGACCTCGACCCAGCCCACCTGCGAATCGGTGAGATAGGCCTCCAGCTTCAGGGTGTAGGGATCGATGAGCCGCGCGACGGGCATGCCCGGATTCACCAGCTCGCCGAGCTCGACGTAGCGGTCGACAACCACGCCGTCAAACGGCGCGGCGATCCCCGCGCGCTGATAACGTTCGCGGCTGATGGCGGCCATCGACTTGGCCTGGGCATAGGTGCTCTCGGCGGTCAGCAGTTCGATGCGGCTGACCTTGCCGGCCTCGTACAGCTGGCGCACCTTGTCGATGTTGTATTCCTGGAGCTCCAGGCTCTTGGCCTGGGCCTGCATTTCGGCCCGCAGGATATCCCGCTCCTGCTCGATGATGACCGCCCCCTTCTTGACGGTCTGGCCCTTGTCCACGGGGATGGCGACCACCGGACCGCTCTCCTGAGAGCTGAGGGTCGTCCCCTTCACCGGGGCCACCGGTCCGGATATCTCGAAGAACTCGGTCACCGCGGCCTTGTCGAGCACGAGGACACGGACATTGTGGGGCACTTCCCGGGAAGTGTCCTCGGCGGCGTCCTGGGTGCAGCCGGCCGCGCCCAGGGCCAGGAGGCCGAGCAGGACCCGCACCGCAGCGGCGGCCGGAAGAAAAGGAAAGGGACATCATGGGGATACCTCCGGAACCAGACCGGGAATGTCGGCCAGGGCCACCAGCGGGGACCAGCCGAGGCCGCGCTTGAGCGAAGCGGTCAGGACCAGGACTTCGTAGCGGGCGTCGATCACGTTGCTGCGGGCCTGGGCCCGGTTGGATTCCGCGACCAGAACGTCCAGGTAGTTGATCTTGCCGAGCTGCAGCATCAGGAGGCTTTCATCCAGGACCTCTTCGCTGCGCTCGAGGTTGAGCAGGACCGCTGCGAGGATCTGCCGGGCCATCCGCAGGTTCGCCAGGATCTCCAGGACCTCGACCTGGACGTCACGGCGGCGGCCGGTGAGTTCCGCTTCGGTGCGGCGGATACGGCCGTCGGTTTCGGTGACCAGCCCCTTGGTGCGCAGGCCGTCGAACAGGGGAATGTTCAGGGCCACCGAGGCGCGCCACGAGTCGTGGCCGTCATCGAACACGGAATTGAAGGTCTTGCCCACGTACCCGTAGGCCCCGTTGACCGTCAGGTAGGGCCGGGTCTCGGACACCTGGGCCTGCCGGTTCTTCTTGAGGATGTCGACAAACAGGGCCGTGGCCGCCAGATCGGGCCTCATCTGGGCCAGTTCCAGGGCTGCCGGCTCCGCGATCGGGTCCTGCTCGACGACCTGGAAGTTGGCGATGCCGATGGGGTCCTCCGGACGGCGGCCCATCAGGGCGTTGAGGCGGCTGCCTTCGTTCCTCAGGTTGGCTTCGGCAATGCTCAGCTGCGGCTGGATGTTGGCCATGGTGACGGCCGCCTGGAGGGTGTCCAGCCGCGTGGCCAGGCCCAGTTCGTAGCGCATCTTCATGATGTCCAGCAGCTCGTTCTGGTTGGCCAGTTCGGCGCGGACCGCCTGGATCCTCTCGGCGGCGCGGATGATGCGGTGGTAGGCGGCGGACGTGATCTCGGCGGTGCTCTGTTCCACCGAGTCGATCGCGAGTTCCTGCTGGTCGATGCCGAGGCGGGCCGCGCCGACCGCCCCGAGAATCTGCACCGGATTGATGGTCCAGTTCAGATTGAGATTGGTCCGCAGGAAGGTCTGCGCGGGAATCTCCCCCGGACCGGGAAAGGCGAAGCCCAGGTCGCCCATGCCGGAATCCAGGTTCCCGAAGGTGGAATCAAGCGCGAAGCTCGGATCCCGCGACCGGGTCCAGTCCCCCACGAGATCCAGGGTCGGCAGCCCGGTGGCCAGGGCCTGCTTCATCTTGCCCTCGAGTTCCTTGCGCTTCAACCGCTCGGCGGTCAGGAGGTCGTTGGCGCGCAGGGCCTCCTCGACACAAGCCCGGAGGCTGAGGACCTCGTCCGCTCCCGGACGCGCGGCGATGACCGGTCCCAGGGGCTCACTGCGGGTGAAGACCGGAGTGGGCTCGGCGGCGGTCTGGCTCCGGACGGCGGCCGCCGGCCAGGTCACGAGCAGGCCCAGCAGCAGGACGCCGGCGAGGCGGGCGTATCTGGCGGAAATACTAGTCATCACCATCCGCTTCCTTTTTATGATGGTTGCCATCGTTCAACATTTCGTGCGGGCTGCGGCAGAAGGTCCCCAGTTGTTCGAGATCGTCCGGCGAGCGCGGCGACCGGGAAAAGGCGTCGGCGGTGATCGCTTCACCCACCTCGGCGAGAACGCGGATCAGGCTGGGCCACTCTTCGTCCGTCACGTAGCCGTTGCAGACCTGGGTCGCCAGGCCGTGGGTGAAGGTCGCCATCTTCCGCAGCAGGATGATGCGCTCGACTTCGCCCAGCCGGCCGAGTTCCGGCAGTTCGGACATGTAATCGAGGAGCTTCTCCATGACCAGCGGACCGGCTTCACAGTCGTTGCTCGCCTGCATGAACAGCGCTCCGTAGAGCTGCGGATGGATCCTGGCGAACTCCAGCACGCCGGTGCCCATGTTCAAGAAGGGGTTGTCGGTGTACTGGGCCCGGGTCATCTCCAGCAGGATGTCGACCGCGGCCCTGCGGACCGCGACGCCGAGGTCGTCCATGTTGCTGAAGTTGCTGTAGACCGGTGCCGTCGAGGCCCCCAGCTCCTCGGCCACCTTGCGCGCCGTCAGCTGGGTCAGGCCCTCTCGGCCCACCAGGGCCAATCCGGCAGCGACCACGTCTGCGCGCGAGAACGTCGATTTTCTGACCATGAACAGCCGCCTGGTTCGAGTAAAAGTGAAGCCATATTACGACTGTTATATAACGAGTGTTTCAAAATAACGCCAACAAATTCAGCCGACTAACATGACAATTACAGTCCAGAATGGCGTTCAGATACCGATGCCGGTCACCAGCAGGATGCCCAGCAACGCCAGGGTCGCGGCCAGGGCCTTGCGCCGCGTGAAGGGCTCTTTCAGGAAGACGGAGGCGAGGATCAGGATGTAGATGGTGCTGGTCTGGTTGAGGATCGCCGCCGTGCCGGCCTTGGTCAGCTTCATGCCCGCGATCCAGAAAAGCAGGGCCAGGTAGGAGCCCAGGATCGTGCCGGGCAGGCTGTAGCGCCACGACGGGTTCGGCTTGAGGGCCGACCAGTAGCGCTTGCGCTGGGGCAGCACGAGTGTCACGGGAATCAGGGCCAGCAGGGAGCCGAACTGCCTGACGGAGGTGGCCCAGATGATGTCGCTGCGTTCGAGCACGGGCTTGGCGATCACGATGCCGAACGCCAGCGTCGCCATCGCCCCGACGCCGAAACCGATGCCGGCCAGCAGTGTGCTCCGGCTGGTGCCCCGCGGCGGCTGCACCCGGGTCGCCGTCAGCACCCCGCCGATGATCAGCGCCATCCCCCCCAGCTGCCGCAGGCCGATGGTTTCGCCGAGCAGCGCGAATGCGAACAGGATGATGAACGGCGAATACAACGTGTCGATGATGGCGTTGATCCCGGCGCCGACCCGGTTCAGGCACATGTGGAACAGCGTGTCGGCGATCGCGATGGCGATGACCCCGCTGGCCATGAGAATCAGATAATCCGCCAGGGGCGCCTGACCGAAGAACGAGCGGCCCGTCACGACGAGGGTGCCGATGAACAGCAGGCTGGACAGGCTGACGCGGAAGAGGTTCAACGCCAGCGGTGGGACGCTCTCCCCGGACTTGCGGAAGAAGATCACGGCGGAGGCCCACATCAGGGCGCAGGCGAGGGCGCTGATCTCTCCCATGCCTAATCTGCGGGGCCGAAGATGTGTCGCCAGCGTTGGGCCGGATCCTGAAACTCGATGTCCGCCGGATCGAATTCCGCAGCGAGGCCGGATTTGAGCAGGTCGCTCCACCCCGCCGGTCCGCCGCAGTCTTCCCGCGGGCAGGCGCCTTCGCCCGCCAGGATCGTCGGCAGCGACTGATCGGCGGCGATATCATGGGCCGGTTCGCGGAGGACCTCGTGCTGCCAGAAGTCGCCGAAATCGTAGGTATAGAGCATGGGCAGACCGTCGGTGACCAGATACCGGGTCACGCGGTGCTCCCACCCCGGTTCGATCCGCTCGGAACCGTGGAATCCGCTGGCGTCGGGGATTCCGAAATGAAGCCGTTCTGCGGTCCGGGGATCGTCGACCGTGAACCGGTGGAGGTGCTTGTCCTCCCACCCCATGGCATCCTGGATCGCGACATGCAGATCCCAAAAGGTGCAGTCGGCGCCGATCATGATCCTGCGCCAGACCGGCAACGGCACCAGCAGCAGTTCCAGCCGCAGCACGATGGCGCCCTGTCGCGGCGAGCCACCCGGAAACTTGATGATCTTGTCGTTGTCATGCATGCTCGGGTATCCCGTTGATCAAGTTCATTCCGGCGATTCGTCAGCCTCTTCGGCCCAGGCGTCACGGATCATGCGCCCGACGATCCAGGTCAAAAGAGTGAAAAACGCCAGGCCCCCGACCAGGATTCCGGTCTTGGCAGTCGTCCAGCCGCCCTCGCCCGCGGCGGCCTGGCCGGCCTGACGGGCGATGTTGCCGAACCAGATCTGGGCGATGGCGCTCGGTACGAGACCGAACATCCCCAGAAAGTAGGTGCCAAAGGCCGTTCTGCCGGATGCCAGTGTGTAACACGCCAAGCCGTAGTTCAAGGGCGAAAGCCGGGTCAGAATGTTGAGCCGCAAGGCCTTGCGGCCAGCCAGGCGGTCGACCGCCGCCAGCCGCGGGCGCGTGCTGACCAGTTCGCGGATTCTCTGTCGCAAAAGCGCGCGTCCGAGCCAGAACATCAGGCTGCCGGACAGCAGTCCCGCCATCAGGACCAGTCCGAAGGCAAGCACTGGCTCGAAAAGCAAGCCGGCGGAGAAGCCGAGCACCGAAACCGGAAAACAGGCCGTCGCCAGGACGATCCAGGCCGCGACAAAAACAGCGTAGCCCCACGTCCCCAGGCCGGCGACGGTCTCCTGGACCTGGGGCCAGTAGCCGCCCGCAGCCCGGCCGAAAACGATAAGCAGCAGGATCACGAGCGCCGGCCCGCCGAGCAGGCGCACCAAGCTGCGCCCGCCCACGGGCGGGGATGGCGGTGACTCCGGCTGGATCGGTTTTTCTTTCATGGGGAGTATTCCAGCAAAAAACAGCGCGGCCGACAAGGAGTTCCTGCCGCAGAGGGGATTCCGAAGGCACGGCGACCGCCGCACATGAAAAGGCCCCGTCCGGGGACGGGGCCTTTTCGCCTGCCTGGCGGACGCAGAAGCGGCGCCTAGTAGGTGATGATCGGATCCATGTCCTTGGCCGCGGCGACCCACTTGGACACGGTGGCCCCGGGAGGCGAGACGCGGGCAAGCTTCTTCTCGTCGTTGACGGTCTTCATCGACTCCGCGAGGTTCTCCGCGTTGCGGTTGCGCAGTTCCTTGACGGTGTCGACGCCGGTGCCCTTGAGCAGCTCGGCGAACTGGGGACCGATGCCGGAAATCCGCATCAGGTCGGCCATGTTCGTCCACTTGAGAATCGTCGACTCGCCCATGCCGGTGGCCGCGGCCACGGCCGCGCGGCCGGCGGGTGTGGCGCACTTCTTCAGCAGGTCGTCGGTGTTGGCGATGCCGGCGGCCACCATTTTCTCCGCGTAGGCGGGACCGATGCCTTCGATTTCGTCGATCTTGTAAGCCATTTTTATTTTCCTTTCGTGGATTACCCGGAGTCAGTGACTACATCATACCCTTGAACTTGCCCATGAGCGATTCCAGCGTCGGGCCGACAATGTCGCCGACGCCGGCCATCGACGTGACCTTGGCCATCGCGCTCTCGAGCTGCGGCATCGCCTTCGAGACGGCGCCGGTCAGCTTGCTCTTCTGCTCGGGCGACATATCCTTCACCTTGGCCATGAGCTTCCCGAGATCCAGATCGAGGTCCTTCAGGGCCGGCAGTGCGGCCTTGGCGGACTCGACGTCGGTGATGCCCGCCAGGGACTTGGTGGCGCTTCCCAGCAGCTTCGAAGCTTCAGCGGTGGCACCGAGGTCGGTGTTCTGCATGGCCTCTTCGGCCTTGTCGCAGCCGGCGAAACCCACGCCGAGGATCAGGGCCATCACTAAGACAGAGGTAAACTTCAGCATTCGCTGCTCCTTGATTGGTCGCCGAGCGACCGGTCAACTGGTTTGAAAAAACAAGATGGCTAGGATCGACAAGCATCCCCCATCCTTCGATTCCTACAATAGACACGATTTTCAGTTGAATGTCACATTCAAAAACGAATTTTTTTCGCTGTCGGCACGCGGCAGATCCTGCAGCCTCGGCCGGCGTGATCGCGCCGGTCGGCCAAAGAAAACTTCCGTCTCCGGAAGCTGTTTTTCCGCAATAATTTGGCCTTGCTGGCCAATCCAGGCGATGCTCAGATGCCGCTCGACGTTCAGGAAAAAATTCACGAGAACAGGCGCTGCAGTCTGTTCCGTTCTTTTAACAAGAATAAATCCGGGATCAATTCCCGCTCAAGGAGCGTGACCATGTTGAAACGACTCATGTTGATCGCTGTTGTTTTTGCCGTGTTTGCCGCGATTCCCGCCACCGCCCTGGATTTTGACGCGAAGCAGTTTTACGGCCAGGGGATCCTCGCCCTGCCATTGGGTACTTTTGGCGACATTGCTAATAACGGCATTGGTGCGGGTATCGGCATGCTGGTTCCCCATACCCCGGAACTGAGCTTCCGCGGTGAAATTTCCTACATCTATTTCAGCACCGAGTCTATTCCAGAGGCCGACGTGTCGGCCAGTCTGATTCCCATCACCGTCCTGGCGCAGTACAATCTGACCAATTCCAAGGCCTACCTGCTGGGGGGTCTCGGCTGGATCGCCAAAGCCTCGGTGGACTTCAACACCACCATTCCCGGCTTCGATAGTAGTTATTCGGGTTCCAGCACCGAGTTCGGTCTGACCCTCGGTGGCGGTTTCAAGATGAGCCCAAATTTTAACCTCGAGGGGCGTTTCAACCTGATCAGCGACGCCAACAGCCTCAGCGCCAACCTGGTTTACATGTTCTAACAGCCGGTTGTCCGATTCGGCTTTTTTTGCGGGGTGCCTCTGGAGAGGCGCCTCGCATTTATTCATTTTCGTAGATGGAACTCTCTCTGATCACCCGTCCGGGATACTCCAGATGTTTGGATACCAAAAATATTTTCATTTGTTTTACCCAGGTTCGAGTCTATTCCAGAGGCCGACGTGTGACCGGTCTGTTATCACCCGTCTGGCGCAGTACAATCTGACCAATTCCAAGGCCTACCTGCTGGGTGGTCTCGGATTGGCGATTGCCAAAGCCTCGGTGGACTTCAACACCACCATTCCCGGCTTCGAGAGTAGTTATTCGGGTTCCAGCACCGAGTTCGGTCTGACCCTCGGTGGCGGTTTCAAGATGAGCCCAAATTTTAACCTCGAGGGGCGTTTCAACCTGATCAGCGACGCCAACAGCCTCAGCGCCAACCTGGTTTACATGTTCTAACAGCCGGTTGTCGATTCGGCTTTTTTTGCGGGGTGCCCCTGGAGCGCCTCGCAGCTAGTAATTTTCGTAGATGGAGCTGTCTCTGATCACCCGTCCGGGATTCTCAGATGACCGATTCCAAGGCCTACCTGCTGGGTGGTCTCGGCTTGGCGATTGCCAAAGCCTCGGTGGACTTCAACACCACCATTCCCGGCTTCGACAATAGTTATTCGGGTTCCAGCACCGAGTTCGGTCTGACCCTCGGTGGCCGTTTCAAGATGAGCCCCAATTTTAACCTCGAGGGCGCTTTCAACCTGATCAGCGGCACCTCGCCAACCTGGTTACATTTCTAACAACCGGTATCCCGATTCGGCTTTTTGCCAGGTGCCTCTGGAGAGGCGCCCTCGCATTTATTCGACATTTCGTAGATCGAACTCCTCTCTGATCACCTTAACCAGGGATACTCCAGATGTTTGGATACAAAAAATATTATCATTTGTTTTACCCAGGTTTTTACCCAATTCCAAAAAATAAAGAAAAGAACCGCCAGAATCTGGCGGCTAACTTGTTAGTCTTCATTTTGTAAAAATGGTGGAGCCAAGGGGGATCGAACCCCTGACCTCATGACTGCCAGTCATGCGCTCTCCCAGCTGAGCTATGGCCCCACCTGATAAGTCGAGCGGGAAATATAGCATTTACGCGGATCTTGTCAAACTTTTCCCTGCCTTGACTTTCCCCCGTGGCGGAACTACCATCCCGCCTTGAATGCCCCTATTTGCAGGGTCTTGACGGACTCTGGGGCCCACCCCTGCCGGTGCCGGAGTGGTGGAACTGGTAGACGCGCTGGACTCAAAATCCAGTGTTCCTTTGGAACGTGTGGGTTCGAGTCCCACCTCCGGCACCACCGCATCCTCCCCCGCCTGCGGCAGAAAAATTGAGGGACGGCTCTCCAGCCGCCCCTCGCCTTGTTCACCCAATCATTAGGTTCCTACATCAGAAGAAGACCTAACGGTCGGACATGTATGGGTAAGGATAATCCCGCGGCGGGTCAAACGTCTCCTTGACCGTGCGCGGGCTCGTCCAGCGGATCAGGTTCAGGTAGCTGCCCGCCTTGTCGTTGGTGCCCGAGGCCCGGCTGCCGCCGAAGGGCTGCTGGCCGACCACCGCGCCGGTGGGCTTGTCGTTGATGTAGAAGTTGCCCGCGGTGCCCTCGAGCTCGTCCTTCATCTTGATCAGCGCCGCGATCCTGGGCGAAGATGGCGCCGGTCAGCGCGTAGGCGGACGAGGTGTCGCACATCCTCAGCGTCTTCTGAAGATCCTTCTCCTCGTAGACGTAGAGCGTGAGCACCGGGCCGAAGATCTCCTCGACCATGGTCTCGTAATGGGGGTCGGTCGCGTGGATGACCGTGGGCTCGATGAAGTAGCCCGACCTGTCGTCGCACTTGCCGCCGGCGATGATCTTGGCCTTGCCGCGGGCTTCCTTGCTCTTGGCGCGGTCGATGTAGCCGGAGATGGTCGTCGAAGGCGCCCTGGTCGATCACCGCGCCCATGAAGGTGCGGAAGTCGGTGACGTCCCCCATCTTGATGGTCGCGACCTGGTCCAGCAGCTTCTTCTTGATCTCTTTCCAGAGGTTGGCGGGGATGTAGGCCCGGCTGGCGGCCGCTGCACTTCTGGCCCTGGTACTCGAAGGCGCCGCGGACCATGGCGGTGACCAGGGCGTCCACGTCGGCGCTGGGGTGGGCGAAGATGAAGTCCTTGCCGCCGGTCTCGCCCACGATGCGCGGGTAGCAGCCGTAGTTGTGGATGTTGTTCGCCGATCTGCTTCCACATGCCCTGGAACACCGCGGTGCTGCCGGTGAAGTGGACGCCGGCCAGGTCGGGCTGGCCATGACGGGGTTGCCGATCTGGCCGCCGCTGCCGGGCACGAAGTTGATCACGCCGTCGGGCATGCCGGCTTCCTTGAGGATCTGCATGATGTAGTGGCCGGAAAACACCGAACTGGAGGCCGGCTTCCAGACCACGGTGTTGCCCATCAGGGCCGGCGCCGTGGGCAGGTTGCCGGCGATGCTGGTGAAGTTGAACGGCGTCACCGCGAAGACGAAGCCGTCCAGCGGGCGCTGCTCGAGCATGTTCCACATGCCGGGCGCGCTGTCGGGCTGCTCGCTGATGACCTGCTCGCCCTAGTAGGGGTTGAAGCGCCAGAAGTCGATCAGCTCGCAGGCGCTGTCGATCTCGGCCTGGAAGGCGTTCTTGCTCTGGCCGAGCATGGTGGCCGCGTTCAGGACGCTGCGGTGGCGGCCGGCCAGCAGCTCGGCGGCCTTCAGCAGGATCGCCGCCCGGTGCTGGAACGGCGTGGCCGCCCAGTCCTTCTTGGCCTTCTGGGCGGCCTTGATGGCCAGCCTTGACTTCTTTCTCGCCGCCCTTGTGGTACTGGCCCAGGACATGACGATGCTTGTGGGGCATGACGCAGTCGACCGTCTTGCCGGTGCGGACTTCCTTGCCGCCGATGACCAGCGGGATATCGATCTTCTCGCCGGCCATCTTCTTGAGGGCGGCCTTCAGTTCCTGCTTTTCCGGGGAACCTTGCATGTAGCCCTTGATGGGCACGTTCTGCGGAAAGGGAACGTCGTAGATCGCGTCGGACATGGCTGACTTCCTTCCGGACTGGTCGGCAGACCGGTTCCAATACGGTGATTTCCTGCCGGAACGATGGCAAACAAAATTGCCCAAAGCAAGAGAATCGTTGAGAGGACGGCAGATACTGGTATATTGGTCCTTGAGAACCGATTTGTGTCCCTTGTCCGGCGCCCGTGCCGGTACCCGTGAGGCCCCCTAGCCATGAGCAATTCGTCCCGCAACCTCCAGACCATCGAGTCCCACGTCCTGGACCTGCAGCGCCTGCACCCGAGCGCCAGCGGTGACTTCACCAGCCTCCTCAACGACATCTCCTTCGCCGCCAAGGTGGTCAGCCGCGAGGTCAACAAGGCCGGGCTGGTGGACATCCTCGGCGCGACCGGCGGCGAGAACGTCCAGGGCGAAGTCGTCCAGAAACTCGACGAGTACGCCAACAACGTCTACCTCAAGGTCCTGGGCACCCGCGACCAGGTCTGCATCATGGGCAGCGAGGGAACTGGCCGACCCGGTGTTCGTCGAACCGACGCAGGGCACCGGCCGCTACATCGTGGTCTTCGACCCCCTCGACGGCAGCTCCAACATCGACGCCAACGTTTCGGTGGGCACCATCTTCGGCATCTGGAAGCGTCGCTCGAACCGCGACCAGGTGTCCAGCGCGGACCTGCTCCAGCCGGGAACGAATCTCGAGGCGGCCGGCTACATCATCTACGGCTCGAGCACGATGTTCGTCTACACCGCCGGCCACGGGGTCCACGGCTTCACCCTCGACCCGAGCATCGGCGAGTTCCTGCTGAGCCACGAGAACATCATGACGCCCTTCAGCAGCACGATCTACTCGGTGAACGAGGCCTACGAGCCGTACTGGTCCCCGGAGGTGCAGGAGATCGTGCGGCGGCTGAAGTACGGCCGCCACGAGGCGCGACGGCCGGGGCAGCGGCATGACCGCCCGCTACATCGGCTCGCTGGTGGCCGATTTCCACCGCAACCTGCTGTACGGCGGCGTCTACCTCTATCCGCCGACCATGGACAAGCCGGACGGCAAGCTGCGCCTGATGTGCGAAGCCGCCCCGCTGGCGATGATCGTCGAGAACGCCGGCGGCTACGCCAGCGACGGCCGCCGGTCCATCCTGGACATCCAGCCGGAGAACCTGCATCAGCGCGTACCGCTGTACATCGGCAGCCGCGACGACGTGCTGTGGATGGAGCAGATGATCTCCAAGGGCGCACCGCATATCTGAGCTCGGACGCCGAACCGGCAACGAGAAGAGGGCGGCCTGCGGGCCGCCCTCTTCTTGCCGAATCCACCCCGTTCAGATCTGCGGGTCCATCTGTTTCTGGAGGCCGATGGTCTCGACAACCAGTCCGAGGGCCATGTTCTTGCAACGGGGACGATGGCTCTTGCCGGCGGGGATCAGGATCGCTTCACCCTGCCGCACTTCCTCCTCGCGACCTTCGATTTCCACCACGAGGGAGCCCTCGAGGATGTAGACGAACTCGTCCTTCTCGTGGGTGTGGGTGATGTAATCGCCGCTGTAGCGGACGATGAAGGCGTGGTAATCGCCGTCGATGTCGGTCAGTTCAACGGGACGAAAGACATGGGACAGTCCCCTGGCCATCTTCAGTACGGGAAATTTGGACACCTTCTTCATCTCCTTCGTCATTGCGGGACCTGATCTAGTTCCGGCTCGATGTCGGCCTGCAGCAGTTCCGCTTCGGCACAGTCGGGATACTCCGTCGTTCCAGCAGCGCGCGCCCATGGCTCCGGCTTCGTCCGCGCGGCCGAGCGCCTTAGCAGGCAGGCCCGCGCCTTGAACAGGGCCGCCGGCGCCAGCTCGCTGTCGGGGAAGCGGGCGAGCAGATCCTCGAAGTAGGCCAGGGCCTGCTCGTTGCCCCCTCGCCGTAGGCCAGGTCCCCCAGCCAGTATAGCGCATCGTCGGCCGGTTCGCTGTTGCCGTACTTCGCTCAGGAACTCCTCGAAAGCCGGCCCGGGCCAGATCCAGGTTGCCGCGGTTGCGGTCCAGCTGGGCCGCCTCGAAAATCGACCGGCCTTCCTCGGGCAGCGTCTCGCTGCCGGCGCCGGAATCCGACGGAGGCTTGTACTCGCCCAGCGTGGGAATGCCCTGCCGCGTGGCCAGCAGGTCCACCCGCGCCGACAGATCGCGCATGTACTCGGCGTTGTCGTCCAGCTTGCGCATCAACTGGTCCAGGCGCGTCGAAACCATGGACAGCTTCGCCAGGCGCATCGCGGACGATTCGTCACCGGATTCCCGGTCCATCCGCAACAGCTGTCCCAGGGCCTGCATCTCCTGCATCAGGCGCTTGTTCTCCGCCTGCAGCCGCCGCGATCTCGTCGTGGTTGTCCTGCACCGCGACCTCGATGCGGTCCAGCTGCGGCGCGCAACCCGACCGTCACGAGCACGGCGCCGCCGTCACCAGGACGGCGGCCGACGCCGCAGCGGCCGTTCCACCGGGAATCGTCCGATGGGTTCATCACGCTCACGTCCATGGTCTACGGCCGCTCGAAGTGCGCGCGCCGGTTCTGGGCCCAGGCGTCCTCGTTGCTGCCGTAGGCGAAGGGCTTGCTCTTCGCCGTAGCTGGTGATGCATCAGCTTGCCGGCCGGGCACGCCCAGGCTGACCAGGTAGTCCCGCACGGCGTTGGCGCGCTTCTCGCCCAGGGCCAGGTTGTACTCCACGGTGCCGCGCTCGTCGCAGTGACCCGAAATCAGCACGGTGACGCCGGCTTCATTCAGGATCTTCGCGTTGCGGGACAGCGTGCCCATGGCCTCGTTGTCCAGGTCGTACTGATCGAAGGCGAAGTAGACGTCCATGACGCCGTATTCCGAAGGTTCGATGCTGGCGTAATCCATCGCCACATCTTCGACTTCGGTCTTGTCTTCGGGCACCGGCGGCGGTCGGAACGGTCTCGGTCGACCGGCTGGGCCGACGGTGGTGGCGGGATCGGTCTCGACCTCGGCATTCTTGCCGCAACCGGCGAGCCAGAACCAGGCCAGCATCAGGACCAGGCCCATCAGGCCATCAGGGCCTTGCGGGAAATCCATCCTCGTGTTCATGCCGTACACTCCTTGTCACGATTCACATGATGAAAGGTATGCCTGGCCCTAGTGGGACCAGGCCGGGGTGATGTCCGGATTCTGTCCGAACGTCAGTTGACGGAACGTGTTCTCGACGAGATCGTAGACGTACAGCTTGAAGGAGCCGCTCCGGTCCGAAGCGAACACGATGTGCCGCCCGTCCGGAGCCCAGCTCGGGTCCTCGCAGTTGCGCCACCGCGCGATCGGTCAGGACCCGCCGGTCCTCGCCGGTGGACTTCATCACCACGATCTGGGTGATAGTTGCCCTCCCGGGTGGCGTAGGCGATCTGGTCGCCGCCCGGAGACCAGACCGCCGAATCGTTGTAACGGCCCTCGAAGGTCAGCCGGCGCCTGCCGGCTCCCTCGCCATCGATGATATATAACTGAGGGGTGCCGGTCCTGTCACTGGTAAAAACCAGATCCCGGCCGCCCGGAGACCAGCTGGGGCTGATTTCGATGGCTTTGGAGACGGTCAGCCGCTTGATGATCTTCCCCTGCGGCGTGATGCGGTAGATTTCCGGATTGCCGCTCTGGGAGAGCGACACGGCCAGTTCCTTACCGTCCGGGTGCCAATCGGCTCCCAGATTCAGCCCCTCCAGGGCAATCATGGACCGGACCTTGCCGGTCCCGGTATCGAGGCTGAAGAGTCCCTGCTGCCCGTTGCGGTAGCTGGTGAAGGCAATCGCGCTGCCGTCCGGTGACCAGGCCGGACAGAGGTTCAAGGTGCGGTTCGCCGTCAGGCGGAGCAGTCCCTCGCCGTCGTAGTCCACCGAATACAGGTCACGGCGGTCCCCCTTGCCCCGCGAAAAGACGATCCGGGTCAGGGCGATGCCCGGTTCGCCGGTCAGCCAGTGGATCACCTCGTTGGCGAAATGGTGGGCCGTGGACGCGCATCTGGCGACGGCAAGGGCCGGTAGCGCTTGTTCAGCAGCAGCTGCCGCTCGGGATACGTCAGCAGGTTCAGGCTGACGGTCACCGGCGCGTCCTGACCCCGGTCTGGGCCGCGTCGCGCAGGGGACCCTCGACCGTCCCCTCGATGGCGAACTCGAACTGCAGGCTGTCGGCGTTCGATCCTCCGACCGGCGTGGCCCACCCGGAACAGGCCGCTCAGGTTCAGGTCGTTGCCGATCACCGTCAGCCATCAGGTCGGCCGCCGCGACCGACTCCGGGCCGCCGGACAGCACGTCCAGCTCGTGCATCAGGACGTCGGTCTTGATGAAGGCCGTGCTGGTGTGTGCTCGATGACGACCTCGCTGGTGCGGCCCTGGGCCGCGGCCGTCCCGGCGACGCAGACCACAGCCAGCAGCAGACCGGCGGCCAGGATGAATTCTTCAGATTGCGTTGCATCAGGTCCGGGCTCCAGGTTGAAGATGAAGGTCACGCCCAGGGGATTGCCCGGTGTACTGGGGCGGCAGCGGCGGCAGCTTCGTGGTCTGCACCGCGCGCAGGGCCTCGCGGTCGAAGACCCCCACGCCGCTGTTGCGGATCAGCGTCACCTGGGAGACGGTCGCCGTTGCTTGGCGATCTTGAAGTGCACGGCGCAGGAGACCACGGCCCGTTTGCCGAAGCCCAGCTGCCGCGGCTTCCAGTTGCGAATGATCTTGGCTTCGGTCTGCGAGATGTACCAGGCGAAGGGAAAGTCGGTGTCGGGCCCGTGACCGACGGCCCGCTGATCATCGGCCGCCGGGTCGGCCGGCGCCTCCGGTGGTCGATCCGGGGGTTCGACGACCTCGGGCTCGACCGGCTTGTTTCACCTCGGGCTGCGGTCTCCGGCTTCGGGCTTCTCCTGTTCGGGTTCGGGCATCTCCTTGGGCGGCAGATCGGGCTTGATCTCCTCCTGCGGTTCGGCCGGAACGGCCTCCCGTACGACTTCGGCCGGCGGCCGGTTGATCTCCGGCAGCCGGACCATCTTGCACGCTTGATGGCCCGCGGCGGCTGCACCGGCTGGCGCGCCACGTGGTTGCCGAACCAAGAAGACCAGCACCAGTCACCAGGACGTGGCAGCGAGCGAACAGCGAATAGGGCAGCCCGCGCGCTCATCATCATTGATTCGTCCACCGGCTGGTCGGTCACCAGGCTGAGGTTCAGGAACCCTTCGCGTTCGACGGCGGCCATGACCTTCAGGACGAAACCGTAGGGCACCTCTTCGTCGCAGCGCAGATAGACCGGCACCGTGTCCTTCTCCTCCTCGTAGGGGGCCAGCAGCAGCGCCCAGGTCGTCCGATCTCGACGGCCTGCTCCTGGAAGAAGACCTTGCGGCCGTCGGTGATCGAGATGACCGGGCCTTCCTTGACCACGACGCTCCGGGTCGCCGCCTCGGGCAGGTTCACCTCCACCCCGCCCTGGATGTAGGGCGCGGTCAGCATGAAGATGATCAGCAGGCAGAGCGTCACGTCCACCAGCGAGGTGATGTTGATGTCCGCCATGGCGCTGTAGGATCGCTTTCGCGCGGCCATCAGATGGTCTCCCGGTCATGGCACGTCCGGCCGCGGCGCCGCGTCCCGGCCGCCGGGCCCGTCCTCGCCGCCGGCCTCCTCCTCGAGGATGGTCCGCAGGCGGTCCAGCTCGTTGCCCACCAGGTCGATCTTGCGCACGATCATGTTGTAGAAGATCACCGCGGGGATGGCGGTCGCCAGACCGGCGATGGTGGTGATCAGCGCCTCGGCGATACCCGGGGCGACCACCGTCAGGTTGGCGCTCTGCATCGAGGCCATGCCCCAGAACGAACTCATGATCCCCCACACCGTCCCCAGCAGGCCGAGAAAGGGCGAGATCGTCACCGCGGTCGACAGCAGGATCAGGTAGCGCTCGAGGTTCTCGATCTCGAGGTAGGCCACGCGCTCGGAGGCCCGGCGGATGGCCGGCCACTGGGTCAACCCTTCGGTCTCGAGCGCGAGGCTGGCCAGGGGCAGGTCGGCGTTCTCCGCGGCACCAGGCCTCCAGATCCCGCGGCGCTGCCGGCGTCCGGGTTGTCCAGCCAGGCTCTCGCACTTTCCCAGAACTCCTGATGGCCGGCGCGGATCCGCGCCAGCAGGCGCCCCTTGTCCACCACCACGGCCCAGGACATCACCGACAGGACCAGCAGCACGAGCAGGATGAACTTGCCGAAGAAGGTCGAGTCGGAGACCAGACCCCAGAGTTCACCCGGCCCCAGGGCACCAAGGAAAGTCGCCGGAAGAATCGTGGCGGACATGGGTTCTCCTCGGATATTCGGTTTCAGAGGGGGATTCGGCCGCGTTCCATCCGGCCGGATCCGGACGGTCCATCCCTGGTCCGCCACGTGGTCCCGGTCGGGACCAGATCGGTTGTGCACAAGGTGTCAGCCCGCAATCTAACTTCGTCCGGTCCGGGGGAACAGGCGCCGCTGGTTGGAAGGTCCGGAGGTCAGCCCTCGGCCCTCGAAGACCTTCAGGGCGAAGGCGTCCTGGAAATCGAATCTGTCGATGAAGTCGCTCAGCGAATCCTGGTCCCGCTTGCGCAGCAGACCTTCCTCCACCAGGTGGAAGACGATGCGCCCGAAATCGATGGTCGCCTGGACGCCCCAGGAATTGAAGACGTCACCGGCCATGACTCCGTAACGGTCACGCCCGAGGTCCCGGATCCAGTCCAGGAGATCCTCGCCGGTGATGTGCCCGCGTTCCTCCATGGCTCGGCCATGGCGTTTTCGAGGGCCTCCAGCACGAAGAAGTAGGCCTCGGCCCGGAAGACACCACGTCGGTCGGCGAGCTTGCGGATGGTTTGCAGCAGGTCCAGGGTTCCGTCATGGCCCTTTCTCCTTTGGTGAGGTAGCTCGTGACTTTTGCTGCCCCATTTTAAGGCCATCACGCCCCTGTCAACCGGTCAAATCCGCCAGCAGGCGGTCGTAGAGGTCGAGATACTGCTTCACCACGCAGGAGGCTCCGAACTCGGCCGTGGCATCACGACGGGCCTCCTCGATGAGGTTCTGGCGAAGAGTGTCCTCCCGAAGGACCTGGACCGGCGGTTTCCGTCATGCCCGTCGATATCGGCGGGGTGGCGGAGGAAACCGTTGATCCCGTCCTGGATGAATTCGCCCGCCCCGCCCTGGTTGGTGGCGATGGGCACCACCCCGCAGGCCATGGCCTCGAGGGCCACCAGGCCGAAGCGACTCGTGCAGCGAGGGCAGCAGCAGCAGGTCGGCCACCGGCAGGCACCTCCTCCAGGTTGTCGACCTGCCCCAGGAATTCCACCCGGTCGTCCAGGCCCCCAGCTCCTGGACCTGCTGCGCGCACGGCCGGCAGTTCGGGCCCGTCCCCGACCAGCAGCAGGCGGCAGGGGATCTCGGCGGCCACCCGGGCGAAGACCTCGACCACCGCCGGTACGTTCTTCACCTTGCGGAAATTCGAGGCGTGCATGACCAGCTTCTCACCCTCGGGTGCGAACCGGCGGCGAAGGCTCTCTGCCTCGTTGGGCCGGAACACGCGGGCGTCGACGAAGTTGGGGATGACCTCGATGTCCTGGCCGATGCCGAACACCTTGATCGGTCTCGTCCTTCAGGAAGGTCGACACCGCGGTCACCGCGTCGCTCTGCTCGATCAGGAACCGCGTGATCGGGAAAAAGGACGGCTCCTGCCCCACCAGCGTGATGTCCGTGCCGTGCAGCGTGGTGACGACCTTCAGGTCCCGCTGGCCCTCCAGCATCTGGCGGGCCAGGTAGGCGCTCACCGCGTGGGGGATGGCGTAGTGCACGTGCAGGATGTCCAGGCCGTATTGATTGGCGACCTCGCTCATGGCCGTGGCCAGGCTCAGGGTGTAGGGCGAGTGCTGGAACACCGGATAGTGGGGCATCTCCACCTGGTGGTAGAAGATGTTCTCGTGATACCGCCGCAGGCGGAAGGGCAGCTCGCTGCAGATGAAGTGGACCTCGCATCCCCGGCGGGACAGGTGCAGGCCGAGTTCGGTGGCCACCACGCCGCTGCCGCCCTGGCTCGGATAACAGGTGATCCCCACCGCGGGCATCTTCACGTGGACCACCGGCCTTCCGGCAGATCGTCCAGACCGGGACCGACGCGGCGGCACAGGGCTTCGCCGAACTCCACGCCGGCCGGCGGCCCCAGGTGCGGGCCCGGCGTTCGATCTTCTCCAGGAACGCCGGCGTCGTTGATCATGGTCGCCTGGCGGCCCGCCTGCCGCGAGAACTGGCTGGCGTAGCAGGCCAGGGCCTGCTTCCTTGGCCTCCCCAGGCGGGACACGTCGAAGACCAGGTCCGGGTGTCGCCGTCGTCGGGACAGACCTGCAGCAGGGCCTCGACCTGCCAGCGCGTTCGACGGGTTCCGGCAACGGGGCGCCCGCCTCCCAGATCCGCCGGCGCCGGCGCCGGGCTGCCAGGCCGCCAGACGGGCCAGGAAGACGCGCCGTTCTCCACCAGGGCGGGCGTCTCCTTGTGGTCCGGATGGCGGACCGGATCCGGCGCCGTGACCACCCAGCGCGGCCGCAGCGACGCAGCACCGCCACCACCTGCCCCACCTGTTCGCGGTCGCGGCGTCGATGAACCCGTCGGGCAGTTCCAGCTGGACGCGCCCGGTCAGGCCCAGGATCGCCGAGGCGCGGCCGCCTCGGCCCAGCGCTCGTCGGGGGTGGCGTTGGTGCCCAGCTCGCCGCGGGTCAGGTCCAGGGCCCAGACCCGGCGGCCCCGGTCGGCCAGCAGCCGGCCATGGTGCCGCCCAGTCCGATCTCGGCGTCGTCGGTGTGGGGCGAGATCACCAGCAGGTCGCAGCCGTAAGGCGTGATCTCGTTCATGGTCGGGGTCGTCCTTTCGCTGGGCCGGGATCGTCGACTTCGAGACCGTATTCGTGCCAGTCGTCGCCAGGCCGTCCTCCAGATGCCGTCCGCGCCGCGGCCAGGCAGCCCGGCGATCAGATCCGTCGCCCCACAGGGATGGCGGCGTTCAGGAAAGGCCAGGCGGCGCTCCTGACGCTCGCCGGCGGGGAAAAACCCAGGCGGGTCGGGGGCAGGCCCGCCAGCCGGACGCGTTGCGCCACCTCGTCCTCGAGCATGGCGGTCAGGCCCTTGCGCCAGCGCCGGGTCCGGCCCTCGGCCAGCTCGCGCCGCCCGCTCCGCATCCAGGCCGAGTTCGTTTTCCAGAAGCGCCTGCAACTGGTCGGTCGGCGCCGGCGGCTCCGCCAGGCCCAGCTTGCGGCGGTTCCGCCGCGGGCGGCCAGTCGGCTCCGTGGCCCGCAGGAGCTGGCGGTCGAATCCCGGCGGCAGCAGCCAGGCGAACAGCCGCGGCACCAGCGGCGCAGCGCTCGATCCCGAGCGCGTCGTACACGGGGTCCAGCTGCCGCAGGTAGGCCAGTTCCCCGGGTCCCACCACGACGGCCGCCGGCTGCAGCAGCCAGTCCTGGACCGGGCTGCGCAGCATGACCCCGGGCCGCAGCATGGCGGCGGCCGGAAGAACGTCGTCCGGCCCGACCGGCTGGCGCCGGTCATCCTGAACCGCGAACAGGGGTCGGGCGAGGGATCGCTCGACGATCTGGGCGTGCCAGCCCTCGTCCGCGAGACGACGGCCCGCTGTCCGGGCTCGTTCGGCGAGATCGGGCAGGCGCTTGCCGAGGGTCTCGTAGAACGGTGCGGCGGTCTCATGGAGTTCTGTGGAGTTGCCCGAGACGATCATCAAACCGGTGCCGGTGAACATCCGCAGCAGGACCGCCGCTGAAGCTCGGGACCAGGTCCAGTCTTCTCGCCCGCGCGGCAGCTCGCAGATCGCGCCAGATCCGCCGCCAGCACCAGATCGTCGTCCTCGCGGGCGATGCGTCCGAGCCAGCCAGCGGCCCGGCCGGGTCCGGCCAATCCGCGGAACCGACCCGCAGCGACCCGACGGTCGTCCGCTGGCCGGCGAGGCCGGGCAACGGACGCGGCCCCTTCAACGCGCCGGTCGCCGCGTCCCAGGCCACCGGCGCCAAGGCCTCGGCCAGATCGTCGTCATCGTCGCCGCTCCAGAAGACGGGAACCGTGGGGCGGCCCGCCGGCGTGCGGCGCCGGGCCAGGGCGATGGCCGTCGCGATCTTGTGCAGGGTGTACAGCGGTCCGCCCAGGAAGCCCGGCTGCTGCCCGGTGACCACCACGGTCGCGGCCTCGGCCCGGACAGGCCACCGAGGTCGGCGGCGAAACGGTCCCGGTCGGCGGCGTTGGTCAGGTCCTCCTCCGGGCAGTCGCCAGGACTGCGGTGGGCGATCCGCGCAGAGCGGCGCCCTTTCTCCGCTGGATCGGGCTCACGGCGCCAGGCCTGTTCGAGTTCCGGCGGCCGCGCGCAACGCCCGTCGGCAAAAATGGCGCGCGGCAGGCGACCGGCCAGCCAGTCCTCGAACAACCGGCTGCCCGGTACCGCTTCGCCGAGGTGGTCCAGAGGTTCGAACTTCAAGGTCATCAACTTCCACTTTCGCCGCGACGACGGTACACCAGGATCCAGCGACTGCCTTCATGCAGGGGGCGGCCGTCGTAGTCGCCGGCAGCCGCCACGCGAATCATGCCGTTGCGCCGCGCCATGGCATCCAGTTCCCCCAGGTCCAGCAGGGCAACACTTTCTTCGTATTCCAGACCGGCGTCTCCGATCCCCCAGGCGGCCGCTTCGCGCTCCTGCCCGCCGACAGCGCTCAGGCGGACCTTCTTGGTCACGCTGTCTCCGGTTCCGCCGATCCGGCGCTCTTCACGGATCAGCAGGGCCCCTTCACGCCGCGCGCACGGCCGGTCCGGGCCGGCCGTCGGCAGTTCGGCGCGCACCCGTCGGCGTCGAAGATAGTCCAGGAACCAGTGCCCGCCGGGCGCAGCACGCGGGCGATTTCCTCGGCCAGGACCGCTTCGTTGGCTCGCCGGCGCGCCGAAATAGCCGAAGGCCGTGAACAGCGAGAGCACCGCGGCGAACGACCGGCGGCGCAGGGAAGGCGCCGCATGTCGCCCCGCACCAGCCGCAGCGGTTCGACCGCCGTCCGCGCCGCCGGCTCGCGCCGCCAGCAGATCCGCCGACAGATCCAGCCCCACGGCCGGCACGCCCCGGCGCCGCAGCCGGTCCAGATGCCGGCCGTCGCCGCAGCCCAGGTCCAGCACGGGACGTTCGCGCCGGCCGCCGGCAGAGGGCGCCAGCGTCGGCAGCAGGTCGAGGCAGCGCCGCCGCCTCGGCCTGGTCGCGGTGGCCGTAGAGCAACGGATAGTGGGCCCCGAACGCCTGTCGGTACCAGGCCTCAGCCATCGGGTCTCCGGCTCCCGGTTCCCAGCTGGCTTCGCCCTCCAGCACGATCCCCCGGCGGATCACCGTGTCGTGCGCCTCGCAGCTGGTCCGGGTGGTCCAGCGTGTAGTGCAGGCCGCGGCTTTCTCGCGGCGCTGCGGGCGCAGAGCACGATCAGCTCGGCCAGCAGGGCGATGTTGCGCAGCTCCACCAGGTTCGGTTCACCACGGAGGTCGCGGTAGACGTCTCCACCGTCTGCCGGATGGCGCGCAGCCGTTCGAGGGCGATATCGAGTCGTTCACGGTCGCGCACGATGCCGACGTAGTCCCACATCACCCTCCTGACCTGGTCCCAGTCGTGTTCGAGAACCATGGTCTCCGATTCCGCGGACCATTCGGCGTGCTCCGTGCGGATGGTGAGCGGGGCCGGGTTGTGCGCGCCGAAAACGGGCTCGATGTCCGCGATGGCGGCGGCCGCCCGTTCGGCAAAAAACACCGCCTCCAGCAGCGAGTTGCTGGCCAGCCGGTTGGCGCCGTGGACGCCGGTGCAGGCGACCTCGCCGATGGCGTAAAGACGCGTGATATCTGGTCCGTCCCACCCGGTCGGTCGCCACGCCGCCGCACATGTAGTGGGCCGCCGGCACCACCGGAACCGGGTCGCCGGCCATGTCGATGCCGAAGCGGGCGCAGGTGCGCCACCAGGTTGGGGAAGCGCTCCTCCACCCTGGTCCCGGTCCAGGTGGCGCAGGTCCAGGTAGGCGCAGGGGTCGCCGCTGGTTTTCATCTCCTGGTCGATGCTGCGGGCCACCACGTCCCGGGGTGCCAGGTCCGCCTGGGGATGGTAGCGCTGCATGAAGCGTTCTCCCCGGTGGTTGATGAGCACCGCGCCCTCGCCGCGCACGGCCTCGCTGATGAGGAAGCTCTTGGCCTCCGGATGGTACAGGCAGGTGGGGTGGAACTGGACGAACTCCAGATTGCGCAGCTCGGCTCCGGCCCGGTAGGCCATGGCCAGGCCGTCGCCGGTGGCGATGTCGGGATTGCTGGTGTAGCTGTACACCTTGCCGCAGCCGCCGGTGGCCAGCACCACGGCATCGGCCAGGTACGGCCGCAGGGTCAGCTCCGTCCGGTCCAGCACCGTGCAGCCGACGATCCTGTCGCCGGGGACATCGTCCAGCCCCAGGTCGGCCGCCCTGACGAGGTCCAGACCCATGTGGTCCTCCTCCAGCGTGATGTCCGGGTGGGCGGCGCAGGCCGCCAGCAGGCGCGATTCGATTTCCCGACCGGTCAGGTCCTGACAGTGAAGCACCCGTCGCCGGGAGTGGCCGCCCTCCCGGCCGAGGGCGAATTGGACACCATCCTGTTCACGGCTGAACTGGATGCCGTACGACAGCAGGCGCTCGATCAGATCGGGACCGGCTTCGACCATGCGCCGTACGACGTCCTCTCGGCACAGGCCCGCTCCGGCGGTCAGCGTGTCGGTGATGTGGGACTCGAAATCGTCCAGCGGCGACACCGCCGCGGCGATCCCGCCCTGGGCGTAGTTGGTGTTGCTTTCCCGGCTTTCCTTCTTCGTCACCAGCCTCACGGTGCCCTGCGCGGCGGCCAGCAGGGCGAACTGGAGCCCGGCGATACCCGTGCCAACGACGAGGCACCGGCTGACCACCGGCTCGGCGATGATTTTTGATCCCACGATCTACCATCCTGGTAACAGGTTAGACATTTCCGGGAGGCCCTTCTACCGCCCATGCTAAATACGCTAAAGGTCTTCCGCCATCGGTCGATCATAAACCCGTTATGGGAATTATGCATTCCTTGGAAAGTCTGTCCACCGGGAGGGTGATACTGTGAAATCCCGTGCGCTGATTGCGATGCTGGTCCTGCTGGTCGGTTTGACGGCCATGCCGGGCTGCTCCAGCGACAACAACGAACACCAGCGAGTTGTCTGTGAAGTTCTGTCGATCAATGGTGGGTCCCCCGTGGTCGCTGCGGCGCTGAATATCGGCGCGGACGCATCGAACACTAATGATGATTACGTGCCCATCGATATCGTTCCGGTGACGTTCCGTGCACGCACGTACAGCAACAGCGTCATCATCCCCGAGGACGACACCTACAGCTGGTTCCACGTCACGAGCTACACGATGACCTGGACCCCCGGCGCCGGCGCTCCTCCGGAGCTGACGACCTACAACGTCACCGATGGACCGACGGACGTTCTGGTTCCGGTCGGTGAAGAGGGTGTCGTGGGGATCCTGGTGGCCGACGCCGGTATGAAGGCCGAGCCCTGGTTCCAGGACCTGCTCACTGGCGCGCGTACCCCCTGGACCGCGAACCTGAGTTTCCAGTTCCGCGGCCATGAATCCGGCAGCGAACACGAAGTGGTCATCCCCGCCGGGGTTGTCGTCACGTTCGTCGGCGCTGTCAGCGACAAGCAGTAGGGCTTACAAGCTCGCCTTATACGCCGCGTAACGCTCCTCGACCAGGTCGGGGAGCGTTGCGGTGTTTCCTTCCCAGTTGATTTCCAGCTCGGCCACCAGGACCGGCGGGCCGACCCGCCAGTGGGCCTGGATCTTGATCCAGTCCTTGGCCGTCGTGATCAGACAGGACGCACCGGCAGCCGTGGCTTCAGCGGCGATGCGCGCCACCAGGCGCGGACCGTATTGCGCATGATCACCGCAGCGGACCGCCAGGACCGGCGGGGTGCCCGTCAGGTCCGCCGAGTGCCGCTCGAAGGCCTCCGGCCGGGCGATTCCCGACAGCACGGCCCAGGAGCCGGCAACCCGCGCGGGCTTTCCCGGCGCCCGGGGATCGGTCAGATGCAAGGTCCGGGAAAATCCGGTCACCGCGGCGCCGCCCTCGCCCGCTGGCGGCAGGTCGGCTTCCGTCTCCAGGATCCACAAAGCGGCACGGCCGGCGCCGGTGGTCGTTTCACGCCACGGGCCGAACGGGAACAGAGGGCCGCTACCGGCCCGGACGGTCTCCCGGGATCCCTCCGTCAGGATTTCCCAGCGGTCGAGAATCAGGATGTCGAGGTGCCGCCCCAGGCGGGCCGTCTGGTGACCGTCCTCGATGACAATGAGATCCAGATCGGACCGCTGCCGCCCCAGTTCGCTCAAGCCGGCGAGGCGGTCGCGGGACTGCATCACGGGCCACCGGGAGCCTTCAAGCCGTTGGGCCATCAGACGCGCTTCGTCGCCGGCATTTTGATTGGAAGCAATGACTTCCAACGGACCCTTGAGAGGCGACCCGAATCCACGGGTCAGCACGGCGCCCTTCAGGCCGCGGCGCGCCAGCTCCTGGGCCAGAGCCATGACCACCGGGGTCTTGCCCGTACCGCCGAGGGCGAGATTGCCCACCGATACCAGCCACGGGGAGCCTGTCGGAATCGAACGCGAGGCCAGCCTGGGGAGCATCAGGCGATCCACGATGCGCCCCATCAGGCGCGGGCCCAGCCCCTGGTTGCGGTTGCCGTAGGCGGGCTCCTGGCGGCCCTTCGGTACGGATTGCCAACGGTTCGTCATGAAACGGACCGTCCAGGGCCTCAGGTCGAGGATCTTCATGAATTGACCTCCTCCACGCCGAAGAATGCGGCCATCTGCCTTTTGAGGCCCGCAAAATCAGCGCCGGGATCGTGGCGCTCGGCCCGTAAGAGCGGCCCCACCTCGATGGCCGCGGATCGGAAGGGCACCGGAATGACCGTACGGTCCCAGGTCTTCAACACCAGCGGCCGGTCCAGGCGGGCCACCAGGGGCAGGATGACCGCGCCGGTCGCGCGCGCCAGATGGAACACGCCATCCTGAATGCGGCCATACGGACCGTCGGGGCCGTCGACCGCCAGACCGACGCTGTGCCCTTCCTCCAGCTCCCGCCTCAGTCCCACCAGCGCCCGACTCCCCCCGCTGCCGGTGGCGCCACGGACGTACCGGTAGTTCCGTCGGCCCAGGGTCTTGACCAGGATGTCCCCGTCAGCGCTGTCGCTGACCATGAGTGCGGGTGCGGCCGGTTTCACGTAGATGATCGCCGGCAGTATGTCCCGGTGCAGGCAGGCGAAGATGAACGGCCCGGCAGATGCGACTGCAGCCGGTTCGAAGGCGGGCAGCCGGGCGGCGGCGCTCACGATTCTCCAGGCGCCCGGGGCAAGCAGCAGTTTCAGCCCCTGCAGGAACACTTCAGGACCCCGCTTCGGGCGCGACCACCATCCGGTTCAGTTCCGCCGCGGTCCTGCTCCAGACCCCCGGACTGCCGCATACCCTGCGCAGGTTACGGGCGTGGCCGTAGAACTCCTGACGCTCGACCGGACGGGCCAGCCAGCGCAGCAGGGCGCGTGACAGCGGCAGCGGCGAGGCATCGTCCTGCAGATGTTCCTGGACCATGGCCTGCCCGAGGATGAGATTGCTCAGTCCGATGTGGGGGGTCTTGACCAGGCGTTTGCCGACGAAATGATTGATGGCGCCGGTCCGGTAGACCAGCTCGTGCGGCACGCCCGCCAGAGCCGCTTCCAGGCTGGCGGTGCCGCTGCACACCATGGCCAGGTCCGCGGTCTCCAGGAGTTCGGGCAGCCGCTTGCGGGAGAGTTCGAAACCGGAATCGAAAACCGAACTGATCTGGAGCGGGTCGACGCCGGGCGCGACACTGACGATGAACCTCACCTCCCGGTCGGGCAGGTGGGCTCCGACCGCCTGGGCGGTCACCTTCAACGTGGGCAGCAGGTGGGTCAGTTCCTGGCGGCGGCTCCCGGGCAGGATCGCGATGCGCAGAGGGCTTTCGCGGTCGTTGAATCGCGCTTCGCGCTCGCCCAGCCGCTCCTCGAACGGAAACGTGTCGGCGTAGTCCTCCATGAGGGGATGGCCCATCGGGAAAACATCGAATCCCCGCGAAGAAAAGTACTCGGTTTCGAAGGGCAGGATCGTGCCCAGGCGGTCGACCTTGCGGCGGAAGCCGGGAATCCGCCACGCGCCCCAGGCCCACACCTGGGGCGCGATGAGCCAGAATACGGGGATACCCAGCGCCTGGCTGCGCGAAGCCAGCTTACCGTTGAAACCGGGAAAATCGATCGGAACGACCAGGTCGACCTTCTCCCGGGCAAGGTGGGACCAGATGCGCTTGCGCACCTTCAGGAACGCGGGGAGCGTGCGGACGACTTCGGAGAAACCCATCACTGCCAGTGCGGTCGAATCGGCAACGATCTCGGCGCCCGCCGCGGCCAGCTTCTCGCCGCCGAAGGCCGATATGCGGATCTCCGGCGCCAACGCACGCAGAGCGGCCGTCAAGGCCGCTCCGTATCGCTCGCCGCTGGCTTCGCCGCAGGAGATGAATACATGCCGGGCCCGTGAGCGACTCACGAGTGGTCGCTCTTCGGGCCCGCAGTGGGAAACCTCACCGGACGATACCCCGATCGGACCGGCGGATGAAGGCCATCAGGGCCTCGATATGCCGGGACAGCTTGCAGTCCGAGGCGATCTTGTCGACCGCCTGGGTCACATTCAAGCCCGAACGGTAGAGCAGACGGTAGGCCTTCTTGACGTTCATCAGGTCCTCGTCGGTGAAGCCGTTCCGCTTCATGCCGATGCTGTTGACCCCGGCCACCTCGACCGGATTCCCGGCGACCTTGATGAACGGCGGCACGTCCTGGGGCAGGCGGCTGCCACCGCCGATGAAGGCGAAGGCCCCCACCCTGACGAACTGGTGGACGGGAGTCAGTCCGCCGATGGTCGCGTGGCTCTCCACCTCCACGTGTCCGGCCAGGTTCACCGCATTGGCGATGACCACCCGGTCGTGAATGTGGCAGTTGTGCGCGATGTGGACATAGGCCATCAGCAGGTTGTCGTCGCCGACGCGGGTCATGTCACCTTCACCGGTGGCCACGTGCACCGTGCAGTACTCCCGGAAGTCGTTGTTGTCGCCGATCTCGAGGAATGTGGTCTCCCCGTTGAATTTCTTGTCCTGGGGCTCGCAGCCGATGGCCGCGCCGTGGAAGAACCGGTTGTTGCTGCCGATGGTCGTCTTGCCCTCGATGAGGACGGACGTCCCGACAATGCAGTCCGGACCCAGCACGACCTCAGGGCCGATCACCGAATGGGGACCGACCTTGACGTTGTGTCCCAGACGAGCCGTGGGATGCACCACCGCCGAGGGGTGTATCTCCGGTTCGTTGACGGGACGGGGACCGACAACCTTGTTGATCTTCATCGGATCCAAGATAATCCTCCTTCAAAGCGGTGGGTCAACGTTCCACCACCGTGGACATCAAGTCCGCCTCGGCCACTTTCACGTCGCCGACGTAGGCGGTTCCCTTCATCTTGCAGATCGGACCCCGCAGCTTGCTCATCTCCAGTTCGAACCGGAGTTGATCACCGGGGGTGACGGGTTGGCGGAATCGCGCGTTGTCGATGCCGCTGAAATAGACGAGCTTGCCTTCCGGGTCGTCGAAGCTGCTCAGCAGCAGGACGCCGCCGGTCTGGGCCATCGCCTCGGTGATCAGCACCGCCGGCATGATGGGGTGCCCGGGAAAATGCCCCTGAAAAAACGGTTCATTGATGGTCACGTTCTTGATGCCCACCACGCGCTTGCCTGGTTCGAGTTCGATGATGCGATCGACCAGCAGGAACGGGTAGCGGTGGGGCATGATTTCCATGATGGAGCCGATATCCCAGAAATCCGCGTTCCGGGGCGGATAGATGCGCGGCATCTTCCGCTCGGGCTTGGCCAGCAGCCGGGTGAACTCCACGTTGCCGGCGTGCCCGGACAGCTTGGCCTGGACGTGGCCCTTGATCGGCATCCCCAGCAGGGTCAGGTCGCCGAGCAGGTCGAGGATCTTGTGGCGCACGCACTCGTCGTGAAAGCGGAGCTCCTGACCGCCGGCCAGCTTCCCGTCCTCGAAGACCAGGGCGTTCTCGAAGGTGCCCCCCTTGACCAGTCCCATTTCCTGAAGCCGCGCCACATCCTTCATCATCGCGAACGTGCGGGCCGGGGCGATTTCCTTGCGGTAGCTAGTTGGGTGGACCTGGTAGGTCATGCTCTGGGTGCCGATGGCCTGGTCGTCGTACTCGATGACGAACGAGAGCAGGAAATGATCGGCCGGAACGGCAAGGAGTTCGACATCGCCGCTGCGCCAGCTGACCGGACGGTTGATCTTGTAGTAGAGCGAGGGCAGGCCCTGATCCTGGATCCCGGCTTCGTCGATCATATCGACGTAGCTGAGGGCGCTGGCGCAGGCCGGTACGGGCGGTTCGCCACCCTGGAGCTTGATGTAGCAGTTCGTCACACCCATGCCCGCCAGGCCGGACAGGACGTGTTCCACGGTGTGGATCGTCACGCCGTCCTTGGCCAGGGTCGTGGCCCGGATGAGATCGCGTTCGGTGGTCACGTTTTCGACCAAGGCCGGGATACTGACCTCGCCGTCCGGCCCCGGAACGAGGAAGACCAGCCCGGTGTTGGGCGGCGCCGGGGCGAAGGTCATCCGTGCAAAAGCACCCGAGTGCAGCCCGACTCCTTCGGTGCTGACTTCCCGTCGCAGGGTTTTCTGGAACCAAAGCACCTGAAACTACTCCTCTTCCCCGGTCCGGGCGGCCGCGGATCCGGGGGAACTGCCTTCCAAGCGGTCGACCCGCTGCAGCAGGTCCGGCAACTTGCGCAGGAAGGCCTGCAGCCGGAACGACTCGCCGCGTTCGAGGGCCGGGGTCCCGAACAGCGTCTTGCCGTCCGGAACGTCGCCGATGATCCCTGACTGGCCGCCGATACGTACATCGGCGCCTATCCTGATATGATCGCCAACCCCCACCTGGCCGCCCGCGATGACGCGGTCACCCAGCTGGGAGCTCCCGGCGATACCCGTCTGGGCGCTGAGGGAGCAATGCTTTCCGAGGATCACATTGTGCCCTATCTGAACCTGATTGTCGATCTTCGTTCCGGCGCCGATGACCGTCCTGCCGGTGGTCGCCCGGTCGATGCAGACATTCGCCCCCACCTCCACCTGGTCCTGGATCTCCACGATCCCCACCTGGGGCACCTTGCGGATGCCTTCCGGACCGGGAAGATACCCGAAACCGTCGGAACCGATCACGGCGCCCGAATGAACGATCACCCGGTCGCCGATCAAGGTGCCTTCACGCACGGTCACCCCGCTGTGGATCAGGCAGTCCTCGCCCACGACGCTGTCGCAACCGAGGATGACGTGCGCCCCGAGACGGGTGCCAGCACCGATGACGACCCCCGCACCGAGCACGCTGTAAGGTCCGATGGCCACACCCTGTCCCAGCACGGCGTCGGCAGGGACCACGGCCGTGGCGTGCACCAGCGGCGGAAACAGCCGGTCCGGATCGGTCTGCAGCAACTCCAGCAGGGTGGCGAACGCCCCGTACGGATCGTCGACCCTCACCGCCGGCAGCTCGACCTCGTGCTCGGGCCCCACCAGCACCGCCGCGGCGCCGCAACCGTCCAGGGCATCGGTCCTGGAGTGGCGGTTCACGAACGTCAGGTCGCCGGGACCGGCGTCGTCGATGCTGGCCAACCCGGTGATGACCGGATCTTCGCCGCCGACCAGTTTCCCGCCGACGCGGGAGGCCACTTCGCTGAGATTGAGCGCCTGCATGTCCATTTCCGTGTTATGCAACCGCCCCCCACCCTTTCAGGCGAGGGGCTAAGCGCTGTTTCTTAAATTACTTGCTTCAATTTCAGTGTCGCCTGCGACCCTGTCAACCAAAATCAGGTTGTCCCTACTGGTCGCCGCGGGCCAGGGCGGCGAGGACGTCGTTGGTCAGATCGTAGTCGGAATCGATATAGAGCACCGCCAGCGCCGCCGAATCGACGATTACGCCGTAGCCCTTTTCCTTGCCGATCCGTTCCACGATGGTCTTGATCTGGTCCAGAATCGGGCTGATCTTCGCCTTGTACTCGGATTCGGCCTTCTGGTCGATGCCTTCACGGAACTGGAAATAGTCGGCCCTTTTGGCCTCGAACTGCTGCATCTTGGTGGCCAGGGCATCCTCGCCCAGCAGCATCCGCTGGCTTTCGATCTCTTCCATCATGGACGAGAGTTCCTTCTCCTTCTCGGACACCTCGAGCTCCAGCTCCCGGATGTACTTCTGGTACTGCTCCTGGGCGTCGCGGGCGGCTTCGTATTCCTCGGCGATCCGCTGGGAATCGACCACCGCCAGCGGCCTGTCATCGGCACCCAGCGCGGTCAGCGGGGCGCTCATGGCCACCACGGCGACCAGGGCCAGCGTTCCCGAAACCATGCGGAAATTTCTGTGAAACGTCATTTTATTCCTCCGGCTCCTTCGGGAACCAGGCTGGGCAGATTTCCTGTCCTTGTGACTAGAAGAAATTGCCGATGGTGAAGTGGGGTTCCCAACGCGGTCCGCCCACCCTATCGAATCCATACCCGTAATCGAACCCGATGGTTCCCATCATCGGGACTTCCACCCTGATGCCGAATCCGGCGCCCTTGCGCAGATTCGACATGTCGGCCTCGCTGAAGCTGTTCCAGACATCACCCATATCCAGAAAGGTGAGTAGCTGGATGGCCCTGGTCAAGGGATACAGGATCTCCGTGTTGAAGATGGTGAAATACCGGCCACCGATGAAGGTGGGGTTGCCGCGGGGCACCACCTCGAGATCCTTGTAGCCGCGCAGGGGGTACTGTCGGTTGCCCCCCAGCCGGTAACGTTCCCAGTCCGGCACCGTATCGGCGGACTGCAGCCCGTGCAGCAGACCGAAGAAACCGCGCAGATGCAGGGCGAAGCCACCGGGCATGCGCTGGTAGTAGGAATGCGAGAGCACGTGTTCCTGGAACTCGATCTGTCCCCCGAGCGGTCCGCCGGCCAGCTCGAAGCTGTAGCTCGTCTTGGAACCCTGGGTCGGAAAGAACGGGTTGTCCGTCGAGTTCCGGTTCAGGGAGACGCGGATGCTGCTCTTGAGCTGGGGCCAGTCGATACGGTCCAGGCGCTGCCAGGGCAGATCGCTGGTGCCGAGCGAGGCTTCCAGATCGTCAAGGTACTTGACGTAGCTCCCGGAGAAGTTGGACAGTCGGGTCTGCGACAGCTCGTACCGCAAGCCGACGCGGCTGAAACGGGTTCCCGGAATCCGGCGGCCCAGGCGAACGCTGAAGCCGCGGATCCGGCTCTCGTAGAAATCGTCGAAATTGTACTGGTACCGGTCGAAGATATCGGCCCCGATCAACGTCGGCGTGCCCATGAACCAGGGTTCGGTGAAGCTGATGTCCACGTAGCGCCGGCGGCTGCCGAACTGCCAGGTCAGGCCCAGGTTCTGACCCTTGCCGCGGAAGTTGGTCTCGGCCACCTGGATGAAGCCGCTGGCCGAGGATTCGGCGCTGTAGGCCATGCCGAACATGAACTGACCGGTCTGCTTCTCCTTGACCTTGAGGATCATGTCCACGTCGCCGTTGGGCACCGGCCGGATGTCCGGCTGGATGTCCTCGAAGAACCCCGTCTGGAAGATATCGCGGATGGTGGCCTGGATGCGCGTGTTGCTGAACGTGTCGCCCGGGAAGATGCGCATCTCGCGCAGGATCACCTTGTCGTAGGTCTTGGTGTTGCCGCTGACCTGGATGTCGTGGATCTTGGCCGGCCGGCCCTCGATGAACGTGAAGCCGACGTTGACGACCCGATCGACGATGTCGCGCGCCGGTTCGACGGTGATGTAGATGTAGCCCCGGTCCGCATAGATCTGCTGCAGGTTGGCCAGGGTCTCGAGATACACGTCCTCCTTGAAGACCTCGCCCTTTTCCAGCCAGATCTGGTCGGCGATCAGCAGGTCGTCGAAAACCGTATTGCCCTGCCAGGCGATGTCGCCGATGACGTACTGCTCCCCTTCGGCGATACGGATGACGATATCGAGCTTCTCGCGGTCTTCGCTGAAATTGAGGGCGACATCCTCCACCGCGGCATCCAGGTAACCCTCGTTGCGGCAATAGGTGACGATCCGTTCACGGTCCTCCTCGAACTGCTGCTTCTTGAAGGTGCCGCTCTTCAGGAACCCCTTGGTACCCTGCTTCATGGCGCCCCGCAGGTCGCCCGTGTCGAGATTGACATTGCCCTCGAAGGTGATGGTCTGGACCTTGACCTTCTTGCCCTCGACGACGTTGATCACGATGTCTTCCATGTTGTTCGCGTCGACCTG
Source organism: Candidatus Krumholzibacteriia bacterium (assembly GCA_942492615.1). Taxonomy (GTDB): domain Bacteria; phylum Krumholzibacteriota; class Krumholzibacteriia; order LZORAL124-64-63; family LZORAL124-64-63; genus CALOFL01. The sequence continues at coordinate 83,426 of CALOFL010000013.1, forward strand.
CGTGGAATCGGTGTCGATCTGGACGTTGTAGTAGCCCTTTTCATAGTAGAGCGCACGCAACGGCTTGAGTTCGCGGCGCGTCACCGCCGGATTCGCGAACTGTCCCACATGCAGGATGAACGCCTCGCGAAGGTCCTTCTCCTTGACCTTCCGGTTGCCCTGGAAACGGATGCTTCTGATCCGGGGGAATTCCTGGAGGTTGACCGTCAGCTTCACCCCGGCGGGGGTGTCCTGCTCGTAGATGTAGACGTCGGAGAATTTCTTGGTTTCGAACAGCCGGCGGATGGCCAGCGAGGCCAGCTCACGGGTGTACACCGCGCCGGTCTCGAGTTCCGACCAGGCCAGCACCTGGCGCGACCCCACCGTCAGGGCGCCCACGACCTCGATTTCGCTGATGGTGGCCGGTCCGGTCGACTGGGCCCGGGCGTCGGTGACGACGACCGCAGCCAGAAGGAGCCAGAGGCAAGCAAGGCGGCGCTTCATATGAGGAAACGGGCTCCCCCGGGATCGGGTTCAAGTTCGAAAACGGCGGCATCGTAACACCGAGACGGCACGCTATCAACGGTTGACCCAGTGAAAAAAGAACGGGGATCAGGACCCAGCCCCCGCCGCGCCGAACTGGTAATCCAACCCGCCTCCATGCGGGAAGTTCCCGGGACAGATGTTGAACCACCTGCGGCAGGGGTAAAATAGGCCATGAAGGGCCATTAGGGAAGAAAGGAATAGCGTGGGCCGGACAAAACGAAGCGGCCGGTGCATCGTCGCACCGGCCGCTGACGGGTCCTGGCGGCATCGCCGCCGCGGATCAGGTCTTGAGCTCCTTGCTCGGAACCGCCTTGAAGGTCAGTTTGCCCCCCTTGACGCCGATCACCAGGTGGCTCTTGCTGGTCACCTCGCCGCGCAGTAGCTTCTCGCTGAGCGGATCCTCCACGTGCTTCTGGATCGCCCGGCGCAGGGGCCGCGCTCCCAGGTTCGGATCGAACCCTACGTCGCACAGGAATTCCTTGCACGGCTTGGTGAAGTCGAAGTCGATCTCCAGGTTTTTCAGACGTCCACTCACGTCAGCGAGCAGGATGTCGACGATCTTGGTGATGTCCTCGCGGTCCAGCGAGTTGAAGGTGATGATCTCGTCGATCCGATTGAGGAACTCCGGATTGAACGTCTTGCGCAGGTCGATGTCGATGTTGGCCTGGACCCGCTGGGCGGCGTGGTCCACCTGATCGGACCCGAATCCGACCCCGTGGCCGCCGTGCGTCTTGCGGCTGCCGACGTTGCTGGTCATGATCAGCACCGCGTTTCGGAAATCGACCGTCCGCCCGAAACTGTCGGTCAGCTGACCGTCGTCCAGGACCTGGAGCAGGATGTTGTAGACGTCTGGATGGGCCTTTTCGATCTCGTCCAGCAGGATGACGCAGTAGGGCTTGCGCCGGACCTTCTCGGTCAGCATGCCGCCCTCGTCATAGCCGACGTAACCCGGAGGCGCCCCGACCAGGCGGCTGACCGAGTGTTTCTCCATGTACTCGGACATGTCCACCCGGACCAGCGACGTCTGGTCGCCGAAGAGGAACTCCGTCAGGCGACGGGCCACTTCGGTCTTGCCGACACCGCTGGGGCCGAGGAAGATGAAGGAACCGATGGGCCGCCGTGGATCCCGCAGACCCGCCCGGTTGCGCCGGATGGACTTGGACACGGCCTCGAGGGCCTGATCCTGGCCGATGACCCACTTGCCCAGTTCCTCCTCCATGCGCAGCAACTTGTCCGTCTCTTCCTCTTCGACCTCGGAAACCGGAATGCCGGTGATTTCGGCGATGACCTCGCACACCAGCTTGGTGTCCACCAGGCTCTGGGGTTCGGCGTTCTCGGAATTCCAGTTCTTCTTCAGGTCCTGGAGCTCCTTCTTGAGCGCCTTCTCCTCGTCCCGGAAGGCCGCGGCCTTCTCGAATTCCTGTGCCTGGATCGAGGATTCCTTCTCGGTGATGATCTCCTCGATCTTCTTTTCCAGTTCGCGCAGGTCCGGCGGCACGACCGTCATGCTCAGTCGGGCGCGGCTGCCGGCCTCGTCGATGACGTCGATGGCCTTGTCGGGCAGCGCGCGGCCGGAGATGTAGCGGTTGGACAGCCACACGGTCGACCGGATGGCGTCATCGTCGAACTTGACGCGGTGGTGCGCTTCGTACTTGTCCCGCAGGCCAAAGAGAATCTCGATGGTCTCCTCTTCGCTGGGCGGATTGACGGTCACGGGCTGGAATCGCCGTTCCAGGGCGCCGTCCTTCTCGATGAACTTGCGGTACTCGTCCATGGTCGTCGCGCCGACGCACTGGATTTCCCCGCGGCTGAGAGCGGGTTTGAGCATGTTGGACGCGTCGATGGCGCCCTCGGCGCCGCCGGCGCCGACGATGGTGTGGAGCTCGTCGATGAACAGGATGACGTCGGGATTCTCCCGGATCTCCGCCATGATCTGCTTGAGGCGCTCCTCGAACTGCCCGCGGTACTTCGTGCCGGCGACGACGCTGGCCAGGTCCAGGGTGACGATTTCCTTGTCGCGCAGCAGGGCCGGCACGTTGCCCTCGACGATCTTGCTGGCGAAACCCTCGACGATCGCGGTCTTGCCGACGCCCGGTTCGCCGATCAGGACGGGGTTGTTCTTCTTGCGCCGGCTGAGGATCTGGATGCAGCGGTCGATTTCGCTGGTGCGCCCGATGGTCGGGTCCAGCTTGCCCTCGCGGGCCATGTCGGTCATGTTGCGGCCGAACTGCTCGAGAACCGAGTTTTCCTTCTTCTTGGGCTGTTTGCGTTTGCGGCCGGGCGCGGCCTTGCCGAACGGATCGCCGCCGCCGAGGGCCTTCATCACCTCGCGCTTGACCGTTTCGTGATCGACATTCATGTCGGTCAGGACACGGGCCGCCACGCCTTCGCCTTCGCGGATCAGCGCCAGCAGCAGGTGCTCGGTGCCCACGTAGTTGTGGTTGTGCAGGCGGGCTTCGTCGATCGAGAGCTCCAGCACCTTCTTGGCGCGGGGCGTGAACGGGATCTCCCCGATGCTGACCGGCCCCATGGGCGCGTTGACCGAATCCTCGACGGCCTTCTGGATCCGCTCGAAGTCGATGTTCATGCGCCGGAGCACGTTGGCCGCGACGCCTTCGCCCTCGCGAATGACGCCGAGCAGGAGGTGTTCGGTCCCGATGTAGTCGTGCTGCAGCCTGCCGGCTTCGTCACGGGCGAGAAACAGTACCTTGCGAACTCGTTGCGTAAAGCGGTCGTTCATTCCGTTGCGCCTCCAATGCGTAACCCGGGTCGCGATTCCTGTCGATACACCGATCCGGCCCCCGAGGGCCGCAACCGGGCCAACCACCCTTGCGAAGAATATACTGGTGCGGCCCATCCAACGCTACCATGACCTCGGACGACCGGAGTGGAGAGGGCCGCACTCGGGTCGCCGCCCCTGCTTAGATTTTCGTCGTAATGGAGTAAAACTTTAACCTGTAAACATATCGAGAGTTCGTTTCAGGGACCCGTGGTCGCAAACACATCCCGCAGAAAGGCCGCGCGCGCGGCGGATTTTTCGCGGCTCGACAGAATCCGGCCCGCCGCCAATTCGAGATGTGCCGTCTGCTGGCGCACCAGGGCCTCGTTCAGCAGTCCGGCCGCCAACGGCGGCAGGATACCCAGACCGCTCCCCAGACGCACGTTCGACAGACGATCAAAGGCCTCCTGGGCCGTCAGCAGGCGCGCTCGCCGCAGGACGCCCAGACTGCGTTCGGCCAGATCCTCCACGCCGAGAGGGTCGCGCTGGTAGATCTGATCCCGGGCCATCCGCTCGTAGGTGATGATCTTGGCCACGTGGACGCCGAAATCTTCGCCGATCTCCTGCTCGTCACGCCCCAGCGTCACCAGGTTGGAGATGCGAAATATCGCGCCCTTGACCGTATCGCCGTGGCCGAACAGGCCCCGCACCGAGAACTGGAGCTGCCGCAGCGCGTTGAGGACCTTCTCGATTTCGCCGGCGAGCACCAGACCCGGCAGATGAAGCAGGGAGGTGAAATGCAGGCCCGTGCCGACATCCGTCGGACACGAAGTCAGGTAGCCCAGATCGTCAACATAGGCCGGCTCGACCTCCGCCTCGAGCAAACGGTCCAATTCCAGGACTTTGGCCAGGCAGGCGTCCGGGGCGAAACCGGAGGCGTAGGCGCGTAGCCGAATGTGATCCTGGAGATTGACGGCCGCCGCCAGGGTGGAGTCGGGCGCCAGCATCAGGGCGCGGTGACGAATCCCGGTCGGCGTCAGTCGCCCGGTCAACTGCATCTCCTGGAGGGCCCGCAGCTGGGTGTCCTCCAGCTTGTCCAGCTCCAACAGCCAGCCGTCCGCCAGGGGCGCGAAACGCGACAGCCGGCGGCACAGATCCCCGCAGACGGTGCCGAGTTCGGCATCCGAAGCATGGTCCGGAAACGGGAACGTGTTCAGGTTGCGCACCAGTTCGGCGCGGGTCGCCAGGACGATATCCGCATGAGGCCCCTGCTCGTTGAACCAGGCGGGCAGCTGCCGTTGGAAATCCGGGAAGAAGCGGTTCACGCGTCCTCCTCCCGGGACTCCAGCTGGCGGATACGATCTCGCAGGCGCGCGGCCTCCTCGAAATCCTCCGCCGCGATGGCCTTTTCGAGCGCCACGCGGATGCGGGCGATTTCGCCCGGCCCGTTGGCCGTACCGGTATCCGGCCGGGGCGCCTTGCCGAGATGGGAAACGTGACGGTGGAAGCTGGCCAGCATGGGCATCAGCCGGGCACGAAACGACTGGTAGCAGCGGGGACAGCCGAGCCGGTTGGTGGCCCCGAACTGTTTGAGACTGTAGCCGCAGGAAGTGCAGGTGCGCGCCGCGTCCTCGGCCGCCGGTTCGGCGGGTCCGAAGACCTGGCCCAGGAAGGATGCCAGAGATTCGGAGTCGACCGGCTCGCTCGTGCCGTCACCTTTGGCCGCGTCGGCGGCACCGTCGGTGCGTTCGTCCTTGCCGGCACAGATGGGACACAGCCACAGGCTCTTGCGGTCGCCATCGACCAGCTCGATGAGATGGATGGAGGCGTCGCGCTTCCCGCAGCGCTGGCAGGTCATCCGGACACCTCCCGGTCCGGGACCAGGCGGTGGTCCCGCAGCCGCAGCGTCCGGTCCGCCCGTTGCGCCAGGCGCGGGTCGTGGGTGACGATGACCAGGCTCGTGCCCTCGCGCCGGCGCAGATCGAAGAGCATGTCCCCCAGCCTCTGGCCGATTTCGTGATCGAGGTTGCCGAAGGGTTCGTCGGCCAGAACGATGCGCGGCCGGTTCATGAAGGCCCGGGCCACGGCGACGCGCTGCTGCTCGCCGCCGGATAGTTCGCCGGGCAGATGATCGGCCCGGTCGGTCAGCCCCGTCACCGCGAGGAACTCGGCGGCGCGTGCGCGATCGGACTCCGTCACTCCACCGCGGCTGCGGGCGGGGATCAGGAGGTTCTCCCGGGCCGTGAAATCCGGCAGCAGGAAGTGGAACTGGAAGACGAAGCCGACGCCAGCCGAACGCCAGCGGGTCATGGCGCGATGGCTCTGCTGTTCCAGCACGCGCCCTTCGAACAGCACCTCCCCTGCGGTGGGATTATCCAGCCCGCCGAGGATGTTCAACAGGGTGCTCTTGCCCGAACCGCTCGGCCCCATGATGGCGACCGCCTCGCCCGCGGCCAGGTTGAAGTCGCACGACTGCAGGACATCCACCGTGCTGCCGTGACGGGGGAAAGTCTTGGTCAGGTTGCGGGCTTCCAGGAGACTGGTCATGTTATCGCAGGCCTTTCCCTTGCCGTACGCGGGTGCGCGATCAGGTGTAACGGATGATTTCCATCGGCTTGAGGTTCGACGCCTCCCAGCTCGGCCACAGTCCGGCCACCAGCGCCATCACCAGGGTGATGCCGCCGACCAGCAGAAAATCCGGCCATTGCAGCAGAACCGGCACCCGGTCCACGAAGTAGACGTCCCCCGGCAACGCGATCCCGAACCGGTCCAGGCTGTAGATCACCAGCAGCCCGACGAGGCTGCCGGAGAACACACCGACGGCGCCGAGCCAGATCCCGTTGATCAGGAAGATGCCCATCACCTGCCCTCGCCTGACGCCCATGGCCAGCAGGATGCCGATCTCCCGGCGGCGCTCACCGACCATCATGGTCAGGATGCCGACAATGTTGAAACCGGCGATGAGGATGATCATGCCCAGCAGCAGGATCATGATGATCTTCTCGAGCTTGATCCACTGGAACAGGTTGGCATTCAGGGCCATCCAGTCGGTGGCGTAGAACTCCCCGCCCAACCCGTCCTCGAGGCGGTCGGCGACCCGGTCCGCGCGCATGAGATCGACCACCTTCACCCCCAGGAGCGAGGCGCCGCCGGGCCCGTAGCCGAAGAATTCCCGCGCCGGCTCCAGATCCACGTAGACGAAGCGGCTGTCGAACTCGAACATCCCCGTCTCGAAAAACCCGGCCACCACGAACTTGCGGCTCTCGGCCTTGATGTCGTCGAGATCCAGCTCACCGTTGACGGTCGTCAGGACCACCGTATCCCCGATGGCGGTGTAGAGACTGCTGGCCAGGTCCGCCCCGAGGATGGTCCGCGGGACTCCGGGCACCTTCAGCGAATCGAGGACCGCCGCGGTCGGCAGCAGGAATTTCTTCAGGGGCTGGACGGTATCCACCAGGTCCGGATCGATGCCCCAGGCCACGATGTCGCGGATCCGGGGCGGCCCCAGGGTACGCGTGGCGGTTGCCAGACCGACCTGGCGGATGAACGGTGCGACCCCCAGCACCTCATCGTCCTCGCCCACCGCATCCATGATCCGACCCAGGTCCGTGAACCCCGCGGGTTCCGAGGTGATGATGGTGATCATCGGCATGTTCTCGACGAAGGTCCGGCGCATCTCCGAGTGGAAGCCGTTCATGACCGCCAGCGTGATATTCAGGACGGCGACCCCGATGGCGATCCCGACGATGGCCGTGACGCTGCCGCGGCTGAGGAACCGGCTGTGGCGGCGGCTGCGGAGATAACGTCTGGCGATGTAGCCCGCGAAGTCCATATCAGTCCTGGCTTTCGGTGGGCTGCTCGGGACGCATGTGGGGGAAGAGCAGGACGTCACGGATGTTGTTCGTGTCGACCAGGAGCATCACCAGGCGGTCGATGCCCAGGCCCATGCCTCCGGTCGGCGGCATGCCCTGTTCCATCGCCTGCAGGAAATCCTCGTCGATGGGCTGGGCCTCGTCGTCGCCCGCGTCCATCAGGGCCTTCTGGTCCTGGAAACGGCGGCGCTGCTCGCGGGGGTCGTTGAGCTCGCTGAAACTGTTGGCGACCTCGAAGCCGGCGATGAACAGCTCGAAACGTTCGACCAGTCCGTCGGTTTCGCGGTGGGCCTTCGCCAGCGGTGACAGTTCCTTGGGGTGGTCCATCACGAACGTGGGCTGGATGAGGTCGGGCTCGACCAGGATGCTGAACAGCTCGTCGAGGATCTTGTCCCGCCCCATGCCTTTCTTCAGTTCCACCCCGTAACCCTTGGCCAGTCCCGCCAGTTCGTCGTTGTCCAGGACCATGAGATCCCGCCCCGTCTTGTCCGCCAGCGCGTCCATGAAACGCAGGCGTACGAACGGCCGGGTGAAATCCATCTCGTGTTCGCCGTAGGTCAACTTGCCTTCCTGTCCGAAATCGAGGGCCAACCGGCGCAGCAGGCGTTCGGTCAGCTCCATCATGCCGTGGTAGTCCCAGTACGCCGCATAACACTCGAGCATGGTGAATTCGGGATTGTGGGTGCGATCCATACCCTCGTTGCGGAAATCCTTGGCGATCTCGTAGACCTTCTCCAGGCCGCCGATGATCAGCCGTTTGAGGTAGAGTTCGTCGGCGATACGCATGTAGAGGGTCATATCCAGGGCGTTGTGGTGCGTGGTGAACGGCCGGGCCGTCGCTCCCCCATAGAGCGGCTGCAGGACCGGCGTTTCGACCTCCAGGAACTCCTCCTCGGCAAAGAACTGGCGGATCGCCGCGATGATGGCGCTGCGCTTCTTGAACCGCTCGCGGCTGTCCACGTTCATCGCCAGGTCGAGATAGCGGCGGCGGCTCTTGTTCTCGAGACTCATGTCGTGGAACTTTTCGGGCAGCGGCCGGATGGCCTTGGCCAGGAAGGTGAAGTCCTCCACCTTGATGCTCATCTCGTCGGTCCGCGTCCGGAAGAGGGTGCCCTCGACGCCGACCCAGTCGCCGATGTCGATCAGCTTCTGGATCCGGTGGAACCGCTCCTCACCCAGATCGTCCTTGCGGAAATAGGCCTGGACCGGGCCCCACTCGTCCTGGATGGGGATGAAGAGCGTCTTACCGGTGCCCCGTTTGGTCATGATCCTGCCCGGATAACGTACCTTCGTCTCCGCGGCGGTCAGTTCCGCTTCGTCGCGCCGCAGTTCGGTGCTGGTGTGACTCCGGTCGTAGGCGTACGGGTACAGCGGCACCTCACGTCCCAGTTCCTCCATTTTCTCCAGCCGGGCCTCGATCAGCCGGTGGGGGCTCTCGGTTTCGGCGGCTGTATCCGGCTGGCGGGGGGTCTTGTCCGAATTGGTCACGTCGCTCTCCTGGACCCGGACGGCCGGGTCGGTTGGCAGGTGTGGCGCCTACTTCGCGCGGGATCCGTTCCACCGCAGGTAGGCGTCGATGAAGTCGTCGAGATCGCCGTCGAGAACAGCCGAGGCATTGCCCGTCTCGTGGTCCGTCCTATGGTCCTTGACCTTCGTGTAGGGCTGCAGAACGTACGAACGGATCTGGCTGCCCCAGGCGATCTCCATCTTGTCGGCTTCGATCGCGTCCCGTTCCCGCTGCCTTTCCTCCATGATCCTGTGGTAGAGCTTGGCCCGCAGCATGGTCATCGCGCTTTCGCGGTTGCGGTGCTGGCTGCGCTCGCTCTGGCACTGGGCCACGACGCCGGTGGGCTCGTGGGTGATGCGAATGGCGCTGTCGGTCTTGTTCACGTGCTGGCCGCCCGCTCCCTGGGCGCGGTAGGTGTCGATCCGCAGGTCCCCCGGATCGATTTCGACCTCCACATCGTCATCCACCAGCGGATAGACGAAGACCGAGGCGAACGACGTGTGGCGTCGGCTCTGCGAATCGAAAGGTGAGATCCGCACCAGGCGGTGCACTCCGGATTCGCTCTTGAGGTAGCCGAAAGCAAACGGGTGGTCGATCTCCAGGACGGCGCTCTTGATGCCCGCCTCGTCGCCGGCCTGCAGGTCCAGGGTGGAAGCCTTCATCCCGTGGCGTTCGAAGTAGCGGGTGTACATGCGCAGCAGCATCTGCGCCCAGTCCTGGCTTTCGGTGCCGCCGGCGCCCGGATGGATCTCGACCACCGCCCCGCGCTCATCCTCTTCACCGCTCAACAGGAACTGGAAGTCCAGCTTCGCGACTTCCTGCTCGAGTTCACCCACCCCGCCGGCAAGATCGGCGCGGGCGTCCGGGTCGTCTTCCTCCTGGACCATTTCCGCCATCAGGGAAAGTTCCTCGACCTTCTCCATGGAGTGCTCCAGCGGGACCGTCCACTGTTTCAGGGACTGGACCTTGCGCAGGATCTTCTTCGCGGCCTCCTGATCGTTCCAGAAATCCGGATCGGCCTGCTGGGTTTCGAGCCCGGCCAGCTGCGCTTGCATGCCGGCGAAGTCAAAGACCCTCCTTCAGGGTCTCAAGGCGGTCGCGAGCACTGTCGATGCGGTCGAGAATTTCTTTCACGTCGGCTCTTTTCCTGGCCTGCGGCCGGTGAGGATATCTGCTACGCCCCGGTCAGGTGGCGCTTCCAGAGGTCGTCGGCGGCGCGCGACAGTTCACGTTCGCCGCGGTCGTTGATGATGTGCACGTCGGCGGCCGCCCAGAGGCCGGCCATCGCGTCCTGCGATCTGACCCTGGCCAGGGCCTGAGCCGGGGTCAGCCCCTTGCCCTCGACGAGGCGGTCCAGCCGGATTGCGGCGGGCGCATCGACGCAGATCACCAGGTCCATGAGCGGCGGGTCCGGCAACAGAAAATACACGGCCGCCTCGAGCACGGCAAGCGCGTGCTTTCCCCCGTCGGCCAGCGCCTGCAGCCGGGCCTCAAAATGCGCGCAAAGGGGTCCGTGAGTCAAGCTGTTCAAACGGACCATCGCTTCCGGGTCGGCGAACACCAGGGCACCGAGACGGCCCCGGTCGATCCGGTCGTCCACCAGCACGGCCTCACCGAAGTCCTGTACCAGTGCGGTCTTGATCGCGGGGCGGTCCAGAACTTCATGACCGAGGCGATCCCCGTCGAGAACCGCGGCGCCCTTGGCGGCCAACAGCCGCGTGAGGGAAGACTTCCCCGCACCGATGGGGCCGGTGACGGTCCACCTCTTCATCCGTGGGCCTCGGCCCAGTTGGCGCCCGCGTGCATGTCCACCACCAGGGGGACTGTCAGTTCCAGGGCTCCCTCCATGCCCGACCGCACGAGCTCGCGCACGGCCTCCAGTTCGCCGGCGGGCACCTCGAGCACCAGCTCGTCATGGACCTGCAGCAGCAGCAGGGCGCCGGAGTCGGCGTCGTCCAGATCCTTCTGGATCCTCAGCATGGCCAGCTTGATGAGGTCCGCCGCCGTGCCCTGAATGGGCGTGTTGACCGCCACCCGCTCCTGGAATGATCGTACCCGATTGTTGGTCGAGTCGATGTCCGGCAACAGCCGTCTCCTGCCGAGCAGGGTCTTGACCCAGCCGTCGCGGTGCGCTTGCTCGCGGGTCTCCTCGATGAAGACCTTGACCCCGGGGTAGGTCTCGAAATACGTCTCGATGAACTGCGACGCCTCCTGGACCTTGACGCCGATCTGGCGGGCCAGCGCCCGCGATCCCATGCCGTAGATCACGCCGAAATTGATCGCCTTGGCCCGGCTGCGCATCTCGGCGGTGACGTCCTCCTCGGGTACTCCGGCGATCAGGGCGGCAGTGCGGCGGTGAACGTCCGCCCCGTCGTTGAAGGCCGCCTGCAAGCCGGGATCGTCGGCAAGGTGGGCCAGCAACCGGAGTTCGACCTGTGAGTAGTCAGCGGAAAGAAAGACGTTGTCCGCCGAACGGGTGACGAACGCCCGCCGGATCTGCCGTCCCAGTTCGGTCCGGATGGGAATGTTCTGCAGGTTCGGGTCCGAGCTCGATAGGCGGCCGGTCGCCGCCACCGCCTGGTTGTAGGAAGTGTGGATCAGACCGGTTGCCGGGTTGGCCAGGCCGGGCAGGGTTTCGACGTACGTGTTCTGCAGCTTGGCGACCTGCCGGTACTCCAGGATCAACGCCGGCAGTTCGTGTTCGTCGGCCAGGGCCGTCAGCACCGAGACGTCGGTGCTCCAGCCGGTGGCGGTCTTCTTGACGGGTTTCAACCCGAGCTTCTCGAACAGGATGACCGACAGCTGCTTGGGGCTCTGGATGTTGAAGTCCTCACCGGCGCTGGCGATGATCCGGACCTTGAGATCGGTCATCTCGGCTTCGAACCGCTCGCGGAGCTCCTCGAGGAAATCCAGGTCGATCTTGATCCCGTTGCGTTCCATCCGCAGCAGCACCGCCGCCACGGGCATCTCCAGGTCGTGGAACAGTCCGGCCATTCCGCTGTCGGCCAGCAGGGGCTCGATGACTTCGTACAGCTGCAGAGTGTAGTCGGCATCCTCGGCCGCATACAGACCCAGACGATCCGGATCCACCGACAGGATGTCCTTCAGGCGGTCCCCCGGTTCGAACAGTTCACCAAACGGCATCATGCGGTGGTCGAGATACCCCAGGACCAGATCGTCGAGGCCGTGGCTCATCCGCCCGGGATCCAGGACGTAGGATGCGAGCATGGTGTCGAAGCGGGGGCCGTCCAGCGGCAGGTCGTGACGCCCGAGCACCCATTCGTCGAATTTCAGGTTCTGCCCCACCTTGAGGCAGCCGTTCTGCAGCACGGGCCGCAGCAGGGCCTGGACGCTGGACAGTCGCGACTCCTCCTTCCCGACCGGAAACAGCGTGCCGCCGTCGCCCGCGTTGCCGTCGGCCTCGCGCCACCGGACCGGAATGTAGGCCGGTGCCAGGCTTCTGTCCGTGGCGGTCCCAGCCGCCCAGGCACACGCCCACGAGGCGACAGGTGTCCTGGCGCAGTCCGTCGGTCTCGGTGTCGACCGCCAGGGGAGCCAGCGGATCGAGCGGACGCCAGCCAGGACTCGAGTTTCTCGTCGTCATCCAGGATGCGGTAGCCGCGCGCGGCCCGGCGCTGCCGCGACCAGTTCGTGGCCACCGGCTCCGGCGCCTTCTGCCTGGCGATCCCGGGTGCGGCTGCTTTCGCCGGCTTCGCTTGCGGGTCACTGTCGGCCTCCGCAGGACCGTTGCTGGCCAACTTGTCCGTGAGGCCCAGCACCCGTTTCAGGCCAAGTTCCTCGAGCTGGCCGCGCACTTCCTCACCGGTGGGCAGGATGGTATCCATGGCGTCCCAGTCGAGATCGAGGTCCAGGTCATCATCGATGACGAACAGGTTCCGCGACAGGAACACCTGGTCCCGGTTCTCTCCCAGCACCCGCTTCAGCCGCGGTGTCAGTTTGCTGGCCTCGAGGCCGTCGTAGAGCTTCTCAAGACTGCCGAATTCGCCGATCAACTTCTGGGCGGTCTTGTCCCCCACGCCGGGAGCGCCGGGGATGTTGTCGGCCTTGTCGCCGGCCAGGGCAAAGACGTCGATCAGATCAGCGGGATCCAGGCCGTAGGTCTTGCGTACGTCCTGGGCGGTCAGGGGCGTCACTTCGTCGCCGCGTCGGCCCGGCTTGAGCATCCCGGTGCGTTCGTCCAGCAGTTGCATGAAGTCCTTGTCGCCGGTGTAGAACCATACCTGGTCGGTGATGTCGACCGATCGCCGCGCGACCGTCGCCATCACGTCGTCCGCCTCGACCCCTTGTTCCTGGAGTACGGCGATGCCCCACGCAGCGAGTAGCCGGTGCAGGCGCGGCAGCTGCTCGGCCAGCTCTGCGGGCATGGGTTTGCGCTGGGCCTTGTACGCCGGATACATTTCGTGCCGGAAGGTGGGCCCCTTGACGTCGAAGACCACGGCGATCTTCTCGGGAGCGTATTTCTCGATGAGGCGGAGGATGGAGTTGAAGAACCCGAAGGCGACCGAGGTCGTCTCCCCCGAGGGGGCCGTCAGGGGCCGGTTGGCGAAGGCGAAATGGGCCCGGTAGATCAGGGCCGAGCCGTCGACGAGGATCAGCGACACTTGGGATACCTTTCGGTGACGATCAACGCAAACGACCCCGCCGGACGACCCCTGCGCGCGGGTTCAGTCCGCATAGAGCCGGCGGGACGTGATGTAGTCGGCGACCCCGCCGGGCAGCAGCCGGTGGGGCACTTGCCCCTCACGCAGCATAGCACGGAGTGCGGTCGATGACACCGGGTGGTCGAAGTCCGTCACCGCAATCACCCGCGCCGGGTCCAGGGCACTGTCGGCGATGGCGCTCGCCGACGGGGTCAGGCCGTCCCGTGGATAGATGACGATCTCGGCGATCTGCTGGATACGCTTGGGGTGCTTCCAGGCGCTGAAAGCCGCCAGGTTGTCCGCGCCGATAACCAGCCGCAGCAGGTCGCCGGGATATTCGTCACGCAGCTCCCGCAGGGTGTCGATGGTGTAGCAGACCCGACCGCGATCGATTTCCCGCCGGTCGATGTCGACCGCAGCGGTGCCGGCAAACGCCAGCTCGACCATCGCCAGGCGGTCGGCCGCCGGAGCGGTGTTGGCTTCCTTGTGGGGGGAGAGCCAGGCGGGCACCACGATCACCCGCGCGGCCAGACGTTGCTCGACCAGATGGCGGGCCATGGCGACGTGGCCCCGATGGACAGGATCGAACGTGCCGCCCAGGACGGCGCGGATCATCAGCCGTCACCCTCGTCGTCGTCGGCATCCAGCTTGCGGAGAGCCTTCTCCGCGCGTGACGCGTACCGGCTGTCGGGGAAACCGGTGATCAGGGTCTCGTACATGTCCGCCGCGGTATCCGGATCGTTCAGCCGTTCGGCCGCTAGCGCCCGCTCCCACATGGCCTCGGGTATCAGCGAGCTGCCCGCCTCCTCGGCGATGACGTCATCGAGGGTGATCGCCACCGCCTCGTAGCGGTGCAGCTGCTTGTAGATCTTGACCTGTTCGAGGCGCTTGCGAACCATCAGGTCCGAGATCTCCCCCATGTACTCCAGGACCGCGGGCATGTGGGTCGAACCGGGGTATTCCTGGCTGAACTTCAGGAAGTGCAGGCGGGCCTCGTAGGCTCCGGTGATGTCGCGTTCGATGCGGCCGACCTGCCACAGGTAGGCGACGCCTTCCTGGAACAGCGCATCCTCGACCCGCGGGCTGGTGGGAAAGTCCTTGCGCAGGATCTGGAATTCCACGGCCGCCAGGGGGTACTCACCCATTTCGAGATAGGTCTTGCCCTTGAGAAACTGTGCCTCGGCGGCAAGGCTGTCGGTGGGGTTCTGCCGCACGTAGCTCTCGAGGGCGGCCACGGCCTCGATATCCTTGCCCTTTTCGGCGAAGTAGACGCCGCGTTCGTAACTGCCGGGCGGATGGGGATTCCCGGCCCCGCAACCGGCCACGACGGCAAGCACCAGTCCCCCGGCCAGCGCAGCCAGCCAGCAGCGGACAATGAGGGGTCTGATGGCGATCGCATGCAACACAAAATCCTCCTGGAAGCGCGCGGAAATGTTTCAGTTACCGGTGTTGGCGAAGTAGACCGCAATCAGACCCACCAGGGTCCCCAGCACGACGATCTCCTCGGCCCGGCGCTGCCAGCCGCTCTCCGATGTCTCGGCGGTCGTGAACGGATAGATCGCCGAGTCGACCCGGCCAAAATCCCCGTCCTCGATACGATCACTGTAACGGCGTTCGAGGCGGTCGTTGAGATACAGCCGGCCGGAAGCGGTCGCGGCGATCTCGATCACGGCCGACACCGCCAGGTCGCGGGCCACCCACCGTCGCCAGATACCCAGTGTCCGCCCCACATCGGGATAGCTGAGTCCGACCTGGTCCACCCGGAAGCGGTAGATATAGTCGCTTTCCGTCTGGGTCGAGTCCTCGGCGGTCGGCAGGAATACCTCGTAGCCGCGGTCCAGCAGGATCCCGGATGCCACCGTGCCGAAGATGAGGTCGGCGTCCGTACCGCCGTCGTCGACCAGGAGGATACGCCCCGGCGACGGCGGAAGTTCCCGGCTGGATGCCGTGATGATCTCGGCCATGAGGGCCTCGGTCAGCCACAGGTTGGACCGCAGGGTATCGGCCTGGCCGAGACCCGGCAGCTGCGCCGGCGCAGCCGTATCGGCAGCAGGCGACTCGACAGCTGCGACCTCAGCCGCGGCCACCGGACCCAGACACAGGCAGAGGCACGCCGCGACCGCCCCGACAAGTTTCCGTTTCATCAGCACCGTGAACCTTTCTCCACCGCGGTCAAACCCGCTGTGCCCAGACATCGTAGGGCGTGACCGCCCTGAATTCGCCCCGGATCCACTGACCCGGCTGCAGATCGGCGGCGGGCAGAAGAACGACGCCGTCAAGATCGTAGCCGAAATGATAGCTCCGGGCGACGGCCAGGGAAACTCCCGTTTCCCTAACCCCGCCCAGCGATTCCCGTTCCTTCTCGTCGAGCCAGTTGCCCCCGTGGAGGGCCTCGACGACTCCCAGGGTCTCCAGGTCCGCGTTCTGACCGACGGACACGATCGCGTCGACCACCATGTCAAACGTGCGTCCCAGCCGCGCGGACTGCCTTTCGAGGGAAATATCCGCCTGCAGATCCATGATCAGCGCTTCCCGGTCGTGGATGACCTCGGGCGGAACCATGTTGTCCATGGTGCCCGACGGCGTGTCCTTTTCCGGCGAGAACCGATAGGTGCCCAGATGGTCGAACTTGACCTCGGCGAGGTAATCCGCCAGCAGCGCGACGTCTTCTTCCTCCTCCCCGGGGAACCCCAGCAAGGCGGTCGATCGCAGCACCAGGTCCGGACGCTCCTCGCGCAGCGCGTGGAAAAATGCCGGCGAGGCCTTGGAACCGCCGGGCCGACGCATCGCCCGCAGGATGCGCGGCGACGCGTGCTGCACCGGAATCTCCAGGTACGGGGCACCCTTCACGAGCGCCAGCAGCCGCTTGAGATCATCTCCGGACACCAGTCCCGCATAGATGTAGAGCAGGCGCATGCGCCGCAGGCCGTCGATCCCGTTGAGACCGCTTACCAGATCGAAGAGCTTCTCCCCCGTGTCGCGTCCGTAGTCGCTGGTGTTCTGGGACACGAGCTGGATTTCGGTCACGCCCCGGTCGACCAGGTGGCGGACCTCCGTGATGATCTCGTCGGTCAGACGGCTGCGCAGCTTGCCCCTGATCAGGGGTATCCGGCAGAAGGTGCAGGCGCAGTTGCAGCCTTCACCGATCTTGACGAACGCCAGGTGCCCCGGCGTCAGCAGCGGGCGGTCGATCATCCCCGTGTAACTGACGACCATGGGATCCTCGACGATGGGCGGCCCCGCCAGGGGAAAGGCAGCCGTGCCGGCCGCTGCCGCGCCCGCCGTCACGCGGGGAGTCTCGAGGCAGGCGGCGACGACCCTGTCGAACTGGCCCACGCCGGCAATCACGTCGACGGTGGGAAAGCGTTCGCGAATCGAGTCCCCGTGTTCCTGCGACCAGCAGCCGCAGACCACGAGCGTCCGGTCCTCCTTGGCCTCGACGAAGGACTGCAGCGTGGCTTCGCTGTCGGCGCGGGCGGCGTCGATGAAACCGCAGCTGTTGATCACCCAGATATCCGCGTCTTCGGGATCATTGACCGGCTGCACCCCCTTGACGGCGAACTTGCCCAGCAGCGCCTCGGAATCCACCAGGTTCTTGTCGCAGCCCAGGGTGGCGCAGAAAACCTTCTTCATCAGGCCTCTCCCTCCTGCATCTCGGGCAGGTCCTCGGGCTTGATCAGAACATCGCGGGCCTTGCTGCCGGTGAACGGTCCGACGATACCGGCCTCCTCGAGCATATCCATCAGGCGGCCCGCCCGCGTGTAGCCGATTCGCAGCCGTCTTTGCAGCAGCGAAGTCGAGCCGCTCTGGTGGAGAACCACCACCTCGCGCGCCTGATCGAAGAGGTCGTCCTCGCCGGTGACCATGCCGCCGCCGGAAGGGCTCTCGTTGAGGCTGATCTCCTCGGTCGTCCCGGTGAACTGCCGCCAGTGCGCGGCGATGGCTTCACACTCGTCCACGTCGATGAACGACCCGTGCACCCGGACGGGCAGCGCCCGGCCCGGCTGGAGGTAGAGCATGTCCCCGTGACCGAGCAGCTGTTCGGCGCCGTTCATGTCCAGCACGGTCCGCGAATCGTTCTTCTGGATCACGCGAAAGGCGATGCGGCAGGGGATGTTGGCCTTGATGACACCGGTCAGCACATCGACACTCGGCCGCTGCGTGGCCAGGATCAGATGGATGCCGACCGCCCGGGCCTTCTGCGCCAGCCGCGTGATCGGGCCCTCGATATCATTCCCGAGCTGGAGCATCAGGTCCGCCAGTTCGTCGACGATCGTCAGGTAGTAGGGCATCGGTTCGGTGACCGCGTCCCCGTCGCTGTCGGTGACCAGTCCCGCCTCGATCTTGGCGTTGTACTGCTGGATGTTGCGCACCGACCACTTGGCCAGCTGCCGGTAGCGGTGTTCCATCTGGGCCACCATCCACTGCAGGGCCTTGAGGGCTTCGCGCGGGTCGGTGACCACCGGCAGCAGCAGATGCGGAATCCCGTTATAGACGTTCATCTCCAGCATCTTCGGGTCGATCAGGACCATGCGCAGACGGGACGGGTCGTTGCGCAGGATCAGGTTCGAGATGATGGCGTTCAGGCAGACCGACTTGCCGCTGCCGGTCGAACCGGCCACCAGCAGATGCGGCAGCGAAGCGATGTCGATGCTGACCGGGCGCCCCACCACGTCTTTGCCCAGAACCACCGTCAGCGGCTCACGTTTCTGGACGCCCACGGCCTCGAGCACCTCCCGCAAGCGCACCATCCGGGCCTTGGGATTGGGGATCTCGATGCCGACGGCCGCCTTGCCGGGGATGGGGGCTTCCATCCGGATCGAGCGCGCGCGCATCGCCAAAGCGAGGTCGTCGCTGCGCTGGACGATCTGGTTGACCCTGATCCCGGGGCCGGGCTGATACTCGAAGGTCGTCACGACCGGGCCCGGCCGCACGTCCTTGACCTCGCCTTCGACGCCGAAGGACCGCAGCGTCGTCTCCAGCAGGTCCGCCGAAGCGTCGAGTTCGGCGGAGGAAATCTGCTGGGTTTCCGGACCGGCAGGCGTCAGCAGATCGAGCGCCGGCAATACCACCGGGCCGGACTTGCGCTTTGGCCTTGCGGACCGCCTTGGCGCGGGACGCGCCAGCGCCCGGCTCCCCGTCGCCGACATAGGCGCCGGCGGCGCCGGGCAGGACTCTTTCTTCTGGTTGTTGTTCACCTTCCGGCGTCTCCGGTGCGGCGACACCGCCCGCTGCCGCGGCCAGGTCGTCATCAGCGGTCACGTTGTGCAGCACCCGTTCGCGGGCCGGCAGAAGCTGGCCGGTCGCGGCGTCCGTCTCGCGTTCAGCTTCGAAGCGGATCTGGCGGGCCTCGGCCTGCTGCGCCTTCCGCTCGGTCAGCTTGGCGCGCAGCCCCTCCACGAATTCGACGGGCAGCACCCAGAGATCCTTCAGCCCCTCGGCAAAGGCGCCGCCCAGACGGCCGATGCCACCCAGCATGGCGGGCACCCAGCCCAGCCAGGGACGCAGCACCAGGGTCACGGCCACCAGCAGGAAAAGTGACAGGAAGATCCGCCCGCCCCACAGCCCGAACAGCCCGTGGAAGCCGCGGGCCAGATAGAAGCCGGCCAGACCGCCGAACCGGGCGCCGCTGTCGGCTGAGAGCGGACCGCCCGGCTGGGCCATCCAGGTGACCGTCACCAGCCACAGCGGGATCGCCCGCAGGATCCAGGGCTTGACCGAGGCCTGACGAGAGACGAGGCAGCCGACGCCGGCGACCGCCAACAGGACGGGGAAGGCCCAGCACCAGAACGAACCGAAAACCATGTGCAGCAGCGTGCTGAAAGCGGAACCGACCGGCCCACCGGGATTTGCCCAGCCGAACAGGTCGACCGGTCCCTCGCCGGACACCATACCCCACCAGGGCGCGATTTCCCCGGTCAGGGACAGGCCCAGATAGGCCGCCAGGGCCAGCAGCAGCAGACCGCTCAGCCAGGGCGATTCGTACCAGGGGACTCCGCCCCCGGTTCTTAGCCTTCTTCCGATTTTCGCCCTGACACGCAAACCCTCCTGCAGATGGGATCAATTCCTCTTCCAGGAAGCGTGTCGTGGCCTTGCCGGCGAGGAAGACCGGATTGTTCAGGACCTCGAGGTGGAACGGGGTGCTGGTGGGCAGTCCTTCGAAAACACATTCGTCGAGGGCCCGCCGCATCCGTGCGACAGCTTCCGCGCGATCCTTCCCATGGGTGATGATCTTGGCCAGCAGCGAGTCGTAATGGGGCGGCACCAGGTAGTCCGAGTAGACATGGGTGTCGACCCGCACGCCCGGTCCCCCGGGCGCATGGTAATAGAAGACGCGGCCAGGGCAGGGCATGAAATCGCGTTCGGGATTCTCGGCGTTGATCCGGCACTCGATCGCGTGCCCGACATCGTGGGCGGTCCGCCGATGCGCTCGCCGGCCGCGGACCGGATCTGCTCCTTCACCAGGTCGAAGCCGGTGACCATCTCGGTCACCGGGTGCTCGACCTGGATCCGGGTGTTCATCTCCATGAAGTAGAACGAGCCGTCCTCGTCCAGCAGGAATTCCACGGTGCCGGCGCTGTGGTAGCCCACACGTTTCGCGAGCCGGACGGCGGCGTCTCCCATCCGCGTGCGCAGGTCGGGCGTCACCGCCGGCGACGGCGCCTCCTCGATCAGCTTCTGGTGGCGGCGCTGGATGGAACAATCCCGCTCGCCGAAATGCAAGACGTTGCCGTGCTTGTCTCCCAGGAGCTGGATCTCCACGTGCCGCGGATTGACCAGGTACTTCTCGAGGTAGACCGCGTCGTTGCCGAAGGCGGCGCCGGCTTCGGTGCGGGCCGCGACGTAGTTCTTGCGGAGTTCCTCCTCGTCCCAGGCCACCCGCATGCCCTTGCCGCCACCGCCGGCGGTCGCCTTGACGATGACCGGGTACCCGGCTCCGGCGGCGAACTTGACGGCCTCCTCGACATCCTCCACCAGGTCGGTGCCCGGTACGATCGGGACCTTCGCCTTGACCGCCATGGTGCGGGCGGTGGCCTTGTCGCCCATCTGGCGGATGACATCGGCCGGCGGTCCGATCCAGGTGAAGTCGTTCTCCTCGCAGATCTCGGCGAACTCGGCGTTTTCCGAAAGGAAGCCGTAGCCGGGGTGGATGGCCTCGGCGCCGGTGATTTCCGCGGCGGCGATGATGTTGGGGATCCGCAGGTAGCTCTCGGCGCTGGTCTTCTTCCCCACGCAGACCGACTCGTCGGCGTACTTGACGTGCAACGAATTCACGTCGGCGGTGGAGTGGATGGCCACGCTCTGGATTCCCAGTTCACGGCACGCCCTCATGATTCGCAGGGCGATCTCGCCACGGTTGGCAACGAGAATCTTCTTGAACATGCAGAACTTCCTGTCAAAAAGGCGCACGAAACCGCCTCCATCTGTCAACGGACCCGGCCACTACTTCCGGGAACCGGGCGATGAAGGCTAACAGATCACTAGGTCATATTTTGGGGTTCCGGCGGCCGGGTTGGCAAGAGAAAATGGGCCCGCGGGGAGGGCCATTTTCGTGATCAGGGGTGCGAGCGGGCGTCAGATCCGGGAGATCTCGGCTTTCTCGGGCTCCGGTGCGGCTCTTGCGGCGTCGGTCCTCGAAACGGTCCCAGGTGGTGTCCGAGCTGGCCTGGATGCCCTTGATCCGCAGCATGAATTCGTGGGGATTGCTGCTGGCCTTGGTGGCGGCCTCCAGGGTGATCTTCTTCTCCTTGTAGAGCTGCATCAGCGACTGGTCGAAGGTCTGCATCTGGTACTGGATGAATCCCTCCTGGATCGCCTGCCGGATCATGACCGTCTTTTCCGGTTCCCGGATGTATTCCTTGATCGTGCTCGTGGCGATCATGATCTCGCAGGCCGGATAGCGGGTCAGGCCGTCGGCGTCGGCCACCAGACGCTGGGAAATGACCGCGTTCAGGGTCGACGCCAGCAGGTAGCGGATTTCCTGGTGCTGGTGCGGCGGGAAGAACGAGATGATGCGGCTGACGGTCTGCGTGGCATCGATGGTGTGCATCGTGCTCAGCACGAGATGGCCGGTGTCGGCGGCCGTCAGGGCGATCTTCATGGACTCGGCGTCCCGGATCTCGCCGATGAGGATCACGTCCGGATCCTGCCTGAGAACATGCCTCAAGGCATCAGAATAAGTACTGGTGTCGCAACCGATTTCCCTCTGGCTGATAATGCTCTTGTTGTCGCGATGCAGGAATTCGATGGGGTCCTCGATCGTGATCACGTGGCGGGAACACTCCCGGTTGATGATGTCCACGATGGAAGCCAGGGTCGTGGACTTGCCGCTGCCCACGGTGCCGGTCACCAGGATCAGGCCGCGGGACTTCAGGTCCCAGCTGTTTGACGACTTCCGGCAGGCCCAGGTCGTCCAGGTGCTTGATCTCGACCGGCACGTGCCGGAAGACCATGGCCACCGTGCCCCGCTGCACGTAGAAGTTCGCGCGGAAACGCGCCACGCCGGGCACGCCGAACGCGAAGTCGATCTCGCGGGTGGTCTCGAAGATCTCCCGCTGGGCCGGGCGACAGGATCTGCTGGGTCACGGCGGCCATGTCCTGCACCGTCGGCGGCTCATAGTCGGCAAAAACCAGCGACCCGTTGATGCGAAACACCGGCGGCGTGGCCACCTTGATATGGAGGTCGCTCGCACCGCGGGCGATCATTTCCTTGAGGATCTTCTTGATTTCCATGTAAAGGAATCTCCTGTCACGGGTTCCAGAGTCCGCCGGCGGCCGCAAGCGCCGGTCCGGCCTTACCAACTGTCTTTCGGCAGAAAACCGGCACGCTTGACCCGGTAAACGGGCCAATTGGCCAAAATAAGAGCCCGGCGGGTGTGCTGATCCCGCCGGGCTCCTGAAATGTCGCTTTGGGGCCTAAATCAGTCCGGATCGACCAGGAACAGCACCCCTTCGGCTTCGACCGGCGTACCGTCCTCGACGAGGATCTCCTTGATCGTGCCGCCGAATTCGGCCTCGATCTCGTTCATGACCTTCATGGCCTCGACGATGCAGAGAGTCTGACCGACCGCAACACGATCCCCCACCTGGACAAATGCCGGACTGGCGGGCGACGGGGCCGTGTAGAAGGTCCCCACGATGGGCGAACGGACGTCCGCCACTTGGCCCGGGCCGGATCGCGCGACCTCGGCCGCCGTCCGGCGGTCGCCGGGACCGCGGCGCGGCGGCCGACCGGGCGGGCGCCGGTGCCGGGGCGACCGACGCGGCGGCCACGGAAATGGGCGCCGATTTCTGGATCCTGATGGTCGTGTCCAGATGGACGATCTCCAGTTCCTCGATCCCACTGTCCTCGACCAGTTTGACCAGTTCGCGAACCTTGCCGATATCCATTTCAGCTCCTTCGGTGCGTTGTCGCTTGGCATCCATATCAAACCCTGCCCAGATATTTCCCGGTACGGGAGTCGATTTTAAGGACTTCACCCTCATCTATGAACAGCGGAACCTGAACGACAAGCCCCGTCTCCATGGTTGCCGGCTTGGAACCGCCCTGGGCGGTGTCGCCCTTGACGCCGGGATCGGACTGCTTGACGGCCAATTCCACCGTCAGCGGCGCTTCGACGGTCAGCGGCTTCTCCTCCATCAGCAGCACGCTGCACATGTCGCTCTCCTTGATGTACAGGGGAACGTCCCCCATGGTCTCCTTGTGCAGCTGGATCTGCTCGTAGGTTTCGGTATTCATGAAAACATAAAATTCCCCGTCGGGATACAAATATTGAAACTCCCGACGTTCCAGACGGACCTCCTCCACCTTCTCGCCGGCGCGGAAGGTCTCCTCGACGACCTTGCCGTTCTCCACGTTCTTCAGCTTGGTGCGCACGAAGGCCGGGCCCTTGCCGGGCTTGACGTGCTGGAATTCGGCGATGGACCACAGGCCGTTCTTGTGGCGCATGGTGAAGCCCGTGCGAAAATTACTTGTATCGGCCAAGGCCTGCCTCGCTTTCACGATCCGCATTCGATGATTGATCTGCCGTAAACCGGCTCATTGATAACACGCGCCCCTGCCTTGGCAAGGCAATGATCAGGACCGTCCAGGAACTGATTCGCCGCAGCAGCGCGGCCATGCCCTCCAGGGCCAGGCGGTAGCCCTCGACCCCGAATCCGCGGATACCGGCGACGACCACGTCGGCCAGGAGGTTCTGCCGGCGGAACGCCTCGCGCGCGTCCGGATTGCTCAAATGCAGTTCCACCACGGGGATATCGATCGCCGCGACGGCGTCCCGGACGGCCACCGAGGTGTGGGTGTAGGCCGCAGCGTTGAGGATCAGGCCGTGGGCCTCGTCGCCGGCCCGATGGATCATCCGCACCAGTTCCCCCTCGCTGTCGGTCTGGAGCCAGGTCGAGATCCAGACCCAGTTCCTCGGCCCAGCGACGACAAAGCGTCTCCAGCTCCGCCCACGAGGTGCGGCCGTAGACCTCCGGATTCCTGGTGCCCAGGCGTCCGAGGTTGGGCCCACCGATCATGACGACCCGGTACTTCACGACCCTATGCCCCCGTCCTGGCGAATCTTGTCGAGCCAATCCTCGAACTGCTTCTTGTCGCGGTTTCGCTGGCCTTCCAGCAGGCGCCGACGCGCCTCGAGCGGATCGCCGCGCATGGGCTGCGGTTCGGTGCGATCTGCGGGCGCCAGCGCCGGTGCACCGTGGCCGGGCGGAACCGCGATACCGTTGCGACCATCGGCAAAGGCCCCCTTCAACTGTTCCAGTTTCTCCCGGGCGTCGGTCCGGCCCGGATCCCGCTGCAGCATCTCCTCGAGGGCTGCGGCGGCCTTGTCCCGGTAACCCTGGGCCAGCAGGATGACCACCAGCGTCATGGTGGCGAAACCGCGTTCCCCGGCCGGTTCCACGGGAGCCGCCGCCGGTGCCAGCTGCTGTCGGGCCTCCGCGATCGCCTCGAGCCAAGCCTGTTCCTGGGTATCCAGGACAGCCAGTTTCTCCATGAGCGGTATCGCCTCCGCCCAGGCCCGCTGCTGCCGGGCGTCGTCGGCGAGTAGCCTGAGAACCAGGACGTTCTCCGCGTCGTGCCGCAGGACGCTCCGCAGGGACTCGCGGGCCTCGTCGAGCCGGCCGAGCTCCAGCAGGGTACGCCCGCGGATGACCACCGGGCCGAGATGTACGCCGGATGGGACGCCAAACCGGCATCCACGATCTTCAGCGCTTCCTGCAGGCGCCCGTCCTGGCGCAGCAGATCCGCCAGGGGCGCAAAGGATCTGGACCGGGGTTCCCGGTCCAGTCGCTCGCGGTAGAGAGTGATGCGATCCGTGCAGCTTCATGCGGAACTCCGGTCCTCAGTCCAGTTGCTTGAGCGTTTCGCCCGACGGCCACCATGTCATTCCACAGCCCCGCGGTCAGAGTCAGGGGCAGGCGGCCCTCGACGGTTGCGAGCAGTTTACGCCCGTTCTCGAGGGCTTCGCTGTCGTCGGCGTCCGCCAGGCCGCCGGCGCAACGCCGTGCGCCCTCGACCACCTGGCTGACCGCTTTGCGGGCCATCACCCGGCTCATGTCGGCGAAATGGACCGCCTGGGCGTCCCCCTCGGCCGCCAGCCGGCAGGCCTTACGGGACATGGCGGCGGCGACCTCGCAGACCGTCATCATGTCGGCAAAGGTGAACATCACGATCTGGTTTCGTGTCAGCCGCGCGGCATGCATGTGGAGGATGACGTCGTTGAGGCCCGCGAGGGCCGCGGCCACCATCGCCGCGCCGACATCCTGCCGCTCGGCGTGCCCAGCGCCGAGATCCTCGGCCATCCCGCGGTAGAAACCACCCTTGCTGCGCACCGTCTCCTTCCAGCGGTACATGGCGATGATGCTCTGCTGGATCTCGCTGGTCCCCTCGTAGATGGAGGTGATGCGGACATCGCGCCGCATCTTCTCGACCAGATATTCGCGGGCGTAGCCGTAGCCCCCAAGCGCCTGGATCGCCGCGTCAGCCGCCCGGTTGCCGGCTTCGGTCCCCCAGTACTTGGCGATCGAGCCTTCGGTCCCCATGTCCTTCGCGCCCTCGTCGATCTGCATCGCCGTCTGCTCCATGTGGGCACGGCCGGCCTCCAGGTCGACCCAGTTGTCGACGATCAACTTGAGCAGGTAGCCCTCTTTTTCGACCAGCGGGGCGCCGAACTGCTCCCGGGTCTTGGCATAGTCCAGGGCACGCTGCAGCGGCGCCTGTCCGCCGCCGATACCGAATGCCCCGACCATCAACCGGGTGTAACCGAACACCGCGTTGGCCTGCTTGAGGCCCTGCCCTTCAACCATGCCGATCAGATGATCGCGAGGTACGTCCACGTCCTCGAGCAGGACGCCGGTCGTGTTGGAGGCGCGGATGCCGTGCTTGTCCTCGTGCTTGCCGACGGCCAGGCCGCCGGTGCCGCGTTCGACGACGAAGAAACTGGGCCCGTCGGGGGTCTTGGCCAGGATGGTATAGAGATCCGCCACGCCGCCGTTGGTGATGAACTGCTTGGCGCCGTTGAGGCGGTAGCCGGTCACGTTGCCCTGGGCGTCGAGCACGCGGTCGGCGGTCGTCTTGAGGGCCGCCACGTTGCTGCCGGCCTCCGGTTCGGTCACGCCGTAGGCGACGATCATGCCTTCGGTCGCGATCTTGGCGAGCCACTTCTTCTTCTGATCCGGCGTGCCGCCGACGAGAATGGGATCGGTGCCCAGACAGATGGCCAGAAACGCCGTGGCCACGCCGAGGTCCCAGACGGCCATCTCCTCGCTGACGCGGCAGATGTCCCGTGCGCCGCCGCCCAGGCCACCGTGTTCCTCGGGCAGGAAGATCAGGTGCAGGCCCACATCCGGCGACAGCAGCTTCTGGATCAGGTCGGTCGGGAAACTCGTCCTTCTCGTCCAGCTCCATGATCTTCGTCGTCGGGCAATTCGCGGCCGACGACCTGGCGCAGGGTCTGGATGACCATATCGGTCATCTCGGTGGACAGTCCGGCGGGGACATTCATGGAGCCTTCCTCTCTTTCGGACGGCACCCCGGGCGGCGGACCGCGCTCAGGGAACGTTGATCCGTCCGGACCCGACCAGGACGCACTGGCCGCCGACCTCGATGGAGCTGGCCTGTCCGCCGGAAGATTTCGGCGTCGGCGATGATGCGGCTGGGACGGCCCATCTCCAGCCCCTGTTCACTGATGATTCTCACCTTGGCGCCGAACTTGACCAGACGGTGTTTCACGAGGTAGGCCACCAGGGCGCCGGTCGCCGCCCCGCTGGCGGCGTCCTCGGGAATGCCGAAATAGGGTGCGAACATGCGGCAATGCACCGTCGATTCGGCGTCGACCGTCTCGCAGGTGAAGACGAAAAGGTCCCCGAAACCCAGATCGCCGGCGATGGCGTCGGCTTCGCGGTGCCGCAGATTGATCTTGCCCATCGCTCTCGAGCGAAGCGACAGCGGCACGATGTGGATCGGCAGCCCGGTCGAGATGACCTCGCAGGGCAGGCCGGTGATGGCGATGTCGTCCTCCGGCAGACCCAGGGTCCGGGCCACCTTGCCCCGGTGGAAGTACTGCCCCATGAACACCGGCGCATCCTGCTCGAGGCTGTAGATCAGGTCGCCCGTCCTCGTGGCGGGTCACCACCTGGTAGTGTCCGGCTTCCAGTTCCCAGGTGAAGGGGCTCGGCGCCGTCGCCACCGCGCGGCGCCCCAGGTGGTCCAGGGCGAAGGTGGCCCCGAGCACCGGAATGACCGCCGAACGGAATCTCGGCCGCCGGCGTGAAGACCCGCAGGCCGCCGCGGTCGTCTCCCCGGGCGACGGCCGGCACGATGAAGGCGGTCTCGCCGGCGCCCAGTTCCATGGCCAGCTCCTGCATCTGCCTCGGCGGAACGTCGGCCCCGTCGGGAAACAGGTACAGGCGACTGCCGCCGAAGGGGCGGTCGGTGAAAACGTCGATCAGCAGGAAATTCAAGTTCCATGTCCGGCGACGCCAACCTCTCAGGATGTCCGCGGGGATCCGCCAACGGCGAAACGGCCATCCGGCCGGACCTGAGGCCGCGACCGGCGAACCGAAATCTAGCACAACCGGCCGGGGCCATCCAAGTCCTTTGGGGAATTCCGGATCGGCGAAGGGGAAACTGGAAAAATGGCCGTCGCCGGGAGGCCTCGATGACCACGGCCACGGCGTATTCCCGCTCGTGACTGATGGTCAGGTGAAGCCGCCCCCTCCGCACCGGCCAGGGCCCGCGGCCCGGCCGTGCAGGATCAGCCCGGGCGGGCCTCCCTGCGGTCGCCGGACCTCGATGTCACGGTACGGGATTCCCCGTACATCCTGGCCCAAGGCCTTCAAATAGGCTTCCTTCGCGGCCCAGCGCCCGGCCAGGGAGACCGCCAGCGCCCGGCCCTCGCCGGTCGTCGCCCGCAGGGATTCCCCCTCGCGAAAACAACGGTTGAGGAAACGCTCCCGGTGCCGTTGCAGCAGGACCTCCAGCCGCGCGACCGCCACGATATCGGTGCCGATGCCCACGATGCTCAATAGGCGCCCTTCCGCTCGATGACCGCCGGCAACGTGCGCAGCAGGATGGACACGTCCATCCCGAGTCCGGCGGAACGCACGTATTGCCGGTCCAGTTCCATCCATTCGGAGAAATCGAGATGACTGCGTCCGGAGACCTGCCACAAACACGTCAAACCGGGTTTGACCAGCAGCCGGGTCGCCTGCTCGGGCGTGTAGTCGTTCACCTCGGCGGGGATCTGCGGCCGCGGCCCGACGATGGCCATGTGACCGAGCAGCACATTCAACAGCTGGGGGAATTCGTCGAGGCTGCTGCGGCGCAGGAAGCGGCCGACGCCGGTGATGCGCGGATCGTCCTTGATCTTGAAGGCGGCGCCGGTGGCCTCGTTGAGGTGTTCGAGATCGTCTTTCTGTTGCTCGGCGTCGACGGACATCGACCGGAACTTGTAGCAGTCGAAGACGCGTCCCCGGTAGCCGACGCGCTTCTGCTTGAAGAAGATCGGGCCGGGGGTCTCGAGCTTGATCAGCAGGACGATGAACGGAAACAGCGGCAGCAGCAACAGCAGCCCGAACAGCGACGCCGCCAGATCGAACAGGCGTTTCAGGAAGTGGTACCACCACGCCGGTCCGGTCTCCTCCAGGGGGCCACCGCGAGCGATGAATTCGGCAAACTGGCTCGTGCCACCGTAAAAATTCTGCGGACTCATTTCCAACCTTGGTCAGGGTTCGCGGGACCAGACATAGACTTCCACGCCGGGTGCGCGGTCGGCCACCCGCAGGTGGCCCCGTCGCGCCAGGGCCGTGGGCAGAAATCCTTCGGGATCGAAAAACCACATCCGGGACGCCACGACCCAGCACCGCTGGCGACCGGCCAGCAGGCTGTCGCAGAAGGCGTCGGCGGCCGCCGCGCTGTCCAGGGCCGGGCGGCCATAGGTGTCGATGATTTCTCCCGGGCCACTATAATAGTAAGCGAAACTGGACGTGACCACTGGTACGAGGATCGGCGCTCCGGCGGCGTTTCCGGCCGTGACGATCGCCGCCGCCTGGCGGATGTCCTCTTTGACGTAACGGGAATCGGTGTAGTAGCCGTACAGCGACCACAGGGTCAAGCACGTCAATAGCACGCTGAGGCCCACGCCGACCGGCTTCTTGAGCCGCACCAGCCCCATGCACACGAGCAGCAGTACGAACGGGGACACCATCGCCGCGTAACGCGGGTTCCAGGGTTTGACGTTGCGCACGGCCAGCAGGATCAGGATGACCACCGGTATGACGATCCATAGCAGGATCGCGAAGCGGCGTGGCCGACCGCGCACAACCCCGACGGCGCCGCCGAGGAGAACCGGCAACGCGCCCGCCACCAGCAGCGGCAGGGAAGCGACGAGGATCGACACCCGGTCGACGGCGTGGAGTTCCCGCAGGGACGGTCCCAGACTGTAGCCGTAGAAAAAAGTATGCAGGGTGTACGGCAAGGCCATCCACGAGAAGGTGGTTTCACCACGCAGGGCTTCGCCGGTCCCGCCGCCGGGGACGATGCGGTCGACCGCCCAGATGCCCGAAGCCTTCAGCAGCCACGGCAGCGCCAGCGCCAGCGCCAGGCCGAAGGCAATGGTCCACAGCAACCAGGCACGGCCCGATCGGGGCCGATGGAACAGCACCAGGCCGGCCCCGAGCGCGACCAGGAGAAAAAGCCCGGTCATGTTGCTGAGAATCGCAGCCGCGCCCAACAGCCCGAAAGCCAGCGCCGACTGCCAGCGCGGGCCGCGCTCGGTCATCTTCAGATAGACCGTCACGGCCAGCAGCGAGAACAGCACCAGGAAGGCGTACCCGCGCCCCTCCTGGCTGTACCAGATCTGGAAGGGACTCAACGCGAACAGCAGGGTCGCCAGGCGAGCGGCCATGGCTCCTGACAGCCGGTGGGCCAGCAGGCCGAAGACGGGAATGGCGGCCAGACCGGCGACCGCCGAGGGCAGCCGCAGCATGAATTCCGATTCGCGCAGGGCCACCAGAGGCCACAGCACCGCCACGTGCAATGGGCCCTGGATGGTGTCGGTGAACTGCTCCCAGAAACCGGGATTGCTGTCCGGGCGCAGGGCCTGCCACGTCAGCATCTCGTCGACCCAGAACGAAGGTTCCGCCAGCTGCAGAAAGCGCAGAGCGCCGCCCAGCAGCGTGGCCAGCAGCAGAAACCGGAGCGGGGCTCCGGTCTCGGCTGCCGGCAGATCCTCCAGCCATCCCGCGGGCGGCACGAAAGAGCGGTGGGATTCCGGCTGGGGCATGGACGGATCCTTCCGTGATCAGTTCCCGGCGGCGACCAGCGGCACCAGGGGCGTTCCGGGACGGTATTCTTTCAGTTCGACGTCGATGGAGCCGACCGGAACCTTCGTCTTGATCAACACCGGAATCCGATGCTCGTCATCGGTGATGTACAGCGTCAGCTTGCCTTCGTGCTTGAACAGGCCTTCACCCTCGATGACCGGCTCGACCACGAAGCAGTCCCAGGTCCCGGCCTCGACTTTGACCCGCTCACGCCCGTGAACGATGACCTTCAGGTCGTAGGTCTTGCGGGAACTGTGGGCCGGTACATTGTAGACCGCGCCGACGGCCAGGTCCAGGTTCCGGACGTAATAGAAAGCGGAGAGGACGTCCTGCACGCCGGTCGTGATCTCAAACGATTCACCATCGTTGTAGCGTGCGGACTCCTCCAGGTGGTCGAAATTGACCTCGACGGTCTTCTTGTAATCACCCTCGCGCAGCCGTTTGTAGAAATAGTGGCTGTAGAGACCTTCCACGTCGATGTAGCTGGTGATCTTGTCCCGGACCTTGTAGATCGAGGAGAAGAAGCGGTTGCTGTTGGCCTTGCTCTGGATGTGATAGCACGTGAATCCACGGTATTCCGTGACGCCCAGGACCTCCAGAATGCCTTCACCGGCGTTGACCGGACCGTAGCCGATCGAGAACACCATGCGTTCTCCCGGACCATAAACGGTCGGCGCGGGATTGGCCGCCACGGGCTCTTCGTCTTCTGCCCGCACGGGCGCCGCCGCCAGCAGCCAGATGACCGGTAGAGCAATTAAGAGCCCTAGAACTGGCTTTCCAGCCCCGACAGCGGCCCTGATAGCGAGAAATATGGAGCTCACGATATCACCTTTCGATCGGACATTCGGCCGAGCATCTTCTCGATCGCTGCAAGCACCATGCCGGGGGTCAGTTCATCCAGGCAGGGATGGCCGTCCACGGGGCACTCGGTCAGGTCGCACGGCGAGCAAGCGACACCTGTTCTGACTGCAACATGGCGGGGGCTCGCCGGGTTCCAGCCCTGCGGGTCCGTGGGTCCGAAAAGGGTCACCGTGGGAACGCCCAGACTGGCGGCCAGATGCCTGGCACCGCAATCGGTACCGACAAAAAGGTCCGCCTCCCGCAGCAGATCCGCCAGTTCCAGCAGATTGGTTGGCGGAGCGAAGGCATCGCCGGGCAATCGCCGTCGCAGAGCGGTCTCGAGATCCTCATCACCAGGACCGGTGACCAGCAGGGGATTCAGCCCACGCTCGCGCAGACGCAGCAGCAGGTCCGCGCCGTGGTGATCGGGCCAGGCCTTGGCCGGCCAGGTCGCGCTGAGCATCACCACCACACGCCGGCCCGACGCCGCGGTCCATTGCGGCAACCAGCGCCGATAGGTCTGTCCGAGACCGGCGGTCGCCGGTTCCCGAACGCTCCCGGAAGCGAAACCATCACCCCACGGTTCAGGATCCAGCCCGAGCAGGCGCAGGGGATCGAGGAAGGCCTCGCCGGCGAAGCCGCGCAGCGGCCGCTCGGCAAGCCGGTTGCGGGGAACTTTGATGTTGTAGGCCCACGAGCGGCGTGGCAGATCATAGCCGACCCTGACGGACGCTCCGGTCAGGGCCGTCCACATCGCCGTCCGCGGATTGCCGAGCCAGTCGATGACCAGGTCGTAGCGGCGGCTGCGCAGATCACGGATCCACGACCAAGCCGAAGGCCCGGGCCAGGTCAGGATGCGGATGCCCGGCGCCAGTCCCGCGAGCAGGGAGGCAAACGGGCGATCGACCACGAGATCGATTTCGGCCGTCGGCCAGGCGCTGGCCACCTTGAGCACCGCCGGCATGGTGACCAGGGCGTCGCCCAGGGCCTTGCGCCGGATCAGGAGGATACGCCGGAATCGTCGCCCTTCAATCATGGGGCCTCCCGCCGGCGACGGAGCGTGACAAGACGCTGGCGAGCGCTTCGACGACAGGATCGCCTGCCAGGTCCGGCAAGCAGATGAATCGAGGGCAGTCGTGAAGGTCACACGGATGGCACCAGGGAGCGGTCGCCAGCACCGCATACGGGCCGGCCCCCACGTATGGGAACCAGATCGCCGGGTCCGTGGGCCCGAACAGAGCCACCGTCGGCACCGACATCCCCACCGCCGCGTGCATGATTCCCCCGTCGACGGTCACCAACGCGCGTGCGGCGCCCACCACCGCCAGGACATCGGCCAGACCCATGGTCGGCAGCAGTCCGCCGCGACCGCGGGGTACGACCGATGCGAGGTCGGACCACCGGTCACGTCCGCCCGGAGGGGTCAGGATCGCCAGCTGATCAGGCACCGCGGCCGCCAGTCGGGGCACGAGGTCGCGCCACGATTCGACCGGCCATTCCTTGCTCCGCCAGGTGGCGCCCGGGGCCAGCAACAGGAAGGGGCGCTCGGGGTCCACGCCGGCGGCGGCGCAACGGCCCTTGAGGGCTGATGACAATACCGGGACGGTCAGCTGGGGCTTGAGCCGCCTCTGTCCCACGGCAGCCTCCAACCACCCGGCGAACGGCGAGCCGGTCTCGCGATGGACCAGCGGAACCAGACGGGACAGGTGGTCACCCAGGCCGCCGGGGGCCAGCCGCGTCAGCGTCTCCTGAGCGTCCGCGAAATCCGAAGGGAAACCTGCGTGGGTGTAGAGATGTCGCCGCACGCGCCGGGTGCCGCCGATCCGGTGCCGGATACCCGCCAGCCGGAGCAACCACGCGCTGCGCGGATTGAAAAAAAGGTCCACGGCCAGATCGTACCGCTGCCGGCGCAGTTCGCGGATCATCCCGAAGGTCCCGTGCCCGGTGTGCGGCGCGTCGGCACCGGTCCGGCGGACCGCGGCGTCGGCGCCTTGGCGGCCGGGATCCAGCGCGTGGATCCGGTCGAGGGCCGGATGTCCAGCCAGAACCGGAGCGTGAATGCTTTCGCACAGGTAGCCGAGCGACAGATCCGGATCCCCCATCTTCAGGATCTCGAGCACGACGGTCGACATGACGATGTCCCCGAGATACCGCAGCCGGGTCACCAAAACCGAACCGACCGGATTGCCGTCCAGGACCCAGGTCACGTGCTGCACCCCTCGGGTCCGCGCGCCAGGATTCGCCCGACCGCCGCGGCGAGATCCACGGCCTGATGGACGCGGGGATCAGCGGACCAGCGGCGTTCGGTTTCGTCACGCTGTTCGGTACCGTGACCGGTCATCACCAGGATCGCATTCAGGTCCGCTGCCCGACCGAAGGCGATGTCACTGGCCTTGTCGCCGACCATCCATGACCGGGCGGTCAGGCAGGGGAACCGGGCCGTCGCCTCGGTGAACAGACCCAGCTGCGGCTTGCGGCAGTCACACCGGTCTGCGGGAGCGTGAGGACAGTAGAAGAAGGCGTCGAAACCCGTTCCCTCCTGTTCCAGCAGGTCCTCCAGGCGCTCCATGACGGCGGCAAAGTCGTCCGGGCCGAATAGGCCGCGTCCGAGGCCCGACTGATTGGATACGCCGATCAGGCTGAAGCCCGCCCGTCGGGCAGCCGCCATGGCCGCCGCGGCGCCCGGCAGAAGCTCCACGCCGTCGGCATCCTGCAGGTAGTCCCGGTCGGCGATCACGACGCCATCCCGATCGAGGAAGAGGATCGGTCCGGGCTCGGCTGTGCCCGCGGAACGGGACGTTTTCCAGATGGCCATCAGGACACCTCACCGGTTCGGGACGCTCCGCCGAGGAGATCGTCCACGGCAGTCAGGACGCTGGCGGCTCCGATCGTCTCGAGGCAGAATTGCGCCTGGTTGCAGGTCGGGCGGTAGCAGGGACGGCAATCGAAACCGTCGGCGGCCAACCAGGCGGTCGACCGTCCCCGCGGCGCGGTCCACTCCGGATTGGATGAACCGAAGATACCGACGCTGGGCGTCCCGAGGGCCGCCGCCAGATGCATCAGGCCGCTGTCGTTGCCCACGAAGGCCTGGCAGCCTTTCAGCAGGCCGACCGCGTCGAGCAGATCGGTCCGCCCGGTCATGTCGATCACCTGCGATGACGGCTCGTTGCCGGGGCCCCAGCGGAGCGCGGACCGGGCCTGCAGAGCTTCGGCGAATGCGGTGGCGCCGCCGTCCCCGAGCAGGAGCACCCGGCGCCGGCCGCCGCCGGCCGCCAGGGCGACAAATTCGGCGACACGTTCGAGCGGCCAGGTCTTGGCTTCACCGTAGGTTGTGCCGGGAGCCAGCGCCAGCACCGGCGGTCCGGGTGCAAACGTGCGCGCCGGGATCACATCCAGTCCGGGCAGCCGTGGCTCCGGGATGGCGGCGGATCCTGCAGCCAACCCGAACACCGACAGGGCCCGCTTGCCGAGCTCCACCAGTTCGGCGCTGTAGTGCACCGATCCGCGAGCCGCGACGGGCAGGCCATCGGTCAACAGCAGCGTGCGGCCGTCGCTGCGGTAGCCGATCCGGCGCGGGATTCCGGCCAGACCGGCGGCCAGCCCCGCCCGCAGCGAAGGAGGACCGAGGATCACGGCGTCGAAGTTTCCCTGCCGAAGCATATGGGCCATCCGGATCAGCCCGAGGACCCCGCGGTGGCGTCCCTGGCGCTCGATGACATGGATCCCGGCCAGGCGGTTGTCACGGGTGAAGAGAGGCGCCCAAGCGCGCCGGACCGCCAGGTGGACCGCCAGCGGGGGCGCATCCCCTGCGTGGGCGACCGCAGCGAGCCAGGTCAGCAGCGGTGTCGTCATCACCGCATCCCCCAGCCAGTTGGGGGCCAGGACCAGCACCCGCCGGGCGGCGCCGCTCATCCCGGAATCAGTCATGACGGGATTGGTCTGTAGACGACGGAGGTGTGGCGACGGTCGCTTCGTCCTTCACGGGATGCGTCCGGCCGGATCCGGAGATGACGGTCGAGGCCGTGCTCGTACGCCCTTCGGTCACCGCTTCGACCGCCTCCATCAGGGTTTCGATATCGACCTTCTCCCCCTTGGTCACCCGCAGGACACGCGCACGTTTGCGGTCGCGGGGAACCCAGGTGGGCCCGTCATTCTTTGCAAAGAGTCCGATCGTCGGCACGCCCAGGGCCACGGAGAAATGGAAAAAATCGGTGTTGCCCGCTACGAACAGGTCACACTGGGCCAGCAGGAGCACCATCTCCAGCAGCGTATCGCGGGCCAGCCCCACCGGCACGTCCGACAGCTGGGTTTCGAGCTTGATCAGCCGCGGATCATCCGGGAATCCGAGTGGCAGGATCTTGCAGACGAGCTGGCTGGACAGTTGCCGCACGAGGAACTGGATGTTGTCCAGGGCAAACGAGTGGCCGGTCTTGCTGGTACCCGGATCGATCCCGATGAGCATCTGGTCCGGGTTCGGCTTGTGGAAATGCACCTGTTGCGCCATCTGCCGGACCTTGTCCATCGGCAGCGGCCAGCGGGAGTGGAGATCCTCCGGTTCGAAGCCGAGAAACGGTACGGTCATCTTCAGCCGGTCGCCCAGATAACTGTCGTCGCCCGCGGAGGTGCGCATCTCGAAATTGATGCCGGGCCAGGAGTCCTTGTGCGACGGGCCGTAACGCAGGGCCGCGCCGCTGGCCAGGGCGGCCAGTTCCAGGCGCGGTTGCGGCGTGTGGGCCATGACCAGCGCCACATCGTACTGCCCGGTGCCCAGTTTGCGCAGCAGCGTCCCGAAGGCGGGCCGCCACGGATTCATCTGCCCTTCCTTGTAGATCATGCACTGACGGGCCAGACCGCTGGGGAGGATGAGCGCGGCGTGCTTCTCGGGCACCAGGAAATCCATCTTCGACCCCGGATAGCGCCGCCGGATGGCCGTCAGCAGGGGCATGTGGAACAGGAACTCGGAGAGGTCGCCGCAATCGATGCAGAGGATGCGCGAATTGTCCGACATGGCGCCCGGTATCGTGAACGAGGACGTCTTGCCCTTGTTGAAGAAGGGACGCATCAGGGAACTGATGATCTTGTGCTCAGCCAATTCCTGCCTCACTGTCCTCGGGCTCCGGCATCCCGGGGCCGATCTACCTGTGATTGCCGCCTACAATACGCCCGGAAAAATCGTCTCCCAAACCTCGTCCACATGGCTTACGGGAACGAACTCGATCGCTTCGCGCACCTCGTCGGGAATGACGTCCAGGTCGGTCTCGTTGACCGCCGGGATGATGATCCGGCGGACCCCCACCCGGTGGGCGGCCAGGACCTTCTCCTGCAGACCACCGATCGGCAGCACCGCGCCGGTCAGGGTGATTTCGCCGGTCATGGCCGTGCGGCGATCGACCGACTTGTCCAACAGCAGCGACAGCAGCACCGAAGCCATGGCGATCCCCGCGCTCGGTCCGTCCTTGGGCACCGCACCGGCCGGCAGATGGATGTGGACGTCGCGGGACTGGAAAAACTCCTGGTACTCTTCCCGGCCGCCGAAACGATGCTGCAGATAGCTGAAGGCGGCGCTTGCCGATTCCTGCATCACGCTGCCCAGCTGCCCGGTCAGTTTCAGGTTGCCCCGCCCGCCGGGAAGCGAAAGGCCTTCGATGTAGAGAATCCGGCCCCCGACCTGGGTCCAGGCCAGGCCCGTGACGACGCCGGCCTTGACGTAGGTCCGCAAGCGGTCCCCGGAGTAGCTCGGCGGTCCCAGGTATTTCTCCAGATTGTTTGCCCCGACGGTCTGGCGCTTCTTCTTCCCCTTGGCCACCGCCGTGGCGACCTTCCGGCACACCGACCCGATCGTGCGCTCCAGGTTCCGGACCCCCGCCTCGCGGGTGTAGCACTCGATCACCTTCATCAGGCCGGCGTCCGTGAAACGGATGTACTTGCCGGTCAGGCCGTTGGCGTCGATCTGCCGGGGCAGCAGGTACCGCTTGGCGATCTGCAGCTTCTCCAGATTGGTGTAGCCGGCCAGCTGGATGACTTCCATCCGGTCCAGCAGCGGCCGCGGAATCGTGTCCAGCATGTTTGCCGTCGTGATGAACATCACGTTGGACAGGTCGAACGGCAGCGTCAGATAGTGGTCGGTGAAATCGCTGTTCTGCTCGGGGTCGAGAACCTCGAGCAGGGCGCTGGCCGGATCCCCGCGAAAATCCTGGCCCAGCTTGTCGATTTCATCGAGCATGAACACGGGATTGTTCGTGCCGCATTCCTTGAGGCCGGTGATGATCCGGCCGGGCATCGAACCGACGTAGGTGCGCCGGTGACCGCGGATCTCGGCCTCGTCGCGCATGCCCCCGAGGGAGAACCGGAAGAACTCCCGCCCCACGGCCTCGGCGATACTGCGGCCGAGCGAGGTCTTGCCGACCCCCGGCGGGCCGGCCAGGCAGAGAATCGGCCCCCGGTGGTTGTCCTTCAGCTTGCGGACGGCCAGGTACTCGATGATCCGTTCCTTGACGTCCTCCAGGCCGAAGTGGTCGCGTTCGAGAATCTCCTCGGCCCGCTTGAGGTTCAGCTTGTCGTCGCTGCTCTGGCTCCAGGGCAGGTCCAGGAGCCAGTCCAGATAGGTCTTGCTGACGGTGTATTCGCTCGCGCCGGGGGACATGCGGCTCAGACGGTCGAACTCGCGATCGGCCGCCGCCTGGACCTTCTCCGGGAAGTCGGCCGCTTCGATCCGCTCCCGCAGTTCATCCAGCTCGACGGAACCTTCAGCCTCTTCCCCCAGCTCCCGCTGGATCGCCTTGAGCTGCTGCCGCAGATAGTATTCCCGCTGGTCCTTGTCGATCGACTTGCGCACCCGGGTCTGGAGCTTCTGCCCGAGCTCGAGCACATCGAGTTCGTTCATCACCGTCTTAGAGAGGATCTGCAACCGCTTGCGCGGCGATTTTTCCTCGAGCATCTTCTGCTTCTCGGACACCTCCACGTCCAGGTTGGAGGCGATCAGGTCGGCCAGCCGGCCGGGGTCATCGATGTTCATCACGACGACCTTCAGCTCGTCCGAAAGAGTCTCGCTCGCGTCGATGATCTTCAGGAAATTGTTGGCCACGCCGCGCATGTAGGCCAGGGTCCGCGAATCGTCCTGGGCCTCCTCCTCGATCAATTCGACAGCGGCCAGCATGTACGGCTCGTCGCGGATGAATTTCTTGATCCGGCAGCGGGCGATGCCCTGACCGAGCAGGCGCATGCTGCCGTCGGGAAAGCGCAGCATCTTCTGGATCTTCACCGCCGTGCCGACCCGGTAGATGAGATCGCGGTCGTCGACCTCGTCCTCTTCCCCCTCGGCGAGTTCCTTCTGGGAGAATGCGCCGAGGATCTTGTCCCCGGCCAGGCAGTCGTCGGCAAGTTTCACCAGGTTGGTGTCGCTCAGCACCAGGGGTACCATCATGGCCGGGAAAATGACGGCCTCGCTGATGGGCAGGATTGGCATTTCCTTGGGCAGGAGGATCTCCCCGCTGTAATCCAGGCCCAGAAGATCCTGACCGTTGTCCGCCATGGTGCCCAGCTCCTTCCGATTCTTGGCGTCACACGCCGTTAGCGGTAATTCCCTCGCGGGACGATGTGGCCATCATTGGTCGATGGTGATTTGGCGACGGTCGTTGATCCCGCCGGGGCCCTTCACGAACGTCACGACCAGGAAGCCGCTGCGGTAGCGGGCTCGGGCGCTGGCCGGATCAACATCCACCGTGATCGGGATGCTGCGGCTGAAAGGTCCCACGTCGATTTCCATCTTGTGGAAATGCTTCTTGCCCGGCACGCTGGAATCCCTGCGGATGCCCCGGACCACCAGGCTGTTCTCGTCGGCCAGAACCTCGATCTGGGTCGGATCCATGCCGGCCAGGTCCACCTGGACGATAAAGGAGTCTTCGGTTTCGTAGGCATCGGTCGCCGGTCGCCAGCAGAGATCCCTTTCCCCCGGGATCACCCCGCCTTTCTGGGCGTAGGAGGTCACCAGGATTTCGAAGATCTCTTCCAGCTCACCTGGTTTGTCCCGTTTGCTCATCGGCGACCATTCTCCCTGGGTGTCGACCGAACGGTAATACGCGGCCGAACAATATGCTACCTTGCCCACCCCGGACCGTCAACCAAACCCATGACCGGTCGCCGATACTCGCAGCCGCGCACGCGCACCGGTGCCGGGACTTCATTGCCGGCAGAGCTTCCGATCGCACCGGCGGGAAAAAAAACCACCGCCCCGACACGGGCGGTGATTGCGCAGAACCGTCGTCAAATTGCCGCAGCGAAACCGCCGGGCCAAACGCCAAATCGGCGGTTAAGGGCCGCCAGCGCTTCCGGTCAGGAAAAACGGCGCAGCACCCCGATCACGACGCCTTGGACCCGCACGCGTTCCTCGGGAAAGATCATGACCGGCACCGCGGAGTTGGCCGGCTGCAGACGGATCTGGGCGCCTTCCCGGTAATACTGTTTGACGGTCACCGAATCGCCGTCCACCAGCGCGATCACGGTTTCGCCGTTGCGCGCCATCTCGCGGGCCTCCACCACGACGGTATCACCGTCCCTGATCTGTTCTTCGATCATCGAATCGCCCCGCACCCGCAACGCGAACGTCCGCCCCTTGCCCAGCCACTCTTCCGGCAGGTTGATCTCTTCCTGGTCGGCCAGGGCTTCGATGGGCAGACCGGCGGCCACCGTGCCCAGCAAAGGGATGCTGGCCATGTTTCCGTGCCGACCATCGCGCCCGACGACCTCGAGGTCGCGGCTTGCGTTCGGTCGATCACGGCGGAGATAGCCCTTCTCCACCAGCTGGCTGACATGCTTGTGTACCGTCGCCACCGAAGACAGCCCGAACTTCTGGCCGATCTCCTGCAGGGTAGGAGCATAGCCCTTGATCTCACTGTATTCGTCGATGAAAGTCAGGATATCCGCTTGGCGTGGCGTCAGCCCCATGATCGCCTCCTGGCACGGGTTTCGGGAACGCCGCTCGTCGGCTTCCCGGCAACTACAGGCGCGACATTAGACGAAAGGGCAGCGAAAGTCCAGCGAAAATTTACGAAAAGTCGGTGGTTGCAGAATCCTCGCCCGGCCCCCACTGCTGGAGGTCGACGCCAAGCGGTCGGCGGGGTCCTGTCGTACGGAACGCCTCGACCTCCGCCAGGTCCGGCAGCGTCTGCCGCCCTCCCCACCCACGGCACTTGAGGGCCGCGACGGCGGCCCCGAATTCCAGGCAGGCGCCAAAACTGCGGCCCTGTCCACGCGCGAACGCATAGCCGGCGTGAAATGCGTCTCCGGCTCCGGTCGTGTCGCGGACGGTCACCGCGAAAGCTGGAACGACCACCGGTTCGTCGTCCTCCAGGCCGAGCACACCCTGTTCGCCGAAGGTCATGGCCACGCGGGCTGGGCCCCGGTTGCGGAGCCACGCCAGGGCCCGGACGGGATCACGGTTGCCGGACAGGTCGGGCGCGAAGTCTCGGGACGAAACCACGTCGGTGCACAGCGCCACCAGTTCGGCGGACCCCGCGCGAACCGAACCGGCGTCCATGACGACGGGCAAGCCGCGCTCGCGGGCCAGGGTGGCCGCCGCGCTCGCTGCGGGCACGTCATGACCGTCGGTGTAGACCAGATCGATCCCGCTGAGCATCTCGGCGGTCACCACAGCCGGGTCCATGAGCGACAATCGGCCGCGGGACCAGAAAATCGTGCGGGTTGCCGCTACCTCGTCGACGAGGATCACGGCTTTCGGACTGACGCTGCCGGAAGGTCGGGGGCACCAGGTCAGATCGACGCCCGCGTCGCGGAGTTCACGGGTCTGCAGTCGGCCGGGTTCGTCGTCGGTCAACGGCGTGAGCAGCCGGACGTCGGCGCCCAGGCGGGCCAGCGCCACCGCAGCGGTGGCCGCCGGACCGCCGCCGCCGATCCTGATCGACGGCACCTCCACCTTGGCGTCCGGAGCGGGCCATCGCGGCCCGACCTGGACCGTCACATCGAAAGCGTTGTAGCCGACCACCAGGATTTTCATACGAACACCTCTGCCGGTACACCGACGACTGCCTTGTCCCGGGCCGCAGAACCGTGATACGTTCGCGGCGGCGCAGTTCCCATCCTAGCACGGCCGTCTACCGAAAGGTCCACCATGGGTTCCTGTCTATTCTGCGACATCGTCGCGGGGAAGATTCCCTGTGAGGAAGTCTATACCGATCCCGACTATCTGGCCTTCCGGGACATCGGGCCCCAGGCCCCGACCCACATCCTGGTGATTCCCCGTCGCCACATCGCCAGCCTGACCGACCTCGGCGCAGACGACCGCGACCTCGCCGGCGGCCTCCTGATCGTGGCGACCGGTATCGCCCGGGCCGAGGGCCTGGACGAGGCCGGCTACCGGTTCGTCATCAACTGCGGCAAGGACGGAGGTCAGAGCGTGGGCCACCTGCATCTGCACGTCCTCGGCGGACGCGCCTTGGCTTGGCCGCCTGGTTGACGGCGCCCCGGTTCAATTCAGGCGATAGTTGTTCATGTCGACGGCCTGCGGCAGGCGCCGGATGACGTTGACGAGACGGCGCTCGTCGATGTGGATGGG
The DNA here is from genome assembly GCA_942492615.1 of Candidatus Krumholzibacteriia bacterium. Lineage (GTDB taxonomy): Bacteria > Krumholzibacteriota > Krumholzibacteriia > LZORAL124-64-63 > LZORAL124-64-63 > CALOFL01. The sequence continues at coordinate 124,947 of CALOFL010000013.1, forward strand.
ATCGAGATTGTCCAGCGCCCCGGTGCCTCCCCCGGTGAACATCAGGAAGTCGGCCAGCCCGCAGGGGTTGTGCGCGACATGACCGAGCGCGTGCCCCAGTTCGTGAAGCGTGACCTCGGTCACGAGCTTGGGTGTGCTCAGGACCGTGTTGATGAACACCTGCATCTTCTGCGGAACCACGCGGCCGAACTCGATATCCGGTCCGCTCGGCAGCAGCAGCGTGACCTCGCCGTAGTCCGTCTGCTCGTTGTTGAAGAGGAAATTCAGATCGGCGGCCTCGGCGTCCGCGGTGCGAACGAAATACTCCTCCCCCATGGCGATGTTCCAGAATTCCAGCGCCGCGTCGACCGCGAGGTCCATCCGCACCAGATCCTGGTTGGTCACTTCCGGCACGTAAACCGTCAGGGGGTAGGTGTCCCACCGGTAGAGGATGGAACGGTTTTCATCCAGGGGGTCGTCGTCGGTCCGCGTCATGGACCGTAGGAAAGGCAGGAACAGTCCGGCCGGATTCGTGGACCAGCAGATCTCGTCGGTCACGTAGCGGCTGATCAGCACGATATCCTGTCCGGGAGCTTCGTAGGTCAGCGGTTCCGACTGGAAATCGTACCACGAGGTCAACGGTTCGCCGGGCAGATCCTCGTTGCGGGAGGTGGTGTAGACCCGGACCGTGTCGATGTTGCGGAACGGGCCCAGGCGGTAGAATCCCGTGCCGTCGGTGTTGTCGGAGATCTCTGGCGACACCGAAGCGACGATGATACCCAGCAGATTGTTGTCGCGATCGTCGCTCACGGTCCCTTCGATGAACCACGGGTACGTGATCTCGTGGGAAACCGAGTAATCCAGGGACGACATCTGGTCGAACGTATCGATGGCGCGCACCGCGAACCAGCCCGTCTGCCCGGGCAGCATGCCGTCGTCGCTTTCGGTGTAAAGCTTGCCGTAACCGACCTGCCCCGGGACCGCTGCGTAAGTGCCCAGGATGCGGGCCGCGTCCCAGTTGGCCTCGCTGATGGGCCCGGCGAAACTGACGGCCACCACGTAGGCGACAATGGGGAAGGCCGAGGTCGGTACCCGGTTCCAGACCACCTCCACATCCGCCGGTTGCGGACCGGGGCCGGCGTTCACGCTCGGAACCTGCGGCGGGATCAGGCTCGGATCCTCCCGGACCTGCACGACCCAGTAGGTGGAGTCGTCGTAGGCCCCCGACAAGGCCTTGACCGAGACGGTGTCCGGGCCCACGGCCTGCGGCCGGTAGCGGTAGTCCGGCGTGTTGCTGACGATGTCACCCCGACGCCGCCAGGTCACGTCCAGGGAGCCCGCCGGGTCGACAACGGCCCTGAAGTCGAGGGAGTCGCTGAGAAAAATCTGCTGGGCCCTCGCCGACGGTGTGAAAACGAATTCGGGCTCGGTTCCGCCGCCGCCGCCGCCGCCGGGATCGGTGCTGCTCGAACAACCGACCCAACCCAGGACTGCGGCCAGGAACAGCGGAAGGATCACAATCCCTAGCTGCTGGCCGTGTTTCCTGCGCGGCGTGTCCTTGTATTTCCAGGAGGTGTTCTTCATGGTTGCCTCAATCTACGAAGACCGGCTCCGACCCACAATAGACGGCCGCCGATTGATCCCGGCTGATCCCGGCTACCGGCTATTCGGAGCGATATTTCCTGTCTGCCGGCAGAATCCACCACTCGGCCAGGTTATTGATCGGCGACAGCAGGTGGGGCTGGACGTTCTGCAGGCGGCGGCTGATCCCCACCAGGGTTCGCCGGTAGAAGAGGTAGGCCGCCGGGGGGTCGGCCGCCAGGACTTCCTGGAGCTCGAACCACACCGGTAGCGCCTGTTCCGCAGCGGTCATGCCGAGCGCCAGTTCGAGCAGCGAATCGACCTGGGCGTTGGCGTAGTGCCCGCTGTTGAATTCCCCGACGGCAGCGGAATGCACGTAACCGGAGGGATCGCCGTGGAGGTTGGCGTTCAACAGGCCGAAATAGGCGTCGAACTCCCCGGACCGCAGCCGCTCGAGGCCCGTGGCGAGTTCGAGTACCCTCAGGTCGACCGCCACGCCGACCGCTCTGAGATTCTCACGGATGATGACCGCACCGTTTTCACGGATGGGATCGCCCTGGCGGGTGAGGATCTCGAAACGGAAATCACGGCCGTCCCTTTCCAGCACGCCGTCGCCGTCCGAGTCGCGCCAGCCCGCGGCGGCCAGCAGCGTCCGCGCGTGTTCGGGGTCGAAGTCGTCGGCGGCCAGTTCACCGTGGAAATTCCACAGGGCCGGCGGTATCGGGCCCACGCCGGCACGTCCGAATCCCAGCAGGAGCGTGTCGATCATCCGCGCGCGGTCCAGGGCGTGCGACAGCGCCTTGCGGGTGGCCTGATCGGCGAACAACGGATTGGCAAAATTCCATTGGAGATAGTAGAAGCTGCGGCTGCCGACCGCTTCGATCCGGATGTCCTGACGCTTTTCCAGCCGCCTGGCCGTATCCGGGGACAAACCGAAGACGAGGTCGACCTCGCCGGTTTCCAGGGCCACGGTCCTGGCGCCCTCTTCCGGCAGGATCCGAAAGACCACCCTGTCGAGCAACGCGGGCCGGCCCGAATAGAACCCGTTGCGCGCCAGGGACAGTGACCGATTGTGCGCCCAGTCCTCGAGCACGAACTCCCCGGAAGAAAGCGGCGCGCGATTCAGGGGCCAGTTCCTGACCTCCCCCGGCGCCAACAAAGTCGTCAGGTGGCGCGGCAGGATATGGTGCCAGGTGCGCCGCAATGGATCGGGCAGGGGGCGGGCCAGGGTGTACTTCACCGTCACCGAGTCCAGGGCCGTCGCGTCCAGGACATCGCGGTAGGTGCCCCGCCGGGGGCTGGCGACGCGTTCATCCTTGAAGAGGGCGAACGACGATACCACGTCGTAGGCCGTCAACGGCTCACCGTCGGACCAGAGCCAGTCTTGCAGGTGGTAGGTGATCGAGAGCCGGTCGGGGGCCAGATCCCAGGACGCGGCGATTCTGGGCTCGTAGCTCAGCTCATTGGACATCTCGGTCAGACCGTCATGAAGTTCGGCGTAGATATATCCGGCGTTCGACGAGGTGCTGATCAGCGGATTGAGCGCGTCGGGCTCCGAGTTGAGCGCCACGACAGCAGTACCGCCCTGCCGGGGCACACCCGCCTCCCCCACACCGGCCTCCTGCTGCTCACCGCAGGCATTCGCCAGGAACAACAGCGGCAGCAGCACCGACAACCGGTTGCAGCGGTACAGTGGCGAGCGGGCAATCCGAACCGACACAGGCAGCTCCTTCATGGCCGAAGGACAATCGGCCGTCACTGCGGCCACAACAAAAACCAGGGGTGCGGATATCTCGATCCGCACCCCTGCAAGGTACCGTCAGGCCCGAAAGCCGTCAATCCTGCTACTTCACCAGGGTCATCTTGCGGGTCAGCACCTCGCCCGAATGTACCGCCTGCATGAAGTAGACGCCGCTGGCCGAGCCGCGACCGCTATCGTCGCGGCCGTCCCACACCAGCGTATGCCAGCCCGCCGAGATCCGACCCGTGTAGAGGGTCCTGATCTTGCGCCCCTTGATGTCGAAAACCGCCAGGCCCAGATCCCCGTCGCGGGGAATGTTCAGCCGGATGGCCGTCGAGGGGTTGAACGGGTTGGGGTACGGCTGCTGCACCAGGAAATCCCGGACAGGCAGATCGCGCGGGTCTTCGACCGGCACGAGATCCATGGAGAAGTACACGCCGTCCCGCTTGGTGCCGCCGCCGAAGGTGGGCCACGGCACGTTGGTCCGGTCGTACGCGAACGGCATGTCCCAGACGTGGGTCAGGAAGTCCCAGCCGCCGTAGACGATGTCGACGTCCGAGTCGGCGTCGATATCGGTGATGACGACCGACGGCATCAGCGGTCCGGTCAAGGTGATGGGGAAGCCGTCGACGGGGTCGCCGTCGGCCTCGTAGGCATAGAGGTTGTAGGGCGAACTCTCGTCGCCGCCACCGATCCCGTGCAGAATGTCGGGCACCGTGTCGCCATTGATGTCGCCCACCACGGGACTGCCTTCGGAGCTGCCGGGCAGGGTCACCGGGAAGCCGGCCAGGACCTGGCCGGAGGTCCCGCCTGCCGTAGTCGGTGTCGACGACCACGATCTTGCTCTGCAGACCCGAAAGGCTCGGCGCGTAGATGATCTCCAGGAACGGATCACCGTCCATATTGCCGACCGCGGGGCTGCCCACCCAGTTGAGATCCGTCGTGATGTTCATATAGACCGGGAACCCGGGATAGTTGGTCCCGTCCTCCTGGACGGCATACAGCCACTTCGCCGAGGAAAAGAAGACGATCTCCATGACCCCGTTGTTGTCCAGATCAGCCACGGCCGGATCGCAGGCGATCGCCCCGGTGGCCGTATACGGGAATCCGGGCACGTCGGTGCCGTCGTACCGGATCGCCATCAGGCGCTTCAGCCCGGTGGCGTCGTTCCGCGTGCCGAAGATGATGTCCTTGGCCCCGTCGCCATCCAGGTCGTAGAGGGCCGGACCGCTGCGGGACCATTCGAATTCGGCTCCGGGGCGGAAGAAGAAGGGTCCGATGGTCGACGGCGTGCCGTCGCCGTCAGCCAGCTCGGTGCCGTCGTGATGCCAGACATGCACCCACCCGTTCAGGCCGTTGACCACGATTTCCATGTCCCCGTCACCGTCGACATCACCGACCGCGGGCGAGGCCCAGTTCCAGTCGGTGCCGGCCTTGTTGGCGATCGTCTGCGGCCACCCGGCCATTTCCGTTCCGTCCTTCTTGAAGACGTGGATCTTGATGCCCGGGGCCCGCTCGCTGACGATCATCTCCTGACCGCCGAGACCGTCGAGGTTGGCCAGGGTGATGCCCGCCGGCTGCAGGATGTAACCCTCGGGGAAATCGGTGAAGTTGCCGAGGGTCTGCGAATCGCCGTCGCCGTCCAGCAGCTCCGAGCCGTCGTGATGCCAGACGTAGACCTGACCACTGGCCAGGACCACTTCCTTGTCACCGTCACCGTCGACATCGCCGACGGCGAGGTGGCCGCTCGTCTCGTTCTGGAAGGGCACGGGAAATCCTTCGCGCTCGGCCGGAGCGGTCGCCTGCTCCACCACCAGCGACTGGGGACTGGAAACCCGCGAGGAGTCCACCGCCGCCACCTTGTAGTAGTAGCGGGTCAGCTGGTTCAGCCCTTCATCGCGGAAGTACGCCGTTCCGGCTATGACATCCGCGTTGACCTTCACGTAGGTCCCGAATTCCGCGTCACTGCGGTAGACATTGTAACCGTAGATGTTCGTGCCGAAGGGCGGTTCCCAGCTCAGTGCGATGACATCCGCGCCCAGCGACGTGTCGGTCGAGATGTTCAGTGGTGCGGTCGGCCGCGTCAGCGCAAACGTGTGCAAGGTCTCGCGCCCCATGCCGTCAACCACGTTCAGGTAGCTGGAAAAGTGCTTGGTCACGTCGTTGATCGACAGGGAAACCACCGCCGTGCTGGCGCCGGTTTCGAGGAACGCCAGATCCGGCAGGGCCGTCAGCGAATCATAGAGAACGACGTTGCCGTTGAAGGTCCGCAGCCTGCCGGCCAGGGTATTGGCCTCACCGACGCCGAAGTTCTTCACCTCGAACGTCACGTTGATACGTTCGCCGTTGCTGACGATCCCGTTGCCGTCGCCGTAGGTGTCATCTTCCCAGTCGAGGGCAAACACCTCGAGTTCGGGAGCGTTGACGGTCAGCGTCCACTCCGAGAGATAATTCGCCGGCCCGTCGGCCACGTCGACCTGGAATTCGACCTTGGCGTGCCGTCGGCAACCGTCGGATCGAATGCTGACCAGGAAGGGAGTCTGGGCCGCGGTGGAAACCGCCGGCGCACGTCGCCGGGAAGCTGGCCGTGCCGGTCACGATGGTCACGCCGGGGGTCGTCGTGGTCAGGACGCCGGTCCGCGTCGGGGTGCCGGCGCCGCCGGTCTCCTCGAGCACCGCCGTCAGGGCAATCGTCTCGCCGGCCTCGACGGCCCCATTGCCGTTGCCGCTGCTGCCGGCGGTGCCGTCGTCCTCGGCGGACATGGCATAGTCCAGGGCCAGGTAGGCCGAACCGGCCGTGACCGGAAGATTCACGGTCGTGAGCGCCAGATTCTTGCCGGTCACCGTCAGGACCGCGTTGCCGGTCGTGACGGGCAGGAAATCCAGCGTGATCTGGCCCATGATATTCGGTGGTCCCGTAGACGTAGTCCTCGCCGTCCTTGGCCAGGCAGACCAGGGCTCTGACCACCGGACTGCCGACTGTCGGTGATGGTGAAGTTCACTGTCTGCGGTCCGATATTCAGGCCCGACGGCCCGGCGATGTTCATGGCCCGCGGCGAAGCGGTCCAGATCGCCAGTGTCGGGTCGCCGAGCAGCGTGTAGTTCTCGAAGGTCCAGCGATCCACGTAGTTGTATATGGTCGCGCCCAGGAAGGGCAAACGGCTGAGGGCCACCAGGCGGCCCACCCGGGTTTCACCCTGGCAGTAAAGCTGCTCGAAAAATTCCTGCTGGTAGTTGTTGGAGTTGTTGGGGAAGGCCGCCCGCGCCGAACCGATCGAGCAGACGGACCCGCCGTTGGGGTTCTGCACGAAGCGCTCGAGCAGGCACGAGTTGTCGAACGCACCGGACGCGCAATTCAGCGCGTAGATCATGAACAGGTTGTCGCCGTTGGTCAGCTGGTCAGCGTCGGTGGTCATGAAGTTGGCGTCGCCGACCGACATGTTGAAGTAGTAGCCGTGCCCGATCTGGTTGAACATCCCGTAGTTGCCGGTGTTCAGGGTGTCGATCAGGGCACTCAGGTTCAACGGGGCGTCCCAGGGGAACAGGTCGTCGGTCTGGTACATCCGCGTGTACTCCATGTCCGTGCAGGGGATCATGAAGTCGTTGACCTGCTGGTCGGCGTACTGGGCGCCGTCCAGGATTATGTAGTTACCATCCGGGTAATCGGAAGGGAACAGGACCTCGGCCGCGAACAGGGCGCGGTTGGGCCATTCGGCCCCCGCAGCGGTCGTCTCGTAGGTCATGACCTTGTCGACGAAAACCGTCGGCCGCGGCCGGAGTGCTCACCGTGGCCCGGCCGATGTAGACCTCTTCGGCGAAATCGGCCATCGTCACCGGGATCGCCGGAGATGGCCGGTTCGCCGAAATTGGCGTTGCCGTTGGCGTTCCAGTTGCCGTCCAGGCAGGCGAAATACAGATCGACCGGGAATGGAGGTGTAACCGTTGGTCGGGTAGAAGGTGTTGTCGACGTAGCGCGGCGGCAGGATGTCCGAGTCGCCGCCCAGCAGCACGTACTCCATCCCCCACTTCTCGTAGGCGTCCCGGATGAACATCCGGATGGTTTCCTGGATGTCGGCCCCGTTGCGGTAGTTGGCCTGGATGAACTCCGTGGTGGCCACGACGGTGGGCAAACCCTGGGCCGTCTTGTAGTCGGCCAGGACCTGGAACTCGGCCGTCATGTCCTCGTTGGTGATGATCAGGTACTCGACGGCGCTGCCGGTCAGGCTGGGCGCCGAGGTGGGCTGGAAGCCCCGATGGACTCGCCATGGATCGGCTGACCGTTCTCGCGCGGGTAACCGGACAGCATCTCCGGATTGTCCACCAGGCTCTGCAGCGTCGCCATGTTTTCGCCGATCTCACCGGCGACCAGCCGCTGCCGAACGGCATAATCCGCCGCCGGCGCCGCGGCGCCGTACTCGACGCGCACGGCAAAATCATTCAGGTATTCCAGACGCACGCCGGCGTCGGTCTGGATCTCGCGGACCGGATAGACATCCACCGCCAGCAGGCGGTAACCGCGCCACACGTGGGTCCCGCCGAAGCGCCCCCAGGTCGTGGGAAAGGCCGGGCCGTCGCTCGGCAGGGACGTTGTCAGGACCCTCTCGCCGCCGTCGGTGAGATGGGCCGGTGAAACCGCCAGCGGTCCGGGGAGAATCTCCGTGCGAACGCCCAGGGGTTCGACCGTGATGCCGGTGACGGTACGATCCATGGGGATCAGAAAAATCATGGGATGGACCGGCAGCTTCGGCAGCCCCGGTTCCTCGAGATGACGTCCGCCGTTGAGAACCGGGAAGAGCTTCCCGTTCGTCGCGGCGTCCCAGGTCAGGTCCGCCGGATCGAACGAACCTTCGAAGATGACCTGTCCGTCCGCCGCTGAAGCGGTTGCTGAGATTCCGGCGACACCGGCAACGGACAACATCAGGGTAACAAGAAGAATGGATCGGGAAGCAATATTGAGAACGGGGCGAATTCCGAACGCTTGCATGCAGGGCCTCCAGAACGACCGGTCGCTAGGCGGACGACACAGTCCGCAGTCACAACCGATGACAAGATTGGCGAGGATCTGAACTGCTCTGAACCTCAGGATCGTCTTCTCTAAAGCTGTCTAATCTGCCCGTTAACCGGCGTGAACGCGGTCAACGGTTCTGCTGCTCGTTAGCGGTGGGTGTCTGCGACGACCTCCCGGTAGCGCGTTGGATGATCCTGAAAAGTGCAAACTGGTTCGACGGCCAGCATTGACGGGTTACTATACCACAAACCCTCCAAGGGTCAATGCAGCAAAAGTGGACCTTATATGGTGGAAATTGATACGTACGCGCCAAAATACCCATCCAAGCACAAACCGACAATGGCTTATCTTTTGATCTTCTGAATACCAACCTCTTGTCCGGGAACAAGATCGATCGAACCGCCGGGCGCCAGGGCCAGCAGCAGGGGCGCCGTCGCGCGCGCGTCGGAGCCGGCCAAGGCCGCGGCCAGATTGAAAGCGGCGACCGGAACGGCCACGACTTTTCTCGAGCGGCTGTGGTTGCGCAGGACGATCCGCCCGCCCCGGACGCTCCAGCTCGCCCCGCCCCGGTCCAGCTGGGCGATCTCATGGTCGGTCAGATACAGCGGTCCGTCGCCCGGCAGCTCCCCCACCTGCGTCAGCAGCAGGGCGAACGCCTCACGCCCGGCGCGGACCACTGCCGGGTCGGTGTGGACGAAGTTGATCCGGTGGGTCTCGACGATGGCCGGACGGCCCGATCGCCAGGCGTGCCGGATCTCCGCCAGGCAGGATGCCACCGGCTCCCGGGGATCATCGAACTGGACCGGCTCGAAACGACAGTTGCGTTCGAGGTAGGTCCGGCCGGGATGCGTCAGGCGTGACAGCTGACGCGCGAGAAATTTCTGGGCCCGCCCCGGTCGTCCCGGCAGCCAGTCCGGATTGATCTGTTCGCGCTTGCCCTGGATTACGTTCAGTCCACGCGATTGCCAGATATCTTCGATCCTGCCGTTCCAGGTGTAGTCCGGGGCGATGACCGAACCCGGGCTCCTGCCGAAGACGCGGCGAAAGACACCGAGGGCCTGGTCCAGCTCGTCCTCGAGTTCGCCCGTGGAACGCCAGCTTCCCAGTTCACGCGCACGCTCACTTCCGGGAAACAGCATGATCCCCCTGAGAGTCGCGGCCGCGGCCAGGGAATCGGCAAAGGCGTCGGCCAGCCTCCGGGCGGGATCGTAGTGATAGCGGCCGTGGAATTCGGGGTACCAGCACCCCGTGGCGATGGCGGACTTCACGGCTTCGTCCAAACCCGGGCGGCGGTACTCCGGCGGCACCTGCGGCCAGTCGAAACTGATCCAGCGGCCCTGGGGAGGGCGCCCTCGGTAGCCCAGCGAGGAGACGACATAGTTCGGCTGCAGCACGGCACCACGACCATCGCGTCCCACGTGGGCACGCAGCAGGCCGCACAGGTCGGCGACCATGGCGCTGTCCTCCAGGGTCGACTGCCAGTAGACCTCCGGGAACCGACCGGTCCCCAGCGCCTGCCGTTCCAGCCCCTCCCAGGCGCCCGCGTCCGGGACAAATCCCGCCAGCCCCCAGTCGTCACTCTCGAAGGCCACGGCCCGCAAGTCCGACCAATCGACGGCCCCACGCTGGCCGCCGGCGACCACGAACGCGAACAGGAGCAACGCCAGGGCGCTCCCGCCCATCCACCGGATCCATTTCCCCTGGCTCATCGTTCCATCCTCTTCATGGGCGAATCGCCCTGGCCCACCAGTACCAACCCGCGTCGAGGCCCCGGCGGCCGATGGCGCGGATGAGCCGGGACGCCTCGCCCTGCGGGGTCGCGCCCTGGCCGCGCAGCATGCGCATCGCCGCGCCGGCGTCCAGCTGGTACTCGTTCTTCACGCGCCCGTAGTCCCAGCAGGCCGGACACGCCGAACGGTCCACGGCGGCCCGGAACTTGTCCAGCGGCAGGAGCGGCCCCCGGGTGACGGGCATCAACCGCGCGAGAAAGGCGTGTAGATCCCGGAAGTTCGCCGTGCCGGCGGGTGAGTCTCCCGGTTCGTCCTCGAAAATGTACAGGGAACCGCCGGGCTGAAGCAAGCCCAGCCAGGTGTCCAAAAAGGGCAGGCCTTCGTGGCGGACGGCCAGGTGGCGGACCAGGTTGGAGGCCACCACCAGATCCAGGGAACCGGCGGCCAAAGGAGGACTCAGGGCGTCGGCGACGATATCGGCCGCCGAGCCGCCGGCCGGCGGAATCCGGTCCAGCCCCCAGACCGTGAATCCGCTATCGCGGAGGATATTCAGGAAACGTCCGTCACCGCACCCCAGCTCCACGGAGCGGGACGGCTCGAACTGACCGGAAGTACAAAGATCAGTGAAGTTTTTCGGTAGAGGGATGAACGGCATCGGTAGCCTCCTCCACCTCGGCTTCTTCCCCGGTGGTACCGTCGAGGAGAATTTTCCGGGCTTGGGCGACCTTCTGGCGTTCGGCCTGCAGGTCGATGATGTCGGCCACATCCTGCCCCGCATGGTCGGCCAGCTTGTCCAGGCGGTCGTCGAAGCCCAACGCGTAGAAGAGCTCCGTGAACAGGTCCAGGCCATGACGCCGGTTCTCGAGGTGGCGCATGGCTCCCAGCTGGGCCGCCCACATCCAGGTGCCCATGGCCGGCAGTCCCAGCCAGGCCAGGTCGAGAAAATCGCTGAGGGCGAACAGGGTCGTGCCCACGGTCACCAGCAGCAGGCACGCCACGGCCCCCGCCGGCGAGAAGCCCAGACGGAGCAAGCGGTGGTGCAGATGGAAATCGTCGGCCAGGAAGATCGAGGAGCGCCGCCGATAGCGACGGACGATGGTGGTGCCGGTGTCCCAGATCGGGACGATCATCGGCGCGATCATCACCGGCAGCGGAATCGGAACCTTCTGGCTGAGGTTCAGCAGAAGGCTGGCCAGCACCAGGCCCATCCACATGCTGCCGGAATCGCCGAGGAAGATCTTCCGTTTGCTGACATTCCAGTAGAAGAAAGCCACCGTGGCGCCGCACAGGGTCGCCGCAAACAGGGTCGAATACATCTCGCCAACGGCCCACGAGATGGCCACGAGCGTCAGCGAGGCGAGAATGCTGATGCCGCTGGCCAGGCCGTCCAGGCCGTCGATCAGGTTCATGGAATTGATGAACCCCAGATACCAGAACATGGTAAACGGCCAGGCCCATCCGCCCAGCTCGATCGTACCGACCAGGGGCAGGGTCACCAGGTCGAGGCGCTGGCCGAAGAGCATGAGGCCCATGATGACCACGAGCTGACCGTAGAGCTTCTTTTCGGCATGGATACCGAAACGATCGTCGCCGACGCCAAGGGCCAGGATCGCCACTCCGGCTCCGATGAGGATCCCCAGCCAGGACCACGGCAGGGGCGTGCGCAGAATCACGTTTTCAAGGAAGAACAGCGCGCAGAAGAAAGAAATGAAAATCGCCATGCCCCCAGTGCGGGGCACGGGCTCGCGGTGCGGACGCCGGTAGCCGGGATGATCCACGATCTCGGTCAGAAAACCGAGATTGCGGAAATGGGGCTGGACCAGCCACGACATGAGGAACGCGGCCACAAATCCAAGCGCAGCAATAATCCCGAGGTCCACGATTCCTCCTTGAAGCTTTCCTGCCGGGTAATGATGCTAATTCATGATTACAGGGAAATTACCCCATGGAATCGACACGGGCAATCATTATTTCGCCACGCCGCCGCCCAGAACCCTCCGGTAGATCTCGACCGTACGGTCCGCCGTCCGTGCCCAATCCCACACCGCCAGCCGGTCCCGCCCCCTGTTGACGAGATCCGCACAGAGGTCATCATCGGCCGCCAGATCACGCAAGGCCCGTGCCATGTCCGCGGGATCGAGGGGGTCCACGTACCTGGCCGCCGCACCCGCGACTTCGGCCATTCCGCCACGGCGTGACGTCATGACCGGAAGACCGGCCGCCATGGCCTCGAGCAGCGGCAGGCCGAAGCCTTCGCCCAGCGAGGGAAATGTCAGGGCCCGGGCCGTCCGGTAGAGCCGCCACAGCTTTTCTGCGGGTACGTAGCCGCAAACCCGCAGACGCCCTCTGCGCTGGAACTCCGCGATGTCGGTATTCAGCGCCGAGAGATTCCACCCCCGGGCCCCGACCAGAACCAGGTCCGGGATCGTTGCCGGGGCCCATCCCTCGGCGACGGCCGCGTCCAGGAACAGTCCGTACGCCTCCAGCAGGCGGGACAGGTTCTTCCTGGGCTCCAGCGTCCCGACGAACAGAAAAAACGGGCGCTCGGGTGCCGGGTGGGGACCGGTGTCCTCACGGGCACACCGCAATGCCCAGCTCGGCGTACCGTGCGGGGCGGTCGTGATCTTTCCCGCAAGCTGCGGGAAATGCCGGCGGACGTCAGCGCTCGTCGCCTCGCTGTTGGTGATCACCGCGGCCGCCCGTTCCAGGGAGCGCGGCACGACAAGCCGGTAGAAGGTGCGGCGCAACCGGTCGATGGTCTCCGGGAAATCAAGCCACGCCAGGTCGTGGACCGTGGCCACCGCCGGGCAGGGGCAGTTCAGGGGCACCAGAAACTGCAGACTGTGCAGCAGATCCGCTCCCAGGTCGCGGCAAAGACCGGCGATCTTGAACTGCGTGAACAGCGATTTGCGCAGGTTGCCCCCCCGGGCACCGGGGCAGGCGAGCACGGTCCACTGCGGGACCCCAGTCAGCTCGGCGAACATTCTCGGTTCCGAGGCCAGAACGGTGAAAGCGAAGCCCCGGTCCGCGGTGGCCAGGGCGCGGCACAGGTCGAGGATGCCGGCGGCCACCCCTGCCGGTCGTTCCCGGACCTGGAGCGCCTCGAGTACCACCACCGGCCGGGTGCCGACGCGTTCACTCATGATCGCCTCGCAGAGAAGCTTGCCGGCTCGAAGCGTTGCTGTCCCACTCCCTCGTGGCCGCCAGCAGCAATCCCAGCGCCACCCAGATATGCGGCAGGTTGTACTGGGAGAAGGACACCATCTGCAGCCAGACGCCGGCGAAGGCTACGGTGGTCCAGACCAGAAGCTGGTCCGTCCATCCGGAATTCCCGCCGGGAGTTCCCAGCCGTCGCCACACTCCGCGCAGCAGGCCCAGCCCCAGAGCCGACATCACCAGGAACCCCACCAGTCCGGTTTCGCAGAGCACCTGGAGATAGAAGTTGTTCACCACCGGCCACGTGAACTGGCTCTGCAGACCCATGGGGTCGACCAGCAGGGGAAAGTGCCAACCGAACTGCCCCCAGCCCACACCGACGACGGGACTGGAAAGAAAAGCCTTCCAGGCGGCCTCCATGCTGTAGAGACGGGTCAGGTTCGACCAGTCCTGATTGCTGAAGGTCTGGAGCAGGCGCTGCCAGGGGTACAGCAGACCGTCCCAGCCGAGGGTTGCGCCCAGCAGGCCGACCAGCGCGGGCACCAGTAGCAATCCCGCCCCTGCGGCCGCGATCGTCCGCGCCTGCGGTAGCCTCGTCCGCTTTGCGCCGGCCGCATTCAGCCGCCAGAAGAGTCCGCATGTCAGCAGGCACTGGAACAGAAAACCGAGCCACGCGCCACGGGACCAGGTCAGCAGCAGGAGCAGCCCGAACACCGCCGCCGGAGCCCAGCGGCGCAGACGGTCGGTGCCCAGGGACAGGGTCAGGGGGATCGCCAGCAAGAGGAAGTTTCCCAGATAGAGCGGTTCGCAGGCGGTTCCGCGCAGTCGCGGGACGTGGCGGAAGGTATCGCCGAGGTAGAGTTCACTCGACCCCGAGAGAATGGCGGGGTTGCTGGTGAAAAGCCGTTCCAGCGGCGCCAGGATGCCCAGCGGCCGGTAGTACTCGACCAGTTGCAGGAGGCCGTACCCCGCCTGGAACGCCGCTCCCGACGCCAGCAGCACGACGGTCCAGCGCCAACGCTCGCGCCCTCGCGTCCACAGCGCCGGCCACACGACAAACGCCCCCATGATGCCCAGTTGGATGACCTGTTTGACATACTTCCCCAGCGCCTCGGCGACGGTGCCGCTACCGGTGGCCGCCCAGATACCGCTGACGGACAGGACAATCGCCACGGCGACCGCGCCGCCTGACCACAGCCACGGGTCGGGAATGCGGACGCGGAACATCGTCCCGGCGGCGGTCAACATGGCCAGGGCCAGCAACAGCCACGATGGCTGCAGACCGCCGCCCCAGTCGCGGCCCGTCAGGATCTGCAACACGCCCAGCCCGATCCAGGGCAGCGTGAACAGGGCCGCACCGTAAAACAGTTTGTTGATGCGGCCCGTCATGACGCCATGCCCTTGTCCTGCCACTGGCGCCGCGAACGCCGCAGAAGGGTCCACACCAGCAGGGCCATTCCCGCCAGGAACGCCAGGCCCGCCTTCCAGGAAGCGGGGTCGGCGGCGGTCACTTCGGTCCGGTAGCGGACCATCGGGCCGCTGATCTCAAGCTCACCGCCCCACAGCACACAGGTGACGGTGCCGTCAGTCAACGTCACCTCCCCGGTGACGGGAAAAATCCCGTCCTGCCACTGCAATGTGGCCCCGTCACTCCGACCGGCAAAAGCCGAGCCGACAGGGACGCCCAGATCGGTTCGGGAAAAATTCTCCACCAGCGCAGAATCGGGCAACGCCAGCCGGCCTTGCGTCCAGGACAGGGTCCGTCCCCGGTGGACGCCCGCCGCGTCCCAGCGGAATTCCCCGGTGGTGTCCCGGGCCGCCTCCAGGATCAAATAGCCTGGACGCCCCAGCACGGTTTGCCCGGCCGCGGCACCTTCCAGCAAAAACACCGACATCACCAGGATGCCGCCCATGACGCGCGAGATCTTCAAACCGGCTCGGTCCCCGGATGCCCGGTACCCAGCAACCGGTCCCGGACCGCCGCCAGCGGACCCGTCCCCGAACCTGCCGCGGACGCGGCGACCGTTGCGTCGAGATCGACCAACGTGGCCGCCAGCGGCAGCTCCCCGCACGCGCGACGCGCGATTTCGAGACAGCGGCGCGCCGGTTGTGGGACGATCCTCGCCACTGACGGTCGTGTGTGATCCGGCGGTCCGTCGGCAAAACCGCGAAACACGAGTATCTCGACTCTGGTGGGCTGCAGCAGACAGACGAGCGATCCGAGCAGCATGGCGCTGCGCAAGGAAGCGGCCTCGTTCTCCAGGAGACACCAGACCAGTCCGTCCCCGCCCCCCGTTTCCAGATCCGCCAGGGACCGGTCGGTGATCAGCAACGACATCCTGGCCAGCGCGGCGGATCCCACGGGACCCAGATGCCGCCAGACCACGCGGCTGCCAGGCGTCGCACCGCGGTGCCCCTGCCCGGTACCACTGTCGACCAGCCGCCACGATCGCGTCTGGTCGGCCGCGGGCTGCTCCTCCAGCTCTGTGGGCTCCAGATACGAGGCTGCACTGAAGAGTCGGGCGCGGTCTTCCTGTAGGTATACATCGTCGGAGTTCAGCCGGTCGGAACCACCGACCCGCGTGCCGGCGGCCAGACCGGCGGCGGCAAACGCCGCCACGGCCGAACAACCGGGCGACCCGACGGCGATGTCACGGCAGCTGCCGGCTGCGGGCCGCGCCGCCGGACCGCTCCGACTCTGAAAAAACAGGTGGGCCACGGCGGAAATGTGCTGTGGACGGTGTCCGCCCCTGCCCGGTCCGGCCCGGCGGGCCGATGCGACCGCTTCATCCTCCGAGGGTAAAGACCCATCCTTGCCTGCGGCTTCCGCTTTCACCATGGCTGCTTTCTGTTCTCCAGGCCTTCCCCGATCCGCGGCCGCTCCGTACGGTACCGCCGCATCAGGTGACGACGACCTTGCTGTTGGCCCCACCGAATTCATTGGGCACGGTCTGGCTGTTGTGCGGATCGGGTATCCAGGAGCCGTCGACGATGAACCGGTATTCGTGTTCCCCTTCCACCAGGTCGAGGTGGCATTCCCATAGGCCGTCTTCCCGACGGTTGAGAGGCAATCCCTTGTCCGACCAGTCGCAGAAGGAACCAGAGATCCGGACCGCCGCCGCCGCCGGGAAATCGGCTTCGAAGCGGACACCGGCCTGGGAGACCGCGGGGCCGCCGGCCTGCTGCGGCCACTGCTCCCGGGCGACGACCGCGACGTCGGTCTCCTGCGCGACCAGTTCCGCAGCCAGGGACCGGTAGTCATGCGCGCCGCGCGAAGCCGGATCGAACGTGACGACGGGCTGACCCGAACCCACCGCCTCACGGAAACGCACCGTGTGGTGGACGATCGTCTCCAGGAGTTCGCGATCGTAGATCTCGTCCAGCTCCGCCATGATCATGCGCACGAACCGCGGGCGGGTGTCGAAATCGCACATCACGATGTGGGGCATCAGGTCGTGTCCCTTGCGTTCGCGCAGCAGACCCAGGGTTTCCCGCATCTTCCGCACGGCCTGTAGGCTGTAGCTGCTGGCGTCGACGGGGATCACCACTTCCCCCGCCGCCAGCAGGGCGTTGAAGGTCAGCAGGCCGACCGCCGGCGGGCAGTCGATCAGGACATAATCGTACGGCATGGCGCTGGCCAGGAACTTGTCGCGCAGACGATATTCCCGGGCCGGCTCCTGGGCCAGCGACGGCTCCACGCCGCTGAGCTCGATGCCGGCTGGAACCAGATCCAGGTTGGGCGCCACCGGGAGGATCGCATCCTCCACCCGGACATCGGTGGAGAGATACAGATCGTAGGTACTGAGGGAAAAGTCGCGTTCGTGGTTGCCGAAAGTGAGGGTGGCGTGGCCCTGCGGGTCATTGTCGACCAGGAGGACCTGCTTGCCGAGCTCCGCCAGCGCGGCGGCGAGGTTCGTGGCGGTCGTTGTCTTTCCGCATCCGCCTTTCTGGTTGGCCAAGGCGACGACTCTCATATCGAATCCTTTCGATGAAGCGTCGTAGGCACAGCCTGCTGCCGGATCGTCGGACATCCGGGCGCCGCAGGCCGGCGGGCCGACCGAACCGCCCGCCTTTGTGCCGAGCATACCGCCGCAGGGTGGGCTGTCAATCACAAGAATATCCGCAGAATCCGGGGAGGGCCGTCAGGCCGGCGGCAGCAGGCCCCTGAGCAGCAGGTACATCAGGACGCCGAATACCAGGCCACCCAGGACTTCCCCCCAGGTATGCCCCATCAGTTCGCGCAGACGCGAGCCCGGCACGCGCTGGCCCGCAAGGGCGCTGTCCACCAGATCGTTGATCAGCTGGGCCTGCTTGCCGATTTCCTGACGGAGCCCGGTGGCTTCGAAGATGACGAAAAAACTGAAAACCAGCACCAGGCCGAAGAGCGATGATCCGTAGCCTTCGATCCGGCCCACGATCAGCGCCAGGGTCGTCACGGTCGCCGTGTGGGAGCTGGGCATGCCGCCGTTCTCGAAGAACAGTGTCGGCCGCCAGCGGCGGCGGAAGGCCAGCTCCAGGATGACCTTGGCCGCCTGGGCCGCAAGACCGCTGATCAGGGCGAGGATCCCCGGATTGAGCATCGATTGCCGCCTTTTCCCCCGCAAGCCTGCCGCCGCACGGGTCCGGATGATTTCAAGTACGTTGCGGCATAACGGTGTATCAGCCTGATGCGGCCACAATCTACCAGAATTCGGGTCTCTATCAACGTGCAACTTGAGAATTCCACCGTTTTCTACCATTTTATTGCTTCCAAATCCGCACGCAGCCGGGAAAAGCGACCCGGCCCGGAGTCGTTGGTCCCGGTGGGTCTGCACCCAAGTCAGCAAGGATGTCGAAAATGTTCCAGTTCCTGCGTTCCCAGGCCAAGGTTTTCTACTGGGTTATTGCCGCCACGTTCATTCTATTCCTGTTCCTCGGCGGAATGACTTCCGGCCGCGGCTGCAGTCCGGACGGATCCCGGCAGTTCGACGCCGGCGTGGCGGGCACCGTCAACGGTGACAAGATCTCCCGCCAGGCCTACCAGATGGCCGTGAGCCAGCAGACGGCGCAGATGCGTCAGCAGGCGCCCAACCGCGACCTCAACTCGAACCAGTACGCGCAGGCCGAGCAGTCGGCCTGGGACGGACTGGTGCAGGCCATGATCTTCCAGCAGGCCATCGAGGAGATGAAGATCGAGGTTTCCGACGAGGAAATCCTCTCGGTCTTCGAGAACAACCCGCCCCCGGAACTGCTGGCGCAGTACCGCGACGCCGAGGGTAACGTCGACATCAATCGCTATTACGCCGACCTCCAGAACCCCGAGGTTGACTGGTCCGCCCAGGAAGCGTATCTGCGGCAGGTCCTTCCCTGGCAGAAGCTGACCGAGACGATCTCGGCCGGTGCCATCGTCACCGACGAGGAGATCCGCGAGGAATACGTCCGTCAGACCGGGCGCGCGGCCGCCGAGTACATGGGTGTCGTTTTCGCCGATCTCGCCGAAGACTTCGAGCCGACCGAAGAGGAGATCACAGCCTGGTACAACGGCCATCCGGACGACTATCAGGCTCCGGCCAAGGCCCAGGTCAAGGCCGTCCGCTTCGCCAAGCTGCCCAGCGACGCGGACAAGCAGGAAATCCGCAACTTCATCCTCGAGATCCGCGAAGAAATCGTTTCGGGTCAGACGGAATTCGCGACCGCCGCCATCGAGTACAGCGACGACACGAGCAGCAGCGCCCGCGGCGGCGATCTCGGTATCTTCGACCGCAACCGCATGGTCGCCCCGTTCACCGAGGCGGCTTTCGCTCTCCCCGTCGGCGAAGTCAGCCAGCCGGTCGAGACCAAGTTCGGTTTCCACCTCATCGAGGTCCTCAAGCAGAGCGTCGACAAGGATACCGGCGAGGTCTACGAGGTCGAGGCGCGCCACATCCTGCTCAAGGTCACCCCGGGTCCCGATACGCTGGATCTCCTCCAGGAATCCGCCGAGGCCTTCCGCGCTCGCGTGAACGAATCCAATTTCGCTCTGACGGCCGAAGCCGAAGCCATGGACCTGGTCAGTCCGCCCGCCTTCATCGAGGGTCGCGACATTCCCGGCATCGCCCTGTCGGTGCGGGGGTCGAACTGGACGTTCAATTCCGCGGCCGGGGACGTGAGCCCCGTCTTCGAGAACCGGGACAATTTCTATATCGTCCTGAACGAAGGCATCACGCCGGCCGGCCTGGCGCCCCTCGAAGAGGTCCGCGGCCAGGTGACGCTCGCCCTGCGCAAGGAAAAACAGATCGCCGCGGCCCGGGCCCTGCTGGGACCGGCGGTCGGCGAGGTGCAGATGGGACGGACCCTGGCCGAGGTGGCCGCGGCGAACGGCCTGGCCCATGCGGTCACCGACACCTTCACCGTGAACGGGAACGTTCCGGAAATCGGCTACGGTACCGTCTTCAACCTGGACGTGATCTCCGGCACGGTCGGCGAACTCATTCCCGAGATCGAGACCAACCGCGGGCTCTACGCCGCGATCCCGCTGTGGATCCAGGAATTCGATACGGAGGACTTCGCGACGCGCTCCGGCGGCATCCGTGCGGCGCTGCTCGGACGCGCCCAGAACACGATCCTGCAGGAATGGTACGACGACCGCCTGGCCCGCGCCGAGATCAAGGACCAGCGGTTCGTCGCTCCCTGACGCGACCGGACGCATGGCAAAGCCCGGGGCCGACGCCCCGGGCTTTTTTGCCATCCGCAGCGCGGGGTCAGTCGTCCCCGAAGGGATTCGACGGCTTCTTCCGGCGGAAGTCCTTCAGCTCATCGGCCATCCGTTCGAGCTTGTCCTGGCGCTTCTTCTCATGCTCACCCGTCTCGAAGAGGTTGGACATCTTCTCCGCCTCTTCCTGCTTGCGCCGGTCGAAATCCTCCAGATCCCGCGAGATCTCCGGCCCCCCCGTTTCCGGCAGGGTGTCGACCTGGAGATGGTCCCGGACCTCGGCATGATCGGCAAAAGCCGACTTGACCAGAGCGACCGCCCCCAGGTCGTCCAGGAATGCCAGCTGCAGACGCACCGCGCTGGCCGACATTTCCAGGAATTCGGCAAGTTCCTCCGGGGTCGGCGAACGTTCCTGCAGGTGGCTCAGGACGCGGATGCCGGCCACCACCAGGTGTCCCTCCTGGCGCGTCATCGTGATCAAAGTTCGCCTCCGGTTTCGATGTTCCAAGCACCGGCGAGTCGACGTTCGAGCCGCCGGACCCGCCGATCTTCACCCGCCAGCGCCGCGTGATCAAGCGCAATGCGCGGGCGCACCAGACGGTGTTCGTAGAGGATGGCCGCTTCACGGTGCAGCCAGGCGTCGTTGATCCCCGCGGCCAGACCGGCCCGGATGATCGTCTCGACACGCTGCCAGTCGCCCTGCCGTTTGGTGATCCGGATGGCGTCAGCGAGGAAGCGCGGCTGCGCCAGCGCCGTTTCCCCACGGTCGCCGGCGCGGTCGATGGCGTGTTCGATCCACGCCGCGGCTCCCGACTGATCCTTCCGCATCTCGCAGATCCGGCCCAGACTCCAGGCCAGCCGCCAGGTGCCCGGGTCAACAGCGGCGCGCCGGTCCAGCGACCCGGCCAACCGCAGGACACAGCCGAAGATTTGTCCCATGCCCACCATGTCGCGGTGGTTGTGGCACAGAACGCGCGGCAGCAGCCCCGGACCGCCGTCGTGCAGAAACTCGAACCAGGCCTGTGGAATACGCGCTCCGTCGATGTCCCCGGCCAGCCGTTCGATGCCACAGACCGCCGTTTCGAGGGTCTGCTGCCGACAGTTTTCCAGATCCCGGCCCCACAGCCGCCGGCACGGGACCAGCAGGTCCCAGGAGACGAGTTTCTCCAGAGGATCTTCCAGACGGTTGAGGCGCGCCCGGGTCCGCAACAGGGGCAGATCGAATGAAGCGCCGTTGAACGTCACCACCACCGCGAATCGGCCGCTCAGATCGCCCAGGTACCGCAACATGGCCGTCTCATGACCCGGACCGGGCAGAAAGAGCTGGCGGGTCACGAGCGTGCGTCCCTCCAGCCAGGACAGTCCGATCAGGAAGGGGATCGTGCCGGTCCCGCCGGCCAGGCCCGTGGTTTCGGTATCCAGGAACAGGATCGATGCGGCCGGCGGCGCCGGCACCGTGAAGCGGGGGAAAAAATGGCCGAGATCGGGCACGGTCGCGGGCACGGCAGGCAGGCGGTCGCGGTACTCGCGCCACCATATCCGACCGCCGGGAACCGCCTGTTCGGTCAGCCCGAGATCCGCCAGGACGGTAGCGGGCGCTGCGACAGTCGCGGTTTCGTCGCCGGTGGGAGTCCCCGGTCCCGGGCGGCGGGACAGTCGGTCGAGCTGGGCCAGTCTCTTCTTGAGGTCCACGGTCAGGACTCGCCGGCTGCCTGAACACAACGTTCGAGCAGCCACGTTGCGCCGGGCCGGGCAGTCCCCCCGGACTCGACGGCAGCACCCACACATGAAGGACACCCGTTTTCACACGGACACTGTTTCAGGTGTCGCCACGCCGACAGAGCGATCTCCTCGAACTGTTCGAAGATCCGGCGGGCAAAACCGACGCCACCCGGAAACGCGTCGTACAGGTAGAGGGTCGGCCGGCCCGTGAACGGCGACCGGACCATGGCCGTGGCGTGCAGATCGGACGGATCGGCCATGATGAAGACCGGCGCCACCCGTCCCAGCAGGTGGGCCAACCCCTTCAGGGCGTCGCCCAGGTCCAGATCACTCTCCGCCAGTGCGCCCACCACATCTTCCGGCAGCTCCCACCAGAAGCTGGTGGTGTGCATTTCCATTTCCGGAAGATGCACCCGGCCGGCGCCCACGTTCTCGTGCGTGCCCAGCTTGATCTTCTTGAACACGGTCACCTTGGCCACCAGGCCCACGTCCCCCACCGCCAGGTCGCCCAGTCCGAAGGGTCGACTCGTCTCGGACGTCAAGGTCTTCAGTTCGCTCTTCCGCTGGGCGTCCGTGTAGTAGTCCACCTTGACCGGCTGCACATGGGCCTCGCGCCGCTCCCAGTCGAGACGGTCGACGTGATACTGCTGGGCGCCGTGGATGTAGATCGCCTCGTCGTGCAGCATCTCCTGGGCGCTGAAGAGGTCCATCTCGCCGATGACCGTACCGCCGGGCAGTGCCCGGTCGATGATCACGACGTTGTCCGGCGCGGCGCTGCGGAGACTGACGTCCTCGGCCGGGTAGGTGTCGGTCATCCAGTGGTAACGGTCTTCGCTTTTGTGCAGGATCTTCATCTCGGCCAGATAGTCGAGAATCTCGTCCACGACGCGGCCGCCATACTCCTCGCCGCTGATGAACGGCAGTTCGAACGCCGCGCACTTCAGGTGGCTCATGAGGATGACCAGGTTGTCCGGATCCAGCGTGGCGTGCTCCGGGGAGCGTCCGAAGAAATAGTCGGGATTGTTGATGATGTACTGGTCGGCCGGACTGCTGGAGGCGACCAGGACCACCGCACTCAGGTTCTGGCGCCTGCCGGCGCGGCCGGCCTGCTGCCAGGTGCTGGCCACGGTGCCCGCATACCCGGCCATCACGCAGACATCCAGCCGTCCGATGTCGATGCCCAACTCGAGGGCGTTCGTCGACACCACGGTGGTCACCGAGCCGTCCCGCAGGCCCGTCTCGATGGCTCTTCTTTCTCCCGGCAGATAGCCGCCGCGGTAGCCGCGCACCTCCCCCTGCCTGATCCCGACCTGGCGGCCGGCTTTTTCCAGATACGTCAACAGCAGCTCGACGCGCATGCGGCTGCGCGCAAAGACGATCATCTGGGCCCCGCTGGACATGAACCGTTCGGCGATCGCCCGGGTCGTCTTGATCACGGACTGCCGGATGCCCAGCTCGTGGTTGACCACCGGGGGATTGTAGAAGATGAAGTGCTTTTCACCGCGCGGCGCGCCGTTCTCCGCGACCACCGCCATCTCCATGCCCGTCAGCCTGGCGGCCAGTTCCTGCGGATTGGCGATCGTCGCCGAGCAGCAGATGAACTGGGGATCAGCCCCGTAGAAACGCGCCACCCGCCGCAACCGGCGGATGACATTGGCCACATGGCTGCCGAACACGCCCCGGTAGTTGTGGACCTCGTCGACGACGACGTACTTCAGGTTCTCGAACAGCTTCACCCACAGGGTGTGGTGCGGCAGGATACCCTGGTGCAGCATGTCGGGATTGGTGACGACGATATGGCCGCTGCTGCGGATCGCCCGCCGCGCCGTTTCCGGCGTGTCGCCATCGAAGGTGAAGGTCTTGATGTCGACCCCCAGATCCGTGACCAGCCCGTGGACCTCGTGCATCTGGTCCTGGCTCAGCGCCTTGGTGGGAAAGAGGTAGAGGGCCCTGGCCTGGCTGTCCTTGAGGATCGTATCGATGACCGGCAGGTTGTAGCACAGGGTCTTGCCGCTGGCCGTGGGGGTCGGCACGACGAACGAACGCCCGGCCGCCGCCAGGCTGACCGCTTCGGCCTGGTGACTGTACAAGCGGTCGACGCCGCGACCCTTCAGAACGGCGGACAGACGCGGGTCCAGAGCAGCGGGAAAATCCGCATAGCGGCCGTCGGCCGGAGGGATGACCTCCCAACGATTCACATGGCGCAGGAAGCGTTCGTCGGTCTTGAGCTGGTCCAGGAGTTGAGCAAGATTCAAACGAGCCTCCCGGGTATCGTCACTTCTGGGACGAATCGGTCTTGTTGTCCGCGCCCGGGTCGCTCTTGATCTCGCGCTCCACATCGTCGAGTTCCCGCTTCACCTCGTCGGTCGCGTCCCGCGTGGCGGACTTGAACTTCCTGATGGACTTGCCCATCGCCTCGGCGATTTCCGGCAACCGCTTGGGCCCGAACAGAATCAGAGCCAGGGCCAGGATCAGCAGAAGTTCCGACCAGCCGGCCATGCCTGGGATGATGGCGAAGAAGGAATTCATGGTCGACGACCTCCGGATTAACAGCTAGCGGTACCACCTGAGCATCTGGGAGGCAACAAAGACCCCGATGACGCTCATGAGGTTGAAATGGATCTGGAAACCCAGGGTCACGTCAATGATCACCAGGTTCCAGTGGGTCACTTCCGGTCCAAACGAAATGTACCGGACGAACAGTTGTTCAGCCACCGTTCCTTCGTTGAGAAACAGGCCGATCACCTCGCTGACGATGGCTCCGATCAGGACGCCCAACGTCAGGGTCAACACGACGGTGCCGAGAGATTTCCGCATCAGAACCCATCTTTCCCGACATCATCCGGTCGGGCAGCCGGGAGATCCGCCCCACCGTTCCCGGCCGTTTCCGGGTACCAACCGTGTGTCATCCCTGACAATAGTACGGAGGGCGCCAAAACGGAACCTCCACTTTCACGCCGCCGGGGCACGGTCAGTTCCGCTGGGCAGCCACGATGCCCTCCAGCAGCCGGCGGCGAAGCTCTGCATGGTCCGCCCCGAGCACCAGGACCGCGTCCTCGGTGCCCCGTCCGTCCCACTCGCGGACGACCGGTACGCCACCGAGCCGAGCGGCGAGATCCCGGGCCTGCCCGGCCGCCAGACGTCGGTTGACCAGCAGGCTCCTGTCGAAATCGGCCCGCGGCGCGTTGCCGACGTCCTCGGCCACCAGTCCGGCCCGTCCCAGCAGGAGCCGAAACTCACCGGCCAGATTCTTCCGTGCGGTGCCGTTGAGCACCAGCAGGTGCACCGGCTGTTCATCCGGAACGCGGGAAACCGCGGTTTCGGGAACCGGGCTGACCGCCGGCGTCGTGGCGACGGCCTCGGCCTGGCGGCCGTGCCCCCGTCCGAACCAGTAGGACAGGCCGCAGACGACCGCCAGCAGGAGGAACCACAGGTTGAGGCGGCGGCTCACGGTCTCTCCGCGGCCAGCCGGCTGATGACCGGCTGGAGCAGGTCGTAACTCTGATCCAGGGTCTGCGGCATCACCCTGGTCCGGCCGACGGTGCTCATGAAATTCGTGTCGCCGGCCCAGCGCGGAAGCATGTGGACATGCAGGTGTTCGGGGATCCCGGCACCGGCGCTGACGCCGCCGTTGTAGCCGCAGTTGATGCCGTCGGGATGGAAGGACTCGTTGAGGGCCTTTTCCATGAGGCTCAGATACCGGCCCATCTCGGCCAGTTCCGCCGGAGTGCAGTCGCTGATCATCGGTTCGTGCCGCTTCAACACGAGCAGCATGTGTCCCCCGTTGTAGGGGTACAGGTTGAGGATCAGGTACCAGAATTCCCCCCGGTGCAACACGTAGTGCTCCCGGTCATCGCACTCGAGACGGTTGCAGAAAACGCAGCCTTTTTCCTTCTTGCGCCCGGTCACGTAGTCGAACCTCCAGGGAGTGCAAAGTCGTTCCAGATCACTCATGACGGCCTTCCAGGATCTTCTCGGCGGCACCCAGTTCGTCCACCGTGTTGATCCCCACCACCTCGCCCGGATCGGTGGTCGCCACGGCCGCCACCGTGAGACCGCGGCCGACCAGGAAAGCCACGGTATCTGTCAGGTAGTACTCGCCCTGGTCGTTGTCCGTGGTCAGGCTGGCCAGGGCTTCCAGCATGCGGTCGGTACGGTAGCAGAACACTCCCGTGTTGTACTCGCCGATGGCCAACTCCGCGGGCGTGGCGTCGCGGGCCTCGACGATCTTCACGACCCGGCCGTCGGCGTCCTTGACGATGCGGCCGTAGGCGGCCGCGTCTTCGACCACGCAGGTCAGAACGACCGCCGCCGCCGAGCTGTCCTGGGCGCCGCGGATCAGCCGCGCGAGGGTTTCCGGGCGCAAAAGCGGCACGTCCCCGGCCAGCACGACGCAATAGCCTCCGTCCCGCAACGCCGGCACGGCCATCTGGACCGCATGACCGGTTCCCAGCTGGGGCCGCTGCAGAACAAAATCGAGTCCGGGCCGGCTGCAGGTCTGCTTCACCAGCTCTGCCTCATGCCCGACCACCACGACGGTATGGTCGATGCCGACGGCGGCGACCGTGTCCAGGACGTGATCGAGCAGGGGGCGGCCGGAAATCCGGTGCAGGACCTTCGGCAGGTCGGACTTCATTCTGGTACCCTTGCCGGCTGCCAGCACCACCGCGTCCACGTCGCCGTTACCCTTACCGATCATGATCGACCCCCGTCGGTTGATGCCATGGCTCCCAGCAGAAAACTCTCGGTCACCGTTTCGCCGGCGACCTCCACGACGAGATTGTCGATCAGCCGGGCCGGCCCCACCCTGGCCGCCACCGCCAGCAGAACCCGGCCGGCCAGCTGTTCGCAAGATTCCAGATCGGGCACCGTGCGGATCTCCGCATACTCCACCGCGTCGGCCGCGGTCAGCTGTTCCCTCATGACCGTAAGCAGCGCCGACGGCCGTCGCTCACCCGCCTCGATCAGACGCCGCGCTTCGTGAAGGCTCCGCGACAGACACCGTGCCCGCCGCCGTTGCTCCGGATCGAGGTACCGGTTGCGGGATGACATCGCCAAACCGTCCTCTTCCCGCACCGTGATCCCGTCCACCAGGCGAACCGGCATGTGCAGATCCTCCACCATTTGACCGATGACGAGGCACTGCTGGGCGTCCTTGCGCCCGAACACGGCAATGTCCGGGCGGACCAATCCGAACAGCTTGGCGACCACCGTCAAGACACCGGCGAAATGTCCGGGCCGCTCACCGCCGCACAGGCCCTGGGCCCGTCGTCCCGGCGCGATGGTGACCTCGCCGGCGCCGCCGTAGACTTCATCCCCGGCGGGGGCGAAAACCGCCGCCACGTCCAGGGGTTCCAGCAGAGCCAGGTCGTTCTCGAGATCCCGCGGATAGGCCGTGAAGTCCTCGCCGGGACCGAACTGCGTCGGGTTCACGAAAATCGACACCACCACGGGCCCTGCCTCGGCACCCAGCCGCACCAAACTCAGGTGTCCCTCGTGGAGCGCGCCCATGGTGGGCACCAGCACCAGGGGGCGTCCGCCGCGCACCTTGTCGAGCCGGGCCAGATCGCTCCGTGTATGCAGGAGATCCACCGCGGTCAGCCCTTCCCCGGGTCGACCTCGCCGAGGTAGCCCGCTTGCCCGCTGACATTGCCGGGGCCGCCGTCGGCACCGTCGGTGGGGGATTCGCCATACTCGTGCTCCGGCGCGGGGAAGGCGCCCGACCGCACCTCCTGCGCGTACTGGCCCACTGCCGTCACGGCGGCTTCACCGAGTTCAGCGTAACGCTTGACGAACTTGGGCTTGAGGCCCTGGAAGAGCCCCAGCATGTCGTGGAACACCAGGATCTGACCGTCGCAGCCGGGGCCGGCCCCGATACCGATGGTCGGGATGTCCAGCTCCTGGCTGATGCTCGCCGCCAGCGCGCTCGGCACACATTCGAGGACGAGCGCGAAACAGCCCATCTCCTGCAGCCAGCGTGCATCTTCCTTCAAGGCGGCAGCCGCCCGGGCACCTCGCCCCTGCACGCGGTAGCCGCCCAGACGGTGGACCGATTGCGGGGTCAACCCCAGATGCCCCATGACCGGAATCTCGGCGTCGAGCAGCCCCCGGATCGCGTCGGTGCGTATGCGCCCACCCTCGATCTTGACACCGCTGACGCCCGCTTCCTTCATCAGGCGCAGGCCGTTGGCCACCGTCTCCCGGCTCCCGAGATGGAAGCTGCCGAACGGCATGTCCGCAATCACCGGCACCTGGGGCTCGGCCCGCCGCACGGCACGGCAGTGGTGCACCATGTCCGCCATGGTCACCGGCAGGGTGTTCTCGTGTCCAAGCACGACCATACCCAGCGAATCACCGACCAGGATGGCATCCACACCGGCCTGGCTGGCGATCAGGGCGCTGGTCAGGTCGTAGGCGGTGAGCATGACGATCTTCTGTTCCCGCTTCTTGAGCCGGGAAAAGAGATTCATGGTCAGCTTCTTGCCCTGCGAAGCCATGCCGAGCCTTTCCGGTTGACCGTGCCCGTCCCTGGAGTTCAGGGCGAGGAGTCGGGAGCAAAATAGCGGGTCCCGTGGAACTCCTCCTCGATCTGTTCGTAGAGCCGGTCGAAATCTCCCGGTACGTTGACGAAATCGAGATGGTCGGTGTTCACCACGAGCAGCGGTGCGTCCTTGTAGTGATGGAAAAAATAACTGTAGGCGCCGTTCAACGCATTGAGATAGTCCGGATCCATATCCTGCTCATAGGCCCGGCCGCGCCAACGAATCCGCTGCTGCAGGACCGGCGTCCTGGCCTGCAGGTAGATGACCAGGTCGGGTTTGAGCACCCGCTGCTCCAGGATCGACGCCAGCTGATGGTAGAGCGCCAGTTCGTCGTCGCTCAGGTTCAGGTTGGCGAATATCCGGTCCTTCGCGAAGAGGTAGTCCGAAATCAGGGTCGAGCTGAACATATCGTGCTGGAACAGGTTCTGCTGCTGGCGGAACCTGCTGAGCAGGAAAAAGATCTGGGTCTGGAAAGCGTAAGCCGACCGGTTCTGGTAGAACTTGGTGAGGAACGGGTTTTCCTCCACCACCTCCAGATTCAGCCGCCCACCCGTGCGGGTGGACAACAGCTTGGTCAGGCTCGTCTTACCGACGCCGATGACTCCTTCAACGACAATGTACCGCCAGGGCAGCACGCCAGTCCTCCTTGTTCGATTCAGACCCGGCCGCGAGCAAGCAGATATCCGTCAATGCTCTGATCCAGGGCCCCGACTTACGCCTTATTTTCGCACACGCCTCGGCGATTGTCTCCCCTGAATCAGGAAAAACTTTGCCGGCGCCGATCTCAGCCAGCGGTTCGAGGACAAAAGCCCTCTGCCGCATATGTTTATGCGGAATGCATAATCCATTTTCCAAGATTTCCAGGTCGCCGTAGAGCAGGATGTCCAGATCGATCGGACGGGGCTGCATATGCCCCTGCGGCGGCCGTCCCAGGCGTTCCTCGGTCCCTTTCAGGACCGCCAGCAGCACCTGGGGCCGCAAGCGAGTCGTGATTTCCAGGCAGGCGTTGTAGTAGGGATCCTGGCTGCCCGGCCCGACATATTCCGTTTCGTAAACCCGGCTGACCCCGGTGACCTCGATTTCCGGATGCGTGGACAAGGCGAACAACGCCTGCCGCAGGTGGCCGAGGCGATCGCCCAGGTTCGTGCCCAGGCCCAGGTAGACGACGACCGGCGCCGTCGGCCGCTGGCGCGCTGCAGGTTCAATCACGTTCCTGCTCCAACCATTGGCGGTCCCTGGCGAAGGTGACCGCTGCCTTGCCCAGAAAATTAGGGATCGGTGGATTCGGTTTCTGGACCGTCAAGAGCACCTTCTCGACGGCGAAGTTCTCCAGGAGAATCCGGCAAAGATGCCCGGCCAGAGCCTCGATCAACTGGAACGACGTACCGGCGGTGGCCTCGCTGATGCAGCGGTGGACCGCAGTGTAGTCCAGAGCCTTGCCCAGGGAATCGGTTGCCGCGGCCTCACTGCAGTCGACCCACAGATCCACGTCGATGACAAAACGCTGTCCCAGTTCGCGCTCCGCCGGATGGACCCCGTGGTGCGCGTAGACATCGATGCCGTGCAGGCTGATGCGGTCCATCATGACCAAGCCCCCAGACGGCGCGCGCCCTCGGCGATATCAGCATCCGTCGCCGTCAGGCTGATCCGGAACCAGCCCTCGCCGCCGGTACCGAAGCCGACACCCGGCGTGACCACCACGCCGATCTCGTCCAGAACGCGGCTGCAGAACTCCACGCTGGTCGTACCTGCCGGCACCCTGCACCAGACGTAGAAGGTGGCCGGTGAGGGATAGACCGCGAAGCCGGCGCGTTCGAGAGCAGCCACCATGACCCGGCGGCGCTCCGGATAGGCCGCCATGACCTCCGCGAGCAGGGATTCGAAGGCATCCCCGAGCGCGAAAGCCGCGGTCTGCTGGACCGCGGTGAACACACCGCTGTCGATACTCTCCTTGACCCGCCCCAGATCGCCGACGACATCGGCATGGCCGGCCGCAAATGCGATACGCCAGCCGGTCATGTTGAACATCTTGGAGAAACTGTGCAGCTCGATCACGCGTTGCCGGTCACAGTCAGCGACCTTGAGCAGGCTGGTGGGCCGACGGTCGTCCGGAGCCACCTCCATGTAGGCCGCATCGTTGACCAGGATCACGCTCCGCCGGTCACAAAGCTCGACCACGGTCCGCCAGAAATCGGGATCCGCGGTCGCGCCGGTCGGATTGTTCGGATAGTTGAGAAACAGGAGCCGGGTGCGTGCGTCCATCTTGGCGGCCAGTTCATCGATGTCCGGCAGAAATCCGGCCGACTCCCGCAGGGCGAAGGTGCGCGGTTCTCCGCCCGCCAGGATCGTCGCCTGGCCGTAGACCGGGTACCCGAGATCCGGGACCAGGACATTGTCTCCTTCTTCCACACAGGTCAGGGGCAGATGTCCCAGCCCCTCCTTGCTGCCGATGAGGATCAGAACCTGCCGGTCCGGATCGACCCGCACACCATGACGCTGCTCGAGCCACCCGGCGACGGCGTTCTTGAGGGAGCCTTGGCCCCGCTGGGCCGGGTACCGGTGAAACTCCGGTTCGGCGACCGCACGGGCCATCACCGCGACCAGGGCTCGCGGCGTGGGCCGGTCCGGATCCCCTACACCGAGGTCGACCACCTCGACGCCCGCGGCCCTGGCTTTGGCCTTGGCGGCGTCGATGGCGGAAAACAGATAGGGCGGCAACTTGGCGAGACGACCCACGGAACGCACTCCCATCGGCTGCAAGGATGAAAAATACCCGCGGATCAGGAACGATCCGCGGGTTCAATATCGCACAAGGAGGAAGGATCATCCACCCCGGTCATCCGCCCTGGGCGGCTTTTTTCTTCTCGGCGTCCTCGCGGGCCTTCAGACCGTCCATCCGGTCGACCTGCCGGCGCCCGAAATCCGCATACCGGCTGTTGCCGCTGGTGGCGCAGTTCTGGAACTTGGCCTTGGCGGCCTCGAAGTCGCCCTGGCATTCCAGAGCCAGCCCCCAGGAGTACATGACCGGCGCCATGGCGTCGCGGCCCTGGCCTTCGAACTGGCTGGCGGTCGCGCGTGCATTGGCGGCCGCATCGGAGCACTTGCCCGCTTCGACCATGACCTGAATCATGGCTCCGTGCGTCTTGAGATCCTGGGGCTTGATGGCCAGATACTTCTGGTACGCCTCGATGCTGGCGCTCTTGTTGCCGAGCTGGTCCTGGGACCGGGCCAGCGACAGCAGGCCGCCGGTGTGTTCCGGTTCCTTCGCCAGGAGCTGCTTCAGAAGATCGACGGCTGCAGCGTAGTCCTTGGCCTTCATCTTCTGACGGACCATGTCGTAGGTCGTCGAGCCACCCGCCTGGCCCCCGTACGTGGTCAGCAGATTGTCGTAGTACTGGGCACGGTCGTTGTTACCCGCCTTCCGCTGCTGGGCCGCGGCCTTTTCGGCCGACGTGGCCAGCTGCTTCAGCACGTGATCCTTGATCTGGGGACACACCTCGAGGGTGCGCTCGAGTACCTCGACCGACTGGGGATAGAAACCCGCGGCGTAGTGCATGAGGCCGAGGTTGAAGAGGACCCCGCAGTCGTCGGGCGCCAGTTGCTGAGCCTTCAGGAATTCCGCCCTCGCTTCCTTGTACTGCTTCAGCTGGGCGTAGGCGGTCGCGAGATTGGCGTGATCGCCGGCCTCAGCGTCATTGCCCCGCAGCTCGATCACCCGCGAGAAATACGGGATAGCCTGATCAAACTGCTTTTTGCCCAGAAAGGCCGTGCCGATGCCACGGGTGGCGTCCACGTGCTCGGGACAGACCTGGATGATGGACTGCAACCGCGAAATCGCCTGATCCCACTGCTTGGCGCTGAGGAATTCGGCGGCCGACTGGTACTGCAGATTGGCCTCCTGGATCTGGCCGGGAAGACATTCGGCAACGGCCAGCGACGCGGTCATCAGACCGGCCACGACCAATGCCAGAACCAGAATCTTGCGGGCGATAATGGTGTACCTCGTCGTCAGCACTGGGAAACCTCCGGTGGGGTTGAACGAAAGAAAACAACGGGCAGGCAATAAGAAGCCCCGCTGATCTCCGGGACCCGGCATAAACTAATAGCCTGGCCCCTCTACTGTCAATTCCGGTTCGACCCGGTTCCAGAAACCGCTCCGTCTCACCTGCTCGGATCGCCGGAAATGCCCAGGAGCGCCAAGGCCCGCAGCGCGCCGGCGCCCACGGCCAGAGCCTTGTCGGATATCAGGGCGGGATCGATGGCCCGTCCCCGCGGATCTACGTCTCCAACCTTTTCACCTGCAGAAAGTTCCGCGCGGGGATGCACAAGTCCCCTGAGCATACCATCCAGGAGACTGACCACGGGCCGGCCGGCAACGTCACCGATGGTCTCGCCTTCCCGCACCAGGTCCCCGATGAACTTCGGCGAGCTAAAACGGCCGCTCCGGGGCGCCCGGAGGATCCGCTTGCCGGACTCCCCGCCCAGCTTGCCTGGTATTCCCGTGTCGGCCATGGCTGCCCCCTGCGCGATCACGGCGCCCAGAGCAGCTTCCCGATGTGTCTCCACGATCAGGTCGGCATCGCGGCCGCAGACGAATCCGGGCCCGAGGCCGATCACGGGAATCCCCGCCAGCAGGGGCCGCACCGGCGGTCGCTTGGTCATCCGGGCGTCGATGATGGCGTCGGGGACCAGCCGCGCCAGCGCCGACCCTTCCGGATCGACGGTCACGGTCACCTCGCCGGCCGCGAAGGCGACAGTCGCCGCACCGACCAACCGACCGGTGGCGCCCTGCACCGTCGTGGTTCCGGCATAGACCGCTTCGCTGAAGCAGACCAAGCGACGCACCGCCTTGGGACCGGGCATCTCGGCGGCCACGACCCGGTAGCCGGAATTCAGAAGTTGCCACGCCACACCGGAGGCCATCTCGCCGGCGCCCTGGATCCAGATCCGGCCCTGCGGTGTCATGAATCCCTTCTCCGCTGGAGCCGGACCCCGACGGGCCGCCCCTTGTCGTCCTCGAGCAGGGTTACGCCGCGCAGGACCGCCATCGCCTCGGCCAGAACACTCAAGCCGATTTCCGCGGGAGATTCGGCGCCCAGATCCAATCCGACCGGCAACTGGAGGCGCGTGCACCGCTCGGCGAATTCCGTCCGGTCGGCCAGGCGCTTGCGAATCTTGGCGGCTTTCGCACGACTTCCCAGGGCCCCCAGGAAACCGAATTCACGGCCGCTGGCGCGTTCCATCTCCAGCAGGGCCTCCAGGTAGTCTCCGTCCAGTTCGTGGTTGCGACTGACGATCAGCACCCCACCGTGCGGCGCAACCTCAATCCGCTCCGCCAGCCCGGCGGGATCGGACTCGACCAGACCGACGCCGACGGGCGTCTCGGGGCCGGCCAGCCACTCGGGACGGTCGTCGACCAGGGTGAATCGGAACGGCAGATGGCGACCGACGGCCACCACCGCACGGCCCACGTGGCCGGCACCGATCACCACGAAAGGAACCGTCCGCAGGACCGGCTCCAGAAATACCTCCATCGATCCCCCGCAAACGCCCACGTCACCGGCCAGATCCAGGTCCAGCCGGCGGCACACCCCATCGGCCAGGACCTCCACGGCTGCGGCGATAACGCGCGCCTCGGCCGCACCGCCGCCGACACTGCCGGTGAGGGTTCCGTCCGGATGGATGATCATCTTGCTGCCGGCACGCCGGGGCGCGGACAGACGGGTGGCGATGACCGTCGCCAGCACCCCGGTCCGGCCCTGGGCGACCATCTCGGCCAGCCGCCGGTAGATTTCGACATCCATGCTGTCCAGCTGTCCCGAGTCGGTCATGGATCTTCCCTCCGTTCGTAACGGCGCAAATCCGCCGGCGTGTCGAAGTCGCTGCTGACACCCGCGTCTGCAACCGCCACCGCGACGACGTCCGGAAACCAGCCCGCCGCCGTACCGCGGGTGAAAAACGACTGGAGCTTATCATCTGCACACTCCGGATGGGCCGCCAGGATCTCCAGCACCCCGACCGGAACCAGCACCGGATGTCCCGGCGTGCCGGCGTACACCGGCCGCACGATCCTGCCGGGATGCTCCCTGGCGGCAGCCGCCAGGAGCGGCAGCGTTGCCGGTTTCACCAGGGGCAGGTCCACCGGGTGGGCCCAGATCCGCTCGATCCGCTCCGTAGCGGAGTCAAACGACTGCCAGCCGGCCAGGAGGGTTCGCGCCGTGTCGCCGCCGGCCGGCGCCGCGACCACACCTGCGCCGCCGGTCGCGGCCAGGACGGCGCGATACGAACTGACGACTGCCGGCAAGGTCACCACGGTGACCGGTATGCCGCTGC
This sequence comes from Candidatus Krumholzibacteriia bacterium, assembly GCA_942492615.1. Lineage (GTDB taxonomy): Bacteria > Krumholzibacteriota > Krumholzibacteriia > LZORAL124-64-63 > LZORAL124-64-63 > CALOFL01. The sequence goes on from CALOFL010000013.1 coordinate 159,409, forward strand.
GGCGGTACAGAGCGACGATCCGCTGCAGGAAGGTCGAACCATCACCCGGCAAGGTGACCAGACCCTTGGGCCGTCCCATGCGCGAACTGGTCCCGCGAGCCAGGACCACCGCGTGGTCGCCGGTCGCGCCCGCGGTCACGGTGCTTCCGTTTCTTCCCGCCAGGCGGTCCTGATGACGGCGGTTTCCTCCCCGAGGGCGCAGAGCATCACCAGCGGGAGCCGCGGCTCCGCCATGGCCTCGCCGCAAAAGCCGAACAGGCCGATGCTGTCTTCCTGCTGATCCATGCCGGTCAAGGCCAGGACCACCGGCACGTCCTCCGGCACCTGGTCCAGATATCCGCCGCGGTCCAGGAGCAGCGTCTTGTGGTGTTTCCACTCCCAAATGGTCCAGTCGTTCAGGCCCGCCAGCGGCGGCCAGAAAACCTCGCCCCAGCGGTGCAATTGCTTGCCGACCGGCGCACCAACGGGGGTCGTTCCCATGACCAGCAGCGCCAGCGAGGTCCGTGCGGGCCAGACCGGTTCGCCGTCAAGGTGCAGTTTCAGGGGCTTCTTGGCCGCACCATCGACCTCCACCAGCACCACCCGGTCAGGAAACCGCCCACCCAGGGCGTCCACCTGATCGGGCGGCAGGCCGAGCCACTTGCCGTCGGGCCCGACCCGGTCGTAGAGGAAAAAGGAGGCGGGCGGTTCCGTGCAGTCCGCCAACGCAGCCAGGGAATAGGACGGAAGGCCGTCGAGAGCTTCGGTCCGGGTCGTGGTCGTCAGCACCACCGGGACACCCCACTCACGGTACTGAGCGGCCAGGGCCAGCATCAGGGATGTCTTGCCGCCCGAGCCCATCAGGGCCACGACGTGCTGCGGGTCGCGCGGCAGGAACCGGTGCCACGGGTCGAGGAATCCGAAACTCATGGGACCACCCCGGCCGTCTCGGCCAGGAGGGACCGATACCATTCCAGGACCCGTGCCACCATCACTTGGCGCGTGAAGTGTTCAGCGAAGCGACGCCGCCCTGCTTCACCCAATCGCCGCGCGAGATCCGGCTCGTCCTGCAGCCGCCGCATGGCCGACGCCAGCGCTGCCGCGTCACCCGGCGGCACAAGCAGACAGGTTTCGCCGTCCACCCCCACCTCGCGGATGCCGGTGGGCAGATCGCTGGCCACCACCGGCAGACCGGCAGCCATCGCTTCGAGCTGCACCAGGCCGAAGGTTTCGCTCACGTCGCGGCTGGCCAGGACCAGGGCCCGCGCGTCGGCCATGAGATCGACAATACCCTCCTGCTGCAGCGAGCCCACGAAGCGAATCCGGTCCGCGATCCCGAGCGCTGCGGCCTGCTTGTTCAGGGCCGATCGGTCGGGCCCATCCCCCACCAGGATCAGACGCGCCGCCGGGACCTCCGCCAGAGCATCCAGCAGAAGGTCCAGCCCCTTGTAGGGGACCAGGCGGCCGACGAACAGGAACGGCCCGTCCCGCGTCGGCGTCACCGCTGACCATGGAGCAGGATCGATACCGAAGGGTACGACCTGGATGGAACGGCCACTGCGGGCCAGGACCGGAGACGAGGCAGCCAACATGCGGGAGGAAACGCACACGCCGCGCGCCTGTTCGAGGCAGACATCCACGAGGTGCTGGACGAGGTGACGGCCGAAGCGCTGCCGCGTGATGTCGGCATGGTACCAGACAGCAAGCGGCGGCAGGGTTTGCAGGCCGCTCGCACGCAGGGTCACCCAGGCCAGGGCCGCCAGAGGATTGGGCAGGTGCAGATGGACCAGATCCGGCCCCTGCAGGGCTATTTCGCGGCGCAGCCGACCGAGCAGATCCGGGTTGAGGGGCTGGGAGTTCAGGATGCCGTGGCGTGAGGTTCGCACCAGCGTGCCGCGGCTGCCGGTTACCGGTCCGACGAGAGAAGCCGCCTGATCCCAACCCTCTTCACCGGAGGTCAAGACGCTGATCTGGCAGCCGGCATCCAGCAGACCTTCAGCCAGGTTGCGCAGGACCGTTTCCATCCCGCCCAGGTAGGGATGGTAATACTTGCCGAGGTGAAGAATCTTCATCGGGGAATCTTAGGTTACCATCCCCCTGCGGTCAAAGCCTAGCCTCGCCGGGGCCCTTGTTGGATAACGCATTTTCATCTAATTTTAGGGTAAACCCACGCGGGACGGTTTTCCGGGTGCCGACCGCGGTCCTTCGCACCGGTACGAGGAGGCGAATGATGTCGTTGCCCCTGACCGAAAAACTGATCCTGCGCCAGATCAACCACTGGAACCGGATGCGCGAATATCTCCACGAGGACAGTTCCGCCGTCGAATCCGCGCCGCGCCAGGTCATCACCGTATCGCGCGTTGCCGGCAGCGGCGGACGCTCCCTCGCCCAGGAACTTTCGCAGCGGCTTCAGCTCGATCTTCATGATCAGTCTCTTGTCGATCGTATCGCCAGCGACCGGAACCTCGACCGGGCGGTCGTCGCCCAGCTCGACGAAAAGCCGGCCCGTCAGTCCGAGTTGTGGGTCAAAGGTGTGTTCAACCGGCGGATCTTCATGAAGGACGAATACCGCACCGCCCTGGAGCATACGATCACGAGCTTGGCCGCAGCCGGTGGCGCGGTCTTCCTCGGCCGCGGCGCCAATCTCATCCTCAAGGAGCGCGCGGACGTTCGGGTCCGCGTGATCGCTCCCTGGAACGTCAGGCTCCATCGGATCATGAAACGCACGGGATTCAGCCGGCCCGAAGCCCGGGCCCTCATGGAGGAAACCGACCGCGCCCGGGATGATTTTGTCCGCACGGTCTTCGCGGTCGAACCCGGCGACCCAGCCAACTTCGATCTGACCCTGAATTCGGACCGGATGACCTGCGACACCATGGCGGAAACCGTTCTGCTGCATCTGCTGGGTTCCGCTACCGCCGACAAGGTCTCCGACCTGCAACGTGTCCTGAGGACGGAGAAAGCCCCTCCCGGCCAGACGACCGGGAGGGGTATTCTTCTCCCGAAGGCAGACGGAGGGTCGGGCTACATCATGCCGCCCATGCCGCCCATGCCGCCCATGCCGCCCATGCCGCCCATGTCGGGCATGCCGCCGCCGCCGTCCTTCTCGGGCTCGTCGGCCACGCAGGCCTCGGTGGTCAGCAGCATGGCCGCGATGGAAGCCGCGTTCTGGATCGCGCTGCGGGTCACCTTGGCCGGATCGATGATGCCCTTGGCCATCAGATCGTCGTATTCCAGCGTCGCGGCGTTGAAGCCGATGGTGGCCTTCTTCTCGTCGCGCAGACGGGCGACGACCAGGGAGCCTTCGATGCCGGCGTTCTCGGCGATCATCCGCAGGGGCTCTTCGACGGCGCGGGCCACGATGTCGCGACCGACGCTCTCCTCACCCACGAGGTCCAGGGCCGCGATGGCCTTGGCGGACCGCAGCAGGGCGACGCCGCCACCGACGACGATGCCCTCTTCGACCGCGGCGCGGGTGGCGCTCAGGGCGTCCTCGACCCGGTGCTTCTTCTCCTTCATCTCCATCTCGGTGGTGGCGCCGACGCGGATGACGGCCACGCCGCCGGCCAGCTTGGCCAGGCGCTCCTGGAGCTTCTCCCGGTCGTAGTCGCTGGTCGTGTCCTCGATCTGGGTGCGGATCTGGCCGATGCGGGCCTTGACGTCCGCGCCCTTGCCCTTGCCGCCGATGATCGTGGTGTTGTCCTTGTCGATGGTGACCTTGGAGCACTGTGCCCAGGTCCGCCGTCGTGGTGTTCTCCAGCTTCAGGCCGGCGTCCTCGCTCATCACGCGGCCACCGGTCAGGATGGCGATGTCCTCGAGCATCTGCTTGCGGCGGTCACCGAAACCGGGCGCCTTGACCGCGGCGATGTTCAGGGTGCCGCGCAGCTTGTTCACGACCAGGGTGGCCAGGGCCTCGCCCTCGATGTCCTCGGCGATGATCAGCAGGGGGCGGCCCATCTGCGCGATCTTCTCGAGGATGGGCAGCAGGTCCTTCATGCTGCTGATCTTCTTGTCGTGGATCAGGACGTAGGGATCGTCCAGCTCGACGCGCATCTGCTCGGCGTTGGTCACGAAGTAGGGGCTCAGGTAACCGCGGTCGAACTGCATGCCCTCGACGACGTCCAGCTCCATCTCGGTGCCCTTGGCTTCCTCGACGGTGATGACGCCGTCCTTGCCGACCTTCTCCATCGCTTCGGCGATGATCGTGCCGATGGTCATGTCGTTGTTGGCGCTGATGGCCGCCACGTTGGCGATCGTCGCGCTGTCCTTGACTGGCTTGGACTGCTTGCGGATGCTCTCGACGGCAGCCGCGGTGGCCTTCTCGATGCCCTTCTTGACGAACATCGGGTTGGCGCCGGCGGCCAGGTTGCGCAGGCCCTCGTGGATCATGGACTGGGCCAGGATGGTCGCGGTCGTCGTGCCGTCACCGGCGACGTCGTTGGTCTTGCTGGCGACTTCCTTGACCATCTGGGCGCCCATGTTCTGGAAGGGCTCCTTCAGCTCGATCTCGCGGGCGATGGTCACGCCGTCGTTGGTCACCAGGGGGGCGCCGAATTTCTTGTCCAGGATGACGTTCCGGCCCCGGGGCCCGAGCGTGATCTTCACCGCGTTCGCCAGGGCGTCCACGCCCTTCTTCAGCTGATCACGAGCTTCCTCGTTGTAGTTGATCATCTTTGCCATTGCTCTGTTCTCCTTATTTGGCCGCGGTCGTCAGCACGCCGCGGAAAGTCCGATTGTCTGGAAGATGCGGCTTAGCCCAGAATGGCCAGCACGTCGCTCTCGCGCAGGATCAGGTAGTCGACGCCGTCGACGTTCACTTCGGTGCCGGCGTATTTTCCGTACAGGACGATGTCACCCTTCTTGACCTCGGGCTTAACCCGGTCGCCGTTGTCGCTGACCGAACCGGGGCCCACGGCCACGATCTTGCCCTGCTGGGGCTTTTCCTTGGCGGTATCGGGAATGATGATCCCGCCTTTGGTGGTCTCCATGGCCATGGGAGAGACGATGACGCGATCGGCCAGGGGCTTGATATTGAGAGCCATGCTTCTTCCTCCTTCTGATATTTTCGCCGACGGCGAGATGGGTGGTCGGACCCTTTGGCAGTCGCGACCCTTGATTGCTAAACCATGCGGAATATAAAGGGGCGCCGCAGGCCCGCAAGGAATTTCACGCGAATTTCGGGGGAAAGTGAGTTAGGTACGGCGGTCCTGTCAAATTGGCAGACTATGCCTTACAAATTGCAAAGCAAAGCGCTACCGCGCATGGTCCAGTCGGGGTCGATATGGCAGGATATCCGACTCCAGGTGCCGCCCCAGGCCGCCGGTCAGGATCACCGGCAACGCACCGTAGTGCGCGCGGATACCGGCGATGGCCGCCAGGACCCCGCCGACACCGGTATGCCAGGCCCCGGCCGTCAGCGCGGCGGCGGTATCTGGGCCGACCTCCCAGCTGGCGGGCCCGAAAGGTACCGGCTCCAGCATGGGCGCCGCCTCACCGAGCTGCCGCGCCGCGAAAGCCATGCCTGGCGCGATCATGCCGCCCACGAATTCACCATCGAGCAGAAGATCGAACGTGGTGGCGGTGCCGGCGTCCACCACCAGGGCGCTCGCTGAAGCCGGCGACGGCTGCGGCGGCCACGTTGCACAGACGATCGGGGCCCACGGCGGCTGGATCCGTCGACCCCCAGCCGCGAACGGCAGGACTGGCGGTATGATCGGTCGACGGCGCAGGTCGCCGGTGATGCCCGCCAGCGCCGCGGCCACCGCCGGGATCACCGATACGAGCGCGACCCGCAGGCCGGACGGATCCCCCACCGTCGCACTGATCGCCCGGCAGAGAGCGGCGGTGTCGTCTGCGGCCGACGGCGTCGGACAGGACCAGGCCACCGGGAGCGGGCGCGGCCGGTTGCAGGCCGAATTCATCGCGCGAATCGCGGCGCGGAATCTGGTCGCCACCAGACCATAAGCCCCACTTGACCTGCGAATTACCGGCATCCATGACCACGTTCGTCAAGCTCATGGCAGGACCTCCGGGTCGCCCGGACCGTGATCCGGCGCCGGGGCGCCGTCCCTGAGGGGCCCCAGGTGCACATCGCCGGCGTGAAAACTGAGGATTGCACCTGAGGGCGCCGCCAGCTGCAGGCGACCGGCCTCATCGATGCCGACGGCCCGGCCGGTGTGCTCGGTGCCGCCGGCGGCCAAGGTCACCTCGCGCCCCAGCAGGCAGTCCAGGTGGGACAACGCCGGGCGGTACGGCGCCCAACCCGGACGCCTTGAACACGTCGAGTTCGTTCTCCACGCGCGAGAGCAGACGACCGGCTATCTCACCCCGACCCAGCGGCCGGCCGGTCTCCTCCAGGATACTTGTCGCCGTTTCCTGCAGGGCGGCCGGGAAATCGCCGCGCCGCGCCGTCAGGTTCAACCCCAGGCCGGCGACCACGATCATGGCCGCACCGCTGCCGGTCTTCTCCAGCAGGATCCCGCCGAGCTTCCGGTCACCGCAAACGATGTCATTGGGCCACTTCAAACGGGCGTCGACCTTGAACTCCTCCCTCAGGACCAGGACGGTGAGCAACCCGACCCAGACCGAAAAACCCCGGTCAAAGGAAGCACGGTGTGTCGGCACCACGACCGAGAGGTGAAGCCCGCCGCAATCCACCCATTTGCGTCCCTGACGCCCTTGCCCGGCCGTCTGACGCCTGGCCACCACCACCGTACCCGGCTTCGCCTCCGGTACCGGATGGAGCAGCGTCCTTTCCTGGGCCTTCCACCCCCAGCCGTCCCAGGAACAAAGCCGGCCCTGAGCCGGTTCGCCCTTGCCCCGCAGGAACGCGTTGGTGCTGCCGACGGCTTCGAGCAGGAACAGGCGGCCGGACTCGCGCGTGAAGCGCGGACCCGGCAGAAAGGAGCCGATGCCGAACCAGTCACGCGACACCGTGCCCTTGTCGAAGATCCGCTTCATGGCGTGTCCATGTCCAGGCCGATGTCCAGCGCCGGCGCCGAATGGGTCAGCCGACCGATGGACACCGCCTCGACACCGGCGGCGGCGTAGCCGCCGACCGTGTCCAGATCCACATTGCCCGAAGACTCCAGCAGGGTCGTGCTTTGCTGTTCCCGCCTGACGGCCACCGCCCGGGAGGTGTCCGCGACGCTGAAGTTGTCCAGCAGGATCCACTCGACCTGCAGTGGCAGGACCAGCTTCAGCTGATCGAGGCTGTCGACTTCGACTTCGATGGGCAGACCGGGATACAGGCGCCGCGCCTTGGTCACCAGCTCGGCCAGCGACGTCTCGGCCGCGGCCCAGTGGTTGTCCTTGAGCATGATCCGGTCGTAGAGCCCCATGCGGTGGTTGTGCCCACCGCCGCAGCGGACGGCATACTTGGCCAGATGGCGATAGCCGGGCAGGGTCTTCCTGGTATCCAGGACCATGCACCCGGTGCCGGCGACGGCGGTGACGTAACGGGCCGTCAAGGTGGCGATTCCGCCCAGATGCTGCAGGAAGTTGAGCGCTGTCCGCTCGCCGGTCAGCAAGGTGGCCGCCGGTCCGGCGATCGTCGCCACGGTCTGACCCGGCGCCACCCGGGCGCCGTCGGTGACCAGGCGGGTCACGATCATGCGGGGATCCAGTCCGGTGAACAGGATGTCGAGCAGGGGCAGCCCCGCCACGACCCCTTCCTGGCGGGCGACGACCGCAGCGGTTCCGGTCACGTCGGCGCCGACGGTGACGGCGGTCGAGGCGTCCCCGACCCCTACGTCCTCGGCAATACTCCGGGAAACCAGGTCATCCAGCCAGGCGTCCCGGGGAAAAGTGGCTTCGTAATCCTGCGCCATGTCAACTCCTCGACTGCTCGGGCCCGGTGCCGTTGCCGTCACCGACACCGATGCCCCACTGCGCCTTCAGGTCCTCGATCCGGTCCCGCAGGGCCGCGGCCTTTTCGTACTCCAGACTCCGGGAGGCTTCGATCATCGCCTCTTCGAGCATGACGACCATTTCCCGGGGCGACATGTCGTGATCGATCAGCTTTTCCCACGGCCGGGGATCGGCTGGCTTGTCTTCGCTCCGGCGGTCACCCGCCGCGACGGTGGACTGCATGATCTCCGCGCGCGTCTTGCTGATGCTCCGCGGAACCAGTCCGTGCTCCTTGTTCCAGGCCAGTTGCCGCTTCCGCCGTCGTTTGGTTTCCCGGATGGCCAGGTCCATCGACCGGGTCACGCGGGCGGCGTACATCACGACCTCGCCGTTGACGTTGCGCGCGGCGCGGCCCGACGTCTGGATGAGACTCCGCTCGGACCGCAGGAAACCCTCGCGGTCCGCGTCCAGGATGGCCACCAGCGAAACCTCCGGCAGATCCAGCCCTTCCCGCAGCAGATTCACGCCGACCAGGACATCGCTTTCCCCCAGGCGCAACTTGCGCAGGATCTCGATGCGGTCCAGCGCGGCGACGTCAGAATGCAGATAGGTCACCTTCACCCCGGCCTGGGCCAGGTAGTCGGTCAGGTCCTCGGACATCTTCTTCGTCAGCGTGGTCACCAGGACCCGTTCGCCACGCGCGGTGACCACGCGAATACGCTCCAGCAGATCGTCGACCTGGTTCTCGACCGGCCGGACGGTCACCGGCGGGTCAACCAGGCCGGTCGGCCGAATGACCTGCTCGACGACCACGCCGCCGCATTTTTCCAGCTCGTAGTCCGCCGGCGTGGCCGACACGAAGATGGTCCGGGGCAGCATCGCCTCGAATTCCTTGAACAGCAGCGGCCGGTTGTCCAGCGCGCTGGGCAGACGGAAGCCGTGCTCGACGAGGCTGGTCTTGCGCGAGCGGTCTCCGTGATACATGGCGCCGATCTGCGGAATGGACGCATGGGACTCGTCGATGACCATCAGATAGTCGTCCTCGAAATAGTCGAGCAGGCAGGCGGGTCTTTCGCCGGCCTGGCGGTTGTCGAAATACCGCGAGTAGTTCTCGACGCCGGCGCAGTGACCGATCTGCTGGATCATCTCCATGTCGTAGCGCGTGCGCGAGGCCAGCCGCTGGGCTTCGAGGACCTTGCCCGCTTCGTCCAGTTCCCCCAGCCGGATCTCCAGGTCTTTCCCGATGGCGTCGAGGATCGGCCCGGCTCCCTTCTGGTCGGTGACGAACTGGGTCGCGGGGTAGATCACCGCGTTGTCCACCGCTTGCAACGTGCGTCCGGTCAGGGGTTCGATCCAGCTGAGCGACTCGATCTCGTCGCCGAAAAACTCCACCTTCAGGACCCTTTCCTCGAAGGCGGAGCGGATCTCCACGGTATCGCCCCTGACCCGGAAGGTCCCGAAGGTCGGCTCGACGTCGTTCCGGCTGTACCGGATACCCACCAGCCGCGAGAGCAGCTCATCGCGGTCGAATTCCTGTCCCGCCTGCAGCCCGATGATGCTCTCGCGGAAGGTCTTCGGATTCCCGACCCCGTAGATCGCCGAGACGCTGCAGACCACGATGACGTCGCGACGGGCCAGCAGGCTGCTGGTCGCCCGCAGGCGCAGCCGCTCGATCTCGTCGTTGATGCTCGTGTCCTTCTCGATATAGGTATTGGTCGCAGGGATGAAGGCTTCCGGCTGGTAGTAGTCGTAGTAGGAGATGAAGTATTCGACGGCGTTGTCCGGGAAGAACCCCTTCAGCTCGCCGTACAGCTGGGCGGCCAGAGTCTTGTTGTGGCTGAAGACCAGGGCCGGGACATCCAGCTGGGCGATCACGTTGGCGATGGTGAACGTCTTGCCCGATCCGGTCACGCCCAGCAGTGTCTGGAAACGCGAATCCTTCCGGGCCTCGCTGACCAGCTCGGCGATCGCGGCGGGCTGATCGCCGGTGGGTTTGAACGGGGCAACGAGATTGAACAGGCCCATAGGAACTCAGCCGCCGTCCCGGGAATCCGGCGCCGGCGGGAACACCAGGAATTCGTCGCCCGCACTGATTCCGGACAGGTCGCGCCGCTCGCCGTTGACGAAGACCTGCACGCCGTCCAGCTGCCCCAGGCGCAGGCTGAAGTAGTCGAGCGCGCCCCAGAAAACCACGAGGCGACCGTCAGCGGCATAGGCCCACCCCTGCTCCACCCCGCCGGGCGGAACCGCCGGCGCCGGTTTTCCGGTGTGGGGCCAGAGGGCACCCAGGAAGGCGCTCTCCCCGTCGCGTTTGATGTCCGCCCGCAACGGCGCCTCGCACATGAGCTTGAGCACGACTGGGTAGATCTTTCCGTCGGCAAACGCGACCGTCGGGTCACCGGGTACCAGGGGGCGCGCCGCCGCGGCGGCTTCGTCGGATCCGGTCGTCGGCGCCTCCGGCGGGCTTCGCCTCACCGCGGGCGAGGTTTCGGCAACGGCTGCCGCCGGAGTCTGTGCGGGCACATCTGCGACCACCGCCGGGGGCCCGTCATCCGCAGCGGAAGTTTCCGGCAACGGTTCCGGTTTCTGTCCGACCGGCTGGTCCTTGCCCAGGATCCAGCCCAGCGCCAGGGTGTCGTCCGGTGCCGGAGCCGATTGCTTCGGCGCGACGGTGGCGGACCGCTCGGCGCCCGCGTCGGGGTGGCCGACCGCGTCCCTGGGCAGCAGGGATTCGTGCACCGGTTCGTCGCCGGCCGGGGCGAGGGAATCCCCCGACCCGACGGCCGGCTGGTTCCCGGTGTCGGCAACCTCGTTCGTCGCCGGCGCATCGAAAGCCCCGGGTGCCGTTTCATCGCCGCAGCCGCGCAGTGAAAACAACAGCAGCCCCACCAGCACGACCACCGCTCCGGCGACCATGATGATACGCGGCCACGGCAGCCCGACATGGCTCACTTCGACCTCGTCCCGCCAGACGGCTTCCTGGCCGGGCGATGAAGCCTGCGCCTCGCCCGCGAACTTGTTGTAGAGGTCCAGGACCTGTCCGGGATCGATCCCCAGGTCCACCGCGCACGTCCGCAGGAAACTCTTGATGTAGAGCGGTCCGGAAATCTTGTGGTATTCATCCTTTTCCAGCGCCTCGAGCACCGGTGGCGGAATCTTCGTCCGTTCGGACAACTCGTCCATGGTCAGGGACTGCTCGAGCCTGGCCTGGCTGAGCAGTTCGCCCGGCGTCCTCAACAGGGGAATGTCATTCATCGCCGTTCCTCCCCGTCGTGGGCTCGCTTCATTTCGGTCGGTACAGGATCCGGCAGTCCGCCGGGTCCGTCAACCCAGGCCATTCAGACGCTCCTGGAGTTTCTCCGCCTTGGCCTGGTTCTCCACCAGCAGGTCCCGCTGCTGCTGGACAACCTGCTCGGGCGCGTTGGCCGTGAACTTCGCGTTGCCCAGCTTGGCCCGGCAACCCTTGATCCAGCCGGTGATCGTCGCCAGTTCCTTCTCGAGGCGGGCCCGCTCCTTGTCCAGGTCCACCAGCCCCTTCATGGGCAGGAAAACCTCGACGGTGCCTGCCAGGCCGGCGCCGGCCGGGGCCGGGTCGTCACCGCCGCAGACGACCGCGACTGACTCCAGCTTGGCCAGCAGCACGATCAGGGATGAGACCTCCTGGAGCGGCGCGGTCAGATCCGCCGTCGGTACCCGCAGGATGGCCCGGCCGCGTTTGCCCGGCGGGACACCGAGTTCATTGCGCAGGTTGCGGATCACCCCCACGATTTCCTTCACCTGCTCGAACCGCCCCGACTGTTCCCGCAAGGGCGACTCCCCGGTGTGGACCGGGAACGAGGAGGCCATCAGGAAACCCTGCGCCGGGGGCAGCCAGCTCCACAACTCCTCGGTGATGAAAGGCATGACCGGGTGCAGCAGCTTGTAACACAGGCCAAGGCCGACAACCGCCACAGCCAGGGCCGGACCCCGGTTGGCGTCGTCTCTCAACCGCGACTTGATCGCTTCGAGGTACCAATCGCAGTACTCATGCCGGAAGAAGTTGAAGACATCGTAGGTGGCATCATTCAGGCGGCGACGCTTCATGTTCGCGTCGCACTGGGCCACCGTGTCCAGCAGGCGTCCGAGCATCCAGAGATCCTCGAGCTCGAGAGAATCCCCGCTGACGGCGACCGGCAGCGGTCCGCCGAAAATCCCGTCCCACAACTGCGCCAGCGCCCCGGCCGGATCTCGCTCCCACAGCAACGGTTCGATCAGCGTCCCGGTATCCAGCTCCCGCGGCGGCGCCGGGTCCGTCTCGCCGCGTCCCGGCAGACCCGCCTCGTCCCAGATCCCGAGCACCAGTTTGGTGGCCTGGAAGATCTTGTTGCAGAAATTGCGCCCGACTTCGAGCGTGGACTCGCTGAAGAAGATGTCCTGGCCGGTCGGCGTGAGCATGACCAGACTGCACCGCAGTGCGTCGGCACCGTACTCGTCGATCAGGTCGATGGGATCGGGACTGTTGCCCAGCGACTTGCTCATCTTCTGGCCTTCTTCGTCCCGGACGATCCCGTGGAACAGCACCTCGGCGAATGGCTTTTCGCCGGTGAACTCATAGCCCGCCATGATCATGCGGGCGACCCAGAAGAAGATGATGTCCGGGCCGGTCACCAGGACGCTGGTCGGATGGTAGGCGCTCAGGTCGGCGGTCTCGTCCGGCCAACCGAGCGGTGAGAAAGTCCACAGCCAGCTGCTGAACCAGGTGTCCAGCACGTCTTCCTCCTGCCGCAGGGTCCCACTGCCGCAGGCCGGGCACGCAGCGGGCGCCTGACGGGCCGCGATCTCCTCTTCGCAACCGTCGCAATACCACACCGGGATGCGGTGCCCCCACCAGAGCTGCCGGCTGATGCACCAGTCGCGGATGTTGCCCATCCAATTGTCGTAGACACCCAGCCAGCGATCGGGAAAGAGCGTGATCTCACCGTCGTCGACGGCCTTGATCGCCGGTCCGGCCAGTTCCTCCATCCTGAGGAACCACTGGCGCGACAGGTAGGGTTCGATCACCGAGCCGCAGCGATCATGATGCCCGACCTGGTGGACATGTTTGACCACCTTTTCCAGCAGCCCTTCTTCTTCCAGCGCCGCCACGGCGGCCCGGCGGCCCTCCTGACTGCTGAGCCCGGCGAACCGGCCGGCGTTCTCGTTCATCAGACCGGCCGGCGTCATGCAGATCACCTGGGGCAGGTCGTGGCGGCGGCCCACCTCGAAGTCATTGGGATCGTGGGCCGGCGTGATCTTCACGAAGCCGGTTCCCTTTTCCGGATCCGCATGGTGATCGCCGATGATAGGAATCTCACGGTCGGTCAAAGGCAGCTTGACCATGCGGCCGATGAGATGCCTACGGTCGGGGTCCTGCGGGTGGACGGCGACGGCCGTATCGCCGAACAGGGTCTCGGGCCGCGTGGTCGCGACCGTGACCTGACCCGATCCGTCGGCCAGCGGGTAGCGGATATGCCACAGGTGCCCCTCCACCTCGCGGTATTCGACCTCGTCGTCGCTGATCGCCGTCAGATCGTGGGGACACCAGTTCACCAGGTACAGGTCCCGGTAGATCAGTCCTTTTTCCTTCAGGCGGACAAAAGCCTCGGTCACCGCCCGGTTGCGGGCCTCGTCCATGGTGAACGCTTCCCGCTCCCAGTCGAGGGAGCAGCCCAACCGGCGGATCTGCTGGGTGATGCGGCCGTGGGTCGTCTCCTTCCAGGCCCAGGCCCGTTCCAGGAAGGCATCACGTCCCATTTCCCGCTTGTCCAGACCGGCGGCGGTCAACTGCCGCGAGACGATCTGTTCGGTGGCGATGCTCGCATGGTCGGTTCCCGGTACCCACAGCGTCGGCTGACCGCGCATCCGGGCCCAGCGGATCAGGGTATCCTGGATCGAATTGCCCAGACAGTGCCCCATGTGCAGGATCCCGGTCACGTTCGGCGGGGGCAGCGTGATCACAAAAGGGTCGCCGTCGCGGGTTTCGTCCGGACTGAAGAGGCCGGCCTCTTCCCAGGCGGTATACCACTTCTCCTCGACACCCCGCGGCGCATACTGGGACAGATTCCGGATATCATTCAAGGCTGGACTCCCGGGCCCCTTGGACCGTCGCTGGGTTGGTATACGATCGTCTCGACCAAACGAGTGGGAAAATCTAACACCTGCTTTCGCGCAGAGCAACGGGAGAGAAATGCCTCACGCGTGCTCCCGCCATCCGAAGTTCTCAGGGAAAAACCTATATTGTGACTATAATATCCCAAAAACGTTATAATTAAGCAATTTGCGACACACATAATCAAAACAACGTGTTGGCAAGATCAATATGTTGTCCAATTCCCAAAATTATTACTTTAAAATGCCGCGGAATTGGGGTACGGTCATGAAGCAACGTAGTCTCGCCCGTTCATACAACCTTAGTTGATTGGGGATAGCATGAAGAAAATTGCTCTTGTGTTGTTTGCGGCCGCGCTGGTATCGGGGAGCGCCTTTGCCCAGCTCGATCCGGATGACGACGGCATCGGTGTGTACTTCGATCCTTGTGCCTGCTCCAACTGCGTCTCGATGGATGTCGGTCCGAATGTGGCCTACGTCGTGATCACGCACCCGACCAGCCCCCAGGGCGTTTTTGGTTGGGAAGCCGAGGTCACCATGGAAGGCCCCGCCTTCCTGCTGAACTTCGACCTCATCGGACAGACGGTCAACGTCGGTACGCCGCCGGAGTACATCGTCGGCATTACCGAGCCGCAGATCAATCCGTACAAGTTCCCGGCGATCGTGATCGCGGTTCTGGATATCTTCATTTCGGATACCAGTGCTCCGGTCAACTTCTTCATCGATGGAATCCGTTTCCACTCCCTGCCTAACCGGGTACCCGCCTATCTCGATGGTGCGGATCCCAGCACCATCAAGGAGCTGCGGCAGGCCACCGGTGGACCGGACATCCCGGTCTCCACCATCAACGGTGACTGCGCCGTGGCGATCGAGAACGAGAGCTGGGGCGGGGTGAAGGCCCTGTACCGCTAGTTCACGTTTCTCTGCCTCCATAAACCGGCCGCTCCCTCGGGGCGGCCGGTTTGTTTCTCCCGCCCCGCAAGCGTGTGGTATGATGACTGCCGACTCGCGCTCAGCAACCAGGGGATGGCATGAAGGAACTCACCGTCTACCGGGAAAACACGTTCGAACGATTGACGCGCCTCGGCGGCCTGTTTGTCCTGGCCCCCCTCCTGCTTCTGTTGACCATTCCGGTCGCCATCCAGATCGCCCAGAAGCCCGAGTTGGGGTTTTCCGTCCACCGCCTGCAGGTCTTCCAGGTGCTTCCGGCCGGCCCGGCCAGCGGTGCGGGGCTGCTGCAGGGGGACCGGGTCCTGGCCGTCAACGGTCGCGCGGTGGCCTCGATGTCCGAATACTATGCCGCCGTTTCGGGAAATTTTTCCCACGCTCCGGTCTCGTTGACGGTTGCGCGCGGTTTCCAGGATCTGACCGTCGTTGTCCAGCCTGTCCGACCGTCACAGGCCACACTGATCAAGAGCTACAGCCTGTGGGTGGCGGGCCTGGCCTTCCTGATGATCGGCTGGTGGGTTCTCCTGCGCCGGGTCGACCCGGTGGCCCGGAATTTCTTCAGTCTCTGCTTCGGGTTCGCATTCTTCCTCCTGGACGTTCCGGACATCGACTACGTGGCCTACATGACCGCGAAGGAATACCTGCGCAATCTGCTCCAGTTCATGCTGCCGGCATTCTTCCTGCGCTTTTTCCTGCTGTTCCCCGGGCGCAGCCGTCAGGGAACCCGTCGCGGCCGGACCCTGCGGTTGCTCCTGTTTCCCGGACTGCTGCTGTTCCTCGTCGCGGCCGGATACGAACTGCTCGGAGTGCCTGTCGGCAGCCGCTCCGAAATGGTGCTGGAAGCAGTCGCTCTGGTCTACATGCTCGGCTACTTCCTCGCCGGACTGGTGATTTTCGCCCGCAAGGTCCTGCGCCGCGACCGGCCCATCCAGCAGACCAAGATGAAGGTCATCCTGGTGGGTCTCATCGGCGGCCTGGTGCCGTTTTTTGCCGGCACTCTCCTGAGCAATCTCGCACCGGATACCAGCCTGCCGCATCTCCAGTATCTCGCTTTGTCACTGCTGCTGGTACCGGCAAGTTTCGGACTGGCCATCATGAGATACGGGGCCCTCGACAAGGCGTTCGTCGTGAGAGTGGGCTTGATCTACGGTCTGGTCACGCTGCTGGTCGTGCTGGCCTATCTGGGAATCGTGCTTATCCTCGGCGCCCTGCTGAGCGATGTGTTCCAGGCGTCGGCCACGCCGGTCCTGCTGGGCTTGATGGCCGCCAGCAGTCTGGCGGTCATGCCTGTCAGGCGTCTGGCCCAGGGCTGGATCGACCGGACCTTCTACCCCGCGCGACGGGCCAACCGGCAGGCCATGGCCCACCTGGCCGACCGCCTGGCGGGGCTGATCGACTCGGAGGAGGTCATCTCCACGCTTCTGTTCAGCCTGGAGAACCTGTTCCGGCCGACCAGTTTCGCCCTGTTCCTGGGTGCGTCCGGTGACGAGGACCATTTCCGGGCGCGACTGGCCGATCCGGTACCGGGGAATCAGGCGCCCCCCGGATCCGCACCACAGGCTTTGACGCTCCCGCGCACCAGCGGACTGGGTATCCTCCTCGATCGTATCCGGCGCCCGGTATTCACCGAGGAAATCGAGGACCTCCTTTTTTCCGGGGAAACCGATGCGGATTCCCTCAACATCCTGACCCGCCTGCGGGCCCAGCTCCTGGTGCCGATGGTCAGCGGCAACCGGCTCCTGGGCTTCATGGGTTTCGGCCCCAAGAGCAGCGGCGAGCTCTACAGCCAGGAGGACCTCGCCAATCTCCGCGCCGTGGCCGTGCAGGCCGCCTCGCAGGTCGAGAGCCGGCAGCTCTATCAGGAAAGCCTGGAGACCCGCCGCCTCGAGACCGAACTGCAGGTCGCCCGCAAGATCCAGTCGCGCCTGCTGCCCACCGGTCCGCTCGACACCGGGGCAGCCGTCATCTGCGGGCGCAACGAACCCTGCCGGATGGTCGGCGGCGACTACTTCGACTATTTCTCCCTGCCGGACGGAACGCTCGCCTTCGCCATCGCCGACGTATCGGGCAAGGGTATCCCCGCCGCCCTGATGATGACCTCGTTCCGGGTGGCCTTCCGCCAGGAGGCACGTGCCGGCGCGACTCCGCACGAGGTGGTCGCACGGCTCAATCCGGCGGTGACCAAGCTGGTCTCCGACGGGGCCTTCATCTGTTTCTTCTTCGGAATTTGGCAGGCTGCGACCGGGCTGCTGTCCTACTGCAACGCGGGCATGGACCCCCCGGTCCTCATCCGCCCCGGCAGTTCCTATCGCCAGCGGCTCAAGAAAGGCGGGCCAGTTCTCGGCGTCGACCGGAGCCACCGCTACCGCGAAGGATCCCTCGAGCTCAGACCCGGTGACCGCGTCTTTCTGTACACCGACGGGCTGACCGAAGCCACGAACCCCGCCGGGGACTTCTACGACACTGGACGCGCCTGCTGGATCTGGTCCAGAACAACTCGAGGCCTCGCCCGTCGCGCCTTCTCGCAACGATTTTTCCACCGTGAACGCCTTCGGGGGCGAAGAAAGATCTGACGACAAGACAGCTATCATACTGGAAATAAAACACTTGGAATAATTGCACGCTCCCAGGCCCCCTTCTTGCTCAAGGTACAGGGACGCCGGTCGATGCCATGGAGTTCAACCGGGACCAGGATTCCCTAAAGTTCCCCGTCGCGGCGGCCGATGTCCAGGAGGTCCCTGTAACTTCACCCCTGACAGGAAAGGGGGGATCGAAATGGCACCCGAGATGTATTTCGTGATCGGCTTGTCCCTGATCGATCTCTTTTGGTGGTTGAGAAAATGACCCACGCGTTCTGACCCCTGGCTGCGGGCTACGCCACAGCCAGGGGCTTTTTTTTGCCCAAAACAGCCAATCAGATAGTCCGCGCAGGAAATCAAACGACCGGCACAGGCCACCTGCGCCACCACACCAGCCGACCCACACCGCCCCAACCCCAGGACCAGATTGGCCGTGACGTTGAGCAGGGCCAGGTGGCGGCGCCCCGTCCTGCAGATAGCGGAGGGTCTCGTAGCCGAAGGTGGAGAAGGTCGTGAAAGCGCCCAGGAACCCCACCGCAGCCAGCAGGCGGAGCGGAGTGGTGACCAGGTCGGTGCCGCGATCCAGTCTCCAGCAGGAAACCCAGCGCCAGGCATCCCAGGACATTCACCAGCAGGGTGCCGAAGGCGAAATGGCTCGCCGAGCGAACGCTCGGCCAGCAGGCCGACGCCGTAGCGCGATACCGCGCCGGCGGCGCCGGCGATCCCGACCAGAAAAATGACTGCAGCACGGCGTTCCCTCCGGATTGAAGTGCCGGACAGGGACGATCACGTGTCCGGTCCAGTGTTGCCGATACTTAGGAGCCTTCTTGACGGCCGTTTCGTACGCGGCCTTGGGATAGGCGCCGACCCACTTCTGCGGATGACGCCATCGGCATCGATCAGGAAGGTGGTCGGAATGCTCTGCATCCCGCCGAACTCCTGGATCAGATGCGTGTCCTGGTCGAACAGGACCATCTCGAAGGTCAGGCCGTTGCTTCGCGGGTGAAGGCGCGGACCTTGTCCTCGCCCTCACGTCCGAGGGCCACCGCCACGACCACCAGATCGTCGCCGTAGGTGACGCTCAACTCCTGCAGGTGGGGCAGCGCCTTGATGCAGGGCGGGCACCAGGTATCCCAGAAATCGACGATCACGGCCTTGCCGCGCAGGCTCGACAAGGCAGGGTGCCGCCGTCGAGGCGTTTCGAGGGTCGAAGTCGGGCGCCCATTGCCCACCTTGGCCGCCCTTGGCGGCCGTCCGGACCGCTCCTGCTGCCTGGGAGGCGTCGCCAACGGCTTCACCGGTGTCAGAGGAACATCCGCCAGCGACGGCGGCTGTCAGCAGGACGATCATCAGGGTCGCTATCTTGAGGGGCAAACTGCTCACAACAGGTCCTTCCGGTTCTGGTTCCACGGGGCGCTGATAGACGGGCCGGCGGGTCCAGGCCCGCCGGTCATGCCCATAATGTGGGAAAAAGTCCCGCGCATTGCAACCACCGCGCCCGGATGCGGAACCGACGCTTGTCATCGGCATATATCTTCGTATAGTTCCCAGGATCCCTTCCGCCGCCGTACCGGCGGGGTCATTCCGCTACTGACGAACGAGGTTGCTTCACGATGATGAGCTGCACCGGAATCAAACCAACGTGGCTGGCAGGCGTCCTGCTGGGGCTTTCCCTCGCGCTGCTGGCCGGCTCGTCCTTGTCGGCGCCCGTTCAGGTACAGGTGCTCCCCCGCAGTGAGCTGGCCGAAATCGGCAAGGAACTGGTTCTCGACATCGTCATTACTCCGGCACCGGGCGAACGCATCCTGGTTGCCGGGCTGGCGGTGACCGTGGACACCGGTGAGGCGCGCGTTCTCGACGAGCCCTACCCGCTGGTCATCCAGACGCAGCCCTCTGCCGCGGACCAGGCCGCCTACGAAGGCCCCGTCCGGCTGGAATGGGCAGCCCCGGTGCCTCCGGACATCGCAGCGACCGACTTCGAACTGAAGGTCACCGTTTCGGCCGCCACTTCCGGTGGTGCCGTCGAACCGGGACTCTGGACGCGCGACCATGGCCGAGTCGGCTTACGGCGAGGAATGGTCCGCCGACAAGATCACCGACTTCATCGACCGCCGCGGCCTGCCGTTGTTCCTGGTCGTGGTCTTCGGCTTCGGCCTGCTGATGAGCCTGTCCCCCTGCATCTACCCGATGATCCCCATCACGCTGGCGGTCATCGGGGCCCAGAGCCAGGAGAAGGGCGCCCTGCACGGACTGGTCATGTCGGTGACCTATGTGGTGGGCATGGCCCTGGTCTACGCCATCCTCGGGGCGCTCAGCGCGACGGTTTTCAGCGGCATCACCGCCTTCATGCAGAGCCCGACCGTGCTCATTCCCATGGCCCTGCTGCTGGTCGCCCTCTCCTTCAGCATGTTCGGCGCCTTCGAACTGCAGGCGCCCGCCTTCCTGCGCGACCGCCTGCAAGGACCGGGCGGTTCCAACCGCGGCGGGCTGTTCGGTGTCTTCGCGATGGGGATGGTCGCCGGCCTGGTGGCCTCGCCCTGCGTCGGGCCCTTCCTGGCGGCGCTGCTGGTCTGGGTGGCCACCACCGGCAACTGGGTGCTGGGGCTTCTTCTCCCTGTTCACCTTCGGCATCGGCATGGGTCTGCTGCTCATCGGCGTCGGCACGTTCCCGGCCCTGCTGGGGTCCATGCCCCAGAGCGGCGGCTGGATGGATACCGTCAAGAAGGGCATGGGCCTGCTGCTGGTGGCCATGGCCTTCTATTTCGTCCGGCCCGGCAGGTGCTGCCCGAGCACATCTTCTATCCCCTGGTGGGCGTGACCGCCATCCTCACGGCCGTCTTCATGGGCGCCTTCGACTCGCTGGCCGCCGGAGGCCCGCTGGTGGGCTCGCGCCCGCAAGGGCCTGGGCCTGGTGGTCTTCGTCGCCGGCATGTTCCTGCTGGGCTGGGCTCCTTCCTGATGCACGGATTCCTGATGCCCTCGCCGCTGGCTGGCCTGGCACGCGACGCCTCCGGACCCGCCACCGTGGCTGTTGGCCGGGCGGCGGAACCGGTGACCGCGACCGCCGTCGCGGACGCCGCGCCTGCTGCCGGCGAAGGTCCCGTGGACCATGATCCACACCGGGGAAAACGTGCAGGCCTTCCTGGACGCGAAACGCGCCGAGGCCAAGGCGGCCGGCAAGCCGGTGATGATCGACTTCTGGGCGACCTGGTGCGTCTACTGCAAGAAGCTGGACAAGCTCGTCTGGAACGTCCCGGCGGTGGTCGCCGAATCGCAGCGTTTCGTGACCATCAAGATCGACGCCACCGCTCCCGACGACGACGAGATGACGGCGATCAAGGAGGAATTCCAGGTCCCCGGCCTGCCCCGGGTCATCTTCATCGACAGCCGCGGCGAGGTTCTGCTGGGCCGTTCGGTGGGCTTCAAGCCCGCCGACGAGATGCTCGAGATCATGAAGAGCATCCGCTGAGCGTCTGCCGAATGAGCACGCAACAAAGGCCCGGATCCTGGCGGATCCGGGCCCGTTGCGTGAGGGTCAGCCTGATCCCTACTGGAATCGCACCTCGGACCGGTAGTCGGCGTC
Source organism: Candidatus Krumholzibacteriia bacterium (assembly GCA_942492615.1). GTDB lineage: Bacteria > Krumholzibacteriota > Krumholzibacteriia > LZORAL124-64-63 > LZORAL124-64-63 > CALOFL01. The sequence continues at coordinate 180,473 of CALOFL010000013.1, forward strand.
GAAGACCTTCAGCGCGCCGCCCTGGAGGGGCTCGGTGAGGATCTCGGGCATGCCGTCCCCGTCGATGTCCAGCAGCTCGATCTTCTCGAAGAACGGCTCGTCCTCCCACTCCAGTTCCCCCGAGACCGAATCCACCACTTGACCGGAATTCAGCACAACCTCGACCCGCTGGTCCCCATCGACATCCCCGCAGCGCATCTGCGTCGCCTCGTAGTTGCTGATGCTGGTGAACTCCTTGTTGAAGGTGACGCCGTCGATGTAGACGATCCGGCGGTCCGCCAGCAGCACGATCTCGCTGGCCGGATCCTCGTCCATGTTGGCGGTCGTGAAACACGGAATCCCGGTACTCGCTGGGCAAGGATTCCCAGATCAGGCCGTAGCCGTCCAGCGACCAGACATACACCTTGCCGTTGCTGGTCCGGCAGACAAGGGAATCGTCGAACCCGTCCCCCTGCAGGTCCGCCACCAGCACCTCCTCGGGTACGCCGCTCAGCTGGATGCTCTTCCAGACGCGTTCGACGCCTCTGGCGGTCACGCGGGCGACCTGAACGGTCCCGAAACGCTCGGCCAGCGCGATGAACATCCCGGCTTCGCCGTTGAGAGGTTCGAACTTGGTCATGTGATCGATGCGGTCGCTGGCGCGGGCCAAGGCACGGTAGTGCTCGTAGTTGATTTCATTCTGAGCCTGGACCGGCGCGACCAGGGCAGACGCAACCAGAGGAATCGCCAGCGCGAGGGCGAGCAGCACACGTAAAGACACCTGACGACAATGATTTAACTTGAGCGGATTCGAGTATGTCATGAAGCACCTCGGGAAGGGACGGTGGGCCCGCCACCGGCGGGACAGAACGATGTTCAGGGGGTGGCTCTGGCAATATACCCCAAACGCCCGGCCGGGTCATGCAGTTCCTGAAATGTCAGGGCAGAACGAATCCCATGCCAGCCATCGCGGTCCAGGTACCGAACGTGCGGCCGCTGTTGATCATCCAGCGGTACTGCCCCTTGATGAACAGGTGGAAACGGGGTTTGAAATGCCACTCCTGACCGCCTTCGACCAGCAGGGACCAGGCGTCCTCCGGTACTTCGCCTGAATCGGCGGGATGGCGGATGTCGCTGACGCCGCTGCCGGCACCCAGGAACAGGCGTACTTCGACCTCACGGTCGCCTCGATTCGCAAAATAGCGCCGTAGGATCAGGTCATAGGACATGATGCCGGCCGTCGCCGGCAATTTCGAGATAGTCCCCCTGAAGGACCATCCCGGCGTTCCAGTCGAAGAGCCCGTCGAAGATGTTCAAGGTCGAACCGGGGCGGAAAATGAGAGCACCCCCCCACCCGAGTCGCGGTTCATGATCCCGGAACCCGCTCCCGGCCGCGACATGACCGGCCAGGAAGATCTTGCCGGCAAACGGTTCGCCCAGGTGTGACCGCGGCGGCGTGAGCCGGGGGTTGCCGTCGGCCAGGGACTCCTGAGCCCGGCACTGACCACCCGGAAAGCTGCACAGCCACAGGCAAACGGCCAAGACCAGGCTGGTCCCGCACGCTTTCATCGGATAACCTGTTGCTGTCAAGATCGACCTCCGGCCGGGTGCAAGAATCACCAACCTGCCGCCGTTGCCGGCGTTCAACCCAACGGAACATGCAAGGGAAGTGCCATCGCGTATGAATTTCAGAACCCATAAACGGTTTCCGTCGTGCAAGTTAGCCAGGCATGGCCGTCGGTGGCATCCTGACAGGCGCCCACCCCGATCCCTGGCGCGTGCCACCTGGCCACAATTCGGCCACCGCTCGAGGTATTGCTGATGTCCGTGAAAGATCCCCCGCCTCCGGCGGAAAACGGGCCCCGTGATTCATTCAGGACGCTCGCCGGTCCGGCGACAGCAGAGATCAAGGTGCAGCGCTCACGCTTCGTGGCTTACGCCGCACCGGTTGCCGACGAGTCCGCCGCCAACGGTTTCCTGGACGAATTGAGACGCAACCACCACGACGCGCGGCACGTGGCCTATGCCTGGCGCCTGGGCCGCCAAGCTCCCTACCGGGACAAGAAGCACGACGACGGCGAGCCCGGAGGCACCGCCGGCGAGCCCATTCTCACCGCGATCGTGCGGGCGGATCTGACGCAGGTGGTCGTTGGTGTGGTGCGGTATTTCGGTGGCGTCAAACTCGGCACCGGCGGTCTGGGTCGCGCCTATGGACAGGCGGCCGACGAGGCGCTGACCGCCGCGGTAACCCGGATCGTCCTGGAGGGCCGGGAATTCAGCCTCAGTTTCCCCTACGCCCACCAGAAGACCGTCACCAGGTACCTGCAGCTGTGCCGAGGCGAAGTGCGCGCCGAAACCTATGCCGAGGCGGTAGCCTGGCGCGTGTGGCTGCCCCACTCGACGTGGCGCCGTTTCAGCGAACTGCTCCAGGAGGCTTCCGCCGGTGCGGTCAAACTCGACGCGCCCTGAGAACCAAAAAAGAAGGGCCCCGGTGCCACCGGAACCCTTCCACGTTCGCCTTGCTCATCAAACTGCGTCCGCTGTAGCCTCGTCGCGCGGAACCCGGATCAGACCCGCGTCTCTTCCGCGTAGTCGAGCATGTACTTGAAAGCCTTGCTGGAACGGATCTTGTCGAAGGCCTCTTCCTTGATCTGGCGGATCCGTTCGCGCGTCAAGCCCATGATCTGACCGATCTCTTCGAGGGTCATCTCCTGATCGGAACCCAGACCGTAGTACAGACGCAGGACCTTGGCCTCGCGTTCCTTCAGGTCACCCAGCATGCGCCCGATGCTCTGGTTCAGGTCATCGTCCATGACCTTGTTGTCGGGACCGGCGCTGGAGGTATCTTCCAGAAAGTCCAGATAGGTGCTGTCTTCGTCGTTCCCCACGAAATCGTCCAGGAAGAAATTGTCCTGCATCAGAGGCAGGGTGTCCCGGACCTCGTCCACGGACAGACCCAGGACCTTGGCGATCTCTTCGGGCTCGGGCTTACGCCGCAGCTTCTGCTGCAACTCGCCGCTGGCCTTCTTGATCTGGTTCAGAACCCGGGCCCGATTCAGGGGCATCCGCACGATCTTGCTGTGGTTGGCCAGGGCCGCCAGGATCGACTGCCGGATCCACCATACCGCATAGGAGATGAACTTGAAGCCGCGCGTCTCGTCGAAGCGCTGGGCAGCCTTCAGCAGGCCCAGGTTGCCTTCATTGATCAGATCCTCCAGGGGCACGCCGTAGTGGGCGTATTCCTTGGCGATCGAGACCACGAAACGCAGGTTCGCCTTGACCAGCTTGTGCAGGCTCTCGCTGTCATTGGCGTGGATGCCCCGCGCCAACTCGCATTCCTCGTCACGCGTCAACAGGGAATAGGCCTTCACTTCCTGGAAGTAGAGATCCAGGTTGCTCATCAACTGTGCGGCCGGGGCAGCCACATCGCCTGCGACCTTGGCCGAACGCTTGCTCTTGGCCCGGGTCCGGGCCTTGGTCCTGGCTTCTTTGGCCGCGCTCGTCATTTTTTGCCTGGCCATGTTCTATTTCCTCTCCTGAAAATCAGCCTCTTCGATTTTTTGAGGCCAACCCTAGGGTCCTTCAAGTTGCTCGGTGGGGGCAGACCGTTACCTCCCCTATTACAATATCCGTACCCGCTGGAACCCCGAGCGGCAACTTTCCTCCGGTCGCGCTTCTTGCATGAATACAACAGTTTATAAATTGCGAATGCTGTTTTTCCATTAACAGGATACGTTCACACTTGTTTTTCGGACATTTTGTCACAGTACCCCTTGTTGCCGGAGTCACTTTGTCAAAGAAAATATTCTCAATAGCGGCGAAATCCTGGGATTGGTTAGACGCCCCCGGACCTTTCCGATATGATGCCCCCACGTCGGCACCGAATGCAAATCCACCAACGGAGCCCAGCCATGACACCGCCTGGCGGAGGGATGAAGCCATCGACGGGGCCGCACAGCCGCTGGCCCCTGGTCCTGCTCGCGATTCCTGTGGTCACCGCCGGACTGTTCGCCTGGCACAGCCTGGTTGATCTGGATATCTGGTTCCACCTCCGCGCCGGTACCGACCTGCTCGACGGCGGGGGTTGGCTGCGGACCAACCACTATTCATTTACCGAGCCGGGACATCCGTGGCTCAATCACGAGTGGCTGTTCCAGGTGTTGACTGCCTGGACGGGACCACCGGCGACGGCCGCGGTCGACGCGGATGTCCAGGGCTGGAACGTCCTGCGACTGGTCCTTACCTTCTTGGTCATGGGCTCACTCCTGGGCGGTGACGGAATACTGCGCCGGACCCGGATCGATTCCGCCGTGGGGCTGGCACTGGCCTGCACCGGCGGGCTCCTGCTGCTGTGGCCGCGTTTGACACTTCGTCCCGAACTTGTCTCCTACATTCTTCTGATACCTGCCGTCCGCCTGATCGAAGCAGCATGCCACCTGGACCCGGATCCCGCGCGGCGGCGCGAGCTGGGTCCGCCCTGGCTGCGCACCGCTGTCGATCCGCGGGGACCTGCCGGGCGCTTGTTGCTGCTGACGATCGTGTGGGCCCAGTTCCACGGCTTCGTGAGCATCGTGCCCGGTCTTGTCCTCCTGGCCCTTGTCCTGGCCGTCATCCAACCCGTGACCCCCGGTTTTGCCACCGGGGCCCGGGGATCCGAGCGACACTTCCGGACCGGCGGCGTCCTGCTCCGCAACGGCATGGTGGTGCTCGTGCTGGTCATGGCAGCAATCGCCCTGACGCCCAACGGCGTCCACGGTCTCCTGTTCCCCCTGCGGGCCTTGGGGCAGTTCTCCGCGGCGAAGGTCGACATGGGCCGCACCATCTCCGAACTGGTCCCCTTGATGCAGACGCCCAACTCGCTGGGGCTGACCCTGCAGTGTTACTGGGTCGGTCTGGGCGGAGGGCTGGTCTGGATCGCCCTGACCTGGGGCCGGGTCAGTCTGCTGCGGCTGGCGGTGTTCGGCGCAGCCGCGGTCGCCGCCTGGACCAATCAGCGCAGCGTCGGGGTGTTCGGTCTGTCGCTGATGCTCCTTTACACGGGGTATGCGCGATCCTTGCCGCCGACCGGTTTCATGAAGGCTTGCCTGAGAATTCCCACCGCGGTCAGGGCCGGGACGGGGATCTTGGTTCTGCTGGTGGTCCCGGCTCTGCTGTGGCCGGCTGTGATCAGCGATGCGTTCTATCTCCATGAAGGTGTCGGCCGTCGCTTTGGCGCCGGTCTGACACCCGCGGCCTACCCCCGGACCGCGGCGCGGGAGCTGGAAACCCGGCCTCCGGCGAGATTATTCGCGAATATCGACGCGGCAGCGTACCTCCTGGCCCAGCGCCCCGGAAAGATCTACATCGACGGCCGCACGGAAGCCTATTCGCCCGAACTGTGGGCGGAGTTTGTCCGGATCAGGCGGGCCGATGATCAGGCCCTGGGACTGCTGGCCAGCCGCCGGGTCGAGGCCGTCTGCCTGGCCACCGCCGGGACGGCGTTCGCACCGCTGGCGCGGAAGCTGCTGGCTTCGGCCCGGTGGCAACTGGCTGCCGCCGGGGCCGGTGGCCTTCTCTTCGTACCGCCGGACACCCGTACCGCCTCCCCGTCCGCGCCGCCGGTACCCGATCTTGACACCGCGATGCTCCAGCGCGATGCCGTAACCCTCGTCGAACAGATCGGCCGGCGGGCCGACCGGGCCGGTCCGGACGCGCGCCAGGCCGACCTGTGCCTGGCCGCCGCCACTCTTTTCGGTTTCGCCGCCGACACGCGCGGCCAGGAAGACGCGCTGCGCCGTGGGCTGGCCTGGCGGCCGGATCATCCCACCCTGCGGCACAATCTCGGCAACCTCCTGCTGGAGAGCGGCCGCACGGACGAAGCCTTGGAGCAGTTCCAGGCAGCGCTGGCGACCAATCCCCGCCTGGCCGGGTCGGCGCTCAATGCCGGCGTATGCCTGGTGAGGCTCGGCAAGCCCGCGACGGCGATCGGCCAGTTCCGCCGGGCGGTGGCGATCGATCCGCGGCGGTTCGAGGCCTGGGCCAATCTCGGGATCGTGCTGGTGCAGAACAACGAGCAGGAAGAAGGAATCAGGGCCCTGGAGAGGGCCCTGGAGATCCAGCCGGACAACGCCCCGCTGAAGCGGCGCCTCCAGCAGATCCGGTCCGGTGCGCGCCGCGGAGCCGGTCGCTAGTACTTTACCTCGACCGTATACGTCAGGACCGTCTCGCCGTCGGCCGGGATCGGGACGTCGAAGGCCAGTTCACTGGCGTTGATCTTGCGGTGGGCGAGCGACTCCTTGACCACGCTCCAGAAACCGCCGACGGCCTCCCGCACCTCGACCGTCACCGCCTCCTGGCGATGGTTGCGAATGGTGATCGCGAAGGTGGTCCGGTACAGGTTGGCGGCCAGCTTCTGGCTGTCGGTCCGGACGCGCTCGGCCACGATATCGAACGCATTGCCCACCGTCAGATCGATCTTTTCGTTCTTGGGCGTGTGGTCGATCCGGTCCTCACCCAGGAGCTGACGCGCGCCCGAGGCCGACTTTCCGTAGACGCGAAAAACACCCGCCGGCAACGGCACGCCCAGGCCATTGTCGGCATTGTTCTCGAAGCTGTAGCTGACGCTGACCTTGTCCTTGGTCGTCAGCGGTCCGACGCTGCGGAAATACTGGGAATAGGCCTGGAGTCGATAGTGTTTGCGCACCGTCATCCCCTCGGCCTCGAACAGGGAGATCTGCTTGATCTGGTTGTCCAGCAGGTCGGTGGGCCGCTGCAACGTGTACATGTGGTAATCGTAGAGCGTTTCCTCCTGAAATCCGTGGTCGGCCACGGCGCGCATCATCATTTCGGGCGCCCTGACGGACTTCGGGATGTTTTGCACCCGGTTGATGTCCCCGGCGACCAGCAGCAGATTCGCGTCCTGGTAGGTGGCGCCCGTCCGGTTGTTGACCGTCACCCAGGCCTGCAGATCGACCCTCTGCGCCGTCTTCGTCCAGCTGCAGAACGTAGTCCGCGTTCCAGCCGAAGCCACCGGTCAGGTAGGAGGTCTCGATCTCCGCGTTCCCGGCGCGCTCGGTGCGTGCCAGCCAGACCAGGGTCGGCCGCGCCCGGAGATTCTCCGGCAGCGCCGGCAGAGCGATCCTGCCCGGTACCACGAACATGATCTCGCCGTCGACACGGTAGACCGGCCCGCTGCTCATACCGAGCAGTTCACCGGTCACCCGGCTGCCGTCCTCCTGGATCCAGGCGAGCTCTCGACCGACGTATTTCTGCAGGATCTTGTCGGGGGACATCAGATCGAACTCGTAGTTCTGTTCGAGGAGTTCCAGACCGGGGCGGCCGGTCGAGGCGACCAGCAGGGTCACCGGATTGATCCGCGACGGGACGCCCTGAAATTCGAAGGAGAATTCACCCTCCGGCAGGGCGACCTTGCGGACCTCACGCACCAGGGCCAGATCCTGATTGTAAACCGTCACGTCGATGCGCTCGCGGTTTGCGGATCCGGAAACCACCACCGGCCGCTCGGCGTCAGCGGACTGCGCGGCGCCCGCGGCCATCGCTACGGCCGCCAGCAGCCCGACCATCAACTTGGCATGAGTCTTCATGATCACTTCCTTCGTTCCAGGGACAATCCCTATTTGCCGGCCAGCACCGACAGGGTACCAACCATTGGTCTAAAGTCATAGACGGTTGTGACGATCATTCTGTTGACACCTGCACGTCAGGTAAACAGTGAAAAATGAAACAGGTGCCGGATTTATCGGGTCGGTCGCACCGCTACAGACAGAGCCGGAGGATCCATTGGGCTACAGTGTTCTCATCGTGGACGATGCTGAATTCATGCGGACGATGTTGAAGGATATCGTCCAGAGCATGGATTGGACGGTCGCGGGGGAAGCCGCGGACGGCGCCGAAGCGGTTGCCATGTTCGCTGACACCCGGCCGGATCTCGTCCTGCTGGACATCACCATGCCGAATCTCGACGGCACCGAGGCACTGCGCCGCATCCTCGCCGTCGACCCCCAGGCGCAGGTCGTCATGATCTCGGCCCTCGGTCAAAAAGACCAGGTCCTCGAGGCCATCAAGACCGGTGCCAGGGATTTCATCATCAAGCCCCTGGACCACGACCGTGTGGTGCAAACCCTCTCCCGCCTCTTCGCCACCGCCGGAGCATCCAGGTGACGTCCGCCGTTGCGCCGACTCAGCGCACGATCAGGACCACGACCGACGACCAGACAGTAGAACCCGAACTTCCAGAAGTGGGACTGGACCACCGCGAGCGCGGTCCAGCGGATCGCCAGCAAGCCGACGGCAAATGCGACGAACGCCGCTCCCAGCATGGGCAGCACCTCCGCGGGCGCCGCCGCTCCTCCCTGGGCCAGCTCCAGAACCAGCGCCCCGGTGATCGCCGGCAACGAGAGCAGGAAGCTGAAACGCGCCGCTTCCGCGCGCGGAATTCCCAACCACAACGAAGCCGCGATCGTGGAACCCGAACGGCTGATCCCCGGCAGAATGGCCAGGGCCTGGGCAAAGCCCACCAGCAGGCATTTCACCAGGGGCGGGCCCTGCGGAGACCAGACCGTGGGCAGCGAATTCTGCGCCGGCACCCGCCGGGTCGAAAACAGCACCAGAGCCGTTACCAGGAGACCGCCGGCCGCGAACAGCGGGCTGTGGAACAGGTTCCCGATCAGGTCCTTGACGAGCAAACCCACCACCACCGCCGGCAGCGTCCCCACCGCCAGGGCGACACGATGTACCTCCGCGCCGCCCGGTCCAACCGCAGCAGACGCAGCATTTCACGGCGGTAGACCACCAGGACCGAACCCAGGGTGCCGACGTGCAGCACGATGTCGAAGAACACGTCGCCTTGGCGGGCGCCGAGAAAATGCTGGGCCAGGACCAGATGACCGGAGCTGCTGACGGGCAGGAATTCCGTCAGACCCTGGATGGCCGCCAGAATCAGCATCTGTACGAAATCAATCATCGGCAGCCGTCCTCAAGTGCCGCACGCGCTGGTCCGGCGAGAAATATTCGGTGACAAGATGGATTCAGGCTGAGGGGCCTAACCCCGCGCGGCCCTCGCCTGGCTGTAGTGCAGGCGCGCCTCTTGCGGCAAACCGAGCGCATCGCACGTGATCGCGAGTTGGTAGTGGAGCCGCCCGTCTTCGGGGAAGTACTCCAACGCCTTTTCCAGACTCGCGCGCGCCTCGTCGTACCGCTCCAATTTGTGCAGACACGTCCCGCGGTGGTAGGGAATTCTGACGAGGCGGGGATCGAGTTGCCAGGCCAGGTCGAAGCGACCGCAGGCGTCCCGGTAGATTCCGCTCTTCATCAGACAGATACCGGCGAAGTAGTGGCCGCGCGCATAGCGCTCGTCACACTCCACGCTGCGCTCGAAACACTCCAGCGCCCGGACGAAATCACCCGACGCGTAGTAGACCAGCCCCAGGTTCTGATACCCTTCGGCGTCCTCCTCGATGGCCAGCGCCGCCTCGAAGGCACGGATGGCTTCCTCGGTCCGTCCTTCCTCGGCATAGATGGCCCCGAGATTGTGAAAGGCCACGGAACTGCCGCTGCCCTGGTGGGACGACTTGCGGTAGGCCATCACGGCTTCGTCGCGGCGACCCTGACGATCAAGGCAGACCCCGAGGTTGGTCAGGTACGCCGGCGTGCCGGGCGCGAACTCCAGGGCTCTCAGGAAACAGGATTCGGCTCGCTCGGGGACCCCGAGTTTCATGAAGACACACCCCAGCCGGTAGTGCCAGGGGTGCTGGTCCGGGGCAAGGGACAGCGCCCGTTCATAGGCCTGACGGGCGTCCTCGAGCCGGCCTGACTTTTCGGCCCTGCGGCCGTTCTGGAACAACTCCGCGCTGCTGGGGGTGCCATCGCCCGGAGATGCGGATTCCATCGTGGGAGTGTTCATGCGGGGAATCTACCCCAGAAGGACAGGCGGGTCAACGGCCGCGATCGCCGGCGGCGGGATCAATAGGTTCCGGAGTCGTCGATTTCCACTTCCAGCAGGATTCGCACGGGACCTTCGCCGGCGAGCAGGCGGCGCGGTATCTTGACCGGAATGACCACGGGGGGCCGCAGTTCCTCGAAAATCGCGTTGCTCAGCGCTTTGGTGGATTCACCGATTTCCGAACCCGGGAGCGGCGGACCGTAGTCGATCCCCAGAACCTCTTCACTTTCGGCCGGTGCGGGCGTCTGCCCTGTATTGTTCGTCTCCGCCACGGTTACGGCCTCCTCGATGGGAGCGGGATCCTCGGGTCGCTGCTTGATGTGATTAACGCTCAGACCCAGCACCGCTTTGAGGGTTTCCCGCACACCCTCGCCTTTCGCGGCGTTGGCGGGGAAGGAAAGCAGGCCCCAGGGGTTCAGGAGACTTTCCATCCGATCGACCGGCAGGACATCGGATCCGTCCCGACCGTTGTACTGGATCACCAGGGGCATATCCATCAGATCGAGATCGTACGTGCCCAGGTACGTCTTGAGAGCCTCGAAGGATGCCAGGCTGTGGTCCAGCTGCGCGACGCTGGAGTCGACCACGAAGACGATTCCGTCGAAGGGCGCCCGGTCGGGCATCCCGGCCGAACGATACCGTTCGCGACCGGCGTCGACGGCCTGAACCAGAACCTGCCAGTCCCCCTGCTCGCCGTGGTTGACGCGGAACGCAATGTTGCGCTCGGGATCACCGCTGGCCAGGGAACGCGCTGGTCCGGCGGAATGGACTGGTGGATGGTGCCGCAGGTTCGCCCGCTTGCCCGACTCCTCGGGACCGTAGTAGAGCAGGCGGCAGGTCTTCTGCAGGGTTTTCGTGTCGCTGGTCACGTCTGGCACGTTCTTTGTCCTCGAATCCTGCGGAGGCCGGGCAACTAGCCACGGGGCCATGGAATACCCTCTGACCGCAACAAGCAAGCCATGTGCCACATGTCCCTGGCCCCATTTGGCGCAGACAGTCTTTTCCTGCGGGTTGGAGTCGGCGGGCAAGCAAATTGCATGAGCGTGACGAAAGATCGGGACGGATTGAATCGCGCACGCTGCCCATTACGAGGCCTTCGGGGGCATTAACCGGCAGGTTGACCGCAACAGGAAGTGGCCAGATGACCACCAACACCGACAAGATTCTCAAGACCATGTTCGCCCGGTTGCTGCAGATCGACGTGGACGACGAACTCGCCCACAAGCTCTGCGCGGTGATCGACAGCGTCACCGATCGGGTCGGGGGGAACTTCGACCTCGAGACCGTCCAGGGCCAGAACACCTTCCGGGCCCTGCTCTGTTCCATGGTGGTCCACGGCTGGGGCAACGGGATGCATCCCTACCACAATCCGGGCACCAACCAGGATGGCGCCGCGGTCGAGGTCAGGGTCAGCAAGGACATCCTCATGTCGATGGAAGACCTGCAGTCGCTGCGCTACGTGAAGAAGGACGACCAGGGACGCGTGAAGCAGGCGCTTTTCGAACCCGATCACAACGTGCGGGTCCGTCAGCAGATCGACGACATCCTCGCCGAGATCAGCCGGGACAAGTGGAAGACCGGCGACTGAGACCGCCGACCCCAGACAAACGGAAACGGCCCGGGAAAACCCGGGCCGTTCTCGTCATCGCGTCGGACCGGATCAGAAGATCTTCTCGCCGTCCGCCAGGATGTCGTTTAGGGCGTTGCGGAAGTGGTACGAATCGTTGGCCGCGTCCTCCCCCACCTTGTCCTTGTAGAGCTCCCAGGACTTCTTGATCTCGGCGCCCAGGGCCTCGAGCAGGTTGTCGTCGGCCTTGGCCTGGTCGTAGAGATCACGGTTGTAGACCATGATATCCGACACCAGCGCCCGGGCGAGCATCTCTTCCTTGCTCTTGCGGCGCCGCGGGGCCGGCTCGTCCATGACCGCGGTGGCGGTTCCGGTCTCGGGCTGGGGCTCGGGCTCGGCCTCGGCGGCCGGGGCCTCGAACTCGACTCCAGAAGAAGCGACGACCGGCTCGGCCGCCGGTTCCGGCGTGGGCTCGGGTGCGGCCTCGACCTTGGGCTCGGCCACGGGGGGCGTCGGGGCGGGTTCAGAAGGCTGCGAAGCCTCCGTGTCACCGGTCCGGTTGTACTCGCCGAAACCCGTGGTGACGGCGAGGGGCTCGTCGCGGGTCACCTGGGTGCCGTCGAGCGTGAAAACGCCGCTGCAGGACGGGCAGCGCACCTTGATGACGCGCGGCGGGATCCGCTCGGCGTCCAGTTGATATCGGGCCTGGCATTCGGTGCAGGTGGTGATCATTACCCCGCTCCTTTTCGGGTTCCGGAATTCTGTAATGTCGTCGCCCCTATCTTCGGCCGGGGCCGGAGGACATTTAGCACCGAATTCCACCGCCGCGGGGGCCGAAGTCAGGGCCGTAGATCAGGTCCAGTCACCAGTCGTCCGACCTGCCCCAGGCTTTCGGGCGAGCAGACCTCGGGCGGTCGGCCAGTGGTGTGCCACTGCGGAAAATCGAAATCGATCAGGTCGACGGCGGGAAGCCGGCCTCCAGGAACGGCACGTGGTCGTCGAACACGGCCGGGCCGGGCTCGGGGACGAAGGCGTCCAGTCCCAGTTCCGCCGCCCGGGCGAAGACCTCGGTCCAGCAGCTCCGGGCGCGTAGCGTAGCGAGTAGACCTCCTGGGGAATCGACAGGCCCCGCCGCCCCACCATGTCCAGCACGATGAGACCCCGGGAGCGTCCTTCGGCCAGGGGGTTGCCGAAATCCCCGGCCGTGGCGGCCAACCGCTGGCTGCCCAGGCAGTAGGTCCGGGGGCGACCGGTGAGCCCGGAGTCCTCGCCGTCGAAGAAGATCAGGTCCACACCGCCCGGGGGCGGGTTCGCACCGAGGATCTCGATCAGGTGCAGCAGGACCGCCACCCCGCTGGCCCCGTCGTTGGCGCCGACCAGGATGGGTTCGTCGCGCCGGGCGGGATCCGGATCCTGGTCGGCGATCGGCCGGGTGTCGTAGTGGGCGCCCAGCCCAGAGCGATCGCCGCCCGGCCGGGCCGATCGAAACCACCAGATTGCAGAGTCTCGACCGGTCTCGCCGGTCAGGGGGCTGACCGCCTCGAAGCACAGGTGCCACCGCGCGCAGGCCCTGCTCGTCGGCCGCCTCCAGGATCATGGTCCGGAGTTCGCCCAGGGCCTCGGAGCCGGGCGGGCGGGGCCCGAGGTCGCACTGGGCGACGAGCAGTTCCATGGCGCGTCCGCCGTCGAAGACCGGCACGGGCGCCGCGGGCAGGGCGGCCGGGACCGCGCCCAGGAACAGGACGAGGGCGGCCGTCAGGGATCTAGAAGACAAAGGTGGCCTCCACTCCGAGTCCGAGGGTTGTCGTCGTCACGCTGGTCGCGACGTTGCGGCTCCGGCTGAAGATGAACCGGACGGCGCCCGAAAGATTCCGGGTGATCTGGTAGCTGAACCGCGGATTGAGACTGTAGCCGTGTTCAGCCGGTCGGCGCCGACGGGTTGCCGCCCGGGATTGGTCCGCTCGGTGCGGTCTGCTTCTGGTAGGTCAGGTCCACGTCCATGTTGACGCTCTGGCTGCTGCCCGGACGATAGAGTCCCAGCTTGGCCAGGAAACCCTGGGCGTTGAACTGGTGGCGCACCTGCAGCCCGTAGCGGGACTTGTTGTTCAGGGTCTGGATGCCGTTGGACCTCGCGTCGTCCTTCGAGACGGTGGCGTTCAGGGTGGCCGTCAGGCCGCTGTGGAAGGTCATCGTCCAGCGCGGCCCGAGCGACCAGGAGCGGTTGGGATTGTAGGAGGTCGCCGTGTAGTTGTTCACCGTGTGGGTCTTCTTGAAACTCACGTTGATGTTCGAGGACTGGAACCAGCCCGCGTCGCGGTCCCGCGGATTACCCCCGAAGATCCGGTACCGTTCCAGGCCCGACAGGGTCACCTGGGCCTCGGGCCAGTCCCGCTTGTAGCTGCGCGCGGTGGTGTTGATCTGTTCGCGCTCGGTGACCGATTCGCCGTACTTGACGTCCAGCGCCAGGTCCGCGATCACGCGACTGGTCGTCGCCAGGTTGAGAGGCGCGGCGGCGATCGAAGCGTGCCGAGCAGCGCGTAATCGTCCTCGTCGGCGTCCAGCTCGTTGACCAGGCCCGTCTGGTACCAGAAGCTGGGCTTCCCGTCAGGCGGGCGTAGCTGCTGGGGCGCTGGTCGGTGTAGGTGACCTTGACCGGGCGTCGTGTTGCGCAGGGTGTTGAGCATCGACCGCACGATGGCCAGCGGGTCCACCCGCCGCCCCCGTCGGCGGCCGCCGGTGTCCGCTTCGCGCCGGCTCGTCCCCGCCCAGTCCCGTTCCCGCTCCAGCTGGGCTTCGGCCTCCCGCAGCAGGCGCTCCGCCTTCGCGCCGCTGGATTTCCTCGGGCGTCATCCTCGTCGCGATGACGGATTTCGGGCAGGTCGGTGGTCGGCCCTGCGGACCGGTCGGCACCTGCGCTGCGCCGCGACCGCCGGCGCTGCTGGCGTTCCCGGCGCCGCTGCTCCTCGATCATGCGCTGCTGGTCCTGGGCCGAATAGCGGTTCTCGGGCCAGACCGCCTTGAAGGCGTCACCCACCGGAACGTCCAGCCGGAACTCCCAGCTGCCGTTGTTGCTCACGCTGCGGATGTCCGGCGGATCCCCACGGGCTGGCGGATGCTCGGATCGTGGACGTCCACGTAGCTGCCCTGGAACGAAACGTTGGGCCGCATCTTGTCGACCCCCCGGACCAGGGTCCGGACCGGCCCCATGATCCCGCTGTCGCCGAAGGTCCTCGCCCGGGGCACGATCAGGGTCAGGCGCAGGTCGTAGCTGCGCTTGTTCTCCTCGCCGATGTTGACCCCGTTCCACGCTGCTCGCGCAGCAGGTCCCGGTCCGAGTTCGGCCCGAGACTGACGTCCAGGATCTGCAGGGGCCGGTAGTCGAGGCTGCCCGTCAGCTTGGCGGGACGGTTCTTGGTCGGGCCGGGGCGTCTCGAAGCCGGTCGATGGTCGATGGTCACGACCTCGACTGTAGAGCTGGTGAAGCTGGCGCCCATGGCCACCTTGGAGGCACGATGGCCAGGCCCTTGAGGATCGGGACGTGCTTCACCAGCGGGTATCGGGCGAGGCGGTAGATCCCCGGGATCCGCAGGTCGTAGTTCAGCGATCCCTGCAGGTTCTTTCGGCTGCGCGTTCGAGGGGGCCGTCCATGCTGCGCCGCGAGCCGCTGAGCGAGGACCGTCCAGGGATCGACCAGGTACCGCATCAGGGCGGCCTTGGAGGGCGTCCGGCTCGAGCCGCGAGGAGAACCGCTTGCCTGCGGTGTCGATGGTGGAGTTCGGCGTTGCGACTCCTTCGTCGATGATCTCGATGTCGCTGTTGATCTCGTACTTGGGTCGCTCACCGTCGTCTGCGCTGGCTCGGCTGACCGGCAGCGGAATCCGGCCAGCGGGACGAAGTCGTCGACGTTGAAGCTCGTCGACAAGTTCCAGTCCTCGACGTTGACGCCCGTCCCGGTCCGGGCGTTCAGGCCGTGGTATTCGGCGTCCTGCTGGCGCCAGTCGAAGTCGACCTTGATCACGTCGGCCATGTTCAGGCGCACGCCGGCCCGCTGGGCCAGCCCCATGTCGCGCTTGACCCCCTCGAGCTTGATGTCGTTGAGATAGATGTAACCGGTGGCCGCCGGCTCAGGACGTTGTTCTTGACACCGAAGTAGTAGCGTTTCGACCGCCGCAGGTCCGGGCCGGCCGACCACCGTGACGCGGTAGGTGTCGCCCGTCGCGGACGTCGTCGACCGTCGACCGGACGTTCCCGTCCTCGTCGATCTCGCCGTTCTTGGCGTTCGCTCAGCTCGGCGATGTTCACCGGACCTCTTTCCAGCCGGTCTTCCGGGCCCTCGGCGAAACGGTAGTCGACCTCGTAGTAGTTCAGCGTATCGGAGCCGACGCGGAAGAACAGGTCCAGGTCGGCGTTCGCGTGGCTCGGGTTGTACCAGTACCAGGACATGTCGCGGTAGCCGGTGTAGTCGTCGCCGCGCGGCGAGACCTGCTTGCTGGCGCGGACCATGTGACCCTGCTCGATGTTCTGGAAGTCCAGGACCAGCGACTGCTCCTTCTCGGGGATGTTGTTCAGCACCGGCACCGCGAACGGAGGGGTAGTAGTCCGGGTTCTCCTTGTTGTTCACCTCGCCCAGGAAGAACTCCTCGTCCGGCAGCAGTTCGGCCTCGCTGAGCAGGCTCTCGTCGTCGATGCGGCGGATGCCCTCGCGCTCCCAGCGGCTGCCCAGGAAACGGAACTCCGACAGCTGCAGGTGCACCGTGGTGCGGCCGCGCCACCTCGGGAGCTGTCGTCCTCGAACCAGATCCGCATGTGGGTGATGGCCTCGAGGTTGGCGCGCGGCCGGTGCCGCTCGGAGACCGGTTCGACGCCGCTCAGGGGGATGCGGTACTTGCGCCAGGCGATGCGCTCGCCGATGAGATCCTGCACATCGTCGTAGTCGTACACGACATCCACCAGGGCCTCGGTCTCGGCCAGGTCGATGGTCGTCGTGAAGTAGCCGTCGTCCGTATCCAGTCGCGTATTGCCGTTCAGATCCTCGTTGTCTTCGCGGTTGTTGCGCGCCGTGCCGTTGATGCCCGGGAAGGGGAGTCGCCGGGGAGTCGATCTCGACCGTCTCACCCTTGTTCTCCCAGTAGGTCGAAGTGCCGTCGTAGTCGTACTGCGCCTCGTACAACTGCGGCCCGCGTTCGTTGCCGTCCAGCCCGATGTCCTCGTCACGGATCCAGATGCCGTCGCGGATTCTCGCCGTCAGGATGCCGTCTTCGCGCTGCCAGGTCGCCGATCACCAGCGCCTGCCGTCGGAGTCCTGGGGCCAGAAGCCGTCCTCGCTGATGTAGCCGAAGTCGATGTGCAGGTTGCCGGATCGTTGCGTCGCGTCGGGCTCCTTGTCATTGACCCAGAACTCGAGAAACTGGCTGCGCGACAGATCCAGGCCCGTGCGACTGATGCCGCGCATGATGCCGCCCCAGTTCTGGGCACCCCAACCGCTGTCCGGATCGGCCTGCATGTACAGGTCCATCGCCTGCTGGGTCTCGTCGCGTTCCTGGTTGACCAGGTCCGGGTTGAGATAGCGGCGCAGGACCCGGTCCTTGGGCAGATACCACCGTACGGTCTCCACCCGGTCCTCGGGATCGAACTGGCGGGAGTCGGGGTTGGCGGCGATCTCCGCGTCCGAGGACCGGCGCGCTGGCCCAGAACCAGCCGATCCGGCGTCAGGGTGATGACGTCCGACGCATCGACGCCCTCGAAGTCCTCGAGGTAGGCCTTGCCCTTGGTGTTGGGGTTGGGCAGGCTGACCGCCGTTTCCCCGTTGAACTGCAGGGTGCTTTCACTTTCGGTGTTCCGGCGACTGACGAGGTTCGCGACATGCGTGAGGAAATAGGGCCGGAAGGTGTGCTGGAGATTCAGATTGCCGACCAGGTTCTTGCTCGGCTCCTCGCCCAGCTTGGCCTTCTCGCCCACGATCGCTTCGGTCTGATAGAGCCAGGTCGTCCCCAGCTTGCTGTCCCGGCCCAGATCGTAGCCCAGGTTGAAGCCCGTCAGGCTCGTGTTGCCGCCGCCGAAGAAGGGCGCGTACTGGTAGTTGACCGCCACCTTGCTGTCCGCCGACAGGTTGGCTGCCTCCCCCAGGAGCCTGAGCTCACCGAAGGTGTAGTCGATCTCGTAGTCCACGTCCCGCGTCAGCGTGCGCCCGTCCAGCGTGACGACCTCGGAGCCCTCCTCGATGTTCGACGACGCCCAGGTTGAAGCTGCTGCTGGCCGCGGCGTGGGTCGCGACGATGCGGAAATGGCGTACTGGGAGTACTCGGATTCAGGACGTCCGGGTCGTAGAGCTCCGGGGCCGAGGTTGTCGGCCAGGAACGAGGTGCCCGTCCCAGTCGAAGGTGTCGGTATCGGCGTAGGCCTCGTATGCTCGGGCGAACCGCCGCGAACGGCTGGGGAAATCCAGCGGGAACTTGAGCAGGCCCCGGCGCAGATCGAAGAGCAACGGATCGTTCCAGTCGACGACGTCCGTCGGGACCCCTCGCCCTGGCGTCCTCCTGGTCCAGGCCGAAGATCCGGATGTAGTCCAGATGCCGTTCTCGTCCTGGTCGGATGGTCGACGTCGACCGTCCTGGTTCCGTTCGATGCGATACGCAGGTCGAAGGTGGTCTCGGGATCGATGTTCGACCCGCCCAGCGGGTAGATGTTCCGCAGGACGTAGCGGAAGACGTGCTCCGCCGGGTTCGTGGCCGGCGCCTTGAGCAGCTTCATCCGGTAGTAGCGTGCCGTCGACCGTCGGGAATGTTCTGGGTCGGCGTGGCCCGGGATGTCGCCCACCGACCATGGTGACCGTTGCGTCGCCGTTCGAGACTCGGTAGATGACCGCCAGCACGTCGTTGTCGCCATCGTCGCCGCCGCAGGTCGATCGCCACCAGGTTGCCGTTGCTCGTCCTCGAGCAGCGGATCTCGAAGATCTCGATTTCGCGCCAGCGCTCGCCGTAGTCGAAGGGCGCCTCGAAATCGACGGCGTCGTTCCAGTCGCGGAACCCGTCCCGTCGTGTCGACGTAGACGGCCACGTTGGTGATGTCTCGTCGGTGGAGCTCGCCGGCGGGCTGCCTGAAGACTGGTAGATGCGGATGGACGATCCGGTCGAGGTCGATCGTGGGATCGCCCCGCTCCGCCGTCGGCGCCGTTGATCTCGTCGGCGGGCAGATCCAGGCGGAAAAAGCGGTTGTTCAGGTACTGACTCGACAGGATCACGTTGTCGGAGACCTCGCCGCCGGTGGCGTTGAAGGTCTTGGATGAGGACTCGGCCTTCTGCTTCGAGGCCACCACCGTGAAGTCGGCCCGGCCCACCTGGCCGGTGACCTTGATGCCGAACAGCCCCGACTTGTTCGAGCTGTAGCCGAGCAGCTGGCTGCCGGGCAGGGTCAGGCCGACGTCGCCGGTCTCGATGGTCTTGATGATCTCGTCCTCGGTGCCCTGGTACATCAGCTTGATCTTGGTGGCGTCCGGCCCGATGGCCGCGCTGTTGTGGTCCACCTCGATGATGATCTTCTCGCCGATGGTCCCCGAAAGGCTGACCTGCAGTTCCTGCTCCATGTCCAGGGTCGGGAAACAGGGACTGGCTGCTGCTGCGCTCGTTCGGGGTGAACGGCTTGATGACGGTGCTCTCGCCGGTGATGGCGATGCGCTCGCGGCCGGAGATCTTGATGTTCGTCTTCTCGCCCCGGCCGATGATCTTCTCGAGGGTCCGCGGCAGCTTGATGGGAATCGTCAGGTTGATCAGACCGTCGCTGGGCCGGCCCGGCGCCCTGGCCGGCTGACGTCCAGTTCGGCGATCGCAGGGAGGCCGGTCCGACGGCATGCCGCCGCCGGCCCCCGCCTCGAGCTCGTCCACGAAGAGCTCGACCACCGGATCGTCCGACCGGCCGCGGCGGGTAGTAGACGAAGCCGCCCGGCAAGGTCTCCGGGGACGGGAACAGAAAGAAATACCTGGGGTATTCGATCTCGGTCATCAGGCCGAGCGGGCCGTTGTACTCGACCACGATCTCGATGCGGACGAGATCGACCTGGAGCGGCTCGTCTCCAGTACTGGCGAAACGAGGATTCGAGGTCGGGCCGCCGGTCGGGCTCGCCCAGGTACGGATCGACGCCGAAGCCCTGGACTCGGCGCAGCAGGACCAGGCGTTCGACGCCCAGCAGACGGGGATCGTCCGTGGCCCTGATCACCGGATCCAGGCCGTAGAGCACGGGGCCTTCGTAAACCGGATCGGCCGCCGCCGGCACCGTCCCGGCGACCGCCAGCAGGCCCACGGCGCAGGCCAGCAGGAGCCCGGCGGCCGGCAGGCTGGAAAAGGGCCGCCCCGAACGCACAAAACCGGCCCCGCAGGGGGCTCGGCCGCGTTTGGCGCTGGCTTTTTCCATCCTCAACCCGGACGCTCCTTGTCTCTGCCGCCGCCGACCACCAATTTGTGGTGGTCCGTTCCGGCTTCGTCCCCGAAAATGGTCAGGCTGACCCCAGGACTGACCGTCCCGGTACGGTGGCCGGCGAGATCGCCGCCAGTCGAACATGAGACTGGACGATGCAGACGAGAAACCCGGTTGACGGAATCCTTCCGCACCGACGGTTGACGGATGCCCGGTCCGAGAGGTCCGTCAGGGGCGAGCACAATCAGGCAGCAAGCAAGATGGAAAATGCCCTATGTATCTGATTAACAGGCACTTGCTGAGCACCGCCACCGGCCCCTTCTTTTTCGGATGGTTCGTCATCACCTTCCTGCTGATGATAGAGATCCTCTTCCGGTACGTCGATCTCTTTGTCAGCAAAGGTGTTCCGTTCTGGATGGCCACCAAGGTCCTGGCACTGAGTCTCGGCCACACGTTTGCATTATCCGTACCAATGGCCGTCCTGATCGCCATCCTCATGGGCGTGGGCCAACTCGCTACTGATCATGAAATTACGGCAATGAAGGCCAGCGGCATCGGCCTGTGGGCCGTCCTGCGCCCGCTGATCCTCGGGGCCTTCGTCATTTCGGTGGGGTTGACCGCCTACAACCACTACGTCTTTCCCAAGTCCAACCATATGCTGGCCAGCCTCTTGTTCGACATCAACCGCAAGAAGCCGATGCTCGAGATCCGCGAACAGCAGTGGACCGAAATGAGCGACCACACCACCATCCATGTCGTGGGTAAGGACGACCTGACCGGCCGGATCGAGGACGTCACGATCTTCGAGAAGGAAGAGCCGGGACGACCTCTCCCCCCAGGGCTGACCATGGCCGACCTGGGGACGCATCGTCCCGGACCATGACACCGATTCGATGCTCATCGAACTGCACGACGGCGAGATCCACGAGATCCGGATCCGGCGACGATCCGGACAAGTACCAGGTCATCCGCTTCGAGCAGCACAACATCTACGTCGAAGAACGTGGAGCGCGATTTCCAGGAATCGGGGCGCAAGTCCCGCGGCGACCGCGAGATGAACCTGAACGACCTGCTGGGACGCCGCCCGCAAGGAGCAGGACAAGACCGGGAAGTCCGTGCGCGCACGGTCGGCGAGCTGACCGCGAACATGCTGGCGACTGGCAGTGGCAGCCTGCTCGACCGAGCCCGGCGCCACGAGATCCTGGGGCACCGGGCCGCGCCCCGCCGAGCGGTCGCAAGAGCGGCGCAGTTCCTGGCAGAACAAGTTCCGACGGCCACGGCTGAAGGTCGAGCCGGCCGATCGAAGCAGGCGGGCTACCAGGAGAAGATCCGGGACAACTACCAGGCCAAGGAAAACCGCTACCTCGTCGAGTTCCACAAGAAGTTCGCCATCCCGTTCGCCTGCGTGGTCTTCGCCCTGCTGGGCGTGCCCATGGCCGTGACCACGTCCCGCAGCGGCAAGGGCATCAGCGTGAGCCTGGCCATCGCCGTCTATCTGGTCTACTACCTCTTCCTGGTCGGCGGCGAGAAGTTCGCCGACCGGGGCCTCCTCGACCCCTTCCTGGCCATGTGGGCGGCCAACTTCGTCCTGCTGGCCTCGGGATCCCCCTGTTCCTGAAGACGGTGCGCGAGTCCACGCCTGCTGAGCTTCACCCTCAAGCCCCGGCCGCCGACGAGGCCGAAACCCCCGATTCCGGCGCCATGATGCCCATCATCCACCGCCACCTGCTGGGCACCTTCCTGCGCAACCTGGGCTACACCATGGTCGGCGCCCTGATCCTGTTCACTCTCGTGGACGTCCTCGACCACATGGGCAGCTTCGTCGACAACGACGCCACCGCCTGGATGATCCTGCGTTACTACGCCTTCAAGGCCGCCTGGATCGTCGACACCGTGCTGCCCATCGCCATGCTGATGGCCACGCTGTTCACCGTCGGGACCATGGCCCGCTACCTCGAGCTGACCGCCCTGTTCGCCGCCGGCTGGTCACTGATGAAGGTGGCCCGTCCCCTGATCGCCCTTTCCATCCTGGTGACCGTCTTTTCCCTGGTCTGGCGCGAGTACGTCCTGCCCGAAGGCCAACGTCCGGCGCAACCAGGTCTGGGAGGTGGAGATCCACCAGCAATCCCGACCGCATCCGGCCCACCCAGCACATCGCCCTGACCGGCCCAGGACGGCCGGCTCTACTACGCCCGCAAGTTCGATCCCAACACCGGGGTCCTGACCGGGCTGAAGATCTTGACCAGTCCGAGGGCGCCAGGTCACCGAACGCATCGACGCCGCCCGCGCCGAGTGGGACGGCCAGCACTGGACCCTGATCGACGGGACACGGCGCACCTTCGACGGCGAGGACGAGATCACCGTCCCTTCGACCGCCTGACCGCCCGGGACCTCGAGGTGAACCCGAAGACCTTCTACCGCGACCGGATCCGCCAGGAGGACATGAACATCCGCCAGCTGCATGGACCACATCGACCTGGTCCGCATCCAGCGGCGGCGACCCGACCACCGGCCTGGTGGACATCCAGTTCAACCTGGCTTTTCCGCTGGTCAACCTCATCGTCGTCCTGATGGGCATCGTCCTGGCCTCCGGGCCCGCGCAAGACCACCATCGCCTCCGGGTTCGGCCTGACCCTGCTGGTCAGCTTCGGCTACTACCTGTTCATGAACTTCGGGAGGGCCCTCGGCCACGCCGGGACCCTGCCGCCGGTGCCCGCCGCCTGGGCCGGCAACATCTTCTACGCCTTGGTATTCGTGGTCCTTTTCGCCCGTGCGCGACGTTGACTCCGGGTGGTTCGGGGGGGTGAATTGTCTGGACTCCTTGCCTGCGCTGTCCTAGCTTCATAAATTGATGCGACCAGGCAGGACGGGTCCGGAACGGGGTTCCGGGACCCATGGGACCGTTCCTGACGCCACGCCACCCCACTGGGAGAAAAGATCACACATGAAACGCGCCTGCTTGCTTCTGCTGCCGGCCCTTCTGCTGGCTCCTGGCCGCCGTTGCCGGCTGCAACGACGAATCCGAAACCGAACTTCACCCGCGTCAGCGTCACGCCCGACTGCGGCGTCGTCCCCCTGGACGTCGAAGGGTTACGCCATCGCCTCCGGCGGCAACGAGACCGGCGATCCCCTGGGCGGCAACAACAACCTCGAGATGACCTGGGATTTCGGCGACGGCGGCACCGGCAAGCACCTCCATCGCCTACCACACCTTCCGGACGCCGGGGACTACACCGTGACGCGTCACGGCCAAGGATCCCGACGGCAACACGACCGCCACGGCGTCGTCGGTCCCCGGTGACGGTCCTCCGCCGACAGCCTGGATGTCCTCGAGGCCGCTCGAACTTCCCGGCGAACGGCAACGTGACCGAGCGCCGACACCATCCAGTTTCAACATTGATCGCCAAGTCCTGCGACATCGATTTCCCCGCGGTTCATCTGGGCGACTCGGTCAAGGTGCGGATCCTCTGGGAGATGAACGATCCCGGCGACAACACCTACGTCATCGCCGAGCCCCGCTTCCGTTACACCACGGCCGGCGACTACAGACGGTCGATCTGGCGGTCACCTACCCCGCGTGGGCGTCGTCACGCGGCGGGACACGCTGCATATCACGGTCCCGGCTCCCTGACCTGCCGGCAGCATCGAACGAAAAGGCGGAGCCCCTCGGCCCGCCTTTTTTTTTGGACCGATCCTGGGGTCGGGTCACTAGCCGACGGCGCTCTGCAGGTCCTCCACCAGATCGTCCTCTTCCCAGGTGAACTTCACGTCGTCCCGGCCGAAGTGGCCGTAGGCCGCCGTCTTCCGGAAGACCGGTTTGCGCAGGTCGCAGCCGGTGATGATGCCCTGGGGCGTCAGGTCGGCGACCTTGCGGACCGCCGCGGTGATCCGGTCGTCGGCACCTTGCCGGTGCCGTAGGTGTCGACGTTGATCGAGACGGGCTCGGCCACGCCGATGGCGTAGGCCACCTGCACCTGGCAGCGGTCGGCCAGGCCGGCGGCGACGATGTTCTTGGCCACGTAGCGGGCCGCGTAGGCCGCCGAGCGATCGACCTTGGTCGTGTCCTTGCCGCTGAAGGCGCCGCCGCCGTGGCAGGCGCTGCCGCCGTAGGTGTCGACGATGATCTTGCGACCGGTCAGACCGCAATCGCCCAGGGGCCCGCCGACGACGAAACGTCCGGTCGGGTTGATGTGCCTCTTGTAGTTCGCATGGTCGATATCGAACCGGGCGAGCACGGGCTCGATGACGTGCGCCTGGATCCCGGCATGGATGTCCTCGTTCGAGACATCGGGGTCATGCTGGGTCGAGACCACGACCGTATCGATGGAGACCGGCTTGTTGTCCTCGTAGAGGCAGGTGACCTGGGTCTTGCCGTCGGGACGCACCCAGGGCAAGGTGCCGTCCTTGCGCACGGCGGCCAGCCGCTGGGCCATGCGGTGGGCCATGGTGATCGGCAGGGGCATCAGGACGTCGGTCTCGCGGCAGGCATAACCGAACATCAGGCCCTGGTCGCCGGCGCCGCCCGGGTTGACGCCCATGGCGATGTCGGGCGACTGCTCGTCGATGGACGTCAGCACCGCGCACGTGTCGGCGTCGAAGCCGATGTCGGCGGAGTTGTACCCGATCCCGCGGATGGTCTCCCGCACCAGGGAGGGGATGTCGACGTAGGTGCGCGTGGTGATCTCACCGCCGAGACAGGCCATGCCTGTCGTGACCATGGTTTCGCAGGCCACGCGCCCCTCCGGATCGTCCGTCATGATGGCGTCGACCACCGCATCGGAGATCTGGTCGGCGACCTTGTCGGGATGACCTTCGGTCACCGATTCGCTGGTGAAGAGGAACTTGTTGCTCATTACGCATCCTTCCCTGGTCAACACGGGCCGGCGCCCCCGTCGGGTGAGCCGGCGCAATGTCCTATCGTGACATCAATCGCGAGTTCGCAAAAATCCCCGACATTGATTTCTCCCCGGCCACCCCACGACGGTACACATTGGTCACCGACGAGGCTGAGGTCGAGCCTGCAGTCCGTCAGGCGGCAGCCGCGCCCACCACGCAGTCGCTGCAGCTCACAGTTCTTGATGACCGCACCGGAACCGATCGAAACGTTCGGTCCGATCTTCGAACCGGTGATGACCGCATCGGCGCCGATGCTGCAGGGTTCGACGACGTTCTCGAACCCGCCCCCGGCCGGGGAGCGTTCCAGCAGAATCCGGTTCGTTTCGAGCCAGGTTTCCTTCTTGCCGCAATCATACCAGTCGGTGACCGGTACCGTGGAGAAAGAAATACCCTCTTCGACCATCATCTGCAAGGCGTCCGTCAACTGGTACTCGCCGCGCGTCCGGCGGTCTTCGGTGACGATCCGGTCCAGCGAACGCCACAGGGCCGGCGGATCGGTGAACAGGTAGGCCCCGACGATGGCCAGGTTGCTCGGGGGCACCTCCGGCTTCTCCACGAAGCCCTTGACCCGGTCCCCGTCCATCTCCACCACGCCGAACCGGCGGGGATCCTCGACCTCCCGGACGGCGATCATGCTCTGCTGGAGCCGCCAGCAGCGCCGCGTAGTCGGCCTTGAGGATCGTGTCGCCCAGGATACAGAAGAACGGTTCGTCGCCGAGGGCCTCGCGTGCGGTCCAGATGGCGTGCCCCAGCCCCAGCCTCTGTTCCTGTTCGACGAAGGTGATGTCCAGGGCCGGCCGCTCGCGGGCGAACCACTCCCGCACCTCGTCCCCGTGGTACCCCACGATCAGAACGAAGCCGTCGATGCCGGCCTCGGTCAGGTCATCCATGATATGCGCCAGGATGGGCTTGCCGGCCACCGGCAGCAGGGCCTTGGGCTTGTTCAGGGTGTGGGGGCGCAACCGGGTTCCGATACCGGCGGCGGGAATGACGGCTTTCATGCCTGCTCCTCGGGAGGCCGCCCGGAGGGCGGACACTGTGAAAATTCCTACTCGGCCAGCGCCTGTTTCAGGCGGCCGATCCGGTCCACCGGGACCGGGTCCACCTGGCGTCCGACCGCCAGATGGCAGCTCACGAAATCCCCGTACTGCACCAGGGACATGGTCCGGGCCAGGGCCGTGGTCGCAGTCGAGCGGATCTCGTGGATTTCGGGAAACTCCGCGGCCAGCAGCTCACGGGTGACGGCCACCCGGCGATCGATGCGGGGGCTGCCGCCCTGACCGCGCAGGATGACCAGGACGAACCGCCCCCGGTCACGGCTGTCCAGATCCCAGCCGACCAGATCGTTGTGGTTCAACTCCGGGAATTCCGCCACGAGTGCCGGGACCTTGCTGTTTTCGTTCAGTTGCGCGCGCAGGCGCAGACCCGGCCCGATGGTCTCGGGTTCGGCGGTGAAAATGACCGGAATCCTGCCGAGCAGGCGCGCCGCCAGCTCCGCAGCCGGCAGATTACCCTCGCGGTCGGTTGCGCCGGCGGGATCCCGGCGTGCGTCCGCGGTGCTGCGCAGCCAGGCCGTCGCCGCGGCGATCTCTTCAGCTGCAGCGTCCACGACCCCCAGACGGCCAAGCAGCCTCACCAGGGTACCGAGGCCCAGACCCAGGGAGGCCCGGGGCGGCAGGCCCGCCCGGCAGCGTGACCACGGCCGATCCCGTCGCGTGGCGGAGGTTCCCAGGCGCCACCGGAAGTGATCGACGATCACGGTGCAGCCCAGCGCCGGCGCCGCCGCGGCGGCCGCCAGCGTCTCTTCGGTATCCCCCGAATAGCTGCTGCAGAGCACCAGATCCCCGGCCGTCGCCCAGCCGGGCAGTCCGTAATCGCGCCAGACCGTCAGCGGAGACCCCCTGCGGACCAGCAGGGGCTGGACCAGGTCGCCGGCGATGGCCGAGCCGCCCATGCCGCACAGGATGATCCGTGCGAAACGTTTGTCCCCGACCGCCACCGCGGCGAAATCCGCCAGATCGGCGCTGCGTTCGAGCTGGTCCGGCAGCGCCGAGATCAACGTGAACATCCTGTCAGCACCGCTGTCCGGTACTTTACTCATGCGGGTGGTCCTCCATGGTTTCGCGCTGCGTCTTGCGGTCAGCGATGTAGGCGCCAAGCCAGCGGTTGCCTTCGGCCGCGGTGGCCATGTCGATCAGCTGGTCGGCCACCCGCACGGCTTCGGCATAGTCGGTCCAGCGGATGACCTGCTTGATCTTCGGCAGAGCCGCGCCGTGCAGACTGATGTCGTCCAGACCCAGCCCCAGCAGCACTTCGGCCAGACGTGTCTCGGAGCCCATCTCCCCGCACAGGCCCACCGGGATACCCGCCCGGTGCCCTGCCTGAACCGTCAACCGGATGCTGCGCAGGACCGCCGGATGCAGCGGCTGGTAGAGATAGCTGACCCGGCTGTTCCCCCGGTCCATGGCCAGGGTGTACTGGATCAGGTCGTTGGTGCCGATGCTGAAGAAATCGCACTCGGCGGCCAGCAGATCGGCCGCCAGCACGGCCGACGGGGTTTCGATCATGATGCCGACGGCCGGCTGCGAATCGTGTTCGAGGCCGGAGTCAGCCAGCTCGGCCACCGCTTCGGCGACGACCGCCTTGGCTTCGCGCAGTTCCTCCACCCCGGTGATCATGGGGAACATCAGCTTGGCGTCACCCGCACTCGCAGCGCGGCAGATGGCCTTGATCTGGGTCTTGAACAGCTGTCGGTTCGCCAGCGAGAAGCGGATGCCGCGCCAGCCCAGGAAGGGATTGTATTCCCGCTTGGCGCCCAGGTAGTCGGACACCTTGTCCCCGCCGACGTCCAGGGTGCGGAAGGTGACCGGGCGATCCTTCATGCGCCGGACGATCTCGGTGTAGACCTTCACCTGGTCGTCCTCGGTGGGAATCGTCTTGTGCTGGAAGAACAGGTACTCCGTCCGCAGCAGGCCGATGCCCTCGGCGCCCCGCGCCAGGGCTTCGTCCACCTCCACCGGCAGTTCGATGTTGGCCAGCATGTGCACCCGGTGTCCGTCGGGGGTCACCGCGGGCAGATCCTTGAGATAGTCGAGCTTGCGGTTGACCACGACCTGGCGGCGCGTGAGCAGATGGAAGCGTTCGGTGGTCTCGTCGTCCGGGGCGACCACCAGCAGGCCGTCGGTTCCGTCGAGGGCCACCTCGTCCCCGTCCGGCAGGGTCACGGCATGCCCCTGCAGCCCCACGACGGCCGGGACGCCGATCGACCGCGCGAGAATGGCGACGTGGCTGGTGTTGCCGCCTTCATCCATCACGAAACCGAGGACGTTGTTGCGGCCCAGAGCCGCCGTGTCACTAGGAGTCAGGTTGCGGGCCGAGATCAGGGAAGGGACCGTGGGCCGATTGAGGTGACCGGGATTCTTGACCAGGAATCCCCGCAGAACCCGCTGTTCCACGTCGCGCAGATCGTTGACGCGTTCACGGAACGTCTCATCCTCGATCCCCAGAAAACGGGCCGCCACGTCACCCATGGTGCGGCCGAAAGCCGCCTCGGCATTGATGCGTTCCAGGCGGATGACGCTGAGGGTCGCGTCCCAGACCATCTCGTCCTCGAGCATGAGCAACTGGCTCGAAAGGATCTCGGCCTCGTCGGGTCCCAGTTCGCGCGACAGCCGTTCGATCAGTTCCTTCAGACCGGTGCGGGCCTTGGCGACCGCAACGCCGAACCGCTCGATTTCGTCCGCCACTTCGTCCAGGTCGATCGTCCGGCGTTGAGGCACGATCGTGGGCCGCCGGACGGCGTGGACCGGCCCGACGGCATATCCGGGGGAAGCAGCAATGCCCGTGAAGGTCTCCATGAACTACTCGTGGTTTTCCGGATGGGCCAGTTCCACTTCGATCAACCGTACCAGTTGCGTCATGGCCGCATCCTCGTCGTGGCCGCTGATCTCGATTTCAACGGTGGTCCCGAATTCCGCGGCCAGGCTCGCCAGCCCCATGATGCTCTTCGCGTTGGCCGCCCGGCCATTGTAGCGGATGGTCACCTCCGAAGTGAAGGACTTGGTCAGCTTGACGATCCGCCCGGCTGCGCGCAGATGGAAGCCCACCGGATCGGAAACGGTCGCGTTCACGGTCTTCAAGACAATTTTCCCTTGGAGAAATGGAGAATGATTTTGGTTGCCATAATCTAACGTCCCACCGGTCAAATCGCAAAGGACAGGACGACGGCCAGAGCCACGGCCACGATCACCAGGATTTCCCCTGGAAAACGCTTCCTGAGGACCAGAGGCAGTCCGCAACCGACGGCAAGACCGGCCCACAGGGGCAGGGTCGAGTTTTCCGGCACCGGCAGACGGCCCGGAACCAGCAGGACGCCGCCCACCAGACCGGTCAGAACCATGCCGCTCCGGCGGGCCAGGGCAATGCGCCGGTGCCATGCGGGATCCTGCAGCAGGTCAACGATATCCATGCCGAGGCGGTAGCCGCTTTCCAGCGCGACCCACCGCAGCACCAGCTGCAGGACGGCGAAGATCCCGACCAGCGCGAGCACCGCCGCGATGCCGCCGAAGAGTCCGGCCAGACAGATCGCCATGGTCAACGCGGCCGCTGGATGCCCAGCCAGAACAACTGGTCGCCCAGGGAGGCGAACGCCCGCCCCAGCGACTGTCGGAACGTTCCGGTCGTGCCCGGCGGAAAATCGGGCCCGGCGGCGCGTTCGTCTTCCAGCCGCACCAGTCCGCCGATCAGGAAGTTGGCCAGATAGGGATTGGTGTTGAAAAACTCGTAGTACCGGCGGCAGAAGAGGCGGTCTTGCTCCAGATCGCCGCGGCTGGCGCCCGCAGCCAGGGCAGCAGGGTCGCCAGCAGGCCCAGGTTCTGCATGCGCTGGTTGTTCCAGGAGCCCTGCAGGGTCAGGCGACCGCCCGAGGAAGGACCGGCGCAAGCAGGCTTCCAGCCCCGCCGGGACCTTCCCGGCGTCGTGCAACTGTTCCGTGCCCGGGCGCGTGCCGCTCATAGCAGGTAACCGGTGACCGCATAGGCGACCACCAGCCCCGGAACCACCCAGCGCCAGCTCGCGCTGATCCCGTAACGTTCGATCATCTTCCCCACGCCCAGCGCCGGCAGCAGGAACGGCAACAGACCCAGCGACTCGTGGAGGCGCTCCGGCAATGCGGCGAACAGCGGTAGCCACAACTTCAGGACGACCAGCAGAAACAGCAGGGTCACGACCGCCCCGCGCACGAAGGTCGCCTGCAGGCACCGGCGGTGGAGCCTTTCGATGCGCGTCAATGATCCGTCCCGGAGCGTCAGGTGCCCCTCCTGCATCCACAGCCCGTGGGCCCGGCGTTCCAGCTGGATCAGCGGGGAACCGGCGACGCTCAGCACGGCGGCGCCCAGCAGCATCCAGCCGAGAAGTTCGAGGGACAGCCCGCCAGCGACGCCGGCGACCGTTGCCGCCGGGCGCCACACGGCCGCCGCCACAGTTGCGATGACCGCACTGGTCTGGTCGCCGACAAAAGTCTGGCCGACCGGTAGATCCCCTGCCAGAACGAGCTGCAGCGGCAGCGCCACCATCAGCCCCACGCCGGGATCCCCGCAGACGAAGCCGGTCAGGATGCCGGCGACCAGGGGCAGGGAAAACCAGGTCTGGCCGAGGGCGGTGTCATCCAGGGCCAGCAGCCCGCCCAGCAGGCCCACCGCCAGGGCAGCGGGCACCGATAGTTCAGGGAAGAAACCGCCCGGGACCATCAGAACAGCTCCTCCATCCGGCGCAGATCCTCGAGTTCGAGCGGGAACTCCCGGCCGCCGGGCACCTGCTGGGCCGTCAGCGTCACCCCCAGGTCCAGCAGGCGCCGCAGGGCCTTCAGGTCCTGCTGGTCCACGTAGACGAAGGGCAGCATCTCCTTCTTGCCGGCGCCAAAATGCAGACCGCCGACGTTCACCTGCCGCAAGGGGGCGCCCAACCGCACGAGTTCGGCCATCTCCGACGGCCCGCCGGTCAGCAGCAGCAACCGTTCGGCCTCGGCCGGCGGTTCGGCCAGCACGGCCGCCGCGCGGGCGACCGACAGGATCGATACGGTGATGTGCGGGGGTACGGAACTGGCGTAGACCCGGCTCTGCCAGGAGTCCGCGGCGATGGCGTTGTCGGCCAGGAGGATCGTGTCAGGACGCAGCTGGACGCTCCAGCCCACGGTCACCTGGCCGTGGATCAGGCGATCGTCGATGCGGGCCAGGACCACGGGCATCACCGTCTCCCGACCAGCGTGATGGCTTCACGGCCCTTCTGGACCAGAC
This sequence comes from Candidatus Krumholzibacteriia bacterium, assembly GCA_942492615.1. Taxonomy (GTDB): domain Bacteria; phylum Krumholzibacteriota; class Krumholzibacteriia; order LZORAL124-64-63; family LZORAL124-64-63; genus CALOFL01. Next base: position 211,558 of record CALOFL010000013.1, read on the forward strand.
CTGGCGCACCAGTTCCTCGAAGTCGGTGGTCTCTCGCGCCAGGTGACGAAGCCCAGCAGCATGGCCAGGTTCACGCCGCTGATGATGGCCGTGGTCGGATCGCCCTTACAGGCCAGCTGGGCGCCGGTCGAACAGCTGCCGCCGTAGTCGTCCAGGAGGATCGACGTTCAGATCCTCGCTGCCGTCGGCGGTCGGCGCTCGGCGGCCAGCCAGCCGCTGGACTCTCGGGCGGCGATATCGGCGCCGACTTCCCGCGGTTGGTCATGGCCCGTCCAGGCCCGGTACCGGACCGAGGATCATCTCGGTCACGCGCACCAGTTCGGCGCCGATCCCCGTGGGTCATCACCAAGGCCCTGATCATGCTGGTCCTTTCACGGCAGGACTATTCCGGGTCCTGGTCGAGGTAGTTCCGCAGACGGTTGCTCGATCGCATGGTGTCGAGGATGCGCTCGTTGAGCACCTCGGCCGCGTCGTAGCCGTAGATCTTGAGCATGAAGTTCAGGGCGATGACCTCACTGATCACCGTGATGTTCTTGCCCGGGAACAGGGGCACGGCCACCTGCGGGATGTTCACCCCCAGGATCTCGGTGTAGCGGTTCTCCATCCCGATCCGCTCGTAGTCGACGCCGTCGTCCCATTCCTGCAGCTGGACCTCGACCTCGATGCGTTTCTGCATCCGGATGGCCCGGATACCGAAGATCGCCTGGACGTCGATCACGCCGACCCCGCGGATCTCGAGATGGTGCCGCAGCACGTCACGGTAGCGGCCGATGATCACGTCCTCGCTGGTGCGGGTGATCTCGACGATGTCGTCGGCAACGAGCCGGTGGCCGCGTTCGATCAGATCGAGGGCGCACTCGCTCTTGCCGATACCGCTGCGCCCGGTGAACAGCACACCCACGCCGTAGACGTCGACCAGGGTGCCGTGGACCTCGGTGTAGGGGGAGAAGGCCCGCTCCAGGTGGTGGGTGAGTTCGGCCATGAACTCCACCGCCGGCAGGGCCGAACGGATCAGGGGCAGACGCCGCTCCCTCATGAGCTCCATGATGGTCCCGGGCACGGCCTGGTCCATGGCGATGAAGATCACCGGCGGGTCCAGGCTCCAGCACCCGCTCGACGGCTGCGCGCTGCCCTTTGCCGTCGAGCGTGGCGAGATAGGTCGTCTCGGTTTCCCCGAGAACCTGAATCCGGTCCGGCAGGAAATTCTCCGCGTAGCCCATCAGGGCCATTCCGGGACGGTGGACGTCCGCGGCCTGGACGGGGATCGGCTCGGCGGGCATCTCCGTCAACAGCTCCAGCAGCAGCTGCGCCTTGAGGTCTTCGTAGATCGACTGGACCGTGACCCTGTTCATCGGGAAACCTGCTTTCAGCGCGGGGCCGGTTCAATCGTTTTGGGACTCCATGTGGCCGACATCCCCGTTTTCCCGCTGGTAGACCACGCCGATCCGGTCGGTCTCGGTATTGCGGAAGATCAAAAAGGGCATCTCCCCGGGTCGAAACGCCTCCTTGGCGGCGGCCAGATCCATGTCCCGCAGGACGAAGCCATCGGGGGCGGCCACCGAGGGCGGCGCCCAGGATTTCCGCCGTCCTCCAGCATGGCCCGGCCGAGACCTCCCTCCTCGCCCTTCTGCTTGCCGCTGATCTTGCCCTTGAACTTGGTCAGCTGGGCGCGCAGATTCTCGACCATTTCATTGACGGCGAATTCCGGCTCCATGGCTTCGCCCTTGGCGCGGAAGTCGTGGCTCTTGAGGTGCAGAACCGAATCGGAAAAGAACCGCCCGGCCTCGTGCGTGATCGTCATCTTGAACTCCCGGACCGGACGCGGACTGAACCGCTCGAGCTTCTCGACGGCGGCCTCGATCAGTTCCCTCTGTTCCTCCGACAAGGGTGAAATGGCGCGTAATGATTTCCATCTGCATGACGTCCTCCTCTGTGCGGATCCGGTACTGAACGGTTCGTCACCTTCTCGCTCAGAACTGCTTGCGCATCCTGGCGCTCAGGATGCCCATCTGTTCACGGTACTTGGCCACGGTCCGGCGGGCGATCTTCAGCCCCGCTCTCCTGGAGCAGGTCGACGATCTTCTTGTCCGACAGCGGCTGGGCCGTGTTCTCGTTGTCGATGATTTCCCTGATCATGATCTTCACGGCCTTGGCCGACACGTCGTCGCCGGAATCGGAATCGAGACCGGCGCTGAAGAAGTACTTCAGGGAAAATACGCCGCGGGGAGTCTGCACGTATTTCTGGCGGGTGACCCGTGACACGGTGGACTCGTGCATGCCGATGGTCGAGGCCACCTGCTGCAGGGTCAGGGGCCGCAGGGCGATGGCGCCCTTCTCGAAGAATTCCTTCTGCTCGGCCGACGATCGCCTCCATGACCTTGATCATCGTGCGGCGCCGCTGTTCGATGGTCTTGATGACCCACTCGGCGTGCCGCTTCTTCTCGTCGATGAACTTGACCGCGTCCTCGTTGCCCTTGGCCGTGCCCTCGTAGGCCTGGCTGACGCGCAGTCGGGGCAGGTTGGAATCGTTGAGGTACACGGCGTACTCATCGCCGTCCTCGTCGACCTTGACCACTTCGAGATCCGGAACCACGGCGCGGGCCCCCTCGGCATTGACGCTCAGGCCGGGCCGCGGATCCAGCTCACCGATGTGCTGCGCGATATCCTGGACCTCGCGCGGGGTGATCTTCATCTCCCGGGCGATGTCGCCGAACTTGCGGTTCTTGAGGGCGTCGAAGTGGTTCATGATGATGTGGGCTTCGTCCGAGTCCTCCTGCCCGCGGGCCCTCAACTGGAGGATCAGGCATTCCTGCAGGTTGCGCGCGGCGACGCCCGGCGGATCGAATCCCTGCACGACCCCCAGTACCTTTTCGACGAGCTCCACGTCCACCTCGTAATAGGTGGCGATCTCGGCGACGGGACAGGCCAGCAGCCCGTCCTCGTTGAGGCAGCCGATGATGTACTCGCCGATCATCCGCTCGATCCCCTCGGGGACCGCCATCTGCAGCTGCTCGCTGAGATCTTCCTGGCCGCTGGGGATGTACTTGAGCGGCCGTTCGAGTTCATCCTCTTCCTCGTACCCGGACTCGTTGGCCAGCCCCCGGAATCCCTCGTCCCAGCTGTCGCCCCAGTCACGGTCCTCGTCCTGGGGATCCTGCTTCGTCTCGCGGAGCTGTTCATCGATCTCGGCGATCTCGGTGTCCCGAACGGTCTCGTCCTCGAGTTCCTCGTCCGGCTCGATCTCCTCGAGCAGAGGATTGCCCTGGAGTTCCTGGCGCAGGATCTGTTCGAGTTCGAGAGTCGGGACCTGCAGGAGCTTGAGGGCCTGCTGGAGCCGCTGGGTCATGACCAGCTGCTGGCGCAGCTGCATGCTCTGGCGTAATACCGATGTTGGGACCCATGAACCGTGCCTTCCTTGTATCCTGATCCGGCCGGGGATCCTTCCCCGGTCTTCGTCAATCTCGCCTTCCCGGCTAGAGCCGGAACTTCTCGCCCAGGTAGATCGCCCGGGCCTTGTCTGATGATACGATCTCCTGGGCGGTTCCCGCCATCTCGATTCGGCCTTCGAACAGGATGTAGGCCCGGTCGGTGATGTTCAGGGTCTCCCGCACGTTGTGGTCGGTGATCAGGACCCCCAGGCCCTGGTCCTTCAGCTGGGATACAACCGTCTGCAGATCCGCCACGGCGATGGGATCGATCCCGGCGAAGGGTTCGTCCAGCAGCATGAACTTCGGTTCGGTCACCAGCGCCCGGGCGATTTCCACGCGGCGGCTCTCCCCGCCCGAAAGTTCGTAGCCGCGGTTCTTGCGGATGTGGGTCACGCCCATCATCTCCAGCAGCTCATCCAGCCGCGCGCGTGCGCTCGGACCGCGACATCTTCAGGCTCTGCAGGATGGCCATGATGTTGTCCTCCACCGTCAGCCGACGGAAGATCGAGGATTCCTGGGGCAGGTAGCCGATGCCCAGGCGCGCCCGCTTGTACATGGGCAGCCGCGTGATCTCGCGGTCGTCCAGATGGACCCGCCCCCCGTCGGGGGTGATGAAGCCGACGATCATGTAGAAGGAGGTGGTCTTGCCGGCGCCGTTGGGTCCGAGCAGCCCCACGATCTCGCCCTGGTTCAGCGACAGATCCACGCCGTCAACCACGGCCCGGCCCCGGTAGACCTTGCGCAACCCCTTGGCTTGAAGCGTTGCTGACCGCTGACTATCGGTCACTGTTGTTCGCTTTCATCGGGTGCTTCGTCCTCAACCTCGGCCTCCACTCTCTGCTTGATCTCAATGTACTCCAGATCCGGCGTCGCCTCCAGCCCGATTCCCGTCACGACATCGCCGTCCCGGGTGAAGCGATCGAAAACATCGTTGTGGATCAACTGCGTTTCGTTGTCGAAGAACAGCTCCTCGGTCTCCAGGCGGCGGCCGTCGTTGGTCACGACGACCACGTCGCCCCAGGTGTGGATGTCCTGGTGTTGCGATTGGCCTGCCCGCTGTCCGCGGTCAGGGTCGAGAAGTGTTCGCCTTCGCGGAAGAAGTCCATGTGCATGGTGACCAGCAGGACGTCCTGCTCGCCGGTGTACTTGAGCATCTCGTCGCTTTCGCAGGACCCATTGCCGGACGCCCGTTTGGATTCGATCAAGCGGTAGTCGAAGATCTGCTGTTCCGGTGAACGCCCCGTACGACCGGCGGCAGCCGTCGTCGAGACGGCTTCCTCGTCACCCTGGCAGCCGGCCAGCAAGAACAACATGCAGCAGGCGGCGAACCGCAGCTGTGAACCGGTGGCTTTGGCCAAGCGACTATACACGGACAATGCATCCTCTTTTCCGTAACAAAGGCCGCAGGTCATTCCCCGGTTGCCGGCCCGGTGTCCTTGATGTGCCAACGGTCATGGAACCACACCCATTCCGCAGGGTTCCGCCGGATCAGTTCCTCGAGGGCCAGGTTGGCCCGGGCCAACAGGGTACCGGTACCTTCGGCATCGTCGGCCAAACCGACGACATCCAACGTCGGCAGGTCGACCACCTCGTGACGTTCGTGCACCGGATTCCAGGCCATCGCGACCGGGACCACCGGCGTACCGTACCGCAGGGCCACCCTGGCCAGCCCCGGCGCCGTCGGCGCCGGCACGCCGAAAAACGGCACCGGATCCCCCTGTCCGCGAAGATTCTGATCGAGTAGGATCGCGCCCACGCCTCCGTCACGCAGATGGCGCAGCAACGGTCGCATCCCCTCCCGGCGGGGCATGACGATCAGACCCAGCTCGCGTCGCCGGTCCTGCAGCAGCCGGTCCACCGCCGGGTTGTGCACCGTTCCGGTCACCGTCGCCAAGGGTCCCAGCCCCCGACGTTCCAGTTCCCGCGCCAGCCAGCCGCCCAGCAGTTCCCAGCAGCCCAGGTGCCCGGTCAGGATCAGCACGCCCTTGCCCCGGGCGGCCAGCTCTGCGAGCGAGGTCACCCAGCGCGGGCTCGCCGGCGTCCGACGCGACTCCTCGGTCACGGCCCCGGGCAGCTTCAGAATCCTCCGGGCCGCCACCGCGTCGAACAGGGTGCGGCCCAGCGCCACGGTGCTGGCCTGCAGGAGGCGTTCACGGGCGGCGGTGTCCATCTGCGGGAACGCCAGAGCCAGGTTGGCCAGCGCCAGTTCACGCTCGCGGCGTCGCAGACGAAACGCCAGGCGCGCGAGCTGGCGGCACAAGGCGCGACCGCAGCGCAACGGCACCAGATCGGCCGTCTGCAACAACCCGACCGCCAGGGCCCAGTAGAATCGCCGCCGAAACCTGCGGTAGAGGGATAGATCACCCGCCATCACGGTGCGGGTCCTCCTTTCCGCTCGAAACCCGACCAGTGCGGGGGTTTCCGGGGCCCTGCCGGTACATTGACCCGGTTGCGGCCCGAGCGTCAAGCACAAGTTGTGCCAACTGGTATTTTATTTCAATTGAAGGGCTTGCGGGCGACCGCGGCTGAAGAATTGATGAATGGTTACAGCAGCCCCGCCTGCAGGACATCGTGGATATGCAGCAGGCCCACCGGATGGCCGGCGGTGTCGGTCACGATCAGCAGGGTCACCGGACCGCGCTTGCGCTGTTCCATCATCCGCAGGGCACTGATGGCCAGCATGTCCGGTTCGATGGTTGTCGGGCGGTCATTCATGGCCTGGGTGATGGGCATATCCAGGGCGGCGTCGCTTTCCAGCAGCACCCGTTTCACATCGCCGTCGACGCACAGCCCGACCAGGCGTCCGTCGTCGTCCACGACACAGGTTCCGCCCAGGCGCTTATCGACGATTTCCGGCAACGATTCCCGGAGAGTCAACTTGTGTGAAACCACCGGCAGCTCGTCGCCGGTGTGCATCAGCTCGCTCACCTTCACCAGCAAGCTGCGGCCCAGAACGCCGCTGGGGTGGAACATCGCGAAGTCCTCGGCCCGAAATCCGCGCAGCCGGATCAGGGCCACGGCCAGAGCGTCGCCCATCGCCATGGCCGCCACCGCGCTGGTCGTCGGTGTCAGGTTCAGCGGACAGGCCTCCCCGTCGATCGGAGTATGCAGCACGATGTCGCTGGCCTTGGCCAGCTCCGAATCCGCGCCGCCGGTGATCGCGATGGACCGTCATGCCGAACTGCCGGCAACGGGCCAGCAGCGTCACGACCTCCGGGTTGTTGCCGCTGCGGGAGATGGCGATCAGGATGTCGGCCCCGCGCACCACACCCAGGTCGCCGTGGGCGGCCTCGACCGGATGGATGAACTGGCTCGGCGTCCCGGTGCTGGTCAGGGTCGCGGCCAGCTTGCGGGCCACGAAACCCGATTTCCCCAGACCCGTGACGAGCACCCGCCCCCGGCAGTCGAACAGCGCCCGGACAGCCTGGGCAAAGGCCCCGTCGAGGCTGGCGGCCACCGCTTTCAGGGCGTCGGCTTCCTGGATGAACGCCGCCCGGCCCATGGCGATCAGTGCGTCGTCGGCGAGTTCGTCGGGCGCGGGGCGCCGGCTGGGAATCTCCATCATGGTCCATGCTCCTTGCAGGGCCGATCGCCGCGCGCGCGACCGGGTCCCGTCACTGGACGGTGTCTTCGACGTCGCCGGCGGAAGTTTCGCTGCTGCTGGGTTGCCAGGTGCGGTCGCCGAGCCGTTCGAGCGCCAGCGTGAAGAGCCCCGAACTCTTGAGCACCATGTCCACCACCTCGCGTACGGCGCCCTGTCCGCCGACCCTCTCGGTGACGTAGGAACTGTACTCCTTGACCTCGGTGGGCGCGTCGGGCACGGCATCCGGTACGCCGACGGCATACATGGCCGGCAGGTCGATCAGATCGTCCCCCATGTACAGGGTCTCGCTCGCTTCGCAGCCCGTCTCGGCGAGGATTTCCTGCAGGGCCGCGAGCTTGTCGAACCGCCCCAGTTTGATGGCGTCGAAACGGAGTTCCCGACACCGCCGGGCCACGATCTCGCTGTTGCGGCCGGTCAGGACGGCGCGCTTGACGCCGGCCACCCGGCCCATGACCAGCCCGAAGCCGTCGTGACTGTGGAATTCCTTGAACGCCTCGCCCTGGGGGCCGTAGACCAGGTTGCCCGGTGTCAGCACGCCGTCGGCGTCGAACACCATCAACCGCACCCGGGAGAACCGGGTGGCCAGTTCTTCACCCAGGATGATGACTGCTTCCTGGCGGTAGTCCTCGTCGGTCCGCGGCGGCCAGGGCCCCGGCCCCTTGGGCGAGGGATGACGGTCGCGGCTCATGACGATACCTCCAGATGAAGCTGCCGGTAGCGAAGCAGCTCCGCCACCAGCGGTTCGAATCGCGCCAGGGGCAGCTGGCTGCCGGCGTCGCTCTTGGCCCGCGCCGGATCGGGATGGACTTCCAGGAAGAGGGCATCGCAGCCGGCGGCCATCCCGCAGCGGGCCAGCAGCGGGATGAGCTCGGGCTTACCGCCGGTCGTCACGCCGGTGCTGCCCGGAGACTGGACCGAATGGGTGGCGTCGAACACCACCGGGTGGCCCAGTTCGCGCATGATCTGGATGGAGCGGAAGTCGACCGTCAGGTCGCGGTAGCCGAAAAAGGAACCGCGTTCGGTGAACAGGATGCGTTCACAGCCCGCGGCAGTGAGCTTGCCGGCGGCGTGGGCCATGTCGGCCGCCGCCAGGAACTGGCCCTTCTTCACGTTGACCACCTTGCCCGTCCGGCCGGCGGCCTCCAGCAGGGATGTCTGACGGCACAGGAATGCCGGGATCTGCAGCACCTCGGCCACCTCGGCCACGGCGTCGGCCTCCTCGGGATGGTGGATGTCCGTCAGCACCGGCAACCCCACCGCCTCGCCGATCCGCTCGAGGAGCTTCAGCCCGTCATCGATACCGGGACCGCGGTAGGAGTCGGAGCTGGTGCGGTTGTCCTTCCGGTAGCTCGACTTGAAACAGCAACCGACGTCCAGCCGCGCGCACACCGCGGCGATGGCCTCGGCGGTTTCCAGCATCTCGTCGGGGTCTTCCAGGACACACGGTCCGGCGATGACATACAGCGGCTGTCCCCGCCCCACGAGGTGCCTGCCGACCCTGACGGGTGTGGCCGTATTCATGTCGGACGCTCCTAGCTGGTCGCCTTGCCGGCGGACTGGTTGCGGGAATTCTCCTGGTCGGCGACAGCCGCGGCCACGAACTCGCGGAACAACGGGTGCGGCCTTCCCGGCCGCGACTTGAGTTCGGGATGGAACTGGACGGAGATGAAGAAAGGATGGTCCGGCAATTCCATGATCTCCACCAGCTTCTCCGTCGGGCGACAGGCCCGAGAACACCACGCCCGATCTTCTCGAAGGCGCTCGCGGTAGTCGTTGTTCACCTCGTAGCGGTGGCGGTGGCGTTCGTAGATGACGGCCTCGCCGTAGATGCGCGCGGCCAGCGTGCCCGGTCTCAGCCGGCAGGGATAGGCGCCCAGGCGCATGGTGCCGCCCAGGTTCGCAATGCCTTTCTGCTCCTCCATCAGATGGATCACCGGGTGCGGCGAATCCAGATCGAATTCGGCGCTGCCGGCCATGTCCAATCCCACGAGGTCGCGACCGATCTCGATCATGGCGCACTGCAGCCCGAGGCAGATGCCGAAGAAGGGCACGCCGTTCTCGCGGGCCCAGCGCACGGCGTTGACCTTGCCCTGGATGCCCCGGTCGCCGAAGCCGCCGGGCACCAGGATGCCGTGGCAGTCGGCGAACATCTCGCCCAGCTTCCGGTCGCCCACCTCCTCGCCTTCCAGGCTTCTCCGAGTCGACCCACACCTGCTCGACGGCCGCGTGGTTGGGGATGCCGGCGTGGATGAAGGACTCGATGATGCTCTTGTAGGCATCCTTCAACTCGATGTACTTGCCGACAATCGCAATCCGGACGGTGCCCGCGGGTTCAACACACCCGCGACCATGCGCTCCCACTCGGTCAGGTCCGGCTCCTTCGGTCTCCAGCCCGAGGCGCTCGCAGAGCAGGCTGGTCGAAACTTCTGCGCGTGCAGGTTCAGCGGCACCTCGTAGATGCTCTCCACGTCGCGGCCGTCGAAGACATGTTCGACCGGCAGGTTGCAGAACAGGCCGATCTTGCGGCGGGCCTCGTCCCCGATGGGCATGGTGGCCCGGCACATCAGGAAATCGGGCTGGATGCCGATGCTCCGCAGCTCCCGCACCGAGTGCTGGGTGGGCTTGGTCTTGATCTCGCCGGCGGTGGCGATGTAGGGCACCAGGGTCAGGTGCACCGAGGCCGGTGTCCTCCGCGGGCTGCTCCAGGCGGAACTGGCGGATGGCCTCGAGGAAGGGCAGGCTCTCGATGTCGCCCACGGTGCCGCCGATCTCGGTGATGACCACGTCGACGTCCGGGTTCGTCGGCCGGCAGGATGATGCGGCGCTTGATCTCGTCGGTGACGTGGGGAATGACCTGCACCGTGCGGCCGAGGTATTCGCCCTTGCGCTCCTTGGCCAGGATGGTCTCGTAGACCCGGCCGCTGGTCAGGTTGTTGATCTGGGACAGGTTCGTGTCGGTGAAGCGCTCGTAGTGGCCCAGGTCGAGATCGCACTCGGCGCCGTCCTCCAGCACGAAGACCTCGCCGTGCTGGAAGGGGCTCATCGTGCCCGGATCCACATTCAGGTAGGGATCGAATTTCTGCAGGATGACGTTCAGCCCCCGGGCCTTGAGCAGGTTGCCCAGCGAAGCGCTGGCGATGCCCTTGCCCAGGGCCGAAACCACGCCGCCGGTCACGAAAACGAACTTGGCCATTGTCAATTCTCCCGGACGCGATCCGTCGCCGCGCAGGTTCAGGGTCCTGTTACCTGTTTTCCTCGTCACCATGTCGGGCCGCGCCAGAGGCGGCGGACCCTTCCAGATCTTCCGGGCGTGTCGACGCCGACCGGGGCCTGGTCGATACCAGCACCTTGATGCGCATCCCGTTCTCCAGGGCCCGCAACTGTTCCAGGCCCTCGGCGCCCTCCAGGGGCGTCGTTCCAGGGCCAGGAACCGCTCCAGCGCCGGCCGCCGGTAGGCGTAGATCCCCACGTGCCGCAGGGCGATCTCGTGCCCGGATCGTCCCACCCGGGAAAGGTACCGGGAATCGGCGCCCGCGAAAAGTACAAAGCGCCGCCCGGTGATCGTCGCACCACCTTGACCTGCGTTGGGATCGCGCCACTGGCGGCTCGTCGGCGAAGGGATGGGCGCAGGTGGCCGATGTCCAGGTCGGGGTCGTCGACGCAGGGCTTCGATCAGGCGGTCGACGTCGCGCGGATCGAGCAGCGGTTCGTCGCCCTGGAGATTCAGGATGATCTCGGCCTCGTGGCGGCCGGCGACCTCGCCGACCCGGTCGGTTCCGGTCGGATGCTCCCCGGTCATCTCGCAGGCCAGGCCCGCCGGCCGCGGACGGCGTCGCGGATGCGCGCGTCGTCGGTGGCCACGACACCACGGTGCCGGCCCCGCGGATGCGCGCGCGCATTCTCCGGCCACACGCACGACCAGGGGACGGCCGTCCAGGTCGGCCAGCGCCTTGCCCGGGAAACGGGTCGAGCCGTACCGGGCGGGAATGACCACCAGCACCCTCGTCGGCGGTTCCCTCGTTCACTGATTCCGGCCCCGTCATTCCTCCCGGTAAAGAGAAGCCCACGCCCCGATGGGGGGCGGGCTCCGATCGTCGGTCATCCACGCCGCCGCTCAGAACGGCTGGATGTTGACCCGCTTCTTGGTTGCCACGAAAGTCCTCGAACTGGACCGTGCCGTCGATGAGGGCGAACAGGGTGTCGTCCCCGCCCTTGCCGACGTTCTTGCCGGGATGGATGCGGGTGCCGCGCTGCCGCACGATGATCGTGCCGGCGCGAACGGCCTGCCCGCCGAACCGCTTGACGCCCAGATGCTGGGCATTCGAATCCCGCCCGTTCCTGGTACTTCCGCCTGCTTTTTTATGAGCCATGGTTGCGCTCCCTGCTCTCTCATCGTGGGCCGGGCCCCGTTGGCAGATCCTGTCACTGGCTGCTTAAGCGATTGATCCCAGTGATCTTGATTTCGGTGAACTGCTGACGGTGACCGTTCTTGCGGCGGTAGTTCTTGCGGCGCTTCTTCTTGAAGACCACGATCTTGCGGCTGCGGCCGTGGCCCAGCACTTCGGCGGCGACCGAGGCGCCCTCCACGTTGGGGGTGCCGACCTGGATGTCGTCACCGTCGGCGAACATCAGGACCTCTGCGAAGGTCAGGCTGTCGCCGACCTCGCTGTCGAGCAGAGGAACCTGGACCTTGGCCTCGGGGCTGACCCGGTACTGCTGGTTCTTGATCTTGACTACGGCGTACATCGCGTAATCACTCCGCTGTTCGCGGGTTGATGCAGGACGGTCCGGCGGGCACACAAAAACGTCCGCAGGGGAGACCGCGCCGTATGGCGGCCGTCCCCCCCGAATCGAATTGCAAGCCGATATAATAAGTAACCAAATACCGGTTTCGTCAAGGAATCCTCTTATTTTTGTCGGCTGGCCCATCTGCCGCCCGCTGCCAGGTTGACATCCGGCGGGAGTTTCGTAAGGTATGCAAAACCGATTTTGAAACCCGCCGACCATCGGCCCGCACCGCAACCAGGGAGCATGCGCGAAAATGAGCGAGAACAAGGACTTCAAGGTCATCATCGTCGGCTCCGGCCCCGCCGGCTACACCGCCGGCCTGTACCTCGGCCGCGCCAACATCCCCAACCTCCTGTTCGAGGGCGAGCAGCCGGGCGGCCAGCTGACCATCACCACCGAGGTCGAGAACTACCCCGGCTTCCCCGACGGGATCGAGGGGCCCGAGCTGATGGAGAAGTTCCAGGCCCAGGCCGAGCGTTTCGGCACGGTGATCAAGACCGAGACCGTCACCTCCGTCGACCTGGGCGTCGCACCCCTTCAAGGTGACCACCAACGCCGGCGAGTACACCGTGCCCGCGGTGATCATCGCCTCCGGGAGCACCGCGCGCTGGCTGGGCCTGCCCGGCGAGGAGAAATTCTTCGGCAAGGGCCTGAGCGCCTGCGCCACCTGCGACGGCTTCTTCTTCCGCGACCAGGAGATCGCCGTGGTCGGCGGCGGCGACACCGCCCTCGAAGAGGCCACCTTCCTGACGAACTTCGCCGCCAAGGTGACCCTCATCCACCGGCGCGACGAACTGCGGGGATCGAAGATCATGCAGGACCGGGCCCTGAACAATCCGAAGATCGAGATGGCCTGGAACAGCACCATCGACAGCTATATTCCCGATGACCAGGGCAACCTCGTCGGCCTGAACCTCAAGGACACCCAGGACGGCTCGCTGCGGGAACTGCCGGTGACCGGCTGCTTCATCGCCATCGGCCACACGCCCAACACCGCGTTCCTCGGCCGGACAGCTGGACATGGACGAGAACGGCTACCTGATCACCAAGCCCGACCGCACGGCCACCAACATCGAGGGCGTCTTCGCCTGCGGCGACGTGCAGGACCACTACTACCGGCAGGCGATCACGTCGGCGGGCACCGGCTGCGCGGCGGCGATCGAGGCCGAAAGGTGGCTCGGCGAAAAGGGGCTGTAGGTCTTCCGGAGCGCTGTGACCGATTGCGTTGTTACGAGGCCCGCTGACCGATGCCGTCGGCGGGCCTCAAATCTTTTCGCGGATGAGGGTCAGGAATTCCGACCGTGTCTTGGGATCATTCTTGAAACAGCCCAGCATCTCGCTGGTCACCGCGTAGCTGTTCTGCTTCTGGATGCCGCGCATCATCATGCACAGGTGCTGGGCGTGCAGGACGACGGCCACGCCGAGGGGTTCGAGGTTCTCCATGAGGCAGGCGGCGATCTGGGCGGTCATGCGCTCCTGGACCTGGAGGCGGCGGGCATAGGCCTCCACCACGCGGGCGATCTTGGACAGGCCGACGATCTTGCCGTTGGGGATGTAGGCCACGTGGGCCTTGCCGAAGAACGGCAGCAGGTGGTGCTCGCACACGCTGTAGAAATCGATGTCGTTGACGACAACCATCTCCTTGCCTTCGGCTTCGAACAGGGCGCCACGGATCATGGCCCCGGGATCCTGGTCGTACCCCACGGTGATTTCCTTCCAGGCCTTGGCGACCCGGTGCGGGGTCTTCACCAACCCCTCCCGTGTGGGATCCTCTCCAATGGCCTCGAGCATCTGGCGTACCAGCTTTTCCATCACGGCTTCCTCCGTCCCGCTGCTTGACTGGAGCCGCGGGCAGAACCTGGACGAACTTCGCATCACGATTGGATCATGGTCCAGGGCGGACACCGGACCGGATCCCCAAAGTACCGCAGAACGCGGTGCCGTCAAGCGGGCTGTCTTGGCGGCGGCGGCGGCGGCTGGGCACGGTTTCTGCAACTCTGCGGGTAGTGGAACAGGCCACACCTGTTGCAATTTGCCTATCAAAGGGCCGCCATGGCCGCGGTGCGAGAGTGTCGATCCCCCAGACCTCCGCCCGTCGGTTCCGCGGCCCTTTTTTTGTCCCCTAAAGCTTGATAATCTATATCATTATCAGTTTTTGATCTTGATTTACCAAATCGATTTTCTAACTTTGCAACCATGGATCAAGGACCATTCGTCAGCAAGGTCCCTGGCGTCAGAAATGGCTGCCGGACAACCGATTCGACGAAAACAACTGGGTCGCCAAGGCCCGGAACGGAGCCTGCCGTGGGTAACAAGATCGTCTACGTCAAGGAGCTCGCCCCCAAGACCAAGCTCTTCGAGATCGAGGCCGAGCACATCGCCCAGCGGGGCAAGGCCGGCCAGTTCATCATCCTGCGGGTGAACGACGAGGGCGAACGCATCCCCCTGACCATCGCCAACCGCAATCCGGAGAAAGGCACCATCACCCTGGTCTTCCAGGAAGTCGGCAAGTCGACCGAGATGCTGGGCGCGCTGGACGTCGGCGACGAGATCCACGACCTGGCCGGTCCGCTGGGCAAGGCCACGGAGATCCCCGTCGGCAAGACCGTCGTCTGCGTCGGCGGCGGCATCGGCAACGCCGTGGTCTGGCCCCAGGTCCAGGCGCTCAAGGAAGCCGGCAACAAGGTCATCGCCATCCTGGGCGCCCGCACGAAGGAACTGCTCATCCTCGAGGACGAGATCACCGTCCATCGCCGACTCGGTCATCGTCACCACCGACGACGGCAGCTACGGCCGCCAGGGCATGGTCACCCACGCGCTGGAAGACCTGATCGACGGCGGCGAGAAGATCGACGAAGTCATCACCATCGGCCCGGTGGTCATGATGAAGTTCGTCTGCAAGACCACCGAGCCCCACGGCATTCCGACCCAGGCCTCCTTGAACCCCATCATGGTCGACGGCACCGGCATGTGCGGCGCCTGCCGCGTGACCGTCGGCGGCGAGACGCGCTTCGCCTGCGTCGAGGGCCCCGAGTTCGACGGCCACCAGGTCGACTTCGACGAGCTGATCACCCGCCTGGCCTACTACCAGCCGGAGGAACGCGCGTCGCTGGACAACTACCACCGGTGCCGGCTGGAAGCCGCCGCCGACAACCTGCAGCGCAGCAAGTAGAGGAGGAACACCGTGAGCGAAGCACCCAAGAAGCCCCGCAAGGTCTTCAACAAGTCCAAGACCAAGATTCCCATGCGGGAGCAGGCACCCATGGACCGCATCCTGAACTTCGAAGAGGTCCCCCTGGGCTACGACGAGAACGAAGCCCATCAGGAAGCCCTGCGCTGCATCGACTGCAAGAACAAGCCCTGCGTCGCCGGCTGCCCGGTGGGCATCGACATCCCCGCGTTCCTCAAGCTCGTCGGCGAGAAGAATTTCGAAGGCGCCCTGAAGAAGATCAAGGAGAAGAACTTCCTGCCGGCCATCTGCGGGCGCGTCTGCCCCCAGGAGGACCAGTGCGAGATGGTCTGCACGCTGAACAAGCCCGACAAGGGCCGCGAGCCCGGCGGCATCGGGCGCGTGGAGCGGTTCCTCGGCGACTACGCCATGGAGCACAACCTGACATCACGCCGGACATCGCCCCGCCCACGGGCAAGACCGTGGCCATCATCGGTTCGGGCCCGGCCGGCCTGACCGCCGCCAGCGACCTGATCCAGAAGGGCCACGACGTCACGGTGTTCGAGGCCCTGCACAAGCCCGGCGGCGTGCTGTTCTACGGCATCCCCCAGTTCCGCCTGCCCAAGGAGATCCTCGTGCGCGAGGTCCAGGGCCTGGAAGGACATGGGCGTGAAGTTCGTCATGAACTACCCCGTGGGCAAGGCCGAGCCCCTGGACAGTATCCGCGAACGCTTCGACGCCGTGTTCATCGGTGTGGGCGCGGGCCTGCCCTGGTTCCTGGGCATCCCGGGCGAGAACCTCAACGGCGTCTACAGCGCCAACGAGTTCCTGACCCGCGTCAACCTGATGGGCGGCTACAAGTTCCCCGACGGGGCCGACACGCCGGTCAAGAAGATCAAGCGCATCGCCGTGATCGGCGCCGGCAACACGGCCATGGACAGCGCCCGGACGGCCAAGCGCCTGCAGCCCGAGGTCGTCTACCTGGTCTACCGCCGCAGCCGCCTGGAGATGCCGGCGCGCGTCGAGGAGATCCACCACGCCGAGGAGGAGGGCATCGACTTCAACCTGCTGCACTCCCCCATCGAGATCATCGACGACGGCAAGGGCGCCGTCGGTGCCATCCGCTGCCAGGAGATGGAACTGGGCGAGCCCGACGCCAGCGGCCGGCGACGGCCGGTGCCCATCGAGGGCAAGGTGCGCGAGTTCGCGGTCGACACCGTGGTCATCGCCATCGGCCAGGGGCCCAACCCCCTGCTGACGGCCGACTGCCCCGAACTGGAGCGGAACGAGCGGAAGGGCACCATCGTCATCAACGAGTACATGCAGACGAGCTTCGAGAACGTCTTCGCCGGCGGCGACATCGTCACCGGCGGGGCGACCGTGATCCTGGCCATGGGCCAGGGACGCGTCGCGGCCGACGCCATGCACCGCTACCTGATGACCGGAGACCCGACGGATCCGACGCCACCGAAGGGCGAGGTCTGTCCCAACCTGACCTAGTCCGACTGAGCCGGGGTTATTCCGTATCATATCCATGTCGGGCCTGCATCCCGGCCGAAAGGAAGGGCACCTCCCCGGAGTTCTGGTTTCGGGGGGTGTTTCGTTTGGCGGCCTGGATCCGGATCGACGAATGAGGCGGGCCGGGACCGATGTCCCGGGCCACGCAACGCCAGGTCGGCGGCCACCGCGGGATAGAGTTCGCACTCGGCGGCGAAAGACCCGGGCGGCCAGGGCGTCGACGTCGTCGTCCGGGCAGGACCGGGCACCGGCTTCTGGCCCCAGGATCGGCCGTGGTCGTACTGGTCGTCGACCAGGTGGACGGTGCAGCCGGTCTCGGTCTCGCCCGCCGGCGAGCACGGCCTCGTGCACCCGGTCGCCGTACATGCCCTTGCCGCCGTACTTGGGCAGCAGGGCCGGGTGGATGTTCACCACCGGACCGGCGAACCAGTCCGGCGCGATGTAGAAGCAGAGATAGCCGGCCAGCGCGATCATCTCCGGACGGTAACCCGCCAGCCAGTCATTGATGGCCCGATTGTGCGCAGCGACGGAATCGTAGTCCTTGCGGCGAAAGATCCCGCACGGCAGCCCGGCTTCCCTGGCCACGGTCACGCCGCGCACGTCGCCGCGGCTGGAGACGACCGCCACGATGTCCACGGGCAGGTCGCCGGCGGCGATCTTTGGCGCAGGAAGTTCTCCAGGGTGCGGCCGCTGCCGGACAGCAGGACCGCCGCCTTGCGGCACGTCGTCGGTCGCTCATGGCAGGATCCCTCGGTCCCTTCGCGACGGGCCACGCGGGCCAGCACCTTGCGGTGGGCGGCGAAGGCGATGGGTCCCGGCAGGTCGTCCAGGGCGAAGAAACCGACGTCGGCGGCGTCGTCGCCCGCCTGCAGCTCGCCGCCCGGTCTCCTCGGCCCGGTAGAAGACCACCAGCACCGGAATGTCCGGCGGCAGGATGCCCGACTCCACCGCGAAAATCGCCGTCAACCGGACCTCGAGGCCCGTTTCCTCCAGGGCTTCGCGGGCGGCGGTGACGGCGACATCCTCGTCCCATTCCATGAAACCGGTCGGCAGGCACCACTGGCCCGCCTTGGGCGCGAAGCGGCGCCGGACCAGGCAGACCTTCTCGCCGCGCAGCACGATCACCCCCGCGCCCGGCGCCGGATTCAGGTACTGGACGAAGCCGCAGGCGGGGCAGACGGGCCGGTCCAGGCCGCCCTTCGTGGCGCATGGCCATCGCGGTCCGGCAGTGGGGGCAGAAGGTGAAGACGTGGCGGCGCATCGGCGATCCATCATGACGCCTTCCGACCCCGGCGCGACGGCGAGCCGCGACCGCCCACCACCACGGCACCCACCAGGATCAGCAGCAGCCGAACAGGCGGCCAGGCCCCGGCCCCGGACATAGAGCGTGCGCCCGCGCCGGGCACGACGTCGGCCGCCACGAGCCGCGTTCGGCCCAGGTCCAGGCAGGTCCAGGACCGCCGGCCGGGCGTCGGTGATGAAGCTGATGCCGTTGTTGGCGCAGCGGATCACCGGCACGCCGCACTCGACGGCGCGCATGCGGGCCAGGGCGGCGTGCTGGCGCGGGCCGGCCGTCTGGCCGAACCAGCCGTCGTTGGTGATGACCACCAGGCACTCGGCTGCCGGCGCGCACGGCGCCGCGGGCCAGCCCGGCCGAAGACGGACTCGAAGCAGATCAGGCCCGAGAAGCGGAAGGTCGCCCGTCCGGTCGACACGGTCATGGGCACCGGCGGGCGCCCCGGGGTCCACTCGGCCTGGCCCACGTCGAGCCCGGCCAGGAAGGGCAGGTAGCGCTGGAAGGGCATGGCCTCGCCGATGGGCAGCAGGTGGTGCTTGGCGTAGCGGTCAGAGAGCGTGCCCGTCGGGGTCGAAGAGGCCGGAGGCGTTGTAGGTGCGGACCGTGCCGTCGGCGTCCGCGGTCGGCGTCGGGGAAGCCGGTGTAGAGGCAGACCCCCGTTGTCGCGGACCACGGCGCGGACCCAGTCCAGCAGGTCGCTTGTCGTAGCGCAGGTAGGCCGGCACCGCGGTCTCGGCCCAGACCACGAACTCGGCGCCGGCGTCGGCCGCTTCGCGCGGTCAGGTTCGGCGTAGGGAACCTTGGTCGAGTCGATCTGGGCGTCGTCCCACTTGTCGGCCAGGGCCACGTCGGCCTGGATCGCGGCCACCGCCAGCGGCGCGGATTCCTCGGGCTGGCGCTCGCCGGGCGGGCCGGCTGCGAGGAAGGAGCGACTGCCAGCAGATCCAGCCAACGCCGGCGCCAGGCCGCCGCGGCCGCGATCGCCGGAGGCCGGTCGGTCCGGATGCTCCCCCGCCGGCCGCCAGGACGGCCGCGACCGCCAGAAGGCCATGCCCGCGCCCAGGCCGATCTCGCCGCCGGCGCGGGCCAGGCCCATCAGCGGCGTCCCGATCACAGGCCGAGCCCGCTCAGGCACCAGGGGAAGCCCATCTCGCCGCGGGCGCGCAGGGCTCCATGGACCGTCCACAGCACCGGCAGCAGCAGCAGGGCGCGCGCCGGCCCCACCCGGTCGCGGATGCGACCGAAGGCCCACCCCACGAGCAGGTAGAAGACCGACACGTAGAGCACCGTGGCGATGGCCTGGATGGGCACCAGGGCCCGCGTGGGGATGGTCTTGGCGGGGTCGAGCAGGAACAGCCAGTGCAGCAGGGTGGCCTGGTGCGCCAGGCCGAAGAACCAGGCAGCCGGCGCCGGGGCCGCGGCGCGCGAGCAGCACGCCGAACAGCATCGGCCAGCCCCAGCGGCACCAGCAGGCCCGGTCCACGGATAGGGCGGCAGGCCGGCCGCGGTGAGCACGAGCCGGCCAGCAGGGCAGAGGTTGGTGGCCAGGAGGGCGCCAGCGGGCAGGCCGGCGGCGGCTGGATGACCTCGTTCATGCCGCGGAACATAGCGCCGGTGTCCGTGCATGTCCGGCAAAATACGTCGCCGCGGCGGTGTCCAGCAAACCCCACCGCGGCTCACCCTCGGCAGCCCTCGCATCGCCCCCGGCGATGAGATCGGTCATGCCGTACCGGGCGATCTTCTTGTAGAGCCCCTGCCGGGACAGACCCAGCCGGCGCGCTGCCGCCGCCTTGCGCCCCTCGGTGGCGGCGATGGCCTTGCGGATGAGGTAGCGCTCAAGGATTTCCTGGGCCTGCCCCAGTTCGCGCAGGGTGCCCAGGTCGTCGGCCGCCAGGCGGGGGCCGTTGCTGGTCTGGATCTCCCAGCCGAGGTGCCGGCGACGGATCACCGGTTCCTGGCCATGGAGGGCCACCAGCCGCGCGGCCTCGTTCTCCAGCTCGCGCACGTTGCCCGGCCAGCGCCAGGCCTGGAGGGCGGCCAGGGCGCGTTCGGTGATGGCGCAGTCGCGGCGCGGTCGCTTGCCCGGCCGCCGCAGGAAATAGGCGAACAGCGGGCGACGTCCTCGGGCCGGTGCCGCAGCGGCGGGATCTCCAGGGCAGACCACCTTCAGGCGGTAGTAGAGGTCGAGGCGGAAGCGGCCCCGGCTCGATCTCGGGGCAGGTCCTTGTGGGTGGCCGCCACGAACCGGATGTCGACTTCGCGGCTCTGCAGTTCGCCGATCCGGCGCACCCGCCGCTCCTGCATCACCCGCAGCAGCTTGATCTGCAGGGCCAGCGGCATGTCGCCGATCTCGTCCAGGAAGAAGGTGCCGCCGTGGGCTGAGCTCGACCTTGGCGGGGACCTGTCGCGCGCCGCGCCGGTGAAGGCGCCGGCCTTGTGGCCGAACAGCTCGCTCTCGAACAGGGTTCTCGGGCAGGGCGGCGCAGTTCTGCCCGACGAAGGGCCCGTCGCGCCGGTCGCTGGTCAGGTGCAGGGCGCGGGCGATGATCTCCTTGCCCGTGCCCGCTCTCCCCCTGCAGCAGCACGTTGACGCCGCTGCGCGGCCACGTCGCCCAGGCGGCCGGCCGAGCTCCGAGCATCTCGCGGCTGCGGCCCACGCACCCGGGAATGCCCGGGCACGGGCAGCGGCCGCGGCAGGGGCAGGCCGCACCGGCCGCCGCGGGTGCCGCCGGCGGCCCGGCGACGTTGCTCGGGAAGGGGAACAGGCTGCGGCTGGCCAGGCCGGCGCGCCGGGACCGTCCCGCGGCCCCGTGCCCGGCCACGGTTCGAGCTGCGTCGAGCACCGGCCCCAGCCGCGCGGCCAGGCCCTCGGCCCCAGAGGGACGGCCGTCGCGCCAGGGTTCGTCGGCCTGGAACCAGACCGCCGAGGCCGCCACCAGGACGCCCGCCGCCGGACGGGCTCGACCCACAGGGCAGGGTTCGGCTCAGCGGCGGACGGCAGTTCCTCCCGGCTCTCGCCGCGTTGCTCGGCCGGCAGCGGCCGGCCGGCAGGGCTGCAGCACCAGGCCCAGGGGCAATGGCGCCGGATTGCCTGACGTGGTCCAGCCGCAGAGCAGGCGCAGAGGCGCCTCGGGCTGGTCGCCCTCGCGGCGGACGACCCAGACGGCGGCCGGCCCGCCGTCGCGGGGCAGGTCCCGGATCTTCTTCTTGCCCAGATGGTGGGCATGGCCACCTCCGGTCTCCTCGGGTGCGGTGGGCGGAGGACCGTTCATGCCGTTGCAGGTGCCTCCGAGCCGGCGCCGACCGCCGCATTGGGCGCACGCAGCGAGAATTTCTTTTATGGCATCCAGATAGCCGTCGGCGTCCATCCCGGCGGTGTCCCGCCGGACAGACGACTCTGTCCCGGCCTGTCAGGACACGGGCGCCGCCGCCGCCCTGAGGCGTTTGTCCGGGGGTGTTATCCCCGGGGCGAACACCCCGGACAACGGACACGGTCCGGTCAGACAGCCGCACGTCCACCTTCCTGGTCGCCGGCGGTGACCTCGCCCATGAGCACGGCGCCGAGGCCGAGGCAGCGGCCAGATCCACCGTCGGCCGGGGTGACGACGCACCAGGCCGATCCCCATGTTGAACACCCGGTACATCTCGGCCCGGTCGACCTCGCCCTCGGCCGCGATCAGGTCGAAGATCGGCAGCGGTTTCCAGGCCGTCGGGTCGACGTGGACGCACAGGCCGTCGGGCACCACGCGCGGGATGTTGTCGTAGAAGCCGCCGCCGGTGATGTGGGCCAGGCCGTGCACGGCTTCGCGGCCATGGGCCTCCCAGATGGCGCGCACGTCGGGCAGGTAGCTCTTGTGGACGGCCAGCAGGGCGTCGCCCACCGTGGCGCCGCCCAGTTCGTCGGGCGGTCGGCGAGCGCGAGGCCGGCCTTGTCCAGCAGCACCTCGCGGGCCAGGGAGTAGCCGTTGGTGTGCAGGCCGGTTGAGGGCAGGCCCCAGACCCGGTCGCCGGCGGCGATCTTCGAGCCGTCGATGACGTCCTTCGGGCAGGACGCGGCCCACGATGGTGCCGGCCAGGTCGAACTCGCCGGGGGCGTAGACGCCGGGCATCTCGGCCGTCTCGCCGCCCAGCAGGGCGCAGCCGTTCTCGCGGCAGGCCTGGGCGAAGCCGGCCAGCACCGCGGGCAGCACGTCCTCGGAGAGGGTGCCGGTGGCGAAGTAGTCGAGGAAGAAGAGGGGCTCGGCGCCCTGCACCAGGATGTCGTCCACGCAGTGGTTCACCAGGTCCTGGCCCACGGTGTCATAGCGGCCCGGCATGCGGGCGATCATCACCTTGGTGCCCACGCCGTCGACGCTGGCCACCAGCAGGGCTCACCCGGGCGCGGCCTGGAAGAGTCCGCCAAAGGCACCGACGTCGCTCTTGACCCGCGCATCCCAGGTGGAGCGCACGGCGGCCTTGGCCCGGGCCAGGGCCCGCGTGGCAGCATCGATGTTCACACCGCTGTCGGCGTACTTCATGGATCTCTCCGCGGACAAGATGGAAGGCGGCGACGCCGCCGGGCAGGCCTACGAACCGGGATGATAAGAGGGGAAGCAGCGGGGTTCAAGCCCGAGAGGAGCGGCGGGACTCAGTCCCCGCCCTCCTCCTTGAGGGCGTACAGGGCCAGACGGCGGTTCAGGGCGTCCAGGATCGCGTGGACGACGGCCTGGGCCTGGTTGTGGCCCACGGCGCAGGTGCCGACCAGCGTCTCGCTGCGGCGACCCTCGACGAGGTCGACCGCCGCCATGACGACCGGCTGCCCGCCCAAAGTGCCCAGGCGGACCTCGTTAAGGCCCAGGATCAGGCGTTCGGCCAAAAGGCCGCCGACCGCCTCGAGGGCCGCGCGGGCGATCAGGACCAGGTCGCTGCCGGCGTTGGGGCCCTCGCTGACGCCGCGGGACTCGAGACCGCCGGTCTTCAGCACCACCTCGGCGCGGACCGTCAAGTCCGACACCATGACCCCAACGCCGCTGCAGAGGATCCGCGGGGTGAAATCCTCGGCCACGAGGACCGCGGGAATGCGGGCGGGGCGCGGCGGGCCGCCGGAAGCGGCGGGCGGGTTCGGGCAGCGGGCGCTCGGGCGGATTTCGGGCGCCGGGGCCAGGATCCGCTCACGGGGCAGGATCCGTTGCCTCGTCGGCCTCGGGTCCACCGGACTCGCGGCGGGTGGAAGGTCACGCCTCACGCCCGGGTCGGCCGCGGCTCGGGGCTCGGCCGCCGGCCTCGGTGTTCATGACCTGGACCACGCCGATCTTCTTGTAGTAGACGTCCATGCCCAGGCGGGCCTTCAGCAGGCCCTCGACGTCGCGCACGATGTGGCGGGGTTCGCGGTCCATGCCGGCCACGACGTGGACGCCGGTGATCTCACCGGCGGGGTCGAGGTCGATCTTGCACTGGAGCACGCCGTTGATCTGGTTGATCCAACGCTGGGCGTCAGGTACCCAATCGTCCCGTTCCACGCGAACGTCCTGGGCGTCGCTCTCCCATTCCACGATGTGCACTCCCTCGGAAAGTCTGATGTTACCACGGCAATGGATCCGACAACACGAGCTGGAATCGATTCTACAAGGCCATTTGCGATATTCGAGCCCGACCCGGGAAGGATCCCCCGGATCGCCCCCGGCGGTCCAGGGCCTCAGGGGGATCATCATGCCCCGAGGGCGGCCAGGCGCCCGGCGTAGGCCGCGTCGTCGATCTTCAAGAGGCCCTCGACGTTAAAACCCTCGGGACAGAAGCTGGCGGTCACCGTGCCGTCGAGCATGGCCCGGCGGAAGACGGCGTCGCTCGAGTTGCGGTCGGCCCCGGCCAGGGCCAGGCTGCGCATGAACCCGCCGGCGAAGCAGTCCCCGGCGCCGGTCGGGTCGATCACCTCGTCGAGGATCATCGCGGGCACCGACAGGACCCCGTCGAGCCCGAAGTAGAGCGCGCCGTGTTCGCCCTTCTTGACGACCACGCGGCTCGGGACCCATCTCGCGGATGGCGGCGGCGGCATGGGCCAGGCTGCGCTTGCCCGTCAACTGGCGGGCTTCGCCGTCGTTCACCAGCAGCACATCGACCTTGGCCAGCACCGCGCGCAGTTCATCGGGCGTGATGTCGATCCACAGGTTCATGGTGTCCAGGGCCACCAGCTTCGGGCCCTCCATCGCCTCGAGCACCTGAAGCTGCAGGGTCGGGTGGATGTTGGCCAGGAACAGGTACTCGCTGCCGGCCCAGTCGGCGGGGATCACCGGCTGGAAGTGCTCGAACACCCCGAGCTCGGTCGCCAGGGTGTCGCGCTCGATCATGTCGTCGTGGTAGCGACCGGACCAGTGGAAGCTCTTGCCCTTTTCGCGGAGGATTCCCGACACGTCGGCGCCCCGCGAAGCCAGGAGGTCGAGATCCTCCTGGCGGAAGTCGTCGCCGAC
>CALOFL010000014.1:0-34737 GCA_942492615.1 Candidatus Krumholzibacteriia bacterium
CCAGCCGGCGCCTGATCCGGCAGGCCGGCCGGCAGGCCGACCGCCTGAGCGTCAACATCGAACTGCCTTCCGAGGAAAGCCTGCGGCAGTTGACCGGGGAGAAGACCTATGCGGCCGTGCTCGACCCCATGGGCGTGGTCCGGGAAACCATCGCCGAAACCCGCGAGGACCGGCGCCGGTTCAGGCACGTGCCCGCCTTTGCCCCGGCCGGCCAGAGCACCCAGCTGATCATCGGGGCCAGCCCGGAGTCGGACTACGAGATCCTGCACCTAGCCGACCGGCTCTACCGGCAGCAGGCCTTAAAGCGCGTCTACTACTCGGCCTACGTGCCCCTTGAACGCGCCGCGCCGCCGCTGCCGGCCGTGGAAAAGCCGCTGCTCAAGCGTGGAAAACCGGCTCTACCAGGCCGATTGGCTGATGCGGCTATACGGCTTCGAGTCTGGGCGAGGTCATCGGCCGCGAGACCCCCCATCTCGACCTGACCGTCGACCCCAACCTGGCCTATGCCCTGCGTCACCCGACCCTGTTTCCGGTGGACGTGAACAAGGCGTCGCGCGCCATGATCCTGCGGGTGCCGGGGATCGGGCTCACATCGGCCAACCGGATCGTGGGCCTGCGGCGCCGGGACTGCATCCGCTTCGAGCACCTCCGGCAGCTGGGGGTGGTGGTCAAACGGGCGGCGCCGTTCATCACCTGCGACGGGCTGCCGGCCCGCCAGTGGGCGGTCAGCGCCGCGGCGGCCAAGCGTGCTGATCCGTCGCCGTCGGCCTTTGCCCCCACCACCCGGGCCGCGGCCCAACCCAAGGTTTTTGTGACGGACGGGACTTTCGACGGGCTGCTGACCGCGATTCCCTGCGAAAGCCATGCCGGAAAGCGTACGCCGTCGGCCATTGAACCGGAAACCAGTCGCCAGCCCGGGCTCTTCGATGCGCGCGTGGTGATTGCCACCGATCCGCGCAAGGCCGACCGGGTGTGGCGGGGGCTCAAAACCCACCTGGGCGCCAGGGGGCGCCGCCGGGTCCTGGATGCCTATCACTCCGGCCGGCCCGGGGTGGAGACGATCATCGCCCGGTATGTGCGCGATGCCGTGCCGGCCGCAAGCGCCCGCCCGCCCGCGGCCGATCTCGCGGCGCAGATTGAAGTCGAACGCCTGTCGCAGAAAGTCCGCCGCGAGGCCCACCGCCTGAAGGGTTTCATCCGTTTCCAGCGAACGGCCGCGGCCCAGTACCTGGCCCTGATCGCCCCCCGCTATATGACCGTGCTGCCGTTGGTGCGCAGGCATTTCGAGAAGCGCTGTGCTGACCAGTCGTCGATCATCTACGATACGAAGCGGGACTATGGCTTGTGCTGCGACGGGCGGCGCACGCCGGCTGCGGCTTCCGGCGGCCGACCTGCAGGCCGCCGCGCGGGGCGACAGCGAAGAAAAGCAGTGCCAGGCCCTGTGGCAGCGGTATTTCGCGGCTGTCAACATCCCCCAGCACCACAACCCCAAACTGCACCTGAGTCAGCCCGCTGCCGCGCCGGTTCTGGCGCTACCTGCCGGAGAAGCAGACGGTCCGAGGGCAGGGTCCCTGAACGGTTGGTCCCGTCCGCTGTAGGAATGCGGCCGGGCGGGTCGCGCTGCCAAGGCATTGACATTCCGGGCCTGGATTACAATTATAATTCTGAAACTTCTCTGTGCCGCACGACGACTTCTTCTCTGTCTGATTTCCGTAAGCGATCTGCAAACCTTCGCTAATGCGGTCTACCCGGCGGTGCGATTGCCTAATTTTACTTCCGATATGGTCGAGATGCTCTGAGGAGGCAGCCTGACGTGATCCAAAATAAACCTCAAGAGGGCGGCAAATTAGATGATGCGCCGTTCAACCGGCAGCTTTACGGATTGACCCAGCGAAGGGAGATCGTGATGAACAGGAGATTTTTGCATTCAATGCCCGTGGTGGTGCTGCTGCTCGTGCTCGCCGGGTGTACGTCCCTGATCGACAGCGTGGATACGACCTACAATCGCAGTGTCGACTTTGCCGCCCTGGAAACCTACGGCTGGTGGGCCATCCAGGGGCTGGCGGATACCGATGCCCAGGATGTCAAGTCCATCCGGTCCCCGATTGACAAGGATCTGCTGGGCAAGGGTTTGCGGATGGTCGAGGAAAATCCCGATTTCAAGGTCGTGGTCCTGCTAAGGAAAGCACGCCAGGAAGGGACCAGCGAGGTGCGAAAATCGTGGACCGGATGGCAGTTCGACCAGTCGGCGCCGGTCTACTGGGGCGGCCCCGCGGCCTGGAGCTACGAGGAGGGCACCATGGTGATCGATCTCGTGCGCCCCAGGACCAACCACATGGTCTGGCGCGGCACGGCCAAAACCGATTTGAAGAAAGTCAAAACCCCCGAGGAGCGGACTGAATTCATCGAAAAAGCGGTTCGCATGATCATGGCCAAATTCCCGCCCACCTGACCGACCGGCCCCGAATTCGGTCCGGGGGCCGCGCGGCCCCTTCCGAAACCACGCCTAGCGTGATCGTCCGATAACCAGTTCCCCTTCCATTTCGCCCTTCTTGACCGGGTGCTGGTCCTGGTTGGAGGCCTCGGGCACCTTGCGCGAAATGTAGCTGAACAGTTCGTCCACAGTGATAATCCCGTCTTCGTCGCGGTCCGCACCGCCTTTGAGACCCTCCATCAGATAGTAGGAAAAGATCCCGTGCCCAAGGTTGTCGTCCTCTTTGCTGACCTCGTTGGCCGAACATGAGGTGATGATGACCCGCCCGCGCCCCTTGGCGATCCGTTCGACAAACTTTTCCGAGAGGTTGGCCCGGGTTTTGGTGACCAGGGTTGTCCGCCCCCCGCTGGCCCCGCTGTAACAGGTGTCGGCGATGAAAATCAGCCGCTGGGCCTGGATGCGCTGGAAGATGGTGCGGACCTCGTTCATGGAAATGGCCGAGGTGTAGAGGTCGGCCAGGTCCGCATCGTGGGGCAGGAGGTACTTTTCGAACCCGTCGCCGTCCGGGTTGGTGGGGTCTGTCTCCACCGCCCCGTGGCCGGCGTAAAAGATGATTACCGTGTCTTCCGGGCCGGCCTTGCGCTTGAGCAGGGTCCCCAGGAGGCTCTCGATGCGCGACTTGGTGGCCTGGGCGTCGGTCAGCAGGAAGACATGGTCGGAGGGCACGCCGACCTGGTCGGTCAGGTAGGAAGCAAACCCGCGGGCGTCGTTGACGGCGTACTTGAGGTTGCGGGCCCCGGGATAGGCATTGATTCCCACCACCACGGCCCAGATCGTGCCCCGCTCGCGGATGCAGCTGAACTGGATGGTTTCGGTGGTCTCGAGCCCGTCGGCGTCCCGGGCCCTGATCTCGATTTTGTGGGGGCCATCGCTCAGGGCGAACTTCTGCCTTATGTTCATTTTGGGGACGGGTGCGGTCGCCGCCGCCGTCAGGCGCAGCCCCCGCTGCCCTTTGAGTTCGAGGGGGCGCCCGTCCAGAAGAATTTCGACCGCCTGAACGCCCTTGTCATCCACGGCCACCATGTGTAGCAACAGATCGGTTGATTTCACCCGGGCGCCGTCCTGGGGGCTCAGGACGGCGATGATCGGCGGGGCTCCGCGGTCGAGCTGGCCCTTGAGGCTGTCCACTTGGCGCACCAGCGCCTGCTCGCGCGACTTGATGGCCGACAGTTGGTGCTTGACGTCCGCGGCCTCGCGGGCGGCTGCGGCCACGCCCGTGTTCAAGTCCACAATCCGCCGCTGCAGTATGGCCTCATCTTCGGACGGGGCGGCCGGAGGCGTGTCGGCCGGCGCCTTGCGCGGTGCCTCCGGTTGGCGCCGGATGCGATCCAGTTCCTGCTGCGCCAGGGCCAGCTGGGATTTCTGGCTCTGGAGCTCGCGCTCTTTCTCGTACAGACTGCCCGTAAGATCGGCCTGGGTCTTCTGGGCCGATTCCCGCTGCCGCATAGCCTCTTCCAGCTCCAGCTTGGTGGCCTCCGAAGTCGCCAGTTTTTGCTCCAGGGCCTGTTTCTCGGACACGGTGCGTTTGTGCGCACGGAAGGTGTCGTAGTAATCGCCCATGTTGAGCTGCTGGGCCTTGGCCCGCCAGGTGTCGATGGTTTCTTCAGGGACGCCGAGCGACCGCAGGGCGGATTCGGCGCGGTGCCGCACGTATTTGTTGGGGTCGATCAAAAGGAGGCTGATCTGGTTGGCGGCATCCGGGTTCTGGATGGCGATCAAGCAGTCCAGGGCCTTGATCCGCATTTTGTAGTCCGGGTCGAAGAGGAGGGGGTAGACGGCATCGGCATGGGCCTTGGGCTTCATGGCGGCCATGGCCTCGAGCACGGTCATGCGGATTTCGGGATTGGAATCCTCCAGGAGGTTTAAAACCCCCTCAAATCCTTGGTCTCTCCCGGGGGGTAGGCGGTGTAGATGTCGCCCAGGAGCATCACATCTTCGCGAACGACTTTGCGCCAGTGCCAGGGGTTGAAGAAATAGCCGGTAACCAAATCGTCGAAGCAGAAAGACAGCGCCTGGATTTCCTGACGTTTACCGAGGGTCTGAATGATGCGCCGCCGACCCCCGGGGTGCGCGCGTCCCGCCATGCTTCCATGAGCTGGCCATAATCCATGTTTGCGACTTTGTCCGCTGGTGGTCCGAGCAGGGCGCGGATCTGCTGGGCGGCCTCGCTTTCGTCCGGGTTGGCCGCGACGATCTCCGCCAGAAGGACTTCGAAATTCCCCCAGCGGTGGCGCGGCACCACAAATATGTGTAGGGTGTAGCCGCCCGTGTTGTCCCGGTACCAGTTCGGATTGAATCTCGACATGCTGCGCCAGTCGCTTACGGCAAAGCGCAGCTCACCCGCCTCTTCCACATCGGTCGCCAGTGGAAGGGTCTGCATCCGAAAAGGTTCGCCTTCTCCCACACGCGCAAATAGTTTTCTCTCGGGCGGAGCGTTAGTGGAGGATTGCTTCCGGGTCGAGGTGGTGGCTTGTCCGTAGGCGATGATCACCACGATGTCGTCCATTTCGATTTCAACGCCGCTGCCGGTCCAATGTGGACGGTTCGCCGGGATGAAGAGGGACTGGTAATTTTTAATGATCTGCGCGGTTTCCGATCCGGGAAGGTTCAGGGGCCGGGCGGCGCCGCATCCGGAAAACAGCAACGGCAACCAGGCGCACAGGCAGATCGCCATTAGGCGGAGATTGACGACGCATGGGCCGGTCATGTGCGCCTCCTTGTGCAGTAGAGGGGGGGGCGTCCAGAGAATGGACTACCTGCCTCTATAACCGATCTTCATAAAAAAAAGCAATACGTTCAAGATGTTGTGCGTTACGATCGCCCTCATAGCGCAGGCGACCCGGGCTGCGGCCGCCTGGCGCTTCAAGCTTCGGATGGCATGAAGGGTTTGCGTGCGAGGCGGATATCGGTCATAACCGCTCAAGCTGCCGAGTGGTTATCGTTGATGATCAGTCCGGGAACGTCCGCCATGCCATCAAGCAAATCGATTCTCCTGATTCACCCCCCCGTGGCCAAACCCTGTGAGCCACCGGCCGGGGTGGCGCGGCTGGCCGGCGCGCTGCGGGCCGCGGGCGTCGACGGCCGGGTTTACGATGCCAGCCTGGAGGGGCTGCTCGATCTGGTGGGCCAGCCGGGGACGGCGACGGACACATGGTCGCGCCGGGCATCCAAAAACCGGGCGGCTCA
This sequence comes from Candidatus Krumholzibacteriia bacterium, assembly GCA_942492615.1. GTDB lineage: Bacteria > Krumholzibacteriota > Krumholzibacteriia > LZORAL124-64-63 > LZORAL124-64-63 > CALOFL01. The sequence goes on from CALOFL010000014.1 coordinate 5,681, forward strand.
TCTGGCGGCCCTGCGCACGCCCGCGCTCTACACCAATCGGGACCGCTACCGGCGCGCCGTGATGGACGTCAACCGCCTGGCCAGCCTCGCGGGAGCGGCGGCCGGGGTCCAGGTTTCGCTCTCCGACTACGGCCACCCGGCGCTGGCGCCGGTGCGCAGCGACGACCTGGTGCGGGCGGCTGAAAACTTTGCGGACAATCCTTTCTTTCCCGGTTTTTTCAGGACGCTGACACGCCTTTTCGAAGACAAGACGCCGGACATCGTCGGGCTGTCCATCAATTTCATGAGCCAGGCCTTGTGCGGCTTTGCCATGATCGGGTGCATCCGCAATCAGATCCCGCAGACCAAAATCGTGATCGGCGGCGGTCTGGTGACCTCCTGGCGGGCGATCCCGGGGTTCCGGAATCCCTTTGAGGGACTGGTGGACGAACTGGTGGCCGGTCCGGGAGAAGACGCGCTGGTGAGGATGGGCGGGGGTCAACCCGCGGCGGGCGGCGCCTGTCCAGGGTATGATTTTGCCGACCTGCCCCGGGAGCGCTATCTCGCCCCGGGACGGATATTGCCCTACAGCACCTCCCGGGGCTGTTACTGGAAGAAGTGCGCCTTCTGCCCCGAGAAAGCCGAAAACGGGGCTTACCGGCCGGTGGCGCCGGCGGATGTATCGGCCGGTCTTGCAGACCCGGGGACCGACGGCGCGCCCAATCTGATCCATTTCCTGGACAATGCCCTGTCGCCCCGATTGATGACGCACCTGATCGCCAACCCGCCCGGGGTGCCCTGGTACGGTTTCGTGCGGATCACGCCGCACCTGGCGGACCCGGATTTCGTTGCGGGGCTGCGGGCCTCGGGCTGCGTTCTGCTCAAACTGGGGGTCGAGTCCGGGGATCAGGCCGTGCTGGACGCGCTTTCCAAGGGGGTCGATCTGGCCACCGTGTCGGCGGCGCTCAACACGCTGCGGACGGCCGGCATCGCCACCTATGTCTACCTGCTCTTCGGGACCCCGGCCGAAACCACGGTAGGGGCCCGCCGGACCCTGGACTTCACCCTGGCGCACGCCGCGGCCATCGACTTCCTGAACCTGGCCATCTTCAACCTGCCGGCCCACAGCCCGGAAGCGCGCACGCTGGAAACGCTGCCCTTCTACGATGGTGACCTCTCGCTCTACCGCGAGTTCGTGCACCCCGGCGGCTGGAACCGGGATGCCGTGCGGCGCTTCCTGGCCCGGGAATTCAGGAAGCCGGCGCCCATCCGGCGGATTCTCAACAACGACCCGCCGTACTTCACGTCCAACCACGCTCCTTTCATAACGGTTTCGCAAAAGGCGCACTAGCGGCGTTACGCTTCGGCCCGCGTCATTGCGGCGTACAAGCGTACGCCGCATTCCTTGGGCCTCGCAAGCCCTGCTCTCGCGCTTTTTAGGGACCAGCCTGGCGACATGTTTTTTTAATCGTCCCGGTATAATAATTGTTGAGAAAGCGGAGGTTTTTAACTACCTACACGGACACTGTTGAAAACTTCACCATCCGGAATTATTGGAAACGAACCCATGGCCCAGCGCCGCCGCCGACATATATCGTCCGACACCCCCGAGGCCTATCTGACGGCCGTGGTGGCCAATGCCGCGGGCGAGATTATCGACCTGGAGGGCTTTGCCGCCCTGGGCATGGCGGGTCCGGTGCGTGCGCCCCTGACCACCCGCCGCACGCGGCCGATCCCGCACGGCAGCGAGTTCATGTTCCTGCCGGACCGGCGGCCGGTGGTGTTCGATATCGAGGCCGGGGAACGGGTTACCCTCCATGAGAACCCCTATGCGCCGGGCGAGCCGGTTTTTCCGGTGGCGGCCTTCAATTCGCCGGGTTACCTGATCACCCAGCTGTGCAGCTATGAAGAGATGGAAGGCGCGGATTTCCTGCCGTTGTTCTCGTACGGGGCCGTGGGATGGCACGGGGAAGACTTTTACACGGCGGTGATGCCGGTGGACCGCGAGCGCCGCCAGGACCTGCGGCTGATGCCGCGGGAGCGGGTGGAGCGCGGTGTCCGGCGTCTTCAGAAACAGATGCCGGAAAACCGCCTGCGCCGGCACCTGGAAAAGTGCGCCCTGCAATACGGTTGCCCGGCCGCCAAGAATTTTTTCATCGGCCGCTGCGAAGCGCCCCTGCCCACCTCACCGACCTGCAATGCGCGCTGCCTGGGCTGCCTCTCCCTGCAGAAGGAAACCTCGATTCCCTGCAGCCAGGACCGGATCGACTTCATGCCCGCGCCCGCGGAAATTGCCGCGGTGGCCCTGGCCCATATCGACCGGGTGCCCGACGGGGTGGTGAGTTTCGGCCAGGGCTGCGAAGGCGACCCCCTGCTGGCGGCTGAAGCCATTGCGCCGGCCATCGGCCTGATCCGGCAGCAGACCGACCGGGGCACGATCAACCTGAACACCAATGCCAGCCTGCCGGACACGGTGGCCCGGCTTTTCGACGCCGGGCTGGACAGCATGCGGGTGAGCATCAACAGCCTGCGTGAGGATTGCTACAACGCCTATTTTCGTCCCCGGGGCTATACCTATGCCGATGTCATGCTTAGCATAGACCTGGCGCTGGCCCGCGGGGGCCACCTGGCCCTCAACTACCTCAACCTGCCCGGCTTTACGGACACGCCCGAAGAGTTCGCTGCCCTCTCGGCCTTTCTGGACAGACGGCCGATCCACCTGATCCAGTGGCGCAACCTGAATTTCGATCCATTGCGGTACTATGCGGCAATGGAAGCGGCCGCGAAGCAAGGTGCGCCCATGGGCGTGCCGCGCCTGCTGGCAAAGATCAAAAATCGTTTTCCGGCCTTGAAGCACGGGTATTTCAATCCGGCCAAAAAACACTGGTAAATTTTTCAGCGCCCGCTTCGCTGGAGACACGGAGAATACGGAGGCGATCGATGGCCAATTGCCGCTGAGAGGGCGGCAATTGTTATCTCGGGACTGAAATTTCTCTGCGACCTCTGTGTCTCTGTGGCGAAAGGTTTAATAATATGGAATGGATCGAATCCAAGATCGAATTTGATATTGCGGCCGATGTTGCGGCCGAGGACCTGATTGCCGAGGTTTTCTATACCTTCGGGGTCAAAGGCGTGGTGGTGGAAGACCCGGAGACGGAGGTGCCGGCCGATGCCCTGATGGACGAGGACGTGCGGCCGCCCGTCAACAGCGTGAGCGGCTATTTTCCGGCGACGGCCTTCGACCAGGTCCGGCGGCAGGCCTTCGAACAGGCCATGGCGGCGCTGGCCGGGCGCCTGGCGATGAGCCACCGCGTGCTCTACCGCTCCCTGGCGGAGGAAGACTGGGCCGAATCCTGGAAGGCCTTTTTCTGGCCGGAGAAGGTTTCCGAGCATTTTGTGATCAAGCCCACCTGGCGCGATTACGACGCCCGGCCCGACGAGATCGTGATCGACATCGATCCGGGGATGGCCTTCGGCACCGGGTCGCATCCTTCCACGGCGCTTTGCCTGGGGCTGATGGAGCGTCTGCTCCGGCCGGGGGATCGCTTTCTGGACGTGGGAACGGGGTCCGGCATCCTGATGGTGGCCGCGGCCCACCTCGAGGCGGCCGTGCTGCACGGGGTGGACAAAGATCCGCTGGCCGTCGAGATCGCCCGCGCCAACCTGCGGCGCAACGCCGTGCCCGAGGACCGCTGGCAGGTGTGGGCCGGGGACCTGGCCCGGAAGGCCAGCGGCCGCTATACGTTTGTGGCGGCCAACATCTATGCCGCCGTGATCGTGAACCTGCTGGGCCACCTGGAGACGGTCATGGCACCGGGATGCTGCTTTATCTGCTCCGGGATCACGGCGGACCAGGGCGGGTCCGTGCGGGCGGCGCTCATCGCGGCGGGGCTTGATGTCCTGGCCGTCGAGGAGCGCGAGACCTGGCTGGCGATGGCGGCGCGCAATGGCGGTTGATATTGATTGAAACCTTCAATTATGGGTGGTGGTCTGTACCCTGAGAGGTTCGCTCGTTTTAGATTGCAGCTTGTTGTTTCTCTTCTTCACGCCTAAGAAAACGAACAAAAAGGCGCCCGTGCCCGCTTAATCCTGCGCGTGCGAGAAGGGCGGAGCGCGCCGGGATCGCTCGCTCAGACAGGCCGCCGCGCTTTTCCGCCTTATCGCCGGGGCGGGGCAAAGAGGACTACCGCAGGGAGGCGGGGCCAGGGAGGAGACGCACACACGCCCGGACCGCTGGTCCTGGTGGCTGCCAAGGGTTGTGCTATCCGTCCGGTTGCGATAGAAACACGCACTGCAACCTCGATTGCAGACGGGTCCGATCCAGGGTCTGGAATTCTATCGCAAGGAGTGGCATTTGTCGGGTCTTCAGGAAATTCTGGTTCTCGTCATCATTGTGATCGTTCTCTTCTTCCTGCCCCGCATGGTGTCCCGACCGGCCCAGGTTCCCAAACCGCCCGTGCAGATAAAGCAGATCCCCGGAAAATGGCGCCTGGCCGTATTCGTCTCGCTGGTCTGGCTGGTGGTCACGGCTTTGTGGCTCAAGCCCTGGCAGGGGCATCCGGTGATGTTCGCGGGCGTGGGGGCCCTGCCGGTGCTGATTTTCTGGGGGGCGGTGTGGGTTGCCCATGGTTACTTCCGCCGCCGGGATGGCTAAGCAAATCGTCCGATAGCGGCGTTACGCGGCGCCCCTCGTCTTTGCGGCGTACCGGTGTAGGCCTCATTCCTCAGGTCTTGCAAGCCTTGCTCTCGGGCGATTTGCTTAGCCATCCGCTTTTGCAAGAAAGCCCGATAAGCGGCCAGGTCTCACTCTCTGGTGGAGGACCCGTCGTTGCGTCTACCGATCCGAGGTGCCTGTTTCTTTTATTCGTTCATTTCCTTTCACGCGAACGAAACGACCCAGAAGCGGACGCGGCGCCCGTCACTGTGGCGTACCGGTGTGTCTTCATTCCTCAGGGCCTGCAAGCCTTCTCTCGGGCATTTGATGTGGTTTTGATCTAGCCCTCCACCTCTGGGGAGGACCCGGCGAGGTTCTTCCTGCGCGTCGCCGTGTCGGCCGGCACGCGCGGTAACGCGCTTGCGCTCAGACAGTCCGCGCGCTTGACCCGTCCGCCACGTCGATGCTCGGCGCGGGACAAAGGGGGCTAAACCCGTAACGTTCAACAGAGAGTTATAGCCCCCTTCCAGGGGGCGACCTGATGCCTCCCGCTCTGCGGGAGGAGAATCACGCATCCAATTCCGGCGAGACTGCGCGTTCCAACTTCCCGGCTGCGGTAAGACCAGCGCCGACAGCTATCCCTTCCAGACAAAAATCCGGTGGAATATCAGGTCGAGCCGAGTTGAATGTGGCGTGCCGGGGCGACCGGATGGCCGCCCCGTGCTTGCAGGCGAATCTTTTGGATATCGCGGCGGTTCTCAGGCTATCGCGGCCTGGAGGGCGCCTTTGCGGGGCCGTCGAGGACGGGATGCGGGTCTGCGCCGGGTGGCGTTGATATTGGGTTTTCCGCCCTTGCCCATCCAGGCCGGCCGGCGGTTCCGGGAAGCGGGGCGCGGCGGGCGGCTGAATTCCGTGTCCCGTTTGGGGGCCGGGCTTTTGTAATTGAAATCCTCCAGGTAGCGGCGCTCCAGCGGACCGCCCAGGATGCGTTCGATGCTGCGCACCATGGTGTTGTCTTCGGGGGTCGCCAGGGTGAAGGCGTCGCCGCTGCGGGCCGCCCGGCCGGTGCGGCCGATGCGGTGGATGTAGGCCTCGGGGGTGCCGGGGATGTCGTAATTGATGACATGCGAAATCTGGGTCACGTCGATGCCGCGGGCGGCGATGTCGGTGGCCACCAGCACCTGGTAGCTGCCGTCCCGGAAGCCTTCCAGCGCGGCCTTGCGGCGGTTCTGGGAGAGGTTGCCCTGGAGCGAGGCCGCACGGTAGCCGGCTTTCTCCAGTTTACTGCCCAGGTTGCGCGCACGGTGCTTGGTGCGGGCGAAAACGAGCACCGATTCGGTGTCGGTGTGGCGCAGGAGTTCCAGCAGGACCGCGGTCTTGAGGTGCTGGGCCACCGGGTAGAGGGCATGGCTGACCGTTACGGCCGGGGCCACGCGATCCACCTGGACGGTCGCCGGCCGTTGCAGGACCTCGTGGGTCAGTTTTTTGATTTCAGGCGGCATGGTGGCCGAAAACAGGAGGGTCTGCCGTTCGGCGGGCAGGCGGGCCACGATGCGCCGGATGTCCGGGAAAAAGCCCATGTCGAACATCTGGTCGGCCTCGTCCAGGACCAGCACTTCGAGCCGGGACAGGTCGACGGTTTTACGGCCGATATGGTCCAGCAGGCGCCCCGGGCAGGCCACCAGGATATCGACCCCGCGGCGCAGGCGGTCGATCTGGGGATTGATGTTGACCCCGCCGTAGGCGGTGGTGCTGCGCAAACCGCACTTGCGTCCCAGGGTGCGGAACGATTCGTGAATCTGTTCGGCCAGTTCGCGGGTGGGCGCCACGACCAGTGCGCGGAGCGTGCCGCGGCGGCCCTTGATCAGGCGGTTAAGGATCGGCAGCGCAAAGGCGGCCGTCTTGCCGGTGCCGGTCTGGGCCAGGCCCATGACGTCACGGCCCTGCATCACTTCGGGAATGGCCTGGGTCTGGATGGGGGTCGGGATGGTGTAGCCGGCCGCGGTAATCCCGGCGGCCACCTTGGGGTGAAAATCGAACGTGTTAAAATCCATTTATTAAAAAAATCCTTCGGGTTGTGCTCTTCAAAAAGAAAAAGCCCCGGGTTCATTCCGGGGCTCACGATGATATCAGTTTTCTCCTGGAACAGCGGTTAAGTTGGGTGCAAGCTACGCGCTGAAAGCCCGATTGTCAAGTGATTATGTGGCCGCCCCGCCCTTAGCCCGGTCAATATGGGCCTTTAGCGCCCGGGCTGTGTGGGACGAACGGGTCCGTCGCAGGATCGCGGCCGGTGGTCCGGCGGCCACGATCCTGCCGCCCTGGTCCCCGCCTTCGGGCCCCAGGTCGATGATGTAGTCCGAGGCGGCGATGAAATCGAGGTTGTGCTCGATCACGGCCACTGTGTTGCCCTGGTCCACGAGATCCTGAAGCACGTCCACCAGACGGCTGACGTCGGCCAGGTGCAGGCCGGTGGTGGGCTCGTCCAGGATGAAGAGGGTGTGGCCGCGGGCGGGTTTGACCAGCTGGCGGGCCAGCTTGATGCGCTGGGCCTCGCCGCCGGAGAGGGTCGGGCTGGGCTGGCCCAGTCGCAGGTACCCCAGCCCGATGTCGCACACGAACTGGACAGCCCGGCGGATGGTCGGGACGGCATGAAAAAACTGCAGGGCCTCGGCAAAGGTCATGGCCAGAACGTCGGCGATGGACTGGCCCCGGAAGGTGATGGCCAGGGTCTCCGTGTTGAAGCGCGCCCCCCGGCAGATCTCGCAGGGCACGTAGACATCTGGCAGGAAGCTCATGGCCACCTTGGGGTGGCCCTGGCCCTGGCAGCTCTCGCAGCGTCCGCCCTTGAGGTTGAAGGAGAAGCGCCCGGGCTGGTAGCCCCGGGTGCGGGCTTCGGGGGTCCGGGCGAAGAGCTTGCGGATTTCGGCCAGAAAGCCCACGTAGGAGGCCGGCACCGAGCGCGGCGTGCGCCCGATGGGGCTGTGGTCCACCTCGAGCACGCGGTCCAGCGCCTGCCACCCGGCGATCCGGCGGCAGTCCCCGGCCGGATCGTGGCGGTCGCCCAGGCGGTTGGCCAGATTTTTGTAAATCACCTCCTTGAGCAGCGAGGATTTGCCCGAACCCGAGACCCCGGTGACGCTTACGAGGCAGCCCAGGGGCAGTTCGGCTTTCACGCGCCTCAGGTTGTTGGCCGCCGCCCCGCTGACCTTGAGCCGCGGTGTTTTGTTTGTGAAACGCTGCCGTGACCCGTTGCCGCTGTGGCCGGCGCCGATGAAGGCGCCCGTGATCGATTCCGGGGCTTTTATAAGGTCTCCCAGGCGGCCGCGGGCCACGATACGGCCGCCCAGTTCCCCGGCTCCGGGCCCCAGATCGATGATCGTGTCGGCGGCCCGGATGGTTTCCTCGTCGTGCTCCACCACCACGATGGTGTTGCCGCGGTCGCGCAGTTCCTGGAGGGCTTCCACCAGGATGCCGTTGTCGCGGGGGTGCAGCCCGATGGTGGGCTCGTCCAGGACATAGGTCACGCCGGTGAGATTGGAGCCCAGCTGGGCCGCCAGCCGCACCCGTTGGGCTTCGCCGCCCGAGAGGGTATCGCCGCTGCGCCCCAGGCTGAGATAGCCCAGGCCCAGGCGGTTCAGGAGGGCCAGCCGGGAAATGGTTTCGGCCATGACCGGCGCGGCCACGGCCTGCTGGCGGCGGGGAAAACGCCAGCGCCGCAGTTCGGCCTCCAGATTGCGGGCCGGCTGCCGGACCAGCTCCCAGAGAGCGCGCTTCCGCACGGTCACGGCGGCGGCTTCGGGGCGCAGCCGGCTGCCGTCGCAGGCCGGACAGGTTTCGCGGGGGGCGTCGTCATCTTCCCCGCCGGTCTGGCCCAGGCCATGGCATGCGGGGCAGGCCCCCTGGCGGCTGTTGAAGGAGAACAGGCGGGGGTCGAGCTTTTCGAGCCCGATCCCGCAGTCCGGGCAGACGCCGTGGCGGCTGAAGATTTCTTCCCGCTGGCCCCGCAGCACGATCAGGCTGCCCTCGCTCTCCTTCAGGGCCCGGGCCACGATCGCCGACCGGTTCCTGGCGGCCAGGCTGCCCATCACCAGTTCGATGGTGTGCTCGTGGTAGCGGCTCAGGGCCATGCCCGGTTCGATCGCGGTCAGTTCCCCGTCCACGCGGGCCCGCTTGATGCCCCTTTTAAGCGCCTGGGTGAAGATTTCCTTGTGAAAACCCTTGCGGCCGGCGATCTTGGGGGCCAGGATCCAGCCCGGTCCCTTGGGAAAGCGGGTGTTTAACTGGGCGATGATCTCATCGGGCGACTGGGCCGTGAGCGCGCGGCCGCAGCCGGTGCAGTGCTGGGTGCCGAGCTTGCTGTAGAGCAGGCGCAGGAAATGATAGATCTCGGTCAGGGTGGCCACGGTGGAGCGGCGGCTGGCATGGCTGATGCGCTGTTCGATGGCCACGGTGGGCGCCAGCCCGGTCACCAGGTCCACGTCCGGGCGTTCCAGGATCTTCATGTACTGGCGCACGTAGGGGGCCAGGCTTTCGAGGTAGCGGCGCTGGCCTTCGGCGAACAGGATGTCGAAGGCCAGGGTGGACTTGCCCGAACCCGAGACCCCGGTCAGCACCACCAGCTCCCGGTGGGGAATGGTGACGTCGAGGTTTTTGAGGTTGTGCTCCCGGGCCCCCCGGATGCGGATCGTTGCGGACGACGGCGCGGGCGCATAGGCGGCCGGTGCTTCGGTGATCCGGTCGGCGGGAATGGGGGGCGCGTCCGTCCGGCCATGGGCGGCGAGCGCGGTTTTCAGGAATTGGCCGGTGTGCGACTTATTGACTTTGGCGACGGTTTCAGGCGAACCCTGGGCCACCACTTCGCCGCCGGCATCCCCGCCGCCCGGGCCCAGGTCGATGACCCAGTCCGCGGCCTTGATCACGTCCAGGTTGTGCTCGATGATCAGGACGCTGTGGCCCCGGTCCACGAGGGTCTGCAGGGCTTTGAGGAGGATGCGGATATCCTCGAAATGCAGGCCGGTGGTGGGCTCGTCGAAGATCAGCAGCGGCGCGCCCCCGGTTTCCGATGTTTTGCGCGGCGCCAGGAAGCGGGAGAGCTTCAGGCGCTGGGCCTCGCCGCCGGAAAGCGTGTTCAGGGGCTGGCCCAGCCGCAGATAGCCCAGACCCACGTCGGCCAGCGGTTGCAGGGCGGCTGTGACCTGCCGGCGGTCGGCGAAGAAGGCCAGGGCCTGGTCCACGGTCAGGCCCAGGATTTCGTCCACGTTGCGGCCGTTGTAGCTCACGGCCAGGATTTCGGGTTTGAAGCGCCGGCCATGGCACCGGGGGCAGGCCACGTAGACATCCGAGAGAAACTGCATCTCGATCTTTTCGAAGCCGTCGCCCTTACAGCCGTCGCAGCGCCCGCCGTCCACGTTGAAGGAGAAGTGCCCCGGTCCGAAACCCCGGTCGCGGGCGTCGTTCGTGGCTGCCAGCAGGCGCCGGATGGGATCCATGGCCTTGGTGTAGGTCAGGGCGTTGGCCCGGGGCGTGCGGCCGATGGGGCGCTGGTCCACCAGGGCCACGTCGCCGACGAGATCCATGCCCCGCACGGCCTTGTGGCGGCCGGGTTTGCCCTGGGGGTCCCCCAGGTTTTTCTTGAGGGCCCGGAAGAGGATTTCATCGGCCAGGGTTGATTTGCCCGAACCCGAAACCCCTGTGAGGACGACCAACAGCCCCAGCGGGATCGACACGTCGATGGCTTTGAGGTTGTGCTGGGCGGCGGCCTGGATGGCGAGCTGCCGCCGCTTGTCCGGCGGGCGCCGCCTGTCCGGCACCGGGATCGTGCGCTGGCCCCGGAGGTACGCGCCGGTGAGCGACCCGTTGATCCCGGGGGTGGGCCCGAAATATTGGATTTCGCCGCCATTTTCGCCGGCCTGCGGGCCCAGGTCCAGGATGTAGTCGCTGGCGCGGATGATGTCCGGGTCGTGCTCCACCACCACAACGGTGTTGCCGAGGCGTTGCAGCCCCTGGAGGATGCCGATCAGGCGGTGGTTGTCGCGGGGGTGCAGGCCGATGCTGGGCTCGTCCAGGACATAGAGCGTATTGACCAGCGATGATCCCAGGGCCGATGCCAGGGATACGCGCTGGACCTCGCCCCCGGAAAGGGTGCGCGACTGGCGGTCCAGGGTCAGGTAACCCAGGCCCACGTCCTGGAGGTAGCGCAGCCGCCCGCGAACCTCGTCCAGCACCAGGCGGTCGGCCGCGTTGCGGGCGGTATCGCCGAGCCTGTCGAAAAAGGCCATGGCCGCGTCGATATTCATGGCGTAGATCCGGGCGATGTCATGGCCGGCCAGGCGATAGAGCAGGGTCTCGGGCTTGAAGCGCGTGCCCCCGCAGTCCGCGCAGGCGTCGTAGCTGCGGTAGCGGGAGAGAAAGACCCGCACGTGCATCTTGTAGGTCCGGGTTTCGAGCCATTGGAAAAACCCCCGGATGCCGTAGTAGTCGTCGCGGCCGTCGATGATCGCACGTTGCTGGGATTTCTTCAGGCGGCGAAAAGGGACGTCGGTGGGGATGCCGGCCCGGCGGCAGAAATCCATGAGGTCGTCGAATTCCACCCGCTGGTTGCCGGGTTCCCGGCGGCCCCAGGGTTTGACGGCGCCCTCGGCCAGGGAAATCCCCCGGTCGGGGATGATCAGGTCCAGGTCGATGTCGATGACCCGCCCGAAGCCGCGGCAGGTGTCGCAGGCCCCGATGGGGCTGTTGAACGAAAACAGGTTGGGCATGGGTGGGTTGTAGTCCAGGCCGCAGCGGGCGCAGGACAGGCGGGTGCTGAAATCGAGGCGCGGACTGTCCCCGGGCCAGACCGTCAGCCGGCCGCCGCCGAACCGCAGGGCCATCTCGAGGGAGTCGATGACCCGTTTTTTCTGACGCCGGCGCAGCACGACGCGGTCGGCCACGACTTCTGGGGGCGGATCCTCGGGGGCAAAAGCCCAGGCGTCGATGTCCACGACCGCCGCGTCATGGTAAAGGCGGTCGAAGCCCAAGCGCCGCAGGCCCCGGCGGATTGCCGCCGGGCGCCGGTCATCGTCGAGGAATTCGGCCGCCAGGGGGAAGGTGATCACCAGGCGCTCGCCTTCCGGCAGGGTAACCAGGCGCTGCCAGATGGCCTGGGGGGTTTCGGACACCACCGGCTGCCCGCAGGAAGCGCAGTGCAGGACCCCCAGCCGGGCGAAGAGGATTTTGACATAGTCGGTGATCTCGGTCATGGTGCCCACGCTGGAGCGGGAGGTGCGCACGGGGTCTTTGCGGTCGATGGCGATGGCCGGCGGGATGCCGGTGATCTTGTCCACCTGCGGCCGGTCCATGCGGTCCATGAACTGGCGGGCGTAGGGCGAGAACGTTTCCACATAGCGGCGCTGGCCCTCGGCATACAGGGTGTCCAGGGCCAGGGACGACTTGCCGGAGCCGCTGACCCCGGTCACCACGGTGAAGCGCTGCAGGGGGATGTCCAGGTCGAGGTTTTTGAGATTGTGCTGGCGGGCGCCTTTGATCTTGATTACCGTGTCGTTCATTTTTACCTTTAGGGCGGATTCGTAAGAGGTCCGATATCGGCGTTACGCTTCAGCCCTCGTCACTGCGGCATACTGTCGTATGCCTCATTCCTCGGGCTTCTGCCGCCGTATCTCGAAGTGCTGACGAATCCGCCTGGATCGTGCAGATTATCTGTCGATCAAGCGCTTCACAGGACTCACTTGGCAACCAGAAAAAAACCTGGAATCAATTCCCATCCAGGTGGTTTTTTAATCCAGGTCCAACATGGACCGAAGACAATACTAACTACTGGCAGGTGAAATGAAAGCGCCGCCAGCTATTAAAATGGGAGCCATCCTGAAGCACCATGACACCGCCGCCGCCAGCCGTGCCCGCCGCGCACACCAACGGGAATGCCTGCCTGTCCTGCGGGACACGGGAGGGCATGCGCCGCCGGCGCTATTGCTCGGTGGCCTGTCGGCAGCACCTGCGCTACAAGCTGCACGTGCGCACCGGCCTGCTGAGGGCCCTGAACACCCGCTACGCCACATTTTATTTCGACGAGCGCGTGATCGTGCTCGACATCCTGCCCTATGGTGTCCGCGAAATCTACAGCTACCTCTTTGCCCGCCGGCCGGGCGCCACGCCGGCCGACGACTTCAGCCGCATGGCCAATGTCCTGGGCAACGCCTGGTGGGAGGAACGCCGCCGCACCAACCGCAAATACCTGGCCTCCCGGCTCCTGTTGAACCAGGCACGCCAGGGCGCCACGCCGGTCCGCGAGGTGATGCCCGAGGAACGCTGCCGGCCTTCGGTGAAAACCCGGAGCTTGGTTCACCTCAAGATTCAGCCCGAAGCCCTGAATTCGGACCATCTGGACCGGGTCGTCAAAAAAGCCTACCGGCAGCAGGCCAAGCACCACCATCCCGACCTGGGCGGCGACGCCCGCGCCTTCCGCCGGATTCACGAGGCTTACGAGGCCCTCATGGACTGGGCGGAAAACCCGTCCTTCTACCGGCGGCGGGGCTTTCCGGACAAGTGGTTCTATGATGGGGGGACCAACCGATGGGTCCAACCGATCCCCGTTCAGAAGCGGCCGGATTGAGCCCCATGCAGCGTTCTCACCCCACTGGGAATCCTCGACGTAGCGTGGGCTACACCTGCGGTACCCAATGGGGTTGCGGCCTTGCCTGGAACCCCATCCGGCCGCTTCTGAACGGGGATCAATCAACATTTTTGATCAGAATCGTCCATAGCGCTTTGCCTTGCAGCAATACACCGCGGTATGCCTTTGGATGTGATAAGGTTGAGGCATGAAGGTGTCACCGGCCGATAAACCAACGCAGCGATCTGTCGAAATGCTTTTATCCGGTGGGAAAGATCCCGTGGACGGCCTGATTCCCTGGGCCACGGCGGCGGCGTGGCGGGAATGCCGGCTGAGTCTCACGCGGACGATCGCGGCCGCGGGGGCGGATCTGGACGAGGCCGTGGCCATCGCCGGGCGCATCGTGCACCGCTATGACCGGGCCGGCGACCTGTTCGACGAACTGGCCGGCGCCAGCTGTGCCGTCTGTCCGCAGCCCTGCTGCCGGGACGCGCGGGTGTGGCTGGACTTCAAGGACCTGCTCCTGATTCACTTGGGCGGGCTGTCCCCACCGTCCGGCCAGCTGCGCGTGGGATGGTGGGGGCGCTGCCGCTATCTGACCTCACACGGCTGCACCCTGCTGCGGGCGGTGCGCCCCTGGGTCTGCACCTGGTACATCTGTCCGGATCAGCGGCGGGTGCTGGCGCGCGACATCCCGGGCGGCCCCGTGCTTATCAGTAAATGGTGGCGGGAAATCGCGGTGTTGCGAAACCAATTGGAAGACGCCTTTCTCAGGGCCCTGCGGCCATCCGGGCGCCCCACCCCGGGCCTTCTTCGTGTGACACGCTGACATCATTTGACTTTTAAATGGGTATGGCTATTTTCCGGACACATCCGGTAGGGCCCGGCATGCCAGGCCTCACCACGGTCTTGTAACGTTCCCGGTGTAGGCTTCCGCTGGGGGCGTATCCCCTAAAAAACCTGAGAGGTGCATGATGGCCGAACAGATAAAAAATAAACCCTTATTCGATCAGGCCGTTCTGGCCTTCGTCAATCGCGAATACGGGAAAAGCATCACCTTATTCACCACCATGATCACGGAAGATCCTGAAGACACCCTGGCCTGGGTCAGCCGGGGGGCGGCGCACATGCGTCTGGACAATCTGGATGCCGCCCTGGAAGATTTCAACCGGGCGATTGGCTTGAACCCCAACCGGGCGCGGCCTTATCACCTGCGGGGTTTGATTCACGAGAAGCAGGGGGCGCTGAAAAAAGCACGTGACGATTTCAGCCGGGCGATTGCGCTCGATCCGGAATACGGGGCCGCGTTCTACAGCCGGGCCACCCTCTATACCAGGATGGGCGACAGCCGCCGGGCCCGGGAAGATGCGGAAACGTTTACCGTCCTGACCGAGAAGAACGTGGCCGAATACGCCAGCGAGAACAATGTCTGGCGCTCGCACCACCTGACCCTGGAGGATGCGGGGATCACCGATCCCATGCACCGTTGAGGACGGCTACATGGAGATGGCGCCCTTGCGGAAATCCGTCTTTCCGATGATCACATTGATCAGCACCGGCCGGCCGGCGGCGGCGGTTTCGCGCGCGGCCGCGAGCACTGCGGGAATGTCTTCGGGGCGCTCGAGTTTGAAGCCGCGGGCCCCGAAGCCCTCGGCCACCGTGTGGTAGTCGGTGGGTGCCAGGACGGTGGCCACGTCATCTTCGAGGTAGACCACCTGATCGCGGGCGATTTGTGTCCACCCGGCGTCGTTGCCCACCACGGCGATCACCGGCAGGCCATGGCGCACGAAGGTGTCGAACTCCACGATGCTGTAGCCCGCCGAACCGTCCCCGTACAGCAGCCAGATCTCTCCCTCCGGGCGGCACAGCTTGGCCCCGGCAGCGAATCCAGCCCCCACGCCCAGGGTTCCGAACACACCCGGGTCCAGCCAGCTTAAGGGCGATCGGGGCCGCAGGGTGTAGGCCGCCGCAGCGACGAAATCCCCCCCGTCGGCCACCAGTACGGCCCGCTCATCCAAAAAGCGATCCAGGGATCTAAGAAAATGCAGCGGATTGATCCCGGCGGTGCTTTCGCCGGCCTGGGCGTCGATCTGCGCCTCGCGTGAACGCTCCCTTTCCCGCAGGATGTCGATCCAGGCCTGGCGCTCCGGCAGCGGTGCGGCCGTGCGGCTGGCCAGTTCGATCAGGAACTGGCCCGGGTCGGCGCGGATGGCCAGCTGGGGTGTGCGGTTGAGCTTGAGGTCCCGGCGGCTACGGTTGACCCCGATCAGTGTGGCTTGCTTGGGAATGGCGCGTCCGTAGTCCAGGCGGAAATCACAGGGCATACCGGCCACCAGGACCATATCCGCCTCCTGGAGCGCCTTTTTGCGGTGATGGCGCATCTGCAGGGGATGGTCGGGTCCCAGGAGTCCCCGAGCCATGCCGGTCAGGTAAACCGGGGCCCCAATGGCGGCCAGACCGGCGGCCAGTTCCGGCAGCCGGGAGGGCTCCAGCACGGCCTGGCTGCCCAGGATCAAAACCGGCCGGTGGCTCTGGCCCAGCTGGTCGGCGGCCGCTTTGAGCATGTCCGCTTCGACCCGCGTGCTTTCCGGCGTCCAGGGTTGCACCGGCATTTCATCGAAGCTGCAGGCGAACATCCGGTCCACGTGGCGGCTGAGGTAAAATTGCAGCATGCGCTGGCGGAAACCGGCGGCTTCCACTTTTCCTGATCGACTGCCGTACCACTCGCGGACCAGCGCCTCCGGATAGAGCAGATCGATCGGGCATTCCACGAAAACCGGGCCGGGAACGCCGGAGACGGCGGCCTGGAAGGCCTGCGCCAGCACCTCGGGGATATCGCAGTTGCGTTTGATGGTGAAGGCCTGCTTGACCACCGACCCCAGCAGGCTGAGCTGTTCGATGTCCTGCAGCGAGCCCCGCCCCTTGAGGACGGTGGCGGCGGCCCCGCCGAAGATCACCACCGGCGACTGGGCCAGGGCGGCATTCTTCAGGGCCGTGACCGTATTGGTGACCCCCGGGCCGGCAGTTACGGCCGCCACTCCGGGCATGCCGGTCAGTCGGGCCGCGGC
Organism: Candidatus Krumholzibacteriia bacterium; assembly: GCA_942492615.1. Classification (GTDB taxonomy): domain Bacteria; phylum Krumholzibacteriota; class Krumholzibacteriia; order LZORAL124-64-63; family LZORAL124-64-63; genus CALOFL01. The sequence goes on from CALOFL010000014.1 coordinate 21,993, forward strand.
ATCGGCGGCAAAGACGGCGTTGGCTTCGTGGCGCATATCGATCACCCCCAGGCCGCAGCGGCGGGCCGCCGTCAGGATGGGCGAAATATGGCCGCCGCAGAGGGTAAACAGGAACGGGATGCCGCGCTCTGCCAGAAATCGGGCGACGATGTCGCCCCCGTGTGGTTCCATCCGATGATCCTCCTTCAGCTTTCGACGCGGACAAGCGCCGAAGCCGGCACCAGGGTGACCCGTTTCTTGAGGGTTGGCAGGACTTCCCGGAAGATTTCAACGGTCACGGGATAAGGGTGGCCGATGGCGACGGCCTGGCCGTGCTTTTTCGCTTCGCGCATGAGCTCCTTGAACTGTTTGCGGACAAAGCCGGCCTCCTGAAAATGATCGAGGAAGACGTCGCGTTCGGCAAACGGCACCTGGAACAGACGGGCCGACGGCCGGCAGACGGTGGCGACCGTGGAGCGGCTGTCGACAAAAAAGAGCCGGCGTTCCTTCAGCACCGAAAAAACCTGGTACATGCGTGTCGATTCGGCCGTCAGCCGGGAACCCATGTGGTTGTTGATGCCTTTCACGCCGGGCAACGCGTCCAGATTCCGGTTGAGCTGGGCGATCAGCGCATCCGGTGGCATGGCGGCCAGCAAAGCCCCGGGCCCCGGGTTGACCTGGGGATATTCCTCGGGTTCCATGGGCTGGTGCAGCATGATTTCACGGCCCCGGGCGCGGATCTCCTTGACGAGGCTCTGTTGAAAGGGGCTTTCGGGCAGGACGGCGAAGGTCAGCGGAATATCGAGGGCCAGAAACTGGCGCGCCAGCTTTCGGTCATAGCCGATGTCGTCGATGATGATGGCCACCCGGGGCAAGCCATCGACCGGCACGGGCCCGGGGGCCGGCTTGGGGGTCCGGCGGGCGACCTCCTTGGGGGGGAAGACCTCATAGACCGGTTTGGCCGGCGGGGGTTTGGTGCGGGAGACCCTGGGCGGCGGGGGTTTGGTTTCAGGGGCGGCGGGCTTTGCCATCTGCGGCGGTGGTGCGGCCGGGGGGAAATAGTGCCACAGCAGGCCGCCGGCGCCGCCCACGATTGCAACCAGGAGCGTGAAACCGATCCCGATCTTGAGCAGCGTGAAACGCGGGGCGCGCTTGCGCGCCGGTTTGCGGCGGCGTTTGGTCGGGGCGGGCTTCTTTTTACGTCCGGTGCTCATGGGACCAACCAATTGTGCTTCGGCCGCCGGTTGGCAGCCGAAGCACGGGGATGGGGTTTTCGGGCCTTGCCGGGGCCATTAGTTATGAAGACCGCTGAACAGATTGTACGAGACCAGGATGTCCAGGGCCCGCATGATCTGGTTGTCGCGTTTGAGGTTTTCCATCTCGAGCGGGTTGACCCGGAACTCGACATCGCCGATGCCGGGCTGTTCATCTTCCTTGGGGGGGGCATCGCCGGCCTCCAGGTGGTTCTGGAGGTCTTTCTCCTTCAGAAAACCATCGTCTCCGTTGGCTTCATTCGGCGCTTCCAGGGGTTTGTAGGGCACAACGATATCCGGCTCGATGCCCTTGGCCTGGATGGAGCGGCCGTTGGGTGTGTAATAGCGGGCGATGGTCAGTTTGAGCCCGTATCCATCGCGCAGGGATTCGACGGTCTGCACCGAGCCCTTGCCGAAGGAGGTGGTGCCCAGGATCAGGGCCCGCTTGTGATCCTGCAGGGCGCCGGCCACGATCTCGGAGGCGCTGGCACTGCCGCCGTTGATCAGGACCACGAGGGGGTAGTCGCGCTTGAATTTGTCGGGCGAAGCATTGAAAACCCGTGTGTTGGCAGGGTTGCGTCCCTTGATCGAGAGAATGGTGCCCTCGTCGATAAAGATATCCGAGATTTCGAGGGATTCTTCCAGCAGTCCGCCGCCGTTGTTGCGCAGGTCCAGCACCAGGCCCTTCAGGGGCCCGCTTTCCGACTCGATCTTTTCCAGGGCCTCCACAAAATCATCGGTGGTATTGCCGGTGAAATTGGTGATCCAGATATAGCCGTAGCCCGGCTTGAGCACGTGGGCCTTGATGCTTTTGACCGGGATGACGTCGCGGATCAGGTCGAATTCCAGGGGCTCCTGTTCGCCCTGCCGCAGGACCGTCACCTTGACCGGCGTACCCTTGGGGCCGCGCATGAGCTGGACGGCCTGGCGCAGGTCGTTGACCTGCTGGTCGTCCACCATGACGATACGGTCCTGGGCCTGGATGCCGGCCTTGGAGGCCGGTGTGCCCTCGATCGGGGAGATCACGGTCACAAAACCGTTGCGCAGTGTAATATGGATTCCGATGCCCGTGAAATTGCCCTTGGTGTCGATGCGCAGGTCTTCGAAGGCTTCCGGGGGCAGCAGGGAAGAATGGGGGTCCAGGCTGTGCACCATGCCCTGGATGGCTTTCTGGATCAGTTCGTTGGTATCGACCTCGTCCACGTATTTTTGGGTGACGATTTCGAGCACATCGGTAAACAGTTTGAGGCCCTTGTAGGTTTCGTCGCTTCCGGCGGCGCCCAGGACCGCACTGCCGGCCGTCCAGACCACGGCCGCCAGGGCCAGAATGACCCATATCCTGGTCCTGCCCTTTGGTTTTAGTCTCATCAGTGTCTCCTTGTTAATCCTGACGATTTCGGAAAAAGTCCGATATCGGCGTTACGCTTCAGCCCTCGTCATGGCGGCGCATCTCGCGTGCGCCAGATTCTTCGAACGTTTTACCTAACCGCCTGAAGCAGGTTTTGATAGTTGTGCCTCAATCTTCGATCAGCCACAGTTGCGGGTCTTCGGGTTTGCCGCGGTGCCGGACTTCGAAATACAGGCCCGGGCCGGAGAGCGCGCCGGATTCTCCCACGGTGGCAATGACTTCGCCGCTGCCGACCGCTTCGCCCTTCTGTTTGAACATTTCTTCGAGATGCGCATACAGGGTGCAATAGCTGTGACCATGGTCGATAATCATCATATTGCCATAGCTCTTGAACCAATCCGCATAGAGGACACGACCCTCTGAAACGGACTGGATCGGCTCGCCGCGGTCGGACCGGATATCAATCCCGCTACGATAGTTGGTGACATTGTAGCGGGTGTTTTTAAAAGGCCCAAAAAAATTAGTGATTTTACCCCTAACCGGCTTTTTAAGCAACCCCTTGAGGCGACCGAAAGAACCCGGGGCGGCCTCGGCCCGGGCGTCGTCGACGACGCTGCTGCGGCTCAGGGACGCGATCGTCTGGTCGAGTTCACGGGCCGATTCCTGCAGTGCGGCCAGGGCGGCCTGCTTCAAGGTCTGCATGTCGCGGGTGTCCTGCAGCAGCAGTGCCCGCTGCACTTTTTCATGGTGCAGGCGGTCGAGGTTGTTACGCCGCGTATTCTCCAGGTCGTGTTTCTGGCGGCGGTGGGACTCCAACTCGCGCCGCAACCCGGCCCAGCGGTCGAGGTCGGTCATGAGCTGCCGGCGCTGGCGGTCGTCGGCTTCCAGGATAAATTCCAGGGCATTGCGGCGCTGGACCATGTCGTTGACCGAATCGGCCGAGGCCAGCAGGTTGGCCGTCCCCAGCCAGTTGAGTTTGTAGAGGGCCACCAGGCGTCGGGAAACCTCGGCCGTGTTGCGGGCGATGCGCGCGTCCAGCGTGCGGTTCTCTTCCACGGCCCGGGCCAGCTTGCGGTCGAGCGCGTCCAGCTCTTCCTTCAGGACGGCCAGCTGGCGGCGGTTGCGGCTGATGGCCCGGGCCAGGCTCTCCAGGCGTGCGAGCAGTTTTTTTTCCTGGCCGGCCATTTCTGCCAGGTGCCGGCGGTGTTCTTCCAGGGCCTGATTTACGGCCTGCTTTTCGGATTTGGTACGATCCAGGGCCAGGGTGGTGTCGATATAGCGGGGGTGGTTGCGGACATAGCCCACCATGTCGTCGAAATCGACCTTGAGCCATTTGTCCGCGGTTTCCAGGACGATCAGGCGGTCACCCTTGCGCAGCAGGTGCAGCGGCGGGCCGTCCACCGACGGCGCGGGGCGCAGGTTGAGGCGCTCTACCCGCACCACGGCCTCGCGCTCGGCGCCCGCTGCGGTCGCAAGCCCGGCTACCAGGGTGAGAACACCCAGGGCAATGACCGTCAGACCTTTAGATACTGTTTGAGCGAAAGATGACATCCCAACCATCCCACGAGCGTGCTGGCGCCGACAATGGTGACCATCAGCCCGGGTGACAGAAATCGCAGGTTCACCAGACCAGTTACAGTAACCGCCTGGATTTTAGACTGAATCAACATAAACATGATCAGGAGGGCCACAAGGCCGGCCATCCCGCCCAGGGCGCCCTGGATCATGCTCTGGAAATAGAACGGCGCCAGGATGAAGCGTTCGGTGGCACCCACCAGCCGCATGATTTCGACTTCCTCCCGGCGGGAGTACAATATCAGCCGCACCGTATTGCCGACGATGAAAACCGAGGCGATGAAGAAGAGGCCGCCCATGGCGTAGCTCGTCAGCCGGAACAGGTTGAAGAGCGTGACGAAGCGCTCCACCCAGCGCTGACCGTATTCCACGTCGGCCACTCCAGCCAGGGCCTCCAGGCGCTTCGCCAGGTCTTCGGCCTTTTCCCAGGTGCGCGCCGTGGGAATCATCTGGACTTCATAGGCGTCCGGCAGCGGGTTCTGGCCCAGCCCGTCCAGAATGGCCGCCTGGCGCCGCATCTGGCCGCGTAGTTGTTCGAGCGCGGCCTGCCTGGAGATGAAGCGGGCTGCCTGCACCCCGTAGAGTTTGGCAATGCGGGTTTCGATGGCCTGGCGCTGGGCCGGGTCCAGGTCATTCTCAAGGTAGACCATGATGCGGATTCCGCTGCGCCAGGCTTCCAGCATGTCGGTCGTGTTCAGAAAGAAAAGTGCGGCCGCGCTGACGATCAGGATCGAAAGGGCGATCGTGCTGATGGTGACAGCGTTCAGCAGGCGATTCTGGCGGATGTCCTGCAGGGCGCGTTTGAAGTGCAGCGATAGCATAATCGTCCTCTGGCGGCTGACCGCCGCGCTAAATCGTGGGCGCCGCGGTCGCCTGGCCCTCGTTCAGATAGATGATGCGGGCCGGGATGCTGCGGATCAGGGCCCGGTCATGGGTGGCCACGACGACGGTGGCCCCCCGGGTGTGGAACGCCTTGAGCAGCCCCATGATCAGGCCGGCGGATTTGGCGTCCAGGCTGCCGGTGGGCTCGTCCGCCAGGATGATGGTGGGATCGCCCACCACCGCCCGGGCCACGGCCACCCGCTGCTGTTCCCCGCCGGAGAGTGCCGGGGGGTAGGCCTTCAGGCGGCTTTCCATTCCCACCGTGCGCAGCACGCTGCTGGTTTTTTTGCGGACATACCGCGCGTTGCGGCCGGCGGCCTCCAGAACCAGGGCGACGTTTTCATAGACCGTGCGGGTCGGGATCAGCTTGTAGTCCTGGAAAACGATACCGAACTTGCGGCGCAGGAGGTGAATGCGATTGCGGGCCAGCCGGGAAATGTTGATGCCGTCCACCAGCACCTGTCCTTCGGAAGCCTTTTCGCCCCGGTAAAGCAGTTTCAGCAGGGTGGTCTTGCCGGCGCCACTGGGTCCGGTAACGAACAGGAACTCGTTGCGATAGATGTCCAGGGTGAGATCGTTCAGGGCATTCTTGGCATGGTATTGCCGATAGACATGGAACAGTCGGATAATCGCCGCCCTGGCGCTGGTTTCGCTCATGCCGGCGTGCTTACCCTCCGGGGGGATTGGCCGGACACCGTGGATGCGACGGGGGATCCGATCAGGCGCTCAGGCCCGGGTCCGGTTGCATTCCGGCCGGTCGCTGAAGATTTGCCGCTGGTTGCGGCCGCAGTTGAAAAATAGATCATGACCAGTGCCAGCCCTTGTTTCACGGGCGTTCAGACGGGTTTAGCGATTGACCCGGGTCCGATAAGCTGGTAAATAGCCCTCGAGTTCAGGGAGTGCCGTCCCCGGTTTTCCTTGCTCAAGCCTCCACTGAAACCCATGAAACAGGCTTCTTCCAATTTGGTGGAGGCTTTTTTATATCTAAATTGATGCTTTAAATCAACCAGACCGGGGCGTGTTTCCGCTGGCACGCTGCCGCCGCATCCACGCACCGCCCGGGAAAGTAGGCCCGATGATCGCATTGACGCCCAAAGCCGAACTGATCGATCTTTTATGTGTCAAGTCTTTCCAGTACAGCCCCGAGCCGGTATTCAAGCTGGTTTCCGGCCAGATGAGCTCCTTCTACGTGAACTGCAAACCCACCAGCCTGAACCCCCGCGGCATGTTTCTGATCGGCCACCTGGTGCTCGAGGCGCTGATCGCCGAAAACCTGAAGGGGGTCGGCGGGTTGACTTTCGGCGCGGACCCGATCGCCGTGGCCACGGCTTTTGCCTCCGAGCTACAGGAGCGGCCGCTGCAGGCCTTTTCGATCCGCAAGGCCCAGAAGGATCACGGCATCGTCAAGTGGATCGAAGGCGACATCGCGTCCGGCGATCGGGTGGCCGTCATCGACGATGTCGCCACCACGGGCGGTTCCACGATCAAGGCCATCGAGCGGGCGCGCAGCCAAGGGGTGGAAGTGGTGCAGGCCGTGATCCTGGTGGACCGCCAGGAGGGGGGCGTGGAGAATATCTGCAAGCACGTGCCGGACGTGACGGCCATCGTCACAAGGGACGAGCTCGTGGCGCGCTGGAAGGTGTTGAATCCGGCTTCCTAAAATCCTGCCCTGCCCCTGATCATAGAGGTGTCGGGTACTACCTGTCCGCCTTTACTGGAAAATCTTTCTAAGTCTTCTAAATGGCTACTTTTCTTGATTAATCAAGAAAAGTAGCTAAAAAATTGCGCCCCGTGCCCCGCTTTTCCCTACGCGTCAACGATGCGCCGCAGCCCGCGGACTTCCACTTCTCTCAAACAGGTCCGCCAGGCTTTATCCGACCGCATCGTTGATGCTCGGCGCAAGACAATGGTGTATAGGGCGGGAATCAAATAGGCAGTCAAGAATTAAATCATGAATGCAATCCGTGAAGGCATTGAAATTCAGCGATTAGAATAGCTTTGCGATTTTCCACTATAAGTCGAATCCGGATTCAGAAGGTTCCGCAAAAAATTCGAGAGCAAGGCCTGCGAGCCCTGAGGAATGAGGCGTACGCAAGTACGCCGCAGTGACGAAGGGGGAAGCGTAACGCCGCTCTCGGGCTTTTTGCGGAACCTTCTCAGGAGGGGAAGTAGGTGGCGGCGGCGTTGTCCGACTCCCAGGCGGTGACCCGGCATACCTTGATGTCGGGTATGTCCAGGCGGGCGCTGAGGCCGTCGGCCACGTAGCGGGCAATATTTTCCGAGGACGGCGGGGTGCCGTTCTGAAAATATTCGAGGTCGTTCAAAAATTTATGGTCGAGGGTTTTCATCAGGTCGCGTACATGGGTCTTGATGATGCCGAAATCCACGAGCACGCCGCCCTTGTCGAGCTGGTTCCCACGCACATACACCTCCACCTTCCAGTTGTGACCGTGGAGGTTCTCGCATTTTTCACCCACCATCGTGAGGCGGTGGGCGGCGGCAAAGCCGGTGATGACCCTGAGTTCAAACATAGTTTGCTTTCATTGCCTTCCGGAAGGCCGGCGGTAATCGATCGTGAGTGTGTTCTCTGAGGCCGGTTCAGGCCCGGGCCGATTGGCCTCTCAGGATGTTCTTGAGTTTGCTGGTGATTTTGGCGGCTTCCAGCTTTTCGAAATCCTTGAGCAGCGCTTCCTGCTTCTTTTTGATCCGGTAGGCGTTTTGATGATCACCTGGATGATCTGGTCGCCGCGGCGGCCGCTGCGCAGGGAAGGGAGACCCTGGCCCTCGAAGCGGAATACGTCGCCGTATTGAGTCCCCTTGGGAATTTTGAGTTTCTTTTCGTCCTCCAGGGTGGGAACCTTGATGGTTGCGCCGAGGGTGGCCTGGACAAAAGAGATGGGCACCCGACAGACGATGTTGGTATGTGTCACGCTCGAAAGAACTCGTGCGGCTCGACGTGGATGAACACGTAGAGATCGCCGCGCGGGCCGCCGTGCCAACCGGCTTCACCCTCCCCGGTCAAGCGCAGCCGGGACCCGGTGTCGACCCCAGCCGGAATCTTGACGGAGACGGTCTTGCTGGTCTGGATTTGTCCCGTGCGCCCGTGCAGTCCGCCACGGGGATGGGGGATCATCTGGCCGTTGCCCCGGCAATGGGGGCAGGTGGTGCGCACGGTGAAAAAACCCTGGCTGCGGGAAATCTGGCCGCTGCCGCCGCAGTAACTGCAAGCTTCGGGCTGGGTGCCGGCTTCACAGCCCGCTGCCCTGGCAGATCCTTGCAGACGTCCGCATCTTTCCGAGATGACTATCCGTCTCGGTGCCGAAAGCGGAATCCATGAAGCTGAGCTGCAGGTCGTAGCGCAGATCCGCTCCGCGCTGGGTGCGGCTGCGCGAGCGTCGACTGCTGCCGAAACCGAAGAAATCTTCGAAAATATCCCCGGGAAACTCGGAAAAATATCCTCGAATCCCCTGAAACCGGAAAATCCCTGGCCTTCCAGTCCCTGGTGGCCGTACTGGTCGTAGATCCGGCGCTTCTGGGCGTCCGAGAGAACATCGTAGGCTTCCGCGGCTTCCTTGAATTTCTTCGGCGGCCTGGTCCGGGTTGCGGTCAGGGTGGTATTTGAGGGCCAGCTGGCGGTAGGCTTTTTTAAGTTCGGCGTCGCTGGCGTCGCGACTGGTTACCAGCCGTAGTAATCCCGTTTACTGCTCATTGACAATTCCGGTCGCTATTGGTTGGTGGTTTGGTCCCAAACAAACGAAAACAGCGCCCCGATTTTCGAGCCGCTGTTTTTCTCTACCGAACATTTTGTAAACATCGATGAATCGATCCGGCGTACGGTTGGTAGCGACCCAGTTTCCGGCACCGAAGATAGATGCACATCTTCCCCGTAAAGGTTGGCGTTAAGTTAACGCAAATTCCAGGAATGTCAATCCGATGGGTCGGTTCCCCCGATTGGCCGGCGGGCGCTGGCGGCTGGCCCGCGAAGGGCCGCCCGCGAAGCGGCCCCGCGGCGAACCAATACCGGAAGGCCGCGATGCCGGCGAGCATGATGCCGGCGCCGACCAGGAAGGCCCAGCTGAGCTCGAGCCAGTCCATGGCACAGCCAGCCAGCAGGGCCCCGATCAGCATGCCGAGGCTGTGGGCCAGGGTTAAAAAACGGCGCGACCGATCCCATCGCATCGATACCGCCCCCTTCCGGACGGCCAGGCCCATCAGGGCCGGCACGCTTAATCCCACCCCCCATGCCGAAGGATATGCTGCCCAGGAGCATTTCCGTGAAACTGCCGGCCCAGGCGAAACCCAGCAGGGCGGTGCCGGCCAGAATTCCACCGCCGACCACCATCTTGATTTTGTCGAACCAGTCGGCGATGTAGCCCATGGGCACGTGAAACAGGCCGCTGACGAGGACACCGGTCATGATCAGCAGGCCGATGGCCGCCGCGCCCGGCTGGAAGCGCTGGTCGGCGTAAATCGGCAAAAATCCCCAGATGACGCCAATACCGGCCGGTAGGCCAGTCGAAAGGCAAGAGAGTGCGGAATCGTGGGGTCGCGCACCAGGTGACGCCAGGCGAGTGGCAGTGTGCCGCGGCGCAGGGAGCGCTTTCGGTTTGCGTGGGGGGCAGCAGCAGGGCACAGGCCAGGAACCCGAACAGGGCCAGTAGCCCCATCCGGATGAAGGCCGCATCGAGGCTCCAGTGGTCGCTGATAACCCCGCCCATGAGGGGGCCCAAACTCAGGCCCGCGAATGTAGCCGGAGTTGAAATAGCCCATGGTGAAGCCTTCCCGGCCTTCGGGCGTGATGTCGCCCACGTATGCCTGGAGCACCGGCATCATCATGGCTGAAGGCGAAGCCCTAAAAAAAGCGGATGACGATCAGGGCCTGGACACTGCTGACCGCGACATAGGCGAGAGATATACGAGGGCGTAGCCCAGCATGCCGGCGACGATGAAGGTTTGCGCCCGCGGCGATCGGAAGCGCGCCCGAAAACCAGGATGAAAAGCGTGCGGGCGATGGAGAAGATCCCGAAAATCATGCCGATGGCAAAGCCGCTGGCCCCGATGTCCCAGGCGTAGACCAGCAGCAGCAGGACTACGATGCCCACGCCGGTCACCGCGGCGAAGATGGAGAAAAACAGGACGTTGAAAATCTTGATGTCGCGGGGCGGCATGGGGTTTCCTGTAATCAAGGCGTTCCGCTCCGGGCAGCGCTACCGGCCCCAGGGCGATGGCGGCCAGGCCGACAATCCAGCGGTAGGGAGCAAAGATGTGCAGTTTACCCTTTTTGATCAGAAAAACCAGGATGGCCAGGGCGGCGTATCCGACGATCAGGGCCGCTAACCCGCCGACCTGAGCCAGGCGGTGACATCGACCTGCCCCTGGGCCACGCCTCCAAAAGCACCAGTAGTGCCGCGCCGGCCACCGCCGGAATCGAAAGCAGGAATGAAAACCGCGCGCGGCGGCCTGGAGTTCGATGCCGGCAAACAGGCCCGTGGCGATGGTGGCCCCTGAGCGCGAGATGCCGGGCATGACGGCCAGGCCCTGGACGATGCCGATCAGCAGGCTGTCGCGGACGCGGATGGCGGCGAGGGGGCGCGTCGATTCGGGATGCGCACGTGCGGTGGCCTGGGGGCCGCGGGTCAAAAAGAGGACGCCCCCGGTGATCAGGAGCATGACGCCGGCGATCAAGGGCGAGGCAAACAAGGTCTCCTCGAAGCGCTTCAACGTCAGCCCGATCAGGGCCGTGGGAACGGAGCCCATGATCACCAGCATTGCCAGCCGGACGCCGGGGTCCAGGCGCTCCTGGGCCGGGCGTGCGCCGCGGCCCAAGGGCCGCCAGCGCAGGAGCGCCGTCAGGATGGCGAGGATGTCGCTTCGAAAAAAGATCACCACCGCGCCGAGGGTGCCCAGGTGGACACTGACGTCAAAGGCCAGATCGGCGTGCTGCAGGCCGAACAGGTGCTGGCCGATCACCAGGTGGCCGGAACTGCTGATGGGCAGGAATTCGGTAAGCCCCTGGACGATGCCGAGAATCAAGGCCTGGATGAGCGTCATGGTCAAACCGTTCGGTCCTTTTCAGTTGCCGCGGTGCAGGCGACCGTCGGTGCCGATCAATACCAATCGGCATGACAGGTGCAGCCCGCGTTAAGCGGGTTTTAAGCGCCGTTCAACGCCCGGGAGACGACGGGGTGGTGGTCTCCGGTGCTCAGCGGTAGTGCGCGTAACTCACGCCGTATTTTTTGGCCTTGTAGGCGAATTTGCGCACCGTGGTTTTGAGGATATCCGCCGCCGCCGTGATATTGCCCCGGGTATTTTTGAGGGCGTCGATGATCATCTCCCGTTCCAGGTTGGCGACGGCCTCTTCCAGGGACAGGTCGGGCAGGGTATCGGATTCCTGGCCGGTCTGCAGGGTCGGCGGCAGGTGGTAGCTGTTGATCACCCCCTCTTCACAGAGCAGGACGGCCCGTTCGATGCAGTTTTCCAGCTCCCGTACATTGCCCGGGCCAGTGGTAGGCCATCAGCATGTCGATGGCCGGCGTGGAAAAGCGGCGGATGTCCTTGCTGTTTTCCCGGGCGTATTTTTCCAGAAAATGATCGGCCAGCAGCAGGATGTCGGTCTTACGCTCCCGCAGGGGCGGCATGTAGATGGGAAACACATTCAGCCGGTAGTAGAGGTCCCCCGGAAGGTCCCGTCCTCCACCGCCTGCTCCAGGTTTTTGTTGGTGGCGGCAATGATGCGCACGTCGGTCTTGATGGTCCTCTGGCCCCCGACCGCGTTCGAACTCCTTCTCCTGGAGCACGCGCAGCAGGTTGGCCTGGACATCCAATCCGATGGAACCGATTTCGTCCAGAAATATCGTTCCCTTGTGGGCCAGTTCGAATTTTCCCAGTTTTTGTTTGATGGCGCCGGTGAATGCACCCTTTTCATGTCCGAAAAGTTCGCTTTCGATCAGGTTGGCCGGAATGGCTGCACAATTGACCTTGATAAAGGGCCCCTTGGCCCTGAGGCTGCTGTAATGCACCGAATTGGCCACCAGCTCCTTGCCGGTGCCGCTTTCTCCCCGAACCAGAACCGTTGCGTTGCTTTTGCAAACCTGGGAGATCATCTGAAACACTTCCCGCATCTTGTTGCTGTTGCCGATGATGTTGGTGATGCGGTATTTGTTTTCCAGTTCGCCGCGCAGCCGCTTGTTTTCATCCCGCAGCTGCTCTTTTTCACGGCGGATGGTTTCCAGGTTGATCACGTGCTGGGCGATCATGGTGGCCACAACGGTAAGCAGTTTCTGGCCCTCTTTCAGCGAATATCCTTTTTCGTAGGTACGGTCCACACTCAGCGCGCCGATGACCTGGTTGCCTTTTTTGATGGGAACGCAAATAAAGGAGAGTTCTTTGAAGCCTTTGCGGATCCTCCTGGAGCCGTGCGGTCGAGAAACAGGGGCTCTTCGCTGATTTTCGGGATGGCGAGCGCTTTGCCGGTCTGGATGACCCGGCCGGTGATGCCTTCGCCCAGTTTGTACTTGACCCGCTCGATGGTGCTGCGCGAGAGGCTGTGGGCCACCTCGATGCTGGCCACCAGCAGCCAGAGGCCCATGATGGCCGCGGTGATGAAGACGATGATGCCGATCAGAGATATGCCGTAGAACAGGGGGGGCACGCCGGAGACCACGATGATGGACGATCCGATGATCAGCCCGGCGATGATAATGGCAAA
>CALOFL010000015.1:0-96693 GCA_942492615.1 Candidatus Krumholzibacteriia bacterium
GCAGACGCCTTCGGATCCTGACTGCCGGCCTCCAGCAGGAGGTGAGAATTGTGACCCTGCCGGGTCTGGACAGGCTGGTCCGGCTTGGCACGTCATGGCCGAGATGCTGCTGGCAAGGCCCGCCCCGCGCCGCTGGACTAGGCCGCCTCACATGGGCCGCTCAGGTCCCTCCCTGGGGATGGTCACGGCACCGGGTGCCAGGCACACCGGACAGCGCGGACGCGGCGCCTCGGCCGCGCCCGGGGATGTCGTGGGCACCCGTCTCCGACGGGATGTACACGACTGGCGGACGGCCCGCAAAGTGGCGGTTGCGGTCGAGCAGCCACAGTGTCGGCGCCCGGCCCGGCGCCTCCTCGGCGACTCGGAAGACGCCGGGTTCGTCGTCCACCATGGCGAGCGTCCCCGTCTCCAACATCACCACACCTCCCTGAGCCAGCCTCCTCACTCGATCATGCGCGGTCGTGGACAGTCCCGGACGGGTCGAACGTCCCTCTTCGATCCAGCGGCGGGTCGTCACCGCCTGCGCCATAGGGGGTCGTTCGACCCTAGCCGGCGCCGGTCGCCAGGCGGATCGTGGGGGAGGGTGAGGAAGATGGTGATGTCGGATGGCTCGCCACCGGTGAGTGGCGTGAGGGCCTATTGGATCGGGTCGGTGGTGGCCTGGATCGCGGTCTGGCTCGGGACCGCGGTGGCGTTGAGTGGCAGCGGCCAGTTCGGGAAGGTGCTGCCGATCCTGGTGGCGGGCAACCTGATCGGCCTGGGCGCGGACGCGTTGCCCGGGGACAGGCAGCTCCTCGGTCAGCGGTGGTGTGGGCAGTCATCCTCGCGGGTGATGATCGTGCTCGGCGAGTCCCCGTACCTGGGTCGGGAGTTGGTGGTGCTCGCCGCCGGCGCCACTGTGGTTCGTCGGGGTGGGGCCGCTCGTCGCGGTCCACCGGAACCGGGGCCGGCCGGCCGGTCACCCTGCTCGCTGACTCGCGTCCCCAGGTCCGAGCTGTCGGTCCCACGCAGCTCAGTACCGTACGCCTCTACGCCAAGGCCGCCACGCCACGCACAAACGATGTCGCCGACGCCGGTACCCAGGAGCTGGCCGTCGACGGGCGGGGTGGCGGCGCCGATCATCGTGGAGGCCGAAAGGGTGCCAGGCGGGTGTGATCGTGATAGGCTCCCATGGCCGCGGTGACCTGGCGGCGCTGCTGCTCGGCAGCGTGGCCCACAAGGTCGTCCATCTGGCCGACCGTCCCGTCCTAATCGTCCGCTGACCTACTCCTGGGTGCGGAGCTGGAAGAGATGGTTGCGGAGGTCCACGATCACCTCGTCCAGGTGTTGCACGGCCGGCGTCGACCTTTGCCCGAAGCGTGGAGTCGTCCGCGAAGGTGGCCGCCTGGAGCTCCAGCCCCACCGCGAACATGCCCTGCACGATCCGCTCGAACAGCCCGCCGGCGATCCGCTCACGCTCGGCCAGCAGCGCCAGCTGGCGCTGCTGGCCCTCCAGTCGTCGGCGCTCGGTCAGGTCGCGGGTTATCTTGGCGACCCGTGCAGCGCCCCGGCCTCGTCGTACACGGCGGTAACCACCACGTTGGCCCAGAACCGGGATCCGTCCTTGCGCATCCGCCAGCCCTCGTCCTCGACCCGGCCGCCCCGGATCGCCGCCTCCAGCATCCGGGCCGGGGGCCGTGGCCGCCTGCTCGGGCGGGTAGAACCGGGAGAGGTGTTCGCCGAGGATCTCCTCGCGCCGCCAGCCCTTGATCCGCTCGGCACCCTCATTTCCAGCTGACCGACCTGCCCGGTACCGCCCAGCCGCCCGGGCCGCAGGGCGATATCGACCGGCAACTCGCTGCCGTCCCGCCGCCACAGGACGATTCCCCGACCCCCGCCCCCATGGGTCGGGTCCGCGGCATGTTCATGAATGCCGCCCAGTGCTGCTGGGTGGGCCTGGCGGTGGCGTGCTGGCACCAGCGTCCCGACCGGCAGGCCGATCAGCTCTCCGTCTAGCTCGTAGCCGCTCAGGGCAGCGAGTTGCCGGGTGGCGAGGATGATCCGGCCGTGCGCATCGGCGACCAGGATCCCGTCGGGAAGAGCACCGGCGAACGCCTGCCCGGCGTCGCCCGCCGGCACCACCATTGCTGCGGGTCCATTTGTCGGCATTCAAGCAAGCCGATCATACGAAGGCCGAACGGGGCCGGGGAAGCTATGATGCCGGGGACCGGCGCCCGCGAGCTGGCCCCGTACGGGTCGTGGGCTCAGCGGACAATCAGGACCGGTCGGCGGGCGTGATGCACCAGCCGGGTGGAGACCGACCCGAGCAGCAGCCGGTGGGCGACCGAGTGCCCTCGGGCGCCGACGATGATGAGGTCCGCGCCGTGCTCGTCGGCGGACAACTGCGGCTGGACCGCCGGGTCGCCGGTCCGCACCTCGAACCGCCAGGAAGCTCCGAGCGGGTCGAGCGCCTCGGCGGTCCGCTCGCCGGCGAGCCGCTCCACCTCCTCCCAGTAGCTGTCCAGGTAGAAGTCGGTGCTGAACGGCGGCACCGTGGTCGGCAGTTGCCGCACGTACACCGCGGTCACTTTGGCGTCGGAGTCGGCGGCCAGCCGTCCCGCCATCGTGGCCGCATGCACGCTCGCGTCCGACCCGTCGACCCCCACCAGGATGTGCTCATAGACACCCATGCGAACACCTCTTCTGTCGGGATGGCTCCCTCCAGGGCCACGGTCCCGCAAACGCGGGGCGTTCACTAGGGCCGACAGGCCCGGCCGTGGCTGCCGCACGGGACCCACTGGACCCATTCGGGCCGGTCCGGTTGGCCCTTCCCGGCACGTGTCGTCTGACCGAGGCTGAGAAGGGCCGGGCTTCCGGGCCGGTCCTGCTGCATTGCGCGCGAGGCTGGAGCTGATGCGATCCAACCACCAGGCAATCGACCATGCCACGCCGGATTGGGACCGAACGGCCCTGGCGCTGCCTCCGGGGCGGGTCGCGGCGGACCTGGGAACCAACCCGGTCGCCGGCCTCTCGGACCAGAGGCGGCCGGCCGGCCGTGGTCCTGAAGGTCCCGCCGTTCACCTGCCTGATGGCCCTCCTGCGTCGCCCGCGGTCCGAGCAGGCTACTGCTAAGGGCAGGTGATGTGCGCCCGCTCATCGGGGAGGTGATGACTGTGACCGCGACCATGGAGGAGCAGACCACCCTCGAGCAGTTGCTGGGGACGGTGGGCGAGACCATGAAACGAGACGTCGTCCTGCTGGCAGCCGACATGCCGGCCGTGATGGCGCTTCGCCGTCTTGAGAAGCAGGCCGTGTCCGGAGCGCCGGTCGTCGACCACGGCTGGGTTGTCGGGGTGATCACCCGGCGTGACCTGCTCGTTCCGACGCTCCTGGACAACCCCAGCGGGATCCTGGGCCCTCGGGGTGGCGTGGCACCGCACCTCTTACATCGTTGGCCTGCGTGTCCGCGACCTGATGAGCGGCGAGTCGGTGACCGCGGGGCCCGATTGGCCGCTGGTGGGGGCGGTGCAGATGATGATCGTCCATGGGGTCAACCGGCTACCAGTGGTCGACAAGGCCGATAGGCCGCTCGGCATCCTGACCCGCGACGACGTCCTGGGCGCGGTGGCCAGCTCCGACCAAGTCCGTCGCAGCCAGTCGCCAACGAGGGAGGCCTCCCTATGACCAGGATCGGTGTGCTCACCGGTGGCGGCGACGTTCCCGGGCTCAACCCCTGTATCAAGACCCTGGTGTACGCCGCCGCAGACCGCGGCTACGAGGTGGTGGGGCTGCGGCGCGGCTGGGCCGGGCTGCTCGACTACAACCTGGACGCCGACGAGCCCCAGGACCACTGTGTGCGGCCGCTGAGCAAGCGGGAGGTGCGCACCATCGACCGCACCGGCGGGACGTTCCTGCACACCAGCCGGACCAACCCGGCCAAGGTCGCGCCCACCGACGTGCCCGCCTTCCTGGCCGGCCAAGGCCAGTTCGAGTCCGAGGGGCCGTTCGACTTCACCAGCCACTGCCTGGCCGTGATCGAGCGGCTCGGCGTGGACTGGCTGGTCGCCATCGGCGGCGACGACACCCTGTCGTACGCCGAGCGGCTGTCCCGCGAGGATAGCGTGAAGGTCCTGGCCGTGCCCAAGACGATGGACAATGACGTGTTCGGCACTGACTATTGCATCGGCTTCTCGACCGCGGTCACCCGCAGTCGAGGCGTTCATCCACCAGCTGCGCACCTCGATCGGGCTCATGAACGCATCGGCGTGGTCGAGCTTTTCGGCCGCCACTGCGGCGAGACCTCGCTGCTCTCGGCGTATCTGGCCGGGGTCGACCGTGCCATCATCTCCGAGGTGCCGTTCGATCCGGAGCTCCTCGCGTGGTGTGTGCTGCGAGGACAAGGCCTCCAATCCCTCCCACTATGCGATGGTGTGCGTCGTTTCGAAGGCGCCCGCCTGCTCCAGGCCGCGGGTCGAGCGAGCGGGGCAAGGCGACGATCGCCTACGGCCATCCAGCAAGCTCGGCAGCATCGGGCTGGCTCAACCCGGCGATCTACTCAAGCAGCTCAGCGGTGAAGGCATCATCTTCCAACGGGAGGGCTACCTGATGCGCTCGGAGGCGTCCGACGCCATGGACCTGATGGTCGCCTTCACCTTCGCCAACATGGCCGTCAACCTGCTCCACCACAGCGTCCCTGCCCGTATGGTGACCCTGCGCCACGGCCACGTACCCCTCGGTCCCGATCGACACCCTGCTCCACGGCCCCAAGTCGGTCGATGTCGACGCCCTGTACGACGACCAGCGGTATCGCCCGCTCATCCGCCAGGTCGACGGCAAACCATGTTCCTCTACTGAGGAGCTGGACCTGCGGTAACCCGCCTGCCAAGCCGGTCCCCATGGGCACCAGCAGGTTCACCTCACCAATGTGCGGTCGTGGCGGAACTGGTAGGACGCGCAGCGTTGAGGTCGCCAAGGACCACGAGGATTCGCCGCCGTCCAACGACTACTGCATCCGCAATGTCAACCCGAGGCTGCGGACCCTGCCCGTGCCTGCTGGCGCCGTCGTCACCTTCGGCTGTCTGGTCGGGGGGGGGGGGGGGGGGGGGGGGGGGGGGGGGGGGGGGGGGGGAGGGGGGGGGGCGGGGGGTCGCTCTGGCCGCCGGACAGGAACACGATGCCGGGCACCGCCGGCCGGCACGTGGTCGCGCAGGCAGCGCACGGTGGCCTCGGCCACCTCGTCGACGCCGGCCTGGGCGCGGGCAGCTCTGTGCCGGAGAGGACCATGTTCGGCTTGAGCAGCATGCCCTCGGGCCGACCCGCTGGTCGCGCAGCGCGGTGAACACCGCGTGCAGCGTCTCGCGAGGTGACGTCGAAGCAGCGCTCGATCGTGTGGTCGCCGTCCATCAGCACCTCGGGCTCGACGATCGGCACGAGCCCGGCCTCCTGGCAGAGGGCGGCGTAGCGGGCGAGCGCGTGGGCGTTCGCGCGGATGCAGTACGACCGTCGGGATGCCCTCGCCGATCGTGATGACGGCGCGCCACTTCGTGAACCGCGCGCCGAGCTCGCGGTACTCCGCCAGCCGCTCGCGCAGGCCGTCGAGGCCCTCGGTGACCTTCTCGCCCGGCGCGCCGGCCAGATCCTTGGCGCCGGTGTCGACCTTGATGCCGGGGATGATGCCCTGGCCGGCGAGGACCTCGGTGAACGGCGTCCCGTCGCCGCCGACTGCCGGATCGTCTCGTCGTAGAGGATGACGCCCGAGATGAACTCGGCCGCCCCCTCGGTGGTGAACAGCAGCTCCCGGTAGGCGCGGCGGCGCTCCTCGGTGCTCTCCACATCGATCGACCTGAAGCGCTTCTCGATCGTGCCGCTGCTCTCGTCGGCGGCCAGGATGCCCTTGCCTCGGCTGCTCCTCTACAAATGGTTCCAGCGTTGCAGCCGGACCGGCCGCATGAGGGTGAGGCGAGATGAACGTCAGATCGATCTTCCGTCCCTGGGTGGTCAGCGTCGACGGCGACGATCAGCTGGCCGACGCCGCCGAACGCATGCACAACGAACAGGTCGGGTCGGTCGTGGTCATGGTCGGTGGCCGGTTCGCGGGCATCCTCACCGAACGGGACCTGATCCGGGCCATCGCCGAAGGGGTCGACCCGCGAGGCGCCACCGCGGCCGAGTACATGACCGCGACGCCCGCCGCCGTCCACCTGGACGCCGACATCCACGAGGTGGCCTCGACCATGTTCGAGTTCGAGTGCCGCCACCTGCCGGTCCTGTCCGAGGACGACAGCCAGGTCATCGGCATGGTGTCGATCCGCGACCTGCTCGGCACCGCCATCCGCCTGGCCGGCCGCACCGGCAGCTCCGCCCGAGCCATGGAGAGCTGGGCGCGGCGCTCCGAGAAGGTTGTCATCATTCACCGGCCGCGGGGCCGAGGCCGGCGAGCGCACGGCTGCGGCGATCCGGGGCGATGGCCTACGCGGCCCGCCACCGGGGGCCTGTTCGCGGCATCGCCTCCGACGCGGGCTGTTGCCACCCGCGATCCAGGTCGCCCGGTCCCGGCACCTGCAGCTGATGCGGGACCTGCTCAAGGGGGAGGGAGTTGCATGCGTCACACCCCGGCAGGCGCGATGGCCGCGCTGGCAGCGGTGGGCGGGTACGCCGCCCTGTACCGCCTCGGGCAGACCTGGGGCGCCACCGGCCAGGAGCGACAGCAGCCGCTGGCCGGCGACGAGCTGCTGCCCGACGCCAGGGCCTGGACCACCCATGCGATCACGGTCGCGGCGCCCGCACATGCGGTCTGGCCGTGGCTGGTGCAGATGGGCTGGGGGCGGGCCGGCTGGTACACCTACCGCTGGGTCGACCGGCTCCTGTTCCCGGCCAACGGCCCCAGCGCCAACCGTATCCTTCCGGAGCACCAGCGGCTGCGCGAGGGCGATCAGGTCCCCGACGGCCCACCGGCGGCCGACTGCTGGTTCACCGTTGAGCGGCTAGAGGCGGACCGGCTGCTGGTGCTGCGGTCGACCCGGCATCTGCCGTTGTCGTAGCGCCAGCGGGGCCTGGCGATGGACTGGATCTGGAGCTGGCATCTGGACGAGCCGATCCCTGGGTGGACCCGGGTCGTGCAGCGCAACCGGATGCGCCTGCACCCATGGTGGTTCGAGCGGGCGTTCCTGGGCACGATCGTCCCGGCCGACTTCGTCATGGCTCGCAGCCACCTGCGCGGCCTGCAGCGACGGGCTGTGGTCGCGGCAGGTCAGGCCGCCGCCCGGCTACTGGCCGGATAGCGGCTTTCGGACGGGCAGCCCGCGATGCGAGACATCGACGTTGTCGAGCGCCTCGGAAGGAGCGCGGCATGAGGGTTCCGGTGACGGCGGCGACCAAGTACGGCGCGACCGGCGAGATCGCTCAGGCCATCGGGGAGGTGTTCACCGAGCGCGGCTGGGATGCCATGGTGGTCCCACCCGACCAGGTCAAGGCGGTCGACAGCTTCGACGTGGTGGTGCTGGGCAGCGCGGTCTATGCGGGCACTGGCTCACGCCGGCAAGCGAGCTGGTGGATCGCTCCGGGGACGCCTTGGCGGCCTGCGCCGGTTGACTGTTCTCCAGCGGCCGTTGCGATCACCAGCCCGAAGCCCCAGGAGGACCAGCGGTGAACGTCGGCCAGATCATGCAGGCCCCCGTGAACGCCCGAGATCCCGATCAGGGTGTTCACCACCAGATAGGCAAGCTGGTGAGGCGCCGAAGTCCCGATCGTGCCATCTGCTTGAGGCGGCGCGATCGCCCGAGGGCGCATGTCCTGGACTGCAAGGAGGTCAAGGGCTGGGGGGCGGTGATCGACCACCGCCCAGACCGGCCTCCCACCTGACGAGCAACCTCACAGCGGACTACGTCCCGGTTCCTGTCGGCCATGACCGTGGTCGCCAGCGCGACCCGCAGGATCATGTGGCGTCCGGGGGTGGTGACGCTGACGCGGCGTTCGGCCCGGGCGGCGGCCCGGGCGGCGATCAGGTGGCGGCCGGCGACGCCGAGGCGGCGGTGTCGGGGGACCGCCACCCGGCGGGCCAGGACCTGGTAGCCGGCCCGCTCGACCTCGTCAAGGATGCCGCCGTACAGGTCGAAGGCGACCCGGACACACGGCCGCGAGGAGGGGGCGAGCAGCTCGATCCCCGGCTCGGCGGCCCGGTAGTGGGCCCTGGCCCGCTCGGTCTCGAAGGCCAGCAGCTCCCGGACGGCCGGGGCGGCCTGGGCGGAGGCCAGGTCGGCCCGGCCGACCCCGAACCGCTCCAGGTCGGCCTCCGGCAGGTAGACCCGGCCGCGCTGCTGCGTCCTCGGCGACGTCGCGGATGAAGTTGGTGAGCTGGAAGGCCAGGCCGAGCTGGCGGGCGTGCTCGGCGGCGGCCGGCGGGTCGGCCGACTCCAGGATCGGGGCCATCATGGTCCCGATCACCGCCGCCGAGCCCTCCATGTAGCCACACAGGTCGTCGTAGGTCCGGTAGCCGTCGGTGTGCAGGTCCATGGCCATCGAGTGAAGGAACCGCTCGAAGTCGGCCACGTCCAGGTCGAAGGCCCGGACCGTGTGGAGCACGGCCGGCAGGATCGGGTCCTGGCACGGCTGGCCGCGCAGGCCGGCGAAGAAGCGCTCCCCCCAGGCCCCCAGGGCGGCCGCCTGGCCGGCCCTGTCGAGGGTCGAGTCGAGGTCGTCGACGATCTCGTCGGCGTAGCGGGTGAACCCGTAGAGGGCGTGGACGTGGCGCCGCTTCCAGCGGGGCAGCAGCAGCGTGGCCAGGTAGTAGGTGCGGCCGTGGCGGGCATGGAGCTGGCGGCAGCGCTCGTAGGCCGCCCCCAGGGTCCGCGGCTCGACGGTCGGCCTTTCCTTCATCGTGACATGGTCAGAACGGCGCAATCTCCAGGACGACCGGCGTCCCCCGACGCCGGCGACGGTGCAGGGCGGCCTGCAGGCTGCGGATGGGCTTGATGACCAGCAGGTCGACCCGGTACTTGCGGGCTATCAGCTGGTCGACCCGGCAGATCTCGGCGTCGGGGAGCAACTCGGCCCAGGCTGGCACCGGGGTGCCGCGGAGCCGGCCGGTGGCGGTGCAGGGGGCGATCGTCACGCGCGGGTCGCGGCGGATGCGCCGCACCTTGTAGGAGCTGGCGTCGGTCTCGACCAGCAGCCGGCCGTCGGCCTCGACGAACCAGACCGGGGTGGCAACGCCCGTGCCGTCGCGCCGGAAGCTGGTGAGGCTGAGGTACTTGCCAGGGAACGCCGGCGTCGCCATGCCCGGGCGGCCCTGCGGCGTTGGACGGTTGTGGACTGTGTCGCGCATCGTCATCACCTCGATGCTCGTCGATGCAAAGTTGACACTAGGTCCGGCGGCGAACGGCGGAGGTGCGGTCCATCAGCAGGTCGGAGGGGACCATGATCGGGGTGTCGTCGAGCTCGAAGGTCAGCCGGTCGACCACATCGACCACGCCGTCCAGGCCGCGGACGAGACTGACGGTGATCGGGATCAGGCTCCGGCGCTCCAGCTGGCCGGTGAGGGTGACGACGCCGTCGCGGACGTCGATGGCGACGGTGTCCGGGTCCATCCACATGGCCCGCCGGAGCACCTGCTGGCGGATTTCCCGGGCGATGTCGGGATCCGAGCGGAGGAACACCTTGAGCAGGTCGGCGCGGCTGACGATGCCGAGCAGGGGACCGGCCGGGTCGACCACCGGCAGCCGCTTGATCCCATGGCGGTGCAGCAGCCTGGCCGCCTCGGCGACGCTGGCGTCGGGGCCGATGGTGACGGCCGGGGCGGTCATCAGCTCGGCCGCGGTGTCGCCGGCCGCCTTGGCTTGGGCTATGCGCCGGCGCCGGCTCTGGAACATCCGGCCTTCCGGTGGACCCTCCGGGTACTCCTCCTTGAGGACCAGGTCCGCTTCAGAGACGATCCCAAGCACACGACCTTCCCGGTCGAGAACCGGCACGGCGCTGACCCGACGCTCGGCGATCAGCATGGCAACGTCCTTGAAGGACGCATGCTCGTCGACGGTAACGACTTCCTGGGTCATGACATCTCGTACGCGGCGTCCCATGGGGGCCTCCTCGCCTCCAGCGACCCGGCCTCTGTTGGCGGGTCACCTCCAGGGTTATCCAGGCGCCGGGTGACCGGTAGGGCCGAACGGCCGCCCGAGGAGGGAGCCGGAAGCCCCATGCGCGGAACCTGGGCGGCGGCCAGACTCGGGTCGGTGGGCGCCCGCCCGCCGACCGCCTGGCAAAGGAGATCGTGGTGAGCCGCAACGACAACGGGTCGGTGGTGATCGTCGGGGCCGGCATCCTCGGCTGCTCGATCGCCGTCCACCTGGTCGACCGGGGGGTGCGGCCGGTCCTGATCGACCCCGAGCGGCCCGGGCAGGGAACCTCGACCGGGTCGTTCGCGTCGGTCTCGGCCTTCGGCAAGGACCCGGCCACCTACTTCCAGCTGGCCTGCGCCGGCGTGTCGGGCTGGACGAGGTTCGCCGAGCGCCTCGGCGGCGAGGTCGGGCTACGCCGGGCCGGCGAGGTCCGCTGGGCTGCCGGCCCCGAGGAGGGACGCCGCCTGGCCACCCTGGTGGCCGACGCCCGCGAGCGGGGCTACCCGGTCCGCCCGGTCGACCAGGCCGAGGTCGCCCGGCTGCTGCCCGACGCCCGGATCGGCCCGGTGACGGCGGCCAGCTTCGCCCCCAACGACGGGCAGGTGGAGCCGGCCCTGGTGCTGGCCGCCTGCCGGGCCGAACTGAAGGAGGCCGGGGCCCAACTGCTGACCGGCAAGGCCCGGGTCCAACTCGACGACGACGGCATGCGGGTCCAGGTCCGCGATGAGGTGTTGCGCCCCCGGACCACCGTGCTGGCCGCCGGCGCCGAGGCCGTCGAGGTGGCCGCCGAGGTCGGCCTGGACATCCCGACCGTGTCCAGCCTGGGCATGCTGGCCCAGACCCAGCCGCTGCCGCCCATCACCAACCGGGTGGTCTACCTGCCCGGCGGCCCAGGGCCGGCGGTGAGTCTGCGCCAGCGGGCCGACGGGTCGGTGCTGGTGGGGGAACGCACCCAGGAGACGCCGGTCACCGACCCGGGCGCCCGCCACGCCCGCGCCCTGCTGACCCAGGCGGCCCGGTTCTTCCCGGTCCTGGCCGGGGTGCCGGTGGAGCGGTGGTGGCTGGCCTGGCGGGCCATGCCCTCCGACCGGCTGCCGATTATCGGCCCCCTGCCCTGGCTGGACTCGCTGTACCTGGCGGTCAGCCACAGCGGGGTCACCCTGGCCCCGGTGCTTGGTCGGCTGGTCGCCAAGGAGGTCGCCGACCAGACCGCCGACGGCCTCCTGAGCCCGTTCCGCCCCGGCCGGTTCGCCGAGCGTACGACCCGGGTGATGCTGGAGGTCGAGTCGGTCTTCCGCGAGCCAACCCGCCAGGACCGCTCCACCTGATCAGGCCTGGCACCGGGCTGCACAAGGCGAACCGGGACCTAGTGGGGTAGGCCATCGCCCGCAGGAGAGGGGCTCGACATCGTCGATGTCGTAGGTCA
Source organism: Candidatus Krumholzibacteriia bacterium (assembly GCA_942492615.1). Classification (GTDB taxonomy): domain Bacteria; phylum Krumholzibacteriota; class Krumholzibacteriia; order LZORAL124-64-63; family LZORAL124-64-63; genus CALOFL01. Next base: position 11,518 of record CALOFL010000015.1, read on the forward strand.
GCCGGTTCTTGACCCGGACCACCCCCTCGACGCTGTGGACGGCACGGACCAGGTAGGGGAGGAGGCTGCGGCGCTCGACCCGGCCCTGGAGCACAACCACGCCGTCAGTGACGTGGATGAGGAACCGGTTGGGGTCCATCATGAACTCGCCGACGATCACCTCGTCCAGGATCTCGCGGCGGATGGCCTGATCGGGTCGGTTGAACACCTTCAGCAGGTCGGCGCGGCTGACGATCCCGACCAGCCGGCCGCCCTCGTCGAGCACCGGGAGCCGCTTCACTCCGGCGGTGTGCATCCGCCGGGCGGCCTCGGCCACCGTGGCGTCGGGGGCGATGGACACCACCGCAACGGACATGAGGTCGCGGGCGGTGGTGGCGGCCGCTCGGTCGCGTTCCAGGCGGCGCCGCTTGGTCCAGAACAGCGGGATGTCGGCGTCGGGGTCGGGGAACTCCTCCTTGAGCAGCAGATCGGCCTCGGAGACGACGCCGAGCACCCGGCTGTCGTCGTCGACCACCGGCACCGCGCTCACCCGGTGGTTGGCCAGCCGGGTTACGATCTCCTTGAACGGGGTTGCGGGCCCGATGGTCACCACCTGGGTCGTCATCAGGTCCTTCACCAGGCTGTGCATTGGGTCCTCCCTTCGTTCACCCTTGATGCCATGAAAACGCCGGCGCAGTCTGTCTCCTAGGGCTGATGGTCCCGTTTCCGGGGTGCCGCCCGGCCCTGGGAGGGCGCTGGGGTGCCGGCCAGACTGGCCCCAGGCACGCGAAGGAGGCCGCGGTGCGGGTCAGGGAGGTGATGTCGAGCCCGGTGGTCACTGTGCCGCCGGACATGCGGCTCAAGGAGGTCGCCGACCTGCTGGTGCGGCATGGGATCAGCGCCGTGCCGGTGGTGGACGACGGCGAGCTGGTCGGGATCGTCTCCGAGGCCGACCTGGTCCCCCTGGAGCTTGCCCCAGACCCCCGGGCCCACCTCGCCCCACTGTCCCAGCCTCCTGGTGGTCTTCCCGGGGTGGCCGGGGAGGCGATGACCAGGGCAGTGGTCGCCCTGCCCGAGGACGCCGACACGGCCGAGGCGGGCCGGCTCATGCTGGAGCGGCGCATCAAGTCCATCCCGGTCGTCCGGGGGCCGCCGGGTGGTGGGCATCGTGGCCAGGCGGGACCTCTTGGAGGTGCTCGCCCGCAGCGACGGGGACATCGCCCGGGACCTGGAGGCCCTGCTGGCGGCCGAACTGGGCGCGCCCAGCCCCTACCGGACGACGGTCCGTGACGGGATCGTGGAACTCACCGGCCCCACCGACCCGACCAGCCGCCAGCTGGCCACCCTGTTGGCCCGTGGTGTGCCCGGGGTCGTCGAAGTCAGGTTCGGCGAGGAGTGACGGAAATGACCACCTATCCCGGGCATCGCGAGGCCGACGTCGTGCTGCGGGACGGCTCGACGGTGCACGTGCGGCCAGCCAGGTCCACCGACGCGCCCGCGGTCGAGCAGTTGCTGAAGGGCCTGTCCGACCAGAGCCGCTGGCTGCGGTTCTTCTCCGGCTTCCCCAACCTCGAAAAGGCCGTCCAGTGGGCCACCGACGTCGACTACGAACGGCGGTACGGGCTAGTCGCCACGACCGGTACCGACGGCCGGGTGGTCGGCCACGCCGGCTTCGAGCGCCAGCCCGATCATCCCGAGCGGGCGGAGGTGGCCCTGGAGATCGCCGACGCCATGCAGGGCAAAGGGCTGGGCACGATCCTGCTCGGCCAGCTCGCCGAGGCTGCCGACCAGGCCGGCATCCAGGTGCTCGGCGCCGAGGTCCTGCCCCACAACCACCAGATGATCAAGGTGTTCCGCGACAGCGGCTTTCCCGTCAAGACCCACACCATCCCCGGGGTCATCCTGATCGAGTTCCCCACCTCGCTGTCCCCGGAGGCCCTGGAGCGGTTCGAACGACGCGAGCAGGTCGGCGGCCACGGCGGCCATGCGGGCCTTCCTGGGCCCGCGGTCGGTGGCGGTGGTCGGTGCCTCGCGGCGGCGCGGCACCGTCGCCGGCGAGCTGTTCCACAACCTGCTCGCGGCCGGGTTCAACGGCCCGGTCTACCCGGTCAACCCCAAGGCCGCAGTGGTCCAGTCGGTCCTGGCCTACAACTCGGTCCTGGAAGTGCCCGGCCCGGTCGACCTGGCCGTGCTGGTCCTGCCCGCGCCGGCCGTCGTCCAGGTCGCGCAGGAGTGCGCCGCCAAGGGCGTGCGGGCGATCGTGGTCATCTCGGCCGGCTTCGCCGAGACCGGGCCGGAGGGCGCCCAGCGCCAGCGGGAGCTGCTGGGGTCTGCCGGGCCGCCGGCATGCGGCTGATCGGGCCCAACTGCCTGGGGATCGTGAACACCGACCCACAGGTGCGCCTGGACGCCACCTTCGGGCCGAACATGCCCCAGCCCGGGCCGGGTGGGGTTCCTGTCCCAGTCGGGCGCCCTGGGCCTGGCCATCATCGACTACGCCAACGCGCTCGGGCTGGGGCTGTCGTCGTTCGTGTCGGTCGGCAACAAGGCCGACATCTCCAGCAACGACCTGCTCGCCTACTGGGAGCAGGACGACCGGACCGCGCTGGTGCTGCTGTACCTGGAGTCGTTCGGCAACCCGCGCAAGTTCGCCCGGATCGCCCGCCGGGTGGCCAGGACCAAGCCCGTGCTGGCGGTCAAGAGCGGCCGCTCGGTCGCAGGCGCCCGAGCCAGCTCCTCCCACACCGGGGCGCTGCTGGCCGCCTCCGACATCACCGTGGACGCCCTGTTCCACCAGGCGGGCGTGATCCGTACCGACACCCTGGCCGAGCTGTTCGACGTGGCCTCGCTGTTCGCCAACCAGCCGGTCCCGGCCGGCCGACGGGTGGGGATCGTGACCAACGCCGGCGGGCCGGGGATCATGTGCGCCGACACCTGCGAGGCCGGCGGGCTGCAGGTCGTCGAGCTCTCCCCGCAGCTCCAGGCCAGGCTGCGCGACGGCTTGCCCGCCGAGGCGGCGGTGGCCAACCCGGTCGACATGCTGGCCGTCGGCGCCGCCCGAGCACTACCGGCGGACGGTCGAGCTGGTGGCCGCCTCCGGGGAGGTCGACGCCGTCATCGTGATCTTCATCCCGCCCCTGCGCACCGACCCGGCCGCGGTGGCGCGGGCGGTCCGCGACGCCGCGACAGCGGGATCCGTCCCGGTGCTGAACGTCGTGATGTCCTCCGCCGCCGACCTGCCCGTCGAATCGGAGGAGGCCGCCCCGCGACTTCCCCGCTACCGGTTCCCGGAGGACGCGGCCCGTGCGCTGGTCCGGGCGGTGGAGTACGGCGAGCTGGCGGCAGCGCCCGGAGGGCCAGGTGCCCGAGCTGCCCGACGCCCGCCACGACGAGGCCGCCGCCCTGCTCGCCGCCGCCCTGGCCGAGGGGCCGGGCCCGCACTGGCTGGCCCGGACGAGGTCGCCAGGCTGCTCGGCTGCTACGGCCTGCCGTCGCCGAGTGGCGCCTGACCGGCTCCCCCGAGGAGGCCGGCGCGGCCGCGGCCGAGCTCGGCGGGCCGGTCGCCCTCAAGGCGGTCGCGCCCCGGCTGGTCCACAAGACCGAGGCCCACGCCGTCCGGCTCGGCCTCACCGGCCCCGAGCAGGTCCAGACCGCGGCCACCGAGATGGCCGAGGCCGTCGCCGCCGAGGGCTACCCGATCGAAGGGTTCCTGGTCCAGCGGATGGTCGGCGACGGGGTCGAGCTGCTGGTCGGCGTCGTCCACGACCCCACGTTCGGTCCGGTGATCGCCTGCGGAGCGGGCGGGACCGCGGTCGAGCTGCTCAAGGACGTGGCCGTGCGCATCACCCCGCTGACCGACCGGGACGCGGCCGAGATGGTCCGCTCGCTGGCGACCTTCCCGCTGCTGGACGGCTACCGGGGCGCCCCCAAGGGCGACGTGGCCGCCTTGGAGGACCTGCTGCAGCGGATCAGCGCCTTGGTCGAGGCGCACCCGGAGATCGCCGAGCTGGACTGCAACCCGGTCAAGGTGCTGCCAGACGGGGTCGTCGTGGTCGACGCCCGGGTCCGGGTCGAGGTGGCCAGCCCGCCGTTGCCGCTGGCCGCCCGCCGCCGGTCGCTGACCGGGGGGTCGTGGCCATGGTGCCTGGTTACCGACGCTCAGGCTCCGGCCAGGTGTGGACCGGGTCGCCGGTCAGCTGGTACTCGAGGTACCGTTCCAGCATCGCGGCTAGCGCTTGCTCGCGGCCCAGCTGTGGTTCCAGGGCGGCAAGGGTCCGGCGCTGCCAGACGGCGCCGGTCTGGCCGGCGGCGGCGCGGGCTTCGATCACGGCCAGGAGCTCGTCGACCTCCTCCGGCAGCACCCCGGCGTCCTCCAGCCCCTGGTGGGCGGCCGGCAGCAGCCGCTGGATCAGCTGGTCCGCCGGGATCGTCACCACCCGGCCGCCGGCCCCGAGCGGCCAGGCCAGCTCGGCCCGGAGGCCGAGCTGGGCGGCCCGGTAGAAGTTGTGGTGGGCCTGCTGGAAGGCGACCCGCGGGACCCAGCGGTCGGCGTCGACGGCCAGGGCCAGGGTCAGGCCAAGGAGGAAGGCCGCGTTGGCCAGCATGTCGGTCACGGTCGGCCCGGCGGGCAGGGCCCGCAGCTCGATGCGAACATGGCCGCCCTCGGCGGGGTCGTAGATGGCCCGGTTCCAGCGCCACACCGTGCTCTGGTGCAGGCGTAGCTCGTCCAGGGCGGGCACCCCGCCGGCGTCCAGCTGGTCGAGCGGCCGTTCGGGGCCGAGCACGGGCAGCACCGGCTCGTGCAGCCGCACGCTCTCCTCCAGCAGCTCGTAGGCGCCGGTGCGGACCCAGCCGGTCCCGAAGGCGACCCGGGAGACCCGGCGGCTGGACCGGCCGGTGGCGTCGCGGTCGTCGACCGCCTGCTTGAACAGCGCCACCCGGGTCTCCTCCCACAGCCGGTGGCCGAGGAAGGTGGGGGAGTTCCCAGCGACGGCCAGGACCGGGCCGGTGGCCAGCTGGGCGGCGTTGAAGCTGGTCGGTGAACCGGTCGGGGTCGACCCGCAGGTGGACCTGGAAGGAGGTGTTGGCGCCCTCCAGGCCGACGTCGTCGGCGGCCAGCTCCAGCGGGTCGTCCCCGTCGATCCGGATCCGGAACGGCTCCTGGCGCAGCCGCCGCAGGCCGTTGTTGAGGGCCTGGTAGCGGGCCGCGTCCGAGATGGCGGCGAGGTGGAGGTCCTCGGGGCGCAGGGTGGGCAGGATCCCGACCATGGCGATCCGGCCGCCGTGCCAGGCGGCGGCCCGGCGCACGATGCTGAGCGCCTGGTCCAGCTCGCTGGCGAATGCGGCGAAGGGCCGGCCCTGGAGCGGCGCTGGCGTGAGGTTGAGCTCCAGGTTGAACCGGTCGATCTCCAGGACCACCCGCGGGTCGCCGGCCTCGGCCCGCACCACCTGGTTCAGCGGCAGGGCGCGGCCCTGGCTGTCGACCAGGAACAGCTCCAGCTCGGCCCCGACCCTTGGCCGGGCCGGTCCCGAAGCCGGGACGCTTCAGCAGCCGCCCCAGGGCGACCAGGCACTCCTCCAGCCGCTGCTCGAACCGCCGGTAGTCCACCGGGTCGAACCGCTCACGATCGATCGCCAAGCCCATCGCTGCCCAGCCTTCGTCACAGCAGCGGCGCCGGCTCGGGGGCACAGGCGGCACGTCGATATCGTCGACCTGCCAGGCCAGCCGGCTCTCCACCGCGACCACGCCGTCGATCGCGCCGGTCACCTTCTCCAAGGCCTCGGCCTGGCTGCGGCGGCGGACGCGGCCGGTCAGGCGGACGACCCCGTCGTGGACCTCGACCTCGACCGTGCCCGCCGGGAGCCGCAGCAGGCCGCCGACGACGTGGTCGAGCACGTCGAAGCGGAGATCGTCGTCGGGCCGGAGGAACACCTTGAGCAGGTCCGCCCGGGTCACGATCCCGACCAGGGCGCCGCCGCGGTCCACCACCGGCAGCCGCTTGACCTTGCGGTCATACATGCGCCGGGCCGCTGCCGCGACCGGCTCCTCGGGCCCGGCGGTCACCGCCGGGGCGGTCATCAGCTCGGCGGCGGTCAGGCTGGCCGCCTTGGCCCGCTCGCCGCGGTGCTGGGCGGTCTCGAACACTGGCGTGTGGGCTTCGCGCAGCGGTGCGACCTCCTTCAGCGCCAGATCGGTCTCGGAGACCACTCCCACCACCACCCGGCCGGTGTCGTCCAGCACCGGGACGAGCGGTGATCCGGTTGGCGTTCAGCAGCCGGACCAGCTCCTTGAAGGGCGTCGCGCCCCGGAACGGCCACGACCTCCCTGGTCATCACATCCTGCACGGTGCGCCTCATCGTGCACCTCCAGCGCGGCAGCTTCCCTGGCGCCCGATCCGACGCTAGCCGGCCCCGACCGCCCGGCGAAGGGCTGGACGGCACCCAGCCGAAGGGTCGCTCGACCCTCGAAGGAGGAACCGACGGCGGCTACGGTCGAGAGGGTGGGGCCGGTCGCGAGCCGGCCACCTGGAGGTGAGCTGATGCCGTCCATCCGGTTCCGGGCGCCGCTGCTGGCCCTGTCGGACCTGGTGACACTGGCGGTCCTGACGCTGCGGGAGCGGCGCGCCGGGCAGACCTCGTCTCCGGACGGCGAGGGCCTCGGCCACACCCACACCGTCATCCGCCTGCCCGCCGAGGAGGCCCACGATGCATGCCGACCCGCCCATCGGACCGTACCGAGACCGCTTCCACGACACCCTCGAGCGGCTGGAGGGGGACGTGCAGGCCCAGGGCGCCCTCGTCCGGGCCGCCCTGGCCCGAGCCACGCGTGGGCTGGTGACCGGCAACGCCGCCCTGTGCGGCGCGGTGGTCGCCGGTGACGACGAGGTCGACCGCCGCTACCTGGACATCGAGCGGCAGGTGCTCGACCTGCTCGGCCGCCATGCACCGGTCGCCTCCGACCTGCGCCTGCTGACCGCCATCCTCCACATCAACCTGCACCTGGAACGCATCGGTGACATGGCCGTCAACGTCGCCCAGCTCGGCCAGGTGGTCGCCGACGCCCCGCGGAGCCGGAGATGGATCCGCCACCTGGAGCAGATGAGCGACACCGCCGTGTGGATGGTGGAGCTGGCCATGCAGGCCTTCGCTGCCCGCGACGCCCCGGGGAGCCAGCGGCTCCCGGCGCTGGACGCCCGGGTCGACGAGCTGAACCGCTCCCTGCTGGCGGCCGTGCGGGCCCCCCGCCAGCCGCAGGACCAGCTGGCCTGGGTGGTGTACCTGCACGACGCCGGACGGCAGCTGGAGCGGGCCGCCGACCACGCCGTCGACATCGCCGAGCAGGTCTGGTTCCTGGTCACCGGCGAACTGATGGAGTTCGACAGCGCTCCCCGTGTCCCGGCTCCCGCGTCCTGACCAACCCGGCGCCACCACGGGCGGGCCGGACACGAGCCCGAGGGAAGCGGGCCGTCCGACCCTACCGTGGCTCGCTTCGCGGAGCATCAAGGACTTCCCCGAAGGGGGCCTGGGGCATGCACGGCAGCGGCGCCGGCGGGGGGGCCTGTGGATGGCCACCGCCCCGCGATCGGCAACATGGTTCCCGGCCGCTGGCGTGCAGGCCGGTGTTCGGCCTGGTCCTCTCCAGCGTGCTGGTGACCGTGCTGCTGGCCATGAACTACCCAGCGTCCAGTTCACCTTCATCTCGCTGGCCACCCGACCACCCTGGTGCCCCGCGTCGGCCGCCGCCCAGCTCATGCTGCTGGCCACCGACCGGGCCCGGTGGGTCTCCGGGGCGGCTGCCTGCGACGCGCTGGTCGCCATCCTGGCTTCGCACTCGCTGTGGGCGATCGCCGGCGGCCGGCTACGAGGTCGTCTTCAAGGGGGGAAAGGGGGGGAGGACCGAGGCCGAGCCGCTGACGGTCGAGGAGCTGCTGCCACCGATTCCCGACAAGCCACCGGTCACGCCGCTGACCGGCCGACGCGCCGGCCTGCCGGGCCGGCGGGCATCCGAAGGAGGCGACGACAATGCGAACGGTCGTCATCATGGGCGCCGGCGGGCGCGACTTCCACAACTTCAACACCGTGTTCCGCGAGGATGCGGGCACGAACGTCGTGGCCTTCACCGCCACCCAGATCCCCGGGATCGCCGGCCGCACCTACCCGCCGGCGCTGGCCGGGAGCTCCTACCCCAACGGCATCCCCATCCGGCCCGAGGAGGAGCTCTCAGCCATCGTCCGCGACCACCAGGTCGACGAGGTCGTGCTCGCCTACTCCGACCTCTCCCATGAGGAGGTCATGCACAAGGCCTCGACGGTGCTGGCCGCCGGGGCCGACTTCCGGCTGCTCGGCCCCCGCGCCACCATGTTGGGAAGCGTCAAGCCGGTGGTGGCCATCTCGGCGGTGCGCACCGGGGCCGGCAAGAGCCAGACCAGCCGGCGGGTCGGCCGGCTGCTGCTGGACGCCGGGCTGCGGGTTGCGCTGGTCCGCCACCCGATGCCCTACGGCGACCTGGAACGCATGCGGGTCCAGCGGTTCGCCACCCTGGCCGACATCGACGCGGCCAACCCGACCATCGAAGAACGGGAGGAGTACGAGGAGCCGGTCCGCCAGGGCATGGTCATGTACGCCGGCGTCGACTACCGCGCGATCCTGGACCGGGCCGAGAACGAGGCGGATGTGATCGTCTGGGACGGCGGCAACAACGACTTCCCGTTCTTCGCCCCCGACCTGCACATCTGTGTGGCCGACCCGCTGCGGCCCGGCCACGAGCTGGGTTACCACCCGGGCGAGACCAACCTGCGCATGGCCGATGTGGTGGTGATCAACAAGGTCGACAGCGCCGACCCGGCCGCGGTCGCCGCCGTCGCCGCCAACGTCGCCGCCGTCAACCCCACGGCCACTGTCATCCGGGCCGAATCCCCGGTGACACTGGAACCTGGACCGTCCCTGGCCGGCGCCCGCGTCCTGGTCGTGGAGGACGGCCCGACCCTGACCCACGGCGGCATGCCGTATGGCGCGGGGACCGTCGCCGCCCGCCAGGCCGGGGCGGCCAGCTTCGTCGACCCCCGGCCGTACGCGGTCGGCTCGATCGCCGACACCTTCCGGACCTATCCGAGCATCGGGCTGGTCCTGCCAGCCATGGGCTACAGCCAGCGCCAGATCCAGGAGCTGCGGGCCACCATCGACGCCGCCGACTGCGACGTGGTCGTGGCCGGCACCCCGATTGACCTGCGCCGGATCGTCGGCACCACCCGCCCGGTCCGCCATGCCCGCTACGAGCTGCGCGAGCTGGGCCACCCCGACCTGGCCGACGTGCTGGCCCCCATCCTGGCCGCGGCCAGGCCCGACCGGCCGGTTGCCGCGGCCAGCTGACCGAGGAGGACACCATGCGGACCCTGCACCCTCAGACCAGGGAGAACCTGCTCAGCGCCATGCGCCGGGAGGCATTTGCCTTCGCCATGTACCTGCTTCATGCCAGCCAGGCCCGCGAGCACGGGCGGCCGCAGGTGGCCGAGCTGTTCGAAAAGGTGGCCGAGGACGAGTACTTCGGGCACTTCACCGACCAGGCCCTGGAGCTGGGACTGATCGGCATGGAAGCCGAGAACCTGCACCTGGCCATCGAGGAGGAGGCCTTCGAGGCCGAGGTCATGTACCGCGACTTCCAAGCCCAGGCCCAGGCGGTCGGCGACCATGACGCCGTCGAGCGGTTCCAGCGCCTCCGCGAGGACGAACGGCGCAACCGCGACCAGTTCCTGACCGTCCTGCGGAACCTGGACCCGGCCGACCCGGCCGAGTAGGGAGGCGGCCTGAGCGGCATGGGGGGGGCCGAGCGGGGAAGCGCGGCAGGGGCGCGGCGCCAGCGTCAGCCGCAAACGGCCCCCCATCGAGGGGACCAGCGACCCTAGGGGACCCGTGGCGCGCTCGGCTACGGTGCCAGGGCATCAACAAAGGAGGCACCAATGAAGGTCTCCGACCTGCAGCAGCACGAGCTGTTCACCGCCCAGGCGGACGAGAGCCTGGACGAGGCGGCCGACCGCATGAACTGGCATCAGGTCGGCGCCCTTCCGGTTCTGGAGGGCCAGCACCTGGTCGGCATCATCACCGAGCGGGACCTGACGGCCGCGCTGGCCGAGGGCGCGGACCCGGTGCTCACCCCGGTGTCGGACTACATGACCCCGGCCCCGAGGTCCTCCAGCCCGACAACGAGCTCGCCGACGCTGCCCATCTAGGAGAAGGGAGGCCCAGGGATGCTGGAGCGGGGGATCCGCCACCTGCCGGCGGGAGGGCTGGGGTGGGGCTGGATGCGGACGCCTGGAGCGACACGGCCAGGGAGAGAGGGGAGCCCGAGGGCGGTGGCCGGCGGGGGGAGGTCGGATGGCACCGGGGAGTACCGGGAGGACGGATGACCGAGGCTGGGTGTGTGGGTGGGCAACGGGGCGGCGGCGCGGGTCGCCCACCGGCTGAGTGAGGTCATCGCCATCTACCCGATCACGCCGGCGTCGCCGATGGGCGAGCTGGCCGACGACTGGAGTGCGGCCGGGCGGCCCAACCTGTGGGGCGCGGTCCCCGAGGTCGTCGAGATGCAGAGCGAGGGCGGCGCCGCCGGCGCCATCCACGGCGCCCTGCAGGCCGGCAGCCCTGGCCACGACGTTCACCGCCTCCCAGGGCCTGCTGCTGATGCTGCCCGAACATGTTCAAGATCGCCGGCGAGCTGACGCCGGCGGTGATCCACGTCGCCGCCCGGACGGTCGCCACCCACGCCCTGTCGATCTTCGGCGACCACAGCGACGTGATGGCCGCCCGTTCTGACTGGCTGGGCCATGCTCTCCGCCAACTCCGTGCAAGAGGCAGCCGACTTCTCCCTCATCTCCCAGGCCAGCACCCTCAAGTCGCGGGTGCCGTTCCTGCACTTCTTCGACGGCTTCCGCACCTCCCACGAGGTCGACAAGATCGAGCTGCTCGGCGACGACGACCTGCGGGCCCTGGTCGACGACGACGACGTCGCCGCCCACCGCGAGCGGGGGCTGTCCCCCGACCGCCCCGGTCCTGCGCGGCTCGGCGCAGAACCCGGACGTGTTCTTCCAGGCCCGCGAGGCCAGCAACCCCTTCTATGCTGCCGTACCCGGGCATCGTGCAGGACGCGATGGACGAGCTGGCCACCCGGACCGGCCGCCGCTACGGCCTGGTCGACTACGCCGGCGCCCCCGACGCCGAGCGGGTGCTGGTGCTGATGGGGTCGGGCGCCGGCGCGGGCGACCGAGGCGGTTGCGACGATGTGTGCGACCGGGGAGCGGGTCGGCCTCGCCACGGTCCGGCTGTACCGGCCGTTCCCGGCCGCCGCCCTGCTGGCGGCGTTGCCCCCGACGACCCGGTCGATCGCCGTGCTCGACCGCACCAAGGAGCCGGGCGCGGCCGGCGAGCCGCTCTACCTGGACGTGGTCGCCGCCCTGGCCGAGCGCCGGCCGCGGCCGGCGGCGCCGCGCCGATGCCCGAGGTGATCGGCGGCCGCTACGGCCTGTCGTCCAAGGAGTTCACCCCGGCCATGGCCGCGGCGGTCTTCGACGAACTGGCCGGGGCGGAGCCGAAACGACACTTCACCGTCGGGATCGTCGACGACGTCACCCACACCAGCCTCGCTCGAGGTCGACCCCTCGTTCGCCACCGAGGACCCGACGACGGTGGTGCGGGCGGTGTTCTTCGGGCTCGGCTCCGACGGCACCGTCGGGGCCAACAAGACCTCGGTCAAGATCATCGGCGAGCACACCCCGATGTACGCCCAGGGCTACTTCGTCTACGACTCGAAGAAGTCGGGGTCGATCACGGTGTCGCACCTGCGCTTCGGCCCGCAACCGATCCGCTCCACGTATCTCGTCGAGCGACGCCGACTTCGTCGCCTGCCACCAGTTCGGCCTCCTCGAGAAGATGCCGGTGTTGGACCGGGCCAAGCGTGGCGCCACGTTCCTGCTCAACAGCCCGTACCCGCCCGACGAGGTCTGGGACCACCTCCCCGTCGAGGTGCAGCAGCGAGATCATCGACAAGGACCTCGAGTTCTGGGTGATCGACGCCTACCGCGGTGGCCCGCGAGGCCGGGCATGGGCCGCGGATCAACACGGTCATGCAGCCGTGCTTCTTCGCCCTTTCCGGGGTGTTGGCCCGCGACGAGGCGATCGCGGCCATCAAGGCCGCGGTCGAGAAGGCGTTCAGCAAGCGCGGCGAGGAGGTGGTGGCCCGCAACTTCGCCGCCATCGACGGCGCGCTCGCCGGCTGCGGCGAGGTCGAGGTGCCGGCCGAGGCGACCGCGCGCGGCCACCGCGGCCGACCGTGCCCGACGACGCGCCCGACTTTGTCGCCAGGATCACCGCCCGCGCTTGATGGCCGGCAAGGGCGACCTGCTGCCGGTCAGCGCCCTGCCCGTCGACGGCACGTTCCCGACCGGGCACCGCGCGGATCGAGAAGCGCAAGCATCGCCCAGGAGATCCCGATCTGGGACCCCGTCGATCTGCATCGACTGCGGCAAGTGCGCCATCGTCTGCCCGCACGCCGCGATCCGCATGAAGGTGTTCGAGCCCGAAGCGCTGGAGGGCGCCCCGGACGGATTTGCAGGCCATGGACTACAACTCCGAAGGACCTGCCCGGGCTGGAAGATGACGATCCAGGTCGCGCCCGACGACTGCACCGGCTGCGGCGTCTGCGTCGACGTGTGCCCGGCCCAAGTCCAAGACCGAGGTCAAGCACAAGGCGATCAACATGACCCCAGTCGATGAGTTCCTGGAGCGCGAGCGTGAGCGGTGGGACTTCTTCGAGGCGATCCCGGAGCTGGACCGCGACGCCATCGCCCCCGACACGGTCAAGGGCTCCCAGCTGCGCCAGCCGCTGTTCGAGTTCTCCGGCGCCTGCGCCGGCTGCGGCGAGACGCCGTACCTCAAGCTGGCTCTCCCAGCTCTTCGGCGACCGGATGCTGGTCGCCAACGCCACCGGCTGCTCGTCGATCTACGGCGGCAACCTGCCCACCACGCCCTGGACGGTCAACGCCGAGGGGCGGGGGCCGGCCTGGGCGAACTCGCTGTTCGAGGACAACGCCGAGTTCGGCCTGGGCATGCGCCTCGCCGTCGCCCAGAGCCGAAAGCAGGCCGAGGCCCTGCTCCACCTCCTGGCCGACCGTATTGGCGTCAACCTGGTGGAAGAGCTGCTGAAGGCCGATCAGGGCGACGAGGCCGGCATCGCCGCCCAGCGCGAGCGGGTCGCCGAGCTGCGTGCCGCGCGCCGGCTCGCCTGGCGATCGACGACGGCGACTCGCCGACGCCCGGGAGCTGCTGGCCTGGCCGACGCCCTGGTCCGCAAGAGCGTCTGGATCGTCGGCGGCGACGGCTGGGCCTACGACATCGGCTTCGGCGGCCTCGACCACGTCCTGTCCAGCGGCCGCGACGTCAACATCCTGGTGCTCGACACCGAGGTCTACTCCAACACCGGCGGCCAGGCGTCCAAGGCGACGCCGCGGGGGGCGGTGGCCAAGTTCGCCGCCCGCGGCAAGCCGACCGCCAAGAAGGACCTGGGCATGCTGGCCATGGCCTACGGCAACGTCTACGTGGCCCAGATCGCCGTCGGGGCTAGCGACATGCAGACCGTCAAGGCCCTGCTGGAGGCCGAGGCCTGGCCGGGCCCGTCGCTGGTCATCGCCTACTCGACCTGCATCGCCCACGGGATCGACATGTCGCAATCGATGACCCACCAGAAGGACGCCGTCCGGTCCGGCTACTGGCCTCTGTACCGCTTCTCGCCGTCAGACGAGGCCGAGCACGGCATCCCGTTCAAGCTCGACTCCAAGGAGCCATCCATGCCCGTCGCCGACTTCATCGCCACCGAGGCCCGCTTCGCCATGCTGGCCCGCACCCACCCTGAGCGGGCCGCCCGCCTGCTCCAGCTCGCCCAGGCCGACGTCGACGAGCGCTGGCGCTACTACGAGCAGCTCGCCGGCGATCGAGCGCCCCCACCGTCGCCCGACGAGCCCGAGGCGATCGACGGCCGCTCGCCGAGGACGAGGAGGAGGTGAGGAGCCATGAGCGTCGATCTTCGACACCAGCTACCTGGGCCTGGAGCTGCGCAGCCCGCTGGTCGCCTCGGCCTCGCCGCTGACCGGCGAGCTCGACGCTGCGTGCGGCTGGAGGAGGCCGGCGCGGGGGCGGTGGTCCTGCCGTCGCTGTTCGAGGAGCAGATCATCCACGACCAGCTCGAGCTGGACCGGCCTGCTGGAGACGGCGCCGAGCACTTCGCCGAGGCGCTCCACTACTTCCCCGACCTGGACGACTACAACACCGGGCCGCCGACCGCTACCTCGACCACATCGAGCCAGGCCAAGGCGGGCGCTGTCGGTCCCGGTGATCGCCAGCCTCAACGGCATCCACCCCCGGCGGCTGGGTCCGCTACGCGCGCGGATCGAGCGACGCCGGCGCCGACGCCCTCGAGCTGAACGTCTACTACGTCGCCACCGACCCGCGGGTCGGCGGCGGCCGAGGTGGAGGCCCGCTACCTGGACCTGGTCGCCGAGGTCCGGCGAGCGGTGTCGATCCCGCTGGCGGTCAAGCTCAGCCCGTACTTCAGCTCCCTGGCCAACCTGGCCGGGCAGCTGGTCGAGGCCGGCGCCGACGGGCTGGTGCTGTTCAACCGCTTCTACCAGCCCGACCTCGACATCGAGGCCATGGAGGTGCTGCCGGCCCTGGAGCTCAGCACCTCGGAGGAGCTGCGCCTGCCGCTGCGCTGGATCGCGATCCTGCACCGGCCGTTGGTGCAGGCCTCGCTGGCCGCCTCCACCGGTGTCCACACCGGCCTGGACGCGGCCAAGGTGCTGCTGGCCGGGGCGGATGTGGCCATGATGACCTCGGCGTTGTTGCGCCATGGGCCCGAGCATGTCGGGGTGGTCGAGCGGGAGCTGGGGGTGGTCATGGCCGAGCGTGACTATGACTCGGTGGCCCAGCTGCGCGGAGCATGAGCCGGTCGGCCATGCCGGACCCGGCCGGCTCGAGCGGGCCAACTACATGCGGACCCTAATGTAGCTGGCCACCGGGCCCAGGTCAGCCCCGGCCAGGCCACCAGCGACGGCCCGGCACCTCCGCTGGACCGGACGACCCTGTAGGGAGGGGCCGTTCGGCCGTGGGCGCGGGCACCGCCAGGGTCGATGCTCGACCCAAGGCCGGTGCACCAGCACCGCCGTCGAAGGAGAGGGTCCCATGGTCACCTGCCCACGCTGCGGAAACGACGCCGACTACCTCCCCGACGACATCTTCAGCCTGATCCGCTGCGAGTACTGCGGCGACGACATCGACGCCTGCGACCTGGTTGCGCCCGATGACGCCCAGGCCGCGTGAGGGAGCACACCATGCGGATCTGTGAGGTCATGACCAGTCCGGTGGTCACCGTGCAACCGGATACCCAGCTCAAGGACGTGGCCGCGACCCTGATCGATCATGGGATCAACGCCGCGCCGGTGACCGACGCCAGCGACCGGCTGGTCGGGATCGTGTCCGAGGCCGACCTCCTCTCGCTGGAGCCCCCGCCCGGCCCCGGCTCGGTGGCCAGTTGGGCTTCCCGCCACACGGCCCGTGAGGTGATGAGCCAGTCGGTGTACACCCTGACCGAGGACACCGACGCCAGCGTCGCGGCCCGGATGATGCTGCGGCACAACCTCAAGTCGGTTCCGGTGGTGGCCGGCGACCGGGTGGTCGGCATCGTCGCCCGCCGCGACCTGCTGCGCCTGGTCGCCCGCAGCGACGATGACCTCCGCGCCGAGCTGGAAGGCCGCCTCAAGGAGGAGCTGGACGCCCTGCAGCGGCTGGCCGTGGCCGTCGACGGCGGCGTCGTCTCCCTCGACGCCGATCTCGGCCCGCTCGGCCGCCAGCTGTTCGAGGAACTGGCCCGCAGGGTGCCCGGCGTGGTCGGTCCGCACGAGCCAACCAGCCGATGCTGACCGACGGTGAATGGATACGAGGTCAGGGCGCGACGGCACGCACGCCAGATCGTCCAGGACATGGCTTGTACCGCACGACATGCCCGTAAGCCGCCGCTGTATGGCCACATGGCCCGCGAGTTCCAGGAGACGGTGCGCAGCACTTAATGCACGGCCTGCGTGAGGCCAGCCAGCCGACCACACCGGCCGCCGGGAGGCGCCGCGCGGGACTCATCCCAGCCGACCACGGCCGACCGATCCAGAGCTCCGCAGGAGACGGCGGCCCGCAGCCGGTGTGGCGCGGATCCCTGGCACCATCAGCGCCCTGGACCGGGTCGGCAAGCTGGCCCGCGAGCGGTTTCGGTGCGATGACCGCTCCGGTGGCCGACCCCGGCACTACGGCGTCACTACGAGGGCCCCGCCGAGCCGCAGCTAGCCGACCCCACGGCCACCGGCAGCCCCGCGATTCCGTACAACCCGGCCACCGACGCCACCACCGAGGGCGCAGTGCCACCAGTCCGACCTGGCAACCGGCCGGTGACCAGTCCCGACGGCGCGGCGGTGCCGGCACCACCACCGTCCACCGCCCGCACGACGCCCGGAGCGGCCGGGCGGTGGCGAGGGCGAAGCCAAACCCAGGCGTACCGGGCGGCGGCCAGAGCCGAAGCCGGTGCGGCGATGCTGACCGGGCGACAGCTCGCAGGACATCACCATGCCGCCCTGGCCCCGTCCCGCACCACCGGGGACCGAGGGATCGTGTGAGGCGCGGATAAACAAAGAACCGAGAGGCTGTCCAGATTCTGACCCCATCCTGGACGCTCCGCAGGCATCCTCCTCTGAGAGCCGCGAGCCCACAGGACCGCCGCCCGCACCGCGGTACCGTCCACCGCCCCGGCCGCCCTGCCGACCCCGACCGGCAACCCCGGCTGGCCAGGACGAGGCCCTGAGGCTGGGCGGCCCCCCCCACCGGAGGGGGCTGTCCCGCGGCAGGCACCGGCGACACGATCGGGGGTCATGCGCGGAGACCGGCAGGCCGACCCACACCAGACCGCCCCAACGGATTGCGCGCGAAACCCCGACCGCTGCGGCCAGCGCGACGACCATCAGGCCCCGGCGGGACAACCTGATCGCCCCGCGGGTCTTCCATGGCACGGGACGCCACCAGCCCCGGGCGATCCGATGATGAGGCGTCAACGGTGAGATACCGTTCATCAAGACCCAAGGGCTAATGGCCACCAGGCGGTGCCGAGGGCGACGCCGCCTATCCCGTGACGACCCAGGAACTGCCGACCAGCCCGCCATAGACCGAACCGCGCCCGAGCACGCCGGTGTGTCCCAGTTGGCGCGTCGTTGCCTCCGCCCTGGCCGAGACGGCCGTAGCCGAGGTGCTGCTACCGGCCCCCGACGCGGCGGGGAGGGCGCGGGGCACCGGGCCAGCGCCCGGGAACCCGGCGCGGCCGGCCACGCTCGGCGGCGGCAGCGCCCCGCCGACCAGCGTGCCGAGGCGACGCGATGCCCCCCACCCACCCCAACCGGCCCGGCCCCGGGGGGGGGCCCACCCCCCGCCGCGGCCACGCGGCTCCTCGCTGATTCCAATAGGCGCCTTGAGTGTCCGGTGCTGCCGCGGGCAACGCAGGAGGCGATCGTCCCTCAGCGCGCCCGCCGTTCGGCCCTGGGTAGGCAGGTACGGGGAAGGAGGTCCAAGGAGACTTGAGAGTAGGCCTGATGAGGCAAGGAGGAAGCATGGCAGCGCGAACCATGACCGAGCAGCGGCTCCCAGACGATGTGCCCCGGTCCGGGGTGATCGTGGCGGATCCAGGGCGGCGGGGGACCGTCCCGGGATGCCAGGATCGCGGGGGTGCTCCTCTCGCTCGCCGGGGCCGCGATCCTGATGGGGTTCATCACCGCCGAGGCGCTGTACCCGGGCGTCTTCACCACCCACACCAACACCGTCAGCCACCTGGGCGCCTCCGAGCCGCCCAACAGCGTCGTGCTGCAGCCCTCGGCGGCCATCTTCGACATCACGATGCTGGTCACCGGGGCCATGATCCTGGCCGGGGCCTGGTTTGCCTACCGGGCCCTGCGGCGTAAGGCCGTGTTGGTCCCGACCGCCCTGCTCGGCGTGGGCACCCTCGGCGTCGGCGTCTTCCCCCTGACCCATCCGACCCCGCACACGCTGTTCGCGCTCACCGCCTTCGTGGCCGGTGGCATCGCCGTCGTCCTGTCGTCCCGCCTCACCACGGCACCGTTCCGCTACCTCTGGATGGTGCTTGGCAGCGTGGCGCTGGCCGCGACCGCCCTTGGACTGTTCTTCCTGGAGTGGGCGCCGGTGGCCGAGCTCGGCGAGGGCGGGATCGAGCGGTGGATCGTGTACCCGATCGTCCTGTGGCTGGTGGCCTTCGGCAGCTACCTGATGTCGACTCCGGCCACTCGGTCGCCGCACGAGGGGAGCCGCTCGGTCTAGGAGCGGACCAGCGTCGCCGGCATGCGCCAAGGTCCCGGTCGCACCGGGACCTTCGGCCCTCGGCCGCCCGCACCGGGATCGGTACGGTCAGCCAGAGGATCGACGGCCACAGTGGTGGGGGGTGGCCGGCTTCGTTGGGGAGGTGGAGGATGCACGTGCTCGTTGCCTACGGCTCGAAGATGGGCGGCACCGCGGGCATCGCCGAGCTGATCGGTGACGCCATGACCGACGCCGGCTTCCAGGCCGACGTGCGGCCGGTCGCCGAGGTGTCCCAACTGGACCGCTACGACGCGGTGGTCATCGGCGGGGCGTTGTACACCGGCCACTGGCACCGCCAGGCCCGCCGGTTCGTCCGGCGCCACACCGATGCGCTAGGGGAACGACCGGTGTGGCTGTTCAGCAGCGGCCCGCTGAACGGCTCGGCCGTCGAGGGTATCCCGCCGGTTCCCCAGGTGGAGGAGCTGGCCCGGCGGATCGGCGCCCGCGGCCACGCGACCTTCGGCGGCCGGCTGCCGGCCGACGCCAAGGGGTTCCCAGCCAGCGCGATGGCCAAGACCCACGCCGGCGACTGGCGCGACCCCGAGCACATCCGGGGCTGGGCGGCCGATGTGGCGATGGAGCTGGTGTCGCTTGACCAGCTGGGCCGTTTGCATGCCTAATCGCCTCACCAAGCTGTGGAACGGCCGGCGACCGCCGAAGGGGGAGCTGTGGCCGTAGCGACCGCCATCCCGCAGGCGCCCAGCGACGACAAGCGCTGGCGGATCGTCGAGACCCGGATGCGCCGCCTCGGTAATCGTCCCGACGCGCTCATCGAGGCCCTCCACTCGGCCCAGGAGGCGTTCGGCTACCTCGACACCGACGCGCTGCGAGTACGTCGGCGAGGACGCCTGGGGGTGCCGCTGACCAAGGTCTTCGGCGTCGCGACCTTCTACCACTATCTTCACGCTCAAGCCGCAGGGCGAGCACACCTGCGTGGTGTGCACCGGCACCGCCTGCTACATCAACGGGGCGGCGAGATCCTGGCCGCCGTCGATCGAGCGCGAGCTCGGTGTGCGGCCCGGGGAGACGACGGCCGACGGCAAGCTCTCGCTGCTGACGGCCCGCTGCCTGGGCTCGTGCAGCCTGGCGCCCGCCGCGATCGTCGACGGCGAGGTCCAGGTCGGCTGGACGCGCCGAGGAGCTCGTGGCAGCGGCTGGAGGCGCTGTGACCGAGACCGCCGGAGCCGCGCCGGCAGGCGCGCGCCCGGTGGCGCCGCCGGCCTCGAGGGGCACCGTCCTGGACGGGCACGGTCCGCGCGTCGGCGTACGTCTGCGAGGCCGTCAGCTGCCTGTCGACGGGGTCGCACGAGATCCTCGACGGCGCTCGGCGAGCGGGTCACCGGCACGCCGGGCTGACCGACGTGGCCGTCAAGCGCGTCGGCTGCCTCGGCCTGTGCGCCGCCGGGCCCGCTCGTCCAGATCCCCGAGACGGGCGAGCTGTTCGAGGCAGGTCGGCCCGGACGACGCCTCGAGCCGATCGTCGACGCCCTGGCGGCGGTGACGCCGGCCGTCGAGCCCAAGGTCGAGGGCGGCGCCGTTCTTCGCCCGCCAGGTCCGGATCGCGACCGAGAACTCCGGGCATGGATCGACCCCGAGAGCCTCGACGACTATGTCGCGGCCGGCGGCTACGGGGCGCTGCGGCCGCGCGCTGACCGAGATGACGCCGGCCGAGGTGCGCGACGAGATCACGTCCGCAGCGGCCTGCGCGGCCGCGGCGGCGCCGGCTACCCCACCGGCCTGAAGTGGCGCTTCGCCCGCCAAGGCCGGCGGCGACAAGAAGTACGTCATCTGCAACGCCGACGAGGGCGACCCCGGCGCGTTCATGGACCGGAGCGTCCTCGAGAGCGACCCGCACCGGGTGCTCGAGGGCATGGCGATCGCCGGCCTACGCCGTCGGGGCCAGCGCGGGCTACGTCTACTGCCGCGGCCGAGTACCCGCTCGTGGTCAGCCGGCTGCGCAAGGCGATCCGCGAGGCCGGCCGGGCCGGCTACCTCGGGCGACGGCATCGCTCGACACCGAGTTCGAGCTTCGAGGTCGAGGTGCGGCTCGGCGCCGGCGCGTTCGTCTGCGGCGAGGAGACCGCGCTGATCGCGTCGATCGAGGGCGGCCGCGGCAGCCGCGGCCCGCGCCCGCCGTACCCGGCCGTCTCGGGTCTGTGGGGCCGTCCGACGCTCATCAACAACGTCGAGACCTTCGCCAACATCGCCCCGATCATCCGCAACGGCGGCGACTGGTTCGCCGGCATCGGCACCGAGAAGAGCAAGGGCACCAAGGTCTTCGCCCTCGCCGGCCGGGTCGTCAACACCGGCCTGATAGAGGTCCCGATGGGCACGCCGCTGCGCGAGATCGTCTTCGACATCGGCGGCGGGATCGTCGACGGCCGGCCGTTCAAGGCGGTCCAGACCGGCGGCCCGTCGGGCGGCTGCATCCCCGCCCAGTTCCTCGACATGCCGGTCGACTACGAGTCGCTCACCGCCGTGGGCTCGTTCATGGGCTCGGGCGGCATGATCGTCATGGACGACACCTCCTGCATGGTCGACGTCGCCAAGTACTTCATGGACTTCTGCCGCGAGGAGTCGTGCGGCAAGTGCGTCCCCTGCCGGGTCGGCACCACCCAGCTGTACATGCTGCTCGACGCGGATCTCCAGGGGCGAGGCGACCGAGGACGACCTCGCCCAGATGGAGCGGCTCGCCGCGATGGTCCAGCGGACCAGCCTGTGCGGCCTCGGCCAGGGCGCCCCGAACCCGATCTTCAGCACCCTGCGCTACTTCCGCGACGAGTACCTCGCCCACATCGTCGACCGGGTCTGCCCGGCCGGGGTCTGCGCGATCGAGCCTCAGGCGGTCCCGGCATGACCGTCCACACGCTCCGGATCGACGGCGCCGACGTGGCCGGGACCGATGGCGAGTCGATCCTGGCCGTGGCGACCGAGAACGGGATCGACATCCCGACGATGTGCCACCTCGACGGGCTGTCCGACGACGGGCGCGTGCCGGCTGTGCGTCGTCGAGGTCGCGGGCCGGCCAAGCTCGCTGCCGGCCTGCACGACCGCGGTCGCCGAGGGCATGGAGGTCACCGACGACTCCGAGCGGCTCGCCGAGTACCGCCGGACGATCATCGAGATGCTGTTCGTCGAGCGGAACCACATCTGCGCGGTCTGCGTCGCCAACAACCACTGCGAGCTCCAGGACCTGGCCGAGGACGCTGGGCGTCGACCACTTCGAGCTGCCGATGATCAACCCGAAGGTCGGCATCGACGCGTCAGCCACCCGCTGTTCGCGATCGACCACAACCGCTGCATCATGTGCACGCGCTGCGTCCGGGTCTGCGACGAGATCGAGGGCGCCCACACCTGGGACGTGATGGGCCGCGGCATCGACGCCCGGGTGGTGACCGACCTCGGCACCCCCTGGGGGGAGTCGCCCACCTGCACCAGCTGCGGCAAGTGCGTCCAGGTCTGCCCGACCGGCGCGCTGTTCGAGAAGGGCCGCTCGGTCGCCGAGGGCAGCAAGGAGCGCCGGCCGTTCCTGCCGTACCTGCGAACCTTCGGCGATGAAGGAGGGCCGTCATGACCAAGCCCACGGCTCGCCACGGTCTGGCTGGACGGCTGCTCCGGCTGCCACATGTCGTTCCTCGACATGGACGAGCGCCTGCTCGAGATCGCCGAGCAGGCCGACCTCGTCTACAGCCCGCTGGTCGACGTCAAGGACTACCCGGAGGACGTCGACGTCTGCCTGGTCGAGGGCGCGGTCTCCAGCGAGGACGACCTGGCACAAGATCCAGATGGTCCGCGAGCGGACGCAGACGCTGGTCTCGTTCGGCGACTGCGCGGTCACCGCCAACGTCCCCGGGATGCGCAACCCGATCGGGTCAGGCCACTGCTGGAGCGGGCCTACCTCGAGAACGCCACGCTCAACCCGCGGATCCCGCTCGAGGTCGTGCCGCGCTGCTGCCGACGGCCCGGCCGGTCCACCGCGTCGTCCAGGTCGACGTGTTCCTGCCCGGGCTGCCCGCCGTCGGCCGACCTCATCTACGGCGCGCTGGTCGACCTGCTCGCAGGGCGCGGCACGCCGGACACGCGCGGATCGCCCGGTTCGGCCGCTGACCGAACGATGAGCAACCGAGATCGTCATCGACCCGGTCACCCGGATCGAGGGGCACGCCAAGATCACCGATCCACCTCGACGACGCCGGCGAGGTCGCCGACGCCCAGTTCCACGTCACCCAGTTCCGCGGCTTCGAGCGCATCTGCCAGGGCCGGCCGGTGCACGAGCTGCCGTCGATCATGGCCCGGATCTGCGGGATCTGCCCGGTCAGCCACCTGATCGCCTCGTCCAAGGCGTGCGACGAGATCCTCGCGGTCGAGCCGCCGCCGACCGGGGCCGACCTGCGCCGGTTGATGAACCTGGCCCAGATCGTCCAGTCCAACGCCCTCAGCTTCTTCCACCTGTCCTCGCCCGACCTGCTGTTCGGCTTCGACGCCGATCCCGCCAAGCGCAACATCTTCGGCGTCGCCGAGGCCAACCCGCAGCTGGCCCGCGACGGCATCGGGCTCCGCCGCTTCGGCCAGCAGGTCATCGAGTGGCTCGGCGGCAAGCGGATCCACCCCTCCTGGGTCGTGCCCGGCGGCGTCGACGCGCCGCTGGCGGCCGGAGACGCGCGACCGGATCCTCGCCGGGCTCCCCGAGGCGATCGATGCCGCGATCGAGCGGGCGCTGGCCTGGTACAAGGCCTCGCTGGTCCGCTTCGAGGACGAGGCCGCCTCGTTCGGCGACTTCCCCATCGGCGTTCATGGGCCTGGTCGACCAGGACGGCAACGTCGACCACTACGACGGCTGGCTGCGGGTCGTGGACGCCGACGGCGATCCTGGCCGACCGGATCGACCCGCGCGGCTACCAGGACTACCTCGGCGAGGCGGTCGAGCCGTGGTCGTACCTGAAGTCGACCTACTGGACGGTCGCTCGGGTATCCCGATGGTGTCTATCGGGTCGGCCCCTTGGCGCGCGTGATCGTGGCCGGTCAGATGGGGACGCCGCGAGCCGACCTGGAGCTTGACGAATTCCGGCGACGGCTCGGACGCGTCCCGAGCAGCTCGTTCCACTACCACTACGCCCGGCTGATCGACACGCTCCATGCTGCAGAGCGAATCGAGGAGCTGCTCCGCGGGCCGGACATCCTCTCGCCCCGTGTTCGCTCGTTCGCCGATGTGAACCGCAAACGAGGGGATCGGCGTCTCAGAGGCGCCGCGTGGCACGCTCATCCATCACTACCGGGTCGACGACGACGGCATCGTCGAGTGGGCGAACCTCGTGATCGCGACCGGCCACAACAACCTCGCGATGAACCGCAGCGTGGCCCAGGTCGCCCCGGCACTACGTCAGGGCCGCCACGCTCACCGAGCCGATGCTCAACCGGGTGGAAGCGGTGATCCGCTGCTACGACCCGTGCGTCGGCATCGGTGGCGTGTCCCATCAAGGCCAGGGCGGGTGGAGCGGTAGGAGCACCAGTGCGCTCCCTTCCCAGCTGGCCGCCATCCCTCGTCGGCAAGGCGTTGTCGCAGCTTACCAAGCCGATCCTGGATCGTGGCGGCCACGCCCCGTAGGCGTGGAGGTCGTCGAGGGGCTCGCCCAGGCTGGAGGTTGCTCGACCATCATGTAGGTAGCCCAGCGCGCAGCGGTGCTGTGGGCCCGCCCAACGAACCGGTGATCGGCGACCCGTGTTGGGTGCCCAACGTCCTCAGCACGCTCGAGACCGGCGATGTGCGACGGCATCGTCCGCCTCGACTCCAGAACCTCCACCTCGCCGGTGATCCGGAACCATCGCTGCCGGCTGTCATCCCACCGCCAGCGGCCCGTCTCCGTATATCGTCCGGGTCGCGGAGAGTTCCGTCTGGTCGATCCTTGTCTTGCTTGGCGATCACTCCAGCACCTCGATGCCGTCCCACCTGCAGGCCGGGCGGCTTCGCTCCAGTCGAGCAGCCGGACCAGGAACAGGCCGGTGACCAGCGCCACCGTGAGCCCCATGCCCAAGCCTGCGGCCACACCGAACGGCGATCCAGGTTGAGTCCCGGGTGCGACCCCGATGGCGGCGAACACCGCCAACAGCGATCCAGGCCATGCGTTCGCCACGATCCAGATACCCGACCCCGTCGAGATGCCGGCGCAGCACCAGCCACTGGGCGAACCCGATGCTGGCCAGCAGCAGCACGCCAACCAAGGCGCCGAACGCGATCAGCATCGAGGGCCACAGCTCGACGAGATGTGCATGCAAGGTGCTCGGGAGCATCCCGATGGTCCATGCGGCAGCCGCACCTGCGGCGGTCGCCCCGACCCAGTCGCCGGTCCCAAGCCGGGGGAGTTCCCGCCGCAGCATCCGCGACAGCGCCCAGCCGAGGACGGTCCCTTCACCGACCCCGGCCAGCACCAGCAATACCATCGAAGTGCTCTGGGCGACCCCGACGCTGGTGGCGGTGGCGCCGGCGATTGCCGGAATGGCGAAGCCGGCGAGTTCGCCACAGGTCGTGGCCACCACCCACCGGCGGTACCTCGGATCATCCTGGCGGAAACGTTGGTGACCATCCGACCGGCCTCCTTCGACCTCATTGAAGTGGCCCACCAAGGCGGATAGCAGGGCCACAGGACCCGACCTCCTCAGGTCGTTCGGAGGCCGGTCCGGCGATGTTCACCGAAGCTCGGTCCAAAGCCGGGGCGGCTCTCGCCGCGCACCTGTCGCTACAGGTGCCGCAGCGACGTCGCGCGGTTGGTCGACTCACAAGGTCTTGGTATTTGGCCTGGCGCACTCACCCTGGTAAGAGAGATCAGCAGTAATGGTCCTGGTTGGAGTGGGTGAAGTGGCCCCTGCAGCGAACACGGGCCAGGAGCGACGCTTGGAGTAATCCGCGGCGCCCGGTGCGGGGGTCAAGTGAATGAGGCGAGCATGACGGCGCCGATCATCCTGGCCTCGGGCGCGACTGATCCTGTCGCGCTACCAACGCCTAAGAAGAGGATGTCCCGACCGCCGTGGAACTTCGGTGGCGGCCCGATGCTGATCAGGCGGCGGCATCCTCCTTGGTCGGTGTGACAGCAGCGATGGTCTGGTCGAGGGCGGCGCGCAGGGCGGGCAGGTGCAGGTAGCCGTTGACGCGGCGGAACTGCTTGGCCGCCTCGCCCATCCCGGCGGCGATCCAGCGCAGCACCATCTGGCCGTCCTGCCAGCGCTTGACGTTGGCGGCGTGATCGCGGCAGATCTCGATCATCGACTCGATCGAGTTGGTGCTGCGCAAGGTCCGAGCCAGGGTGGGTGGCACGCCGAGCCGGCCGATGGTGAGGGTCTCGGCCAGCCCCTCCCGCAAGGACGCGGCGGCGCCGGGGTGGGAGCGGTCCAGCTCCCGGGCCAGCGCCTCCAGCTCGGCCTGGGCGACCAGCGGGTCGGGGTTGCGGTAGGCGGCCCGCATCCGCTTGGCCACCGTGGAGGCCAGCGCGTCGGGCAGCCGGTCGGTTGCAGCGAATGGCTGGTGCGGCGGCTGTTGCACGACGCCGGCTACAGCCTGCAGGCCGCGGCCAAGCAGATCGAGGGCACCCAGCACCCGGACCGCGACGCCCAGTTCCGCTATGTCAACGACCAAGTGCGCGAGCATCATTCGGCGGGGCAGCCGGTGATCAGCGTGGACACTAAGAAGAAGGAACTCGTCGGGCAGTACAAGAACGGCGGCAGCCAGTGGCGGCCGAGCGGAAACCCGGAGCGGGTGAAGACTCACGACTTCCCGGACCAACAGCTGGGCAAGGCGATCCCGTACGGGGTCTACGACATCGCCGCCGACTCCGGCTGGGTGTCCGTCGGCGCCGACCACGACACCGCCGCGTTCGCCGTGGCCACCATCCGCCGCTGGTGGCAGGCGGTCGGCGCCGACCGTTACCCGCACGCTGAGAAGCTGCTGATCACCGCCGACGCGGGCGGCTCCAACGGCTATCGCACCCGGCTGTGGAAGACCGAACTCGCCGCGCTGGCCGCCGAGGCCGGGCTCGCGATCACGGTCTGCCACTTCCCACCCGGCACCTCCAAGTGGAACAAGATCGAGCACCGGCTGTTCTCGACCGTGGCGTTCTCGGTGGCGCCCTCGGCCAGGGCCAAGGGGACCTTGGTGCCGTCGATGGTGATGCCCAGGGCGACCACACAGCAGTGGTCGGCCACCCGGATCCCGTCGACCATGAGCGCCACCAGGTCCAGGCCGGACAGGTCCTGGGCGAGCAGCTCGGCCAGGGCGTGCTCGGTCCGGGCGACGAACCGGCGCGAGACCGCCGACTTGGAGGTCCCCGAAGCGGTGGACGCAACCCTGGTGCCGACCGGTTCCAGCCCCGCCGGGTAGCGGCGAGTGGAGAGCTTGGCGAGCATGCGCTCCAGCGCGAGCTGGCCCAGCAGCTCGGTCGAGGTGAACGCCTGGTAGGTCGGCACCGCCACCTCGCCGGTGCCGTCGGTGGTCCGGACCCGGGGGCGGCGGACCCGGACCCGCCGGCCACCCAGGGTCACCTGGCCGGGCTCGCTGCCGTGGCGCACCGCCACCCGGGCCGGGTTGTGGCGGCCCTTGGGGCCGACCAGCCGGGCCACGTCCTCAGCCATCAACATCTGCAGCACCTGCAGGCCGGTGCCCACCGCCAGGGCGAGCAGGCCCTCGCGGGCGGCGCCGGCAAGTTCGGCGACAGCGAGGGTCACCTGCTCGGGCAGCTCGAGCTGGGCGCGGTCGGTGGTGGTGGTGCGGTGGGTATCCTTCGGCACGGCGGTCCCCTTCTGGTCGAGCTTCTTGGCGGATGCCCGACACCTACCACACGGCAGGTCTCAGGCGGCGTCGGCCTGTGGACGGCCTCGCGCAAGAGCTGCTTGCTGATCGGGACTTCATCCGCACGACGCTCGGCGAGCAGTGGCAGGCAGCCGTGGTTGCGGCGGCGGCGAACACGGGATTCGACTATCTCGCGTTGCTCTGCGCGCTCAGGGCGGTCGGGGCCGCCCCCCGACCGTCGCTGGTCCTGCTCGCCTATACGGCCGCGGCCCTGCTCGCGCTGATGCCATTCACGCCCGGCGGTCTTGGCTTTGTCGAGGTGGGGCTGGTCGGCACGCTCACGCTCGCCGGTGTCCCCGGACCACGCGCACTGTCGGCGACGCTGCTGTACCGGCTGGCCGCCTACTGGCTCCCGATTCCCGCCGGCGGCGTCGCGTACCTCCTCTTCCGCCGCCGCTACCACTGACGCGATCCGGGTTGCGGAGTTCGTCCTAGGGCCTGTCTGACGGCTCATGCTGGGAGCCACAGGAGCAGGGCGGCCAGGACCAGCCAGCTGTGGTAGCTGACGGCGAGCTTGTCGTAGCGGGTGGCGATGGCCCGGTGCTGCTTGAGCCGGGCGATCGCCCGCTCGACCACGTTGCGCTGCCGGTAGCGCACCAGATCGACCTGGGGTGGACGGCCGCCGCGTGGTCCCCGCCGGGCGCGGGCGGCCTGCTGGTCGGAGCGCTCGGGGATGGTGTGGGCGATGCGCCGCTGGCGCAGCAGCCGCCGGCAGGTGGTGTAGCTGTAGCCGCGGTCGGCGACCAGG
The DNA here is from genome assembly GCA_942492615.1 of Candidatus Krumholzibacteriia bacterium. Taxonomy (GTDB): domain Bacteria; phylum Krumholzibacteriota; class Krumholzibacteriia; order LZORAL124-64-63; family LZORAL124-64-63; genus CALOFL01. The sequence goes on from CALOFL010000015.1 coordinate 39,522, forward strand.
TGGGCTGGGCGCTTGCAGGGGCCGGCCCGACCCGCCCTGCCGAGGCACCCGGATGGTCTCCAGCAGCGGCTCCAGCTGGGTGCTCTCATGGCGCTGGCCGGCGGTGACCAGCATCGCCAGCGGCCGGCCGCGGCCATCACACGCCAGGTGGACCTTGGTGCTAGAGATCTGAACCCACTGGAATTGATTGCCGAATGATGAACAAATACATCCGGACCGTCTTCCTGCTCAATAAAACCAAAACCCTTGCTGTCGTTAAACCATTTCACGATACCATTTGCCATGCTAACTTCCTCCTACGAATAAAAAAAATAAAATCATTGCTTCAGACTTCAGGGACCACTTTGACAAATGGATCGTTCCCTCAGAAAGAAACCGGCCTGTCAACAACGGCATGCCTTTTATGATCTGTCGACCATATCACGCGATAAAAGAAATGCAAGTAAATTATTCACTTTTTTTATTCCTTTTCGGTCGATAGTAATGGGTAGCGGTTCCGTGAAACATGTCGGCAGCCTCCTTGAAGGTCTCGGACAGTGTCGGATGGGGATGGATGGTCAATCCCACATCGGTGGCATTGGCTCCCATCTCCAGGGCCAGGGTTGCCTCGGCGATTAACTCGCCGGCGCCCGGCCCCACGATGCCGACACCCAGCAGCCGTTCGGAGTCGGGGTCGATGACCAGCTTGGTGAGCCCATCGCTGCGGCCCAGGGTGACGGCGCGGCCGGATGCCGCCCAGGGGAACCGGGTCACGTCGACGGCGAGTCCCCTCGCTTTGGCCTCGGTCTCGGTCAGACCGGTCCAGGCGACCTCCGGATCGGTGAAGACCACTCCCGGGATGGCCGCAGGGTCGGCGATGACGTCTTTTCCGGCAATGGTTTCCACGGCGATGCGTGCCTCGTAGGCGGCCTTGTGGGCCAGCATGGGCTGGCCGGCCACGTCGCCGATTGCGAATATCCGTTGGACGGCGGTGCGGCAATGGGCATCGATTTTGATAAAACCGCCTTCATCCACCGTCACACCGGCCTTTTCCAGGCCAAGACCGGGCGAGTTGGGCCGCCGGCCCACGGCCACGAGGACTCGCTGGAACAATTGGCTGGGGGGGGCGTCCTCCTGATTTCTGAAGGTGACCCGGACACCGTTTTTCTGGACGGCGGCCTCCGCCACCGTGGTGTTCAGCAAAATGGCTTTCAACCGCTGGGTGAGGGTCTTGGTAAGAAAGCGCACCAGATCCCGGTCTGCGCCGGCAAGCAGGTGGGGCAGCATCTCAACCACCGTCACTTGCGACCCAAGAGCTGCGTAGACGCTTCCCAACTCCAGTCCGATATAGCCGCCGCCGACCACCAGCAGCGTTTTGGGAACCGCTTCCAGATCAAGGGCTTTTTTCGAATTCCAGATCCGATGGTTGTCTGCGGGGAACATCGGTAAATCAACCGCATGCGATCCCGTGGCCAGGATGGCGTGTTCGAATGCCAGGGTGCTTGTCCGTCCGTCTGCGTCGGTCAGCAGCAGTGTTTTGTCGTCCAGAAATTCGGCGGTGGCCCGGACGTGATTGATTTTTCGCTGGACCACCAGACGCCCCAATCCCCCGGTGAGGGACTTGACCACATCTGATTTCCATTGCCGCATCTTTTTAATGTCGATTTTCGGTTTGCCGAATGAGACGCCCCAGGCATCGGCGGCGGCCGCTTCGTGGATCAGCCGGGCAACATGCAGCAGTGCCTTGGAGGGGATGCATCCGCGGTAAAGGCACACGCCGCCGGGGTTTTCCGCCGGGTCGATGAGGGTGACGGCCATGCCCATGTCAGCGGCCAGAAAGGCCGCCGCGTAACCGCCGGGGCCGGCGCCGATGACAGCCAGGTGTGTGGTGTTGTCAGCCATGGATGATGCTCGCTTTCTTAAAACTAATCAAAAAAAAGGGTCATGGGCTCTTCCAGTCCATCGCAGATCCAGCGCAGAAAGCGCGCTGCATCGGCTCCGTCGATGATGCGGTGATCATAGGATAGAGACAGGGGCAGTATGGTCCTCGGTTCGAATCGTTCCCCTACATAAACCGGTTTGACGGCGGACCGGCTCACACCGAGGATGGCCACCTGGGGCCACAATACAATGGGGGTGAAGCCCACCCCGCCGATGCCGCCCTGGTTGGAGATCGTAAATGTGCCGCCTTCCATTTCGTCGGGTGTGATTTTTTTGCCGCGGGCTCGCGCCGACAGGTCGCCAATGGCCACGGCCAGGTCGACGATGCTTTTCCGGTCGGCATCACGGACGACCGGCACCAGCAGGCCGCGGGGCGTATCGGCGGCGATGCCGATATGAACGTATCGCTTGAGGATAACCTGATTGTTGGCGACATCGATGCTGGCGTTAAACCGGGGAAACCGTTTAAGCGCCTCGGCGCACACCCGGGTAACGATTGCCGTCAGGGTAAGCTTGGCGCCGGCCTTTTCCGCTTTCGCGGAATGCTTTTCGATGAAAGCGACCACCTGGCTGATGTCCGCCTCATCGAACTGGGTCACGTGCGGAATGGTTGTCCACGAGGCTGTCGTGCTCCGGGCCGTAATCCGCCGGACCGTGTCCATCTCCTCGATGTCGACCTGGCCCCAGCGGCTGAAATCGGGCAGCGCCGTCGTTGCGGGGACGGTGCCCGGGTCGCCTGGCGGTGCCGGCTGCCGATTTTTTACATGGGTTTTGACGTCCGCTTCGGTAATGCGGCCGCCGGGGCCGCTTCCGCTGACATCGACGATGTTCACCCCCAGCTCCCGGGCCAGGCGCCGGATCGAGGGCGATGCCGGTACCGGAGGACGGTCCGTCGCCTTCTGGTGCCCGGCCGGCGGCGGTCCGGACACCTCTGCCGCTGGTTCCGGCGGCAAGGGTGTCGGCGCCGCGTTTACGGTGCCGGTTTCTGTTTCGGATGCAGGCCCATCCTTCACCGGGGCCGGGACCTCCTTTTTGGCCGGCTGGTCATCGGTTTCCAATCGTGCAATCACATCGCCCACATTCATATGGGCACCCGCTTTGGCCAGCACTTCCGTGACACGGCCATTAAACGGGGACGGAATTTCCACCAGTGCTTTGTCCGTCTCCAGCTCGATCACGGTGTCGTCCACTGCCAGGGTGTCCCCGGCCTTGATGTGAACGGCCACCACGACGCCCGATTCAACATTTTCACCGATTTCCGGAACCTTGATTGCTTCTATCATGGAGCCTCCTTCTTCTATGCGAACAAGGGATTGGACCGATTGGGGTCGATCGTTAAGGCTTTGCGGGCCTTTTTGACCATGGCCATGGGCAGGGCCTTTTCCCGGGCCAGGGCGGCCAGGGCGGCAAAGGCAATATGCCGGGCATCCACCTCGAAAAAGTCGCGCAGGGCCTCGCGTGTTTCGCTGCGCCCGTAACCGTCGGTGCCCAGCAGAACCAAGGGGCCGGGCAGGTGACGGGCAATGGTTTCCGGCAGGGCCTTGAGGTAATCACTGGCTGCCACGAACACGCCGGACTCGCCGGCCGTCTGCTGCTGCAGAAAGGATGGACGGGGTTTTTTTTCCGGGTTGAGGTGGTTCCATCGATCGGCGTCCTGCGCATCCCAATAAAGGTTCTTGTAGCTGGTGACACTCCAGATGTCGGCGGCGACGCCATAGTCCGCTTCCAATATCTCGCGGGCCTTGAGACATTCGTTAAGAATGGCGCCGCTGCCCAGCAGGTGTGACCTGGCCTTGGGCTTTTTCAGAGACGATGACGAAAACCGGTAGATGCCTTTGAGAATACCGTCTTCCACGCCGGAGGGCATCGGGGGCATGGGGTAAAATTCGTTGGTGATGGTCAGATAGTAGACCAGGTTTTCTCCCTCCTCCAGCATGCGGCGCAGGCCCTCGCGCACGATGACGGCGATTTCGAAGGCAAAGGCCGGATCGTAGGCCATAAGCGACGGGTTGGGCAGGGCCAGGATGTGGCTGTTTCCGTCCTGGTGCTGGAGACCCTCGCCGGCCAGGGTGGTTCGGCCGGCGGTGGCCCCCAGCAAAAACCCCCTGGCCTGAACGTCACCGGCGGCCCAGATCATGTCGCCGATGCGCTGGAAGCCGAACATGGAATAGAAGAAAAAGAAGGGAATCATGTTGATGTCAAAGGTGGCGTAGGCGGTTCCGGCGGCGATGAACGACGCCATGGATCCCGCTTCGGTGATGCCCTCTTCCAGTATCTGACCATCGGTGGCTTCCTTGTAGTAAAGCAGGCTGCTGCGGTCCACCGGTTCATAGTTCTGCCCCACATGGGAGTAGATGCCGATCTTACGGAACAGGCTCTCCATGCCGAACGTTCGGGCTTCATCGGGCACGATGGGAACGATATAGCGCCCTATTTTTTCATCGGCCAGCAGCTTGGCCAGAAGGGTCACCATGGCCATGGTGGTGGCCACCTCACGGTCGCCCGACCCTTTCATGAAATCGGCGTACAGGGGTTTCGCCGGCGGCCGGAAGATGGGCACCGACACACTGCGCGACGGCAGATAGCCGCCCAGCGCCCGCCGCCGTTCCTTCAGGTAGCGGATCTCTTCGCTCTCTTCGTCGGGCCGGTAAAAGGGCGCCTCCTGAATCTGGTCGTCGGGGATGGGGATGCCGAAGCGGCTTCTGAAATGGCGCAGTTCCTGTTCGTTGAGCTTTTTCTGCTGGTGGGTGACATTGCGTCCCTCGCCGGCTTCTCCCAGGCCATACCCCTTGATGGTCTTGGCCAGGATCACCGTGGGGGCCCCCTTGTGTTCCACCGCTGCACGGTAGGCCGCATAAACTTTCTGGGGATCGTGGCCGCCCCGGCGCAGTTTCTGCAGCTGCTCGTCGGTATAGCCGGCCACCATGCGGGCCAACTCCGGATAGCGGCCAAAAAAATCCTTGCGAATATAGTCGCCGCCGGCCACCGAGTACATCTGGTACTGGCCGTCAGGCACCTCCTCCATTCGCCTGGCCAGCAGGCCATGGTCATCCTGGGCCAGCAGCGGGTCCCAGTCGTCTCCCCAGATTACCTTGATGGCATTCCAGCCGGCCCCGCGAAAGGCCGCCTCCAGTTCCTGGATGATCTTCCCGTTTCCTCTCACCGGACCGTCCAGACGCTGGAGGTTGCAGTTGATCACGAAAATAAGGTTGTCCAGCCGCTCCCGGGCCGCCAGGGTGATGGCCCCCAGGCTTTCCGGTTCATCGGTCTCGCCGTCGCCCAGAAAGGCCCACACCCGCTGGTCGTCGGGTGGCTTGAGGCCCCGGTCCTCCATGTAGCGGTTGAAGCGGGCCTGATAGATGGCCATGATCGGCGACAGGCCCATGGACACGGTGGGAAACTGCCAGAACTCGGGCATCAGATACGGGTGGGGATAGGAACTCAGGCCCCCGCCCTCGGCCATCTCCCGGCGAAAATTTCCCATCTGGGTTTCGCTGATTCGGCCTTCCAGAAAGGCCCGGGCGTAGATGCCCGGCGCGGCGTGGCCCTGAAAATAGACGATATCTCCCGGGTGCCCGGCGCTTTTGGCCCGGAAAAAATGATTGAATCCCACCTCGTAGAGGGTGGCGCTCGAGGCAAAGGTGGAGATGTGTCCGCCGATTCCCGACTGCTGGCGGTTGGCCCGAACCACCATGGCCATGGCGTTCCAGCGGATGATGCTCTTGATACGCCGCTCGATCTCCCGGCTGCCCGGAAAGGCCGGCTGGCGGCTGGCCGGAATGGTGTTGATGTATGGCGTGTTGGCGGAAAAGTGAACCTGGATGCCCTGCTGCTGGGCCCTTACCTGCAGGTGGCGCAGCAGTTCTAAAACGCGTGAGGCGCCCTGGTTATGGTAAACGTAATCCAGGCTCTCGATCCACTCCTGGTTTTCAGCCATGACTTCACTGGCAATGGCGTCGGCATCTTCGCGGGGCATGGGACCGGTCCTTTCATTCGATGCGATAAACGGGGAAGGCGTTGCCCGGGCATCCGTCAACCCCGCCGGCGATATGGCAGGGGGATGTGGCAGGAAACGGCGACGGAACATCCGGAACGTCCTCTATTATTGAGGCGATACCAGAGGCCTGTCAATAGCCGTGTTTCAGACGCAGGCGCGTCGCCCGGCAGGCGGATCGGTTAAAATCGCAGATAGAAAAATTCGAAATCACCGTCGTTGATGTCGATTTTCAGGTTGTAGCCCCTGGCTTCGGCAAACACGATCCAGGGTGGCCGGTCAGCGCCCCCGCAGTCGTAATGGGGCCAGAATTCACCGGTTTTGCCGCTGTGGTAGGACAGCATCATGGCGTTGCGGTCCATGTCGCGGGCCTTTGCTTTGGCCAGGGCAGTCGCCTCAACCAGGTCCAGCCCGGGGTCTTCAACGCTGAGATTCACGGTGTCGAGGGTATATTCGGTCGATGTCGCTTGAAGTTCAGCCATCTGTTTTTCCTTTCCTTGAAAGTGGTTACAGGACGAAAAATAAGATGCGTCGGGCATTTGTAAATAAAGGCCGCCGTCGCGGGGCATCATCATGGTTTCTTTTTTGGCGCAATCAGGGTATGCTTATTTTTCTCAACGACTGACAATCCAGGAAGGAAAACATGAGCAAGACACTGGAAGCGACCAACCTGGCCGTGTTCTGCGATTTTGAAAACGTGGCCCTCGGCGTTCGGGATGCCCGCTACGCTCAGTTTGACATCAGCAAGGTGCTTGCACGGCTGCTGCTCAAAGGGAGCATTGTGGTCAAGAAAGCCTACTGTGACTGGGAACGGTACAAGGAGTTCAAGGCGACCATGCACGAAGCGGCCTTTGAGCTCATCGAAATTCCCCATGTGCGCCAGTCCGGGAAGAATTCCGCCGACATCCGCATGGTGGTCGATGCCCTTGACCTGTGCTACACCAAATTGCACGTGGACACCTTCGTGATCGTCAGCGGGGATTCGGACTTCTCACCACTGGTCAGCAAGCTTCGCGAGAACAACAAGAACGTCATCGGCGTGGGTGTCAAGAATTCCAGCTCCGACCTGCTGATCGCCAATTGCGACGAATTTATCTTCTACGACGATTTGGTCCGAAAGAAGAAAAAGGCCAAAAAGCCGGCCCGCAAACCGGCGGCCAAGGGGCCCAAGGCACCGGCTGCCGGCCCGACCCCCAAGGAGGATGCCGAAACGTTGACCCAGGAGGCCCTGGACCTGGTGATGGAAACCCTCGAGGCCCTGGCCGAAGAGCGCGGGTCGGAAGACAAGATCTGGGGATCCATGGTCAAGCAGACCCTCAAGCGCCGCCGACCGGGGTTCAACGAATCCTACTACGGCTTTCGTTCGTTCAAACGCCTGCTGGACGAGGCCGCCGGCCGCGGCCTGATGGAACTGGAGCCGGACGAAAAATCCGGCGGGTACATTATCCGCAGTTTCCATTCGGAGGATTAGCCGGAATCAACCGTCCACTGCTAAACGGGGCCGCAGACCGTCAGCCAGTGGTTGTTCCGTGTTCGTCATCGGGGTTTCGTTTCAGAATCTTGAGGAATTCGATCAATTTCCCGATGGAGAGGTGTCCGGAGACGATAAACTCCTTTTTCTCCCTGGCCAGCCGTTTGATGCGGTATTCAACCCGGTAGGCCAGACTTTTCTCCCCCACACGACAGCTGTAAGCCAGCTCCACGGGACCGAATGCCCGGGTGAAACGGGCCGACAACCGGCCGTTGCCTGAATGTTCCCCGAGCCGCCGCTGCACATCGGTGGTGACGCCGGTGTAGAGCGCACCGTTGCCGCAGCGCAGGATGTACACGAACCACTCTTTTTTACCGTTATCGGCGATGACGATCTCCCCTACGCCCTCAGGGGGCTCTTTCCGATGGCCGGCCAGATGCGCAGCAGCCCGAAACATGCCCGGATCGCGATCCAGGCGCCGGTAACCCACCAGATGCCCGTCAACAGGTCCGGCGAGCCCCCGCCCAGCATCCAGATCCCCACTGCACCGCAGACGGTGGCCAGAACGACCACATTTCTCAGGTAGCGGAAGTCACCGGTGCCCCAGTGGATGCCGTCGGTCACAAAGGCCAGGGCGCCGATGGGCTGGATCAGGGCGGCGGCCGTCCATGCAGGGTAGAACAGCGCCAGGGCCGATGAGGGCACGAGGAACATGGTAATGACATGGCGGCCGCCGAGCATGGCCGCCGCCAGCATCGTGCCGACCAGCGTGCTCCACAAACAGACGAACCCGGCCACCTTGCGCGCGTCACTGATCCGTCCGGACCCCACAAACCAGCCGATCAGGCTCTGGGCGGTAATGGCCGCCGCATCCAGGAACAACGCCGTAAACACCCACACCTGGCGGATGGCCTGGTGGGCCGCGCCTGCCTCGGGGCCCAGGCGTGTGGCCGCGCGGGTCGCCAGCAGAAGAAAAACCGTCAGCGCGCCCGTGCGAACGAACATGTCCACTCCCACCTGCAGCAACCGCCTGACATCGACGATCTGTATCCGCCGGGTAAACCCGAGCCGCCGGTGTATTCGATACACGGCCCAGCCGGCACCGATCCACTGGCTGGCAGCACTGGCTGCCGCGGCGCCGGCGATGCCCATGGCGGGTACGGGGCCCAGTCCGAAAATCAACGTCCAGTCGAGGACGATATTCATGGCGTTCACGCCGACGGCAATCCACAGGGGCATGCGCATGTCCTGAAGTCCATACAGCACCCCGAAGGCGGTCATGGTCAGCAGGACGGCAGGAGCGCCGGCGGCCCGCCACCGGATGTACACCATGGCCTGCCGGTGAACCGCATCGGTTGCCCCCATGGCTGAGGCCACCGGTGCTGCGAAAAACCATGCCAGCAGCATCAGCGTCAGTCCGGCGCACAGGGCCAGAAGCATGGCCAGGGAGGCGATGCGGGTCCCCCGTTCCATCTCACGTCGTCCCAGGGCCTGGGAGACTTCGGTCTGGCTGCCCACACTCAGGAAATTGAAAATCCAGAACACGCTGGACAACACCATGGTTCCCACGCCGAGGGCGGCCAGTGCCCCGGTTCCCAGGCGGGCCACGAAGGCCGTGTCCACCAAACCGGTCACCGGTTCGGCAATCAGTGAAATGAGCACCGGTACCCACAGGGAGAAAAAAGTGCGGAAGGGTGATTTCAGAAAATGTGCTGAGGTGTCGGTTGCGTTCATTGACGCCTTTGAACGGGGCTGTTTAGGATTGGCTTAAATGATCCACCGTTCCTTATGGCCCGATCGCCGGCGGTTTTCAATGACCCTTTCACGCAAAGCCTGTCTGCCCGCATCGGTCAACCCCAGGTCGTCTATCTCGCTTTCAAATTGCTTTTTACTGCCGTGCCCCCCTGTGTATCCATTGAGGCGTGCCACGGCCGTTGAATCGATGAAATTCCGGTGGAGCGGGTATATCCGTGACATCTCGGCCTTCAAGTCATGGTGTTGCTTAAGAATATACTTCTGGTGGTAGTCTTCTGCCAGGGTAAAGGTGCGGCAGCGGCCACCTCGGTCTTGACCTCCCGGCCGATTTTTTCAACAGCCGCCCTGGAAGCCATGGCCACCTGCCGCTGGCGGTCGTCATGATAAAATACCGCATTCATGTACTGCCGGGACCACGCCTGCCGGGTGGGCCTGTGGCTCTGCCAGAAGATCTCCAGTAACCCGTTGTAGGTGATCCGCCGGGGGTCGTAATCCACCTGCACCGTTTCCGGTCACCGAGGCCGTAATCCGGATTGTCCTGCCAATGCCGGCGTAGCCCACGCGGGTGCGAATCACACCATCGATCATCCCGAACCTGGATTCGATTCACCAGAATCACCCCAGGCCGAAGGACGCGGTCTCGACCAGCGCCGGTGCGGACATATCAATGGGCGGGATTGCCGGGGTATCGGTTTCAGTCTTATGGGCCAGGTTCATGGCGGCCTCCGTTTGTTTCGAATCATGGTCTGCCTGTGGGTCTATCGTTGGCGAGCAGGCCCACAGAAGCGACAGCATACCTAAACAAAATAGACATCCCAAGCCAATTGTGCAGTATCTTTTTTTCATCGCGGTCTTCCACTTCTTTCTTTTCACGACCTTCACGTTTACAAAAAAGGCGCTTTAAAACCAGCGGTTCTGTCAACCACCCCCATCCCTTATCAGGGTTTTGTAAAGATACGATAAAGATAGCCGGATCATGAGCCGTTCTAATCAGGCAACCGTCTCGTGGGCGATCAAGCGGTCCCCCCCGTTGGAAAAAGATATCAGTCAGGATTTGCGCTTTTTGATTTTCATGAGATAATATCCCTCGTACAACACTAAATGAAATTGGTGTCTATATGCCTATAACCATTGAAAAAAGTGATTCTGACGCGTTAACGACGGTTGCCGTGTCCGGAAAGATGATGTTAGCGGAGTTGATGGATGCGCTCGATCGATATGGCCAGCGGCGGACCAACGCGCCTTGAACTATACGATCTTCGGAATCTGACGGGGGAGCGACTGTCAAGTGCGGATATTCATGCGCTCATCGATTTTTTTAGAAAATATCCGAAGATCCGCCCGCCTGAAAGCAAAACAGCCGTTCTTGTGGCGAGCGATATCGATTTTGGCATCGGCAGAATGGTTTCAATGCTTTCCGATGGCCAGGTCCCGTTTAAAATCGATGTTTTCCGATCCTGGGATAAAGCCTTGAACTGGCTGCGGTCATGAAGACCCCGGTCTAAATTGAACGGTTTGGTGGAGATACCGATTAAAAAACGGATCGACAGACAGATGCACAGCGCCGAGCACCTCCTCAATCAGGCCATGGTACGCCGGTTCGGTTGTGATCGGTGTTTCAGTGCCCATATCGAACGCAAAAAATCCAAATGTGACTACCGGTTCGACCGCCCGCTGAACGCAGAAGCGGTGAAGTCTCTGGAAAACGACGTGAACGGCGTGATCCATGCTGACCTGCCGGTTCTTGAACGATTTGTCTCCCCTGGAGGAGGCCCGGCGGGCGTTTAACCTGTCCCGGCTTCCCGATGATGCCGGAGACCGCATCCGCATCGTCAGCATCGGTGACTATGACCACTGCCCGTGCATCGGCCCCCATGTAACAACGACCGGTGACATCGGGATATTCCGGATCACCTCCTCCGGGCATGAAAACGGTGTCCTGCGGATCCGTTTCAAATTGAAGCGGCCTGAACGCGGTCCCGGTCCTGATTAAACGGGTCCATTGCCTTTGTGGCCACAGGGTCTCATTGATGATATCAGGCTGTCCGTTCCTCGGTCACACAATAGATTCCCTTCCCGGTCATGCCCGGGCCGAAGCACAGGTTGTCCGACAGGCAGCGTGCCCGGGTGCGGTCGCCGGATTGCCAGCGCCTGATCAGGTCCGGTTCGCGGATCAGGGGGCGGCACAAGGAGATGTAATCTGCTTTTCCCGAATCCAACAGCCCTTCGGCGACTTCCAGGGAGCGGATCCCGCCGACAAGCATCAGCGGGACGTCCAGCGCTTTTTTAAAGGCGTTCGCCGCCTCTTTGAAATAGGCTTCTTTGTCTACTTTATTGATGTTGGGCCGGCTGGGGGACAGCTTGCCGCCGGTGAGCAGTCCGCCGCTCAGCTCGATGGCATCCAGGCCGGCGGCCACCATCTGCCCGGCTGCCGCGATGCTGTCTGCAACGGTCAGACCCCCATCCGAAAAATCCTCGCAGTTCATTTTGACCAGAACGGGGTAGTCGGTGCCCACGGCCTGTCGGATGGCCCGAATGGTCTCCTCATGAATACGGACGCGGTTATCGGACGAGCCGCCGTATGCGTCGGTTCGCCGGTTGAACCAGGGAGAGAGAAACTGGCTGAACAGATAGCCGTGGGCACTGTGCAACTGGATGCCGTCGAAGCCGGCGGTCTGGGCCCGTCTGGGCGGCCTCGACATACACGGTTTTCAGATCCTGGATGTCGGCCACGGACAGTTCGGTCCGGGGCGCCTGGGACAATCCGTCAAAATGCGACGCCACCACGGGTGCCGTGCCGATGGCTTTTTCCAGGGCAAAGTGGCCGGCGTGGGCCAGCTGGGCGACGATTTTGCCACCGGCCGCGTGGACGGCATCGGTCATGGATTTCAGGCCGTCGATCAGGCTGTCGTCATAGATGCCCAGTTGATAGGGGCTGGCCTGGCCCACTTTGGATACATATGTATGCCCGGAGATAATCAGGCCCACGCCGCCGGTGGCCAGGGCCACCATGGTGTCGGTCAGTTTAGGGGTCACCCGGCCGTCTTCGGTGGCCATGCCTTCCCAGGTGGCGGAGCGGACGAACCGGTTGGCCAGGGTCATGCCGTTGATGGTGCTGGATTCAAACAGGGGGGAGGATGCCATTTGTTCTCCTTGATCGTTAATGGTGGCAAATCGAATGGGGTATGCTGTCATGTCGACCACCTTACGTTGACCGTTTCATTCGATGTGAGCGTTTGGCCCCCATCCAGGGTTACCGGAAAGACCTTTACCGGCTTTTTGGCCGCCCCTCCCCCACCGGCTGGCCGTCGTATGTGAAGGTCGACTTGGAGACGCTGCAGCACTGGATGGTTCCGCTGCCGGCGATGGTGTCGATGCGCCGGCCCATGTGGGTACAGCGGTTGTCAATGGCGTGGTATTGCCCGTCGTCGCCGTGGAACACCAGCAGGCGGGGATCGAGTCCCTTGCCCTCCAGGCGCACCCCGCTGCCGGGGTTTTCAGTTCCGGCATCCGGGACAGGGCGATTCTCACGGATTACCGTCCGTTTGCACCGACCAGGCCTGCGGGTCGCCCTGCAGCGGGGTTTCACAAATGCCGAACAGCCGTTTTAGAAATTTCATTGTTTGTCTCCTCGGTTATACATGCGATGAACTTTCTTTGACGGTACATGCGGTTTCGACCACGCTTCAGCCCGCAGTCCTCAGACGCAGCCGGTTTTCCGCCATGGGTCCATGATCCCCCTACATCAATCCCTCGTTCCTGGGCGATGTTCATATAGGTTTCGAAGACATTCCTCGGGGGTACGTAGTGGCTGTCTTGGTCTTTCTGTTTGAGCAGCATGGCGTCGGTGGGACAGTCGGTGACGCACAGGCCGCAGCCGATGCAGCGGTCCAGGTCGACCCGGGCGATGTCGTTGACGGTGATGGCGTCCATCTGGCAGCGCTCCACGCAGGCTTCGCAGCCGATGCAGGCCGCTTCATCCACCTGGGCATAGTAGTTGGTGTGGATTACCCGGGCCGGTTTGTCCAGGGTTTTCATGTTTTTTAGAACACCGCAGCAACAGCCGCAGCACATGCAGATGTTCATGGATTTTTGCTGATTGCCCGGCTGGAGCACCAGGCCGGCATCGATACCCGCCTTGAGTATGTCCAGAGCCTCGGCCTTGTCGATGGACCGGCCCAGACCATTTTGTTCATAGTAGTAGGCACCGGCGCCAAAGGCCAGACACACCTCTTCGAGTTTGTCGCAGCCCTTGCCGATCATCTTCTGCTCCCGGCGGCAGATGCAGGGCGAGACCACGATCTTGGATTGTTTGTTGATGATCTCTTCGGCCGCTTCGAAGGGCATGACCGCCATTTCGGCCGATACGCTTTTGGCAACCGGAACCACCCGCAACTGCTTGGTCTTGGCGCTCAACCAGCCTTTTTTCATCAAGGCGGGCATGTATTCGTTGACATCCCGGATCAACGCCTCGTCTAAACTGTTGACATGATATTCCCAGATGCCGATGACGAATTGAGCCGCGCTGTATAGGGTTTTATCGCCTTTGGAGATCCGAAAAACCAAGCCCTTTTCGGGCCATCTCCTCCAGCGCTCGGCCAACTGCTGCCTCATCCCTGTCGACGCGGGCAGCAATACCCGCCACCGGTTCGGGCATCATGGTCAGGGTCATGGCGATGTCAGCTTCTTCGGGAGTGAACAGGCGCTTTAAAATCCGCAGTTCAACACCAGATTCGGTGCTGGGGTAGCTCGTCGGCAGGTTGTCCAGGTGCTTGGCCAGTTTTTCGTAGACATCGGTCATGGTCGTCTCCTTGTTCCCATTTTCAGTTTTATACCGATTGGTATATTTATTGTTTTGGTGACTGCTGCATGTCGGCGATCATCTTTTCGGCCGTGTCGATGGCGTTGCGCATGTAAGATTCCTCGCCGGTGACTTTGGAGAGAACGCTGCCGCCCTCCATGAGGGCGATGAGGATTTCCGCCGTGTTCCGTGCATCGATAGCCGAATCGATGACCCCTTCGGATTTTCCCTTTTCGATCAGGGAAACGATGCTCTTTTTCCATTTTGCCAGCACATCCACGGCCATTTTGCGCAGCACGGCGTGGGTGTCGTCGGCCTCCACGGCGGTGTTGAGAATGGGGCAGCCGCCGTAGGAGAGGATCATGCGGTAGATTTTGCGGAAGCCGCGGGGGTAGGCCAGCAGCTTGTCCATGGTCGACCCGGCAGCTTTGAGCTCCTTGGAGAAGAAATCGAAGATCAGGTCGATGTTGTGCTGGAAGGCGTGCACGGCCACGTCGTCCTTGTCCTTGAAGTTGCCGTAGATGCTGCCCTTGGTCAGGCCCGTGGCCGTGGTCAGGTCGGACATGGAGGTGCCGGCATAGCCCTTTTTGTTGAAGATGGGCGCGGCGGATTCGATGATCAATTGCCGGGTGCGTTCGGATCGGGGTTGGATGGCGGGTTTCATGAAATTGCTAATATACCAATCGGTATATTCAATCCTGTTTTCGAGGGTCTGCGTAAAAGCGCTATTTTTAGGCCGGTGTGTTCGCGAAGATTGCGTTTCCACAATAGATGAAACGAGGCGCACCTACGGTGAGGATTTTAGGTATAGCTGCTGGCATCCCAGCAGTGGGTGCACAACCGTTCCTTGGGCAGGCCGATGGCTTCAACCAACTCGTCCAGATTCTGGTATTTCAGCGAGGTCAAATACAGCTGCTCCCTTATCCGGTCGATCATGGCCAGATTTTTTTCAGAGCCGTGGCGGGCATATTCGTCCAGGTGCCGGTCCTCAGCTCCCTCCAATGCCTTGATTGCCGTGCGTCCAGCAAGGTCAAGGGTCGAGCGCGAGGTGGAGAAGTTGAGGAACTCGCAGGGGTGGATCAGGCAGGGGCAGGCCGGCCGCATGTGCACCTCTTTGGCGCCGTATTCGAAAAGGATCTGAACATTGTCGCGCAGCTGGGTGCCCCGTACGATGGAGTCTTCGCAGAAGAGGATACGCTTGCCGTCGATGAGCTGGCGAACGGGAATCAGCTTCATGCGGGCCACCAGGTCGCGCATGGCCTGGTTCTGGGGCATGAAGCTGCGCGGCCAGGTGGGGGTGTATTTGACGAAGGGTCTCCGGTAGGGCAGCCGGCGCTGGTTGGCGTAGCCGATGCCGTGGCCGATGCCCGAGTCCGGGATGCCGCCCACGAAATCCACCTCGTGTCGTCATTTTTGGCCAGGGCCGCGCCGCAGCGGTTGCGCACGTCCTCGACATTGATGCCTTCGTATTCCGACGCCGGGTAGCCATAGTAGACCCACAGGAAAGGCGCAAACCTGCATGCGGTCGCCGGGGGGCGCCTGCTGCGCCCAGCCGTCCGGGCTCATCCGGATCACTTCGCCGGGGCCCAGGCAGTGATCCACTTCGTAGCCCAGGTTGGGAAAGGCACAGGTTTCGGAGCTGACGGCAAAGGCACCGTCGCGGCAGCCGATGGTCAGGGGGGTCCGCCCCAGCCGGTCACGGGCGGCAAAGATGCCCTGGTCGGTGAGCAGCAGCATCGAGCAGGAGCCCTCGATGGCGTCCTGGGCGTTTTTGATGCCGTCCACGTAGCTGTCGGCCTCGCAGATCAGCATGGCCACCACTTCGGTGGGGTGCACCTCGCCGGCGGTGGTGTCGGAAAAGTAGCTTCTGCGCTTGAAGGCCCGCTGGACGAGCGCCTCCTGGTTGTTGATCTTGCCCACGGTGACGATGCCGAAGGTGCCCATGTGGGAGCCGACGATCAGGGGCTGGGGGTCGGTGTCGCTGATCACGCCGATGCCGAAATTGCCGTGGAAGCGGTTCAGTTCCGCTTCGAACTTGGTGCGGAAATAGCTGTTTTCGATATTGTGGATGGCCCGCTGGATGCTCGTTTGATTGCACACGGCCATGCCGCCGCGGCGGGTGCCCAGGTGGGAATGGTAGTCGGTTCCGTAGTAAAGATCGGCAACGCAGTCCGATGTTGAAACAACGCCAAACAATCCGCCCATGTGGCTCTCCCTTCCGGTGGCTTTGGTTTATACGAAACGATGGTTTTTGGAACGCAGAAACAACAAACGGTCGAAAACAGGAAATGAATAGTTGGAGGTAAGAATTAAGCGGGACTGAAAATCAAGGGAAATCTATCCTGAAGAAAGAGGAGGGCCATCGGGTTAACTGGTGGCTGGTGACAGTTTCTGCATGGCGACGGCCGCAGCGAAAGCGGCAAGGCCCAACCCATCGGCCCAGTACTGGGGCCAGAAAAGGCCGGCGGCGGCGATCCAGAACAATAGTGTCTCCGGCCAGGTGGCCCGGCGGATGAAATAGCGCTCGATGGCCGAGGCGAAGGCGATGAGTCCCAGCATGGTGGTGGCCATGGTCACCACCACCTGCCAGTGCAGCAGTTCATAGCCGGGCCCCATGCCCAGCAGGGGGCGGTAGGCCATGATGATGGGAATGATGTAGAGCCCCTTGGCCAGCTTCCAGGAAGTAAAGGCCGTACGCATGGGGTTGGCACCGGCAATCCCGGCGCCGGCGAAACTGGCCAGGCTCACCGGCGGGGTGACGTTGGCGTCCTGGGAGTACCAGAAAACGATCATGTGGCTGACCAATAGCGGAACGCCCATGTCCAGCAGGGCCGGCCCGGCCAGGGTGGCCAGGACAATGTAGCTGGCGGTGACCGGCAGGCCCATGCCCAGGACCAGGGAGGCAGCGCCGATGAGCAGGATGGCTAGCAATTCGATCCCGTAGCTCAGGTCCAGCACCAGGCTGGAAAATTTTAGCCCCATACCGGTCAGCGTGACCATGCCCACGATAATGCCGGCGGCGGCGCAGGCCACCGACACCATGATGGCGTTTTTGGCCCCTTTTTCCAGCGCCTTCACAATGCTTTTCAATTCATCGAAGCCGAATGCAGCTGCGGAAGGGCGTTTTTTCCCCGTTTCCATTTTTTGCGGTGCTACCGCCCAGCGAACGGTATTGGCGGCCAGGCTGGCCGCCAGTGTGCTGATGACGGCCACGAAGCCGGCCATCATGGGCGAATAGTTATTGACCAGCACGTAGACCAGAATCAATACGGGGATGATGAAATGCAGCCCCTCCTTGACCACCTTGCCCACCCGGGGCAGGCTCTCTTTGGGCTGGCCTTCCAGACCGAATTTTTTGGCTTCGTAATGGACGAAGAAGAGTACGGTCACGTAGTACATCACCGCCGGCACCAGGGCCACCTTGATGATGGTCAGGTAGCTGGTGTTGGTGAATTCGGCCATGAGAAAAGCGCCGGCGCCCATGATGGGCGGCATGAGCTGTCCGCCGGTGGAGGCGGCCGCTTCGATGGCCCCGGCCACATGGGGCCGGTAGCCGACTTTTTTCATCATGGGGATGGTAAAGGAGCCCGTGGCCACCACGTTGCCGACGGCAGAGCCCGACACCGATCCCATGAAGCCGGAGGCCACCACCGAGGTTTTGGCCGGGCCGCCGGAAAAACGGCCCGTGAGGGCGTAGGCCAGTTCGATGAAAAAATTGCCGCCGCCGGTGGATTCCAGAAATGCGCCGAACAGGACAAAAACGAAGACAAAGGTGGCGGCCACGCCGATGGGCAGGCCGAAAATACCTTCGGTGGTCAGCCAGAGGGTGGTGGCGATTCGTTCGATGGAGTAGCCCTTGTGGATGATCAGTTCGGGCATGTACGGCCCGAAATAGGCATAAAGCATGGCCACGGCGCAGATGCCGGTCATGATCACCCCGATGACCCGCCGGCAGGCTTCCAATACCAGCAAGGTACCGACGATGCCCACCATCAGGTCAGCCGGCAGCCAGTCTCCCTGACGCTCGAAAGATGTCGGTGAGGTTGATGCATATGTAGGCCGTGCAATAGATCGATGCCGCCACCAGCAACCCAGTCCAGTGACCACCCAGAAATTCAACCGATCCTTGCGGGCGGCCGAAAACGGCGGTTTGAGCAGAAAGGTCAGTGTCAAAATGGCCCCCAGATGAATGGAGCGCTGGACCAGGGCCGTAAGGGCGGCAATGCCGGCGGTGTAAAGCTGGTAAAGGCTCAAACTCACCGCCACCACCATGACAATCTTGGCGGTGATGGTTACCAAGGCCGGGTATCGGTCGGGTGGATGGTGCGGCATGGCTATCGCTGTTTGCCATATGGACACATGTGACTTTCTTTGATCAGTTGTATCGTTTTTCGGTTCATTGATCACCCGATCTTTTGGCGTTGCCGCGTGGGGAAAACGTGTCGCCAATCACGATACAGCCACGATACCGGTCTTGCAGAAAACTGCACCGCCTCATGCGGTGCCAACGCGCTCAGGTTGGTGCGGGTGCCGCGCCAGACGATCGTATGGTCTACGCCGATACTGCCAATGCGCAGGACAAAATCACCGGTGGGCATATGCATCTCTTCGATCACTTCGTAAGGCCCGCGTGTGACCATGCGTCCCACGCCAGGCATTTTACCCATGCCCGCGCCGAACTTCAGGTAGCGCTCTTCTTCAATGAAAATGCGCCCCGACGGGTCCAGGCTGTGCGTCTCCCAGATCGGGGCGTTTTCCACCGAATGATAGTAGTGAATCGTAAAGGGTTCGCCGGGTTCCAGGGCAGCACCAGCAGCGGCGCCCCCTCTTGCACCGGGGTGACGCGAAGTTCCAGCCCGCCGGGCAAAACCCGTGCAACGGCAATCAGCAGAAGCGTCAGGCCGAATCCGGCGATCACGATTTGCCTGGCTAACCTGGCCGACATTCTATATCAGGGCCGCAGCTTGTCCGGCACGGTGATGCCCTTTTCCTCCAGGTATTTGATCGTCCCCGGGTGCAGCGGGATCTGTGCGTATTTCACCGCATTTTCCGGCGTGGTGTAGGCGGCCGATGGATGAATCTTCTGCAGGTAATCGTTGTGTTCGAAAAGGGCCTTGGCCAGATTGTAGACCATTTCGGTATCCAGTGACGCCTGGCAGATCATCACGTTCCACACCCCGATGGTGGACACGGGCTTGTCGATCCCGCGGTAGACGCCGCCGGCCAGTTCCACCGACGAATAGGTGGTGTTGGCCGCCAGAATCTGCTCCGTCTGTTCCGGCGTGAATCCGAGCATGTTGATCTCGTGGGTGGTGCCCAGGTCCAGGATGGAGCTGGTGCCGGGTCCCACCGACCAGATGCCCACATCGATGGTGCCGTCACGCAGGGCATTGGCGTTTTCGGTGAAAGAGAGCCGGCTGTCCTTGTAGCTGTCCGGTGCAATGTCCAGGGCCTTGAGCACCGCTTCGGCCATGAAGTTGGTGCCGCTTCCCGGACTTCCCGTACTGATGCTGCGGCCTTTCACCTGCGTGATATCGGTAATTCCGGCGTTTTTCAGTGCCACAATCTGGAGCAGGTTCGGATACATGATGGCCATGGATAGGATGTCATGTTTTTTGCCTTTGAACTTGCTCAACCCATTGAAGCCGGCCACGGCCACATCGCCCATGACCTCGCCGACGACCGTTTCGCCCTTGTGGGCCAGTTTGACGTTTTCCACGCTGGCGCCGGTGACTTCGGCCACCGCCTTGACCCCTTTGACATACTTGGACCAGATTTCAGCCACTCCACCACCATAGGGATAGTAGATCCCGCCGGTACCGCCGGTGCCGACGCTGATGAAGGTGGTTTTGGCCAGGACGGGCGAAGCGACCGAAGCGGCGATAAAAATGAACAATACTGCAATGCTTATGCGTTTCATATCAGAGACCTCCCGTATTCATTTCAGATTCTACTGACTCATGGTCTTGACCATCAACTCAATCGATTTGGGCCCGCAATCCATTCCGCTGACCGGGTAGACAAAGGAAGCGGTTTGTCCGGGTTCGACCAGTCCCTCGCTGGTTTTCGGGGAATCAGCCCCCCCACCGCCTTGCCGTTGTCCAGAAAAATGTTCACCCGATAGCGCTGGGGCTGATCACTCACATTCTTGACGGCTACATTAAAGTGCAGGGTGTCGCTTCCCTCCCATTTTTTCAACACACATGAGAAGTCCGTCAACTCCGCTTCCGGGGCGATGGTTTTCTCGATCTTGCTGTCGGCCACACAGGGGAAGATTTCTCCGGGCTTGGGCTTGGGACCGGCGCAGCTTGCACAAACCAGACAGGCCAGGGCTAAAATGATCCCTGTTGCTCCTCCAACATACTGAAATCGCTTCATGGTTCATTCCTCCTTGCAGATTGTCGGGTGAAAACCAAAAGCCTACTGTCCATTGCCGGTAAGGCATATCGATGGTGCTGTCGATAACGGGTTGAGTGCCGAGCAGAGACGAACCGTGCCGGGCGTGATGAAGAGAAATGGACCCCGGCGGACTGATAATCAAAAGACCACAGGCGCCTTTTTTTGTCAACTGTCTCAGCTTATGCTGGCAACCATCCACCTCGGTTTGCCAGGAAATGTTACTTGCCTGGCCCTGCGTGCAGACATATCACATTGAATACAAGGCACTTGCAAATCCACCGCTGTTTTTATACCATTATGCCATGGTTTGACGTTCCTTTTGAAACACCCCGACTGCCCTGCCCCTGTATATGTCAAACAAGTGGGACAGCCGCTTCCTGCCACTTCGGTTATGCGATTGCGGACGCGATGATTTGCCCATCGCCGACGACTGGCGGCTCAACTGGTTGGTTTCAGGTGAATAGTGGTCAAGAAAAATACGATCAATCACCCAGTCGAGGAGGTATACGGTGCCAAGGAACCTTTTAACCCTGACCCGATGGTTCAGGAAATGCCTGAATGTCAATCCTTTCATGATCTCTCCCTGGTGCTGGCAGCCAACCCGGACATCGATCAACGCATGACCCTCGCCCGGCAGCTGTCGGCTGAAGTTGACAGACTGAAAAAATCCGAGCAAGACTTGTCCGCCGAAAACACACTTCTGAACAGCCTGTTAGAGAATGTTCTCATGGGGGTGACCGTCTGGGACAGCCAGGGGTGCCTGCTGTATGCCAACCAGGGTTTTACCCGGCTTACCGGATATTCGCCATCGGATATCCGGACCCTGGACGACTGGTTTCTGCGGGCTTATCCCGATGCCCGATACAGGGCGACGGTCATGGCAGAATGGGCCTCGTCCACCGCGCTGCGAACCTTCGCGGTGAGCTGCAAAGACGGCCAGGTTAAAACCGTGGAGTTCAGAGCGTCATTTTTGGCCGACGGGCGAGCCCTGGTGACGTTGACTGACGTGACGGACATGCACCGGACGAAAGCGGCGCTGCAGAAACAGACCCACCGCTACCAGGCATTTTCCAGAGCCGCTTTCGAAGCCATGTTCGTGTCTGTGGATGGCCGCTGCATCGACACCAACCAGGCGGCCGAAAAGATGTTCGGATACCGGCGGGAGGAGTTGATCGGGATATTCGGCACGGATGTGATCGCCCCCGAATCCAAAGCAACGGTTCAGGAGAACATGTTGTCCGGTTACGAGGACCCCTATGAAGCCGTTGCCCAGCGAAAGGACGGAACACGGTTTCACGTGGAGATCCGGGGGCAGATGACCGAGCATAACGGCCGCCGGGTCAGGATCGCGGTGGTTCATGACATTGACCAGCGCAAGCGGGCCGAAAAGGAACTGAAAGAGAGCGAAAGTCTTCTCAAAAGCATTTTCACCTCCGTACCGGTGGGGATCGGTATGGTGGTCAACCGGATCATCACCCAGGCGAATGACCGCTTATGCGGGATGACCGGTTACGTGCCGGCGGAGCTGCTGAACCAGGAGGCCAGAATGCTCTATCCCACGCATGCGGATTTCGAGTTCGTGGGAAAAGAAAAGTATCGCCAGATCAAGGCCCATGGAACCGGGACGGTGGAAACCCGCTGGCAGCGAAAAGATGGCCGTGTCATCGACGTCCTGCTCAGTTCCACCCCGCTGAATCCGGACGACTGGGGCCAGGGCGTCACCTTTTCAGCCCTTGACATCACCGAGCGAAAGCAGGCGGAGCGACGGCTCAACGAGAGTGAAGAGCGGTTCAGGACGCTGGTCGAAGAGTGCCCGCTGGGTATCTCACTGATCGGGGAAGATGGCCGCTACCAGTATATCAATCGCCAATTTACGGAGATCTTCGGCTATACCATCGACGACGTCCCCACAGGGCCGGCAATGGTTCGAAAAGGCCTTTCCCGACCCTGTTTATCGAAAAAAGGTTCTTTCAACGTGGATCGACGATCAACAACAATTCGCCACCGGGGAAGCCCGACCACGGACGTATACGGTCACCGCGAAAGACGGTTCCCTTCGGGAGATCCTTTTCAGGCGGGTCACCCTGAACAACCGGAATCAGTTCGTCATTTACGAGGACATCACCGAGCAGACCCAACTGGAGAAGAAGCTTCAGCAGGCGCAGAAGATGGAGGCCGTTGGCGCCCTGGCCGGCGGGATCGCCCATGACTTCAATAACATTCTCATGGGCATCATTGGCCGTACGTCCCTGATGATGGCCGACACCGATAGTCAATCGCCCCAGTTCGAACATCTTTCCGGCATTGAAGAATACGTGAAAAGTGCCACCCATCTGACCCGGCAATTATTGGGGTTTGCCCGCGGCGGGAAATATCAATTGAAAACCATTGACCTGAACCGTCTGCTTGAGAAGAGTGTCCGCATGTTCGGCCGAACCAGAAAGGAAATCGGCATCCACCTTAACTTGGACAAACGGCTCGATCGGGTTGAAATGGATCGTGGGCAGATCGAGCAGGCGCTGCTCAACCTGTATGTCAACGCCTGGCAGGCCATGCCGGGCGGTGGTGACTTGTCCCTGGAGACTGAAAATATACCCCTTGGTGAA
Organism: Candidatus Krumholzibacteriia bacterium; assembly: GCA_942492615.1. Lineage (GTDB taxonomy): Bacteria > Krumholzibacteriota > Krumholzibacteriia > LZORAL124-64-63 > LZORAL124-64-63 > CALOFL01. The sequence continues at coordinate 62,468 of CALOFL010000015.1, forward strand.
AAGCAGGTCAGGCCATACGGGGTGGAACCCGGCCGGTTTGTCAGGGTGTCCGTTACCGACGATGGTTCCGGTATGGAAAAGGATACGGTCCGGAAGATATTCGACCCTTTTTTTACCACCAAGGAGCGGGGAAGAGGCACCGGCCTGGGCCTGGCATCCACCTATGGGATCGTAAAACATCATGGCGGCTTTATCACCGTTAAAAGTCAGGTGGGTGAAGGGACCACGTTCAACCTGTACTTCCCGGCAACCACAAAGCCGCTTTCCGAAGACAAAGATCGGCCGCTGGAGACGGCGACCGGAAACGAAACCATCCTGCTGGTCGACGACGAAGCGATGATTCGCGACGTGGGAAGCCAAATGCTCCAGAAACTGGGCTATACCGTTCACACCGCCGAAAGCGGAGGACGGGCACTTCAGATGTTCCAGCAACAACAACCCGCCTTCGACATGGTGATTTTGGATATGGTCATGCCGGGAATGAACGGCAGTGAGACCTTTGACCGGCTAAAGCGGCTCGACCCGGGCGTAAACGTACTCCTGTCCAGCGGCTACAGCATCGATGGCCAGGCGTCCGAAATCCTCTCCAACGGATGCAGCGGTTTCATTCAAAAACCCTTCGGTGTCGAGCAGCTATCCACGACGATACGTAAGATTCTGGATTCGTAAACCGACCTGCTGATAAAATCGCCGGCTGCCAGCGGAACCGGTAAAAGAAGATGTGGGCGGAGCGGGTCTGAGACCGGGGCGGGTTGCGAGTTTTGCGGCCAGGAAGGGTCTTTTGGGCGAGCGCCCCGATTAAACCAGCATTCTTCCCGCCGCCACCATTCCCATGCCCACAATCATGGCAAACAGGATATTCCCGGTTTTCCAGGCGCACAGGGCGGTGGCCAGGGCGGCGGCGACGCCAAGCACGCCGGCGGAAAAAACACCCGGTGCAACCAGGGCCAGCAGGATCGTTCCGGGAAGCGCATCCATGAAACGGTTGAAGCCACCGGTGGTGGGCAGGCGCTCCGCCAGGAGCACTCCTCCCAACCGGAGGGCATAGGTGGCCAATGCGGCGCCGGCGACGGCCAGGGTGATGGACAGATCGGTTTCTGAGAAATGGTCATTTATTTTTTCCATCGTGGGATTCGCAGGAGCGTTTCTCGGCGTTGGCGGGCGGCCCCTTTTTGTCGAAGTGAACACGCTCTGAAGGGCGGGGACCATTGCTCCGCCGATGCCGCCGATGACGATGTACCATTTGCCGGGCAGCCATCGCTCGGCGACCACTGCCAGCACGGCAGCCGCTGCCCACGGGGCGATGTCGCTTTTTCCCCGCCACATGCTCACCGTCAGGGCGGTAAAGACCGCCACAAAGGCGAAGTCCAGGGCAAACCGCTGCGGTTGGTCGATCAACGCGCCCAGTTGATGGCCCAGCAAGGTGCCCACGGACCAGACCGTGCACAGGCAGAGACCGCCGCCCAACAGAAAACCGGTTGTGGCGCCACCGCCGCGACACGCCGCCATGGTGAACGCCGAGTTTTCGTCAGCTACCAGGTGCATGATGCCGGCCTTGTGAGCCAGGGATTTCCCCTTGAACAGCGGGTTCAGGGAGGCGCCGATGAGAAGATAGCGCATGTTGATGATCAGCACGGCCAGGATCATTTCCACCACGGGCAGGGGCGGCGCCCACATCTCCACCATGACGAACTGGGCGGAGCCGGCGAAAACGGACAGGTTCATCGCCAGCAGCTGCGTCCAGGTCAGCCCTTTCTGGGCGGCCAGCATTCCCAGGACACTGCCGTAGGCAGCCACGCTGGCCCCCACCGGCAGGTTGGCCAGCGCGCCCCTGCGCATCTCTTCGATCATTTTTCACCTCCGGTAGCGGAACTCAACCCTTGCTTTAGGCGACCAGATCCGATAGGCAATAACAGATACAGAATTTAAAAAATATTTAAATAACAGTTTGGGGGGCCTCACATGGCAACCAGCGTCGTTTCAGGGTACCGATATGCCCGTCTGGCCGACGACCTGGAAGCAAGGATCAGGGGTGGGGTTTACCGGTCGGGTGAGAAGATGCCCTCGTTGAGAAAGTTGCACCACCAGACCGGCCTGAGTATTACCACCGTTTACCAGGCCTACATCGAGCTGGAAAAACTGGGGGTCGTGGTGCCGCGCCAGAAATCCGGGTATTACGTCAAACCGATGTTGAGCCGGATACTGCAGCCACCGTAAGCGAAAAAACTCAGACCGGTGCCAAAAAAAGTTACCATGAACACGCTGGCCTATTCCATCGTAGAGGACATGAGCGATCCGGATTTTCTCCAACTGGGCGGATCGGTGGTGATGCCGGAGCTGCTTCCCTTCAAGCAGCTGGTCCGCTGCATGCGATCGGAATCCATGGAAGCGATGAAACGCAGCCTGATGCGCTACGAAAAGCCATATGGAAACGACGAGTTGAAGCGACAGATCGCCAAACGCATGGTCGGCCAGGCCCGGCAGGCCGTTCTGGACGAGATGGTCATTACCAGCGGGTGCATCGAGGCCGTGAGCCTGTGCCTGCAGGCGGTGGGAGCTGCCGGTGAGACGGTGGTCGTGGAATCTCCCACGTACCCATGGTTTTTGCAGATCATCGAAGACCAGAACAAGTTCGCCCTGGAGATCCCCACGGATCCCCAGACGGGCATCGATCTTGCCCAGTTGGAACGGGCGGTGCAGAAGAATACGGTGGCGGCCTGCCTGCTGGTTCCCAACTTCCACAACCCATTGGGTTTCGAAATGCCGGTGGAGAAAAAAAAGGCCCTGGTCAAGATGATGGGCCAAAAAAAAATTCCCATTATCGAGGACAACATCCACGGTGAACTCTATTTTGGAAAAGCGCGCCCGGCGACGCTGAAATCCATGGATCGGCGGGGGATGGTCCTTCACTGTTCCTCTTTTCAAAAACCCTGTCGCCGGGGCTGCGGGTGGGCTGGACTCTGCCGGGACGCTTTGCCGACCGGGTCAAACGGTTGAAGATGAACAGCACCGTCGCATCGCCGACACTGAACCAGCAGGTGGTGGCCCAATTTCTTAAAACCGGCGGGTTCGAACGCCACCTGCGTCGGCTGCGTACCGCCCTGAAAAACCAGATCTCCAATACGGCCCTGGCCATTGCCCGTCATTTCCCGGACGGAACGCGCATCACCGCTCCCCAGGGAGGGCTCACCCTGTGGGTGGAACTGGACCAGGGGGTCGATGGCCTCAAGGTTTTTCAGGAGGCCCGCAAGCGACGTATATCCATTTTTCCGGGCATCATCTGCTCCACCACGGGCCGCTATCGCAACTATATCCGCATCAGCTGCGGCTATCCCTGGAGTGAGAAGATGGAACGGGGCATCGTGACGGTGGCGGAAATCATCGGGAAGATGATGTGAGCGAGACGGTCAGCTTGCCGGCCTGACACCGGCGGGCGTGTTATCCGGGCCGTACCTTTCAAAACAGCTGTCCACCTTGTTTTACAATCCCAGAAGCAGGGTGGTCATTGCCGCGCACAAAATGCCGCCGGCCATGGCGATGCAATCCCTGACGGCTTTGATGACGACGCTTTTCGGGGGTAAATAAAATAGATGCTGCATCGGTGGGTGACATTCATCCATGGTTTGCTCTGTTTTATTCATTTTACTACCTCAATTCCCTGCAGATCCAGAGAACCTTTCCAATAATGCGGACGCGATCCATCTCATCATCTGTCAGAAAAATCGGTGCATATTCCTTGTTGTCGCTCAGCAGCACCAGTTTACGCGGATGTTTTTCCAGCCGTTTGACCATGATGGTGTCTTCGACCCCCACCGCATAAACAGTGCCGGCGAATATGTCGGTTTGGGACTGATCGATCAGGACCGTATCTCCATCTTTGATTTCCGGAGACATGCTGTTGCCAAAGATGTCCATCAGCACCATCCGGTCTTTTACGCCCCTGCTCTGCAGCCATTGGGTCTGGAACGAATAATAATCTTCAATCCGGGCTCCAATCTCAAATGATCCCGCCCCCGCGCACAACCGGGCCTGCACTTTGGGAACCGGAAAAAAATCGCTTTCATCGGCATCCCCGGGTTTCAGCCATTGGGGCCCGCTGCCGCCTTCGAGCCAATCGGGGTTCAACCCATGGCTGCGGAACAGTTCAAGCAGCCAGTTGGCCGGTACGGAGTTTTTTTTGCGGGCCTGGGTGATGGATGAACGATTGACGTTTAAAATGGCTGCCAGCTCGGAAAGGCTCTTAATGCCCAGGGCGCTTGAGGCACGATCAAAGAATAGTTGGAAGTTTTTGTTCATGATTGAGGTTAAAAACGCCTTTCTTTTGTCAAGATGCATAGGCAATACAACAAAATGTTTATAAAATGCAACAATAATATTGAATCGTACAACTGTCGACTCTCCCATGGTGTCTCCCCGCACTTTACACCTTGAAAAAAAAGGTGACATTCGCCGCCAACCCATCCGACGCGCACGTCCCTTTTATATTTTCTGATAACGCCTTCTATTTATAACCAATAATCTATGTTCTCATGTATTTCTCACAGGTGGCACCTCCTTTGCTGTGTCTGATTGCGAATCTGATAGACCGTTTTTTAACCAACAGGGAGGATTCCCATGCTCAGTTCAACCGTGAAAACCGATTCATGGAAACAGCAGAAAATCAGGTGGGACGAAATCGACCGGTACATGCACGGCGACCGGGATTTTATCGACGACGCGGCACTGGCCGCTGCCATTGGTGCCAACCGATCCCCGGACCCGGCGCGCGTCAGGGACATCATCGCCAAGTCCCTGGCCATCGAGACGCTGGCCATCGACGAGGCCGCGGCCCTTCTCAACGTCACCGATCCCGAGCTGCTGGCGGAGATGGAAGCGGCCGCCGGACAGATCAAGCGCCACGTCTACGACAACCGCATCGTTACCTTCGCGCCGCTGTACCTGAGCAACCGTTGCGTCAACAACTGCCGCTATTGCGGGTTCCGCAAGGAGAACCGCAGCATCCGGCGGGTGACCCTGTCCATGGATGAGATCCGGCGGGAGACCGAGGTGCTGTGCGGCCGGATCGGACACAAACGGCTGATCGTGGTCTACGGCGAGCACCCGGTGTCGGACATCGATTACATGGTGGACTCCATCGCGGCCATCTACGATGTCGCGGTTCCGGTTCGCCGGGGAACCGGCAGGATCCGGCGGGTCAACGTCAATGCGGCGCCCCTGTGCATCGAGGACCTGGAGCGGCTGAAAACGGTGGGGATCGGTACCTTTCAGGTCTTCCAGGAGACCTACCACCATGCCACTTATGCGCGCATCCATCCGGCGGATACGATCAAGGGCAACTACCAGTGGCGGCTGTACTGCATGCACCGGGCGTTTGAGGCGGGGGTGGACGATTTCGGCATCGGCGCCCTGTTCGGTCTGGCCGACTGGCGCTTCGAGGTGCTGGGTCTTCTGGCCCACGCCCATGAACTGGAGCGGGCCGTGGGCATCGGACCCCATACCATCTCCTTTCCCCGGCTCGAGCCGGCTGAAAATACGCCTTTTCTCCAGGATGCCCGCCTGCGGGTCGCGGATGCCGATTTCAGGAAGGCCGTCACCGTGCTGCGCCTGGCCGTGCCCTACACCGGCATGATCCTGACGGCGCGGGAATCGGCCGACACGCGGCGGGCGCTGATGCCCCTGGGGATTACCCAGATCGACGCGTCCAGCCGCATCGGTGTGGGTGCCTATGCCGATGGCACGGCCGACCATGTCCAGGACAACCGGCAGCAGTTTGTGCTGGGTGATACCCGCAGTCTGGATGCCGTGATCCGTGAACTGGCGCAGACCGGCACCATCACCTCCTTCTGCACGGCCGGGTACCGGTGCGGCCGCACGGGCAAGCGGATCATGGACCTGCTGCGCAGCGGCAGGGAGGGGCGGTTTTGCAAACTCAATGCGGTCCTGACCTATCGGGAATGGCTAGATGACTTTGCCTCTCCCGAGACGGCTGCCGCCGCCGAACCCGTCATCGCACAGGAGATCGAAGCGATCGGCAGAGAGCAACCCGGGATATTTGAGACGTTCATGAATTACTACCAGAGGATCGTGGCCGGCGAGCGGGACCTTTATTTTTAGAAATGGTCAAGTCCACACCCATTCAGACACCAGGGCTTCACTCCGCCGTCGACATGGTCCGCCGGTCAGATCCAGTCACTGCTGGAACTGACCGACAGGGATGAGATCGATGCCCTGTCCCGTGAGGCCCGGTGGATGACCCTGCTGAATTGTGGCCGCACGGTCTATTTTCGGGGCATCATCGAGTTTTCCAACATCTGCACCTGCGATTGTTATTACTGCGGAATCCGCCGGAGCAACGGGGACGCGGCGCGATACCAGCTTGCCAAAAGTGAGATCCTGCGCCAGGCCCGGTGGTGCGCCGACCGGGGCTTCGGGTCCGTGGTCCTGCAGTCGGGGGAGCGGCGGGACGCCTGTTTCGTTGATTTCGTGACCGATGTGGTCCGGTCCATCAAACGGGAAACCCGGTCGGTCATCCTGCCCGAGGGCCTTGGCATTACCCTGTGTGTCGGCGAACAGTCGCGGGAGACCTACGGCCGTTTTTTCGATGCCGGCGCCCATCGTTACCTGCTGCGTATCGAAACGTCATCGCCGCGTCTGTTTCGGCGGTGGCACCCCGCCGGCCAGACCTTCGACAGTCGGATGCGCTGCCTGGACCACCTGCGGTCCCTCGGTTACCAGGTGGGGTCCGGCGTCATGATCGGCGCACCCTGGCAGACCACGGCCGACCTGGCGGCCGATGTGGCCTTTTTCAGGGACATGGACATCGACATGATCGGCATGGGGCCCTACATCCCCCACCACGCCACGCCCCTGGCGGCGGTTGGCGTGGACGCTCCGGCGGTGCGCCTGCGTCAAGCCCTGCTGACCATTGCCGTGGTCCGCCTGGTGCTCCGGGATGTCAATATTGCCGCCACCACGGCCCTGCAGACCCTGGCACCCCTGGGACGGGAAAAGGGGCTGGCATTCGGTGCCAACGTGATCATGCCCCAGGTCACCCCCGCCAGCTGCCGGAAAAACTACACCCTGTATGACGACAAGCCCTGCGACGATGAAACCGACTCCGGTTTTCAGAAAGCGCTGGAATCCAGGATCCGGGGAATGGGGCGGATGGTGGGGCGGCACCAGTGGGGGGATTCACCCCATGTGTTTCATAGACAGGCGCTGCTGCGGTCCGCCTGAAGACAGCCCGCCGGCAGCGGAAGGACCATGCCGCCGGCAGCGGCACGGGTCGCGGATCCACCACCCCTTGAAACGAAAAAAGCGAGGACGGTACCATGGCAAAAGTGATTTTCGGCGTGTGGGACGGCAAGGTCATCGACAACAGGAATCGCAAGATCTTCGAAATCGAAGAAGACCCCGCCTTCCGGGAGTTCGATGAATTCAATCCCGGCAATCCCATCAAGGCGTTTATGGGCGGTCACGGCTTCTTCCTTTTTGAAAAAGGCGTCCGCCTCCTGGATGCCGCCCGTCAATACATGGAACGGGTGGCCCGGGAATCCTGCGGCAAATGCACCCCCTGTCGGGTGGGAACCCAGATCATCGCCTCCAAGCTCGGGGATCTGTCCAACGGAAACCGGAACCCGGCCATTCTGGAAGAGATCGCCGCCATTGCCGAGCACATCCGCAGTACTTCCCTGTGCGGCCTGGGCCAGACGGCGCCCGTGGCCCTGCTGGAGATGCTCAGCTACCTGCGCGAGGAACTGGTCGCCGAGATCGAAAACGGGAGCGGCGCGGCCGTCCAGCCCTGCACCACCTACGTTTCGGCACCGTGCATCGAGGCCTGCCCGTCCAAGGTCGATGTACCCCGATACATCGATTACATCAAGGACGGCAAGTTCACCCATTCTTTAGGCGTCATTTTGCAAAAGTACCCCATGGCCGCCACCTGTGGGCGGGTCTGTGTGCGGTTCTGCGAGATGGCCTGCCGCCGGACCCAGGTGGACGAGGCCGTGGGCATCAAGGTGCTCAAGCGCTTTGTGGCCGACCGGGAAAAATACATCACCAACGAATGGTTCAGCAGCTATCCGGCGGCGGAAAAGAAGTCCGACGACCTCAAGGTGGCCGTTATCGGTACCGGTCCGGCGAGCATTTCGGCCGCCTATCATCTGCTGCTCCGGGGCTACCCGGTGGACGTATACGAGGCCAAGACCGTGCCCGGCGGCATGGCGGCCACGGGGATTCCCAACTACCGCCTGCCCAAGGAAGTATTGAGCAAGGAGATCAGCATCATCGAAACCCTGGGCGGACGCATTTTATACGACCGGCGCCTGGGGCAGAACATTACCATCAAAAGCCTGCTCGGTGACGGGTACCAGGCCATTTTTCTGGGGGTCGGCGCCCACAAGGGTAAAATGCTGGGCATCGCCGGCGAAGACACGACCCTCGAGGGTTACCTGTTCGGCGTGAACATGCTGCTGCACATCAATCACGACTATGTGGACCGGGGCATTCCCATGGACCTGGGAGAGAAGATGGCCGTGGTGGGCGGCGGCAACGTGGCCATGGATTGCGCCCGTTCGGCTCTGCGCATGGGCGTCAAGGAGGTGCACCTGCTCTACCGGCGCTCACGCGAACAGATGCCTGCAGACATGGAGGAGGTGGAGGCTGCCGAAAAGGAGGGGGTCATTTTCCACTACCTGACCCATCCCGTCCGGATCCTGATTACCGACGGACGGGTCTCGGGGGTCGAGGTGACCCGCATGGAACTGGGCGAGGTGGATGCCGGCGGCCGAAGGAGCGTCCGTCCCGTGGACGGATCGGAATTCGACCTGGATGTGGACACCATCGTGCCGGCCATCGGCCAGCAGGTGGACCACAGTTTTGTGAATCCGGACGAGGGCATCCGATTTACCGATAAGGGACTGATCGAGGTCGATCCCAACAGCCTGATGAGCAGCCGCAAGGGGATATTTGCGGGCGGTGACTGCGTCACCGGACCGGCCACCCTGGTCCAGGCCATGGCCCAGGGGCACCAGGCGGCCCGCTGCATGGACGACTACCTGACGCTGGGGCGGGTGCGGTTTTTCCCCGATTCACGCATGAGCGATCTGGTTCAGGCCATCCAGCCCATGATTTCCAAAGGGGTCTCCATCCCCATTCGCCACGAATACCGGGTTAAGGTCAAGGAGCTGGATCCGCAGGTGAGAAAACGCATGTTCGAGGAGGTGGAAAAACCCATCTCCGTGGAAGAGGCCTACCACGAGGCGGAACGCTGCATGCGATGCTACCGGGTTTATTCCGTAATAACTGAGCAATAATGAGGAGACTGATGATGATCGGCACCATAAACGGCAAACCGGTGGACTTCAGCGAGAATGAGACCATCCTTCAGGTGGCCAAGCGAAACGGCCATTTTATTCCGACCCTTTGCGAAATGGCGGACCTGGATCATACGCCGGGCACCTGTCGGGTCTGCCTGGTGGAGATCCAGCGCCGAAACGGACGCGGCCGGCAGGTGGTGACCTCCTGCAATACACCCATGGAAGCGGGCATGGCCGTGCTGACCCGCACACCGGCCCTGCGGGAACAGCAGCGCCTCCAGGTGGAGCTGCTGTTGGCCGACCACAACCAGGATTGCGCCGTGTGCATCCGCCACGGTAACTGCGAACTTCAGGATGTGGCCCAGTTTGTCGGCCTGCAGCAGTCGCGCTACCATTATCCTCAGTTTTACGCGCAGCGCACCCGTGATGACTCCTCTGCGGCCATCGTGCGCGATATGAGCAAGTGCATCCGCTGCCTTCGCTGCGTCAAGGTCTGCCGTGAGATTCAGGGCACCGACGCGCTGGTCATTACCCAGAAGGGCCTGGCCACCGAAATCAGCGTTCGCGACGGGCTGCCCCTGGGCAGTTCGGACTGCGTGGCCTGCGGCCAGTGTATCCTGGTCTGTCCGGTGGGCGCGCTGGCCGAACGGGATGACACCGAAACGGTCATCGATTATCTTTACGATCCGCGCATCATCACGGTGTTCCAGTTTGCCCCGGCCGTCCGGGTGGCCCTGGGAGAAGCGTTCCGCATGCCCCCGGGCGCCAACGTCGAGGGCCAGATCGTTACGGCACTGAAGCAGCTGGGCGCCGACGTGGTGCTGGATACCAATTTTACGGCCGATCTGGTGATCATGGAAGAAGGCACCGAACTGCTGCGGCGGATCGAAACGGGGGGACAGCTGCCCATGTTTACCTCCTGCTGCCCCGGCTGGGTCTCCTTTGCGGAAAAAAATTATCCGGAAATCCTGCCCCATATTTCCACCACCCGTTCGCCCCAGCAATGTTTCGGCACCATGGCCAAGACCTACCTGGCCGAGGGGATGGGGCTCGACGCCAAGAAAATGCGGGTGGTTTCGATCATGCCCTGCACGGCCAAAAAGGAGGAGGCCAAACGGCCGGAATTTGTTCGCGACGGCATTCCTGACGTGGATGTGGTCCTGACCACCCGGGAGTTCGCCCGCCTGCTGGAACGGGAGGGCATTGACCTTTCCGGTCTGGAGCCGTCGACCTACGACAACCCGTGGATGGGTGACTACTCCGGCGCTGCCGCCATTTTCGGCACCACCGGCGGGGTCATGGAAGCGGCCCTTCGCACGGTCTGCAAGGTGGTCACCGGCCAGGAGCTTGACGCCGTCGAATTCCAGCCGGTACGTGGAAACGAACAGATTCGCGAAGCCGAGGTGGACCTGAAAAACGGATTGCCGGCGGTGAAGGTGGCCGTGGCCCACAGCCTCAAGGCGGCCCGGCAGATGGCGGAAATGGTCTGCCGGGGAGAATCGGCCTACCAGTTTATCGAAGTCATGGCCTGCCCCGGCGGGTGCATGGGCGGCGGGGGGCAGCCGCGCAGCAAGAAAGCCTACCAGGCCAGCTGGCAGGAGCGGCAACGCGCCCTGTATGCCATCGACCGCCAGCGGCCGGTGCGTCAGTCCCACAACAACCCGCTGATCGAAAAAATCTACGACGATTATTTAGGCCAGCCCAACTCGCACAAAGCCCACGAACTGCTGCACACCACCTATCGGGAGCGCAAACGAACCATCAGACATACCATGAAGGAGATCTGGCAGGAGATCGAAGCCCGTTGATGGCGTTTACCGGCCGCCAACCGCAACGCCATCGTCCGAACCTGCTTTTTCACACCGGTGCATGACGATGACCGAACCACACGTTCGCACAGAAACAGACCCTCTCGGGAGCGTAGACATTCCTGCCGATGCCCTGTTCGGCATCCATGCATGGCGGGCCAGGGAGAATTTCCCCGATACCGAACGCTTCTCCTACAACTGGTATACAGCGGTTGGGATGGTGAAACTGGCCTGTTTCAACACGATTGAAAGATTCAGGCGGTCTTCCGAAAAAAAGTTTGGAAAAAAGCTACCTCTCCCAATGATGGGGCAGAAGAAAGTTGACGCCCTGCAAAAAGCCGCCAGGGAGGTGATGGACGGGAAGCATTTTGAATCGTTTATCGTTCCTGCGGTGCAAGGCGGCGCCGGAACCAGCATCAATATGAATGTGAATGAAATCATCGCCAATCTGGCGTTGCAGAAGCTGGGAAAGAAGCCGGGGGACTACGCTGACATTGACCCCGTAGAAGATGCCAACCGATACCAAAGCACCAACGATGTCATCCCTACGGCGCTGCATGTGGCTTGTATGCAGCGCCTGCTGGTACTGGAAGATCAAATCAATCTGTTGCGGCACGAGATCGAAAAATTTGAAGCGGCCCATCGAAACAGCCTGCGAATTGCCTATACCCAGATGCAACAGGCGGTACCTTCTTCAATTGGACGGTTGTTCAGCACATACAACGAGGCGTTTTCACGTGACTGGTGGCGTATTTCGCGGGGGCAGGAACGCCTGAAAGTCGTTAATCTGGGGGGCAGCGCCATTGGCAGCGGACTTGCTTCGCCACGGTTTTTTGTCATGGAAGCGGTTCAGGAGTTGCGAAAACTGACGCGCCTGCCCATCACCCGAAGCGAAAACATGCACGATGCCACCTGCAACCTCGACCCGTTTGTGGAAGTGCACGGTTTCCTGAAAGCCCATGCCGTCTCCCTCGAGAAAATGGTGAACGACCTGCGGCTGCTGGGTTCCGATTTAATGGAAAACAACGACATCCACCTTCCCCATAAACAGGTGGGAAGCAGCATCATGCCGGGCAAGGTCAATCCGGTCATTCCCGAGTACGTCATCAGTTCGGCCCACAAGGTATATGCCAACGGGCTGATCGTCGACAGCTTGTCGGCACAAGGCGTTTTAGATCTGAATGCGTATCTGCCGATCATCGGCCATGCATTTTTAAACAGCATTGAATTGCTGATCGCGGCAAACCAGACACTGACGACAAACCTGTTTGCCGGGTTAACCGTGGACGTGAACGCCGCCGAGGGTAAACTCTACCACAGCCCCTCAATTGTGACCGCGCTGCTTCCTTTTATCGGGTATCATCAGGCCGCGCGGCTGGCCGCAGAAATGAAGGCATCGGGGTGTTCGGTCTACTCGGCGAACGACGCCTTGAAGTTGATTGAGAAGGAAACGCTGGAAACCCTGCTGTCTCCCGCCAATCTTCTTAAGGAAGGGTTTTCCATGAACGATCTGGTAGACGGGAACCGGTAAGTCGATGGGAGGCAGAGAAAGCAGACCGCATATCGGCATTTTCGGCCGTACCAATGTTGGTAAGAGTTCATTTATCAATGCCATCACCGGACAGGACATTTCAATTGTCAGCGACCTGGGGGGAACCACCACCGACCCGGTGAAAAAAAGCATTGAATTGACCGGCATCGGTCCAGTCGTTCTGGTGGACACGGCCGGTTTTGACGATACGTCGGCGCTCGGTGAGCTTCGCGTCAACAGCACCAGACGAGTCTTGAAAACCATCGATGCGGCCATTTTACTCATCTCGGAAAACACCATATCTGAAACGGAACAGGCGCTGATGGCGGCCTTTCAATCGGAAGCGATCCCTTTTCTGATCATCCATAACAAAAGCGATCTGGCGTCATGGCACAACACGGCGGCCTCGATTCCCGACGGGGCGCCGGTATTGGATTTTTCGAGCGTATCCCATCAGGACCCCTGGCCGGTTCTGATCGCGCTGAAAGGCATCATTCCCGATTCAGCGTTTCGACGGCAAACGCTTATCGGCGACCTGCTTTCATACGGCGATATGGTGATGATGATCGTTCCCATTGACCTTGAAGCCCCGGAAGGAAGATTGATTCTGCCACAGGTGCAGGCCATTCGCGATATCCTCGACAACGATGCCATCGCTATTGTCGTCAAGGAACGGGAAGTCGATGTTTTCCTGAAAAAGACGGGTATCCGGCCGCATCTGGTCATCACGGACAGCAGTATTTTCCTGAAAGCCGATGCCATGATTCCCGAAGATGTTCCGCTAACCGGCTTCAGTGTGATGCTGGCCCGTTTTAAAGGGGATTTTGACGCATATCTGGAAGGCACGCCCAAAATATCGGACCTCAACGACGGCGACCGGATTCTTCTCCTGGAGTCCTGTTCTCACCACACGTCCTGCGACGATATCGGCAGGGTGAAAATACCCCGCTGGATTTCTCAATTTACGGGCAAGCGTCTCCATTTCGAAGTGGTCGCCGGGCTGGATGACATTCCGGGCAAGATCACCGATTATGCCCTGGTCGTGCAATGCGGCGGTTGCATGATTACCCGCAGGCAGATGATCAATCGCCTTCGGCCGGCGCATGAAGCAGGCATTCCGGTCACCAATTACGGCATGGCCATTGCCTATGTGCAAGGCGTATACCACAGGGCCGTTGCACCCTTTGTGAAGCGGGAGGCAACAGCGGAAACATATCTATAGGACAACCACTTTTTCAGGGAGGAGCGCTTTTCATGAGCAGTCAAATCGACACCATTTTCAACCCGACGTCCATCGCCATTGTGGGCGCCACCAACCGGCCGCAAAGCGTGGGCCAGGCAGTCGTTCGCAACCTCATTCAGGGAGAATACCAGGGAGTACTCTACCCGGTGCACCCGGCCCTGAAATCCATTTTCGGTGTCAAGGCCTATAAATGCCTTGGCGACATACCGGATCCGGTTGAGTTGGTCATTATTATCATCAAACCGGAAATGGTGCCCGCCGTGATCGAGGAGGCCGCCCAGAAGGGGATTTCCAGCGCGGTGGTGATCACGGCGGGCTTCAAGGAAGTCGGCGGGCAGGGGGCCGTCCTGGAAAAGCGCATCCAGGAGCTGGCGGCCCGCCACCGCATCCGCCTGGTGGGCCCCAACTGTCTGGGGGTGATCAATACCGCCGCCGATGTGCGCATGAATGCCAGTTTCGCCCGCAAAATGCCCCGGCCGGGCAACATCGCCTTCATCTCCCAGTCCGGGGCCTTGTGCACGTCGGTCCTGGACTACGCCGAGGGGCGCAAGATCGGGTTTTCCAAGTTCATCAGTTTCGGCAACAAGGCGGATGTCAACGAAATCGATCTGCTGCGCTACCTGGGGGAGGACCCGGCAACCAAGGTGATCTGCATGTATCTGGAAGATCTCTCCGCCGGCCAGGCGTTCATCCAGGTGGCCAGCGACATCTCCTGGAACAAGGGCAAGCCGATCCTGGCCGTCAAATCGGGCACCTCTTCGGAAGGCGCCCGGGCGGCGGCCTCCCATACCGGATCCCTGGTGGGAACGGATTCGGCCTACGATGCCATTTTCCTGCAGGGCGGTATCCAGCGGGTGGAGGGGGTCAACGAGCTGTTCCACTACGCCATGGCCTTTTCCCGCCAGCCCCTGCCCAAGGGACGACGCATCGCCATCGTGACCAATGCGGGGGGGCCGGGCATCATGGCCACGGACGCGGCGGTGCGTCACGGCCTGCAGCTGGCCACGTTTTCCCCGGAGACCGAAGCCCGGCTCAAGCAATACCTGCCGCCCACGGCCAACATCCACAACCCGGTGGACGTGATCGGCGACGCCACCCATGAGCGGTATGAAATTGCCCTGAAAACCGTCATGCAGGATGACAACGTGGACGGGGCCATCGTGCTGCTGACCCCCCAGGCCATGACCGACATCCTGGAAACGGCGCAGATCGTTCCCAGCGTGGCCAGGGAGGTGGACAAACCGATTCTCTGCTCGTTCATGGGCATCGTGGATGTCTCGGAAGGGGTCGCCCACCTGGAAACCAACGGCATTCCCAACTATGTGTTTCCCGAGGCGGCCTCACGGGCCATGGCGGCCATGGCCCGATTTGGCGAACGGCTGGCGATCGGTAACCGCGTATTGCCGGAACTGACCTGCAACCGCGATCATGCCAACGATCTGATTCGTGCCAAACTCGACGGCAACCTGAAATGCTACCTGCCGGAAAGGGAGGCCGCCGACCTGCTGGACAGTTATGGCCTGCCGCTTCTGGCCAGCCGCCTGGTGACCGGACCGGACGACATCGACGCAGCCGCTGAAGGCATCCGCTTCCCCGTGGCCATGAAGATCGTTTCCCGGGACATCGTCCACAAGGTGGACGCCGGGGGCGTCAGGCTGAACATCGCCGACGCGGCCCAGGCCAGGGAGGCCTTCGACCAGATCGTGGAGAACGGGAGGCGCTTCAACCCGGATGCCCGCATCGACGGGGTGCTCATGCAGGAGATGGCCGGCAAGGGGGTGGAGGTGATCATCGGGTGCGCCCGGGACCCCAAATTTGGCCCCATCGTCATGTTCGGGCTGGGCGGCACCCTGGTGGAAGCCATCAAGGACGTGACGTTTCGTCTGGCCCCCATGCGCATTGCCAGCGCCGAGAACATGATCCGTTCCATCAAGACCTTCAACGTCCTCCAGGGCATCCGCGGCAACCCGCCGTCGGATCTGGAGGCCATCAAGGCGTGCATTCTGCGGGTGTCGACCCTGGTGGCCAATCATCCCCAAATCAGCGAACTGGATATCAATCCGCTGATTGTCTATCCCGAGGGCAAGGGCGCCGTGGTGGCCGACTGCCGGATCATGCTCCGTGCCACGGAGGCCTGAGCCGGAGCCATGTTGCGCCATGATAAACCCGCTATGGTCCCGCGGGTTTCGATGACTCCGCTGCCATGCCTGGTCAAGGCGTCAGGGAGCGCTCCACCATGGAGACGAAGTGATCGAACAGGGCCCGTCGGCCGATGCCGAAGGCGGCTTCGAAATGACGCCGGCGCATTCTGAAAATTTTCATCACCCCGAAGATCTGGCCCCAGAGGATCAGCATGAGCTGGCGCGGGGCCAGTTCGCTTTTCAGCCTGCCGCCGGCCATCCCGGCTTCAATGGCGGCCGTCACCAACCGGGCCATCTCATCGGACACCTGCTGGCATCGGTCCAGGTAGCTGTCCGGATCTGTGGACGCATCGCGGTTGTGGTAAACGAAATAGCGGCTTTCGTAGACCATGATCAGGTCCAGGTATTCCGGATGATTCATGGAAAAGTCGAAAAAGGCAACCGCCAGTTCACGCAGGCCGCTGGCGGCCGGCACATCCGCTTCAAGGGCGTTTTCCAATGCTTCGCGCAGGCCTTCCAGCCCCCGCAGCACCACTGCCAGAAAAATATCCCGCTTGTCCTTGAAGTAAAGATAGAGGGTGCGTTTATTGTAGCCGGCGGCCTCGGCGATGGCCGGCAGCGTGGCACCGTCGTAACCGGCTTTGAAAAAAACGGCCTCGGCGATCTCCACGATCCGTTGTTTGCGCTGTTCCTGCTCCCAGGCCTTGCGGTCGGTGGAAATCATTATCATTTCCTTTGGCTGAAAGCCCCCTGATGCAGGGACTTTTGATTTGACAATGACAGATGGCGAATGATATTTCACTATGGTGAATTAATTAACACCTCCTTGAATAACAAGTTTTCCCGTTTGCCGTCAAGGCACAAGATGAACGACTCGTTTGCGTTTCTGCTTTTTTCAATGGCCACCGTGGCAGCGGCCGGATACGTACGCGGATATGGCGGCTTCGGATTCTCCATGATCTCGGTGGCGGCGCTGTCGCTCTTGTACACCCCGTCGCAGGTGGTGCCGGTGGTGCTGCTGCTGGAGGTGGCGGCCAGCCTGTTCCTCCTGCCCGGTGCCTGGCAATCGGTGGCCTGGCCGGTTCTCTCCTGGATGCTGCTCGGGGTGGTCCTGGGAACGCCGTTGGGGGTCTGGCTGCTCGGTAGCGTTTCTCCGCTGCCCATGAAAATGGCGGTGGCCGCGATCATTTTCGCGCTGGCGCTGCTGTTGCGTCGGGGATTCGTGATGGCCCGGCGTTTGAACCGGCCGGAAACACTGGCCACCGGAGTGGCCGCCGGCGTCCTCAACGGGGCGGCGGCCATCGGCGGACCGCCGGCCGTTCTCTTTTTTTTCTCATCACCGGCCGGAGCGACCGTGTCCCGGGCATCGCTGATCCTTTTTTTCATGGTGACGGATCTTCTGGCCGCCGGCACTTGCGCGGCTGCCGGCCTTCTGGCCATCGGTCATGCCAGGCAGGCCCTGATTCTTGTGCTTCCCATGGCGGGGGGGCTTTTTTTTGGAAGAAACGCTTTTTTACGGACGCCCGAGACCGTCTTTCGACAACGGGTGCTGCTTTGCCTGATGGTACTGTCCCTGTTGACGCTGTTGCGAGCGGCATATGCAGCAATGGGGTAACCCATAACCACAACACATGCAGACAGGAGAGATTCAATGGAAATAACCGGCAAGGGAATGACGAGGGAGGCCATCTTCGAGCGCCTGGCCGAATTCCGGACCAATGACATCAAGTGGCAGGAAGGCCGCACCTACGGCTATATATTCGATCCCGGAAAAGCGATCATGGAGGTGGGCAAAGCCGCCTACAATGAATTCCTGTCGGAAAACGGCCTTGATTTCACGGTGTTTCCGAGCCTGCTGCGACTGGAGCGGGAATTGGCCGCATTCGGGGCGCAGCACCTGCGGGGAGACGACCAGGTGGTCGGCAATTTTACCTCCGGCGGCACCGAAAGCATCATCCTGGCGGTCAAGGCCGCCCGGGACTGCTACCGGGAAAAACGTCCGGATATCAGCACCCCGGAAATGATTCTGCCGGCCACGGCCCATGCGGCCTTTCACAAGGCGGCCCATTACCTCGGTGTGAAGGCGGTAACCGTATCCGTCGATCCGGAAACCTTCAGGGCGGATGTCGGCAGGGTCGGGGAAGCCATTACCGATAACACCATCATGATCGTGGGGTCGGCACCGTCATACGCCCACGGCGTGGTCGACCCGATTTCCGACCTGGCTGCGCTGGCCCAAGAGCATGACCTGTGGATGCACACCGATGCCTGCATGGGCGGGTTTCTGCTTCCCTATTTCCGCCGCCTGGGGGAACCGGTTCCCGATTTTGATTTCAGCGTTCCGGGTGTGGATTCCATCTCCGTGGATCTTCACAAGTATGCCTACACGCCCAAGGGGGCATCGCTGGTCCTGTACCGCAACAAGGACCTGCGCAGGCACCAGATTTTTGCCTGTTCCGGCTGGATCGGCTATACCATCGTCAACAATGCCGTCCAGAGCAGCAAGTCCGGCGGTCCCATGGCGGCGGCCTGGGCGGTGCTCAATTTTGTGGGTGACGAGGGTTACCTGGACATTGCCCGCAAGAAACTGGCGGCCGTAAAAAAGATCGCCGACGGTATCGGCCGGATCGATGGCCTGCGGCTGCTCACCCGCCCGGACATGTGCCTGATCTCATTTACCTCCGACGAGGTGAACGTTTTTCATGTGATCGATGAAATGAATCAGCGGGGGTGGTATATCCAGCCATCGCTATCTTTCGACAATTCACCGGCCCACATCCACCTGTCTGTCAGCGCCTCCAATGTGGGCTGGGAAGACGACCTGCTCGAAAACCTGGCCGAGTGCGTCCAGATTGCACGTCACCTGCCGGACGGAGAGCTGACCGGCCTGATCAAGGGGAGCCTGGAAGGGGTGGACCTGGCCGCTGTTTCGGATAAAGACATCATGGGCATGATGGCTGCGGCCGGGGTCTCCGACGGGGCCCTGCCCAGCCGCATGGCCGACATCAACGGCGTCCTGAACCTCCTTCCGGCCCCGGTTCGGGAAAAGGTGCTCACCGCCTTTGTCAATGATATGTTTTCTCAACCCTGACGGCTGCCGAAAGCGTCCGATATCTAAATCAATGAGGAAACCTCAATGAACACTCCTTTTCCTTTTGACGGCATGCTGGTCTTCGCCTTTTTATCGGTGCTCCTGCTGGTCGGCGTCGGGGTGCGGGCCAAGGTTCGGTTCTTCCAACACTTCCTGGTGCCCAGCTGCCTCATCGGGGGAGGGCTGGGGCTGGCACTGATGCATTCGGGATGGCTTGCCATGGAAACGTCCACCATCGAGACGTTTGCCTACCATTTTTTCAATCTCTCCTTCATTTCCGTCGGATTGACTCACGATGACAGCGACCACGGCCCTGCAGAAAAAACCGGGATGCTCAAGGGGCCGGCCTGGATGGCGCTGATGCAGGGGCTTACCTTTCCCATGCAGGCGGTTTTAGGGGGGCTGTTGGTGATCCTGTTGGGTGGGTTCGGTGTGGCCCTTTTTCCAACCTTCGGATTTCTGGTGCCCCTGGGGTTCAACGAAGGTCCGGGGCAGGCCCTTTCCATCGGCAAGGTGTGGGAAGGCGTTGGGTTTGCCGATGCCGCCACCATCGGGCTGACCTTTGCCGCGGTGGGGTATTTGTGTGCCTTTTTTATCGGTGTGCCCCTGGTGAACCGGGGCATTCGAAAGGGGCGGGCCACCTTCGGCCCCCGGCGGCTTCCCCGGGATTTTCTGGTCGGGGTGTTAAACCCGGACGGTCCCGCGGAATCCGCCGGCCGCCTGACCCTTCACTCGGGAAATACGGATACATTGGCCTTCCAGGCGGCCCTGGTGGGCGGGGTCTATGGACTGACCACCCTGATCGTCGGAGGGATCGGCAGCCTTCTTCCGGCGGATGTGGCCAGGATGCTCTGGGGGTTCTTTTTCTTTTTCGGGCTGGGCGTGGCCCTGGTGGTCAAAAGGGGCTTGGCCCGCCTGAACATCCATCGGCTGGTGGATGCCGGGGTTCAACGCCGAATCACCGGTTTTTCCGTCGATTTCTTGATTGTGGCTACCGTGGCCGCCATTCAACTGAAGATCGTCTGGGCCTACTGGCTGCCGATCAGTGTGCTGGCGCTGGTCAATGGCATCTTCACCACGATACTGGTGGTCTATTTCGGCCGGCGCCTTTCCGCCTACAGCCTGGAGCGCACGGCGGCCATTTTCGGTGTCGTCACCGGCACGGTGTCCTGCGGGCTGCTGCTGCTGCGCATCGTGGACCCGGATTTCAAAACACCGGTGGCCACCGAGATTGCCGTGATGAATGTGTTTGCCCTGCCGGTGGTCGGCGGGTGTACGGTGCTGGTGAATGGCCCCCTGTGGTGGCACTGGCCCCTGTGGGTGGCGATACTGGTTTTTGCCGGCATCATGGCCATTGCCTTGATTCTGATGAAGCTGCTGGGGCTGATCAACGGCGCCCCGGTTGCCGAACCGGTCGGGCCGGCAACGAAATGAGGGTTGCCGCCGGCGGACCACCCGGTCCCTGGAACCCGATGTGGCGGTTATATGGGATTGTCCTGGATGTCGGCCACAAAACGGTCCAGTGCGTCGTAAAGCCGCGAGAGGCTGTGGATTTCCACATGTTCATCCGTGGCGTGCTGGCTGCTGTTGCCGTCGGCGCCCCACACGATGCCCGGGATGTTATACCGGGACAGGAAACGGGCATCGCTGGCACCGTGGGCAATACCGGTGCGGGTGTTTTTTGCCAGCGCCAGCAGCCGCTCCAGGTAGGGTGATCCGGGACTGATAAACAGGGGTTCACGCTCTTCCGTGATCACCTTGCCGGACACGGCGGCACCGATTCGCCGGACCAGGTCGTCCACATCGTCATTTTCCGTGTAGCGGATATCGAAGGTGGCTTCGGCGGTGTCCGGCACCTGGTTGACCGATTCACCGGCGTGAATCAACGGACAGGTTCATGGTGCGATGCCAGTGTTCCGGATCCGTCAGCCCTTCGAAGAATCCTTTCACGACGAGGCAATCCGCCATGAGCCGTTCGATGGCGTTTTCTCCCTGCCAGGGCCTGGCGCCATGGGCCGTCTTCCCGCTGGCGACCACTTTCAGCCGGAGCATGCCTTTTTCCTTGACCACGATCTTTTCGACGCTGCCGCCGTCCAGGGCGATGCAGAAATCGCAGTCGATCGTGCCGAGGGCACTGCGGGCACCGTTGTATCCGCCCACTTCTTCATCGCCGGTGATCAGCACACCCAGGGGCAGGGCGTCCCGGGTCCATGCCCTGGCGGCGATTGGATTCAATCCGGTTCTTCAGCAGCACCATGGACAGGGCCGCTGCGTATTTGTCATCGATGGCGCCCGCGGCCGTAAATCCTTCCGTCCTTTTCAACGGGGTCGAACAGCGGGTCGGCGGCGTTGACCACATCGATATGCGACATCAGCAACAGGGTTGTCTGGCGGGATGCCGGAAGCGCCTTCACGGATGGGACCCCCTCGCGTTCTGTAAAGGTGCAGGCGATATCGTGGTCCTTAAACCACGTTTCGATGAAGCGGGCACATTTCAGGATTTCTTCGGGCCGGGTATCGGTGGATTTAAAGCGGATCAGATCCTTGGTCAGGTCGACGATCTCCCGCACGGTTGCAGATGTTTTTTCAGTTGGGTGTTCGATGGGAATCCTCCTGTCTTTAACCAAATCCTGTTTTTTGGCGTTTCCCGCAGCAGGGCCGCCAGGCAACGGTTTTGCTGTCGAGGTGGACCGCCATTCAATTCACCTATTTTAACGTATAACCGGTTTGTCTGTAAACGGTTGCTTTTTTTCGACACGCAAAATGGCTCCTTATCCTGTCAGGTCAAACCGGCCGATAGGGGGCGGTGTTTGTGCCGGCCCCGGATCAGTAACCCTTTCTTGATGCCGACCCTGTTTGTAAGAAAAAATACTACATCAAAATCAGAAATACCCCAATTGAATCTTTTCACCTGCCCTGGTAATTTGTTCACAATCTGCAATATAGTAGTTTCAATGCTCCGTGGCACAACTCCCGATGGCTGTCGCGGATAACCCCACTCAACCCGCAGGAGGAACGAATGAGGAACAAATTTTTTACGATCGCAATCGGTGTTTGTGCGGTTCTGATGATGACGATGACCTTTTCGGCCGATGCCAACGCCAAGGCTATCTACAAGTTCGGCGGTGGGCCTGCCGGTGGTACCTTCCAGTTCATGGCCGGCGGCATCTCCACCTATCCGCCCGTAAAAGCCATCAAGGAGTTCAGGGTGCTGGCCGGTGCTTCCGGCGGCAGCGTGGAAAACCTGCGCAAAGTCGATTCCGGCGCCTATGCCTTTGGCGTGGTTTATTCCGGCCATGTCTATCAGGGGCGCAACGGGCTGATGAAGAATGACCCCAAGAAATATGAAAAAGTCCTCGGTGTGTCCTATTTTTACGGTGCCCCGGCTCAGCTGGTGGTTAAAAAGGGCGGCGGTATCAAAAGCGTCAAAGACCTGGCCGGCAAGAAGGTCGGCGTGGGCAACGCCGGCTCTGGGGCTTTCGCCAACTGCGAACTCTTTTTCACCCACATGGGTGTCTGGGACAAGATCGAACGTAACGCCATGGGTTACAACGATGCAGCTGCCGCCTTCGGCAACAACCAGCTGGATGCCTTCTGGCTGTTCGTGGGCTATCCGTCTGGTGCCGTGGTCATGGCCGCGCAGCAGAACGACATCGAGATGATCAACCTGGCGGCCGATGCCGAATCGTCAGGTTTTTTCGAGAAATACCCCTATTTTTCCAAGCTGAAGATTCCGGCGGGCACTTACAAGGGCGTCGACGCGGATGTTCCCTCCTTTCAGGATTCCGCCCTGTGGGTGGCAAACGCCGATGTACCGGCGGACGTGGTTTACGCCCTGCTGTCCAAGATCTACACCCCCGAGGGGCTGGCCCATATGGTCAACGTGAAGAAGACCGCCAAAGCCATGAGCGTCGAGAATGGCATTACCGGCATCATTACCCCGCTGCATCCGGGTGCCGAGAAGTTCTGGAGAGAAAAAGGGATCTTGAAATAATTCAACGCCAATACGGGGTCGACGGCAGACGCCGTTGCCCCTTGTTGAGGGTTCATTGAAGAATACAGGAGACAGACGTCAGGAGACACAAGCGGTATTGTCGCTTCGCGCCACCGCTTTTTAAACCATAGAGCCAAAGGCGGTTTTCCTGTTCTGGATTCTGACTTCTGGCTCCTGATTACTTAAAAAAGGCAAGAGGCCGCCGTGTACGATCAACTCAAGCGATTCGAACAGATTATTTTCGATACCCTTTCGGTACTGCTGGTGCTGTTTTACTCCTATGCTGCCGTGGTCCAGCCGGCATCCACCCAGTACCACCGGGGCATTTATGTCATCATCACCTATGTGCTGGTGTTTCTGCTCTACAAATCCAAATCCAAACTCATGCGGGTGGTGGACTATATCCTGATTCTGCTTTCCATCGTCTGCATCGGCTACTGGATACTCAATTTCGAGGCGATCAACTACCGGACGGGTGCGGAAAACGCGATCGACAAGACCGTTGCCGTGGTCGGGGTGCTCATCGGCATCGAACTGGCCCGGCGGGTGGTGGGCAACGCCTTCGTGATCATCGGCACCGTGATGCTGTTATACGGCGTATACGGACCCTATGCCCCGGACCTGTTTGCCCATCCGGGCGACACCTTTCCCAACCTGTGCACCACCATCTACTACATGAGCGACGGGGTTTTCGGCATCATGGCCAACGTGCTGGCCACCTACGTGATCCTGTTCGTCCTGTTCGGCGCCTTCCTGGAAAAGAGCGGCGCCCAGAAATTTTTCATCGACTGGCCCCTGGCCGCGGTGGGGCACAAAATCGGCGGGCCGGCCAAGGTGTCGGTCATCGCTTCCGGCCTGTTCGGTTCCATTTCCGGCAGTGCCATCGCCAACACGGTCTCCACGGGAACCTTCACCATCCCGATGATGAAAAAGGCAGGATTCAGGCCCCATATTGCCGGCGGCATCGAACCGGCGGCCTCCATCGGCGGCATGTTCATGCCCCCCATCATGGGCGCCGGCGGGTTCATCATGGCCGAACTGACCGGTGTGCCCTACTCGCGCATCATGCTGGTGGGGTTGTTTCCGGCATTCATGTATTTTTTCAGCGTTTTCGTCATGGTGCACTACGAGGCCAAGATGTACAATATCGTGGGTGAACGGTCCGAGCACAGCGCCATGGAGATCCTGAAAAAGGAGTGGATCTACACCCTGCCCCTGGTGATCATCACCATCTTCATGCTGGCCGGTTACTCGCCCGGCTACTCGGCCATCCTGGGGCTGGCCACCTGTATCATCGTCAGCTATAAATACCAGGAAAAGCGTATCGACTTCACCCTGGCCGTGATCATGGCCCTGGTCCTGGCCACCCAGATGATATCCCTGCTGCTCAGCAAGACCGTGGGGCCCGAGGCGGCCAGGAGTTTCAACCACCTGTTTTCCGAAAAGACCATGGTGTTTTCAGCCATCGTTCTCTGCGTGGCCTGGTATGTGATTAAAAAAGAGCAGCGCCCGGCCATCAACCTGGGCCTGAAGCGGTTCCTCGAATCCGCGCGGTCCGGTACGGAAAACAGCCTGAAAATCGGTGCCACCCTGGGTGTCATCGGAATCATCATCGGCGTATTGACCTTTACCGGTCTGGTGCTGACCTTTGCCGACATTGTCATTGAACTGGCCGGCGGTTCTCTTGTGCTCACGATCCTGTTTATCGCGCTGGCATCCCTCGTTCTCGGCATGGGCGTGCCGGTCACCGCGGCCTACCTGATCACGGCCGTGGTTGCCGTGCCGGCCCTGACCCATCTGGGCATCAACGAAATCGCCGCCCACATGATCGTCTACTGGCTCTCCCAGGATTCGAACATCACGCCGCCGGTTTGCATCGCCGCCTTTGCGGGGGCGACCATCGCCAAGGCCAACATGTGGCGCACGGCCTTCGCCGCGTTCAAGTTCGCCAAGTTTCTGTACCTGGGACCGTTTCTGTTCGGCTACGTGCCGGCCTTTTCCCTGAACGGCAGTGCCATGGACATCGTCAAGGCCTTTATTTTGATCATCCTGGGTACGTGGCTCTATTCCTATCTGTTGAGCGGAATCTGGATCCAACAGATTGCACGGTTGTTAAAAAAAGCCCCGGCTGCCTGATTGAGTCCCTGAAACACGCGTTCGCGCACCCATTATCCATACCTCCTGAAAACCCCCGTCCGCATGGGCGGGGGTTTTCACGTTACTGCGGCGGTCAACGAAAATTACTCTTTTGGGAAACGGACAAGCATCGATCTTGAATGCATTTTCGAACCCGCCAGATGAAAAGATTATGCGTGTCCAACCGATTTCACACGTGGTTTTGCGCAGGGGCGACCGGGTTTAAGGACGCTGTGGCAGGGTAACGCGCTGGCCGGCAACCATCAGGTGGGTTCTGCCTATATCCGGATCCTGAAAGAGCGCAATTTCTTTCAGGTCAAACACGGTTTTCAGATGGCGGATATTTTTTTTGTTCAGACCTTGAACGCGTGAAACCATGGTGGGGTGGGTGGTGATGGTCAGGGGATCCGGGCGTTTTTCCATTCCGTCCAGTATGGCGGAAATGGCATCGAGAACGATTTCCCCGTGCACCAGATGGCCGAAGGCCGGGTGGTAGGGGCCGGCGATGAAGTCGCCTGCCCGGGTCAATCCATCCGAGGCCTGAAGCCCCATGCGGACAACCGGAATGTGGTGGGTGTTGAAAAAAAGGTACAGCCGTTTCACGAGGGTGACACACGCCGCCAGTCCCATGGGGCGATAGTGACCGGCGTTGAACCGTCTGGCCAGGACGCTGCCCTTAAGCACCAGGGTGGGATAGATCCTGACAAAATCAGGCTGCAACACGGCAATTCGGCGTGCCGTTTCCAGGGCGCCGGCATCGTTGTCCGTGGGAAGCCCCACCATCATCTGCAGGCCCACCTGATAGCCCCGTTCCTTCAGCAGGCCGGTGGCGGCCACCGTGTCCGCTGCCCGGTGTCCCCGTCCGGCAGCATCCAGAACCTGGTCGTTCATGGACTGAACGCCTATCTCCACCGTGGAGACCGGAAACCCGTTTATCAGATCCAGGGTTTTCCGGTTGACCGTGTCCGGCCGGGTGGAGAAGCGGATGCTGTCCACCTCTGCTCGCTGTATAAAGGGCATGGCTGCCCCCAGCAGTGAACGGATGGTCGCTTTTTCAAGCCCCAGAAAGCTGCCCCCGAAAAATGAGATCTCGGTGGTCGATGGCCGTTTTTTCCCGTATTTCAAAAACCGGTTGACTTCACGACGGATCTGGTCCGGTGAAGGCGTTCGGGCGGCCTTGCCGGTGATGGACAGCTGGTTGCAGAAAACACATTGGTGGGGGCATCCCATGTGGGGGATGAACAGGGGAATGATCAATGGCCTGCCGGCCGGTCTGACGGTGGCGCGGGTTTGCATGGTCAGGCGGATTGCTCCAGAAGCGCAAGGCCTGCCCGGGCGGCCTCCTGTTCGGCCATTTTTTTGCTTTTTCCGTCGCCTTCGGCGGTCAATCCGGCGACGGTCATGCGGACTCTGAAAATCTTTTCATGATCCGGACCACGCTCATCAATTACCTGATATCGGGGTACTTCATGATAGGTTGACTGGACGCGTTCCTGAAGCCGGCTTTTGAAGTCGGTTTGATATCCCCCGTGGCTGGCCGTACGAAGCCGTTCGCGGAATTGATTTTCGACAACGGTTAACGCGGCATCAAAGCCGCCGTCCAGATAGATAGCCGCGATCACCGCCTCCGTGGCATCGGCCAGAATGGAGTTTTTCTCCCGGCCGTCGGTCATCGCTTCTCCTTTTCCCAGCAGCAGATGGGGGCCGAGGTCAATTTCTCTGGCAATGGCGGCCAACTGGGTTTCATTGACCAGGTGCGCCCGGTTTCGGGACAGGTCGCCTTCGGCCATATCCGGATATCGCTTCATCAAATAATGGCTGATGGCCAGATTCAGCACCGCATCGCCTAAAAATTCAAGCCGTTCGTTGCTGGCCACGTCGGCCTGGGGTTGTTCGTTGACATAAGAACTGTGGCGAAGGGCAGCCGTCAGCCGTTCAGGGTCTTTGAAGCGGTACTCGAGCGCATCCTCGAGATCCATCCGGGTGGGGGCTGCCGGTGTTGGATCATCCATGGTCACCGTCCCAGGCACGCCATTAATTTTTCATAAAGGGAATAGGGTACATGAAAGCTGCCGTCACCGGTACCCATATGGATTTCCGGTGTGACATCCCCGTGAAAGTCACTGCCACCGGTGATCACCAGGTCGTATTTCCGGGCCAGCCGGCAATACTCGGCAGTGGCTGCTTCCGGATGGTGGGGATAGATGGCTTCGATGCCTTTCAATCCCATGGATCGAAGGTCCAGCAGGAATGAATCGAAGGTTGCCGGGTCAGTCAGGCCGCACAGATAAGGATGCGCCAGCACTGCAATACCACCCGCCTCGTTGATGGCACCAATTGCATCCGCCATGGGAACGCGATATTTTTCTACATAGGCGGGCCGGTTTTTCCCCAGAAACCGATCGAAGGCGTCGTCAATGGAATCCGCCATTCCCTTTTGAATCATCAACTGGGCGATATGCGGCCGACCGGCAGTGGCATCGCCGACAACCCGGGCCAGCTCGTCGGTGCTCAGTTCCATTCCCAATGCATTGAGGCGTGCGATAATTTTAGGATTACGGTTCTCCCTGGCCCGTTTCAAGACACGCAACAGCGTGGTCAGTGCCGGGTGGTTGAGATCGATCCCGTATCCGAGAATATGAACACTGCCGTTAACCCGATACCCATCGGGTGCCTCCGCACTGATTTCTATTCCGGTCAGAAATTGAAGCGGTGATGGAATGCCGCCGGCAAGGGCGGCTGCTGAACCGGAGAGCGTATCGTGGTCGGTGATGGCAATGGCCTTCAAACCGAGTCTGACCGCCATCGCCAGTATTTCGGGTGGCGTCAGTGTGCCGTCGGAGGCCGTTGAATGGATGTGCAGATCAATACCGGTACGGTGGTCAGATGCCAAGGGCTTTTTCAAAAGCCTCCTCTTTGGTCTTGCAATCGATGCACTGGGTGGTGACCGGTCTTGCCTTGAGCCGCTCAATGGAAATGTCTTCACCACACTTTTCGCAGATACCAAAGGTGCCGTTTTCGATCCGATCAAGCGCTTTTTTCACTTTTTTGATCAGCTTGTGTTCACGGTCACGAATTCGAAGCATGAAGTTGCGATCCGATTCCAGCGTTGCCCGATCCGTGGGGTCCGGAAAATTCTCTTTCTGTTCCGTCATCCCCGAAACAGTCTCGCCTGCATGGCTCAGCAGTTCCTGTAGCCGCTGGTGAAGGAGCTCTTCAAAAAATTTAATGTCTTTTGGTTTCATCGCTCAATCCTGCAAGAGTAATTTATTACCAGCCCAACAAAAAAGTAAAAGTAACACAAGGGTATGGCCATGTAAAGGGCATTGTGCCATCGTCGCACCTGCCAACCGTCACGGATTCAATATTTTTCTTTCACCGATATTATGCTATCGTGACGCCTGCCGATGAAGCCACTTTGCGCTTTAATCGATTGAAACCATTTGATTCACGGACAAACCGCCAACCAAGGAGAACGCAGCATGGCCGGGACTAAAGGCGCCTATGAAACCGATTATCGGACCGTAACCATAAAAACCATCGATGGATCAACGGTTCAGGGGCGCATCAATATTTCGCCCAACCAGCGGGTTTCCGATCTGCTGACCCTGCAAAAGGGTCCTTTTCTGGTGATTGTGGATGCCAGCTATCAGGACGTTAAAGGCAAAACCCTGTTTATCAACAAGGCCCACGTCGTTTGGATTGAACCCGAAGATTAAAAAGGGTTAAAACAAAAAGACGACAATGCCGTATTGCCGGGTTGTCGTCTTTTTGTTTTCCAGCGAGGGTGAAATCAGGACAGTTCAGCAACCAGGGCTTCCAGTGTTTTCATGTCGTGGACATTGAATACCTGGTGGGCATAATCCGCCGGCACAATTTTTTTCAGCAGTCCGGTGAGCACATTCTTGGGTCCCACCTCCACAAAAACATCCACGTTTTCAGACATCAGCCGGCGGACCGTATCGTACCATTTTACCGGACTGCACAACTGCAGGGCCATCAGCCGCTTAATGGCGTTTGGGTCATCGCAGCGGTCAGCGGTAACGTTGTGAATGACCGTGTTTGTCGGAGACGCAAAGGGAATCCGTTCCAGAAAGTCGATGAAATCGGCTTCCGCCCCTCTGACCAGATCGCTGTGCCAGGCTCCGCTGACCTTCAGAGAGATTGCCCGGGCACCTTGTCGTCTGGCCGCCTCGGAAACGTCCGCCACCGCTTCAGGGGCGCCGGTGATGACGATTTGCTGCTCCGAATTGTGATTGGCGATGGATACCACGCCTGTTTTCATTCCGGTTTTTATCAATACGTCCACAGCCGCCATGTCCAATCCAACGATGGCGCTCATGGCACCTTTGTGCTTCAATGATTCCCGGTGCATCAAGGTCCCCCGTTCGAATACCAGACGAAGGGTATCTGCCATGGAAACCACCCCGGCTGAGGTCAGGGCACTGTATTCACCCAGGCTGTGACCGGCGGAAAAATGACAGTCGATACCGGCATTCTGAATGGCAGCCAGGCAAGCCAGATTGACGGCCGTAATGGCCGGTTGAAGGTTGACGGTTTCCGTCAAGGTGTCCATGGGGCCCTTGAAGCAGTACCGTGAAATCGGTGCACGGGCAATCTCATCGGCCGCGTCGAAGATTTCCCTGACCATGTCGTATTCCTGAAACAGATCCTGTCCCATCCCTATGGTTTGAGATCCCTGTCCGGGAAATAAAAAAGCGATCGACTTCAATGATTGTCCTCCAGGTTGAAGAGTTTTCGGGTCAGGTCCAGGGACGCCGACTTGTTGCCGTAACAGCCATCTTTTTTCAAAAAATCAGTGGGCTCGTGGAGAATTTTGTTCACCAGCGCACCGGTCATGCGTTCGATGGCGCGCTTGTCGGCGTCGGAGAGGTGCTTCAACGCTCCCAGGGTCTTTTCCAGTTCCTGCCTGGCCATGGCTTCCACCTTTCCGCGCAGTGAAACAATGGTGGGCACCACTTCGAGGGCGTCGTACCACTTGCGAAAGCCAATTACCGCTTCATCGATAATCCGTTGCGCCTTGACGGCTTCCCGGTTGCGGTCTTCGATGTTATCGTCAATGATTCCCTTGAGGTCGTCGATGTCGTAAACATAGGCATTGTTGATCCGGTTGATGTCCGGATCGATGTCCCTGGGAACGGCGATGTCGATGAAAAAGAGACTGCGGTTGCGGCGACTTTTCATGGCCTCCTTGATCTGATTTTTGCGAAGCACATAGTCGCTGGCGCCGGTGGAGCTGATGACGATGTCCACCTCTTTGATGCAGTCGATAATTTCTTCGAATTTAATCGCCTTTCCACGAAACCGGTTTGCCAGTTCAACGCCCCGGGCAAAGGTTCGGTTGGCCACCGTAATGGTGCCGGCCCGGTTGCGGATCAGGTGTTCAACGGCCAGCTCGGCCATTTCCCCGGCGCCGATCAGCATGACCCGTTTGCCTTCCAGATCGCCGAAGATTTTCTTTCCCAGCTCAATGGCGGCGTAGCTGATACTCACCGCGTGATCGCCGATACCGGTTTCCGTGCGTACTTTTTTGGCCACGAAAAAGGTGCGATGGAGCAGCTTGTTAAGGATGACGCCGGAGGTTTTTTCAAGGGTGGCCTTGCGATATGCCTCTTTCATCTGACCGAGTATCTGTGGCTCACCCACCACCATGGAGTCCAGACTGGCGGCAACTTGAAAGGCATGCCGAACGGCGTCGTCACCCACATACTGATAAAGCGAATCTTCAAACGCCGACAGGGGTATTTTTTTGAATTCGGCAATGAACTGCTTGGCAATGGGTACCGCCACCGTGCGTTCATCGACGGCCATGAGCAGTTCGATCCGGTTGCAGGTGGAAAAAAGGACGGATTCACCGATGGCCGGGTTGTCCCGCAGCAGCGTCAGCGCCCGGTCGGTTTCTTCCGCCGTAAAGGCAATGCATTCCCGAACATCGACAGGGGCGGTCTTATGGTTGAGTCCAAGCAGTACAATATCGCGCATAGTTCACTATCACTGTCGGCCCGCGCATGCTGCGCCTCTGGCAAAGATGGACCGATTTTCTATCCTTTCTGTGACTTACATGGCCGTAAAGGTGCCGTGGTGACCCTCAAGAAAAAAATTAACGCCGAAAAAGGTAAAAAGCAGCACGACAAATCCGATGATTGCCATGATGGCCGCCCGTCTTCCCCGCCATCCGACGGTCAGGCGTTCGTGGAGCAGGGCTGCGTATAACAACCAGGTGATCGCCGACCAGACTTCCTTGGGGTCCCAGCTCCAGAACCGTCCCCAGACGGCCTTCGCGTAAACAATGCCGGTAACCAGACCGATTGAAATCATCGTAAAACCAACCACGATGCAGGCATAGCCGGTGGTGTCCAGCAGGTCCAGGGACGGCAGACGACTGAAGAAAAAGCCCCGGGTTTTCTTTTTAATGGCGTTTTCCTGAAGCAGGTAAAGCAGGCCCAGACCACAGGCCAGGGCAAAGGCCGCATTGCCCAGAAAAATAGTGATGATATGGGCGGCAAGCCACCAGCTTTTGAACAGCTGGGGGTTCTGGGCCGCCGGCTTGGGCATCTCATAGGCTACGATCATGGTCAGGGTGACCAGCGGTGCGGCAAAAATGCCCAGTATTTTAAGTTTATATCTGAACGAAAAAGACAGAAACGCAACGACGATGGCCCAGGCGGTGATCGACAACGTCTCGTGAAGGTTGTTGACCGGGAAATTGCCCGCCCGGATCCCGCAGGCGACCAGGGACGCCGTATGCAGGACGAACCCGGCGACCATCAGTCCAACCGCTATCCGCTGCAGGGCGGCTTTCTGGAAAAAAAGATAACCGAAATAGCCGGCACAGCTGAACATGTAGATGATGGTCGCGATGATGAAAACAGGTTCCATTTTACTCCCCGGGCTGTCGGTTGGATGTCATCAGCTGGTCGTATCGAAAGCCGGGACCCAGGACCTTTTCCAGTAAATGGTCAATCTGGCCAACCGCCTTGTTTTTTACCAGGGTGAGCAGGTCTCCTGCGATGAGTTGTTCAAAAAGGGTTTTATGTGCTTCCGGCTCATGGGCCTCGGCCAGCAGCCTGGACCGGATGGCCCCCATGAGGTCGAGCAGTTCGCCGTATTCGGCGCCATATTGGTCTTCGAGGCGTTTGCGGATATGTTTGGCGAAGGCGGGGCTTTTCCCGGCAGTGGAAATCGCCATCACAAAGTCACCGCGTCGAACAATCGCCGGGAGGACGAAATTGCAGATTTCCGGCCGATCGGCAATATTACACAGCAGGTGGCGATGCTCCGCGTCGGCATGAATCCGCCGGTTCAGCGTTTCGTCATCAGTTGCACCGATCACCAGAAACATGCCGTCCACATCCGATGATCGATAAGGGCGTTCTTTCAGGACGATCGCCCTGTCCGCGGCCAATTGTAAAATCGATGAAGAGGCCTCGGGGCTGACCACGGTTACCATTGCGCCGCACTGGATAAGGGTCTTCACTTTGCGGGCACCAACCCGCCCGGCACCGACCACCAGGCAGGGCCGTTCACGAATGTCGAGGTTTACCGGATAGTATCGCATGTTTTCCGTCTAAAGGGTAAGGGTCATCAAATCCTGCGCCAGTACAATCGGTCCATTATAGGCGCTTCGGCATTGATTTTCAATATCGGCTGTTTCGCACACCGGATAAAAATGGGTCAGCACCAGCCGTTTGACCGCAGCCGCCTGGGCGACCCTTCCGGCGAGCGAGGGGGTCAGGTGGCCATCGACTTTCTGGTCATCGGGAAAGGCGGATTCACAGATCATCAGGTCCGCATCCGCTGCGATGGCGGTCAGGCTGTCGCAAACATCCGTATCTCCGGAATAGACCAGTGCTTTGCCATTGCTGTCGACAATGCGATAGGCCAGGCTTTCGGGCCGGTGAGCCACAGGCATGGAGGAGGCGGTGAAATGGGGAAACACATGCCGATCAGCCTTGCGCGTGTCCAGTTCAATCACGGCGAACAGGTCGGGCGGCAGCACAATCCAGTCGCCGTATACTGTTTTCAGGCGTTCGAAAAAGGAGAGGAATCCTTTTCCCGCGACGATGGTCAGGGGCCGTTTCTGGGGCGAGGGTGCCGGATACTTCAGGGCGAAGAGAAAAGATGCCAGTTCTCCGCTGTGGTCCGGGTGGAAATGACTGAGAAAGAGATGGGATATATCGAATATGGAGACGCCGATTTCCAGCAGGCGGCGCATGGTCCCCGGTCCGCAGTCGAAAAGCAGGTTTTCCCCACCGGTTTGCATCAAAAATGAACATGGGTTGCGCACCAGCGAGGGCACGCAGGTGCCTGAACCCAGGATGGTAATTCGGCTATATGTGGTCAAATGGATTCCTCCATTTACAGGTTATGGTGCGTGTCCGTCATGGTATGCTGATCCAGAAAAGAAAACAACCAGAAGATCCCCAAGCGCGGTTGGAAAAATACAACCGTTCATTACGCGATCCGTCTGGCCGTTCGATGAAGGTAAGCGGGGGGCATAGGGATTTTGTGGCTTGTTGACAAATGTGTTTCATATCCGAGCACTTCTATATCACCGCTTGACAATGCTGAACATGATTTGTTATTTCTGCCGCTATTCTAAAATTAGTTGTCGTCTACAAAATACCGGCGGCACAGCAAATGCCGTTCCATCATGCGCTGTCGCCGGTAAGCCCTTTTTCCCTCAGTGGTCAATGTATTTTTGCACCATCCTGTCCGCCGCGAAAAACAAAGGTGGATGAAAAAAGAAGACCAATGAATCAAAACGGAAAAGCTGTTTGTTCAACTACAAAAAAAACAGGGACTGGGCAGAAAACCTGACCATTGTCATGCAGCTGGGGCTGACCATGGCCGGCTGCATCGTATTTTGTTTCTTTGTGGGGACCTGTCTGGATAAATGGCTGGGATTTCGGGGGGTATTCACCACTATTTTCATTCTCCTCGG
>CALOFL010000016.1:0-7835 GCA_942492615.1 Candidatus Krumholzibacteriia bacterium
CGGGGTAATAAAATCAGTCATTCGGGTACATGGCCTCGATCTCGTGGCGGTAGTGTTCCGCCACGATCTTGCGCTTGATTTTCTGGGTGGGGGTGATTTCGCCACTTTCCTGGGTGAACTCCCGGGGCAGCAGGGTAAAGGCCTTGATGGTTTCGAAACCGGCCAGTTCCGTGGACTGGCGGTCGATGCGCGCGCGATAGAAGGCGATGATCGCGGGATTTTGAAGGAGTTCCTCCCGGGTCTGCCAGGACAGCCCCTGGTCACGGGCGTAGCTTTCAAGGGCTTCGTAGGACGGGACGATCAGGGCGCTGACATATTTGCGGCGGTCCCCGATCGTGGTGACCTGTTCGATGTAGTGGTCGCGGCCGACGGCGGTTTCGATGCGCTGGGGCGCGATGTTCTTGCCCCCCGAGGTGATGATCAGGTCCTTGATCCGGTCGGTGATCACCAGAAAGCCGTCGTCGTCGACAAAGCCCACGTCGCCGGTATGCAACCAGCCGTTTTTCAGCACCTCGGCCGTGGCCTCCGGTTTCTTGTAGTAACCCTGCATGACGTTGGGGCCTTTCACCAGGATTTCGCCGTCCTCCCCGATTTTGACGTCACAATTGGGAACGGGTTTGCCCACCGTACCGAATTTGAAGTCGCGGGGCGCGTTGCAGGTGACCATGGGGGCGGTTTCAGTGAGCCCGTAGCCCTGGCAGACCAGCAGCCCGGCGGCCAGGAAGAAGGCCTCGATGTCTTTGGAAAGCGGCGCCCCGCCGGCCGAGAAGAAGTTCTTGTCGCCCCCCACGATGTCACGGAGTTTGCGCAGCACCAGGCGGTCGGCCAGGCGATGGGTCAGGCGCAGCCCGAGGCCGGGCACCTTTCCGGCCTGGCGGGCTTCGGCCTGGCGGCGGCCCACGTTCAGGGCCCAGCGGAACAGCCGTTTTTTTCCGGTTGAGGCTTTTTCAAGCTTGTCCATGACGGCGGCGTAGATCTTCTCGTAGAGCCGCGGAACGCTCACCATCGCCGTGGGGCGCACTTCGCCTAAGTATTGAAGGACTTCGCGTGGATTCTGGATGTAGTTGTTCTGAGCCCCGCAGCTGAAGACATAGTAGGACCAGCTGCGTTCATAGACATGGCTCAAGGGAAGGAAGCACAGGGAGCGATCTGCGGGGCCGACATCGAAATTGGCGTCCACGGCCGCGATCTGGTGGAGGAAATTGGCGTGGCTGAGCATCACTCCCTTGGGTTCACCGGTGGTGCCGGACGTATAAATGATGCTGGCCAGGCTCTCGGGGGCGGTCTGCCGGATGCGCCGGGCGCTTTCCTCGGCATGCTCGCCGCCGGCGCCCCTGGCCATCAGCGCCGGGAAGGTCAGCGTGGCGTCGCTGCCGGAATCGTCAAACGTGACGATGGTTTCCAGGCCGGGATATTGCGCGGCAAAGGACTGCACTTGGGCGAGTTGCTTGTCGTCGCCCACGAAGATCATCCGCAGTTCGGCATCGCGGACGATATACTCGGCCTGGTCGGCGGTATTGGTGGCATAGATGGGCACACTCACGGCGCCGGCGCCCAGAATGCCGAAATCGGCGATGGTCCATTCCGGACGGTTCTGGGAGAAAATACCGACCATGTCGCCGGGCTGGATGCCCATGGCGATCAAGGCCCCGGATACCTGCCGGATTTTCTCGCCGAGATCCCTGTAGGTGATTGCCTGCCAGGCCCCGTTGCTTTTGTAGCGCATGGCGATTTCCTGGCCGTGGCGGCGACAACTCGCATCGACCATGGCCGCCAGATGCTGTTTGGCCATTGTTCTCCTCCTTCAGCCGGCCGGCTCCCGTGCATACGGGACCGCCAGCCGCGGTGCTGGTGCGGCGCTGCGGAGCCCGGCCTCCCCATGGCCCGTGACCCCGTTTAATCCATGTGCGGTTGCAACCTTAACATACAAGGGCAGGGATTGAAATTAATTTATAGTAAACACTTATAAGGGTTGCGGGTCGGAGACGACCGCCAGGGTGTAGTCCGGAAAGGGGTGCAGGACCTGCACGCTGAGTCCGGCAACGGTTTGCCCGTGATGCCGGATGTTCGTGCCCTCCAGGATTTCGACCCGCTTGAGGTTTTCGCGAAACCCCCGGCCGAGGTATTTGAGGTAGGCTTCCTTGAGAGTCCAGCAGGCGAAGAAACGGTCCTGATCGGCGGGATCCAGGCGGCGGCGTTCGCGGTCCGAAAAGGCCGTCCGCAGGATGTAGTCGATCTCCAGGGGGCGTTTTTTTTCCAGATCCAGTCCGATCACCATTCCGGCGCGGTGGCCCAGGCCGGCCATGGCATAGTCGTGGGTGTGGGAGATGGAAAGCGACAGGTCCGGCCGGTGTTGGAGATAGGGCGCCCCTTCGGGGTGGTACGCGATTTCGATAGTGGCGGGCGCCGGGGCCGCGGGCGTGCTGACGGCGGCCAGGGTTTTGGCCGCCAGACGGCCGGCCATCCACTCGGCCTGCCGTTTACGGCTCTTGAAGGCGTTGACCCGGTCCAGTTCCGCCGGTGCCAGCAGGGGGCGGGTGAAGTCTCCGGCCGCAAGGGTCAGCGGGCGGGCCACGCGCAGGTCAGCGGTCGGCAGTTCCGGCAGGTAGTGTTCCAGGAAGCCGCCGATGGGCACCAGGGCGAGTGTCAGTCCATCGATGGCATGGCACAGGCCGCAGGCGGGGTTGGGGTGCCAGTCGATGTCGATGGCGGCATCGATGGCCGGCGTGTTTTCTTCGTTCATGCACGTCGTCCGGTGCGCGGTGCAGGATAAAGGGCCAACATCGGATCGCCCGTGCATGCAAGTCCGGGCGGTCCGACGATATGCTTGCCGGCGGTCAGGAGGCGTGCCGCCGACGGGCACCGGCATTGAGTCGACCGACGATCTGGTCCTCCGCGTTCAAATGGTCCACCTGCACCATTTCGAAGTCCTCGATGGTGATATAGCATTGCCCTTCGGCATCCACCAACTGCAGCCGGTAGGTGTTGGTTTCCTGCCCCTGGGCGATGCGCTGGGTGATGCACAGGTATGTTTGTCCGGGCATTACGGGCTGGTGGAAGTGCATGCGGCCGATGGTGTAGGGCAGCACGATGATGTTGGTGGTCATGACCTCCAGCATGCCGCCGGTCTGGAACATGGCGTCCACGATGGCCACGTCGGTCAGAAAGGCCGGCCGCGCGTCGTCCGCGAAAAAGGGCCGCTCGCTGGCGCTGCGGATCCGCGAAATAAGGCGGTCCTCCTCGAAGGACAGGATGTCCTCGACCGTGCGGAAGAGCCCGTCCATGAAAAGTCGCGCCGGGTGGTAGAGCAGGTCCTGGATATCGCCCTCGTAGTCGACCGGGTGGAACTCCGGAACGGCGATGGCGGCCGGGGCCCCTTCGGCCGGGCCGAAGGTGTAGGTGCCGTTATAGTGCTGTTTGGGATCCCCCATGGCCACGCCTTTTTTATTGTGGAACTGGGAGGTGATCCGGCACAGGAAGGTGTCGCTCCCCCGGCCGGTCGGCGCGGCTTCGACCATGATTTCCTTGGGCCGCTTTTTCAGGATCTTGATCCCGTAGGGGATGGCAAAGTCCTTGAGCTCGCGCAGGACGTGACCGGGGGCCGCCAGGGTGGCGGCGGCTTCGGCCATGGCCTCGATTCCGGTGGCGCCTAAAAAGATGGGGACATCCTCACGGGCGTGGTCCAGCAGGAACAGGTCGCGTTCGAGGTCGAGCGTGCGGCCATAGACGCGCCGGCCGTTGCGCGCTTCCATCTGTATATCGAGAAACGGGGCGATACGTGGCGTGTCGGCCGTGTCCGGCACCATCAGACCGTCGGCGTCGAAGGCCCGGTCCAGGCCCGAGAAAACCACCTCGGGGTTGTGGGCGTCGCCCAGTTCGTTCATGAAATGGGCCACACCGTCGGCCAGCGGCAGGAAAGTCAGGCCGCGCTCGCGCAGGACCTTGTTGACGGTTTCGCTGGTGGCCATACCGGCGCCCTCCCAGGCCGTCCAGTCGAAGATCTTCACGACTGTCTCCGGGTTCCGGCGGCGGAATTCCAGAAGCATTTTGGCGATCATGTCGTTGGCGGCGGTGTAGTCCACCTGGCCTTCGTTGCCGAAACGGGCCGTGACCGACGAGAAGGTCATCAGGCTGCGGGGCTTCTTCTGATCGAGCGCCGCCAGGATATTTTGCAGGCCGGCCACTTTGGTGTCGAAGACCCGGTCGAAGGAAGCCCTGGTTTTCTTCGGGATCATCTGGCTTTCCTCGATACCGGCGGCATGGATGAGAACCTCGATACCACCGGTGGTCCGGATGGTCTGGCCTACGGCGTCGGCATCGGTGACGTCCACGGCGTGATAGGTCACCCGGGCCCCCATGGCCCGCAGGGTCTCCAGGTTGGCGGCCGATTCGCGCAGCTTGATCACCCGGTCCAGGGCCTTTTTGATTTCCAGGGGTTTGGCGCCCGGCATTTCGGTTTTAAGCCGGGCCATGATGTCGGCCTCGCGGAGATCGGGGCCGGCCAGGCTGGGATCGAGACCCTCGATGTCGCTGCGTCCCAGGATTTCCAGGCGCACGGGATCGGCCTGCACCAGACGCTTGAGGATTTCGAAGGTGATGCCGCGGGCGCCCCCCGTCACCAGCACGGTGTCGTCGGCGCGGACCATTGCGCCGGTCTGTGTGGGCGCGGCCGGTGCGAGCTGCAGCACCCAGCGCTGATTCCCGCGATAACCGCATTCCACGCGCCGGTCCCCGGCGGTCAGTTCGTCGATGAATTTATCGATCACACTATCAGGGCGCGCGAACATCTCCGCTTCAAAGTCGACGACTTTCACGAGGGTCTGCGGCAGTTCCTTGTTGACCGTCTTGAGCAGGCCGGCCAGACCGGCGGCCACCGGATCGACAGGGCCGGTCGATTCGCCGTAAGGCAGGACAGCCGCATTGCAGGCCGGCATGGCGATAAAGGTCTCCGGACGGTTCAACACGCGGTAGAGCCCCTGAATAAGGGTGAAGAACTGCTTGAGGCGCTGGTCGATCGTAAGCTGATCGAATCGCGCTTCATCGCGGAGGCCGTCCAATGGGAGCAGGTGCAGAAGACCGTCGATGTCCGGGTATCGGTCTTCAATTGCTTTGACGACGGCTTTGACGGCGGCCGGGGTCGACCAGTCGCAGGTCATGTCGGCCTCCGCTGTGTCGCCGATGATTACCGGTGTTCCGCCGTCGCGTTTGATCCGCGCCGCCATCAGCGCCGCAAACCCCTGGTGATCGGCCGTCAACAGAACCCGACGGCCCTTGAACCAACCCGCGCGAGCGGTGGCCGGTGCGGCCGGAACGGCCCGGACGACCATCCGTTTGACCGGGCTGTCCGCAGGGCCGGCGTCGGCCGGGGTATGTTTCGTGCGGGCGGCCTCCGGCATGGCGGCGGCCGGTGTTGCCGGCGTCGCGTCCGGGACGACGCGTTCGTTCAGGTAGTCGCCAATTCGTGCGATGGTGTTGAGGTCGTTCAACCGGAGGTCTTCGGGCACGTCGAGCCCGAAGTGGGCCGAGACCTTGCCGAAGATCTCCACCTGCTTGACGGTGTCGATGCCGAGATCGGCTTCCAGGTCGAGCTCGTCCTCGAGCATGTCGGCGGTGTAGCCGGTCTGCTCGGCGATGATGGTCTTGACGGCGGCCAGAAGATCGGGCGCGCTGTCGGCGGCCATGGGGGCTGCGGCAGCCGCCGGCGCCGGTGCGTCTGCCGGGGCAACGCGTTCGTTCAGGTAGTCACCGATTTTGGCGATGGTGTTGAGGTCGTTCAACCGGAGGTCTTCGGGCACGTCGAGCCCGAAGTGGGCCGAGACCTTGCCGAAGATCTCCACCTGCTTGACGGTGTCGATGCCGAGATCGGCTTCCAGGTCGAGCTCGTCCTCGAGCATGTCGGCGGTGTAGCCGGTCTGCTCGGCGATGATGGTCTTGACGGCGGCCAGGAGATCGGGCGCGCTGTCGGCGGCCACGGGGGTTGCGGCTGCAACTATTGCCGGTGTGGATGCCGGCGTCGTGTCCGGGGCGACGCGTTCGTTCAGGTAGTCGCCGATTCGTGCGATGGTGTTGAGGTCGTTCAACCGGAGGTCTTCGGGCACGTCGAGCCCGAAGTGGGCCGAGACCTTGCCGAAGATCTCCACCTGCTTGACGGTGTCGATGCCGAGATCGGCTTCCAGGTCGAGCTCGTCCTCGAGCATGTCGGCGGTGTAGCCGGTCTGTTCGGCGATGATGGTCTTGACGGCGGCCAGGAGATCCGGCGCGGTATCGGTAGCCACGGGGGTTGCGGCTGCAACTATTGCCGG
This sequence comes from Candidatus Krumholzibacteriia bacterium, assembly GCA_942492615.1. Taxonomy (GTDB): domain Bacteria; phylum Krumholzibacteriota; class Krumholzibacteriia; order LZORAL124-64-63; family LZORAL124-64-63; genus CALOFL01. The sequence continues at coordinate 6,303 of CALOFL010000016.1, forward strand.
TGTGGATGCCGGCGTCGTGTCCGGAGCGACGCGTTCGTTCAGGTAGCCGCCAATTTTGGCGATGGTGTTGAGGTCGTTCAACCGGAGATCTTCGGGCACGTCGAGCCCGAAGTGGGCCGAGACCTTGCCGAAGATCTCCACCTGCTTGACGGTGTCGATGCCGAGATCGGCTTCCAGGTCGAGCTCATCCTCGAGCATGTCGGCGGTGTAGCCGGTCTGCTCGGCGATGATGGTCTTGACGGCGGCCAGGAGATCCGGCGTGTTGTCGGCGGCCATGGGGATTGCGGCAGCCGCCGGTACCGGTGCCGATGCCGGCGTCGGCGGTTCCGCAGGCTCGACCGCGGGGGCCGCCACTTCGGATAGCACGTTGGGATCGATACACAGGGTGTTGTCGATGATCTTGAGCTGGGGGCGTTTCAGACCAGATATGCGCCGCAGCCAGTCCTGGTAGACGGGGTTGTCGGCGGCCTGGTTTTCGGCGATGCGCCGCACCATCAGGAAGGCGAAGTGGGAGCCGAAACCGGCGGCGTAGTGCAGGCCGTACTCGTAGCCGCAGCCGTTCTCACCGCAGCTGAAACGCAGGTCCTCGAACTCTTCGGGCACATGCGTGAGGTTGGCGATGGGCGGCACGCGGCCTTCCTGCAGGGCCTTGATCATGACGGCGTCCTCGATCGCGGCGCCCAGGGTGTGGCCGGTAAAGCCCTTGGTGTTGGTAATCGTAATGTTGCGGTAGTGGTCCGGAAAGGTCTTTTTGAGCGAACCCACCTCGGCCGAGGCGCTTCCGCCGCGGGCCGGGGTGAAGGTCTCGTGGGACATGAAGACCATCAAAGAACGGGTGTACTCGGCCGGGTCGATCCCGTGGTGGTTCTCCACCCGCCGCACGAAGCGCGCCATTTCGGAGGTGAGGTGCTGCTGGTCGATCTGGGTGGCGTGGAAAGCACTGTTGCCGATGTAGGTGCCCAGGATTTCGGCCTGGCCGTTCAAGCCGCGTTCGCGGGTGCGGTCCTCGCGCTCGATGATCATGGAGACGGCCCCGGCCCCCAGGATGGTGCCGTTGCGCTCCGCATCGAAAGGCTTGGCCGCATCGGTGACGACTTCCTTGATGCTGGCGGCCCCCAGGGCCAGGGAAGCCCGAGGCAATCCAGGGGCTCTGGGTTTCGGAAGTCGAGGCCTCGCCGCCCACGATCATCACCCGGTCGCAGCGGCCGGTGCGGATCCAGTCCTCGGCCACACCCACGGCCTGGGTGGTGGAAGCGCAGGCCCCGCTCATCATCATGTTGGGGCCCTTGGCCTTGATCAGCTGGGCGAAGTGGGCCGAGCCCAGCGGCACCACGTCGAAGAGCAGGTTGCGCTCGAACTTGTAGGTCCCGTATTTTTTGCGCCGTTCCTTGATCTTGAAGAACCAGTCCGTGATCTGCTCCTTGATCTCCGAGTCACGGACGGCTTCCATCAGGTGGTAGTAGATGTTTTCGAGTTCCTTGTAGGGGCGCACGTAGAACTTGTTGTAGTAGTATTTGTTGAGCTGTTCGATCA